>CAVZKR010000003.1:0-387021 GCA_963775935.1 uncultured Chloroflexia bacterium | reverse complement strand
ATGAACAAATAATGCAAGTCCTTTATTATTTGCTTATTCAAATATTCTCAATATTCTACTCCCGGTTAAGACCTTACTCAGCCTCCTATTCGTGCCACTATTTAAGTGCACACGGTAACGTCAGACCCGGAGCCCCTTAACCTGTATTAGGAGCGCAGCTCTTTAAGAGCTCGCTAAGGCAATTGAAAGGCGGCTCCGGTCTGAATTAATTAGCTCAGATGGTATATACGGTCTACCTTCTTTAAGTACATGGTACACCACTTTAATTAGCCACCTGGCCATTATCACTTTGGCTACATTCGCTTTCTTAATCTTTCTAAGGGCATTCAACCGTTGTCTTATCCCGGCATCAGCATAAGATGCTGGCACTACAGCCTCAATCAATGCCCACCGTAGCCACTTATTTCCTTCCAGGATCATCTTGCCATGGTATGTCTTTCCTCCTGAAGAATGAGTAGAAGGTACCAGACCAGCATACGAAGATAACCTGCGATGGTGATTTAAAGCGACCAATGCCATCTATTTCAGTGCTGATGAGTACGGCAAGGGTTTTCCCTATTCCGGGAATAGTGTAAAGCAGCTGGGCATCCTTGTCTTTTTTAAATATTTCATCCATCATCCGATTGCTGGCAGATATCTCAAGGCTAAGCTGCTCTATAAGTCTCATAGCCGATTCAAATATCTTTTTATCTTCTTCTACGGACCATTTCAATGATTTAAGCCATGCCACGCCATTCTCACCTTTCCCTCTCTTGGAAAAAAGATTCTTAGGCTTTGTTTCTTCAACAGTCGGTGATAGTAGGCGGTTGCTTACCAGGTCGTTCACTTTATTTTTGACCCTGGTCCGCATTGCCACCATGAACGCCCTGTGTCTGATTACTTTTTGTTTGATCCGGTTGTCGGCTTCCCTTAAATGAGCTTGGGGAATAAGATCAGCCTTTAATAATTGGGCCAGCGTTCGAGAGTCGATAGCATCGGTCTTTATTTTGGCTGAGGCAATAGCTTTTA
Organism: uncultured Chloroflexia bacterium; assembly: GCA_963775935.1. Taxonomy (GTDB): domain Bacteria; phylum Chloroflexota; class Dehalococcoidia; order GIF9; family UBA5629; genus JBBIPA01. Next base: position 386,013 of record CAVZKR010000003.1, on the reverse strand, counting down.
TCTTAAGCGGATGAGCCAGTATCACCTCATCAACGAGATTCTTGGCCAGCTCATACGTCTTGGACCAATTCCAGCATGACTCGATCACCATCTTACTATTACTTCTGCCGCCAATAAACGATTTAAATTCCTCCTTTCTGTGAGCCAATTTTTTCGACCTCATTTCCCCTGTCTCCGAGTCGATTAATGTAGCGAAATCATATTGCTTGTGACAGTCCAAGCCAATATACTTCATTCAGCACCTCCTTTTGTGTTTATTTGGTTTGCAACATAAATTTACACTATAGCCGCAGGGGGTGCATTATTCGTTCATGTTACCTGGAATGTGTAGGATGTCGATGACTTAGCGGGGTCTTGTGTAGATGGGAGTGGTTGGTGTTTAAGGTAATGAAGATTTCGGCGACTTGGATGATGTTTGGTACTCCTGGTGATTTTGAAGGGCTTTCTTGGAGCTTTGGCGAGGTTTAGAAGGGGAATCACAAGTTTCGGAAATAAAAAAAGGGGTGTAGGTTGAGAGACCTACACCCCGTGAAAAAGGTACAAAAAAGGCAAAAGAATCCCCTCTATTTCAGAGATTCCTTTGCCCTGATTGTCTTAAATGACTATTCAATTTTTAGCAAGACTATCCCCTCTCTTTTAAGCAACTTTTTCTTTGTTTTTTTGTCTCTGCTCTTCTACTATCTTTATAACCTTTTTGCAATAGCCCGCAAACCGCTGGCACTATCGTTTGAGTAAACTCAAAAGCTAAAAGACAGGTAGAGTAAGCAAAGCAAGGCGTTTTATGCCCAAAGAAAAACTTTGCTCAAAAGTGACTTATAGTCTTATTCTATTGTCCAGAGCCGTGCCGACCCGCACATCCGCTGGCATCGGTAGTTACTCCGCAAGAGGTTTTAACCTCTCACTACTATAGTTCCAAAACCAGGGTAAAATCCCACGCTTAAAACAGACTTTTTTGAAAGTTTTTCCTAAATCGCCTCAGATATTCCGAGTCTCTTGCCTCTAGTGATTTACCGCTTACCTTTTTATAGGCTATTTTAACCAGCCTCGGTGGTGCTCTATGTAACCATAGTTTGGCATCAAGCCAAGCCTCAACGTCTACAGCCTTATCATCGGCTAGCATGTGGTACAGCTCTGTTTCATTGCCATCGCCATCGTCTACGGTAGCATTGAGACTTGTTATCTTCGGTAGCCTCATTATATTGCGCCAATACTCTAAAACCGTGTAGCTGGCGACTCGTACCATGCCGCCTTCGGTAAGGCTGTTGCCGTTGCCGTTATACTTTGCCTCTACTTCGGCAAGCCTCACGATGATATTTTGCCGTAAGTCCTGTCTATCCTCTGGCTTTGCCTTGCGTTGAAACTTGCTGGCTATCTCGATATACTTGTTCCAGTCTAGCATTGTGGATACCCTCCCTTTGTTAGATTTGCCCTAGCTAGCCTCATCTGGCTAGGGCATTTTATTAGCTACAAGGCAAGGCTCTGGACTTCAGCTATTCAGTTGTTAAGGTGCTCTGTGTTTGTCTTGTATGTGGCAGCTTCATTATTGAACAAAATACGCTAATGTGCATTATTAGGATGAACCTATATTTACATGATTGAACGTAAAAACTCATTCAAATTTTTTTGAACGTGTCTATAGGTATCTATCATCAAGGCGTGTATCAAAAGCTTCTCAGCGCAGAAGCCTTGAGTCTATTCTGCTGGCTTAGCGCCCTTCCTTAAGCCTCAAAAAGCCACCCTGTGGAGCTTCTGTAGCAATTACAGCGCTCAAACAATTTCAGAGGCGAGTTTTCGCAGCCAGGGGGAAAGGGCTAGAGCTTTTTTAAGAGTAATACTGCCACTACAAGATTTTGTTCTTTTCAGCCGAAGCTAAAACTGGCCTATGATTTGCTGCTTTACCATCCCGGGCAATGGCCTTGATTTTATCTCCGGAGAGCCTCTTGGCCGATGGACTGAATCCCCAACGTCTTCTCAGTAATGGTGATTGCTTGAGTTGGGGCTTAACATAGCAAAATTCTTCAGGTCTCAGTTCACCATCTCACCCCGGTTCCAGTAGATGCTCAGGGCAAAAGGCTGTCAGTTTGTGATTACTTGCAGCCTCTTTCTTTGCGGGCATTCGGTTATCTCCTATGATAAAGGGCATATTGGGGATCTGCCCATTCGGCATCAGAGGCAGCCAGACCAGCCGCGGTAAGACGGAAATACCGCCGTGGTTGTCCTTGGGGATAATTGTCTTGAAAGGCTGAAGGCTCTTCCTTTCCAGTAGCCTCTACCCAGCCTAATCTCTGCAGATTGGAGAAATAGACCACAAAGGAATGATACCGGCAGCTTGTGGATTTGTAGGGAATCAGGGCTAGATGTTTTTTGGAGAGTCGCTCAATGTTCTCGGGGTTAATAGACCGCTTCTGGCATCGTGCCAACTTTTCCTCCTCCCGAATAGCTCTGTCCTCGGCAATGGTTCTGAGAAGAGCAGTCTTATAATAGTAGAAGATCTCTGCCTGGGGCGCACCTTCATTAGGGTCTATCATGGGCAAACCTAGTGGCCCATTGCCTATGAGGAACTCTCTGATGAACCAGCCGCAGCCAAAGGGCCTAAGGAAACCTCCTCTGCTTGGCCTAAGCAGTTCTATCATTATTGCTCTCCTCCCACAGCTTCTCATACCAGCGACGATGCTCTTCCCCGGCTACTTTTCTATATTTAGCCGTGGTATCGAAGCTGGTATGGCCTAGATGTTCTTGAAGCAATCGCAACCCGTCGCCAGAGTCATCCGCCTTCATAGCATGGACAGCAAAAGCATCTCTTAATCTATGCGGGCTAACATTATGGAGCTTTCCCGAATCAGGATTGAGCAACTTAGGCAAAGCAGCTCTTGCAGCACATTCTATGATTATTTGCCAGGCGCGGTGACGGTTAATTCCGAAGATCAGTCTGGCTCCGTTTTTTAAAACAGGACCACCGCGATTCATATAATCCTTCAGTACACCTAATGTCTCCGAGTCGAGAGGTAATCTCCTTAACCTGCGATGCTCCTGTTCTTGCCTTATTTTCTTATCTACCTTGTTGCCACATTTAGGACAAAAGTCGTGACCTTTGCCCAGCCGGCTTTGGCAATCGGGACAAAAGAGTCTAGGTCGGCTTTTAAGGTGAACAATGGTAACCAAGCCCTTCTTAAGGTCTATGTCTTCCGTAGAAAGAGCCAAAGCCTCAGAGACACGACAGCCCAATCGAAATAGCAGCCTGATAAGCAACTTGTCCCTCAGGCAATTAGCCATTTCTTCCATGAGCTTAATTTCCCACAGTTCAAGATAACTCGTGTTCATTTTTCACAGTCGTTTTTCTTCAACTTCTATTAAACTCAGCCTTAGTCTCCGTGTTCAGTGCTGGTATCAAGACTTTTCAGGCCACCAGCCCCACCAGGTCTCTTTATCACACTTGGTGCATTTCACAGCTACTGCTATTTCTCCACTAGACCCACAGTCACACTTGAACTCTCTTTTTAACCCGGAGGCAGGGGTGTTCTCTACTTCACCTTCTAGATAAACGAGCTGGAAGAGGAGGTCATTCGTGCATAGAGCGCACTGATGCGGCGACGGTCTTACATACCAATTACCGTTGTATTTGACGAGCTCACCCACCCCCTTACGTACACCATCTTCTTCCCAACACCACATGCCACATAAGCCTTCTTCATTCAAATTAGGGCAACACCTTTGCCTTTCCAAGCCTATCTTCGTGGCGATGTCCAGGAAGGCACGCATCTCTGAAAGAAGCTTGACTATGGCAGGCTTATTTTCCAGGTCGACTTCTTCCTTCCTCTCATTCTTGCCAATTCCAATGCAAGGGCTATCAGGGGTCGTGGTCACTGCGCCCAGCATGTCGATGTCAGTAATAGCACCTGAAGAAGGTACTGAACTTTGTGCCACAGTAAGTTCGCGAATTAGCTGCAGTGCCTTTTGTGGATGCTCTCGGGCTTGACTGACCAAATTGTCGAGTATGCGACTACCTATTCTTCCTGTGGCGACGGCATCAGCTACAGCTCCCTGTTGGTCGGCTGGCAACTCCGAGATCTTCAGAGCTTCATGTGGCCCGATATCGCCAGACTCAATTTGAGCATGCATGCTCAATGGCAACGAGAGCAGAGCTAATCTGGCGGAAATGGTCCGCTGCGGAATCCCGGTGCGTCTCGATAGCTCTCTTTGTGACACGCCGTAATTTTCGAGGTATGCTTTAAAAGCCCATGCCTGATCTAGAGGAGCAATATCCTCACGCTGACAGTTTTCCGCTAGCTGCATTTCCAGCGCTTTTTGGTCGTCGATATCATCGCGAACAATACACTTGATATGAGGTATACCTGCCTCTTTTATGGCTCGCCAGCGCCTTTCTCCGACAACAATTACATATTTTCCATCAGAGCCCTGCTTCACCACTATTGGGCTAATTTGGCCGGTTGCAGTAATACTTTGTCTCAGGCTGTCTATCTCATTAGAGGTGCATGTTTTACGCGGTTGATTTGGATCGGGAACAATTTCATCGACAGGTAAATCAACTGTCTTCACAGGAGAATCGGGGCGTGTTATATCTGCGTTATTGCTCATATTATTACCTCCAGAAATACTTTGAAGAATGAAAATAGAACAGAAAAACATTTAGGGAAGACCGTAAGATCAAATGCTTGGATACACGGGGGCTTAAGAAGTTACAGGAACACTTTATACATCCCTGAGCCATAGTCATTTCCTCCTAATGCGAGGAGCATGAGCAATGGTTATCTCAAGGAATGTATCAATTTTTTCGTGTTGGAAAGTTATGATTGGTGGAGCTGATGGGATTCGAACCCACTACCTTCTGACTGCCAGTCTCCTTTTTACATAATGTTATCATTAATTACTTCTCCTTTCAGTAAGCTATAGCTAAGATTGTTTCGGTGGCTGTACTGGCTTGGCTTTGACAACTTTCTTAGGTTGGGTAGTTACCTTCTTCTCAGTTGTAGTTTTGGCTTCATTCTCTCTTCGTTTTCGTGCTGCTTCTTGACCTGCTAGAAGCCTTGCTCGAATTGCTACTCTTTGTTCATCTGTATATTCCCTCTTTTTGCGAGTGAACTTCTTTGACACTATCTCTAAAGCAGCTATTCTCGTTTCCAACACTGTTACCCTAGATTCCAAATCATTGGTTACCTTTGTCTTGATATTCTTTTTTGCCATATTACTTTCTCCTTCGATATATTTGCCGTCCAAAACGACAAGAGACGATAAGTGAGATTGTGGAGAAGGTCAAGCGGTTAGGTTGCGTTAATGATGACTAAACGGTATTGCCAGGCGGTAGGGTGTTTGGATGCAGTGGAGGCACATAAGCTTTACTCTCCGGTAGACAGACTCTAAATTATTCTGGCTTAATCAGCAATATAACTTTCGTGACAGGCTATATGCGAATATATTTCAATAAGTTATATTTGCAACTATAGCTGATACCTGCGATTTAAGGTTTGAAGGCGACTGGTCAATAAAAACCTGTTTGCACTGTGCAGAAAGATTCTGACCATAGGGAGGTTTAATTTTATAGATCTCACGGTAAGCTTTTTGAATGGTATCAAGGCCAATCAACTGGTATATATCAAGTACAGCGGCATAGCCTGTTTTTGTCCCCTGCCATGTCTTGTAATCACGTAAATAAATCCAATCGCTAAAAGACGCGGTATGACCGGCAATTAAATTGGATGTGTATATTTCCAAGAATTGGTTTAATCCTTCATGCCCAATATAAGTGTGTGATAATTCATGGCATATAATCGGTACATAAGGGACCATAGGCGGCTTCCATCTGGATTCATATACCTTCTGGTCTTCCATGTACATAAGACCTGTGCCACCGGAATTCCCTAAATCAAATCCGTACCAGATGTAATAGTTACTTGAAGGATAAGGAACGGACATAAAGGCTTCCAGAACGGGCATTGACATCTTAACTATTTGCAATGCGTAATTCGCTTCATCGCGCATACTTTCCGCGGTGTAAGTAGCCACTATGAGAATCTTTGCCCCGTTGCTTGAAGAATAGGAATCCACCACAAAAAAATTACCCTTTACTATTTTGTTATATAGATCGGGATCTTGAAGAATGGCTATTTGGGTTTTATACTCGCTCTGTAAATGGGGATTTTTCGGCAACGACTCCTTGGCACATGATAGACTGTATGCTATTACTCTGTTAATTTGAGTGGTAGCGCTACTTATGGCTGCCTGTTTATCAGAAGCTGACATCTGTCCCGGGGCAGGTGTCACAATGCGTGGAAAGATTGTTGCGGCTGCTGGAGGCTGTAGAGCAACGCCGGGTTTAACAATACTGAAAGGCCGGTTGCTTGTATCCTGGGCTAGAATTGTATCACCCGCATCCAAGAGGGTAATTCTTACAAGGCAATTTACAGTCGGAATATCGGGTATTTTCCAGCTGCACGAGCCAGTTCCTGCAGTGAACGAAATAATGAACCATCTGGAACCACCATCCATAGAGTACTCTATTTTCACCTTGGAAATCCCAGTCCCGGTCATCGTATAAGTGATGATCTGGTTGGAACCTGTATCCCATTTCTCATCGCCATTGGGTGAGGTAATACTGACGGTAGGCGCGATAGACTTTGGTGCAACTTTTACGCAGGAGAACGATAGAACCAGTGTAAACAGGACTGTAAGACACAAATAAATTGTTAAAAATCTTGATTTATTCATTTAATGGTGCTGACCTTCCCTAATATTTATACCACCTTTCTTCGTTTAATGCCAGCTATTGCAATGGGTTTCCTTGTTTATCAAATGTAGAATTCAAGGTGGAATTTAACCACCTATTTTTATTAGTAAAGGGTACAGATTGTTGGCGATGATAGAAAGTGCCTTAGGGCCTCTTCTCTGAATTTTACCTTCTATAATCAGCCAAGCTTCACGGAATAATACCTGTCCACATTTTTCCTGCACATCATTGAATACCGTTACATCAGCTACGCCTGTTCCGTCTTCTATTATCACATAGACTACTCTTTTACCATTCCGTGTTGGCGGTGTCTGGTAACGGATAACGGAGCCAGCAATTTTAACAGTTTTCCCTGTGGCAATTGAGTTCAAATCTTTTATCTTGGTAAATCCGTCATTAAGATCAAAGAAATCCAGCGCGTGTGCTGATAGATCGAGAGATAGAAGCTCACGTTCTGCCAACATTCTCTCCATCTTGTTTTTCGAATTTGTATTCTTAATTGATGTTGATTCTGCATTACCACATTCCAACAATGGCCTTATGCCATAATCACTGTTGCGATTAATATTTACTAACTTTTGAAGTTGTAATAAGAGTTCCTTGGTATTGCCGAAGGCATCAAAAGCACCTGCTCTAATTAAATTCTCCGTAATATGCTGACCCATATCAGTCCTCGAAATAAAATCTCTAAGCGATGTGTATTGAGCCTTCAACCTCTCGGTTAATATTGATTGCATAGCTTTCTCCGACATACCTTTTAGCTGTTTAAACCCTATCCTTATTGCGCCATTCTCTACCGTGTACCTGTCAAAAGATCGATTAATATCGAGAGGCAATATCGCTACCCCGAATCTCCTAGCATCAGCTATAAGTACTCTCGACGGATAATACCCCGTAGGCTGATTGGAGAGCACAGCAGCGAAAAATTCTGCAGGATAATGGCATTTCAACCAAAGAGTCTGATAAGCAACAATAGCGTAAGCGACAGCATGAGCTTTACAGAATCCGTAAGCAGCGAAGGCAGCCAGTTGCCCGAAAACAGTTTTGGCGATGTTTTTGTTAACCTTACGCTTGGCAGCAGAAGAGATAAACGTCTCCCGCATCTTCTCCATTTCCTGTTCGGTACGGTCATGAGTCATAGCTCGCCTGAATCCATCGGCCTCAGCATAACTCATGCCAGCCAGGTCATGAGCCACCTTGAGCACTTGTTCTTGGAATAGTATCACCCCTAACGTTTCTTCGAGGGCATTCTTTAGGCCAGGGTGAAGGTAGGTAACTGATTCAATGCCATGCCTTCTCGGCAGATAGATCTTATCCATGTTCGATTTTAATGGCCCTGGTCTGACTAGTGAGATTGACACGATAATATCCTCAAAACAGTCTGGTAATAGCCTTCCTGCCATTTCTCTCTGTGCTGGTGATTCCAGCTGAAATACACCAATCGTCTTGCCATTTCGCAACATATTAAGTGCTTCGCTATCATATCTAGGAATAGTGTCAATATCAATAACAATACCTCGGTTCTTCTTAATCTCGGCTAGGGTATCCTCGATAACAGTGAGAGTAGGAAGTGCCAGCACATCCATCTTTACAATGCCCAGCCTCTCTATATCGTCTTTATCATACTGGCTGATGATATCACCGCCACTAGAGCATTCCAGAGGGACTAAATCAGACAATTTGCCGTCTCCGATGAGCAATCCTCCTAAATGAACGGACATATGCTTAGGAAACCCGTCTATAGAAGCACAAAGTCGAAAAAAATCTTGCAAAGCAGGTATTTGATAAATGGTACTGCCTTTAAGCTCAGGAAGAGCCTCGGCATTTTCCATGAGGCCTGACGCAGAAAGATAATGAATCCCATTGCAAGCCTCTTCGATAATGTCATCCGGCATTTGTAGTGCCTTACCTGCATCTCGGATAGCACCTCTCGCCATGTAGGTGCTGATTGTGCCCACGCAAGCAACATTATCAGTGCCATACTTCTGATAGATATAATCACGTACCTCGTCACGGCGACTACGGTCTATGTCGAGGTCAATATCAGGAGGCTCTTTTCTGAGAGGATGCATGAACCGTTCAAAAAGTAAATTATACTTAATAGGGTCAACGATACTGATATCCAGCACATAGACCACTAAGCTATCCACCGCACTACCTCTAGCCTGGTATCGTATGCCTCTTGCTTTTGCCCACTGTACTATGTCCCAGATCACCAGAAAATAATCACAGAAACCGAGTTGCCTAATGGTATCCAGTTCCATTTCCAGCCTCACGGTAATTTGTTGACTTAGTGTTCGATATTTCCTTACAGCTCCGGCATAAGAAAGCTTAGAAAGATAGCCATAGCTGGTCTCATCTTCAGGCACAGTAAATTTTGGGAAACGTGGTTGGCCTAATGGCAGATCAAGATTACACCTTGACGCGATTTCACCTGTCATAGCTATAGCATCAGGGAAATCTTTGAATAGTTCGGCCATTTCATCAGTTGACTTAAAGTACTGCTCCATTGTTCGATTGCCTTTTAACTGCGATACTGGAATATTACGCTGTGCAGCGTTGAGCAATTCCTTGATTTTGTAGTCCCGCCTATTGATATAGTGAACGTTATTAGTAGCTACAGTACTTATACCCAGTTCCTTAGCAAAACCATCTAGCCGGTGACTGAGAGACATACCATCTTGCGAAGGGTAACGATAAAGTTCAATAAAGAAATCAGTGCCATAGACCTGTCGGTAGAAGTTGGCAATTAATCCAGCCTCTTCAATACTGTGCTTTTTCAAGTGAGATGGAATTTCACCTTTGTCACAGCCTGAGAGGGCTATTAATCCTGAATGATACTTACTCAGCATTTCCCTAGTAGCACATGGTCTTTGGTTACGGTTGGATAAGTGAGCTGCGGTCAGCAGGCGACAAAGGGTAGAATACCCTGTCATATCTTTGCAAAGCAGGGGCAGGTGATATCCGCCTTCCAGGTTTATCTCAGCACCGATAATCGGCTTTATGCCCATTTTCTGTGCCGTATCATAAAAGCGGATAGCACCGGTCAAACGGTTGTGGTCGGTAAGTGCTAGGGCAGGCATGGTTAACTCTTTTGCTCTCTCTAGGAGCTTATTCACAGTGGCAGCACCATCAAGAAAGCTGTACTGAGAATGGACATGAAGGTGAATGAAACCCATCGGGGACTCCTAGTCAATGAGACGATAGAGAAACCACTGAGAGCCGTTATTACAGAGTTCATAGGTGCCTGTAACATTCTTGGTAGCAAAGACACGAAGCATAAGACACTCGGGCTTCCCATCCCACCAATCCGCAACTTCCCACCAGGAGGCAGTAATCTCAAGCACATGGTATAGGCGTCGTCGCCAGATAAAGGCAGCCGGCTTGGAATCTTTATTCACATAAACACGGATAGGCTCGTTGATAGTTTTGGACACCTCAATCCTCCCTTCCCGAGGCAGCGTCGATTATTATAATAGAACATATGTACTATTGTCAAGAGAATAACGTCATATTGGTATTACGTTGATAAAGCTAGTGGCCGAGATTAATATCTGCTAAACTCGAATAGGTAACCGTATAGGCGTACAAAATTAACTTGACTTTATTCCCTTTATCCAATATATTGAGGCTAGAACATTAACAATTGAATAGAACGGCTTTACGTATAGGTATAGAACACTGCTATTGGTGTTAGCGACGACGTGAGCGATTAGACTGAGGCGATATAGCCACTACTGAAGTCAACAAAGGCGTGTCAAATTTGGCGGTCTCGCATAGGGGCTAGATACTGCTATAAGTGGAAATTTCAATGTGCGCGGTTAAGCCAAGGTAATGACCGACTCTAGTGAAGCTAACAGAAGCGAATTGGATAGCCTTTAAAATAGGCTAGAACATTGTTATAAGCAAGATCTAAACGCAGGCCAGTAAGCTTAGGCAATTCTGGCTGCTAGTTAGAGAGCAAAGGTGTGTCGAAAGGAGAAATCTTTTTGGCGCGCCTTTTTTATTGGCCGCTAAATAGAGGAGGTGTAATACTAAATAGTCTCAATAAGCTGCCCCATGTTTTAACCTGATTATTCTAATAAGTAATTTATCTAGTTATTCTAATAAGTGAAATAAAATAAATTGGAGGAGGCTTAAATGCCACGACTGTACTGCACCCCATGAAATCAAGCCGTCACTAAGAGAGTAGCCTGGCTGTTTTGATATTCCTCCTCAAATTTGGTTGGCGATTTGTATCCAAGCGCTGAATGTAAATACTTGCCATTGTAGTACTCTATCCACTTGCCCAGGGCATCTGCCATCTCAAACGGACTAGTCCACTCTCTGAGCCAGAGAAGCTCCTCTTTCATTGTTCTGAAAACTCGCTCTGTGTCCGCGTTACCCTTCGGATTGTTATAGCTGGTAAACGTCTGGGTAATATCCATATCCCGGCACGCTTTCATGAAGCCGATTGATGTTGGCTGACTCCCATTATCCGACATGAGAAACAGTCGTTGCTCCCGCACTCCATCAGGGAATTGCCTGTTCACTGCAGCATCCAGAGCTTCCAGCCAGTGTTTGCTCCGGCATTGCATGCCCGCATAGTACCCAACAATCTTCTTGGTGTACCAGTCCAGGACAACCACGATGTACATCCAGCCAAACCCATTTACCATAACCTTGGTCATGTCGATGCCCCACCACTGATTAGGACGATCTGGTTTTGGTTTGTTCCTGGTTGGTGTCCTTATCGCCTTAAGCTTTGTATCTGGCTTCACCAGGAGCTCATGCTTCTGGAGTAACCTGAGCACTCGTTTTTTGTTGATCTCAAGCTCGTCGACATATTTCAGATGCGCCCAGATACGCCGGTATCCCCAGAACGGATGCTCAGCTTTGATTGCTTTGATCCGCTCGACAATAGGGGAATTTCGCTCCGCTACTAACGTTGATTCTTTCCGTCTCATTCTAACAACTCGTTTACTTTTTTTAACTCCACGGTGAGGTCCCCGATGATCCTCTTAAGTCGACCATTCTCTTGAGTCAATGACTTCTCTCTGCGGTCATCGCTGGTAAATACCTGGTACATGTTGGCCAGAAACTGATCCCGCCATTGATAGTACTGTGCCTGGCTAATCTGGTGCTCGATGCAGATTTCGAAAACTTGCTTTCCCTTCAGCCCTTCTACCACAATCATTGCTTTGGTTTTCGGATCCCATTTCCTTCGTTTCATGGCTGTTTTTCTCCTTCTTTTCAGCCATTGTACTCTCTTAGCAGAAGCCCTGTCTTAATGGGGAGCAGTATACGACCTTGGAAACGGAAATTAATTCAAGAAGATGGTCGGCTGACATCTATAAAGCAGCTAGTGGAAGTTGGAGATAGCCATGCACTGGTTATACCAAAGCAATGGTTACATTATTTTGCCATTCGCGAGAATGATGGCTCGTATTGGGTCAAAATTAAATATGACGGCTCAGACAAAATAGTAATTGGAGGTAAAAAATGATTGAACTAGAACCAATTGAAAAAACAATACTACTTGTCATATTAACCGGTAATTTGAGGGGAGTAAGACCATTAAGCGCAATCATTATCGCGCTGGTGGAAAGTGCTAAAACAGCATCACTAGCCCAGTATGCGTCGATGGATGGAGTTTTATACCTCAATAACTTTACACCAACAAGTTTTGCTGAACAACACCTACAAAGCTTCAATGAGACCGATACTGACGAGTACGTATACCATCACTTGATCATCCCTGACTTGCTTAATTGCATAAGTCGCCAAAAATATTTGGTTGATAGCACTATCACCTTTCTAAATTCTTTTACTGAGGAGGGAGTAAAGGAAATAGATAGTAAAGCTTTTGCTGGCGACAGGATAATACTGCCACAGCCAGTTTGCGGAGGAGTGATTACATCGATTGCGCATGGAGATTTCGAGAGAAGATGGAAGAAATGGTCTTCGGTAGGCTTTTTGAGTCGCTTTCTACCCATCAGCTATCAATATGGAGAGGATGTAGTCAACAAAATTCTTCAGGCTTCAGCTAAGAAAAACGAGGCTCAACTATTCGGTAAACCGTATAGTATGCCCAGACTAAAGCTGCTGAAGGATTCTCTTGATAAGGTAGAAGTTGTCCTTCCAGATAAGTTAGCAGAGCAATTAATTAAACCTGCAAAAGGAATGCAAAAGCGCCTGTCTACTTACGGGTTTAGGGCAACCAGGCATTTAAGGAGGCTGGTTCAAGCTAATGCTTTACTTAATGAGCGAGTGAAAGCGACTCAAGAGGATGTAGACGAGGTGTTGAGGCTATCCGAGTTCTTGAACTTCAATTACACGGTTGTCGGCAAAGAGCCACCACCAGAAGGGATGGATGTTAATAAACCGAAAAGTATCGATATCCAAACTATGCAGGATTTACTCTCAAATATATAGTCATGTATAGCTTCTGCGAAAATGGGATTGCTTTAGAACTGACTTTCGCTACTTTGCGAACTTATAAAAAGAGACAGTAGCTATCCAACACTTTCTTTACTTTTTCAAGGTGCTAAAAGAGGTTGTTTTGGAATTATTAACTTTGGTTAGATAAACGCTGAGGTCTTTTCTTCACTGCACGAATGGCTTTCCCGATACGCAAGAATTCGGCATAGGAAAACACATCGCTTTTAGCGTTATTACAGGGATAACAGGCTAGGACGCAATTATCAGGAGAATATGGCTTCTTGCTCTCTATTCTATCTACTTCTAGCCTTTGTCCGCGTCTACCATATCTAAACCACTTGCCGTAATGTTCCTTCGTATTTCCTGGCAAGTGGCAGTAATGGCAGCTATTACTCTGTCTCTCAAACTGGGTGTCATACCATTTATAGAATTTTTGGGCATCTGTCTGCCATGCTATACAGCAATTTTTCTTTATGCGTCGGTATAGTGATGATAGCCCCTGATTTGCAGTCACCAAAGGCATCCTAAATTTTCGGATAGCTTATCGCTGCACATGGCGTATTATAGCATGGAATGTGCGCTACAAGCACACTATCATCTTAACTTATCCCTTATTATTCATTTGTGACCAGGAAGAACATTGTCGGCTTACGTATTAAAGACGCTCGTAAAAACGTGAAAATGACTCAGATGAAGCTGGCTGCTGAGCTGCAATTACTGGGAATTAGAATAGACCGTTCAACCATAGCCAAAATCGAAAGTGGGAGAAGACCTGTCTCGGACATTGAAATTATCGCGATAGCTAAGATTTTGAATGTATCTATATCGTCATTGTTCAAGGATAGCGCTGTACTATTTAGCCAGCTAGAGTAGCCACAAATTGATCGGTCATCCTTCTTTTAAAAACTCGCTTCTTGTATAGTGACTATCCAAACCAGCTTAAAATATATCCACGTTTCTGTTGACCAATACACTGGCTGCTTCTATAGTTGATACTGATATGGCTAGAGTTGAAGATGAAGTACTGGCTCTGTAGCTGGTCACCATTGGCACATGAGTAGCAATGGCTACAAAATGTTTGCTATGGATAGGCATGAGCTATACGAAAACATCTTTACTAGTCTGAAACAATTGTTGGAGGTGTAAATCGCTATAGTGCAAGATTCTTCGGTTCAATTTAAGCATGCACGGGATTGAGCGCAGGGTATATTTTCGATAGAGAATTCATTGAGATTAAACAGGCAAGAACAAGAAAGAATGCAAGGTAAATAACCATTTAGATTATAATTGGAGAGTCTACAATGAAAGCTCTCGCGATATATACCATAATAGCCTTAACAGCTTTTTCAATATACTCGATTTACTATGCTGTCGTGGGCGATAATGCTCCATTCTGGATAATCATAGTCATTGCATGTGTACCTGTAATAGTATTCGCCTCAATGTATTTGATTAGAAAACACTAATAGTTTTTATAAGACTTTCTGAGCTTTGTCGGCCTCGTTAAGAAAGTAGTCCTTCAATTTCCTCTCTGAATAATCGAAGCAAACCACGTGAACTTTCTGTATCTGCGATTATTGAAGATTTAGTAATACGAGTAATTGTACCTTCTGATAGGTAGTCAAACGGACTAAATAAGGCTAAATATAAAATGGCCTTTCTTTCTAAAATTCTATTGTACGATAAGGATAAATCTGCTCAGACAATTCAGTTTTCATCAGATTGGGCGTGGCAGTTATTCTATCGCAAGATTTCCGCATTGTAGCAACGAATAGCTATATCTAGGATGCCGGGGCATCAAAAAGTTAGAAAAACTGGAATAGTGGATATTGTGCAATGCGTGTGGGAAATTTCTAAGTTGACTAAGTGTGGGTGGATTCGCCTGCTCCTGAGTTTGTTATACTTGTAGGACTGAGTTAAGAAGTGATATAACTATTGGGGCGGGTCAACTTCGCAGTTCCTATTTATATATTAATAGTAATCATGTTTTCATAATAATTGCAATGTAAAAATGCCCTAATCATAATTGGGTGAATTGAAATTGAATAAAATCATTCATGACATTAGATTACAGACCAGAAAAGAACACAGGAGCCTAATAGAAACTATAAATAAACTGTCTGTATTACTTGATAAGCTTGGCGTAGACACGATATGGGGCAAAACTGCGTGGTTGCCAGATTCACAGTTTTTGAACTTCGTGAACATCCAAAAACTAACCTTACTAAATAGTAAAGATATCATTGAGAAAGGTTTATACCGCGATGCTTTTCATCTTATTCGGATGGCGTTCGAGAGTTACTTTGTGTTTCGATTAATAAGCACCTGTGACAAATATTCAAGAACTGTAAAACTAAGAAAAATGATATCTGATGCCAGTTCCCAAGAGACAAAAGAGCGAACCGTTAAAGCTATAGAAGCTAACTTAAAGAAAGACCTGATTAAAATAATTGAAAAAAGTGACAATGAATTATTAGTGATCTGTCGAGGTTGCCGTGTTGTAGACAATGAAGGCAAGGATACAGAATATTTGCTACCGTTCTATTATAGTCTATGGAATCAATATAGACCCATACGACATTACCTAAGAAGCAAAAATAAAGTTAGTCGGTATCTAGAGCCAGATGTACTGCACCCCATGAAATCAAGCCGTCACTAAGAGAGTAGCCTGGCTGTTTTGATATTCCTCCTCAAATTTGGTTGGCGATTTGTATCCAAGCGCTGAATGTAAATACTTGCCATTGTAGTACTCTATCCACTTGCCCAGGGCATCTGCCATCTCAAACGGACTAGTCCACTCTCTGAGCCAGAGAAGCTCCTCTTTCATTGTTCTGAAAACTCGCTCTGTGTCCGCGTTACCCTTCGGATTGTTATAGCTGGTAAACGTCTGGGTAATATCCATATCCCGGCACGCTTTCATGAAGCCGATTGATGTTGGCTGACTCCCATTATCCGACATGAGAAACAGTCGTTGCTCCCGCACTCCATCAGGGAATTGCCTGTTCACTGCAGCATCCAGAGCTTCCAGCCAGTGTTTGCTCCGGCATTGCATGCCCGCATAGTACCCAACAATCTTCTTGGTGTACCAGTCCAGGACAACCACGATGTACATCCAGCCAAACCCATTTACCATAACCTTGGTCATGTCGATGCCCCACCACTGATTAGGACGATCTGGTTTTGGTTTGTTCCTGGTTGGTGTCCTTATCGCCTTAAGCTTTGTATCTGGCTTCACCAGGAGCTCATGCTTCTGGAGTAACCTGAGCACTCGTTTTTTGTTGATCTCAAGCTCGTCGACATATTTCAGATGCGCCCAGATACGCCGGTATCCCCAGAACGGATGCTCAGCTTTGATTGCTTTGATCCGCTCGACAATAGGGGAATTTCGCTCCGCTACTAACGTTGATTCTTTCCGTCTCATTCTAACAACTCGTTTACTTTTTTTAACTCCACGGTGAGGTCCCCGATGATCCTCTTAAGTCGACCATTCTCTTGAGTCAATGACTTCTCTCTGCGGTCATCGCTGGTAAATACCTGGTACATGTTGGCCAGAAACTGATCCCGCCATTGATAGTACTGTGCCTGGCTAATCTGGTGCTCGATGCAGATTTCGAAAACTTGCTTTCCCTTCAGCCCTTCTACCACAATCATTGCTTTGGTTTTCGGATCCCATTTCCTTCGTTTCATGGCTGTTTTTCTCCTTCTTTTCAGCCATTGTACTCTCTTAGCAGAAGCCCTGTCTTAATGGGGAGCAGTATACAGACTGGTTTGCAAGGCGTAATAAAAATGCAGAAGGTGAAGTCGATGCGATAATACACAATAAGTATCTCGCTTGGGAAAGGGTACTTGAGAACTTGCAGTTGAATAAGATACTAAATACTAAGACTATGGCAAGAATTAAAGTCCACTACAATTTTCTAAGCAATTTCTCGCATTGCACAAGTGATAGTGTAAGTAACATACTCAGTTTACGTCGTTTCTACCACACTGACGCACAAGCAAGATATGCTATTTACAATCATTATTATAGTGAACTAGGTTTGCTATATATTTGCCATCTGCTTTTAATGTATTTGAATGCTTGTATACATTATCTAAATATTTGGCGAAATTTACTATTCGAAATATTTCAAAGTTTAGAACCGCTATCACGCGAGCAGAAGAAAAGTTCGGCTATTTTTGGTTTATCTTTAATCAACCCCATGAATATGATCTTTATGTACATGCAAACAAGAAATCAAAAATACAAAAAAAGGTTTTTTATAGACCTGAGAATATAAAACGGGGAGACGTACTTTATTATGAGAATCCATTACAAAGGATTAAGGGATTACACGTTACACAAAGAGAGATGACTACTGGAAATATTTACGTTAGTCCTTTCCCTCGCAATGATACTTTATTCTAAATTTAATTTCACCTTTTGACCCACATCAAGCCATAAGGCCACTTGATCGTATCCTTTAAGATGTCCTCAAATTCCTCATATACTAACGATGAATTTCACTAAAGAGAATCAATCCCTAACCTACTCCATATCCTATCTTACCAGCCTATCCACCGGACTAGCCAGCACATGTCTCTTAAACACATCATCAAATCCCAAAGCCTGAGTGTATCTCCTTGTCATTTCCAACGTTGTATGTCCCAATGCTATCTGTAACTCAAATGGATTTGCTCCATTACGTAGGAAACTGATAGCAAAGCTATGTCGTAGTTTATGCGGTGACAATCTAATACCTAATCTCTTACCCAAGTTTCTAATAACAAGAGCAATGCCATCTACTGTCATTTTACAATAGCCTTTTCCTAGCCATACATACTCTTTTTCTACTGGTCTGTGAGCTAGATAATTCCATAATGCTTTCTGTGTCTTTACTCCTATCCTGGCATATCTTTCTTTATTGCCTTTACCAATGATTTTGATGATGCCTTTCTCGATATTGATATCTGATAAAGTCAGTCCTGCAAGTTCGGATAATCTTAATCCAGTATCCAGGAACATGAGGAGCATAGCTTTATTTCGTAAGTCGTTAAAGCTTCTACCATTGAATGCGTTTAATAATATCTTTATCGTTTCAGTTTCACATCCCTTAACTGATTTATTGGGCAGCTTAGGCTTCTTAACAGTAGCCATGGGGTTAGATGTAATTAACTGCTCTTCCAATGCCCAGGTGAATAATGCAGATAAACTGATGTAATAGCTCTTCACAGTAGTTGGAGATACCATTCTGTTAGCTCTCGCATTAGTACTGTCCCATCTATTTTCAGTATCTTTTACATATCTAAGGAAGTTCCGAATAGTAGTAGCGTCAATAGTATCAATGCCGAATTTGTTTAAGAACCATACGAACTTATCGAGGTTATTCTTGTAGAAAGATATTGTTTTGGGAGATTTGTTTTCTACCTTGCAGGATAGTACAAAACCTTCAATCAAGCGGTGTAATGGAATAGCTAATTGCGTGTAAGAATTTGAACGAGTCAAAAGGTGTGATAAACTAGTTTTAGCTTTGGAAGGCTTTATGGTGGAGCTGATGGGATTCGAACCCACTACCTTCTGACTGCCAGTCAGACGCTCTCCCAACTGAGCTACAGCCCCACGTTCGCAGAAGCAGTATATAGTCTAGCATAAGAGCGAGTTTAGTAGCAAAGATGCGAGATGCGTAATGTGTCAGGTTTGACAAATTCCGTGAAAAGCTGTACTTAATATAAGTAAAGAAAAGAGTTCGTACAGGAAATAAACTATATGACGACTGATTTAATACCAGCTATTGTTATCGGAGTTCTGGTGATAGCAGCAGTGATATTCTTTTCCATGGTTCGCTGGAGATAGCGGCTAATGTTTTAACGGTCTTCCCCAGGCATCTTTGCGGTACTCGCTGGCAATCAGGATGATATCGCTCAGCCACCAGACGCCCAGGCACCCCAATGTCACCAGTTTGACAATTGCGGAGCAGGTCCTGCCAATGTAGAAACGGTCTGCGCCGAAGAATCCCAGGAAGAGAGATAGCAGCAGTGCTACGAGCCAGCTTTTTTCCGGTGGCATGTTCGACATGGTTATACTCCTATTCCTGCCCAGTGTAGTAAAGACCCCAGACCATAGTATCCAAGGTAAGCCACTCCCATCCCTTTTATGGTTTTACCTCCCCAGCAGAGGAAAAAGAACCTGGTTAAGCCGAAGTGCATCGCCCCCGCAACGGCAACAAAGGGATAGAAGAATGGGTTGACTATAGATGACATGAGGAAGACAGCTATGGCGCCGCGCCGCCGCAGCCAGTCCTCGAATTTGACGATAAAGCGATGGTCGATAGTTTCCAATTTCTCCACTGCCCGGTGTCCGCCATAACCGGCGAGGTAAATGGTGATGCTGCCAAACGCTTCACCGAGCCCGGCCAGTGCGCCGACTATGGCAGGATGCAGGATGCTGCCCAGCGTAAAGACAACAAGCAAGCCGGGGATGGGGATGAGGATAGTCGCCCCGGAAAGGATGCTGATGAAAAAGACCCCGAGGTATCCATATCGCGAAGCCTTGATGACATCATCCCAATAGATAACGACCAGAACGCATAGCGCTATCGTAAGCACCAGCCCCGCAACACCGATGAGGTATTCACGTCGCCTGGAAACTTTTGGGTTTGCCTCGCTTATTTCCGCTGGAGTCGCCATTTACTTTGCAGCAGCTTTCACTTTTTTCCTGGTACTGAAGCTTAATCCGCTACCCTCGACACTGATGTATACATGGTCGCCATCTTTGAACTCGCCGCTGAGAATCTTGCCGGATAAGGCATTTTCCACGTAGCGTTGAATAGCCCGGCGCAGCGGGCGCGCGCCGAAGGCAGGTTCAAAGCCTTCCTTGAGCAGCCAGGACTTCGCCTCATTATTCAGTTCCAGCACGATGTTACGATCTATCAGCCGCTTCTGCACTTCATTGATAAGAAGGTCGACAATTTTTTTAAGGTGCTCCTCGCTCAGCGGATGGAAGATTATAATATCGTCAACCCTGTTCAGGAACTCAGGACGGAAGGTGCGCTTTAAAGCGACGTCAATGGAGCTCTTCAATCTATCATAGTCGCCCTTATCCTGTTTTTCCTGCTGGGCAAAGCCGATAGCGTGGCGCTGGAACTCCTCGGTGCCGAGGTTGCTGGTCATGATGACCACAGCATTTCTGAAGTCAACTGCCCTGCCATGCCCGTCGGTGAGCCTGCCATCCTCAAGTATCTGGAGCAGGATGTTGAAAACGTCAGGGTGCGCCTTTTCAATTTCGTCGAACAAGATGACGCGGAAAGGACGCCGCCGTACCGCTTCAGTCAATTGACCTGCTTCTTCATAGCCGATATAGCCGGGCGGAGCGCCGATAAGTCGCGATACGGTATGTTTTTCCATATATTCGGACATATCTACCCGTATCATGGCCTCTTCATCATCGAAGAGGAACTGGGCAAGCGCCTTTGCCAGCTCTGTTTTACCTACTCCGGTCGGGCCGAGAAAGATGAAGCTGCCGATAGGACGCTTGGGGTCTTTGAGTCCAGCCCTGCCGCGCCTGATGGCTTCAGAAATAGTGGAAACAGCTTCTTCCTGGTTCACGATTCTATCGTGTATTCGTTCCTCCATGTGGAGCAGTTTCTCGGCTTCGCCTTCGAGCATGCGTGAAACCGGTATACCCGTCCACTTGGCGACCAGCTCAGCAATGGTCTCCTCATCTACCGGCTTATCGAATTTCTGCTCCTTGCGCCATGCTGATTCCAAATTCTCATACTCCGGCATCAGGCGCAGTCGTTGTGACCTTATCTCGGCTGCTTTCTGGTAGTCCCCTTGCTGCGCTGCCGAGTCCTCCTCATTTTGCAGTTGCTTAATCTGCTGGTCGAGGTTTTTGATATTCTGCGGTTTGCTTTCCATGTCGATGTGTATCTTGCTGGCGGCTTCATCGATAAGGTCGATAGCTTTGTCAGGCAGATACCTGTCGGAGATATACCTCTGGCTCAGCTGAGCGGCAGCCGTCAGGGCGGAATCAGCTATCTTGATTTTATGATGCGCTTCATATCTGGGACGCAGCGCCCTCAGCATTTCTATAGTGGCTTCCACACTCGGTTCGTTTACAAATATTGGCTGTAGCCTTCGCTCCAGTGCTTTGTCCTTCTCAATATGCTCGCGGTATTCGTCCAGCGTGGTGGCGCCGATACATCTCAGTTCACCGCGTGCCAGCGCTGGCTTCAGTATATTGCTGGCATCGATAGCTCCCTCAGCAGCTCCTGCGCCGACGACCGTATGCATCTCGTCGATGAAGAGGATTATCTCTCCGCTCGACTGGCGCACCTCATCCATAACCGCCTTTAGCCTCTCTTCAAACTCGCCGCGGAACTTGCTGCCGGCAACCAGCGCAGCCATGTCAATCCCGATAACCCTTTTATTCCTGAGTGAGTCGGGGACATCGTCTATGGCGATTTTCTCTGCCAGACCTTCGGCTATGGCAGTTTTGCCCACGCCGGCATCGCCGATGATGACCGGGTTGTTCTTGGTTCGCCGTATCAATATCTGCATGACCCGTTTTATCTCGTCGTCACGTCCTACCACAGGGTCGAGCTTGCCTTTGCGTGCCAGTTCAGTCAAATCACGGCCGTATTTTTCCAGTGAACGGTACTTGCTTTCGGCTCTGGGGTCTTCGACACGGTGTCCGCCTCGAATATCTTTCACTGCCTGGTAGATTCTCTCTTTATCGATGTTGAATTCCTTCAGTATGGTGGCAGTCTCGCTATTTATTTCCCCGGCGAGGGCGATGAGCAAGTGTTCCACGCTGATAAAGTCGTCCTTGAATTGCTCCGCCTCGCGGGCAGCGGTCTGCATCAGGCTGGCAATGCGGGGCGTCGCGTAGATTTGGGCTCCTCCCTGGCTCATCTGAGGGGCATGATCGAGAACCTCCTGCACTCGCCCTTTTAAGGATTCTATATTAATGCCCAGTTTCTCGAGTATTTTTACTGCAACCCCGTTGTCTTGTCTCAACATTGTCAGGAAGAGGTGTTCCACGTCCCATTGATTGTGACGGTAACTGACGGCAAGCTCCTGGGAAGCTCCTATTACTTCTCTGGCTTGTTCGGTGAATTTTTCTGGTTTTATCATGGTATCTTCTCCTACGGAGCGCCGAACTCCTGTTGAATCAACATATCCCTGTAGTTGATTGCAAGCGGGCATTCAGCGCCACGGCATTTCTCTATTTTAGGCTTAATTACCTTTTCAAATTTCTGTTTCTTATTCTCAATAGCCTTTTGCTTATAGCGGCGGTACCAGGTGCATCTGGTTGTCCAGTCCTTATCTACCATGATGGTAACTGCATCGCCGACGTACTCGCACTGGAGAGTGGTTGCTGTTACCTGCCAGTTGCCTGGTTTAAGGTCTGTCCTTGCTGCGATCATTTAACCTCTCTTCTTATCTCTTTTCCTGGTTGCCTGCCTGGTCTCTTTTACCTGTTGTAGTTCTGTAGTGAGATCATTGATTACCTGTTGCATTTCTGTTATCTTCTGCGCCATGCGGATTACCACCTCTGCGCCAGCAGGGTTCACGCCAAGGTCGCTCATCAGCATTTTGATGTGACGCAACTGCTCGATATCAATTTCGGAGTAATAGCGAATATTTCCCCCGGAGCGATAGGGCTGTACCAGCCCCAGACGCTCGTAGTAGCGCAGGGTATGAGTTTCAATGCCGACAATCCTGGCGGCAATGCTGATTACATATCTGGGTTCAGAATCCGATTGAGCCATTGCTATTACACCTTTACACCTAATGGGAGCGTGTTGCCCTTAACTGTTCAAATAACTGTTTCTCTTTTTGCGTAAGATTGGTGGGCAGTACCACCTTTACCTTGGCGAACAGGTCTCCATGTTGAGATACATTGCCCATATTAGGCATGCCCTTGCCGGCCAGCCTGAATACGTTGCCGTTGGGAGTCTCTGCCGGTATCTTGAGCACCACCTTACTCTTGAGAGTGGGCAATTCGATCTCACCACCGAGCATCGCCGTTACCAGTGGTATGGGCACCTCGGTATGGAGGTCATCACCCTTACGCTCAAAAGCCTTATGTGGCACCATCTTCACTATCAATTCAAGGTCGCCTTTGGCGCCATCTCCGCCCATGCTGCCCTGACCCGCGAGGCGTATTTTGGAACCATTGTTGACGCCCGGAGGGATTTTAACCTCAAGGCGTTTCATCTTGGGTAAACCACCCGAGCCGCCGCAACTGGGACAGGTTCTACCACGTGACCTGGCTGTCCTGCCGGTACCGCCGCAGGCGGGGCAGGCATCTTCAGTCTGGAGCTGGAGCATGCGTGTGGTGCCCTGGTAGGCTTCTTCAAGGGTGACGTCTATAGAATGTTCGACAGCCTTTGTTTTACCGGGACGACGGGCAGTAAATCCGCCAGCGCCAAATCCCAGGTTCTCAAATATGCTGCCGAGGTCGCCGAGGTCGTTGAACTCAAAGGTGCTAGAGGTGCCACCTCGAGAGGAACCCCAGGGAGTTCCTTGCCCAGCCTTGGAGAACTGCTCGGCAGACTGCCAGTTGTCGCCAAACTGGTCGTATTTCTTCCGCTTCTCCGGGTCGGAAAGGATTTCAAAAGCCTCGTTTATCTCTTTGAACCTTGATTCAGCCGACTTGTCCCCGGGATTGACATCGGGGTGATATTTCCTTGCAAGCCGACGATATGCCTGCTTGATTTCCTTGTCAGGTGTAGTGCGGGCGACTCCTAGAATTTTGTAATAATCTTTTCCTGGCATGAGCGCTCCTTGCTTCAGTATTGTACTTCCTTTCTAGGCTATTGTCAACACTGGGCTTAAAAAACTTAAAGTAATTTATTAAGAATACTTGATAATAATATCAACATACTTTACAACTTATCGACTATGGAGCCAGGAGCAATGACAAAAAAGGAGGTGAAGGCAACTGTTGATGCCAAGAAAGAGGCAAAAAGCTACACTACTGCTCCCGGGCTCCAGGTGCAGACTTCAGCGCGTCCATAAGCTGTTTGATAATACGAGCTGTCGCTCCCCAGATAGTTTGCCCGTCGCATTCGTAACGAAAGTCACTTGTCTGTTCACTGTTGTTTTCCGCCATGCCCTGTTTGCAGCGAGAGGTGTCCAGGAAAGCGGCGAGCGGCATATCGAGGATCTCGTCGATTTCATGCGGGTTTCTAATAAATGGGTAGGGATAGGGTATGAGCGCTACGAAGGGAGATATATTGAAGCCGGTGGTTTTTGTGGGCGTGTCATCCAGTTCACCGATGATTTCCACGTCTTTGGCTTGTAACCCGATTTCTTCCCAGCTCTCCCTGAGGGCTGTATCAAGGAGGCTGGCATCGCTTTTCGAAGGCTTGCCGCCGGGAAAGGATATCTGTCCCTTATGGTGGAATACTTCGTGGCTTCGGCGAGTGAGTAAGATACGGTATTCCTTTCCGTCGTGAAACAGGGGAACAAGAACTGCGGCAGCATGGAGTTTTTTATTAATGAGCTGTTTCTTCCGGCGGGAAGAGAGAATTCGTCTGAGCTGGTCATCCATGGTGGTTACATCAATCATACATCAGCAATTGTAGATTGAACAACCTCCCAATTGGAAACTTGCCAGACGGTCTAGCCATTGTCTATACTGTAGTTTTAAGGACTAAAATCGAAGATGAGAGCTGAAAGAGATTATTATGAGGTACTCGGTGTGCCCAGGAATGCGAGCGCTGAGGAGATAAAGAAGGCTTTCCGCAAGCTTGCTTTCCAATGTCATCCCGACCATAACCATAATCCCGAGGCTGAGGGAAAATTTAAAGAGGTTAACGAGGCTTACGAAGTCCTTTGTGATGAGGAGAAACGCGCCTCCTACGACCGATATGGTCGAGTTGGCACTTCAGACTGGAGTAATGGGTTTGACAACTTTGGGTTTGGTGGGTTTGGAGACCTGTTTGATGCTTTCTTTGGCGGTGCGACAACGACTGCCAGGCAACGAGCTCCCAGGAAAGGGCCTGACCTGCAGGTTAGACTTAACCTTACTTTTAATGAGACGGTGTTTGGCGCAGAGAAAGAGTTCGAGCTCTCACGAGTAGAGAGTTGCTCTGTTTGCCGTGGCATTGGCAGTAAGCCAGGAACAAATCCTCAGAAATGCCCCGATTGTAATGGCACTGGACAGGTGCGTCGCGCCCAGCAGAGCCTTTTTGGTCATTTTGTCCAGGTAGGCGCCTGCTCCAAATGTAACGGTGAAGGTACTCATATCACCGAGCCCTGTCCCGAATGCAAAGGCAATGGCAGGGTAAAAGCAAAGCGTAAGCTGTCGGTTACGATTCCAGCCGGAGTGGATGAGAACTACCGTATGAGGCTTAGTGGTGAAGGGCAAGCTGGTACTTACGGGGGTGCATCCGGGGATATCTATATCGCTTTTGCTATCGAACCTCATGAGTTTTTCGTGCGGGAAGGTAATGATATTATCTGTGAACTGGCAATCAACTTTGCCCAGGCTGCACTCGGAGGAAATGTGGAGGTGCCTACGGTGGATGGAGAAACCACGTTAAAAATACCGCCGGGCACACAGCATGGGAAAGTATTCCAACTAAAAGGCAAAGGCATGCCCCGGATTGACGGTAAGGGCAAGGGTGATCAGTTGGTTCAGATTCGAATCATCACTCCGGAGTCTCTGGATGACAAGCAGAAGAAGCTTTTTGAGGAGCTGGCTGGGACGCTGCCGCAACCTAAAGTTTCCAGTGAAGGAGGCAAGGGGAAAAGGGGTAAAAGCAAATCAGGGCACTAATCGAGCCCCTCGGGTTTTAAGCCAACTCTAAACCGGTTTGCTATCTCTACTGGCGGCAGTGATTCGAAGAGGACTTTGTAAATAAGGGTCATAATGGGCGTATCCAGATTCAATTTCGTCGCCAGGCGATGTGCGGCAATGGTGGTATCAATTCCCTCAGCGATATTGGACATAGCTGCTTTTACTTCAGCTAAAGAACGTCCAGAGGCTACTTCACGTCCGACATAGTGATTACGGCTCTGCGGTCCGGCACAGGTAGCGATTAAATCTCCCAGCCCCGCCAGTCCGTAAAAGGTAGCAGGTTGGGCGCCGAGCGCCGTGCCCAGAGAGGTGACCTCAGCCCAGCCAAAGGTGAGAAAGGTGGCTTTGGCATTGTCACCCAGTCCCAGACCATCGACCATGCCAGCTCCCAGGGCGATGACATTCTTTAAAGCTCCACAGAGTTCAACACCTACGACATCGTTACTGGTGAAGATAGCGAAGTTAGGTGAGTGGAACAGGTCCTTTGTTTTTTGGGCTATAGTGCTCTTGTATGCAGCCAGCACCGAGGTGGCTGGCAGACCGCGGTTAATTTCCTGAGACAGGTTTGGCCCGGAAAGTACGCAAACGTGCTCCTGTGGGGTATGGGGAAGCTCTGCGGCGATTACCTCTGACATCCTTTTACCGCTGTCTGCCTCCAATCCTTTAGCCAGGCTCACGTGAATCATGGTGGGGATTGTGTGTTTCGCCACTTGCTGGATTGTCTGCCTCAGACTTTGAGCGGGCACAGCCCAGATGACAAAGTCAGCTGCGTTTAATGCCTTGCCGCCGTGACTGGTGAAGGTGATGTTCGACGGGTAGTGGTGCGTTTCTTTACTAAACTCACGTGCTTTCGCTTCGGTTCTCGCCCAGATAGTGACGGCAATACCTTTACCTGCCAGCAATTTGCCTATAGTATTGCCCCAGGTAGTGGCGCCGATAATTGACACTGTAGCCATAATCTTACTAAGCGCTCGGAGGTTCGGTTAGTGAACTGGGCTTTTTCGTGGGAACCTTGTCGCCGATGCGGCGCTCGGTGCGCATTTGCAGTCGGTTAATATTGCTGCGGTGCTGATAGACAATAATAATAACTGCTATCACGCTATAAACCAGGTAAATAGGGGGGAACCCATTGAAGATGGTAAGGATAATTATTAAGACCAGCACTCCCAGAGAGCCGAGTATGGAGCCCATGGACACATACCTGGTAAGCGAAGCTGCTATAATAATAATGATGCCGCCAAATAAGGCTGCTGCAGGAGCCATGGCGAGCCAGCTGCCGAAATACGTAGCCACGCCTTTGCCGCCGCGAAACTTAATGTAGACTGACCAGTTATGTCCTACCATCACGATTATTCCTGCCAGCACCTGAGCAGCCTGCCAGTCAAGTGAGAAATCGGCTATCATCAGGGCATCGTTCCCCATGATAATCCTGGCTAATACAACAGCGAGCGCTGCCTTGCCCATATCGAGGACCATAACAACAAGTGCTGCTTTGGTGCCTACGGTGCGCAGCACATTGGTACTGCCGATGTTCCCGCTGCCGTGCTTGGTGATATCCACTCTACCCATAAGCCACCCGAAAATCAGGGCAAAAGGTATTGCCCCCAGAAGGTAGGCGAGGACGGCAATAGCTATAAGTTTCTCGATTATCACTCTTTGCTGCCTCCCGCTTTCGTCAGCTTTTTTCGAGGCGCTTTCTTAAAGAAGAAGCGCAGTGAGGTGCCGGAGAAACCAAATGTCTGGCGGAGCTTGTTTTCCAGGTAACGTTCATACGAGAAATGGACAAGGTCGGGGTCATTTACCAGGAAGGAAAAGGTGGGAGGGTTGATTCCATCCTGATAGGCACGGAAGACTTGAAGTCTCCTCAAGCCTTTTCGTGGTGGCGCATGGCTTCGCACCGCCTGTTTTATCAGTGTATCGATGACGGTATCAGGCAATTGTTTCTGTCTTTCCTGCCATATTTGCAGGGCTGTGGGGACTATAGTGTTTACTTTCTGTCCCAGTTTAGCTGAGACAAAGTGAATAGGCACATGGGTGATAAATTTCATTTTCTGTCTGACCTGGGCAGCATAGTCTTCTGTTGATTGTTTCGGGACGAGGTCCCATTTGTTTATTATCAGTATCATCCCCTTGCAGGCTTCTTTGATGTAACCGGCAATGTGAATATCCTGGGCGGTGATGGACTCGGTGGCATCAATGACCAGCAGGGCGATGTCACAACGATTGATAGCGCGCAACGAGCGAATTAAACTATAGTATTCGATGCCGGTGCTGGAACGTCCACGGCGCCTTATGCCGGCAGTATCGATGAGCAGTATCTTTTGCTCTGGGTACTCGAAGACGCTATCTACGGCATCACGAGTGGTTCCGGGAACCTGGTCGACAATAGCCCGTTCCTCCCCGACAATAGCATTAAGCAGCATTGATTTGCCAGCGTTAGGACGACCGACTATAGCCAGTTTTGGCATTGCAGGATCAGTTATAGATTCAGGTATTGCCTGCGGGAGGTGGGAGACCACTTCGTCTACGAGGCCGTTTATGCCACGACCGTGCAGGGCGCTAATAGCCAGGGGTGCGCCTAGTCCTAGCTGGTAGAAATCATTTATCTGGTTTTCGAGCTTGGTATTATCTGCCTTGTTAGCGACTAGGACTATCGGTTTGTTGCTTTTACGGAGCATATCAGCTATTTCTTGCTCGGTGGCAAGTACACCATGGTGAATATCAACCAGGAAAATGATGACATCAGCTTCAGCGATCGCAATCTCAACCTGCTGGTTGACCTTTTCATTCATCGACGTATCTGGAGAAGGATTAAGACCTCCGCTGTCAATCAAGGTGACTGTCTGACCCTGCAACCTAGCTTCCGCGAAGACACGGTCGCGAGTCGTTCCCGGCACGTCTTCGACGATAGCTATCTGTTTGCCTGCGAGTCGGTTAAATAGTGCTGATTTGCCTACATTGGCTCTACCTACGATAGCAATAACTGGTTTCATTGTTTCGTTCTTCCTTAAGAAACTGATGCTCGCAACCTGCTCCGCTGGATAAAGAATACCATGAGCTATGTGGCGCGTCCAGATTTGCGGAATAGTTCAGCCAATAATGCTCTTTGCAGGTGGAGCCTGTTCTCAGCCTGGTCGAAGACAACAGATCTGGGATGGTCTACCAGACCTGACGCTATCTCTTCACCATGGTGTGCTGGCAGAGAATGCATGAAGATCACCTCTTTTTTAGCGAGCGAAAGTAGTTTAGGGTTAACCTGAAATTTGGCGAAAGCGCTGCGGCGTTTTTCTGATTCAGCCTCTTGACCCATGCTTGTCCACACATCAGTATATACCACGTCAGCGCCTTTCACTGCCTGCCTGGGATCATCGGTCAAAACGACAGTGCTGCCAGTCTGCGCAGCAAGTCTTTTGGCTTTTTGTACCATGGTTTTAGTTAGTTCATAGCCTGGTGGTGAGGCAATTTTGAAATTGACGCCGGTAATCGCAGCAGCGAGCAGCAGGCTATTGGCAACATTATTGCCATCACCAATATAAGCCAGGTCAAGACCGCGGAGCTTGCCCTTTTTCTCTAAGATGGTAATGATGTCAGCAAGTGCCTGGCAGGGATGTTCGAAGTCAGAGAGTGCGTTAATCACCGGCACGTTGGCGTATTTCGCCAGCGTTATGAGAGTCTGGTGAGCAAAGGTGCGGGCGACAATGCCATCAACATACCGGCACAGCACTCTGGCCACGTCAGCGACAGGCTCTCGCTTGCCCAGTCCGACCTCAGCAGGTGATAAATAGAGGCAATAGCCGCCGAGCTGATGTATAGCAACTTCAAAGCTTACTCTGGTGCGCAGAGAAGGTTTTTCAAAGAGAAGCGCCAGCACTTTTCCTGCCAGTATTTGTGGCGCTGCCTTTCGCTTCATTATCAGGGTTTTTTTGATGAGCGACTCAACCTCGGCAATGCTTAAATCGGCTACAGAGAGAAAATCTTTTGTCTTCAACCTGCCTCCTCCAAAAGTGCATTTTAGTATAGCATAATCGGCAGGATAGTATATAATGAGATTGTTTAGCAATTTCCCTCTGTCATTGCGAGCGAAGCGTGGCAATCCCTGAGATTGCTTCGTCGTCCGCCTCAGGCGGGCTCCTCGCAATGACAAAATAAACAATCTCAATAATGAGGTTTGCTTTACTCACACTCACCCTCGACGTGAGAGTGTGAGTGTGTGACAGAAGAACATAGTGAGATATTAATGGATACTACAAACGGCAAACCCCTGCTCCTGCTTTTTGATGGCAATGCGCTGGTGCATCGGGCTTTTCATGCCCTGCCTCCACTCTCTATATCCAGGACGGGCGAGATGGTGAATGCTGTCAGAGGCTTTGCTGCTACCTTATTGAAGCTGCTCAGGGAAAACAAGCCGATGTATTGGGCAATTGCCTTCGACCGCCACACACCTACGTTTCGCCATGAGAAGTTTGCCGACTACAAAAAGCAGCGCCCTCCAACTCCCCCGGAGCTGATAAACCAGATGGAGCGGGTGCATCAGCTAGCGGATGCTTTCCGCCTTCCTATGTTTGAGCTCGATGGCTATGAGGCTGACGATGTCCTGGGTGCGCTGAGCAAGCAGGCAAGTCAGCAGGGCATCGATACCCTGATTGTTACCGGTGACAATGATATGCTGCAAATTGTAACGCCTTCGGTTAAGGTGATGTCGCCGAGGAAAAGCTTCAACGATACCGTAATCTATGATGAGGCTGGAGTGCAGGCTAAGTACAACATCGCACCAAAGCAGCTTGCTGACTTCAAGGCGCTCACTGGTGATACTTCGGATAATATACCGGGTGTACCTGGTATCGGCGACAAAACGGCGGCAAAGCTTTTGCAGCAATTCAGCAGCCTTGAAGGTATCTATGACCGTATTGAGGAAGTGGCGCCGCCGAAATTGCAGGTCACGCTTCGTGAGCATAAAGAGCGGGCTTTTCAGAATAAAGAGCTGGCAACTATTGTGACCGATATGCCCATTACCTTAGACCTGGATGCCTGCAAGGTGAGTGCTTATGACCGTGATCGAGTAGTTGCTCTCTTCCGTGAGCTGGAGTTTGTCAATTTATTGTCCAATTTACCGGGGGAAATTCAGCAGACCACTGTTGTAGCTCAGCCCAAGCCAGCACTTAAGGGTGCGTATCACATAGTTAATACCGAGGACGACCTGGATAATCTGGTAAGTCGTTTATCGGCAGCCGGCGAATTCGCCATCGACCTGGAAACGTCCTCGATTGATGCTCTATCGACGGAGATTGTAGGCATATCTGTAGCTGTTAAGCAAAATGAGGCCTATTATATTCCAGTGGGGCACCGTACGTTGAGCGCTGTGGGTCAGTTGCCGTTGCCACAGGTCGTTACTCGGCTTAAGCCTCTGCTTGAAGATGTAAGGTTAAGCAAGATAGCTCATAACGGCAAATTTGACATGCTGGCGCTTGCCGGTCAAGGTATGAAGCTGCAGAATCTGGCTTTCGATACCATAATTGCCGCCCATCTTCTCGGGGAAAAGCCTCTGGGGCTTAAGGCGCTGGCGTTTAACAAATTTGGCATCGAGATGATGCCCATCAATGAGTTAATCGGCAAAGGCGCCAAACAAATTTCCATGGCTCTGGTTGATATAGAGAAGACGTCGGACTATGCCTGCGCCGATGCCGATATGACCCTGAGACTGAAGCAGCTTTTTGAACCTGAACTGCGCAACCAGGGCTTGTGGCGGCTTTTTAGCGAGGTGGAAATGCCTCTGGTACCGGTGCTGGTAGATATGGAGAGAGCCGGTGTAGCACTGGATACCGACCTGCTGCGAAGCATGTCCAGCGATTTCGGTGGGCAGATGTCAGGGCTAGAGAAAGAGATATATGGCTTGGTGGGACATGAGTTCAATATTAATTCTTCACAGCAACTATCGAAGATTCTTTATGAGGAGCTTCATCTCTCAAAATCTCGCAAAACTAAAAGCGGCTATTCCACCGATGCCTCGGTTCTGGAGGAACTGAAGGGCGCTCATCCTATCATTGATCTTATTTTGCAGTATCGTCAGCTCGCTAAGTTGAAGTCAACGTATACCGATGCCTTTCTTGTCTTAATCAATCCCCGGACGGGAAGGATTCATACCAGTTTCAATCAGACGGGTACGAGCACTGGTCGCCTGTCTTCCAGCGAGCCGAACTTGCAGAATATACCGGTGAGAGGTGAGCTAGGGGGCAAGGTGCGGCAGGCGATTATCGCTCAGCCAGGCTGTCAATTGTTGTCTGCGGATTACTCTCAGATTGACCTCAGGGCATTGGCGCATATCTCTCAGGACCCTGAGCTGATGGCAACGTTCTGGCGGGATGAAGATGTGCATACTGCCACCGCCTCGCGCGTCTTCAGCGTGGCTCCTGGCGAAGTTACTCCTGCCATGCGTCGCGTGGCTAAGACTGTGAACTTTGGCGTTATTTATGGGATGAGTGACTATGGATTGGAGCAGGCTACCGATTTCAGTCGGGAACAGGCGGCACAGTTCATTGCTGCGTATTTTGAGAAGTATCCTAAGGTGAAAGACTACATTGAAACGACCAGGCAGCAGGCGAGAGAGCTTGGCTACGTGCAGACGGTGCTGGGCAGGCGTCGCTATGTTCCCGAGGTAAAGTCATCGAATCGGCTGCTCAGAGAAGCCGCGGAACGGATGGCGATTAACATGCCGGTGCAGGGCACTTCTGCTGACATCATCAAAATCGCCATGATTCATATTCACCAGGAGATGGCTAAGAGGGATGTGAACAGCCGAATGATTTTGCAGGTTCACGATGAGCTCGTTTTTGAAATAGTTCCCGAGGAAATAGAAATGATGAAAGACCTGGTGGTGAGGCTCATGTCAGGCGCCCTGGCGCTCACCGTACCTTTGAAGGTGGATATCAAGATGGGCAAGAACTGGGGAGAAATGGAGTAATCATGCCGGAATTGCCTGAAGTAGAAACCATTAAAAATGAGCTCTCGCCGCATGTGGTAGGGAGGCTTATCATCGGGATTGTTGTTGATGATGAAAAGCTAATTCTGCCTTCTTCGATTGGTGAATTTTGCCTGCAGCTATTGGGGCAAAGGGTTACCAGCCTTGAACGACGCGGCAAATATCTGCTTTTTCACCTTTCCAGTGGCAAGGTGCTGATTGTTCATCTCAGGATGACCGGCTTGCTGGCAATAAATTCCACAGGCAATGAGCGCTACACCAGGGCAACGCTTCAATTCGACAGTGGTGATGAGCTTGCTTTTATTGACCGGAGGCGGTTAGGGGTGATGCGACTGGCAGGGAGTGCGGATGAGATCGCCAGGAAACTGGGCGCCGAGCCATTAACGGCAGATTTCACGGCTGAGATGCTGGCGAAAAAGTTGAAAGGACGTCAGGCTCCGATAAAAGCGGTTCTCCTGGACCAGGCGGTGGTTGCTGGCATCGGCAATATGTATGCCGATGAAGCCTTGTTTGCTGCCAGAATTCATCCTTTAAAAAAAGCGGGAGACTTATCATCCAGGGAGGTTAAAGCACTCTATAAAGCCATAGTGGACGTCCTGAACAAGGCTGTTGACAATAAAGGCGCCAGCGTGGACACGTACAAGCGTCCCGGTGGTGAGGAGGGCACTGCCCACGATGAATTCAATGTTGCCCATCGCCGTGGTGAAACCTGCCGCGTTTGCGGCGCTGCCATCCAGCGGATTGCCATCCGCAATAGGGGCAGCTATTTTTGCCCGAAGTGCCAGAAGCTGTAAGATAATAGATAACGATGAACCTGAGTTTTTCAGCAATCTCCTTATCGCAATTAACAAATTATTAACATCTTAATGGTAAACTTATAACTATAATAGTGCGTTTATACAGTATGCGATTGTTGAATAAGAGGTACCCTCCAGATTCAATAATCCCATATTTTTTATCAATCTCTAAAGATATCAATCGGAAACGTATATGGTGAAAGTTTTTCTTAGAGATATTGCCGCTGTCATATGTCTGGGTTTGGCTGTTTTTATTGGCATCCATTTCACATTGGAGCAAGTCATTGTACAGCAAATCTCGATGCAGCCTACCTTGAGAGAGGGACAGCGTTTATTTATCAACAAAGCAGCTTTATTTTTTCATAGCCTTGAACGAGGTGATATTGTGATATTCAACTGTCCCCAATATGTTAATGGTATCCCCCTGGTCAAGCGTGTAATAGGGCTGCCTGGTGAAACTATTGAGATAAAGTCGGGTTCTGTGTATATCAATGGTGTATTGCTGGAAGAGCCTTATATTGAAGACCGTCCTGATTATATTGTAGATGCCTTAACCGTCCCTGAGAGCCAGTACTTTGTTCTTGGCGACAACCGTAATGTGAGCAATGATTCTCACTGCGGTTGGACTGTGCCGAAGGCTAATATTATCGGTAAAGCGTGGGTATCTGTCTGGCCACCTGATGCCTGGGGAATAATCCCCAGCTATACCTATGCGGCCGAATAGCCATGTAATGTAAGCTATTCTCGCCGTACTAACTCGAAGATTGTTTCGCTTCGGCTGTTTTATACTCCTATCAGGTCTATAGATGGATAACCGCCGATTTGTTGAGCCTTCTCAAAGATAAGCCTGGCGACAGCGATGTCCTCGATAGCGATCCCGGTGGAATCGAACACGGTAATCGCCTTGTTGCTTGTTCTTCCCTTCTTAGCTCCAACAACTAATTCGGCGAGAGTCCCATAAATTTGATTACTGGTAAACAGACCTTTCTTTACAGGCACGTTGATCTCTCCGCCGGCAATTGCCTGCCTCATATCATCGACTACTACCACCGCGTCATTCAATATAGAAGTCTCCAGCTCCTGCTTGCCTGCTGCATCTGCTCCAACGGCATTGATATGTGTTCCGGGAATTACCCAGTCCCTCTTTATTATCGGTTCCCGGGATGGGGTTAACGTACATACAATATCCGAGGCTATTGCCTCTTCTACTGAGCAGCTCTTAATCGGGTACTCAGGGAGTGCCTTTATCAACCTCTGCACTGAGGTATTGGAAATATCGAAGACGTTTATCGAGATGAGCTCAAACAGTTGTGCATGTGCCAGTATCTGGGTATGAGCCTGATAGCCAGCGCCGATGATACCGAGAGTATGTGAATTCTGCCGGGCCAGATATCTGGATGCGATTGCTGCTGCTGCTCCCGTTCGATAAGCGGTGATTCTGGTAGCGTCCATTATTGCCAGTGGATAACCAGTTTCCGGGTCATTATAGATGATAACAGCCATAACCGAAGGCAGATTGCGAAGCGAATTCTGGGGGTGGGCATTCACCCATTTCAATCCTGCACAGCCCGGTAAGGCTGCCGGCATTGCCCTGAAATCGCCGTGTTCCACCAGTAAATATGCTTTGGCCGGCATAGTCGCTTTACCTTCACCCCATATTCTGAAAGCATCTTCGACCACGTCTATAACATCTGGCATCTTCATTAAGTTGTTTACAGCATGATTGTCCAGCAAAAGTGTTGGCATGGGTTGGTTACTCCTGAAAATTTTTTGGACTGCATCCCCATAGAATTTACTTGGGCGCACTACTAGTGTCAAGTTTTAATCACGGAATCATGGATTGTATAACCTAAAAGGTGAAGTGTTGTCCCAGCATCAAGCCAGCGTCAGCATATCTGATCGTTCATATTAACAGCGGTCTGGGAAACTGCGGCTTACTATGCCGGCAACTTGCGGGACTTACTTTAGAAGTGATATAACTATTGGGGGCAGGCCATACTAGCTTATCTTTAACTAAAAACCTCACCCTAAATGCTTTTCAATTGCGTCTGTCATAATGGATGGTACGGAGAACAGAAGGTAGTGGGGAAAACTAAAGCCGATAAATGCTCTGCACAATTCGCAGAAGTCGTTGCTGAATGGCAGCGACGACTTCTGCAGCTTGATCGGCGCAACAATCTGCTAAACTTCAAACTCAGTATGACAACAGTTCATATAATACAACATACGCCCGATAGTATCCTAGACGCATTATTGAAATCCCGCCATGGGTTGACCTTCGATTATGCGGAGCCAATATCCCGAGAGCAAATCAATCGTTTCACTAAGGCTGATGCTGGTGAAGAACAGAAACAAGAACCATATATATTGACAGGAGATTTAAGAGGGGACTGTCCACCTCTTGAGTTGCAACGCCGTTTAGGGAATCTGAGGCGACGGGCACGAGAATGGGAGGAAGAACAAGGCCTGAACATATTATTCCTAGCGCTCGGATTTCTACAATGGATAGATGAAGATGGTGAGCAGCTTATCGCTCCATTATTACTCCTTCCATGTCATCTGGAGAGAAATTCCCCACGAGCCGCATTTATCTTGGTACATGATGAGGAAGAACCAGCCACAAACTCTACACTAGCGGTGAAGCTAAATGAGTTTGACATTCAACTACCAGAAATTGACTCAGGAACTGAGACTGCTATTGCGTATATTGACGCAGTCCGGAAATTAGTAGAAAAGCGTCCCGAATGGAAAGTGCAAAATGATATTTATCTGGCTACATTCGCTTACTCAAAACTCGCTATGTGGCGTGACCTTGAAATCATCAAAAAGAATGGCACTGAACACACGATAGTACGGACACTAGCTGGCGAAAAGCCTGCTATTCAAGAGGATACTACATCAACAGCTCATCCAATTGTTATACCGGATGATTTAAGTGGTGCAAAGCTTGATGATATTTTAGATGTTCGTGACCACTTTGCAATCCTTCCTGCAGATTATAGCCAATTATTGGCAATTACAGCCGCTAGATCGGGTTACAATTTAGTAGTCCATGGGCCCCCAGGAACTGGTAAG
Source organism: uncultured Chloroflexia bacterium (assembly GCA_963775935.1). Lineage (GTDB taxonomy): Bacteria > Chloroflexota > Dehalococcoidia > GIF9 > UBA5629 > JBBIPA01. Next base: position 349,213 of record CAVZKR010000003.1, on the reverse strand, counting down.
AGTCAGACGATCGCAAATATAATTGCCACATTCTTAGCAGAGGGGAAATCAACTCTTTTTGTAAGCGAAAAAACAGCAGCTCTTGATGTAGTGAAACGGCGTCTTGACGATAAAGAGCTTGGAGTCTTCTGTTTAGATCTGCATAGTGAACGCGGACGTAAGGCTAACGTATATCTGCAATTGAAGCAATCGGTTGATGATCGGCGGGCAATTAGACGGCAAGATTTTGACTACGAACAATTGACGGACCTTCGAAATCGGCTGAATGCGGTAGTACGAGCTCTTCATCAAATCCGAGAACCTCTGGGATATTCGATTTTTCAAGTACATGGTCGTTATGCTTCAATCCGAGATGTCCCACATGTTTCCTTTAAAGTAAAAAATATCGAGAAGCTAAGCCAGAAAAAGTTGAATGCGATTCTCGAGGTCGCAAATCGAGTAAGACTAAGGCATAGGGAATTCAGAGAGTACTGGACAAGCCATTGGAGAATTCTGAAAAGCGGAACACCCTCGCTTGAGCTAGCTAACAAAATTCGAAATGACATGCAGAGGCTTGCCTCCGCAGTCGATGTTATACAAAATACTACACTTAGCCTTACAAAGTCTTTAGGACTTTCAACACCTGAGACGCTCGACGAATTTACTAAGGTAAAAAATATAGTTCAGCATTTCACGAAAGCAACTGGAATTCCCCAAAAATGGCTTCAATGCGGTGTTGTTAGCCGTCTTCGTGACATTGCAAAGCGAGAAGTTGGGCTTCAGACAGAGAGAGCTGATTTAATCAATAAGCTTACTAGCATATTAGGTAGTCCTATCCCAGACTGGGATTTCAAAGATCTCGTAACACAACTTACGATATACCCTGAAGAGCAGCTTTCACTTAATGAATTATTTGAAAAACAATGGAGCCAAAAAATTGTACAGAGTGAGCAGGTCATATCAGTTTTGTTGCGAGAAATCGTTAATGCAATAACTCGGTTAAGAGCGGCAGTAACTTCAATCTCTAATTTTTTACAGGAAACACCATCCGATACATGGACAGATATACATACTTTTCTTTCCCTTACTAAAACACTTGCTAATGTTGCCCCGGTTCCAAACGAATGGACTGAACCACAGGGTACCGAAAAGATTATAGCTATTGTGCAGAAAGCTCAAAAATTGGCGCAGGATCTCGAGGCACGAGAAAAAGATCTTTTTTCAGAGTTTGAACCCGACATTATAGACCTAGTTGACGAAAAAATGTTACTTCGCTACAGGACAACCTACCAAAGTCCTCTGCGGCGTTTCATATCTAGAAATTATTGGAGCGATCGAAAGCGTATTCAAATGTTCCGACATGCCTATAACAAAGTATCATTCGCTCAAGAGGCTAAGATCGTGGAGGAAATACTAAAGCTAAAAAAGAAACGAAAGACATGGGAAGAATTGGCAGTTGAACTAGAGTCGGCTTTGGGCACTCGTTGTGCGGGGCGAAATACTGAATGGGACATAGTATTGCGACATCTTCATAATGTTCAGGAGATCCTTAAAGGCTTGGGCAAGAGAAAAACACATATACCGCAACTCCTGACCGAAGAAGATACTTCTCGCTATTCACAGGAGTTGTCTAATACCCTAGAGCAAGTATCCGCTGAACTTCAGGCTTTGCTTGATGATAATCTAGACTCTGGTTTAGTTAAGCAAATTAAGAAAGACAAAATATCACTGCTTTCTTTGGAAAATCTGGCGCTAAACGCCATAACGACTACAGAACGGATTGAAAACAAAGTAAGAATACCTATTACCACTACTCGTAAGGAAATTAAGGACTTACAAGCCTTACAATTATTGATGAGTTGGGGCGCAAGGCTATGTAAACTAGAACAAGAGCATTTGCAAGTTCAGGAAACGATGCAAGCCAACTTCGAGGCTCGTTTTAAAGGATTTGATACTGACTGGACCGACATCTTTAACTGCCTAACTTGGGCCGAAGATTTACTTATCAATGTATCATCAAACGAACTTACCCCGACTCTACTATCTAAAGCAGAGCAGCCTGAAGCTCAGGCGATATATATAGCAATGGCTAAGTCGGCTACTGATGTTCTCCAACAGTTCATGGCACTAACTAAATCCCTTAAGGAAGATTATGACCTACAAGGTGGACCATGGGAATCATGGCCACAGGCCAAGTTCGATCAAATAAAGCAATGGTCAAAAGAACTTTTTAATGACGCAGACTCAGCTAGTGACTGGCTGCTATTCCAAGCTACAATCGGAGAATTTGATCAGATTATTGGTCCTGATACTGTTGAACTTATACGGTGTACAACCGAGGAAAGCGAGCTTATTCCAAGAATAATTGAACGTCGAGTGTTAGGGGAATGGATTGACTATATCTATAAACAAGAGAGCTTGCTCTCTCGGTTTATGGCATTAGAACATGGGAACATTATCTCTAAGTTCAAAGAATTGGATACACAACTTTCGTTTGCAGCACAAAATATGGTGCGAAAGAAAGTGTACGAGCGATATCCAAACTCAACCGCAACCTCTGCCAAAGGAAGCGCGCTAGGTATTCTGCGTGGCGAGCTAAGCAAGCGACGACGCCAGTGGCCAGTTAGGAAACTATTTCGAACAATTCCACATCTAATCAAAACATTGAAACCATGCATTATGGTAAGTCCCCTTGCTATTAGTCAATTTCTTCCATTTTCGGAAGTCGAGTCAGAGACACTAAGCTTCGATGTCGTGATCTTTGACGAAGCATCCCAAATCTTTCCAGAGGACGCTATTCCTGCCATCCTCCGCGGGAATCAATTGATTCTTGCCGGAGATCAAAAGCAATTACCTCCAAGCAGCTTCTGGCGCCATTCCTTGGAAGAAGAATTTGACTTCGATGAAGAATCTGAGGATACAATGGCAAACCTATTTGCAGGTAGAGAAAGCATACTAGATGCTGCTGTACAGTTAGAAGGTCAGTTATTTAATCCAGCAAAGCTAAATGTCCATTATCGAAGTAGAGATGAAAGTCTCATCCGCTTTTCTAATCACCATTTTTATGAGGATTATCTCCTTACTTTTCCTAGTCCACGCATTAATAATACATGGTATGGAGTACACGATATATTTGTTCCTGATGGTCGATATGATGCCGGGGCTACCTGCACCAACCGAAAGGAGGCAGACCGCGTAGTGGATCTTGTCTTTGAGCACTTACGTACACGTCCAGTGGGGGAAAGCCTTGGTGTAGTTGCTTTGTCACGGTCACAATCAGATCTAATCGAGCGGTTGATTGAGGAACGCAGAATTCTAGAGCGTGACTTGGATGAGCGTTTCAACGAAAGGAAAGACGAACCTATCTTTATTAAAAATTTGGAAAACGTGCAAGGCGATGAGCGGGATCATATGATTATCAGCATCGGCTATGGGCCAACGGTTGAGTCAGGTGCTACACCTAATCGTTTTGGGCCATTAAATATCGAAGGAGGAGAGCGACGTCTAAATGTTGTTATAAGCCGGGCGAGACAACGAGTTGACCTCGTACACTCACTGAAGGCCAGTGACATCCATTCTCAACAGCAAGGAGCCAAATTCCTGAAACTTTATCTCGAATATGCCGCTGATCCCAACCAATATTTCGAAGGGCACAAAATCATAAATCCCACAGCAGAACCAGAGTCACCGTTTGAGGCAGCTGTACAGCAGGCACTCATAGCAAGGGGTTATAAGGTTTCCAATCAGGTTGGAGCAGCAGGATATAGCATTGACCTAGCTGTCCTTTCTGAAAGCGGCGATAAATGCGATTTGGGTATTGAATGTGATGGTTGGGTCTACCACAGCGCTCCAGCAGCCCGTGATCGTGACTGGTTAAGACAGCAAGTATTGGAAGGCCTAGGGTGGAAAATACACCGAGTTTGGTCAACTGCATGGATTCGGAACCCAAAAGCCGAATTAGAAAGAATTGAGAAGGCTATCGCCGTGGCACGAGCTGGAACTACGCTTGATAATAACCTAGCTATGTTTAATTCGAGCAACAATGAATCAAGTTTAGAAGCGTTGAACTCAGATGAAAACCTTGTTGAAATCAACCCTCAAAAATCCATAGATATTCACCTTGAAAAATATGAAAAGGCTAATATTCCCAGATCTAAATGGGATGTAGAATTGCGAAACGAGACAACGGAGAGGCTTATACGCATTATTTATGAAGTTGCTAAGATTGAGGGTCCATTGCATAAAAACGTCAGTTATTGAACGCATACGTCAGTATTATGATATGGGACATGTCCGATCTAGCACCAGGGATAACATTGATCAAGCTATTCAAGCTGCTTGTAAGAATGGCAAAGTTAAAAATAATGGGGCCTTCATTTGGATATTAGATGAACAACTTCACAGGGCGCCGCGTCTTCCTGTAGATGGGAACATTGAACACATCCCGCCAACTGAACTCAAAACGATTATAATAACTATCGTTAAAGCAATGCTTGGAATCCCACAGAGCGATCTCATGGTTGATGTAGCCAGAAGGCTAGGATTTAATAGAACAGGCGGTCGGATAACTGAAATTCTCAATGATATAATACGCGAATTACTCAATCAGGGTAAGCTAATAGAATCCTTCGGAATGGTTCGTGTACCTGAGAACGAATCCAAAATTGGTTTTAAAGGCGAAAGCCATCCAACCACAGAAAGGAAAGGGGATACAGCTCAGCATAAAGCAGAGGCGCACCATGTGGCAAAAACTGGCAATAAGGATACCGAGAAAGACAGCTATGACTCCACTACTAAGGATAAAAAGCAGGGAAATTTAGTATTCGAAAAAGATATGGGGGCAACTCTGAAGCCAAATGTGTTCAACCAGCCGCCTGAGTTTTATGAGAAAATGGCACAATGGGGTAAAAAGACAGGATTATTAACTAATAACGAATTGAATGATATTTTTTCGATAATAAACGTTGTTCGCAATAGATGGCCTTTTCCAAAACATCTGCAACCTTTGACTATAGAGCTCATTGAAAAAGCGAAGAAGTTAGGGTTTAAGTAATATCATAATTAAGATATCTGATTCCAGATTATAACTCATCAGATAGCTTGATAGTGATATCCATATTGTTGACTATTTATATCTATTTCTCCTTCAACAGCTATGGTACCAATATTAATTACAGTTATTTGATTAAAGACATTTTAGTCCCCAAGTTTACTGAATCAACCATCTCTACCTTTCAACCTTAACGATTCCTCGAGCTTTTCTGTAGGGAACAGAGCAAGAAACTCATGAAGTCTGTCCGCAGATATCAAAATGCTTTTCGTAAAACCCGTATATTTATCTGTTGTAACGAATTTACTTATCGAGTAACCAGCTAATCGCCCTTCACTATCAACTACACTACTTAATACAATATCAGATGAAGCGCTTATTTTTATTCTACCTATTTCTTTAAATTCAACCACCGTCTAATACCTCCACATGAATATCCTGCGCACAACATTTTATCATACACTGATATTAAGTTACTTTGCTTAAGGTAGGGATGATGCGTCAGTTCAACCGGAGAAGAATTCTATCGGGCATACATATTTGATAAAAGTCTGTAGAATACGGTGAATGAGTTCTTAGGAGATAGTTTATCTAATACGCATCCCCCTTAACTAAGTAGCAATAGAGGTCGTTTCTGTATACACTGGTTCTCATGTTGTTTTGACACTCCCCTTGCCGCGCGCGGTGGTAACAGCTGTGCTAATTGTAAAAAGGCTCCTCTATAGGATTGTATTAAACAGTATATAACGGAATAGGACTGATATTGGGCTCATCATCCGAAGACCGATGCTCTTCAAGTTAAACAATTCTGACAAATGTTCACCTCGATTGACATTAATAATCCGAATGTCTATCATTCAGAAGATACGTGTTTCGGTATTCAATATAAGCAGATTGAGGAATTGTCTCTCGGTGCCATTTAGTTTAAGAGGTTTTGCCAAGTAGCATTATAATCGCCAGTGAAAAAGATAAATGACCATTAGAGGACGAAGTTGCAATGAAAAAACAGCTAAAAGAATCGTTTTTAAACCAGTGGGAAAAGTATCTCCCGGGGGCCGAGTTGCCAGTTGCATATTATTATGCCGGTGAGGTGTCTGAGAAAGACGTCAAAGACACTAAAAATGTGCATCGCTGCCTTATCTGTAATTTGAACCGTGTTAGAGAAGGACATGTTTTTGTCTACAGTTCCGAAAGCCCGGGATGTCCAGGAGGTAAGCGCTACACAGGTTTCTCACAGAGATTGCGACCAAATTTTGAATACTTCCTGTCATGTGGCATTCCCGGTAAGATGGAGGGAGAACGCTATAAGAAATCACCTGAATTAGTTAGAGACTATCTGAAAAATAATCCGCCTTTCAAAGCACCTGCCAGGTATCTTGTATTTAAACGATGGGATAATTTGTTAGCGCAAGATGAACCCGTAGCAATCGTCTTTTTTGCTGTACCAGATGTCCTGTCAGGTCTGTTCACCCTGGCGAATTTTGATGTAACTGATCCGAATGGCGTTATTGCGCCTATGGGCTCGGGCTGTTCTTCGATAGTAAGTTATCCTCTTGCTGAGTCCAAATCCAGTAATCCGAGATGTGTGTTGGGTATGTTTGATGTCTCTGCGCGACCATGCGTTCCAGACAATACACTTACCTTTGCAATCCCGATGGGGCGATTTGAGGAAATGTTCCGAAATGTGAATGAGAGTTTCTTAATAACTGACTCCTGGAACACGGTTAAGAACAGAATACGCAAGTAAAAGTTCGATGTCCCCACCGTATGAGCTGCTCCTAATCAGCAATTAGTCATTTTCAACCCCCTTTATCCCCCAGTCTTGGGGGAATATGGAAGCTGGGGGACACCCCCAGACCCTCGGCAGGAAGGTTCCTGCACCTCTTTTTCAGCAGTCTCTTTTAGCTGTTTGGTTTGAAGTTGTGTGTGATAGAGGTGGTTTCAATCCACGCCCCCGTGCGAGGGGCGACTTGGGGAGAAAGCTCTGATTTGTAGAATGCTATCAATCCGTTACAGTTTCAAAAATTCATCCACACTTATCCTGGCTTGCGCCAGAATGGCTCGCAGTGTTCCTTCAGGTATGTCACCCGGATGACGCGGTACAGTAGTGCGTGCATGTGTTTGAGGGTTCCACCAGATTTCATGACTTCCTTTAGCATGACGGTCGAACACAAAACCAGCATGACGCAGTTTTCTTAATACTTCGTCTATACTAAAACCAGCAAGCCTCGACATCAGGAAACACTCACCGGGATGCGGACTTCCCCAGTAGCTGGAGTACCAGCTCGAAGCGAGACGGGAAGTTCATCGCCATGCTCCTGGTAGGATTCGATAAGCTTCTGTGCTACATCCTGGGCAATTTCCAGAGTTTCGGCGATGGTTCTACCTTGTGCCACTAATCCAGGTAACTCATCACTTGTGGCTAAGAATCCGCCTTCAGGTAAGGATTCTATTTGGAGAGCAAGTAATACCTCTTTCATATATTTCAGTCCTCTTTATGTATTCATTATATTATATATCATGATTGTGTCAATGTGGATGCCAATGACAGTTTGTTTCACTAGGCTGCGAGTTTTTCCAGGGCTGAGTTGAGGCGTTTGAAGCAGCGGTCTTTACCCAGCACTTCCATGGTCTGGAACAGGGGTGGAGCTGCGGTTCTGCCGGTGGTGGTGGTGCGCAGCAGACCGAAGAACACGCCGGTTTTGAGGTTAAGCTCTTCGGCGAGAGGGCGCAGGGTTGTTTCCAGTAGTTCTGTAGTCCAGCTATTGGTACCTTCCATTCGTGTCAGTGTGGTCTGAAGCGCCTGAACTGCCTGTGTTTTTTCTATTTTGTGCAGGAGCATGCTGGCATCATAGTCCAGGTTTTCAATGAAGAAAAAATCTATGAGCTGGGGAATCTCGGTCAATGTCTTGGCTCTGTCCTGGATAAGTGGCATGATGCTGCGCAGGTAGTCAATATCCAATGGTCGCTTGATGGTCTCGGGCAGATTCTTCTCCAGGAAAGGAATCGCCTGGCTGGCAAAATCAGCAGGGCTTAAGTTGCGGATGTAGACTCCGTTCATCCAATCCAGTTTGTCTTTGTTGAACACGGCGGCGGTTTTGCTGACCCGCTCCAGGGAAAAATTGTTGGTGATATCCTGCTGGTTCATCAGCTCTGTCTTATCGTCCAGCGACCAACCGAGCAGAGCCAGGAAGTTAATCATTGCCTCGGCCAGGTATCCCTGTTCTTTATATTCGTTAATGGCGGTAGCTCCGTGGCGTTTGCTCAGCTTGGAGCGGTCTGGTCCTAGTATCATGGGCAGGTGAGCGAACTGTGGTGGTTGCCATTCCAGAGCACGGTAAAGCAGGGTATGGCGGGGTGTGCTCGATAGCCACTCATCAGCTCTGAGGACATGGGAGATTTGCATCATGTGGTCGTCAACTATATTTGCCAGGTGGTAGGTGGGGTAGCCGTCAGACTTGAGGAGCACGAAGTCATCCAGAGTGCTGTTTTCAAAGACTATTTCGCCGCGTATCAAATCATGAAATGAGGTTTGACCTTCCAGCGGTGACTTGAACCGTACTACGGGGGTAATGCCACTTGTTTCCATTTCTTTCTTTTGCTCAGGTGTGAGATTACGGCAATGGCGGTCATAGCCCGGCGGTTGCTTGCGGCTCATCTGCTCCTGGCGTAATGCCTCCAATCTCTGCGAAGAGCAGTAGCAGAGGTACGCTGCATCCCGTTTCACCAGCTCGTTAGCTGCGTCGTGATAATGTTTCAGACGCTGCGATTGGAAATAGGGTCCTTCGTCCCAGTCAAGCTTTAGCCAACGCAGGCTTTCCATAATCATTTCCACCGCCCCATCTACCTTTCGGGCGACATCGGTGTCTTCAATGCGCAGGATAAAAGTGCCGTTGTGGTGGCGGGCAAAAAGCCAGTTGAACAACGCTGTTCTGATATTGCCCAGATGGGGGTAGCCGGTAGGGCTGGGAGCAAAACGAACTCTGACTTTGCTATCGGGAATAGCCAACCTTTCCTCCTGCTAAGTACTCCGGGGTGAATATCACTTGCCTGACCGGCAGTTTTACCACATAGGTATCAGCGAGCTTATCATGAAGCCCTTGTTTGCGACTATCGAAGGCAATCCAGATGAAACCGATGAACAGAATCAATGTTGAAGCAATACAACCCAGATAGCGTCGCAGGGCATATTGCCAGGTGAGCGGAGAGCTATCGGTGCGAATAATCTTTATTCCTGTAATCATTTTTCCGGGTGTCTGTCCCCGCCATGCCCAGAAAATAACGAAGTAGGCAATGTGGATAATCCATACTAAGAGTGCTGATATGACAATATAGGGCGTCAGCGGTAGTTTCGAGAGCATGAATTTAATAATAATGTCGTATCGTATGATGAAGAGGATAAGGGCGAGAAAAATGACATCAATAAGGGCAGCGCCGAACCTAATCCAGAAGCCAGCATATTCCAGGGCAAATTCTTCTGGCTTCTGGTTCAATCTCAGCCCCTTTCACAACGTGCTAAATTCGGCACAATGGTATTTTCTACTCTTATTATAAAAGAAACGGCGGATAACTTCTCGGCACATCTATGAAAACATAGAAATACGGAGGGAAAGCGGAAGAGTTTTATGGCGAGTTTGCGACTATCTCTTGGTGAGGATGCGGTGTATGCCCTCTAGCTGGCCAAGGTGTTTCTTGAGACGCTCGACCAGTTGCTCGGCTTCTCTTAAGTGATTTCTGGTGTCTTCCATCTGGGTTTGCACTTTAAAGAGAATCTCGTTCCGCCGAGATCCCAGGTCGCCCTCGAATCCTTCCAGCGCCCTGATCTCATCCTCAGTGCCCATGATCTGGCTCAGGAGGTCGCTCTCTCTTCCCATCTGGTCTTTCTTGAGTTGGCTATATGATTTTGGGTCTTTCATTCTATCTATATTCATTGACTACAATGTAGCACATTAGTATGGGGTTAAGCAATAGTTTAAATATCAACCTTACTCCCCCTGCCCCCGTTTCTTCTCCAGGAACGAGGGGGAAAGAAGATTTGGAAGGGCGAGCCCTTCCAAACCAAGAAAAAGGTGATGTCATTATTATTGTTTAATATCTGATAGGGCTTGTTTTAAGTCTTGTGGTAAGTCGCAGCTGAATTCCCGGTACTCTCCGCTGGAAGGCAGATGGAAGCCCAAGCGGTAGGCGTGGAGGAACTGCCTTTTGAGGTGGGCTGATTTAACGCCATAGTTTGAATCGCCGACCACAGGATAGCCGATTGCTGCGAGATGGACGCGTATCTGATGGGTGCGACCGGTCTCGATAGTGACTTCAAGCAGGGAATAGCTATTGAGATACTCCTTAACTTTGTAGCTGGTTTTCGCCTCTCTACCTGAAGTGACTATTGCCATGCGTTTGCGGTTGCCGGGATGGCGACCGATGGGAGCTTCAATAATCCCCTTTGCCGGTGTTAGCCTGCCTTTTACCAGGACAAAGTAGCCTTTCGATATCGAATGTGCTTTAAACTGATTGATTAGGTTTTGTTGTGCAGGTACGGTTTTGGCAATGAGCATAAGTCCTGAGGTATCTTTATCCAGGCGATGAACTATGCCGGGGCGTGGAGAATCACCGAAGGCAGCTAGCGCCGGGCAGTAAGCGAGCAGAGCATTGACCAGGGTATGGCTGATGTGTCCCGGAGCGGGATGAACGGTTAAGCCGGCTGGCTTATTCAGTACTATAAGATCAGCGTCTTCATAGATTATGTTCAGGGGTATCGGCTCGGGGGTAAGGGAAGTTTGTTCAGGGGGTGGTAGGCTGATGCGTATTTCATCTCCAGTGTTTAACCTCTGACTGGGTTTTGCTCTGTAACCATTGACCAGTATATAGTTTTGTTCGATTAACTTCTGGAGGCGGGCACGTGATAGTTCGGGATACAATACAACCAGGTACCTGTCCAGACGGGCTGCGGGTTCAATGACCTGAATTGTATTATATTCACCTGGAGGGTTGGTCATCTTTTTTCTTAAATCCCACTAGGAGGAAGATAGCAAGAGCAATAACGCCGACAGTGATAGCTGAGTCAGCGACATTGAAAGCAGGCCAGTAGACATCATTCCAGAGGCGGAAATAGATAAAATCGGTCACCTGACCGAGGCGGATACGGTCGGTGAGATTGCCCAGGTCGCCACCAATAATCAGACCCAGGGTCACACTGATCAGAATGGACTGAGGGAGGTAGCGAAAGAAAAAGAATATCACTACCAGCCCTGCTATAGCAATGATGGTGAGCAGGATTGTTTGATTTGGGAACAAGCCAAATGATGCGCCAGTGTTTTGGATGTGGATGATAGTAAGATTGCCGATTTCTGGAAAGGAGTCACCAGGCAGCAAGTTAGCTCTTATCCAAAATTTAGTCAACTGGTCGGCGATTACCACGAAGGCAGCAACCGGCAGGGAAAACCATCTCCTCCACACGTTAACGGGTCGATCTGCTCCTGATATTCTTGGCCTGGGCTGCTTTGCAGGTTAAACAGAGGATGGCGTAGGGTAGCGCTTCGAGTCTGGCAGGTTCTATTGGCTTACCACACTGGTCGCAGATACCATAAGTGCCTGTCTCATATTTCTGTATAGCGCGGTTTATCTTGTCCAGAGAGTCTGCCAGTTGTTTTTTCAGCGCCAGCCTCTTCTCAAACTCCATGAACTCGGTCGCTTCCTCTTCTCTTTTGCCGAAGGGACTCGCCTCACGTCTCTCGTCGGCTGGCTTCATGGTAACTTCTAAATCTTCCAGCTCTTTGGTGAGACGCTCTCGTTCTTTCGATAAATTCTGATACGCTTCTGAGAAATCGCCCATAATACAGACCTTTAAGGGATACTACGCTATCGATGTTATTCTAACCGATGATAGTAGGTAAAGCAAGCTAATTAGAGATTGTTTAGCAACTTCCCTCTGTCATTGCGAGCGAAGCGTGGCAATCCCTGAGATTGCTTCGTCAGTCCGCCTCAGGCGGGCTCCTCGCAATGACAAAATAAACAATCTCCTAATTAATATTTTTTGAAGGACATAAGTAAACACAGTTAATCCATCATGAGGCGAAGCTGGCGTATGGTATTTACCGCCTGCCCTCGCCAGTGGTTATTGGCAAAGACGAAAGTCTTCTCCGTTTTATTGTCCAGTTGCTTTATTTTCGGTATCCATTCTGTCAGTTCTTCGTTGGAGTAGGTATAATCGTACCGCTCATAGGCATATTCATGTTGCCACCATTTGGCAGCGTTCCGTCCGTGAAAACGGACATAGGCTATATTGCTGGTGACTTCAGCTATCGGTGGAAGTAATCGAGGCAACTTCGGCTCGTCGACGCAGCAGAAGCCAAGGTTCTGGCAGCGAAGGAAATCGAATACCTTGGGTTTAATCCATTGTATATTGCGGAATTCAATGACCACGGGCAGTTCTCCCGTCCTCTCGCGGAAGAGTTTGATATAGTCCAGGTTTTCCTGATTATAGGAAAAGCTATAGGGGAATTGTGCGAGCACACAACCAAGCTTCCCAGCGTCGATAAAGGGGTGGAGCATGTGAAGGAAGGCTGTGAAGACTGCGTTTTCGTTCTGGCGGCCATGGGTCATTTCCTGGTTTGCCTTGACTGAAAACAGGAAGCCCTCTCCGGTTCTGGCAATTATATTTTTCACTATAGAAATCGGTGGAATGGCGTAGTAGGTAGAATTAAGCTCAAGAGCATTGAACTCGCGGGCATAGTAGTGAAGCCACTCCTGTCGTGGCATTTTAGGTGGGTAATACGTACCTACCCAGTCGTTATAGCTGAATCCTGAGGTGCCAAGGTAGAGCATAGTTCAGCTTATTACAGTAAACCAACAAAGCAAAAGAAGCAATGTCTGAAAGAGGGAGTCTTTGCTCTCTTTGCTTATAATCCCGATGTCAGCAGGCAGGCATGCGTGCGTTGGGCTAAGTTATGTAATAATAGCCCCGAAAATGGCTAAAAGACCAATGACGATAAGATAGATGCCCACCAGATAGTTGAGTATTTTGGGGAAAATCATCACAATAATTCCGAAGATGAGAGTAATGATTCCCCAGATCAGACCACCTACAGGCATAGCAAAAGGCATAATTACCTCCTTCCTGTTAAAGCCAGTATTCCGTATATAATAAGAAAAATACTAACTACCAGATTTAACTCCAGGCGCAGCCATAGTATCAGAACTCCAGCGATGACAGCAAGTATACCGGCTAGCCAACCACCTTTCATTATCGGTTATATCCTCTCATGAATAGCGTATACGGTGTTTAGCCTAGAATTTCCGGTTTACTTTCCGATAAGCGCCAGTATGCCGAATATTAATAAATAGATGCCGACGACGAGATAGAGGGGCAATATCCCCAGAAGCATCAGTACGCCAGCAACGATAGCCAGTATTCCTATTACAGTACCCGAAGTCGTTGAGCCAGAACCTTTTGCCATGAGTGCTTGTCTCCTTTATTCCCCGAAACGAGCTTTTCTCATTTTAACTCATATGTCAATGCCCAAAAATAGAGGGGCAGCTTGTGAGAAATGCTGATACGCTGCCCCGTCTGTTTGCGAGAGTAGAGTCTTGCTATACTTCTCTGAATTCTCCTTCTACTGTACCTTGTTCACCACCCTGGGTACCACCACCTGGAGGAGGCTCCTGGTCACCAGCGGGCGGGGGTTGTGCGGGACCAGCGCCTGGCTGTTGATATACTGCGGCGCCGATTTTCTGCATCAAATCAGATAGCTCTTGTGTGGTATTCTTCATGTAAGTAATGTCAGCACCCTGAAGAGCTGAGTGCAATGCTGCTACCTTGCCATCAATCTGTTGTTTTAAGTCAGCAGGTACCTTGTCACCTTGCTCGCGGAGGATTTTCTCGGCAGTATAGACTAGGCTGTCAGCATTGTTGCGGACTTCAACCTCTTCCTTCTTTTTAGCATCTTCAGTGGCATGACGTTCTGCCTCTCTGGTCATTTTTTCCACCTCTTCCTTGCTCAGACCGCTGGAGGCAGTAATAGTTATCTTTTGTTCTTTACCGGTACCTTTGTCCTGTGCTCTGACATTTAAAATGCCATTGGCATCGATGTCAAAGGTAACTTCGACTTGTGGTATCCCTCTGGGTGCAGGCAAAATGCCGTCGAGTATAAATCGACCCAGCGTTCTGTTATCGTTTGCCATCTGGCGCTCACCCTGGAGGACATGTATTTCCACAGAAGGCTGACTGTCGCTGGCGGTACTGAATATCTGGCTTTTAGAGGTGGGTATAGTGGTATTGCGTGGGATGAGCGAGGTCGCTACTCCACCTAATGTTTCTATACCGAGCGTGAGCGGAGTTACATCGAGAAGGAGCACTTCTCTGACATCTCCCTTAAGCACACCCCCCTGTATGGCGGCTCCCAGCGCCACTGCCTCATCAGGATTGACCGTCTTGATTGGTTCCTTACCGAAAAATTGGCGGACGATGTCTTGAACTCTGGGCATTCTGGTCTGGCCGCCAACGAGCACTATCTCATTAATCTGGGCTGCAGTGAGCCCGGCATCTGCCATGGCTTTGCGGCAGGGCTCTACGGTTCTTTCCAGCAGATCATGCGCTAGTTGTTCCAACTTGGACCGGCTCAGCGTTATATTCATATGCTTGGGTCCTGAAGCATCAGCAGTGATGAAGGGCAGGTTAATCTCTGTCTGCGATACTGTGGAGAGCTCTTTCTTTGCCTTTTCCGCGGCATCCTTGAGCCGCTGCAATGCCATCCTGTCTTGCCGTAAATCTATACCCGCTTCCTTTTTAAACTCATCGCATAGCCAGTCCATGACGATCTGGTCGACATCATCACCACCAAGATGAGTGTCACCGTTGGTGGATTTTACCTGGAAGGTACCTTCGCCAAGTTCAAGGATAGAGATATCAAAGGTACCTCCTCCCAGGTCGTAGACGGCGATGGTTTCCTCCTTTTTCTTGTCCAGACCGTAGGCTAATGCTGAAGCCGTTGGCTCGTTGATGATGCGCAGCACATTCAGACCGGCTATCTTCCCAGCGTCTTTCGTTGCCTGACGCTGGCTGTCATTAAAATAGGCAGGCACCGTAATTACGGCGTCGTTCACTTTGTCGCCGAGATAAGCTTCAGCATCTACTTTAAGCTTTTGTAAAATCATCGCTGATATCTCAGGAGGGCTATATTCCTTACCCCCCATACTGACTTTAGCGTCACCGTTCGATGCTTCTACAATCTTATAGGGCAGACGCTTGATGTCATATTGGACTTCAGCATCCTTGAATTTGCGACCCATAAGGCGCTTGATGCTGTAAATTGTATTTTCAGGATTGGTAATTGATTGGCGCTTTGCCAGTAAACCTACCAGGCGTTCGCCTTTCTTATCAATGGCAACTACTGATGGGGTAAGTCTTTCTCCCTCGGCGTTGGGGATAATGACGGGGTCACCCCCCTCGATAACAGCCATGACACTTAATGTAGTTCCCAGGTCAATTCCTATAGTTCTTCCCATGTTTTCCTCCTTGTAGTAAATAAGACAAAAATATTACGTACCGCTTGTTTCCTGCGGTTTTTCCTCCTCTGTTTTACGTTCGTGCTCGTCCACTTTGCCATTGCCCACTGCAACCAGGGACGGGCGCAGAAGTTTATCCTTCATTTTGTAACCCTTCTGGATTTCATTAATAATCATTCCCTCTTTACCCTCTATATGTGCTATTGCCTCGTGAATGTTTGGGTCAAATGGTTTTCCTGCTGCTTCTACTTCCGTCACTCCGTATGATTCCAGGATAGTTTGAAGTTTACGATGGATAAGTTTGATGCCATCGACCCAGATAGGTTTTGCCGACTTGGGTGGCAATGAAGCAAGTGCGCGTTCCATGTCATCCAGCACCGGAAGGAGAGCACGAATAACATCACGATTGGCAAAGGCAGTCGTTTCGTTCTTTTCTTGCTCAACACGCTTCTTATAGTTGCTGAAATCAGCCTCTGTTCTCTGCCAGTTAGCCAGATACTTGTTGGTTTTTTCAATTTCCTCTGCAAGATTACGCTTTAGTAATTCAGCGCCTTCCTCGGTGGCTGGTATTTCGGAAGCCTGGTTTTCATCTGTTACCTTATTCTCTTCAGTCAACTAAATCTCCTGTCGCTATTTTCCTGCATCTTCACCGTAGACGCCAGCTACCAGATAACTCAGTACATCTGACATGTAGCTCACTGTAGAGATTGCTCTCCGATAGTCCATGCGAGTTGGTCCAATGACCCCAATAGTACCCTTCACTTTTCTGGGGATGCCATAGTGACTGAGAACCAAACTGAGGTCTTTAAGTGACTCATCATGGCTTTCTTCACCAATCATCACCTGGACTTGCTTATCTCCTAACTGTTGATGGAGCACAGGTGCAAGCCAGTCCCGCGCTTCCATGAGCTCCATGACTCTCAGCATCCTCTCCTTTCCCATGAATTCAGGCTGCCTCAGCATCAGGCGCAATCCCTCAAGGTAAGTTGCATGGTAGTCTAAATCATCTTCGGCTGCCATCATATCTACTGTAGCCTCGGTTACCTGTTTTTCTTCTGGTGTCGCTGCCAGTTTCTGGGAAAGGATTTGAGAGCTGGTAAACCCGGTGTAATGGGCGTTTAGTTTATTGGCAATGATAGTTAATTGCTCCTGGGTTACCGGTTCGTGGAATGTTACCAGTTGCTGCCTCAGTACAGTTTCGCTGAGCACCACTATGAGCAGAGCCAGGAATTCGTGCAATGCTACTAATTCCAGGTGCTTAAGATGGTATTGCCTTACCTTGGGGAAGGTAACCAGGGCTGCATTGCCAACTAAACGAGCTAACATAGCTGCAGCCACTTTTAGCCATCGCTCAATCTCTTCTATATTCTGGAATGAGTCACGAATACGATGTTGTTCCTCTAGCGGCAGCTCGCTGTCTTTCGATATTGACTCAACATAATATCGATATCCCTTTACCAGGGGAATGCTGCCAGCCGATGTATGAGGCTTGGTGATATAGCCTTCTTTTTCAAGGTAAGCCATATCGTTACGGATAGTCGCCGAGCTTACACCAATCTGGTAAGTGCGAAGAATGGTCTCTGAAGCCACAGGCGTTGCCGTAGCAATATACTCGGCTACTATTATGTTGAGTATGGCTCTTCTTCTCGGAGTTAGCTCGCTGACCAATTTTAGCACTCTCCATTAACGACTGCTAACTTATTATAATGTAATGCTAATAGCATGACAAGTCAGAAATTTGAAAATATCAAAGGCGACCATGTGGTCGCCTTTGATATTTATTCAGTTTAACGTGGTTACTATTTCTCGGTATATGTTACTTCCAGTTTAACGTTCGACCACTCAATAAATTCAGCCACACCGTTCCCATTGAAATCTTTTAAGAATCTGGCTTCTATCTGGAATCGAGTGGCGGCTCCTTTGACAAGCGGAGCCACTTCAGGAGTGACATCGAGAATGGTCGGTTGTTCGTATATTGCGGGCGTTGTCTTTTCTAGTTTACCACCAGTGATGTCATAATCGGGCAGTTGGTCGGCATATCGTACCTGCCAGATAAGTAGTCCACCGAGAGACTCACCCCCAGTAAAGGCGAATGGATTGCCTGCGATAACTCGCGTGGTAAATATTAATCTGGCGTCTTTTACATCAGTGTTATTCAGGCTGAATATATTGAAGCTCCAGAATGCCCTGTAACCCTTGTTGGTCTCGTCATCGCCAGCCTTGGTCTTTGTTCTGTCCTTGTCGTTTTTAGAGACAGTGCCTGTTTCTTCCTGAACGACGTTAATGGTGACAGTCTTGGTGGCAGAGGTTACGGTGATGGCGACATTGCCTTGAGTTTCACCGCCTTTGCCATCGTTGACAATACAGATGACATTGAAAGTGCCTCCTTTATTAGGGGGGACCCAGGTAACTTTGTTGCCTACACCTGAAATATTGCCTTCACTAGCTTTCCAGTCATATCTTACTACATCACCATCGGGGTCGTTAGCCACACAAGTTATCAGTGAGTTACCCCCCATGCCGATAACAGTGGGGTTTGCGGAGAGGCTGGAGATTTGTGGACTTTGGTTAGCACCGACACTCAACGTTACCGATGATTGGCTTGAAGCACCTTTCCCGTCATCTACTGTAACCGAAATAGTATAGGTGCCGTATTGCTTGGGCGCTTGCCAGGTCACCGAAGTACCAGCGCCGTTGAAGTTACCACCAGTAGCCGCCCAGGTGAAATTTATCTTATCACCGTTTGGGTCTGAGGCAATGCACTGTATTTCAACAGTGCCTGAAGGATAGACTTGTGTCTGGGATGGGGTCAAGCTTGAGATAACAGGTGGTTGATTACCAGTTGGAGCTGGTTGTGATGGTGTTGGGGGTGGTGAAGGTGCTTTGCTGGGACCACATCCGACAGCTAATACTAATACTATGACCAATGCCAGGAAAATTGCGGCGAATTTGAATATCTTACCGCTTCGTTTCATTGTTGCCTCCTTATTAGTGAGGAAGGAATTATGGTTCAATCCTACCTTACTGCGCATATTATTATACTAGGTATTGCCTCTTTGATATAGTATATTCGGGCTCAAGATGAAATTTCTACTACTGAGCTTCCACTTGCATATTAAGGCTCTTATTTTGTCGTTGCTGAAATATCATAGCGTGTGGTCTTCCAGGCATCCGGGCTGACAAATCGAACATTGAAGTACCAGAGTTCGCCGGCTGCCAGGTTGTTTTTTACGGCTGAAGCTGTATACAGGTGATTATTATCCTTATCGTAAAAATTGACGGTTATAAAAGCGGCATTGATTGTAGTATTGCTGATATTCTTAGCTTTGCCGTCAACGGCTACCACGCTTCGAAGTACATCCCCAAAATTGTGGAAACTCAAAGTATGGTCGATGATTTGCAATTGTGGTGCATTATCCTCTGTTCTCTGAGCGCAAGCAGATAACAGTATTAAGGGGATTATAAGTACGGTTAAGCTTATTGATTTCGCTGTCGATGACATTTGTTTCATCTTATTACTCCTGTTGATGAAAGCATGACGCGCATTGCTTATCTGCGGGTAGGACAGGTGCTACAACCTTGATCATTTTCGTTCACTATCACGCCGATAGTAATAGTTCTTTGAGCGCTATTACCGTTGCCATCCTCAACGATAACCATGATATGGAAGTCGCCATAGGCATTGGGTGCCTGCCAGGTCACTATAGGCCCACTTCCTACGAAGGTACCATCAGCACATGACCAGGTAAAGGTCATGGTATCACCTTCCGGGTCTAAGGCAAGACATTCAAGCTCAGCGCTGCCCTTCGGGTAGAGGTACATGCTATCGGCTTTGATGTCTGCTATTTTTGGTGGTTGGTTGCCGGAATGGCTACATGCGCTGGCAAGCGGAATAATGAGAATCACCGCGATTAACGCAATAAGAGATGCTATTGGGTAAACGAGTGGTTTCATGAACGTCCTCTGCTGATATGCCTGGTAGAGTATATACAGGCTGAAAATTTTTGGCAAACATAGATTTTATTAAGCCAGCGAATTTTTATTTGAGTAAGTCTGGGTTTCCCAATTATGTCTTGTTTGACCTTGGCGGAATGACGGTGATATTATGCTTTAAATATTGCCTGGAGGTCCTCTATTGGATAATAGGAATCAGCACGACGTTGAAATTAGCAGAATTTTGGAACTTGAAGCAAAGCGGCAAAAAGAAACTATAAATCTTATTGCTGCGGAGAACTATGCCAGCCGAGCTGTTCTGCAAGCCCAGTGCTCGGTTCTCACCAATAAGTATGCGGAGGGCTATCCCGAGCATCGTTACTATTCTGGCTGCCCTTATATCGATGCTGTTGAGACACTGGCTATTCAAAGGGTGAAGAAATTGTTCGATGCTGAACACGCCAATGTACAGCCTCATAGCGGCAGTCAGGCTAATATGGCAGCCTATTTTGCTTTGCTTGAGCCAGGGGATGTAGTGATGGGTATGACGTTAAGTCATGGTGGGCATTTAACCCACGGAGCGCCAGTCAATTTTTCGGGCAAATGGTACAAGTTCGTCTCGTATGGCGTTGATAAGGAGACTGAGAGATTGGATTATGATGAACTAGAAAGGCTGGCTCTCCAGCATAAACCGAAGCTAATTATGGCAGGGGCAAGTTCCTATCCTCGGAAGATAGATTTTGAACGTTTTCGTCGCATCACAGATAAAGTTGGTGCTAGGCTCGTGGTTGATATGGCCCATATCGCCGGCTTAGTTGCTGCGAATGTACATCCTTCTCCGGTGCCGGTCGCTGATGTGGTAACCTCTTCAACCCATAAAACGCTGAGAGGTCCGCGTAGCGGTTTTGTGTTGTGTAACAAAGAGTTAGCTACGAGAATCGACTCCGCTGTTTTTCCCATGATGCAGGGAGGGCCTCTCATGCATACGATTGCGGCAAAAGCTATAGCATTTTTTGAAGCCATGCAGCCAGAGTTCATCAGCTATCAGAAGGCAGTTTTAGAGAACGCCTCTGTTCTGGCTCAGGAACTACATGGTAATGGTTTGCGTTTGGTTTCAGGTGGGACTGAAAACCATCTTGTATTAGTTGACCTGGCTAAGGCTGGTATAACCGGCAAAGTTGCCCAGGAAGCGCTGGAAATTGCTGGTATTCTGGTGAATCGCAATGCGATTCCATTTGATACAAGGTCCCCACAAATTACCAGCGGTATCAGGTTTGGTACACCAGCGGTTACCACCAGAGGCTTTGGAGTTCAAGAGATTAAGCAGGTTGCCTCTATGGTAGTGAAAGTGTTATCAGATCCAGATAATCGGAAGTTAGGACAGCAGATTCGAGAACAGGTAGCTGCTCTATGTCAGCGATTTCCTGTACCTGGCATTGATTACTAGTTGCCAGTCATCAATCAGTCAAGAGCTTATTATCTTGCCTTCCCAGCGTTTTTTAGTCTGTTTAATTCCTCGTAGCTGGGGCATATATTTTGCAGTATGCAGTTGGGGCATCTGGGACGTTGAGCTTTGCATACTTTCCTGCCATGTTCGATAAGGAGCACATGAAAAGCGTAAACATCCTTTTTGGAGACAGTGCTTTCCAGCAGGTTATGGGCTTTATCTACCGGTGTTTTACTATCGATTAAACCAAGCCTTCTGGCAAGTCGAGCAATGTGAGTATCCACTGGCAATGCTGGCATGCCAAGTGAGAATAGCAGCACACAGCTTGCTGTCTTAATGCCCACCCCCGGTAACTGCATCAGCCAGTCTCTGGCTTCATCTACGGGGAGTTGCCTGAGGAATTCGAGCCCTAGTTGACCTCGTCTGCGTTTGATTTCTACGAGCGCCTGCTTGATATACCTTGCTTTAACTTCGGCAAGGCCACCAAGTCTGATGCTGTCAGCGATTTGACCAATGCTGGCGATTAGTATCTTTTCCCAGCTACCAAACGAAGCTACCAGAGCAGCGAAGGCGCGGCGGGAATTCTGGTCAGACGTGTTCTGGGAAAGGATTGTTTGAACGAGCACTGCGATAGAATCATGGTCGAGGTGCCATTCTCGGTTGCCATATCCTTCAGTCAGTAAGTTCAGAATTTGTCTAATCAGGTGCTGCTTCATTGTTTGAGCAATTATACAATTTACGTTCAATAATTGAAATTTTTTCTTTTTTATGCCGATGGTAGTGGGATACAGTCGTCTGTTGATGATATAATTAATTTCTCACCAACGATACTGGGGGTAATGAAATGGATGAACTTAGGGTTTTTACAGGCAATGCTCACCCAACATTAGCGAAAGCAATATGTGACTATCTCAAAATTCCCTTGGGACAGGCTGAGGTTTTTGAATTTAAAAACGAGAATATCTTTGTGCGTATTCTGGAAAATGTACGTGAAAGAGATGTATTTGTCGTCCAGCCATTTACATCGCCAGTCAATAAAAATATCGTGGAGCTCCTTATCATGCTGGATGCTTTCAAGCGGTCTTCAGCAGGGAGAATTACGGCGGTGGTGCCATACTATGGCTATGCTCGCACTGATAAAAAAGACCAGCCCCGTGTGCCGATAACTGCCCGATTAATAGCTGATTTGCTTACCACAGCCGGCGCCAATCGTCTGTTAACGGTAGACCTCCACGCCGCACAGATTCAGGGTTTTTTCAATATACCTGTCGATGAGCTTACTGCTCTTACGTTGATTGCCAATTACTGGAAGAAAAAGGCGCTGGACAAGGTGGTAGTGGTGGCTACCGATATCGGTATTTCCAAGCGTACCCGCGACCTTGCTGCTCATCTGAATGCTCCGCTGGCTATTATTGAAAAGCGGCGGGTGGGAAACGTCGATACCACAGAAACACTCAATATTATTGGTGAGGTTGCTGGCATGCGCGCCCTGACCATGGACGATGAGATTGATACCGCTGGTTCTCTGGTTAATGCGGCAACAGCCCTGCTGGACAAGGGAGCTATTGAGGTTTATGCCTGCTGTACGCACCCTGTTTTTTCGGGGACAGCTATTGAACGTATCGCTAAATCCCCAGTGAAAGAGGTTGTGGTTACCGATACGATTCCCGTTAAGGACGGTAAGAAGCTCGATAAAATAACCGTGTTACCTATGGCGCCGCTGTTGGGTGAGGCGATACACCGTATTCATACTGGCCTTTCCATCGGCGCCATGTTTCAATAGGAGAATATATGCTTAAATGGCTGGGGAGCCTTGTTGATTCCAATGAAAAGGAACTAAAGCGCTTTTCCCCGATCGTCAATACCATTAATTCTCTGGAGCCTGAGTTTCAAAAGCTCAATGACGCTGAGCTTCGTGCTAAAACTGATGAGTTTAAGGCTCGGATCAAAGGCGGTGAAACATTAGATGACCTCCTACCTGAAGCCTTTGCTGCTGTCAGGGAGGCTTCCAGGCGAACTATCGGACAACGTCATTTCGATGTCCAGCTCATAGGAGGGATGGCATTGCATCAGGGGAAGATCGCCGAGATGAAAACCGGTGAAGGTAAGACCCTGGTGGCTACTCTCCCCCTTTATTTAAACGCTCTCGAAGGTAAAGGCTGTCACCTGGTGACGGTAAACGATTATCTGGCGAGACGCGATGCCCACTGGATGGGGCCTATTTACCATGCTCTGGGCATGAGCATTGCCAGCATTTATCCTCAGCAGAGCCCAACTGACTATTTGCCAGCTTATCTTTATGACCCTGACCCGAACCGTGAACCAGTAGACAAGCGCTGGCCTCACTTCCGTCCTGTATCCCGCAAGCAGGCATATGAAGCAGACATAACCTATGGCACCAACAACGAGTTTGGCTTCGATTACCTCAGAGATAATATGGTGTTAGACCTGTCCCAATGCGTTCAGAGGGAACTCAATTACGCTATCGTGGATGAGGTGGATAATATCCTTATTGATGAGGCTCGTACTCCATTGATAATAAGCGGCGCTGCTGAAGAAGCCGCCGATAAGTATGTTGTTTTTGCTCGCTCTGTTCTTCCGCTTAAGAAAGAGGAAGATTATACCGTAGACGAGAAGACACGTACCGTTAGTTTAACCGATGGTGGCATGACTGGCATGGAAAAAATACTCAGGAAAGAGAATGCGCTGAAGGCTCCGAGTCTTTATGACCCGGCTAATTACGGTCTCGTACAATACCTGGAGAATGCTTTGAAGGCTCAGGTGCTATTCAAACGAGACAGAGACTATGTAGTCAAAGATGGCAAGGTCATTATTGTCGATGAGTTCACTGGGAGGTTGATGTTCGGGAGGCGATATTCCGAGGGATTGCACCAGGCGATAGAAGCCAAGGAGAAGGTTAAAATTGAGCGTGAGAGCGTCACCTTAGCCACCATAACATTTCAGAACTATTTTCGCCTTTATCAGAAATTAGGTGGTATGACCGGTACAGCGGCTACCGAAGCGGAAGAGTTCTACAAAATATATAAGCTGGACGTGGTAGCTGTTCCCACCAATAAACCCATGATTCGTATCGATAATCCTGACCAGATTTATAAGGATGAGGAATCAAAATTTAAGGCAGTAGCTAATGAGGTAGAGAGCTTATATAAACAGGGCAGGCCGGTGCTCATTGGCACGGTTTCTATTGAGAAGTCGGAAAAGCTCAGTGAACTCTTAAAAAGAAAAGGGGTTCTTAGCGTTCAGTTACTGAACGCTAAGAACCATACCAGGGAAGCTGAAATTATTGCTCAGGCGGGCAAGATAGGCGCAGTCACGGTATCCACTAATATGGCGGGGCGTGGTGTTGACATATTACTGGGTGGGAAAACGCCTGAAGAACCAAAGCGAGAGGATTTCCAGTGTGAAGACCAGGAATTTCAGAAAATATACCACGATTGTCAGAAGGAATCTCGAGATTGGCAGGTAGAGCATGATAAGGTGGTGGCAATGGGTGGATTGCATGTCCTTGGCACAGAGCGACATGAAGCCAGACGGATCGATAATCAGCTTAGGGGTCGCTCTGGTAGGCAGGGTGACCCGGGCGGCTCACGCTTCTACATCTCGCTGGAAGATGATATCGTCCGACGTTTTGGGGGTGACCGTATTAAAGGCTTTATGGAATGGGCGGGAATGGATGAAAACACTCCCATAGAACATTCTATGGTCAATAAGGCTATAGAAAATGCCCAGGTCAGAGTTGAGGGTTACCATTTTGATATGCGTAAGCATCTGGTGGACTACGATGATATCGTCAATAAGCATCGGGAAGTAATCTATGCCGAGAGAAAGAAAATCTTGGGTGGTGCTGACCTCAAAGCAAATATCCTGTCGATGGTTGAAAAAGAAATTCAGAGCCTGGTAGCAACTCGATGTGGCAATGAACTTGTGGCGCAAGATTTGGAAGGGTTACTCGAAGACATTGCTGCTATCTTCCCACCACCGTTGCCACCTGAGCTAACTGTCAGCGCCTTGTCAGAGATGAAGTCGGAGCAAATCAGCGATACTTTATTTGCTTACGCTGAGCAGCTCTATGAACAACAGGAGAAAGATATAGGCTCTGAGAATATGCGGCTTTTGGAAAGAAGAGTGATGTTACATATAATTGACAGCTTGTGGAAAGAACACCTTACTGCGATGGACCATTTAAGACTGAGCGTTGGGTTACAGTCGGTGCGACAGATTGACCCATTGGTCGCCTACAAAAAAGAAGGTGGTAATTATTTCGATAGTTTGGTGGCCGGCATCCAGCATGATGTTGTCCACATGATTTATAGAGTCAGCATCCTTAAACAACAACCTCCAGCTCAAAGGCAAACCCAGAAAGCTCCGGTGCCGACAGGTGACAGGAAGATTGGACGCAATGATCCCTGCCCCTGTGGCTCGGGTAAAAAGTACAAGCACTGCTGCGGCAAGTAGATCGCTAATCTCAATTCCCCCTCTATTTATTCTTGTTTTTGTTATACTTTAAGTATATCCAATGAAAAACAATGATATTGCCAGGGTATTTCAGGATATCGCTGACCTTCTTGAGCTCAAAGGAGAGAATATTTTCAAAATCAGAGCTTATCAGAAAGCAGCGCGGACTATCGAGCATCTACCTGAAGAAATCGGAGTTATGCTGGGGGAAGGCAAGGACTTGAAAACTATTCCCGGTGTGGGTGAGGCAATAGCGAAGAAGACAATTGAGCTAGTGACGACAGGAAAGCTAGACTATTATGAAGGACTTAAATCTGGATTTCCAGAAGGAATTACAAAACTATTAGAAATTCCAGGTATTGGGCCCAAGACAGCAATGAAGCTCAGCGAACTTGGGGTAACATCAATAGATGGACTGGAGCTGGCTATCAATGATGGACGCGTTGCCAGCTTGTTCCGTCTCGGTGATAAGGCCGCTGAAAATATTTTACATCAGATTCAAGCCTTACGTCGCAAAGACCGGCGAATTCCCATCGGTGAGGCTTTACCTGTCGTGGAAGAGATACTGGATGCCTTACAACGAATAGCTGGGGTGAAGAATGTGACCGCTGCTGGCAGCCTGCGCCGTTTCAGGGAGACAGTAGGTGATATTGACCTTATGGGTACCGCCGATAATCCTGAGTCGGTTATTAATGCTTTCATAGCTTTGCCTCATGTCAGGGAAGTGCTGGCTCAGGGAACGACCAAAGCCAGCGTTATTCTCAAAGGCGGGCTCCAGGCAGACTTGAGGATGGTGGAGCATGATTCTTTTGGCTCTTTGCTCCAGTATTTCACGGGCAGCAAGCAGCATAATATTGACCTGCGGCAGAGAAGTCAGAGACAGGGATTGAAGCTCAGTGAATATGGTATCACTGACCTAGCAACGGGTACATTGGAGAAATTTACTACTGAGGAAGACTTCTACCATCGGTTAGGCTTGCAGTATATACCTCCGGAGATACGGGAAGGTCAACAAGAGATTGAGTTGGCAGAACAGAGCAGTATTCCCAGGCTGATAGAATCGTCCGATATACAAGGCGATTTTCATCTACATACTGAGTGGAGCGATGGTCATGATTCCATAGAGGCTATGGCATCAGCGGCTAAGGCTATCGGCTACCACTATATCGCAATCACCGACCATTCAGCCGGGCGTGGTATCGCTCATGGGCTTGATGTTAAGCGCCTGAAGCAGCAGATTAGTGAAATTAAACAGCTTAGGCAGCGTATTGAGGGCATACGAGTTTTTTCTGGCATCGAGGTGGATATTAAAGCTGATGGCAGTTTAGACGCACCCATGGAGATATTGGCTGAGATTGATGTTGTTATTGCTGCTGTCCATTCAGCTATGAACCAGAGCCAGGAGCAGATGACGGGTCGCATAGTAGGAGCTATAGCACATCCAGACGTTGACATTATTGCTCACCCAACCTGTCGTCTCCTTGGCGAGAGAGAGCCAGTAGCTGTTGACATGGAGGCTATATTTAAGGCAGCTTCCAGTTTCAATAAGGCGTTGGAAATCAATGCCATGCCTAGCCGTCTTGACCTGAAGGACATTCATGCTCAACGAGCCCATGAACTTGGAGTTAAGCTGGTGTTGGGTACGGATGCCCATAGTGTTGAGCAGTTGGGAGTGATGCGCTTCGGCATCGGTGTAGCTCGCCGAGGCTGGTGCCAGTCATCACATATCATGAATACCAGACCAATTGAAGAGGTGTTGGCATTCTTGAGAAGGAATTAACGGCATGGCATTAAAAACAGACCGTAACGATAATAGTACTAATGAAGGAGACCTGCAAGCAATACACCACCTGAAAAAGGCTGTCACTGGTGGCAAACACTGGTATCTGGCATTGCTAGAGTCTGTCAAGTTGTGGAAAAGTCCCGAGGAAACGTATCGCAGACGACATTATCGCTATTTGATTGGTGGTGAAGCGTTCGACTGGTTGCTGCTAGCCGAACGCCTCTGTCAGGAAATAAATGACTATATTCCTGAGAAAGAAAAAATAGCCTTTCTTTTTCATGACCGCCCGCCCGTCGAACTGCCCAAAGAGCAATTTAAGAGATTAATTGGGTCAGCAAAATATCGTGCTTATCTTAACTATCTCTACGGGGTGCTGGTGGAAGAATCTTTGGTTTCAGCCGTGGTTGAGGATATCCGTAAAGAGCGAAGGGTGGCTGGTTGGGACAAGGATGATAATGTGCTGGAGAAGGCATATAAGCAGATTTATGGGCAGACACACCAGTCTCTGTTTGATAGTTTTAAAAAAGAGAAAAAATATACCAGGCGTAAAAACGTGTCTCTGGGCATGCTCAAGGAGTTCACCTACTGGTCATTCAAATACCGGATAAAGCACTGTGATAAATCGCGTGTAGCCAGTGACACGAAGAAAGCATTGGCTCATATGCAGCGCAACTTGCTGTTAAAGAGAAGGACTATGGGTTAAGCTGAGCCAGTTCCTGCTCCAATCTCTGAACTTTGTCTTTGTGAGATAAAAGTCTGCTCCGCTCTTTTTCGATTATCGCCTCGGGGGCTTTGGAGATAAAATCAGCATCTTTCAATCTTTGTTCCAATCGGTCTATTTCTCTCTTATTTATGCTAATTTCCTTCTCCAGGCGTTGTTTTTCAGCGGCTATGTCTACCATGCCTGCCCAGGGCAAGACGACTTCGCTTTCCTTGAGTACTATCACCAGAGCTTTCTCTCCTTTCTTTTGCCGCTTCTGGCGTTCTGAAATGGTCAGAGGTCGGACTTTGGCTAATGTCTCTATAGCTGCAGATTGGGAAGCTATGGCAGATGTAAGCTCGTCGGCATACACATGAGCTTCTATCCATTTGGATGGTTCTACCTTGTATTCAGCTCTGGCATTACGAATAGAACGTACGATTTCGATGATGGAGTCCATAATATGTTCGGCCTCTGGGTCAAATGCCTTTTCATTGGCAACAGGATATGGGGCAATCATGATGGAGCTTGGGTTGAGAATTCCTTCTGGCAATCGCTGCTTCAGATTTTGCCACAGTTCCTCGGTGATAAAGGGCATGAACGGATGAAGTAGACGAAGCGTATTTTCCAGTATAAATGTCACCACTGCCAGGGCTGGTGAATCTGGCTTAGAGAGGTGTAGTTTGGCTATTTCGATATACCAGTCGCAGAACTCACCCCAGAAGAAATCGTGGATTTGCCGCTCAGCCTCGCCGAACTGGTAGTCACCCATGAGCTTGTGTACTTCAATAATGAGGCGGTTAAGCCGACTTAGTATCCAGCGGTCCTCTACTGTTGGCGGCTGCTCAATAGCTGACTGTACCGAAGCATTGCCTTTTATTGGGTTAGCCTCAAGGCTTTGAAGAGTGAACCTGGCAGCATTCCA
Organism: uncultured Chloroflexia bacterium; assembly: GCA_963775935.1. Lineage (GTDB taxonomy): Bacteria > Chloroflexota > Dehalococcoidia > GIF9 > UBA5629 > JBBIPA01. The sequence goes on along the minus strand of CAVZKR010000003.1, from coordinate 320,420 downwards.
TATCTTATTGGCGAAGTTGCGACCGGCTTCCAGCTTATGTTTACCGAAGTTCACATCATTTCCTGGTGATGTGCCGGTAGTTATAGCGAAGCGCAGAGCATCGGTGCTGAATTCATCTATGGCAACGAGCGGGCTGATGACATTCTTACGCATCTTACTCATCTTATCGCCTTTTTCGTCTCTTACCAGACCGTGCAGATAGACGGTATCGAAAGGAATGTCACTGGTATCTTCCAGTCCCATCATAATCATCCTGGCTACCCAGAAAAACAGGATATCGTAACCAGTTTCCATGACCGAGGTGGGATAAAAGTACTCCAGGTCATCTGTTTTCTTGGGCCAACCCAGTGTCGAGTGCGTCCATAGCGCCGAACTGAACCATGTATCAAGCACGTCTGGGTCCTGAACGATATCAGATGAGCCACAATGAGAACATTTGGCAGGTTCGTCAACGGCGACTGTTATCTGGTGGCATTGCTCACAGTACCATACCGGGATACGATGTCCCCACCATAGCTGGCGGCTGATGCACCAGTCACGGATGTTCTCCATCCAGTTGAGATAAATCTTATTGAAGCGTTCCGGGATAATCTTGATGCGTCCATCGGTAACAGCATTGATTGCAGCCTCAGCCAGTGGCGCTGTTTTCACAAACCACTGTTTGCTGACCTGAGGCTCAATCATCGTCTGGCATCGGTCGCAATGTCCTACCGCATGGGCATGCGGCTCTATCTTTTCCAGAAGCCCTGCTTTCTTGAAGTTGTCTATTATCCTTTGCCGGCAGACGAAGCGGTCGAGTTTAGCGTAAGGTCCAGCCTGCTCATTCATGGTAGCGTCATGGTTCAATATATTTATCAGAGGCAAGTTCTGCCGCAGCGACATCTCAAAATCCACTGGATCATGTGCCGGTGTAATCTTGACCGCGCCGGTGCCGAAGGAGGTGTCAACGGCATCGTCGGCAATGATGGGAATAACTCGTTCGATAATAGGGAGGATAACCTTTTTGCCTACCAGCTTCTTATACCGTTTATCTTTGGGATTTACCGCTACCGCAGTATCGCCGAGGTATGTTTCAGGTCTGGTAGTAGCCACGGTGACATAGCCTTTACCGTCAGCTATGGGATAGCGCATATAGTAGAGATTACCGGTTATGTCTTTGTGCTGGACTTCGAGGTCGGACAGGGCAGTTTGACAGCGGGGACACCAGGTAATAATGCGTTCTCCTTGATAAATGAGCCCTTTGTTATACAGGCGCAAGAAAGCAGTACGCACTGCCAGGACTGGGCCTTCATCAAGGGTAAAACGTTCGCGAGTCCAGTCACAGGAAACCCCCAGCCTCTGGTGCTGGTAAGTGATGGCTTGCCGTGATTTGGCCACCCATTCCCAGACTCGCTCGATAAATTTTTCTCTGCCTATTTGATGTCTGTCCAGACCTTCTTCAGCTAGCTTTTGCTCTACCACTACCTGTGTGGCAATACCAGCATGGTCTACACCGGGCAGCCATAATGTGGGGTCACCTTTCATCCGGTGCCATCTGGTCATGATATCTTCGAGCGTGGCGGTGAGCGCATGTCCTACGTGGAGTTCGCCAGTGACGTTCGGAGGCGGCATGATGATGACGAACGGCTTCTTGGTTCTGTCTATCCTTGGAGTAAAATACCCCTGCTTCATCCAGAACTGATACCACTTCTGCTCGACCTGCTTTGATTCATACGCTTTTGGTAATTCAGTCATGTACTAATCCTCAGTTGTTCTGTCTTTTTTGTAGTCTCTCGTCCCTGGCCTTTTCTCTTTTGAGAAGTGGGTGGTGAGCAAAAATCAATGAAGGGGCAAGCCCCTTCAACCCCTAGATTTTTGTGAACAATCGACAATGTGTCTAAACAATACTATCAGCGTTTTTTAAAAAGCTCAACCACCCTGTCCAGAATCTTATCAGCTACCTCTCTCTTGGGTAAAAGAGGCAGTTTTTCAGCTTTGCCGTTGCGGTCGATGATGACCACTTTATTATTATCGGAGCCGATGCCGCTGCCAGCCACAGTGATGTCGTTGGCAACAATAAGGTCAAGCTGCTTTTTCTGAAGTTTATCTTTGGCGTTTGCAATTAAATTATTGCTTTCAGCAGCGAAGCCGATGCGAACAAATTTGCCTTTCACTTCAGCGAGGATATCCGCTGTCTTCTCCAGCTCCAGTGTCAAGCTTGCTGTCGTTTGGCGTTTTATCTTGCTCCTGGAAACCTTTATGGGTCGGAAGTCGGCTACGGCGGCTGCCATAATCAAGGCGTCGGCTTGAGCTGTCGCTTTCTTGACCGCTTTATACATTTCCTCTGCGGTGCTGCTATCGACTATATCCATACCAACAGGTTTAGGCAGTGCAGTTGGCGCTGTTATCAGCGTTACTCGAGCGCCGCGGTCTCGGGCAGCTTCTGCCAGGGCATAACCCATCTTGCCCGAAGAATAATTGGTGAGGCATCGAACCGGGTCAATGGGTTCTCTGGTGCCACCGGCAGTGACCACGATATGTTTTCTCGCCATGTCCCCATTCCTCCCCAGTGCCTGATACACCGTGCCAATAATCTGGTTCACCTCAATAAAGCGTCCCATACCTATCTTGCCCGAGGCAAGCCTTCCCCTTTCGGGACCAACGATGGTAAATTTTCGAGCCTTGAGCTTTGCCACATTGTCCTGGGTGACAGAATTGTCCCACATATTGGCATCCATTGCTGGAGCTATGATAATGGGCGCTTTAGTGGCGAGAACGGTACAGGTAAGCATAGTATCGGCTATGCCAGCAGCGAGCTTGGCGATTGTGTTTGCAGTCGCTGGAGCGATGACCACTATATCGGCAGCATCGGCGAGAGCCACATGCTCCACGCTGTATTCGGAGGCGAGTTCGAACATCCTGGTAACCACCGGTCTTCCGGTGATATTGCGGAAGGTAAGTGGAGTTACGAATTCCGCGGCGGCATCGGTCATAATGACCTCAACCCTGGCACCAGCTTTAGTCAATTGGCTTGCCAGGTCAACCGCTTTATACACGGCGATGCTGCCGGTCACTCCCAATACTATAGTTCTACCTGTTAATGCCACAGTCTATTGTCCTTTAAACCTTATTCATCTGGTAAATCAAACGTAAACCGATCAATGTCAGATCAAGATTGACTACATCAATCACAGAAGTCTCGTGGGCAAAAAGCTTCGAGTAGCCACCAGTGACTACCACTTTAGCCTTGCCCCCAAGTTCCTCACGAATTCGAGTTACGATGCCTTCAATCAAGCCCACATAGCCGAAGACAATTCCTGATTGCATGGCAGCAATTGTGCTCGTGCCAATAGCTTTTTTAGGGTAAGATAAATCTACTCTGGGCAGTGCGGCAGTACGGGTAAATAATGCCTCGGTGGCGATGATAATCCCGGGAGCAATAGCGCCGCCGAGATAATCTCCATCTTTGGACACGGCATCAAATGTAGTCGCAGTTCCCATATCGATAACAATCACGGGGCCTTTGTACAGTTTATGGGCGGCGACAGCGTTCACTATGCGGTCAGCACCAACCTCCCTGGGATTGTCCATGCATATCCGTATGCCTGTTTTGACACCTGCTTCTATCACCAGCGGTGAGATTTTAAAATAGCGCTTGCACAGATCCTCGAAGGTGGTGACCAGCGGAGGTACCACGCTGCATAGCACTGCATCGGTGATTTGGGATGCAGATACGCCCTGGCGCTCAAGGAGATAGAGCATCAGCGCGGCATATTCATCTGGCATGGTGTGAATACCCGTGGCTATGCGCAGCGTAGTTTTCAGCTTTTCACCGTCGAATACGCCAAAGATGATATTTGTATTACCGATATCAGCAGCTAGTAACATCCTATTCCTTGTGTTTCAAAGTCTTTATAACACGGGGCAGTATCGGCAAAAGGTCACTTGCTAGCATACCAGCATTGCCCATCTCTTGCCTGACTCGCTCACCAGCTTGAGCGTGAAGGTAAACTCCACAAGCGGCAGCATCGAAGGAAGATAGCCCCTGTGCTCTTAGCCCTGCAATCACTCCAGTGAGCACATCACCCGTGCCTGCCGAAGCCAGTCCAGGATTAGCTTCCTGACTGATCTTCGTCTGTCCATCCGGCGCGGCAACAATAGTATAAGCTCCTTTCAACACTATCACCTTCTGCCATTCCCTGGCTGCTTTCTGAGCAATTTCCAATCGCTCCTGCTGTATTTTATCCAGTGAAACGCCAATTAATCGGGCCATTTCTCCAGGATGTGGAGTTAGTATAACATCCTGACCTAGCCTCTGCCACCATTGTGGTATCTGAGCTAATGTATTGAGAGCATCAGCGTCGAGAACAAGGGACATGGAGCGTAGCTGGGGCAAGTCGAATAGCGTTGACCTGATGAATTTGATGACTTCAGCATTTTGTCCCAGACCACAACCCATAAGCAGCACATTATAGTCTTTCAGTTGTTGCTGGAGAACTGACCTTGCTCTCGATGATATGATTCCTGTTCCAGCTTCTGGTAACGGGATATAGGTAACTTCGGTGAGTTTCGCTGCTAAAATTGGCAGGAGACTCTGAGCAGTGCCCAGTGTCACCAGTCCGGCGCCTGTTCTGGCGGCGCCCATGCAGGCGAGGTAAGCGGCTCCGATGTAATTGATAGAGCCAGCCACTACCATTATCTTGCCAAAGCTTCCTTTATTAGCACTGGCAGGGCGACTGGGCAGCACAGACCTTGCCCAGTCTTCAGTGATAAGCTCTGTGGTTATATCCTGTGCCAAAGCTGGAGGTATACCGATATCGGCGATAATGACTTTTCCAGCCCTTTCAGCGCCGGGGAAGTTGTAGAGACCTGGCTTGGGGTAGCCTAGTGTGATGGTGGCATTCGCGTAAAGGCAACCCGGGTCGACAGCGCCAGTGTTAGCATCGAGTCCTGAAGGCATATCCACAGCGATAATAAAAAGCTCAGGGCGGTTCTTTTTTGCTGCTATTACCCTGCCCATCACCTCTTTGAACAGGCCTTCGATAGTTCGACTTCTTCCAGTGCCAAAGATAGCGTCAATTACTGCTTCTGAAACAGACAGACGCTGCTCGAGGCTGGTAAAAGTCTTGTCTTGCTCAGCGCTCATGATGTCGATCTTCCGCTCATGTACCAGTTTAAAATTTGCATCGTCAGGTGAGCGCCGATTGCACAAATACAGGCTAACTTCGGCGCCCCAGTCTTCAAGATAGCGGGCTGCCACTAACCCATCGCCACCATTATTACCAGGACCGGTCAGGACCAGGATATGTTTTCCGATGGCACCATTTAACAGTTTTTTCGTTTCTTCGGCTATAGCTCGGCCGGCGTTCTCCATCAATATTTCGGTAGTTAAACCGATACCTGCAGCGGTCTGGTCAATATGGTGCATCTGCTCTGCCGTAACAACTTTCATATGCTTACACTGCCTTTAATTGGTTTTGACTATGTGCTTTGAACTTCTCCAACTCTTGACTCATAGCTTGCCAGTGAGTTCCTCTCCAGAATAGGCGATGACAGGAAGGACATTCCATATAGTGACTTTGTGTTTTGAGCACATAAGGTGGAACCTGGTTACCTATCTCTTCTCTGCGTCGTGCTATCAGGATTTGGTTACATTCAAGACAAACGGTAAAAGGTCTGAGATGGTAGTCCAGATTCAGCGCGCTGGCAATTTGTTGAAGTTGGGTTTTAACCTCATCCCCTTGAATAAAAATTGCTTTCAGTTTGCCGCTGGTAATCAGCCGTCGCTTCATGATTTGTGAGTCCCTGGTCAGGATTATTCTATTTTCATTTACGGCGATTTTAATCATCTTACCGTCATCCTCGTTGGTAAAGAGCAGGGCATCATACCCTATGATTCTCAGCCACTTGGCCAGCTTGCCGGCATTAATATCGACGATAAACCTGGGTTCCATGGTCTATCCCATCCCAAAGCTTTGAACTAACCGAGCACAAGGGGATTGAACTTCGTTTCATGGTCATAGACATCAATTTGTTCCTTCTGTTTTAAATAGTTCACCACCACGTAGGTAAAAGGTGTGGCTATCACTTCATAGGCTGATTTCAATAACCAGTGGCTTACTATCATAATACCCAGAACAGTAAACGGCAGTACCCCGGCAAAAGCTATAGTGAGCACAATTATTGTATCAAAACCCTGCCCTACTAAGGTGGAACTGATAGTTCGTGTCCAGAGCCATTTGCCTTTAGTGGCAATTTTCATTTTAGCGAGGATGAAGGAATTAGTAAACTCACCAGCAAGGTAGGCGACGAAAGAGGCGATGAGGAAGCGAGGCGTGCTGCCCAGGATACGCTCGTAAGCAGACTGAGCTTCAAAAGTAGGTGCTGGGGGCAATATTCCACCTATCCAGAAAGCTATGACGGCGATTAAGTTACAGGTAAATCCCAGCCAGATTACCAGACGTGCTTGTTTGTAGCCGTAGACCTCGGTTAAAACATCGCCGCAGATGTAGCTCAGGGGAAAGATAATAATAGCCGCTGGAATGATGATAGTGCCGATGGCAATTTGTTTGACGATCAGAATGTTAGCCGTGATGAGAGAGGTGATGAAAAGAGCCGATACAGCAACAAATCTTAGTGAGATAGTCATGTTAAGAACTGGCACCTCTGTTGTAAAATATAACACGATCCATCATTCGCATACGGATTAAACTAGTGACATATTTGAAAATTACGAGCATAGACGATTATTTTCTATTTTACCACAATGTTATAGTGATTGACTTGATAAAACAGTAGTAAAACGATATAGTTTCGGAAGGCAGCCATGCTACATCAGGAGGTGGATATGAGTAATCTTGGTATTGGGAAAATCAGAGGCTTGCAGCAGATTTCAACCCCTGAAGGGGCTTTTGTTATTTCTGCAATCGACCATAGGGGTTCGCTACAATCTGCTATTGAAAAGGAATTGGGCAAGCAAATCGGCTATAGCGACATGGTTGAGTGGAAGATGGATATTTGCTCAGCTTTGTCTCCTTATGCCAGTGCTATATTGTTAGACCCCATCTATGGTGCCGCTCAGAGTATTGCTGGAAGTATTCTACCCGGGCGTGCCGGTTTGCTGGTGAGTGTGGAGGCTAGTGGCTATCAGAATAATCCCGAGGGTCGGGTCACCACTCTACTGGACGGATGGTCCGTGGAAAAAATTAAGAGGATGGGTGGCTCTGCGGCGAAAATATTGGTTTATTTCCGCCCAGACCTGGCTGAAGTTGCCAGCAAACAACTGGAGACGTTGCGCTCGGTGGCGGAAGAATGCACCAGACATGACCTGCCTTTTCTGGTTGAGCCTGTGAGCTATCCCATAGGTGAGGAGAAGTCTACCCCATTGCAGTTTGCCGCGAAGAAATCCGGGCTGGTGATAGAAACCGCCCGGTTAATAACAACGTTACCTATAGATGTTCTTAAAGCAGAGTTTCCTGGCGACCTTGGTTCTGGAAAAGATGCGTCAAAAGCGTTTGAGATGTGCCAGAAATTAAACGATGCTTCGCGAGTGCCCTGGGTGCTGCTCAGTGCTGGAGTAGACTATAAAACATTCCGCGAGCAGGTGAAAGTAGCCTGTCGGGCAGGAGCCTCTGGATTTCTTGGCGGGAGGGCGATCTGGCAAGAGGTTTTACGATTTGCAGATAGGAAGCAGAGGGTCAACTATTTGAAAACTACTGCAGCAGATAGGTTGAAAGAGCTTTTAGAAATAACCACCAAATACGCCGTGCCATGGTATCGAAAATTTGGCTTTACGTACAGCGAACTTGCTCCTGTGACGGAAAACTGGTATAAGCTATATTGAGTAGTAAGTAGTATGCTCCCAGGAATTCCTCATCGTGCTTCAATGCGAAGGACCAAGATAGTCTGTACTATCGGACCGAGCAGTAATTCAGCCTCGATTATCGCTGAGTTACTTAAGGTGGGTCTTGATGTAGCACGAATCAACTTTTCTCACGGCGTTCATAGTGAGCATGCCCGGCATATTCGCACGCTTCGTCGTGTTGCCAGGCAGCTTGATTTGCCTCTCGCCATTATGCAGGACCTTCCGGGACCTAAGGAAAGGACAGGGAAAGTCAAGGGAGGTGGGGTACTGCTCAAAGCAGGCGATGATTTCCTTATTACCACTCGTCCCATACTTGGTGATGCGCATCAGGTATCTGTGGATTTACCTGACCTGCCAAAGCATGTCAAGCTGGGCAATACCATTTTCCTTGGCGATGGCACCATAAATCTAGAAATAACAGCGTTAAGCACTACCGATATCGGATGCAAAGTCCTGACCGGAGGTCGCCTGGGTGATAATAAGGGTTTTAATGTCCCAGGAGAGAATTTAGGAGTTACCTCGATTACTGATGAGGATTGGAGTCATCTCGACTTCGGCGTCCAGTATCAGGTGGACTTTGTTGCAGTGTCATTTGTCAGAGAGGCTGAAGATATAGCAAAGGTAAGGCGTTTCTTACTGCAAAAGGGTGCCACTTCGATGCTTATTGCCAAGATCGAAAGACATGAGGCACTCGACAATCTCGACCAGATTTTAGAGGAAGCTGATGGGATTATGGTTGCCCGAGGCGACCTGGGTATTGAAATCCCGATACAGAAAGTACCCATAGTCCAGAAGCAGATCATCCAGAAATGCAATCGATTGGGCAAACCGGTGATTGTGGCTACGCAAATGCTTGAGTCAATGGTGGATTCACCACGCCCCACCCGTGCCGAGGTTACGGATGTAGCCAATGCCATTTTTGATGGCGCTGATGCTATTATGTTGTCCGAGGAAACAGCTATCGGTCAATATCCAGTTGAGGCAGTCTCGATGATGGCACAGGTGGCCTTGGAGGCTGAGACAGCGTTGCCTTATGATGAGATTCTGGCAAACAAAGGCAAATATCTCCAGCCGAAAACCGAAGATGCTATCAGCTATGCCGCTTGTCATACCGCGCATCAGTTAGGCGCTACTGCTATTGTCGCTTTTACCTCTTCAGGGAGCACTGCGCGGCGTGTCGCCAAGTATCGTCCGGAAGTGCCGGTACTGGCAATTACTCCTAGCCAGGTAACAAAGAGGCAGCTAGCGCTGTCATGGGGGGTGCGTGCTTTTAAGGTTGCTTCAGGTTCCAGAATTACGGATTTATTTGCTCAAGGTGCCAAAATAGCCAGAGAATCCGGGCTGGCTCAGGATGGTGACCTCGTGGTCATCACCGGAGGTGTACCGGTCGGCACGACTGGCAGCACTAATTTACTAAAAGTAGAGAAGGTTTAAATGATTGCGACAGTAACGTTTAATCCGACTCTGGACAAGACCGTTACCGTGGATGGTCTGGTGGTGGATGAGGCGAACCGATGGACTAGCTTTCGCCGCGACCCCGGCGGCAAGGGCATCAATGTTTCGCGAGTTGTTCGTGAACTTGATGGTGAGACTATCGCCTACGGTTTCATTGGTGGCATTGATGGCGAAATACTTAAGCTACTCCTGCAGCAGCAGAATGTTCCATTTGATTTCGCTCTGATTAAGGGTGAGATACGGAGCAATTTCATCATTACTGATTTACAAACTCGTCGTCAAACCAGGATTGATGCACCGGGCCCGTTGATTTTGAAGGAAGAATTGGAAGACCTGATAACAAAAATAAAAAACATTGCGCCGAAGCCGGACTTTTTAGTCTTTGCTGGCAGTCTGCCTCCAGGGGTGCCTGATGATATGTATCACCAATTAATCGAAGATGCCAAGAAAAAGGGCATCAAGACAGTGCTTGATTCCGATGACACCTGGCAGAAGGAAGGGATAAAGGCAAAACCTGCTATCATTAAGCCCAATATCCATGAGGCTGAAGAGTTGCTCGGTGTGAAACTTAAAAGTGAAGGGGCAATTATCAAAGCGGTGAAAACGTTGCTCGCCCAGGGCATAGAGATTGTGGCGATTTCACGAGGCAAGGATCCGCTTATCATTTCTGATGGGAAGAAGATACTGAAGGTCACATCACCTCAGGTTGAGGTGAGCAGTACAGTAGGAGCTGGTGACTCGGCAATAGCCGGGTTGGTGATGAAATTAAGTCAGGGCGCTAGTCTTGAAGAGGCAGCTCGCCTCGCCGCGGCTGCCGGTGCAGCAACTGCACTTACGCCTGGTGTGGAGCTCTGCCATCGTAAGGATGTGGAGAGACTCCTTCCTTTGGTTAAAGTTGAGAGACTGTAAGCATGTTCCCCTTTATTTTTGCTGCAATTTTCTTGGCTGGTCACGCTGGACTGCTCATACATGATGGAGTATTGGCAAGTTATGAGACTGAATCCCCGAATGTCCACCATGTTATACTTAAATGTTCAGCAGATTGATTCCGAGGAGGATGACGATGGAGAAAATCGACTTAAAAAAAGAACTTAAGCATTTGTATAATACTTCGGCAACAGCGTTTACTTTTGTCGAAGTGCCGCCAATGAACTTTATCATGATTGACGGCTTAGGTGATCCCAATAAAGCTCAACAATACCAGGACGCCATAGAAGCACTCTATTCAATATCCTATACTATCAAGTTCATGGTTAAAAAAGAAAAGGAAATAGACTATGGTGTTATGCCTCTCGAAAGTCTGTGGTGGACTGATGATATGAGCCAGTTCAGCGCTACCAATAAAGATATCTGGAAATGGACGGCGATGATTATGCAGCCAAAGTATGTAACAGAAGTATTTTTAAATGATGCCTTAATACAGGTTGAAAAGAAGAAAAAATTACCGGCTCTGCCGAAAGCTAGATTTCAGAGCTTTCATGAGGGCTTGTCCGCTCAAATAATGCACGTCGGTCCATTTTCTGCTGAAGGTCCAACCATCGAAAAGCTTCATCGTTTTATTAAAGATAATGGCTATGCATTTGATGGTTTGGTTAGAAAGCACCATGAGATTTATTTGAGTGACATCCGTAAATCAGCGCCGGAAAAATGGAAAACCATCATCAGGCAACCAGTTGAAAAAAGGGGTTAGGTCCAAGGTGACCAGTTATAAGATAAGCTTAATAGAGGATATAGACCTCAACAATTACTGCTATGGCCTTTAAAATAATAGAAGTAATGCATCATACATGGCCTAGTGAGGCTCTTGTGGAGCAGGCACTAGGAACCTTCGGCCTATCGATCGGCAAAGTCCGAGGGAGCCTTGGTGCTTTTATTCACCAACGACCGATTGACCCTAACCATGGGTTTCAAAAAGACCTAGCCGAGGCCATGGAACGACACATATGCGATGACCTCCAACGAGGGGGCATCCTAAAATCCGCAAATCGTAGATACAGCACTGTATTGAATGAGGCGGCAGATATAGCCTTGGGGTCTAGTTATAACGGTTCGAGGCTGTTTATAGAAATAGAGTTTCGTCCCAATGTCGAAAAGGATTTAGTAAAATTTCAGATTGGGGCTAACACAGGTGATCTGGGAGTTGCTATTCTTGTCTTGGCGTTTGAGCGCAATAATATTAACCCTAGTTATACAACAATGCCAGAATACCCTAAGTTTGTTAGATTAGTTGACCAGTTGCAGCCAAATTATCCGTTACTAATGCTTGGATTTAAAGGTACACTTTTTGAAGAGGAGATTGTGATCTAATAGATCATTGCGATGGGTGAATTCGCTCGCTTCGCTTTACTAATTTTTGATATTACACATAAATAAAATCGACAATCAACGGCTCGTAATTATGAATTTGCATTTAAGCCTAGCTTAACTTGCTGGATTATGAGTTTGTTTTTCCGTCTAGAATAATTACATGAAGACAGATTTGATATCCACAATACGGAAAGAACTGGAACAGCAGGTAGATGAAAAGACCAGGAATATTTCCCAAACCTTTTTTAAAGAGCGGGTTATTTTCCATGGAGTAAAGACTGCAATAGTCAGTAAAATCGCCCGGAAGCATTTCCGTGGAAATTAAACACCTCAGTAAGCAGGAAATATTTTCTCTGTGTGAGGAACTGTTAAAGTCGGACTACGGCGAAGAAGCGTTTATTGCCTTTGACTGGGCATATCGATTACATGACAAATATGAACCCGGCGATTTCATTCTTTTCGAAAACTGGCTTAATAAATATGTCAATAACTGGGCAAAGTGCGACACATTGTGCAATCACACCATCGGAGCGTTTATTGAACGATATCCGCAGTACATCGAAAACCTGAAGCGATGGGCAAAATTAGAAAACCGGTGGCTCAGGCGAGCTTCAGCAGTAACGTTAATCATCCCGGCTAAACAGGGAAAGTTTTTAGGGGATATCTTCGAGATAGCGGATATTTTACTGCAGGATAAGGATGACCTGGTGCAGAAAGGCTATGGCTGGATGCTCAAGGAAGCAAGCCGGATGCATCAAAAGGAAGTATTCGATTATGTGATGCGGAATAAACGAACCATGCCCAGAACCGCACTTCGATATGCAATTGAGAAGATGCCTCAGGATTTAAGACGTTTGGCAATGGGAAAAAGCAGTAGTTAACGTAATTAAAAAAGTTCTACCTGTTGATACTCTACCTCTACCAATACAAACAAATTCCAGATACTCTGGCCTAATAGTTATGGTAGCTGTCTCTTCTAAAATACGAGCTCAGGAACTGTCCACAATGCTACTCTTTATATTTTCGGCAAATAAGTTATGAGCTGTGCCAAGTCAGTTAGAGAGCTGTGATGATTGTCTTTACCTTGCCTATCAAGGTAGAGCGCTTTCATACCTATGTCCTTTGGAGCTGCGAAGTCGAACTGCCAGTTATCACCGATGTGGAGAATTTGCTCAGGGACGACATCGAGCTCCTGGCATAGCTTCTGGTAAAAATCGCGGGTCTTAACCTGTTTATAATCTGATATTGAGGAGAAGACCCGATGGAAGTAAGGCTTAATGTCTCGAAGGAGATGATGTAAAAATTCCTTCGGTGACCCGGAGGTTGCGATGACCTTATATTTTCCATCGAGAGAGGTTAGTAGTTCTCTGACTTCAGGGAAGTACTGAACTCTATCCTGATATTGTTCCATGGCAGGTTGGTAATCGCCAAGGTCAAATTTCTGGAACCAGTATTTGATATCATACCATTCCACTCTCTGGTCACCGACCTTTTCATATTCCTTCATGACAGCTTTTTTGGCCTGCTCGAAGGAAATTCCATGCTTTTGACAATATTTTTGAGGGATAGCTTCAAACCAGATGGCGTAGCTGAAGTCGGTAGTTACCAGTGTGCCTTCGACATCAAAGGAAATGAACTTGATTTTCTTCATGGTTTAGCCTTTAGTGAAACAATTTCCTGTTGAAGCTATAAGAGCTCAGTGATATATCTATCATAGCATACCATATTCCTGACCTTTCCTTTATCGTGAGTTATTGCCTCTTACTCAATTATGAATATATAATGAACAACTATGGAGCTGCTGAAATCACCAGATTATTCTATTGAACTTGGGCCTATACGGCCACCGAGCGAGGCTTATTCTTTGCTCATAAGGGTAACGAAAAATTGTCCCTGGAACAAATGCCAGTTCTGCGATATATATAAAGGGGAAAAATTTGAACTTAGACCTGTGGAAGATATAGTCAGGGATATCGAAACAGCCAGAGCTATCAGGGATAAGATAAGGGAACTCGCCTGTAAGGTAGGCGATGGTGGCAGCGTGAGACAGATGGCTGCTGCTGTATATAACCAGTATCAGTTTAATGCTGCAATACGCAATGTGTCACTCTGGATGTGGGCAGGTAGTGAATCGGCTTTTCTCCAGGATGCAAATACCCTGATCATGCGGACACCTGATTTGATTCAGGTTATTGCTTTTTTAAAGCAAACGTTTCCTGAATTGAATCGGATAACGTCTTATGCTCGGTCGAAGACTGCTGCTAAAAAGACTGTTGAGGAACTAAGTGAGCTGAAAAAGGTCGGGCTTTCTCGATTGCACATAGGTCTGGAAAGCGGTTCTGATAAAATACTGGAGTACATGCAAAAAGGGGTTACAGCGGAGAATCATATTAAGGGTGGCAAGAATATAATCGAGGCTGGTATTTCGCTGAGCGAGTATATTATGCCAGGATTGGGTGGTAGGAAAATGTCGGCAGAACATAGTGCTGAGACGGCAAGAGTTCTCAATGAGATCAATCCTGATTTCATCAGAATTCGTAGTCTCTATATGACTCACACAATGCCGTTATGGTCCGCGCTCGAACGTGGTGAGTTTGAGCTGCAAACAGAAGATGAGGTCGTTGAGGAGTTGGGTAGCCTTATTGAGAAGCTCCATGTTACCAGTGAAGTCAAAAGCGACCACATCATGAATCTATTGCCTGAAGTAGACGGTAAGTTCCCTGAGGCGAAGGCTGCATGCCTGTCTGTTATTAACAAATACCTGTCATTGTCTTCGGCAGAGAGGCTTAACTACAGGCTGGGGAGGCGAGCCGGCTACTATGACTCGCTCAATGATCTCTCTAATGTCTCTAAAAAACAAAAGGTTGAGGACGCTATTAAAGCTATTAATGCCAGGGCCGATGAGAGTGTCGAAGAAGTTATCAGCCGTTTAAAGTTAGGTTTCAATTAAGACTGTAAAAATATCTCAGAGAAAAAGATGATTTACGGAGGCAGTTAAATGGCCAGGATGAGACTGTTAGTAATTTTAATGCTCATAGCACTGTTACTCGGTGGCTGTGCTGGCGGTAAGTCCAAACAGGCAACAGGAATTTTTATCGATGGTCAATATGGTGGTGATGCCGAGTCACTGAATTTGCTCCTTGTCGCTGATAGTACATCCTTTAGCTATATTGGGCTGACACTGGACTCCCTGGCAAATTATAATAACAAGCTCGAAATTCACTTGCTTTGCCTGGCTAAGGATATTGAGGTATCACCAGATGGTCTGGTCTATACCGTTACTATCAGGGATGACCTCAAATGGAGCGATGGCTCTCAGGTGACTGCCGAAGACTATGTCTACACGTTGAAAAATTTGATGTTTTCAGAATGGCTTAACTATCCCTATAAAGACAGTTGGCAGGAACAAGCGGACGGGAAGACTGTTTTCGTCACGCCAGAAGTAGTGAATACGACTACGTTTACTGTTAAACGCCAGGCAGTTGATCCTGAGTTCGTTTACACCATTTATGACCTGATACCTTATCCTAAATACATTGCTACCAAGTATGAGGGCAATGTCGAGGCTTTCACCAGAGCACCGGAATTCAACAATTTAACCTATACCGGCAATATGGGGCCGTACCGGTTTAAGGAGTGGATCCGTAACGATAGATTCGTCGCTGAGAGAAACCCGGATTACTATCTGGGCAAGTCCGTGGGTGCCCCTTATTTTGAACAGTATGTCATCAAGCTTTTTGGAAATGCCCCTACTATGCTGGCGGCATTGGAAGCAGGCGATATTACCATGGGTAGCATCGAGCCGGAAAAAGTGAGCAAGTTTAAAGGCATGAAAAATATCACTGTGTACACTGTACCCAGCGCAGGGTATACACTGATAGGTTATAACCATCGAGCTAATGGGTGGGAAGGGTTAAAGAAGAAGGAAGTCAGGCAGGCTATCTCCATGTCGATAAGCAAAGATACCATATGTAAATCGGTATATTTTGGCTTTGCTGAGCCGGCTTATAGCTTTATACCGGTGACTTCACCCTGGTATACGGCAGAGAGCGTGGTCAAATACGGTGTTGGGTCGCTCAATGATAAAAAGAAGGCTGCTGAGCTTTTTAACCAGGCGGGCTATGGCAAGAAGAAACCCGATGGAACGATAGAAATTGTGGGCAAAGACGGCAAGCCTTTGAAGCTTGTTCTGGTCACGACGACTGGTGGTGGGTTAGCGGAGGACATGGCTTTTTTAGTAAAACAGGAATTAGCATCTTTCGGCATTGAAGTTGAACTTAAACTCGTGCCGTGGGAGACACTGGTGAGGAAATATTTAATGAACAAAGTTCCCGGAAAGGACCTGCCACCCAGGCATAATGGCGGTCTGGAGGCTGTCAGTGATGAACCATGGGATCTGGTATTAATGGGCTTTGGGACAGACATTATGGCTCCGTCCGGGAGTGGTACCTTTTTCACTACGAATGGTGGATTGAATTTCTTCGGCTATTCTAATCCAGAAATAGATAAACTATTTGAAAAAGTAAAGACGAAAGAGGCATTGGATAGGGAAGTGCGGCGGAAAATATATGGGGAAATATCGCGTGTTTTGTCTGAAGAACAACCCGTGGATTTCCTGGTATTCCGCTTATCCAATATCGGTTTTCAGAAGAACGTCAAGGGAATAGAACCTGGCATCAGTATGGGATATAATTCGTACCTCTGGTATTTTGAATAGTATGTTTATGGCTAGAAGCCTTGTTATTCCGCGTAGCTACTGATGCTAGCGCGAAAGGGTGCTGTTACTCATGGGAAAGAGCTGGCTTAAGTACTACATTATTAAGAGGCTTATCTACGCCATAATTATTGCCTGGGGTATAGTCACTATCACCTTTATCCTGGTGAGGATAAGCCCTGGTTCCCCGGCAGACAAGTACCTGGCTAATATCGCAGCCAGAGGGCAGGATGTGACACAGATTACCGCTGCCATCGAAGCGAGATATGGCCTTGATAAACCGTTATGGGAGCAATACGCAAATTATATGGTGCACCTGTTTCAGGGGGATTGGGGATGGTCATATAGCACCTCGATGCCCGTAATGGATTTAATTAAAACTCACTGGATTTATTCATTTCAACTGATATTGCTGAGCACTGTGTTTGCAGCAATCCTGGGTATTTTAATCGGCATTTATTCGGCAGTGAAACAATATTCCAAAATCGATTACGCAGCTACGTTTTTATCTTTTCTCGGTATATCTGTGCCTAATTTCTGGCTGGGTGTCATGCTCATTCTTCTGTTCTCGGTGAAGCTGGGATGGTTTAAAACCTATTATGACACCACGCTGCCCCTATTCTCATGGGAGAATTTAGTAGCGCTGACGCTCCCAGTGATAACGCTCGCTACTGGAATGCTGGCAGGGTATGTGCGCTATACGCGTTCAGCGATGCTGGACAATTTACATAAGGGATTCGTGACTACGGCCAGGGCTAAGGGATTGCCCGAGCGTACTGTGATTGGAAAACATGTGTTCCGCAATGCCTTGCTGCCGCTGTTCACCATAATAATGTTCGATTTAGGCAGTATTGTCTTTGGTGGTGCCTATCTTACCGAGATTATCTTTGGTATCCCTGGTTTAGGACAAATATCCTTCAAAGCTATTTTTGCTGACGATTACCCGGTGGTAGTGGCGATAACTCTTATTGGGACGTTTTTGGTGCTGATTATTAACCTGGTTACTGATATTGCTTACACCTATCTTGACCCAAGGATACGCTATGACTAAGAACGTTTTTCAAAAGGTCGGTGGTATTTTCTATAACAATCGACGGCTCATTCGCTATTACTGGCAGCGAACGAGCAAAAACAAGCTTGCTGTCGCTGGTCTGGCGTTTATACTTTTTTTAGTTTTCCTGGCAATACTCAGGCCCGTTTCTCACTGTTGACCCTACCCTGGTGAACTTTGAGGAAAAGAGTTTGCCGCCTTTGGGATTCAACACTGAAGTTGCGGTCTACAATATAGCTACTGGTCAATTCACTACTTCCGGGACTTCCGGGACAGGGAAGCATCCCCTGGGCACTGATAGCAAGGGACGCGATATGCTGGCAATGTTAGTCTCGGGCGCCAGAATATCGTTATGGGTGGGATTGCTGGCTACGGGTATCGCTATTTTTTTAGGGGCACTAATCGGTGTTCTCTCCGCTTATTTGGGGGGGTGGGCAGATAATGCTTTAATGAGATTCACCGATGTCATGATGACTTTCCCCTTTTTCCTGCTGCTGGTGATGATTGTTTTCTTTTTCGGCCCAAACCTGGGTTTAATAGTGCTGGTAATCGGTTTGACTGGATGGACAGGTGCTGCTCGCCTGATACGGAGCGAAGCATTATCATTGAGAACCAGAGACTTTGTTACCGCAGCCAGGGCTCTCGGCGCCAGCGATCGCCGGGTTATCTTCCGTCATCTGATACCTAATGTTATCAGTCTTATTATCGTGATGGCTACCTTATCGATTCCCGGCGTCATTTTAGCTGAAGCAGCTTTAAGTTTTATCGGCCTCGGTGACCCTTCAGTGACCAGTTGGGGGATAATTCTGGAATCAGGACAGCAGAGTCTGGATACTGCCTGGTGGGTAGCAGTGGAGCCGGGAATCATGTTGTTGCTGACGGTGTTAGCCTTTAACTTCCTGGGTGACGGGCTTCGAGACGCCTTCGACCCCAAAAGCAATATTTAGCAAGTAGAGAAATGTTTCGATAATGTCGACTAATGGCGCTGTATTAAAAGTTACCGATTTGAAGACTCGCTTTTTCACTCGTCGTGGTGTGGTGAAGGCGGTTGACGGGGTGAACTTTGAACTAAGACTTGGGGAATGTCTCTGCCTTGTCGGTGAATCAGGTTGTGGCAAATCGGTCTCGGTATTATCTATTCTGGGTTTGATTGATAGCCCGCCGGGCAAAATAGTAGGAGGTATGGCGAAGTATAACAGTCTGGATTTGCTCAAATGTTTGCCGGAGGAGTTGAGGCGAATTAGAGGCAGGGAAATCGCTATGATTTTCCAGGATGCACAATCTGCATTGAATCCTGTGTTTACGGTGGGTGAGCAGATAACAGAACAGATAAAGGTTCATTTGAAAATGCGTACTGGTGCGGCTAACGAGAAAGCCATTAGCTTGCTCGAAGAGATGGGGATTCCGTCAGCAGAAACGGTCATGGACCGGTATCCTCACCAGTTGTCTGGTGGCATGAGACAAAGAGCGATGATAGCCATGAGCTTATCCTGTGACCCGCAAATTCTGATTGCAGATGAGCCGACTACTGCGGTGGATGCGACCGTAAGGGCACAAATCCTTGACCTGTTTAAGGAGCTGAAGCTGAACAGAAAAATGTCCCTGATATTTATCACCCATGATCTGGGGGTAGTCTCAGAGATTGGAGATAGGGCGGTGATTATCTATGCTGGTAAGGACGTTGAGACTGCTCCTGTGGCAGAGATAATTAATGCCCCGAAACATCCCTATACTATTGGCTTGCTCGATTGCTTGCCTGATTTCACCAGGGCTGAGGATAGATTAGTATCGATTCCAGGTAGTACACCTGACCCTATTGCACTGCCCAGTGGCTGCCCTTTTCATCCCCGATGTTCTCATGTTATGGATATCTGCCGTGAGCAGGAACCGAAACTTTTAAGTCTTTCCCAAGAACATACCGTATGTTGCCATTTATACAGAGCCTAGAGAATAGAATGGTTGATAACGAATTTTTACTCGATGTAAGAAACTTAAAAAAATACTACCCTGTGACCTTAGGACTATTTTCCCAACATGTTGGTGATGTCAAAGCGGTAGATGGAGTATCGTTTACCATACAAGAGGGTGAGGTGCTGGGGTTAGTTGGTGAATCTGGATGCGGGAAGTCAACTCTGGGCAGGACATTATTGCGGTTGGAACAGCCGACCAGTGGTGAAATACTCTACAAAGGAATCGATATTACTACACTCGATAGGAAAGGTTTGAGGGGATTGAGGAAGGATTTCCAGATTATCTTTCAGGACCCAGAGGCTTCGCTCGATCCAAGGATGACCGTGGGTGATTCTATTGACGAGGCTTTGATTATCCACAGTATGGGGAGCGAGAAAGAGCGCAGAGAACGAGTAGCCGAGTTAATGGAGCAGGTGGGATTAGAGTTTGAGCAATCTGCTCTCTTTCCCCATGAGTTCAGCGGCGGGCAGAAGCAGCGCATTGGTATTGCCCGTGCTTTAGCTGTAAGTCCGAAGCTTATTGTTGCCGATGAACCGGTGAGCGCTCTGGATGTTTCAATTCAAGCCCAGATTCTCAATTTGATGATGGATATCCAGCAGCAATTCAAGCTCACCTATATCTTTATTGCTCATGACTTATCGGTTATCAGATACATGGCTCATAGGGTAGCAGTGATGTATCTAGGGAAAATCGTGGAACTGGCTGATAAAAAAGAGCTGTTCCAGCATCCTCTCCACCCCTATACTGAAGCTTTGCTATCGGCAGTTCCCAGTTTGCAGTCTGGGCGGAAGGAAAGGATTTTATTGCATGGCGATGTGCCGTCGCCTATGTTTCCCCCGTCGGGTTGTCGCTTCCATACCAGGTGCCATAAGGTTCTGCCGATTTGCAGCACTGTGGAACCTCAATTGACTGAACTGCAACCGGGGCATCAGGTAGCCTGTCACCTGTATGACTGAAAACATCTAGCCTGCTAGTTTCTTCACCATATAGGCGCCCTCAAGTTGGTAGCCGAATTCGGAGCGAAAGTAGTCCCTGGCGCCCACGCCACTGATGATGGCGATACTTTTAGCCTGAAATTCGATCTGGCTAATTCTCTCGGCTTCTTTGAGCAGTTGCCCGCCGAGACCTTTGTGCTGCACAGCATTATCGAGCTGCGTGCCCAGGGGCACTTCGGAGCCGAACACATGCAGCTCCCTGACTGTAGCCGTTCTTTCATTGTTTCCCGTCAGAGATTCAATCCTCAGACGGAGCAAACCGAAGATAGTTTTCTGGTCATCCTCGAAAGAGAGGAATATTTCTTTGCCGTCGGAAGCGTCATAGTCCATTCTCTTGAGAACAGGTTCTCCGGTTTTCCAGCCGTCACGCAGTCGGTGTCCGTATTCCCGGCATCGGATGCAGTTGCATACTGTGTTCACTTCTTTCATGCGTTGCTTCAATTTGCTCCTCAACCCCAAATCCTTGCAGCCGGCGACAATAAATTGGGTGGGGATGTCTCGCATGACGCGTGATATTCTGACGTAGTCTGGAATTATGGACTTGATCTTTATCAGCAAGTTTATCATCTCATCCATGGTATAGGGATGATAACGGTTATCCCGATACCATTTTTCCAGTTCGGTGCCCGCCACGACCAGTGTGGGATAGAGCTTCAGTCCATCAGGTCGGAAGCGTTGGTCATTGAATAATTGCCGGGATAACTCCAGGTCATACTCCAGATTAGACCCGGGTAACCCCGGCATCCAGTGGTAGTAGACTTTCATGCCTGCTTCTTTTAATAATTTGGTAGCTCTACTCACGTGGTCTACCGTATGCCCCCGCTTTACCAGTCGATAAATGTTATCATCCAGTGTTTGTACTCCCAATTCGACTCTGGTCGTGCCGAATTCCAGCATTCTCTCTATTTGATATTCCTGACACCAGTCAGGCCTGGTCTCTATACAGAGCCCTACGCACCTGTGAGTTGTAGTTTCATTTACCCGCTTGGCGGTTTCTAAATCAGTGGAGGTGTAACCGTTCAATCCATCGTAGCAATCCTTGATAAATTGATATTGATACTCTTCGGGGTATGCCAGGAAAGTTCCGCCCATGATAATGAGTTCGACTTTATCGGCAGGATGCCCCATATTGGAAAGTATTTTTAATCGTAACTCAACCTGTCTTCTCGATTCGTAGTTGCAGTTTTTAGCTCGCAGTACCGCAGGTGATTCTGGAGTATAGCTTTGTGGTGCCTCGGAGTAGGTGGGGCAGTATACGCAATTGCCAGGGCAACCCCCGGGCTGCCCCATAACCGCAACCGGTGTCACGCCAGATATAGTTCTTGATATTTTTTTCATGCTGTGTTTTGCTTATAATAAAGTTTAACAAATTGGTGATTATGACAACAAACAGGGAAGTTTTTAATGAGATAGCAGAAAGCTGGTATCGGCTGCGGCATTGGTGCCGATTTACTACAGAGCTTAATGGGGTAGTGCAACGGTGGCAAAAGGGTAAGCTATTGAATATTGGCTGTGCTCATGGGCCGGATTTCCTTCCTTTCAGGGGTAAATTTGAGCTTTGGGGAGTTGATTTTTCTGCGCAGATGCTCACCATGGCACAGAAGTACGCCGATAAATTTCAATTTGACGTTAATCTCGCTGTTGCTGATGCGGTTACTCTGCCCTTTGCTGATAAGGTATTCGACTACGCTATTGCTGTGGCGACTTACCACCATGTTCAAGGAGAGAAACACTGGAAAGCAGCGTTTCTAGAGTTAAGACGGGTATTGAAACCCGGCGCTGAAGCCTTTATTACCGTCTGGAATCACTGGCAGCCGAGATTCTGGTTTAGTGGCAAGGAAACCTATGTAGGTTGGAAATTAAAGGATAAAACTCTCTATCGGTATCATTATCTGTTTTCATATTCTGAACTAAAGAAAACGTTGATTGAGGCTGGCTTTACAATTATCAGTATGGTACCGGAGAGGTCATATCGGTTCCCTGTGAAGTTTTTTTCGCGGAATATTTGTGTGTTGGTGAAGGTAATTTAGCTGATTACTGTGGTGTTTTGGTTCTGTTTAGTTGCGGGATTCAGTACTGGAGAGTCAGAAGGCTCAATTAATATTTGCGGAACAGGCTAAGGAACCTATCTTGATACTCGTGAAACAAATCCCAGCGCTTTAGCTCAGTGACCAGGAGAGGCGCATATGCCTGGTTCCGCCTCGTTTTTTCGAAAAGTTCCTCAATATAGCTACGTGCATCTGCGGGTATGCCCTGCTTATCAATATGCAGCAGACCTCTTGTTTCCATTTCAGCTACGTTGGTATGTACCGATTTATTTGTTAGCTCGTACGTGAATTTGAGCAGAGACACATCCCACATTTCCTCGACTCCTCTGATGATAGCGGACAATTTATCTTCATGGCTATCTATCTGCTGATTGATTTTAGCTACTATCTTCTCCACAGGTTCAGAGATAATGTTCATCTCCTTGGGCTCGTTCTTGTACGAATAAAAGATACCAGCTTCGTGAGGACCTTTTTCCATCATCATTTCAATGAATCTTTTAGCGGACCCGCTGAAACCTTCCAGGTTAATGAGGTAGCTCGGAGTAACTATCTTTGGTCTGGCAGCAATAACTCTTCCCTCTCTGACCACATTGGCGCTTTCCATCAACTCTGTCACCAGGTAATAGTAGATATTGGTGTTGCCAAATGTAGCCAGGCTCTGTTGAGGTGATCTTACTACCTCTGTACGTTCTATAGCGTTTTGGATTTTCTCATCTATTTCCATAGTTGCCCTGTCTTGAAATACTGTAATACTTGATGAACCATAGCTTTGAATCTAAAAAATTATAAGGTAAAATTCTAAGAAAAGCCAATCACCGAGATTGGCTAATGATCTCAGCACTGTCTGAGGGAGAGTCAGCGGAAACAACATAGCAGGTGAGCTTGTTGCCGATAGAATGCTGAAAGAACAGATTTAAGCCAGTGTTATAGCGTGACGCAAAGCTGAATCCACATTGTTGTGAGTATCTTCAGTTAAGTTGTCCGCGATGGTACCTGCTACCTGGATAAGCTTGTTTTGCTCGTATTGTTCCAGATGCTCTATTAATTCCTCCATTCTTCTTCCCAGCAGTACCTGCCGTTCCAGTGAGATCTTTTTGGATTTTGGAATTGCCAGTAAAGGGTGGCAGAAGAGCATTGGTTTTAAGATGCCTGTCAGGTACATGAATCTTGCTTGTCTGCCTATCTTACTTGCCTTGAGGGTTGCTGGGTCGGGAGGTTGTATCCATTCCAGAGCAAAAGCCGCCTGGCAGTCGATAAAGTCGTGTGAAATTAAGAATTTGCTCACTTCGCAGTCCTTAATAGCGGATGACAGGTTTCGGATCACCTGTTCTAATACCGTTCCATCAATCCCTTTAATTGAGGCGATTTGCTTGCAATCATCGGGAATTCTGAAAATGCTGTATTCCAGGGAACCATGCAGAACGGTATGAGCTGCTTCGTGGCTGATAGCTCCTTGCCTGGCAGGTTTGGAGAATTCTTTCAACCGCTCTACTGAAACGTTTACTGTGGGATAACCGCGCCAGGTGTTGTGAGTGCAGACCTCGTCGTCATCTTCGATGGTGGTGACACCCATTCTCGACTTTTCTTCGTGTATGGAGTCTCGCCTGATAAGCTCGCTCTCAGTTATCAGCAGTTCTACTTTGTATGGGGATTTAGAGCCGAATTTGCGGTAACAGTCGCGGAAGGTATTGACTATCTCGCCCTTCGCCACTCCTGGAATCTTTCCTCGGGTAACGACGATTAAATCAGTGTTTGACATAAGTGATTATATTCAAGATAGCAATGTTAACCAGCAAAGTCAATAACTAAGCGCTAAATATTTAGCGAAATCTTTGATTAATTCAACTTTGGGCAACCACGGAGTTTTTCAATGTGCCGATTTTTTCTATTGTGACTTCTATTACGTCGCCATGCTTCATACGGTTGACACCTGATGGTGTACCGCTGGCTATCACATCACCGGGTAGCAAAGTCATAACGCTTGAAATAAAGCTTACTAGCTTTGGTATCCCGAAGATAAGGTCGCTGGTTCGGATAGATTGGCGGAGCTCACCATTAAGATATGTTTCCAGCTTCAGGTTGTCCGGGTCAATATCAGTCTCTATCCACGGACCCAGTGGAGCAAATGTATCGAAGCTTTTAGCCCTGGTCCATTGTCCGTCATCTTTCTGTATATGGCGCTCGGTTACATCGTTGAAGCAGGTATAGCCTAGAATGACTTCTCTGAATTTATTCTCTGGCACATCCTTTGCTTTCTTAGCGATGACGACGCCAAGCTCACCTTCATAGTCCACCCGCGTTGAGGTACGGGGCAGTATAATTTTGTCATCAGGCCCGATGACTGCTGTGGAAGGCTTCAGAAAAATGAGGGGTACGTGGGGTATTTCTAATTTAAACTCTTCAGCATGTTTGCGATAGTTCAGCCCCAGGCATACTATTTTAGAAGGGAGGCATGGAGCCAGCAATTTCACCTCAGCCATCTGGCAGGTAGTCCCATCAGGTTCAAATGGTGCACTGCGTCCCCTGGAACTGGCGAATGGATTTCCTTTGATACCGCTAATGACGCCGTTCTTGAGTATTCCATATCTGGGTTTTCCTTTATAGACAAAACGGACGATGCGCACTTTTACTCTCCTTTTTTCATTGGATATCGTATATCCTTATCTGATTGCGCTGGTATGACTTGTTGAGTTGATGCTCTAAAAACAGGCTTAATGTAGCTGGAAACCCTTATCGATCTCGCTGAGAAAATTTTCTATCTCCGGAGACAGTTTAGGTAGCTCTTCGTCACCCTTGCTATCTTGTGCTTCGTATAGCATCTCAAGCTGTTGCACGAGCTGTTCGAGCTGTTTTTCTCTCTTCATGGCCTGGTCGAGTTTCTCAAGTTGTCTTGCAACTTTATGTCTCAGTTTACTGAGGTCAATGGGGAAATTATAGAGTGAACAAAGTATTTCCATGAGGCGCAGGTGTCCTGCATAGTTTTCGTCTAATTGAGCGTATTGAGGCAGGTGCGCTATCATGGTCAGGACTTCGATATTATGCTGGGGAGCTTCCTGTGAAACCAGCATAGCTATAGTCGTGGGGCCTTCGTAGTTACTAGTTTGAACTCCAAGCGGGTGTAACTCTTTCATTAATTCGCCGCTCGTCATGCCACTTACCAGGAGAGGCTTAGTATGAGGAACTGAATCGTACATGCTTCCGAGAAGGGTGTATCTTTGTATACCGAGCGCTTGCAGGACATCGACGACAGATTCTGCATAGTATTCTCCAGACATATGGGGCTCCAGGAGATGAAGGAACACCAGGTCATTACCATCTGGATGCGAGGCGAAAAAGATATGGCTATTCGGTATATCCATGCTGCGCTTGCCATCAACTAATTTGATGTTTGGTCTATATCGGGTGAAGTCAAAGAAATTACCCGGGGTAACCAGTTTACCAAGTGGGTGGGCATGGAAGGTATCCTCGAGGAGATTAACGGTCAATGTACCTGCTAAACCAGCATCTATCCATGGACGCAATATGGCGAAAGCATGAGGTTTGAACAGGTTGGGTAAAGGTTCGTCAATTTGAAAAGCGCCGATTTTCATATCCTGTAATTATATACTAACAGTAAACGTAAACTGAAAACAAACCAGAATAAAGCCAATATGCCGTTATAGGATTTAGTGCCATGATGGGGTATAATACGTGAAGCCATTCACTATCGGTTCAGATAGGAGTGGCGAGGAGGCGAGTATGCAGCGGCTCTGGGCGCCCTGGCGAATCGGATTTATCCTCAAAGGTGATAACAAAGGGGATTGTTTTTTATGTCAGTACCCCAGGGAAAATAATGATGAAGCACACCTCATCCTCCACCGTGGTGCGAAAAACTTTATTATATTGAATGCCTACCCCTACAATTCAGGTCATCTATTGGTGGCGCCGTATCGTCATATTGGAGAGATTGAGGATATGACAGATGAAGAATCAAAAGAGCACTTTGATCTGGTTAAACTGAGTGTTCGGTTATTGACCAAAGTAATGAAGCCAACCGGTTTTAATACAGGTATGAACCTTGGTAGAGTAGCTGGCGCGGGTATAGCCGACCACATTCACACGCACATAGTTCCCCGATGGCAGGGTGATTCTAATTTTATGCCAATAGTTGCTGATACCAAGGTTTTGCCGGAGTCATTGCCGATGACCTATCGCAAGCTTAAAGACGGACTTGCCGCGCTACTGTGACTTTTTCAGGTTTCGGCACGGGGATAGGAACCAAGTATTTTGATAAAGCTAGTTTTATCCTGAAGCTCTTCCAAAGCTTCCCTGCAGATTATATCTTCCACATGCCCCTCGAAATCGACATAGAATACATATTCCCATGGTTTTTCTCTGCTGGGCCTTGATTCAAGCTTGGTCAGGTTTATATTCCTGGTAGCAAAAGCTCCCAGGATGTTATATAAGGTGCCGGCTGCATTTTTCGTGGAAAATACCAGGGAGGTCTTATTTTTTAATGCTCGGTCTGCCTTTTTCCTGGAAATAATAAAGAATTTGGTGTAATTGTTGGGATTTGTCTCGATATCCGCAGTTACTATCTCCAGGCCATAGATGTGAGCAGCTCGCCTGCTGGCGATGGCAGCATGGCTTTTCACTCCTTCCTCCTTGATTCTTTTGGCGCTGCCGGCGGTATTGTAGGTAGGAACAATTTCTACCTGGAGTTTACTTATAAATTCCTGGGACTGAGCTATAGCTTGAGGGTGCGAGTAAATCACCCTTATGTCAGCCAATGTGGATCCGTGCAGGGCTACCAGACAGTGGTTGACTCTTAGATTGACTTCGCCGAAGATGGTAAGCGGGTAGCTGAGGAGCAAGTCGTAGGTCTCATTGATACTGCCTGCCTGAGAATTTTCTACCGGGACGACGCCAAATTCAGTTTTATCTTTGAGGACAGCTTCGAATACATCGGCAAATGATTTGCAGGCGATGGTGTCTGTGTCACCGAAGAAGGTGATTGCCGCATCTTCGCTAAAAGCTCCCTTTTCCCCTTGAAAAGCAGCTTGAGCCATCCCACCCCCTTATAAACTAACCTATGAGCGCTTTGCGAAGCCCGTTTTCATTTTCCAGGCTGGTCAGCGCAATAATACGGTCATCAGCCTTCAGAACAGTGTCTGCGGTAGGTACCTGTGGCTTCTGCCCGTTTCGTATTAATAATGCCAGGATGGAGTCCTTGGGCACCTTTATGTCTTTAATAGCCTTGTTGGTTACCTTGGAATTTTTCTCTATCTTGATCTCGACTATCTCCGCGCCTTCCTCAGCCATCATAAGCAGGTGAGTCAAAGGATGCGCCGGCAATTCCTCTTCTATATGTTTGAGGATGAGGTTAGTGACGCCTATTGTGCAATCGATACCCAGTTTCTTAAAAATCTCTTCGTTTTTAGGATTGTTAACGCGGGCTATTGTGCGAGCAACTTTAAACCTGTGTTTTGCCATCTGGCAGGAGACCAGATTATCCTCGTCTTCGTTGGTGGTGGCGATGAAGACGTCAGCCCTGCCGACGCCGGCATCAGCCAGAGTTGATACTTCGCAGCCGTCACCCCTGACGCAGACACTGCCTAATTCATCTCCGAAACGTTCGCATTTGGCAGCGTCCTTGTCCATAACCAGCACCTCGTGTCCCTCTTTGAGAAGCGCTTGACACAGATAGTAACCAACGCTGCCACCACCGATGATAACTATATACATGTTGCTTTCACCCTCTTCACTTCTTAGCTAACAGTTTGTCTTTCAATAGCTGTGCGAAAACCGTAGTCGGACTGATAGTTTCAATTCCAATGGCCTCATAAACATCTTTCCGCAGCGGGTCGTAGATACGGCAGATCACCCTCGGAACCTTGAAGATGTGCTTGGCTATTTGAGCTGCCATGACATTGCGGTTATCACCTTCAGTTACGGCGACAAAGGCATCCGCCTCGTGAATGCCGGCTTTCTTAAGAGTTTCCTGGTCGGTACCATCTCCGAGTAATGCCGTACCGCTGAAATTTGGTGGCAACCTCCGGAAGCTGTGCCCGTTAATATCCAGGATGGTTATTTTGTGTTTTTCGCTATCCAGAATACTGGCGAGTTGTGCGCCAACTCTACCGCAGCCCATAATAACAACATTCATCTTTGTTTCCTTTTACGCTGCTGGTTCTCTGAGTAAGAGGACATGGCAGGGGGCTTCTTCCAGGACATGTGGAATTGCCCTGCCGAGGTCAAAAGCGCCGAAGCGTTTCTTGTAGTTTAGCCCCATAAGGATTAAATCTATTTTTCTTTCTCTTGCCTCATCGACGATAGCCGGTCCTGCTTCGCGCGCCTGAATCAAATCCGTTTCCAGTTCATAGTCATTTTCAGAGGCGATATCCTCGGCACGGGTAAGAATATTTTCTGCTTTGGTTACATCTGATTCAATCACTGCATCGAGTGGCAGACTTCGGTTCATCTCGATAATATAAACAACGTAGATTTCAGCCTTTGACTTCTTCGCCAACTCGCAGGCTAGCTTTACTGCTTCTTCATCAGCCGCGCTTCCCCTCATCGCCACTAGAATTTTATGTAACTTCATGCGTGGGTATTATCTCTTCATTGAAAAACAAAAGTCTTCAATGAAGGCGAATTGTAATACTGCTGTAAACTATTGTCAATAGAGCGATAGCTTGATGTTTCATTTTCTTATCGATTATTTGAACCTGATTGAATTAGAAACGCCCGTTACGTTATAATGGTTGCCTGTGTTGTGTGGTGAGCGTAGCCCAGAGGTTCAAGGCGCCAGGTTGTGGCCCTGGAGATCGAGGGTTCGAATCCCTCCGTTCACCCCAAAATTCTGATAGATTTCCATAAGACGAGTATTTTGTGCCGTATTTGCGCCTGTAGCTCAGCGGACCAGAGCATCGGTCTTCGGAACCGAGGGTCGTGGGTTCGAATCCCTCCAGGCGCGCCACGAATCCGTGTCTACAATATGGTGGTGGTTACGCCGATGAACGATGTGCCGCAGCCGGGAGACCGCTTCGCTGTCCATACCAACTTCGCCGATAGGGACTACACCAAATCGGCAAAAGTAGGGGATAGCGTCTATATTGCCAGGAATGGCAAGGCACAAAGAATGTAGAAGACTTTGCCGAAGTTACCTATAATCGAAGTATAAATACCAGTAAGGGGAAGAGCACTATGTCAAGCTATGCAGGCAATCTGTTGCGAGTGAACCTCAGCGGTCGTACGACCAGTACCGAAAAGATACCTGTGCGTATTCAAAAGAGTTTCATCGGTGCGCGCGGCTTTGGTATCAAATACCTGTATGATGAGTTGAAGCCTGGCATCGAACCTCTGGGACCGGAGAATAAGCTGCTCCTGCTTGCCGGACCTCTCGGAGGAACGAAGGGACAGGGGTTTTCCAAGATGATTGTCATGGCGAAAAGTCCATTGACAGGCTGTATCGCACGTTCCTGTGGCGGTGGCGCATTTGGAGTTCACCTCAAGTTTGCCGGTTTCGACTTCATCATTGTGGAGGGCGCATCGCCAGAACCTGCCTATGTGTACATCGAGCAAGGGAAGATTGAAATTCTAAGTGCAAAAGATTTATGGGGGTTGGATACGCAGCAGGCGCAGGAGATATTGAAGGAGAGACATGGGCCGAATACAAAGGTGGCCTGTATTGGTCCGGCAGGTGAGAAGCTCGTCCGCTTTGCTGCAGTCGTCAGCGACCGCCGTACCGCGGCGCGCTGTGGCGTCGGAACTGTGATGGGTTCAAAGAATCTTAAAGCCATTGTTGTCAATGCCACTGGTCAGCTCGTTGCTGCAGATGCGAAAAGATACGACCAGTTGGTCAAAAAACAGATAGCATACCTGAAAAACCTTCCTTTCCGGCAGGAAATATCAGACTACGGCACGAACGCAGGTCTGGAACATTTTTATAATAGCGGGTTCTATCCCGTTCGTAACTATCAGGAAGGCAGGCTGAAAGGTGTGGAGCAACTCTACAAGGACCAGTACGCTAAAGATAAAATAGGGAGCTACGGTTGCTACAGTTGCATGACACGGTGTGGCCAGCTTCGCAGGGTGAGCAGCGGTGTCTACAAGGGGGCTTTCAGCGAAGGGCCGGAGTATGAGACCGCCTATGCCCTGGGAGGAGAGATAGGTAATATCGATAGAGGTTTTATTGTGGCCGCAGATGCACAGTGCGACCTCCTCGGTATGGATACGATTAGTTGCGGTGTCGCTATGGGTTTTGCCTGCGAGCTCTACCAGAGGAGCATCCTTACCCCCAAAGATACCGATGGCCTGGAGCTTACCTGGGGTAACCATGCTGCCATGTTGACCCTGGTAAAGAAGATCGGGCAACGGGAGGGATTCGGCTGGCTGCTCGGGGAGGGGGTAAAGAGAGCAGCAGTGCAAATCGGTAAAGGCGCTGAACACTACGCCATGCATGTAAAAGGGCTGGAGTTCCCAGGGTATGAGCCTCGCGCACTGAAGGGCTTTGCGGTAAACTATGCGACCTCAAATCTGGGCGCTTGCCACCAGTACGGCTACTACGTCCCGGAAGTGAGAGGACTGGTAGACCAGTTTACCGAGGAGGGGAAGGCAGTAGCTATCGCTGAAATGCAAAGGAATTCTGCCATCGATGACTCCATAGTAGTCTGCAATTTTGGAAACCCTGAGCTTTCACCGGAATTGCGCGGGCATATGCTCGTGGCGGCTACAGGACATGAGGAATTCGGCGATATCCGCTATGTTAATAAGGTCGGCGAAAGAATCGTGTGTCTGGAACGTGCTTTTAATGTCCGCGAAGGCTTTGACCGCAAGGACGACTGTTTGCCGGCACGAATACTGAACGAACCTTTAGAGAATGCGAGACCATCTACCGGGAACAGAGTGCAAAATCAGGATAAGTTGCTCGACGAGTACTATGAAGCATTGGGCTATACCAAACAGGGGATACCTTCGGCTCCAAAGTTGCAGGAACTGGAGCTAGCCCATGTTATCAAGGATATGGAAAAGCATTATTAAGTGGTCGGGCATGATGGAAGAACCTTAGCCACCGGCAAAGACTGTGGTTATTACCAGCTCATCTTCATCAGTTAAAGTTTTCATGGTACCTGGGTCGACCCCCTCACCATTTACAAAAATAGCAATATACCTGAGTAATTTCCCGTCATCATCGAAAATAAGCTGCTTCATCCTGGGGAAGCGTTTGTTTATAGCATTAAGGCAGTCACTAATCGTTTTGCCATCGGTGCGAAACTCTTTGGTGTTATCGGTGGCATGTCTGAACGATGGCGGAATGATTATCTTTATACTCATCTATTGTCTCCTTGCTCGGGTAACTCGACTCACGGTTGTGGCAATTGGGTTATTCTTCCGCCTGGATATTTTCTGTTATCAGGATGTCTTTTTCATCCCACTCATGCCCACACTGAGGGCAGCGGTATAGTTTTTCCTTCACCAGCTTGGGTGTTCTTTCCCAGATCTGCCCGCAATGCATGCATTGATAGGAATTTCTGCTGCTGAGATACATTATCCTGGAGCTCAAGCCACAACCGGGGCATGCTATCTTTTTCATGGGTCAGTCACTCCTGTTCTCACTATCAAATAAACATCCTCTACTGAATTATATACTTGTCGGAAGCATAATGGAAAACTATCAATGCTGTAATTAACATTGACAAGTCGACTGTTCAGGGTTACCATACTACACACGGTATTCCAACGCACGAAGAGGCAATGTATATCCTAATGAAAATGAACGTGAGGAGGTTGTCATGGCACTATACCTTTTGCTCACCAATTTAACTGAAGAAGGCAGGAAAACGATAGAAGATTTTCCAGAAAGGCTCAAGGAGCTTAATAAAGAAGTCGAGTATATGGGAGTTAAAATTCTGGCTCAATATGCTCTTCTGGGACAGTATGATTTCGTCAATATCGTCGAAGCGCCCAGCGATGAGATTGCAGCAAAGCTGGCCATCCATTTGACTGCCAGAGCGGAGCTTCGTACCATTACCTTGCCGGCAATACCTCTAGATACGCTGATTGAGACGCTGAAGAAGAAGCAGCAAGCTCCACTCTAGAAACCGGTCAAATCAGATGGGGGTGGCGCGTAGTTCCCCTCTTGATTTCTGGCGATGATTGCTGGCGGCGGTTTAGCCGCAAATGGAATCGCCTGGGCTTTGGGTCTTCCAATGATTCTCCTGCGTTTGGTATAACGTTTGCCTGCCCATAAGCCGGTGAAATAATTGCGGTCCAGTAAATGCCGATTATCAGCTATATCAAGCAGGTCTTTCGATATGACGTTCTCGAAATACGCTACTTCCACATGTTTACCCATATTTTTTACCGCCTGCAGGGCGTAGCCGAAATCTGAATCGCCACTTACCAGCACGGCAACGTCATAGGAATTGTTCCAGGCAAAATAGAGCAGGTCTGTAGCTAGCATGACATCTATGCCTTTCTCAATGGGAACCCCCTGCGCTACCTTGGTGCTCCCCAGTCGTACCTCAAGGTACGGCGTTTTATTGAGAACTTCGATAAATTCATGCTGCTCTTTATGGGTCTCAACCCACTTGTTCGGGTCCTGCAGGATATTGTAGTAATACGTTCTGAAAAGAGGCCGGGAACTGCAGAGCTTGGTGATAAAGCCGGTGAAGTAGAGATCATACCTGCCGAAGTTATTTTTTAAAGCATGGTACAAGTTGCTTCCGTCTATGAATATGGCAACCCTATCGCCCACAATATCCTCCTTTATTATTACGGTTAAATATTTTCAGCGGCGTCACTGTTTATAGTATAACTGATTTGTTATCCTCTTTGTTTATTTGTCGGAGCTGATTGACAAAAAATCTATAATTACTTAATATATGTATATACATATATTTGCATATAAGGGAAAAATAAGGTAGTATCGATGGGTAGCTACAACCTGGAACTCTACAAACTTAAAGCTGAGCTGTGTAAGACATTTTCCGACCCCAAAAGACTTATTATTCTGGCTGAGCTGAGGCATGGTGAAAAAGCTGTCGGTGAGCTGGCTCAGTCGCTTGGGATTAGCCAGGCGGTTGTTTCCCGCCAACTGGCGATACTGCGTGAGAAGGGAATGGTGACACCGCGGAGGGAGGGAACTACTGTCTATTACAGTCTTACTGATTCCAAGATAGGCGAAGCCTGTGACCTCGTTCACGAGATATTGTTGAAGCAAATAAAGAAAGATAGAGAGCTGACTGAGAGATTGATAAAATAAGTCCACGAAAAATATACGATAAAAGGGGGAGTACTATTATGAAGTCAGGGGCAATGAAGGAACTGCGGAAACTATTCGGTGACCGAATTACTTTTGATAAAACGGAACGCAAACTCTACAGCCATGATATTGCTGCGGTGCCGAATTTGATAAAGCCGTTTATCGGTAGCGCCATTCCGGATGCTGTGGTGCAACCGCAGTCGGAGAAAGAGATAGTAACGTTGATGAAGTGGGCTGCTGACAATAGGATTCCACTCACTCCTCGTGGTAAAGCCACATCCGGTTATGGTGGCGCAATTCCGGTAAAGGGTGGTGTTGTCGTGGACTTCTACCGGATGAAGGCAATAAAGAAAATCGACCCGGATAAACAGACAGCTACAGTAGAAGCCGGCGTCGTCTGGGAGAAACTGGATAATGAGCTTGGCAATCACGGGCTTACTCTCAGGCTCTATCCGTCTAGCTACCCGGCGGCAACCGTCGGCGGATGGCTGGCCCAGGGAGGTGCCGGCATCGGCTCTTTTGAAGCCGGCTGGTTCCGAGATAACGTTGTCAGCGCCCGAGTGGTGATGGCTGACGGTGAGGTCAGGGAATTCAGTGGAGATGACCTGGACCTGGTATCCGCTGCGGAGGGCATTACGGGGCTTATCAGCGAGGTAACGCTTCGCGTCCAGCCTTTGGAGGAAATTGAGGTTATTGCCATCGGTTGCCCTGATGCCCATGACCTGCAGCAGCTAGTTCAGTCTATCATAGACCGCAAGCTACCTATCTGGTCGTTGCTTTTCATCAATCCGCGCATGGCGGAGTTGAAGACCAAAGCTCCCTTGCTGGAACACTTTGAACATCCCGTAGAGGAAAGGGTACTGCTACCAGCGTCCTATATCATTACACTGGCCTTCCGCAGAAAAGACCGGGATACGGTTATGAACAGCTTGTCTGAAATCATGAAGCCTTGCCAAGCAGAGCTTTTGAGCGAACGTATCGCCCAGCATGAGTGGAGGAACCGCTTCAAAATTATGATTGTAAAGCGTCTCGGCCCTAGCCTTGTTCCTGCTGAAGTAGTTATCCCCCTATCCGAACTGGGAAATGTCATGATGGAGATTGAGAATAAAGTAGACCAGCCCGTGGTCAAAGAGGGTATCGTCATAAGGGATGGCGCCAGCGGACAGCCTGAGGTGGTGATATTGGGATTTATCCCCAGCGACCAGCGCCGCTTCAGCTACAATTTTGTATTTGGCTTATCTTTGACCATCATGAAGATTGCGGAAAGGCATGGTGGCCGCCCTTATTCCACCGGACTCTATTTCGCCTCGAGGGCAAAAGAGATACTGGGTATGGATATTGTCACCCGCCTGAAGGCGTTCAAGAATATGCATGACCCGAAGTCCATTATGAATCCGGGGAAAGTTATTGAAGGCGGTATGATTGGCAGTGCCATGACTCTGGCACGTGCCATGGAGCCTCTTGTCCGTCCCCTGGGCAACCGTGTTTTTACCCATTTGGGTGAGAGACCGGATAAGCCGGTGCGGGGTATCCCGGCAGACATCGCCTGGTACGCCTACGGCTGCTCCCAGTGCGGTTACTGCATTGATGAATGTGACCAGTTCTACGGACGCGGTTGGGAAAGCCAGAGCCCGCGCGGCAAATGGTACTGGCTGCGCGAATATATGGAAGGACGCGAGGAGTGGGATCAGTTTATGGTAGGTACAATTCTCGCCTGTACCACTTGCGAGCTCTGTAACCTGCGCTGCTCGGCGTCGCTTCCCATTGAGCCCTCCTGGATGAAACTGCGTGGCAAGCTTATTGATGAGGATAAGAAGATGACCATCCCACCCTTTGAGATGATGGCAGCCGCCCTCACCAAGGAGGGTAATATCTGGGCGGGCTATCGCAAGCACCGCACCGACTGGTTTCCTAAGGAACTATGGGCGAAACATAGCCCCTCGCACAAGGCGAAGATGGCCTACTTCGCCGGCTGCACGGCGAGCCATGTGGAGACGGATATTGCCATTGCCGCGGTGCGCCTGCTTGATGCCGCTGGAGTTGATTTTACCTACGCCGGGGAAAGTGAGAACTGTTGTGGGACGCCGATGCTTGTATGCGGAAAGTGGGATGTTTTTGCCGAGACCATGAAGAAGAACATTGAGGCAATTAAAAAGCTGGGTGCCGATACTGTGGTCACCTCCTGCCCCGCCTGCGATATGATGTGGCGCCAGACCTATCCGCGCTGGGCAGAGAAACTAGGCTTTGAATACGACATCGCGGCTAAACACTACAGCGAGGTTATTGCCGAGCAGATTAATGCCGGCAAGTTCCGCTTTCCGGATACCGGCAAAAAGACAAAGGTTACCCTGCACGATTCCTGCCACATCGGACGTGTTTCCAGTGTCTACGATGCCCCCCGTGATTTTATTAAAGCCATTCCTGGCGTTGAGTTAGTGGAGATGGAGCACAATCGCGAGCGTGCACATTGCTGCGGCAGCGTGCTTACCCTCATCAAGGAGCCGCCCGTAGCTGCGGAAATTGGCAAGGCGCGTATGGACGAAGCGATGGAAACCGGTGCCGAGAAGTTGCTGGCATTGTGCCCGTGCTGCCAGTTCCAGTTCCGTGTTACCGCGGAGAAGAAGGGACTGTCTATCGAGACAATCGACCTGGCACACTTTGCTGCTTCAACAATGGGTTATGATTTACCGGACCCTAACCCCGAAGTGCGGAGGCAATGGGCAGTATTTGAGGCAATGATTGCCCTGATGACACCGGAGGGCTTTGCTGCGCTGATGGGTACCATGTGGCCGGAGATGATTGATGCTATGCCATTCGGCATGGGTAAGATGATGCGGTTGATGGGCAAAATACCCGGGGCCCTTACGCTTATGAAGCCCATGTTCCCTGTTCTCTTCCCCATCTTGCTGCCGATGATGATGCCCAAGGTAATGTCTACCATGTTGGCTAGGGTAGCAGAGCGGGTTCCTATGCCGGATTATATGGCAGAACAGATGCCAGAATTGATGCCCAAAGTTATGGACAACCTGATGCCACATATGATTGGCGACCTGGTGCCACTGATCACGCAGCCGATGATTGATTATCTGCGGGGCAAAGGCTCAAAATAGCGCTTATTGCTATTGCGTAGTCGGCAATGGAAAAGTAAAATTGTGGTAGAGTACTGCCATCTCTTTTGCCTCAGCGTTTTTGTCGGAGGTGACGATTGAAAGTTCTGGGAATTATGGGCAGCCCTCGGATAAAGGGCAATACCGATTTATTGCTCGATGAAGCCTTGAAAGGTGCACAAAGCCAGGGCGCCGATATTGAAAAACTTATTGTGGATAAGCTCAAGATTAGCCCCTGCAAGGAATATTATGGCTGTCTTCAAAATGGCAACTGTGTCATCAGGGATGATATGGACGATATTTATCCCAAGCTACTTGAGGCTGACAGGATAATCGTAGCATCGCCCATGTTTTTCTATGGTGTTCCCAGCCAGTTGAAGGCGCTTATCGACCGCTGCCAGGCAACGTGGGCGAGAAAATATGTCCTTAAGCAAAAGCTTTCCGACAAAGTGAGAAACGGCGCTTTTATTGCCGTAGGCGCCACCAAGGGCAAGCAATTGTTTGATGGCTCACTGCTGGTGATGAAATATTTTTTCCAGGCTATCGATGTCAACTTTGTGGATGAGCTCCTGATACGTAGCGTGGATAAGAGGGGGGAAATCAAGGAGCATCCCACCGCCTTACCCGAAGCATTTGAGCTGGGCAAAAGGCTGGCTCAGCGCTAATATATCAAAACCCCTGCTATTGTTTGTCTTACTGGCTGCTTATAGTCTAACGTGCTCCTGAAGTTATTTCACGATTATTGGTTTGACTTGTTAAGAGGTAATTGTTTACAATAGTTATGAGCATATGCCCATAACTATTGAGGGAATAGTCTAAAATGCCCAGACCAGTTAAGTGTCGTCGAGTTGCTTTTATGCCGGGGTTGACCTATTTCAAGCCTGCCGGTGTGCCTTTACGGTTTCTGGATGAAGTACGTCTATCTATTGAAGAGGTTGAGGCGATACGCCTCAAAGATATCGACGACCTGGACCAAGAGCAGTGCGCCGAGAAAATGAACATCTCTCGTCCCACGTTTCAGCGGGTGCTGGAATCTGGGCGAAAGAAAATTGCCGATGCTTTATTGAACGGGAAGGCAGTAAGAATCGAAGGTGGGAACTTTGAGGTTGCGCCGCTGCATTTCCGATGTCTGAATAATCATGAATGGGATGTGCAATCCGAAACGATGGGGACTGAAGTTCCTTTATGCCCTACTTGTAATATGCAGGCTATTGTGGAATTACCACCACAAAGTGCTGATTGGGGAGTGGGCAGGCATGGCAGATGGTGTCAGGGGAGGGGTACCTGGTGAAAAACTCGGTAAATAGAATGTCGAATAACTCAATAGTATCAGGTAAGTCATACTGGCAACATGCGGTAGTCGCAGTTATATTGAGTGCAGTGATATCACTGGCTCTGTTTTTTTCTGTTGGATGCTCTGTTTCCAGAGCGGATTCGAGGCTAGCTGTTTTTGCTGCGGCTGGTGCCAAAGCAGCGATTGACGAGGTTTGTCAGAAGTTTCAAGCGCAGACTGATGTTTGTATGGAAATTAGTTATGGTGGTGGGGGTGAAATGCTCTCCAAACTGATACTGGCTGGAAGTGGTGATATCTATATAGCTCCAG
This sequence comes from uncultured Chloroflexia bacterium, assembly GCA_963775935.1. GTDB lineage: Bacteria > Chloroflexota > Dehalococcoidia > GIF9 > UBA5629 > JBBIPA01. Next base: position 282,081 of record CAVZKR010000003.1, on the reverse strand, counting down.
AGCAGCGCTTTATGGTAACTGCTACGCAGAAACAGGCGATTAACCCTTCGACAATTAAGACTATTGCCTATATGATTCCCGTCATTGCGGTGCGAAAAGGCAATCCTCAGCACATTGTCTCCCTGGCTGATTTAGCCAGGCCGGGCATTCGAGTGGCTATTACCCGTCCTGAGACTACCTTATTGGGCAAGTATGCTCCTGAGATTTTTCAGAAGGCAGGCATTGCTGAGGATATCAATAAGAACATACTCACCTATGCTGCAGACCCAAATAATTTGATGACCATGCTCCTTATGGGGTCTATTGATGCTGGGATTACCTGGCATTTCTACGGTACCTCAGCTTCAGACAAGATAGAAGTCGTGTATTTTACTCCAGAACAGCTCACCGGGGTCGGAGAAATGCAAATGGCAGTAACAGCATATTGTGCCGATATGAAGGCAGCCCCCAATTTTATTCGTTATGTCGTATCAGATGACGGTAAGGCAGTTTTTAAAAAATATGGATATATTGTCGATGCTCAGGAGGTAAAAAAATATTGGAAATAGTTCCTATCATAGTACAGGCTAAAGAGAAATTTTCTGCTCTGGTCAGAGAACGTGGTCTGGGTGGGGAAATGGTTTCCGTAAAAATCGGGACACTATCTCCTCAACAGGCAATAGGCGATCCAGGGAGGCCTGATTTTGCTCTGCTTGGTGGCAGGGAAGTGATGATTGAAGCTGAATTTAGGGAAAGCTTCGGGCAAGCCTTCACCAATCAACCACAGAGTTATGACGGGTACCTTGAGGATGTGTTAAATCTGAGCCTGGACTCAATTAATAATCGAGCTATATTTGTGGCGACTCTCAATGCGGTGATTTCATCACTAGGGATGGTAACTGGAGTTCGCCATTGCCGTAACGACGAACCGGAAAAGTGTGGTGGCGAGATAGCAAATCATATATTGAAGAAGTATGGCAGAGTTAAGGTTGGTATGGTGGGGTATCAGCCAGCAATTCTCGACCATCTGGCTCAGACACTGGGCGCATCTCATGTGAAATGCAGCGATCTTGACGCAAAAAATATTGGTACGCGCAAATTTGGCGTCGAAATAGCGGATGGTAATACGGAGAATCCTAATTTAATTTCATGGTGTGATATTTTGCTGATTACCAGCAGTACCAGCGTCAATGATACCTTTGACGAACTCCGTGAGAGAACGGTATCGCAAGGAAAACGTCTAATCACGTTTGGTGTAACTGGAGCTGGTATATCTGCGCTTTTTGGGGTGGAGAGAATCTGCCCGTTTGCGCACTCGAGTGTAATGCGAGTTCTAGAAAAGAGTGTAAAGAAAGGAGGAGAAAATGCCGGGATTTGATGGTACTGGACCTATGGGAATGGGGCCGATGACAGGGGATTTCAGGGGATTGTACACTGCTCCACGAGTAGCACGTCGTTTTCCCAGGTTTGGGGGGTGTTGGCAAAGGGGTGGCGGATTGGGTTGGGGACGTGGATGGAGGACTCCCATATCGTGGGAGGCAGTGTCGACTTCAGCCTATCAGGAGGGGCGAGATGAGGAGATAAACTTTTTAAGGAATGAAGCCGAAGCTGCCAAAGAAGAACTCAAAAGGATTGAGTCCAAGCTTGAGCAGCTAGAAAAAGAAAAAAGCGAAGCGTCATAACGTATTGCTTTAGTATAACGGAAGATAGTGAATTGTTTTAACTTCGGAGAGGAGGTATCTCTATGAAAATCGCAATTACTTCTGCGGGAACTGGTCTGGATTCGGAGGTTGACCCTCGCTTTGGTCGTTGTCAGTATATCCTTTTTGTGGACCTTGATACCATGGAGGTGGAATCTGTAGAGAATACCGGTGGCATAGGTGGGGGAGGGGCAGGTGTCGCTACCGGTAATATGGTTGCCGCCAAGGGAGTCCAGACGGTAATCACAGGTAATTGCGGTCCTAATGCTCACCAGGTGTTATCGGCTGCAGGAATAGAGGTGATAACTGGTACGTCAGGAAAAGTGAGAGATGTAGTTGATAAGTATAAGTCTGGTCAATATAAAGCCAGTACTCAGCCTAACGTGGTGTCGCATAATGGACTGAATAAATAGTGGGGTTAAAGTACCCCATCAGGCAGGAATACCCTGCTATAACGTAAAATGTCCCAAATGTAATGCAAAAATGGTAAGAGGTGAGATGATAATATCAGTTGCCAGCGGTAAAGGGGGCACTGGGAAGACACTTGTTGCAACGAGCCTTGCCCTCTCCCTTAAGGACAGGGGAAAAGTGCAGCTTCTCGATTGCGATGTGGAGGAGCCCAATTGCCACATCTTTTTGAAGCCTGTTTTTATGCAGACTGAGCCAGTTTGCATAAAAGTTCCGAAGATAGATGATAGCAGATGTACGTACTGCGGCGAATGTGGGAAAGTATGCGCGTATAAAGCTATTGCCGTTTTGCCGCAACATGTCCTGGTGTTTTCAAACCTTTGTCATGGCTGCGGTGCTTGTTCTTATCTTTGCCCGGAGAAGGCTATATCTGAGGAAAATAGAGGGATTGGCGTTGTGGAGTCTGGCTATTCTGCTGGCATAGATTTTGTTCATGGTAAGCTTACTGTTGGTGAGGCTATGGCAACTCCGGTGATTAGAAAGGTCAAAGAAAAGATATCTGAAAAATCGATTGCTATTATTGATGTATCGCCAGGGACTTCCTGCCCGGTGGTTGAGTCAATAAAAAAAACCGATTTTTGTTTGCTGGTTACTGAACCGACTCCTTTTGGTGTTAACGACCTTGCTCTGGCAGTTGAAACTGTGAGAATGCTGAAAATACCATGTGGTGTGATAATAAATCGTGCTGGTTCCAGCTATAGAGAGGTTGAAGAATATTGCCAGAGGAGCATGATACCTATTTTGCTTTCAATTCCGTTCGATAGGGAAATTGCTAACCTTTACTCAAAAGGAATAACCCTGGTTCAGGGTATACCGCAATGGAGGCAGAGTTTTATAGATGTTTTCGACATGATACGGGAGCTAGTGAGTGAAAGAAGTTGTAGTTATTAGTGGCAAAGGTGGGACCGGTAAGACTAGTATTGTAGCATCATTCGCTGCTCTGGCTTCAAGCAAGGTGTTGGTTGATTGTGACGTTGATGCTGCTGACCTTCATTTGATGCTCCATCCTTTCAATCAGCGGAAGCATGAATTCAGGAGCGGGCAAGTCGCAGTGATAGATGAGGAGAAGTGTACACAGTGTGGTTTATGTGAGAACATATGTCGGTTCGATGCCATAATGGGTTTTCAAGTCGAACCTATTTCTTGCGAAGGCTGTGGTCTCTGTCAGCGTATTTGCCCGGCTGAGGCTATCACTATGAAAGAGAGGCTGGCTGGGCACTGGTATATCTCAGATACGAACTATGGGACACTGGTCGACGCTCGATTAGGCATTGCACAGGAAAACTCAGGAAAGCTGGTGGCTAAAGTACGGCAGCAAGCTAAGTCAATAGCTGAAAAACAGAAGGCTGATTTTATTATCAACGATGGACCGCCGGGCATTGGTTGCCCTGTTATCTCATCACTGGCAGGAACAAATTTGGCATTGCTGGTAACCGAGCCTACACTGTCCGGAATACATGACTTGGAACGGGTCATCGGTGTTTGCCAGCATTTCAACGTTCCTGCTCAGGTATGTATTAATAAATATACGATAAATAACGATAATACTTCACAAATTGAGAGCTATTGTTTAAAGCGTGGCATAGAGATAGCCGCCAGAATTCCATTCGATACTATCGTTACTGAATCTATTGTACATGGTATACCGGTAGTAACCTATGCTGATGGCGAGGTAAGCAGGCAACTTAAAATGCTCTGGGAGCATACCTTACAATTATTAGAAAGGAGTTAAGAAATCAAGTGCCAATATACGAATATAAGTGTCAGACATGTGGTGCAATATCAGAGCTATTTGTTCAGGGTACGGATGAAAAACAGAGTATCAAATGTCTTACTTGCGAAAGTACGGATGTCGAAAAACTACTCTCTGTACCCAATGTAATGAAAGGAAAGGCTATTGCTAGAGGGCGTACCTGTTGTGGTAGAACAGAACGCTGTGATACGCCACCCTGCTCTTCGGGTGGCCAATGTCATAGGGGTTAAACTGAGGTTTATGCCGTGGATATTGATTTAAAGCCGACATATTCAACCAGCGATGTTCCTGGTAAGTGTATCAGGTGTCTGGCTGAACAGGAGCTCAATTCTTGTCTTAAGAAGCTTTTGAATTCGGAAGGTGATACTCAGGAGCTTCAGAAAAAATATGGGATTCTGGTTTCTTTCCTGCAATCTCCTGAGTCGGAGAAATTACGTATAGAATCTGAAAGATATCTTGCCGAGGGGAAAAAGGTCACAGTTAAGGTAAAATTTATAGATGATAGTTTGGAATGTCACATCGAAGTAGATTAAACTAAATAAATATGGAGGTATATAAAAATGAAAATCGCAGCTATTTCCGATGATGGAACCACCATCAGCCAGCATTTTGGCAGAGCCTCGCAGTATGTGGTGTTTAACGTAGAAAATGGCAAAGTAATGGGCAAGGAAATCCGTCCCAAGATGGGACATCAGCATTTTGCTGCCGCTGAAAGTCATTCAGCGGCACCTGGAGAGAAGCATGGCTATGATGCTGACGCTCAGTCAAAACATAAAAGTATGGCGCAGCCTCTCGCCGACTGCCAGGTTCTGCTGGCGGGAGGCATGGGTTGGGGTGCCTATGAAAGCCTGAAGAGCTACAATATCGAACCCATAGTCACTGATGTGGAGGATATTGACAAAGCGGTCAAGCTCTATATCGCTGGCAACCTTCCCAATTTGATGCAGCGCTTGCATTAGAGAGCTTTTATAAATATATTTTGGTTTATAACAAATAAAGAAAGGAATTGGTATGCCTACACAAGAACAAATAACAAAAATTCTGGAAGATATATTGGTCCCCGGCGTGGCGCGCAGTCTGGATAAGATGAACCTGGTTCGTGATGTTAAGATTACCGACCATAAAGTAGATATTAGCCTTGCCTCGGCAGCGCTGGCATCGGAGACGGAGGCATGGCTCAGTGATAGAATCAAAGAGACTGTGGGCAAGCTCAAGGGTGTGGATGAGTTGAACGTTAATTTTACCGTGGGTAAGCCCAGTGACATAAACAAGGTCAAGCATGTCATTGCGGTGATGAGTGGCAAGGGTGGAGTGGGGAAGTCACTGGTGAGCAGTCTGGTTGCCATTGCGCTGAATCGCAAGGGTTATGACGTAGGCATACTCGATGCCGATATAACCGGCCCTAGTATTCCGAAAATGTTCGGCATCAACCAGCATCCCGGTGGCAGTGATACAGGGCTATTGCCCGTGCTGTCGAAATCCGGGATAGAGATCATGTCCATCAATCTTTTAATTCCCAACGAGGATGACGCTGTTATCTGGCGGGGCCCACTTATCGGCAAGGCGATTGTTCAGTTCTGGGAGGATGTGCTGTGGGGCAGTCTCGACTATTTAATTGTTGACCTGCCACCAGGCACGGCTGATGCTCCGCTGACTGTCATGCAGTCGCTACCGATATCCGGGGTGATCATAGTGTTCACTCCTCAGGACCTGACGGCTATGATTGTGAAAAAGGCGGTCAAGATGGCTCAGCAGATGAATAAAACTGTCCTGGGCGTGGTGGAAAATATGAGCTACCTGTACGTGCCTGAGATAAATAAAAAAATTGAGATTTTTGGCAAGAGTCGTGGCGAAGAGATGGCGTTAGCTTCTAAAGCGCCTTTATTGGCACAATTGCCGATTGACCCAGTTCTGGCAAAGCTCTGTGACGAAGGCTCAATTGAGCGCTATGACTCGGAGATTATCGGCAAGCTGGGTGAGTCCATCTCCAGTTTAACGCTCAGTGAAGGGTGTGCAAACGGCTGAAGTTGTTAGTATAGTAATTCCCCCGGAGGGGGAGTTGATAAGGCTAAAGACCGAAGCGAGGCGGTAAAGAGAGAATAGATTAATGGATATTCGGATAACCACATTAACCGAAAATACGGCGAACTACGGTTTCCTCGCCGAGTGGGGACTGAGCATTCTGGTTGAGGTGGATGGGATAAGAGTGTTATTGGATACAGGACTGAGCTATTCAGCGGTACATAATGCTCAGTTACTGGGAGTTGACCTTTCTACTATCGATAGAATCGTACTCAGCCATGGTCATGCCGACCATACTGGGGGGCTGCGCGATGTACTGCTGCTAAAAGGAGAGGTTGAAGTCATCGCTCACCCTGACCTGTGGAGTTTAAAGTATGTACGGCGTGAACAAGACGATCTCCATTATGGAGGCATACCCTTCTCGCGTGAAGGACTGGAGGGCTACGGCGCCCGGCTTAATCTGACCCGAAAACCGTTTCGCATAAGCGAACATGTTATAACCACTGGAGAGATTCCAATGGTGACAGATTATGAGAAAATTGATGACAATCTTTTTATAAAAGAAGGTAGTACACTTCGGCCAGACCCATTAGCCGATGACCTGGCGCTGGTTATTGATAGCGACTTTGGGTTGGTTGTTATCCTCGGATGTGGGCATCGTGGCATTGTCAATACGCTGCGCCATGCTCGGGATATCACCGGCAAGAAACTTGTATATGCTGCTATTGGTGGAACACATCTTTTAAGGGCTTCAAAAGAGCGGCTGGAGAAGACGATAGCCGACCTTAAAGAGATGGGGGTTCAGAAATTGGGTGTCTCTCACTGCACTGGTTTCCTGTCTTCGGCACGGCTGGCCCGGGAGTTTGGTGATGCTTTCTTTCTGAACAACGCTGGTACCAGGTTCACATTGCCATAATTTGTTATAAAAACGATGTGATATTCGAAGTTGAGCTTACCTGAAGCTTGTTCGGGGATAGCAATTATACGAGTATATCTGGTTGAATCATAGTTGTTGTGGAGTGTAATTACTTTGGATATAACAAAAATAAAAGGAGGTGAGCATGGCTGAACCAAAAGATTCCTGCGTACAACCGGCAAAGGGACCAATTAGTGCACCGGAAGCGAAATCGACAGCACCACAAAGCCAACCGAGAAAGGAGGAAGTTAAAATGATGGCACGAGTCGGCAAACAAGCTCCAGATTTCGAGGTGAGCGCTTTTTTTGAAGGTGGTTTTAAAAATATTAAATTATCTGATTATAAAGGGCAGTGGATTGTGCTCTGTTTCTACCCGGGTGATTTCACCTTCGTCTGACCGACGGAGCTGGCGGCAGTTGCCTCCAAGCATGACGAACTAAAATCGCTGGGCGTTCAGGTATTAGCAATGAGCACAGATAGTCGCTTTACTCATAAGATATGGCAGGAGGAAGAGCTGTCAAAAATGGTGCCCGGCGGCGTACCATTCCCTATGCTATCAGATGGGGGTGGGCGTGTCGGTAGCGTCTATGGTGTCTATGATGAAGAGGCTGGGGTAAATATCCGGGGGCGCTTCATTATTGACCCGGACGGCATTATACAGGCGATGGAAGTTTTAACCCCATCAGTGGGACGAAACGTCGCTGAGTTCATCCGCCAGATAAAAGCATTCCAGTATGTTCGTAAGACTGGTGAGGTGACACCATCAGGTTGGCAGCCGGGTAAGCCAGCTTTGAAGCCCGGACCGAGCTTGGTGGGTAAAGTTTGGCAGGTATGGAAACCAGATATGGCATTTTAACGACTGCTCGGGAGCAAAATCTGTTGAACGTTTGCTAAATTTAAAAGTCAGTACTATAGTTATATTTGGGTAAAAGTTTTATGGCGAAATATGCGTGTCGTCAATGTCAGGCTATATTTGAGCTGCCATCACCGGGTGACTCAGAGACAGGCAATGAGGCGAAATGTCCCAAATGTGGCAGCGCTGCAGTTGAGACTGTGCCTGTATGGATACCGAACGGTTTCGATTTGAATTTGTACTATAACCCATCCACGTGGCAATACTCCTGTCACCATTGTCAGGCTAAGTTCGAAATGCCTGTGCCATCAGGCCCTACTGAGGAACAACAGAGGAAATGCCCTCTTTGTGGAAGCAGTGATATTGAAAGATTGACCACGCTTATTGTTGGTTTGCCCATGTACTGTAGCTGATAGGAGATTACCCGAGGCCGTGAGCCTCGAAGAGACAGTTGCCGTAGCAATGCACATGGTTCTATAGTATTTCTGTGCTTCTTAAGGATACCCAGGAGTACCAGTCTGGGTCTTCTCAAAACATAACGGTTAAGGTATGATAGTAGTGTATCTTAGTAGCACAGTGGCGTTTTGATAAAGATGAGCAATTCGGATTCGGGATTCAAATTTGCTATTGGTTTTATTCTGGGGATGGCAACAGGTCTGGCGGTTGCGGTTCTGGTTGCCCCACAGTCTGGTGATGAGACCAGAAAACTTTTAAAAGAAAAGATAGCTGACGCACATGGTAGGGCGAAAGACATCAAAGATGATGTTAGCGGTATGGTCAAGGAAGCCACCGGCGACCGCAAAAAGATTTACTCGGAAACCTGGAAGCAACCCAAGGTAAAGCCATATACCGAAGAGCTGTAAACCTGTGTGCTCGTTTGTCACTATTTCAGAGCTTTATGGCGCTCGTCAGATAGTTATCTGTGTTGTCCTCTATCCTGGCATTGCTGAATCCAGCATCCGCTAGCAATTGCAGCATATCCGCAGCATGAGGAATCAGGTCGTTTTTTACTGCGGGCAGTTCGCTATGAATCATATTTATTGTCGCGCGGCTGGACGTGTGACAGATGAATAGACTGCCTCCTCCTTTCAGTACGCGAGCTATCTCACTGAGGGCTTTTGGCTTGTCGTGGAAATGGGGAAAGCTGGAATAGCATACTGCCACATCGAAACTGTCCTTAGCGATTGGAAGGGTGACTATATCGGCGTGAATATGGTCAATAGTGGAGGAGAAATCTTTAGCTCTGGCCATTCTGAGCATTTCTTCTGCAATATCTATAGCCACTAATCGACCGTTTCCCCCGATCTTGTTCAAAAGAAAAGGGACGAATACACCGGTGCCGGTGCCTACATCGAGCACAGAAGCACCAGGTTTGATATCAAGGCGATGCGCCATTGCCTTGAGCTTGGTGCTATCTTTTTCTGCAATTACTTTATCCCAGATTCCTGCCTTCTGGTTGAAGTATGACCTAATCACTACGTACCTCCGGCAGTGATACTGACTGCCAGCTTTTTACCTTTTTCTTGGGTGAGAAAAGAGCTGCCAGCCCAAAAATAAGTGATGAAGTAATAACGATGGTAGCGCCACTGGGAATGTTGAATAAATAAGAGAAGAACAAGCCTAGCCAGCATGAGAGAACGCCGAAAGCTGCTGCTAGCAAGAACATTTTTTTCATGCTGTAAGTGAGCTGATACGCAGCGGCGGCCGGATTCAAAATAAGGCTGAAAATAAGCATTCCGCCAATAGGCCTGAGTGTTGCCGTTATGGTAGCCCCGGTTAAAAACAGGATACCATATAGAATCAAAGTCGCAGGTATGCCTACCGAGAGCGCGATGTCACGGTTAAAAACAGTAGCTTTTATTTCTTTGTAGAATATGGTAACCAGCACCACCACGACCACAGCTATTATTGCCAGGAAAAAGACATCCTGCCTGTTATTTGTCAATATGCTGCCCCAGAGTAGATCCCATGCTGCTGATTGAGAGGTAGGCATCAGCCCCATGATGAGGAAAGCAATCCCCAACATAAGCGAAAAGATGATTCCCACCGAAGTTTCTGGATTAAGGTCGCCACGGTCGGCTAGTGGACCGATGATGGCAGCAGTCAGCAGGCTTAAGGCGAAAGCGCCGATAAGTGGCTCAAAGCCCAACCAGACTCCTAATAGGGCACCGGCGAAAGCAGCATGGGACATGCATACGCCGATGAATGGCATGTGGAGAAGCACCACAAACACGCCAATAATAGAGCAGGTAATGCCACCAAGGAAAGCCGTCAGGATGGCATTTTGCATAAACAAGTACCCGAAAATGGAGAAATCCACGGTGGTCTCCTCTTTTTAAACCAATATACCTGTTTGCCTCCGTTGTCTCACTTCCGCAAACGGTAAGTCAAACAGGAGGCTGAGATTGTCATCGGTCAACATCTTTTCAGGTGAGCCCTCACCCCAGATAAGTCCGTCTTTCATCATCACTATTCGGTTGCAGGTAAGAGGTAATGAACCGAGGTCATGGGTGACAAATAATGTAGTCAGACGTCTTGAGTCGTGAATCATCTTTACAAGTTCCAATATTTCTGTTTTAGAACGCCAGTCCAGCGATGCCGTTGGCTCATCCAGCAAAAATATTTCAGGCTCCTGTGCCAGACAGCGGGCAACTGCTACTCGCTGCTGCTCGCCGCCAGAAAGATGACCGATAGGCCGTCTGGTAAGCGATGCCATACCTACCAGCTCCAGCATATCGTTTGTAACTTTTACATCATACGCAGTCGGCCGCTTAAAGAGACCCAGTTTACCGTAGCGTCCTATCTGGACAACTTCGCTGACACTCATTGGCATTCTCGGATCTATATTATGAGCCTGGGATACATACCCGACTTTCTTTCTGAGGAAATGGCCGTTCCCCGCTGTTACACGATATCCCAGTACATATACGTTCCCCTGAACTAATTTGCCAAATCCATTGATAAGGGTCAGCAGCGTCGTTTTTCCAGCCCCATTTGGACCAACTATACCAACAAACTCTCCGTCTTTTACCTCAAGTGAAATGCCTCGCAAGGCAACGTCTTCCCTGTACGAAACGACAGCATTCTCGATTTTTATAACGGTATGATGCATAGCCTATTATCTTAATTGGTGACTACTTTGTTATTGCCTGTAGTAACAGTTCTATATTCCTGTCGATAGCTTTCTCCCAGGTCTCGGTATTTTCGAAACCACCGGGGAAGTTGGAAAGATTAATCTGCTTTGCCCCAAGTTCTTCAGCTATTGCTCTGCCCGCATCCTTCCCATCTTGCAGATTATCGATAACAAGTGTTACCTTTGCTAGCCTGCCCTTATCCACCAGTTCTTTGACCATCTGAGGATTAAGGACATTTGGACCGGCATAGTTAGCCACTACATTGAAACCCGCCCATGTAAGAAAATCTGCCTGCCTTTGGGAGGCTATTACATTGACCTGGGAAACATTTGCCTTCTGGAGCTTATTTTTTATCTCTGCCTCTTTTTTCGAAATCCTCTGCTTGTATTGCTCGGCTGATTTTCCGTAGGCCGAAGCGTTCTTACTATCTATCTGAGTGAAAGCCGCAGCAACCTTATCTACTGCTGCTGATTGTATGGGTGGTATCATCCAGTTTCCGTCAACACTTGCTTTAACCACGGTCAGGTTCGGATTGTTAGCGGAGGCAATGAATTTGTCAGCATAACCCTCACCCGGCCAACCATGAAGGAGAAAGAGATTTGCAGATGCCAATGTTTCGATGTCGCCAGGACGGACATTAAAGTTTCCCGGATGCTGTGCTGGAGGTATAAGGTTTATCACCTCAACACGGTCGCCGCCAACTTGTTGTGCGATATATGCCAGTAATGACGTACTGGTAACTACTTTTAGCTTTTGACTGTTTTCTGTTGTGCATCCGATGAAAGCGGTAGCTATTAGACTCAGTAGTAGGATGCAGGTAACCAGGAAATAGCGTTTTCTCACGAGTGAACCCCCTTGATTATTATAATAATGGGGATAGTATACTGCAAATATTTGCATACTGCAACTAATTGCAAGAGATAATAGTTGCAATTATGAAATATGCTGTTAGCTGGTATAAGTGCTTGACCTGTTAGCTTGTAGATAGGTTTATTGTCAGGCGTGCCTGTAAGCAGTGATTGTGGTACCTGGACCGCAGTGAACGCCCAATCCGGCTCCAAGTCGGGATATGTAAATATGTTCTGCGGGAACAAAGGAACTAATACGTTTTTTCAGTGTATTGGCTTCCTCGGCTGTGGTGTTATGTACAATGGCTACTTCTCGTACATCGCAAGCCTTCTCGACAAATTCGATTTGATGCTCCAGTCCTTTAGCATAGCTCCGTACCAGGGCAGCCTGGAAAACCTCTCCATTCTTCAGGGCAAGGAGAGGCTTTACGTGTAGCTGACTACCCGTCGTCGCTTTTGTCTTGGATATACGACCGCCAGCAAGTACATATTTCAATGAATTCATCATTCCTAAAACGTGTATTTTGGGAATAATTCTTCTGGTCTCTCGAATAACCTGGAGGAAACTACCTCCTGCCTGTGCTACTCTGGCGGCAGCGATGACCACCAGCCCTAATCCCATGGAGACGGAAAGCGAGTCAATCACTTCGATATCGCATTTTATTTTGGCAAGCACTTTCCCTTGTATCGCTGAGTTATATGTTCCGCTTAGCCTGGCAGGGAGATGAATAGATACAATACCATCGGCATCCCTGGCAAGTTCCTGGTACACATTGGCGAAATCTCCGGGCATAGGCTGGGTAGTGGTGGGATATTCACTTTCCTCTTCCATCCTGGGATACAGTTCTTCAGGTCTGATATCTATGCCGTCGAGGTACGTCTTTTTCCCGAAGCAGATATAGACCGGTACAATCGTAATTCCAAGCGCTTTCGCTATATCTGGGGGCAGGTCAGAGCAACTATCGGTAACTATCTTAATTGCCATAGGAGTTGTGTGCTCCTTGTAAAGAAGCCTAATTATACTAGGTATTACCATTATAATCCTTTGCACACAGTTTTGCAGTGTTTTAAAAAGTGCCATTATATCTTGACCACCCTGTAATCAGCCTGTAGAATGGCTCAAAAGTAATGTACCAATTGGATAATGGGCAGACAGAGCAGCAAAGTTTCAAAAGCTAAAAGCGAGTTTTCTCTTTCAGACCGTAGTATAATTGTCTCATCGTAGGCAGCGAGACTGCGCATGGTAGTAAATCTTTCTTCGGAGCTAAAAACGTATCTGCCGCAACAGATTTTTACTCTGTTGCGGGATGTTGGTGTCAGAGCCAGTAAATTAGGGCAGAATATATTTCTGGTGGGTGGTGTGGTGCGTGACCTGTTTCTGAACAGGGCTAACTTCGACCTTGATGTGGTGGTGGAAGGCGATGCTATAAAGCTGGCTCAAGGACTGGCTGAGCACGGTCAAGTGAAGATTATAGTTCACCGTCGCTTTGGCACGGCGAAACTCAATTTTGCTGACTTCAGCCTTGATATCGCCACTGCTCGCAGCGAGCGGTACAGTCGCCCCGGTGCTTTACCCGACGTACAGCCGGGTACTATTGCCGATGACCTGTTCCGACGAGACTTTTCCATCAATGCCATGGCAGTGTATCTGGTTCCCGGACGTTTTGGAGAGCTCATTGATAATTACCATGGTCAGAAGGATATTGAGGAACAACTCATCCGTATTCTCCACGCAAATAGTTTCATAGATGACGCCACCAGGATGTTTCGGGCGATTCGCTATGAGCAGCGGCTAGGTTTTACTATCGAGCCTCATACTGCTGAGCTTATGGTACGAGATCTTCCCATGATCGATGCTATAAGCGGTGACCGACTGAGACATGAGCTTATGCTGATGCTGGCAGAAGAGTATCCCGAACGGGCACTGCGACATGCTGGTGAACTTGGAGTTTTGCGCAGACTACATGAGTCTCTTGAGGGGGATCGCTGGCTCAATGAGAAATTCGAGCAGGCTCGCCAGCTCGAAAAACGCGGCTCTCTGGAGCCACTGTACCTGTGCTTGCTTATCTACCATGTATCTATACGTGAGAACGGGCAACTGATGTCACGGCTCAATTTTCCCAAGAAGCTGTCGCAGGCAGCGAACCAGACACTGCAGCTTAAGGCGAAACTCGACTTTCTGGCAAAGCCGGAACTGAAACCGAGCGATATTTACCAATTGCTTCATACCTACATGCCGCAGGCGGTTCAAGTCAATATGCTGGCATCGCAGTCTACTGTGGTGAAACAACACCTGAATTTATATCTCACCAAACTCCGCTATCTGAAACCACGGTTAAATGGTGACGATGTAAAAGAACTAGGCGTTCCACCTGGTCATAACGTTGGCAAAATATTAGCCGCATTGCATAAAGCGAAGCTTAATGGTGAGGCGCGGACGAAACAGGATGAAGAAAAGCTGGTTCACCGCTGGCTTAGAAACTTATAAAAACCACGAAGGGAAGAAGTGAGGTATAAGTCCAGCGCCGATATAAGCTTCGATGAATGCTTTGGGTATCCTTCCCACCCAGCAGGCCAGCAAAAATTTCCATAGAGGTAATCGCAAAGCACCGGCTATCAGCCCTACGACGTCGAAAAGCACCAGTGGAATGGCAGCGATAACCAGCACTGTCCAGATTCCGTAGCGCTTCATCCAGGATACTGCCCGCTGGTAGGTGCGATTCTGTTCATTGACGATTATTTTCTCTCCCACATAGCCCGCGTAGTAGCCTGTAATCTCACCCAGGGCACTACCCACACTTGCCACCATAGCTACAATTATGGGATTCCATACGCCAGCTGCGGCGATAACTATTGCTGCGCCCGGTGCTGGTAGCACGATGGTGCAGCTGGCGAGAAAGGTAACCCCAAAGACAATCAGATAGGCCAGGATATCGTATTGTCTTAAGGAAACTCTGAACTGTCTCTGGAGAATCCACGTGAGATAAACGAGACCGACGGTGAAAGCTATCATGACGATAGCCCAGAGAGCGGCCTCGAGCCACTTCTTCTTTTTGCTTTTTTCTGGATGGGAGACTTCGCTCATTTTTAATTACGTTCCTGAGTCTGTAGTGCTCACCACGATATAAGAAGTAATGTCCTGAGCGATGATACGCTGGTATAATGCTGTAGCGCTGTTTCTGTCAGGCGCAAGGCTGAATAGAGTTGGGCCAGAGCCTGCCAGATGAATGTTGGTAGCGCCAGCTTGCTCAAAACGTTTCCAATATACGTTAAGCGCAGGAAAAATGTCAAAAGCAACAGAGTCAAAGACATTAAATGTCAGAGCAGGTTTGATTTCTCTGCTATTAGCCCATAATTCCGTAGCCCTTGTGGTAAGTGTGCCGTCGGTAAAATGTTGTTTTTTGAGCTGCGTATACGCTTGTTTTGTCTTATCCATCACTTCAGGTAGCGGTGGCAAGAGCAACACGAACCAGTAGGCTGATGCGGCTGGCAGCAGTGGTGTCACCTTTTCGCCTCTACCTTCGACTAGCGCGGTGCCTTTGTGGATAAAGAAGGGAACGTCGGAGCCCAATTGCGCTGCCAGTGCCAGTAAATCTCGAGTTGCTAATTCTAAATCCCAGAGTTTATTGAGCGCCAGTAACGTAGCAGCAGCATCGCTGCTGCCACCGCCGAGGCCGGCACTCGAGGGTATCTTTTTCTTTAGTGTGATTCTGGCTCCCCCCTGGTAGCCGACAGCTTTTTTAAGCAGCTCAGCCGCACGGATTACCAGGTTATCCGCAATCTTCAAAGCTGGCTCGGTGCATTCCAGCAAGATATCGCTGGCTAACTCAAAATTAAGCTTATCGTAGAGGTTGATGGTCTGCACAAGGCTGCGAATTTCATGGTAGCCGTCATCGCGTTTGCCCAGAGCTTCCAGGACGAGGTTCAGCTTGGCTGGCGCCAGGACTGTCAGCATGGCAGCTCTACCTTTTCTGATATTGTAGCAATCTCATAAAGTCCCTGCCATTCCTGTATGGTAATGGTTTCGGGTCGGCGTTGAGGGTCGATATTCGCCTTGGTCAAAAGGGGGGCAATTTCGCTGGGTTTCCTGTTCAGTCCCTGAGCCAGTGAGTTACGCAATTGCTTTCGGGGTGACCTGAATCCGCACCTGACGAAATCGAGGAAGCTCCTGATATCGGTTACCTTTACCGCTGGTTCGGGAAGCATATCGAAGCGGATGATGGCCGAATCCACCTTCGGCGGCGGGTAAAAGCTCTGCGATGGCACGTAGCAGATAATGCTGGGTTTGCTATATACCTGTATACTCACCGAGAGTGTGGTCATTTTGCCGGGTCCGGCAACAATGGCATCACCGACCTCTTTCTGTATCATGACCACCATCAACGAGGGCTTCAGCGAGGCTTCGATAAAATAATGCAATATGGGAGACGTGATGTAATACGGTATATTGGCTACCACCTTATAGGATGCTCTGTCTCTTATTACTTCGGATAAATCGACCTCCAGAATATCTGCATTGATGATGGTGACATTCGGCGAGGAGGACAGTTTTTGTTTCAACTGTGAAGCCAGCTTGGTATCGAGTTCTATGGCAGTGACGTGACCAACTCTCCGCGCTAGTTCCGAGGTCAGTATACCCAGTCCTGGCCCAACCTCGATGACGAAATCGCCGGGAGAAAGCTCAGCCGCTGAGATGATGGTCTCCACTATGGACTTGTCTATAAGAAAATGCTGTCCCAGTCCTTTCTTGGCTTTGAGCCCGGACTGGCGGAGTGATTGTCTGACCTCAGCCGATGGTGAATATTCTTTTTTGGCCATGGAATGCTTTCGTCTTTCCTCCGTTTATTGCGCGGTTTCTCTTCAGGATTCGGGGAGAAGAATAATGGGTCGTGCACTGACTGTCGACTCTGCCTCTCGGCTTATCCCGACCAGCCAACTCAGGCCAGGTAATCTCGTGGCACCCGGAGTATACTATTTACCGCTGCTTCCTTCCGGACCTGACGGGGTTCATAGCCCTCCGCCGCACAAGACCCAGCCCTCAACGCCACTTAATCGAAACAGTCCCGGGAAACGAGAACCTCGAACCAGAGTTCAATCCCGCTAGAGCGGATTGCGGGTACAGGGCACCGCTAGTTCCCCATCTAGCACGACCCATCTACAATATTACTATGGAGCATGTGTTGTTTCAAGGCTACATACCGTGGTTTAAGCGGAGAATCAAGAACTCAGGTAGTTTTTCTTGAAGCATCTTCTCCTGAGTAGCCTCGATATCGTATTCAACACGATAGTGATATAGTGTTCCAGTGTCGCTGTCGTATAATGTGTAACTGGCGCGCGGGTCATGGTCGCGGGGCTGTCCCACGCTGCCGGGATTAATGATAAGTCGGTTGTCGCCCAGTGATGTGGTGCCCCCATCGTCAAGTTTGTTCAGCTTTGTTCCTTCTGCGGAGTGTTCGAAAATCAGGGGAACGTGAGAATGCCCCACTAGGCAAAAGCGCGTGCTAAAAAATTCCAGGTTCTCTTCGGCTGCTCTGGTCGAGAACAGATACTCCCAGAGCGGTTCTCTGGGGCTGCCATGTGCCAAGCTGAAATCACGCTCGCTGGTGACCTGCGGCAGGGATTTCAGGTACTCTTTATCCTCCCCGGTTAGCTGTTGGGCAGTCCACTGGTTGGCGAGGGCAGCGTCCTCGTTAAAGTCCAGGGTATCAATCAGATCCACCGCTGCCCAGTCGTGATTGCCAGCAATACAGATATGGTCGTACTGCTGTAAAAGCCCAATGCAGGCATGAGGCTCGGGGCCGTAGCCTACCACATCGCCCAGGCACCATATCTTGTCGAGACCACCTCTCCTCTCAATGTCCTTAAGCACCGCCGTGAAGGCAACCAGGTTGCCATGAATATCTGCGAGGATTGCATACCGCATCCTGCCTACTATAGCATGGAAATGTTGGTTTGTTAAATTTGAAGATTCCAGCACTGCTTTCAGTTCATGTCAGCCAACTGCGTCGTTGCAGGTATGGCAATGGTAAAGCAATTACTCGCCTGTAAGAGAATGATGTAATGGATGACACGCCGCTGTCCGCGGCGTGTAATCATAAACGTACGGTGAGTGGTGAAAATACTAGGAAGGATATGGTATGACAGATTTTATCTATTCCATTTTGTACTCACTGGATGTATAATCGGGATAGCGATTTTGGAGATTGAAATGGCAAACAGTAAGAGCAGATTGAGGTTATCTCTGCTTTCGGTATTGGCTATTGTTACAATCCTCTCAGTTTGCTCTTGTGCATCTGTACAAAGCCCGCCACCTCAGGAGATTCAACCTGTGCCAGTTCCAGAGCAGCCCAAGGTCAAACCTCCAGTTATCGTAACTTTTGAGGTCAATCCTGGGAAGGTAACTGCAGTTGAACCTGTGACTTTGCGCTGGGAGGTGGCTGGTGCCACCACAGTTGATATAGACCAGAATATTGGGCAAGTCCCTCCTTCGGGGACAAGAAAATTGATCCCATCGAAGAATGTTGTTTATAAGCTCACTGCAACCAATGGGGGAGGCAGTGTTACCAGAACAGTGGCGGCAATGGTTTATGAGAATGTTTATGCATTGCAGATAGCGCTGACTGAGGACGATGTGAAGGCAGCCAAATTTTTCTCTGCACAAAATACAGAGCCGAAAATAGATGACACTATTTCTACGTATTCTATCAAGTTTTCAAGGCGAGGCTACATGGTAGGGAAGGATGAGATACTGGATAATACGGTGCTTATTTACAATACTGTGGCGGCGACGGAAAAACGCTATATTGAGACTAAGTCCAATGCCAGGGAAACTATTTCAGGTAGTGTCATTATTGGTGATGAGGGATACGTGATGAAGCTGCCCGGTGATGGTGAAAATGACCCAGTAACGTATATTATACGATTTCACAAAAACAATGTTTATATCAATATAGGTATACTGGCCAATTATAAAGAACTGGAATCTTTTGCTAGAATTGTCGAGTCAAGAATTCGATGAGCTGAAATTTACGATTATGTCTGTTGAATTGGAGTTTTTAAAAGGAATATCATATTTCGCTGGTATAGCTGAGGCTGACCTCGAGTCGATCAGAAAGCTTGTTACAGAGAAGACAGCTACCAGAGGAGAGATGATGATTCTCGAGGGCGATACAGCCAAAGCGCTCTATTTTGTTGTTTCAGGTGCGTTAAAGGCATTCAAAACCTCGTCTGAGGGGAAAGAGCAGATCCTGAGCATCGTACGTCCCGGCGGGTCTTTTAACGATGTTTCGGTTTTCGATAATGCTCCCAGCCCAGTAAGTTTGCAGGCGTTGGGTCCTGTGGTGCTGTACGAGCTGGGGCGAAACGATATAGAAGCTCTTCTCAAGAAATATCCACAGGTAGCTAGAAATGTCATTAATGTTCTCGCTGATAGAGTGCGTCATTTAGTGTCGCTTGTTGAAGACCTGTCCTTCAGGCATGTCATCGGCAGAGTGGCTAAGATACTTCTGGAGCATGCTGGAGATGGTAATGGTGCCGGAGCACGCCTTACACAACAGGATATGGCAGCTATGGCAGGTACAGCAAGGGAAGTCGTAGGCAGGTCGCTTAAAGCTCTGGAGGATGAGGGATCTATCAGGCTTGACCGCCATAGGATTATTATTCGTAATAAGGAAGCACTCTCTAATATGATTGGCGCTTCTTTTTGAGACTAAGGTCACATACAGATGATGAAAGGCAATGTTAAGATTAATATATATAGAGGCGAATTTCTGTGAGTATAATGCCTGTAATAATTGTTGAAAAATGTACTGGCTGCGGGTTATGTGTTAGTGTCTGCCGTTGCAATGCTCTGGTGATGGTGAACAATGTGGTAGCTGCTGTCGAGGTAGAAGATTGCGGCTGGTGTGCGCAGTGCGAAGCTGTATGCCCCACCGGCGCTATATGTTGTCCTTTTGAGATTGTGATTGAAGAGCCGTCGCGGTAGTTGCCTACTAGCCGTCTCATTTTTTGACCTATCAATTGTCTCCTCTGTGATTTATTACTGCTGTCAGATTGTTGATTAAGACTATTCACTGTAATCCTCTTTCCTCTTTACCAACACCTTGCGACAAAAGTCGCATACAACAGATATCTCATGCTCATACAATGTTTATGAGGTTAAAAAAAGGAGGTGTTAGCTATGGAAAGTCAAGCAGGAGCTGTTCTGGAAAGGCCTATTACCCGAGGCACGTGTAAGCATCACTGGCTAATTGAGCCAGCGAGCGGCCCGAGCAGCAGGGCTGTCTGTAAGCTGTGCGGTGAGGTAAAGGTGTTTGATAATGTACTGGCAGATTTATTATCGTCCAGCGATAGTTATAGTCCTTTCGCCATGGGTGTTTTGAAGGTGGAGGAAGAAGATGAAGAAAATGATATCGAAGTTGAATGAAGGGGGACATGATTAAAGTGCTAGCGGGTTAAAACAATTGTTGGAGGTGGGGAGCAAAGCTCCTTAAATCCAGCTTATGCGTAAAACGTGGAGTAGGAGAATAGTAGAGTTGTGAAAATAACGATGTATACGACACCAACGTGTGGATATTGCCATCAGGCAAAGAGGTTTCTTGCCGAGCGTGGCATGAGATTCATCGATTATGATGTTTCTCGCGATAGCAAAGCGGCTGAGGAAATGGTACGAGTTTCAGGGCAAATGGGCGTTCCAGTAATTGTCGTTGATGGCGAGGTCATTGTGGGATTTAATCGACCTCGATTGGAAGAATTACTGGTTGCCAGCAACAGGAGTAAGTATATTTCTTTTGGGCTCAGTGTGGCTGATGCAGGTAAAATTACCCCGAAACCTGGTGCTGTAAAAGCATTCGGAGCATTTGTGGGTAAGGTTGCGCCATCATCATTAGGGGAACGTGCAGGACTCCAGCCGGGTGACGTTATCACCAAGTTGAACAGGCGGGAAATCCGTAGCGTCGACGACCTTGGGGATGCTCTATCTGAGTTGACTGAGGGTGATCGCGTTGTTATAGATATTCTCAGGGGCAGCGAAACTTTAAGGTCTGAAATAATTATTTGACATAATATAGAAGAGACAAGGAAATACTGTTGCGGAATAGAATCAAATAACGGGGATTAGCAGAGGAACCTGATGTTACTGTTGAGTTTCTGGGTTGGCAGAGATACAATGAATCGCTGAAATCATATATTGTTTGTGTTAACTGCTTGTAAGGAGCGATGAAAGTGAAGGAAAACTATAAGACAAAACTCCTGGTAAATAAAAAACCTGTTGAGTTAAATCCCTTTGTCGAGGAATACCTGGCGCGGATTTCAGTCGGCATTGTCACTTCGCTCAAGGGCATTGAGTATATAAGAAAAATCGAGATTCGTCACGAGTATGACGATGTCACAATTACCGTGAATGGTGAAGAGGTCTCACTTACACCTTTCCCTGTTAAAATTATCACCAACACATTGCGAGGCATAGTCTCTACATTAAAGGGCATTGACGATATACAGAACCTTCATATTGGGGTTGAGAGTAATAAATAATTTGTGTAGTTAGTCTACATATCCATTTTGCGCTTATAAAAAGCGGAGCAGTTTTTGGAGATGGCTAAGACTCTTTCTTAGCTACTTATGTTTTTCCAATGCAGAATATGTGCCAGCGACTAGTAGTATTGCTAGGGATTGTTATTGTCTTGATAAGTACGAGCTTATCATGTACCAGTGCAATAGTGCAAAAGCAAGACATTTATCAGAGGGTGCGGTTGATAGCTGAGCCTTATGCCTTTAATTATGTTTCATGGGAAGCGAAAGCCTTGTATTCCCTGATGAGCAAAAGGGTATCAGATTTAGACTTAGAAAACAGGCTGCGCTTTCAAATAGAAGAAGCGCTATTGGAGAATGGTATTTCTGTGTTTCCACCGTTGAACTTCAAGCTAGAAAAACCTCCTCACCTGCTCGTTGTATCACCGAGAGACAGGATTTATTATCTCGACAGAGTGATGCTTCGCCAAAATCTCGATGTGGATGAGATGAATAGAATTGAAGCTGAAATTGATAAGTTGGGGGTATCATCGCTGGTAGCAGGGCTCGGTGGTTTCGGGGCTACATACCCCCCTATTATTGACCGTGATGCCAGCTTGACTTTTATTATTGATACAGTGGTAGAGGAATGGCTTCACCAGTATCTTGCTTTTCGCCCATTAGGGTTTCGCTATCTGTTGGATTCGATAGGCATTACCCAGGACCCGAATATTGTTATTATGAATGAGACTCTGGCTGGCATGGTCAGTGAGGAAATCGGGTCTCAGATATATACTCGCTACTATGGCGACAAAGAAAAAAGCGAAGCTGAGAAAAGAGATTTAACCTTTAATTTTCGGACTGAAATGAGACAAACAAGGAAGAATGTCGACCAGCTATCTTTCTCAGGGGGATATTGAAGGTGCTGAACGCTATATGGAAGAGAGGCGTCAGGTGTTTCTGGCTCATGGTTATCAAATAAGGAAGTTAAATCAGGCATATTTCGCATTTCACGGTATCTATGGACAGGGACCTGCCTCAGTGAGTCCAATACATGGGGAACTTAAACAGCTACGAGCCAGAAATCCCTCGCTTAAGGATTTTTTAAGAAGCGTCTCCGGGATGCGAAGCTATGCTGATTTGCTTGAAGCACTAAGCGATTAATTAGCGCCTCGCAAGAGGTGGTTGACTCTCTTTCTCTGGTAAAAGGCGTCCATAGTAGGGACTGTTCGAAAGATAGAGGGCTCCGAGCGGATTGTGTGCCAGAACCCTATCCTTTACTGCCAGCACTGTTATAGGCTGCTGGCAGTATTTAATGAAGAGGGTATCATGCCCCACACATAATCCCAGTAAAATAACCCAGTCAGGCTTTTCCTCGTTCATTACCTCGGCTTGAGCAATGGGATTGCACATAGGCTCAAATTCATCTGGTGCCCCCACTTTTTGACTGGGTTTAAGGCCAATCTTTTCCTTAGCGATGCCACCTGTCTTGCAATTAACTGAGACGACTTCAAAACCTTCGTTTTCCAGTATCTTATTGAGGAGAATTGCTTCATTCGTTAAACCACCGCAAAATACCACTCCCAGTTTTTTATACTTCAGCTTTCTGGCGAGTTGTATTGTTTCTTCAATTCTGGTATTTTTTGTCCTTTTTTTATCGCCAATCCACTCGTAGCATTCTGCTTCTTGAATAGAAGACTGGCGGGCAAACTCTCTTATATCCTTTTTTTGATATTCTTTCCAGGCCTTCTCAAGCGCTTTGGTGTTTATTTTCATAGGGCAAAAATTTGGAGCACCAGCTATATCTACAGTAGCGTTCACTGGAGCGTTTCGGGGGAAACAATTTCGCTTAAGACATTTGGTACAGAGCGGCTTTTTTTGCTTGTTCATTTATTACCTCCTCAATCAAGACGCAAGAGGTTGAAAAAACCTAAAGGTGGATAGTATTGAAAAAGCATCCCTCTCCCTTGGGAAGGGAGAGGGATCGTGGTAACTACTACAACAAACTCCCCCACATATCTCACCATTGAGGATACCTCGGGTAAGTTACAATAGTCAGAATTATATTTCGACGTAGTTTAACCAAAAACAGGTTTTTTGATTACTTGCAGACTCCGCTGATCCAGGGTATGCCGTCGTATTTACCGGTGCCACTGACCCAGGATATGCCGTCGTATTTACCGGTGCCGCTGATCCAGGGTATGCCGTCGTATTTACCGGTGCCACTGACCCAGGATATACCGTCGTATTTGCCGGTGCCACTGACCCAGGGTATGCCGTCGTATTTACCGGTGCCACTGACCCAGGGTATGCCCGGGCAATTGCTATCTGCAGCAAATATAACGGCTGGGTAGACTACTAACGAGAGTACAATTAAAGAAACAACTAGAATAACGACTTTTTTCATTTTCCCCTTCCTTATTTAAAAGTATTAGACTGGATAATCAATCACGAGTATTTCCAACACTATATGTACGCCTTGGTCACCTCCTTCTCTTATTCTCAGTTTTGTAACATTTATTAATAATTAAAAGGTAGTATTTTTAGTCAGATGTAACTAGTTGCCTCCTATTATATTGTTTGTATCAAATTTGTCAATATAGCGCATTGACTCATAATTAAAGTTACCGAAAATGGAGTGGTTGCGTCAAAATTAGTGTTACCGAAGGAGGTTAAAGGTGACACGACGCAGTATATTGGAATATGTGCAGGCACTACGGCTCCGGTACTCACGGGCGTCAAAAGCAGAAAAAGGTAAGATATTGGACGAATTTACGCAAGTTACAGGTCGGCACCGTAAAGCAGCTATCAGGCTATTAAACAGAGCAAACCAGCCCAAGATAAGCAAAGGACGCGGTCGACCAAGGAGATACGCCTCTGATGTGGCAGGGATGCTGAAAGCAGTCTGGGAAGTCAGCGACCGGCTATGCTCCAAACGTCTTCAGCCTTTCCTTCCAGAGATGGTGAAGGTGCTCAGGCGATATGGTGAGCAACGGATAAATGCCTTTCTAGAAGAGCAACTCTGCCAGATGAGCCCGTCCACTATAGACCGATTGTTACGACCATATCGAAAGATTGGAGGTCGGAAATCGTTTTCCACTACTCGGCCGGGCAGCCTGCTGAAGAGCTGTATACCTATCAGGACATTTGCTGACTGGCAAGAGAACAAGTCTGGATTCATGGAGACAGACCTCGTAGCTCACTGCGGGGAGAGTGTGGAGGGCTTTTACCTGAACACACTCTGCGCCGTAGATGTTGCCAGCGGCTGGACGGAATGTCTGCCAGTGTGGGGTAAATGGCAAGAGAAGGTACGGCAGTCGGTACACCGTATGAGACAGCATCTTCCCTTCCCTCTACTGGGAATAGACTCGGACAACGGTAGCGAGTTCATTAACCGCTGCTTCTATAATTATTGCCGTGATGAGAAGATCACCTTCACGAGGTCTCGTTCCTACAAGAAGAATGATAGCTGTCACGTTGAGCAGAAGAATGGCAATGTGGTACGCCGCTTGGTGGGATACGAACGGTATGCCTCTAAAGCCGCTTTTGAATGTCTGGGGAGGGTATATGACCTGGCTCGGTTGTACATTAACTTCTTTCAGCCAACTATGAAGCTTGTGTCTAAGAGCAGGCACGGGGCCAAAGTCCGCAAAGTCTATGATACCGCTCGGACTCCCTACCAGCGCTTGGTGCAATCAGGTATACTTACAGAAGCTAAGCAGACTGCGCTGGCAGCTACTTACCACGGATTGAACCCCGTACTCCTTCTGAAGCAGATAAACGACAATCTGGAGAAATTGTGGCGGCTAGCAGAGCGTCCTGGCTCGGTAACCGGAATTATGAGGCAATAAGAAGGTCTTCGGTAACAGTTTAATTTGACGCAATACGTATAGGGGGGATTACTTTTTACTCGTTACACCATTTTTCAGGCACAAACATTGTGGTGCATGGGAAAGAAAAGTAGAATAATAGCCAGTTGCATTTTAACTCCTATTATTAAACTCTTTGAAGAGGGGAGAAAAGTTTGACATGAAAGTATTGTCATGGAATGTCAATGGCATCCGGGCGGTAGAGAGGAAAGGCTCTTTTCAGGATTTATTGCAAAGGGAAGAGCCTGATATTCTTTGCCTTCAGGAGACGAAGGCAAAACCTGAGCAGCTCAGTAATGGTTTAATTCATCCCGCAGGATATATGACCTACTGGAATTACCCTGAGGAAACGAAAGGTTATAGTGGTGTGGCTACTTATGTCCGAGAAAAACCGATTGATGTGAAGTATGGTATCGGTATCAAAGAGTTTGATACGGAAGGACGGGTCGTCATAACCAGGTATTCCAGCTTTACTTTGTTCAACATTTATTTTCCAAAAGGTGATACTCAGCCGGAGCGCAGGCACCGCTTGGACTACAAGATGGCATTTTACGAGGCATTCCTCGGGTTTATTGATTCATTAAAGAATAGAGGCGAAAAGCTGATACTATGTGGCGATTTTAATACAGCTCATCGGGAAATAGACTTAGCAAGGCCTAAAGAAAATGAAAAGAATTCGGGCTTTTTGCCCCAGGAAAGAGCCTGGATGGATAAACTGGTGGCTCATGGCTACATAGACACGTTTAGAAAATTTAATGAAGATGCAAACCACTATACGTGGTGGGATATGAAAACAAAGGCAAGGGAAAGGAACATAGGCTGGAGACTCGATTACCTTTTCGTTACGGAGAATTTGAATACGTTAGTCTCAAAAGCATTCATTATGCCTGAAGTGATGGGGTCCGACCATTGCCCTGTTGGCATTATACTGAAGGTTTCTTAGCTCGAACTATTCGCTCTTGGTATTAACAAAATAGATTGCTTACTGGTTTGCAGAACCTTATACGTTACACTGCCATATGCCCATCGTTCAATCCCACTATGTCCATGGGTGGATAGTGCGATTATCTGAGAGCCAATTTCTTTTGAGTACTTGACTATTTCCTCAGCGGGGTCACCGAATTTAATCTCATATTTTTTAGCAGCAGGAGGTCCATCTAATGTGCTGATTAGTTTCTTAAAGTATTCTTGAGCCTTGGTTTTCGTTGAGCTTATATCGTGGTCTTTGAAATAGACAAAATCTATGCCACCGATGGTGTGAACATGTTTACCAGAAGCTAATACTTCCAGAAAGGTAATCTCTGATTTCACCTTCTTGATAAGCTCGACCAGATAAGGAAGCACCGTCTCACAAATTTCAGTGCCGTCCATGGGAGCAATAATACGTTGGAACAATGCAGGTGCATTCAATTTTGCTGGCTTTTCTGCAGCTCTTATAATCAGCAATGGCACGTTTACTTTGTGGAGTACTTTATCGATAGTGCTGCCCAATGACCAGGGCTTTATGCCGGAACGACCGTGAGACGCCATCACAACCAGATTGACATCGCTTTTGTCTGCGTAGTCGATAATTTCTTCAGCAGGTTTGCCGCTCAGAGTAACTGACTTAACTTTATCGGTGCCTATTTTACTTTTTAATACATCTGTTTGGTTACTCACATAGACCTGGCAGATATGCCCGTATTCACTTTCTTCTGGCTCGCATACACCTACCGAAATAACTTCAGAGCCAAAAGCCGAAGCCAGCTCTATGACATGGGGAAAGACCTGTTCTGCTGCTTTGGAACCATCCAGGGGGACCAGTATTTTCTCAAACATAGTTTTCACTTCCTACCTTGAGCACTAGTTTACATCAATTAATAAAAATCTGACAGGCTAAGTACGGGCTATTCCTTGCCTGGAATTTTATGTATGAAATAGAATCAGGAACAGATGGCATAAACCAACGACGATAATCATGCTTGGGAGGCCGTATTTGAGGAATCTACCCCAGCTGACGGGGTACCCTTCTCTTTCAGCGATAGCGGTGCCTACTACATTGGCGGAGGCTCCGATGGGAGTGCCATTGCCGCCTATGTCTGTACCTAAGGCTAAAGCCCAGGCTAATGAGGGTAAGCTGAGCCCAGTGGTTTGCGCCAGATTACTGATTACCGGCACCATTGTGGCAGCAAAGGGTATATTATCAATAATGGCTGAGGCAAATGCAGACAGCCACAGGATTATGGGCAATACCAGAAAAGCATTTCCACCTGATGTTTCTCCGATATACTCTGCCAGCACTTTTAGTGTTCCCGTCTCTTCGAGACCCCCGACACAGATAAACAAACCGATGAAGAATAACAGAGTGCGCCAGTCAAGCCTTTTCATAATGTGAACAGCCTCTTTACCCGCCGTAAGCAAGGTAAGAATAGCGGCAATGACCCCTATAAGAGCCACGGATAAGCCAGTCTGGGCATGGGTTATCATCAAAATGATTACCAGAATAAAAATGCCAGTGTTCATCAAAAACAAGCGATAATTGTTAATAGCTTCTTTCGGTTCAGGATATTTTTCATGAGATGTATCTGCCGCTTTTTGAGAGGAATTGAGCATCTTACGGCAAGCAAAATAGAAGAAGATAATTGCTACGATCATACCTACCCAGGCAATTGGCCCTGTATTAACCATAAAGTCAGTGAAGGTATAGCCGAAGGCGGTGCCAATGATGATATTAGGAGGGTCTCCGCACATAGTGGCGCTACCACCAGTATTTGCCGCAAAAACTTCGGCGATTATCACTGGAACCGGGTCAAATTTGAGTAACCTCGCCAGTTCAATAGTTACCGAGGATAGGAATAACAACACGGTAATGCTATCAATGAACATTGACAGGAAACCGGAAAGTAACATAAAGGTAATGAATATAGGAACAACCTTGTATTTGACCATCTTGGCTAAATACAGACATAACCAGCGAAAGAAGCCGACTTCGCCAAGTCCTTCAACCATAAGCATCATGCCACCAATAAAAATAATGGTTTGCCAGTTTATTCCGCGAGACTCGATGTGTTCCTGACCTGGAATCCAGAACTTGAGTTCGCCGAGTTGACCAAGATTAAGGACATTAAGGATAGCCTCAGGGCTTTGCATCAATCCCAGGAAAACAACAATAACGACAAGGGCGGCACCGATAAGGGCGGGGATGTAGCGGTGGACTTTGCCAATGATTATGGCAACGAACATTATGAGAAAGATTGCAATAGCGAGTATTTGATTTAGCGTTAACATTTTGCTAAAACAAAGGGGTGGAGATTGCTATAAATCTCAACCCCGTCCTCCTCTCTGTTAAGTTAAGTACCTTTCTAAAGAAGATGCTTTCTCTATCCATCCCGCCAACAAAAAGTCTCGCCATTTATTCTTGCGTGTACTGTATCGTTGAGTAACTGACTTATCCGATAATCGGAAGCACTGTCATTGTAGCAGAAAGTTGGGGTGTAATAAAATTGTAGATCGGATGATATTCTAGTCTTAGTAAATAATCAGCAGTTATTTATTGTTTCGATATATAGCTGCTATTTTTAATGGCTTCAACGACCTTGGTTTCTGTGGCATGCTGAGCAACATGTATGGCATTTTTAATGGCTCTTGCCTGACTACGTCCATGGGCGACGATGATATTGCCGTTTACTCCAAGTAAGCAGGCTCCTCCGTATTCTTTGTAATCCATACGTCTTAGCATAGACGCTAGTTCAACGTAGTGGACAAGTGCAGAACCTTGAAGTTGCTGGTCTACTTTAAACGATCGACCTACCCCAAGCACATTTAGGAATGCGTCCCCAAATCCTTCTAAGGACTTCAGGACTATGTTGCCAGTGAAGCCGTCGGTTACTATAACATCAGCCTTTTTGGTAAGGATCTCCTGACCCTCAACATTGCCGATGAAGTTAAGGTTGGCATTTTTTAGATGCTGGTAACTCTCTTTTGCTAAAAAATTACCTTTGACTTCTTCAGCACCGTTGTTAAGCAATCCAACTTTTGGTGTTTCAATGAAAAGGAATTTTGTAGCGAAGGTAGCCCCTAACTGACCGAATTGAACAAGATGCTCGGGGCGACAATCTACATTGGCACCAACATCGATGAGCAAGATTGGATTTTCGGGGTTGAGTTGAATAATACCGCATAGCGCTGGTCGTTGGACACCTTTTATGCGTCCTAGAAAAAGGAATGCCGCTGCGAGTACTGCGCCAGTGCTGCCAGCTGAGACAAATGCTGAAGCGGTGCCATCTTTTACCAGTTTGGTGCCGATAACGATTGCTGAATCTGGTTTGCTGCGAACTGCCTGGACAGGCGGCTCACTACATTCAATAGACTGGCTTGCTTCTATGACGGTGATGTTCTGTTTTTTAGCATGTCGCCGGACCAGCATATCAAGTATAGCTTTCTTGCCAATCAGAATGATATCTACGCCATACTCATCAGCGGCTTCTGCAGCACCGTTGACCAATTCCCGTGAAGCGTAATCTCCACCATCGGCGTCTAGAGCTATAATCATTTACTTACCCGGCTTCTGATTATAACTTATTTCTATAGGAAAGGGTATCTTCTGAATGGAAGGGAAAATACTAGACTCACTATTAGTTATTTTGCCCATTGCATGTGAAACAGGTGAGGCTTAAATGACTAGTAAAGGTAAATGCAGATAATTCCGCCGTTCAGGTTTGGCTGTTCTTCGGCTACATCCTCAGGTATTTATTGATGATGCTGGTAAGCCGGACCAGGTGAAATTAGACAAGCTGGACGCTATCGTAAAGTATGTTCTCGATCACAAGGAACAGTACGGGCAGGTAATAATGTTTCAATCATAGTATGAATATACCTCTCGACAAACACCTCAGCAATGAATTTTGCAGAGCATTCAATACAGCATATCCGAATGTTGCCTTGTAATCACCGGTACTGCAAGATTGTCCGCATTGCTGGTGGATTTAAACACTACTCTTAGCTGGGATCTTGATATATTGTTCCATGACTTTGCGGAAGTGGAATCCGTAGATAACAAGCGTTACCGACATGGTAAGTGAACGCGGTTGCTTAAATAATGTCCAGGCTAGCAACCGCCAGTAGTATCTTCTCTCCTTTTCTTTGAGTCCCAGGATCCATAGTGATTTTATGAATGCACTAATGTGATCCAGACGAGGCATAGATGCTTTTGGAACTCGAGGCTTATATTCACTGAGAAAATTCCTTACCCGTTCATAGTATTTCTTCGGTGAATAAATCGTAGCCAGGATGTTCCTGTAGCCGTTCATCAGGGTTTCATAATGCATTTTAGGGGTAAAATTCATCGAGCAATCAGTATTATCGCCGGTAAAGTCTTTAGTGAGGCGGTTTTCTCCCTTTAGACGATGGTAGAGTCTTGTGCCGTGCGGAGCGTTCAATAATCCGACCATGGCAGTTACAATACCGCTTTTCTGGATAAAGTTGATCTGGTTTTGGAATATGGAGAGAGGGTCGTTATCAAAACCAACGATAAACCCTCCCTGTACCTGTAAACCAAAATTCTGGATTTTCTTGACAGCGGCTACCATGTCACGGTTTTTATTTTGGGCTTTACCGCATTCAGCTAAGCTTTCCTCATTTGGGGTTTCGATGCCGATGAAGATAGCACCAAAGCCAGCTTTGACCATTAATCGCATTAACTCTTCATCATCGACGAGATTTATAGATGCCTCAGTGTCGAGGGTAAATGGATAATTTTTTTCCTCCATCCACTTTACGATAGCTGGTAACGTTTCTGCTTTCAATTTCCTTTTGTTTCCGATGAAGTTGTCATCAACAATCAAGGCACTATGTCTCCAGCCTTTATTATACAAAGCATCCAGTTCTCTGAGGATATTTTCCGCGTCTTTAGTTCTTGGTGTGTGCCCATTGAGTACCACAATGTCGCAAAACTCGCAGTCGAATGGACAGCCTCGAGAATATTGGAGACTCATCGAAGCATATTTTTTCATATCAGCAAGCTCCCAGGCAGGCACAGGAGTTTTGTTTATGTCTGGCCATTCATTGGATGTATAGGTATGTTTGGCATTCCCTTTCTTAATGTCCTCCAGAAATAGGGGTAGTGTGACTTCAGCTTCATTGAGTACAAGGTGGTCTACGTCACTAAATTCCTCTGGTTGCATAGTGAACAGTGGCCCACCAGCCACGATTCTGGCACCAAGGTGTTTACATTTTTTGATGACGTTTTTCACCGAGTCTGTTTGTACCACCATGGCGCTGATAAAGACATAATCAGCCCATTTAATGTCCTTGTCCGTAAGAGTGCTGACATTCATATCTATTAGCTTTTTCTCCCATTCATGAGGGAGCATGGATGCTACCGTTAGCAACCCAAGAGGTGGGAAGGCTGCTTTTTTGGAAACAAACTTTAACGCATGTTTGAAGCTCCAAAATGTGTCTGGGTATTGCGGATAAACTAGAAGTATTTTCAAATAATTCACCTTACCTTAATTTAAATGCTGACTTAGAATACAAGTCTGGCAATTAAAAGTCAAAAAGACATAGTATTGCAAAGGTATAGCTTATTGATTACAATACTATGGCGAAAGGAGGTATGTACACGTGGAATTTGCAGATTTAGAGAAATTGATAAAAAGCAGACGTTCTATTCGTAAGTGGCAGAATAAACCGATTTCTGAGGAATTGTTACTGAAGGCTATTGAGCTAGCTACCTGGGCGCCGAACGCTGGCAACCAGCAAAACTGGCGTTTTTACGTCATCATCAATAGAGGAATTATAGAATCAATGGCTAAGGCAAACCAGCACATTGCTGATGAGGTGGCTTCGTGGCTTGATGCTGAACAGCAGCAGGCTATGGCTACTCGATGGCGAGAGTCAGCAGGGGTATTTAGAAGTGCGCCGGCTGTTATCGGTGTAGTGGCGTCGCAGTACCAATCTCCACCTGATAAAGTGTTGGCTACCAGAGGTAAAACAGATGTTAAAGCGGAACAAATAAGGGACTGGCGTAATGCGGCTGACAGCCGAATTCAATCTGTAGCTGCGGCTATTGGTTATTTGCTTTTAATATTCCATCAGATGGGACTGGGCACAGTATGGATGACTGGTCCTATGCAGGCGAAAGGTGAATTAGAGAGGATTCTCCATGTTCCTCAGGGAATGGATCTTGTTGCCTTAATACCCGTTGGCTATCCGGATGAAAGTCCATCTCCGAAGGAACGAAAACCTGTGAAAGAAGTCTGCGAAATTGTTAAGTAGCTTCTAAGACAGGGACTTCTTTAGTGACTTTTTTCTAGCCTCTGCCTCTATTAAAGAGGCAGAGGCTAGACTATTTCAAGGGGTATACGTTCTGAATAGTTTAATAGGTATATTTACCTGGTATATACCGATTCTTGGTAGGTACATAGTGCTGGTGCTGTAAAGCAGAATTTAAGTGTTTTAACGGCTGGCAAATAAGTGCTATAGCGGAAGTCAGTGTAATTGCACAATGATACACTGTAGCTGTCAAAGATAAGAAAAAGGAGGTAAATAGAAATGACGTGGCAGTTAATAGTAGCGATAGTGGTGGTGATACCGCTGATTCTCTTCCCAGCCGCTTTTGTGTGGTATATGAATGTGAGCGGTTTGCTTCAGGTGATGCGTGAGGCTCGCCAGCGTCAAAAGAGGAGAGTTGCTCTCGAGAAGGCGGTGGGGCAGTAATAAGGTAAAAAAGAGGTTTTGAAGACGAATTATAACAAGAACAATCTAAACCACCCAATATAAGGCTGGATACCTACGGAAATGGTATCCAGCCTTATCATTTATGGTGATGCAGAGCTGATGTTATACTATTGTTAAGGTGCCCTTAGGTTTGTGACTCCTTCGTAGAGATTCTTATAGAACCAGTTTCCCCCTTTTCCGAGTATCTGTGGTATTATCTGTAAATAGGATAACCTGCAACATTATGAGGAGGGAACTAATGAAACACTACTCCCGATTTATTATTCTTGCCATCGTCTTTCTAGCAGTCTCCGGGCTGTTATATCTCCTGCATTATTACATTTTTAAAGATGTCCATCATATTTTCCTCTACCTGCTTGGTGACATAGCTTTCCTTCCCATCGAAGTGTTTTTAGTAGTGATTGTAATTGAGCGTATACTGGCTCAGCGAGAAAAACAATCGATGCTGCAAAAGCTCAATATGGTAATCGGGGCATTTTTCAGTGAGGTGGGAAACAAGCTCCTCCATGATTTTCTACGTTATTTTGACAATAGTCAGGATATTTGCAAGAACCTTACTGTCAGCCAAGGGTGGATACACAAAGACTTTAAAAAAGCAGTTACTTATGCGAGTGTTATGCCTCATAGACTACATTGTTCACCTATAGACCTTGAGGGGTTGAGAACATTTCTGGTTCAGAAACGAGGATTTTTACTGGGATTACTAGAGAATCCCAATTTACTTGAGCATGAACGATTTACCGATTTACTGTGGGCGACCTTTCATCTCACTGAGGAATTAGAGGCTAGGCAATCGTTTGAAAGTCTGCCTGATTCCGATCTGGCGCATCTTACCGGGGATATTCAACGAGTATACCATCACTTAGCAGTCGAGTGGATATCCTACGTGGAACATCTAAAATTACATTATCCTTTCCTTTTCTCCTTGATAGTGAGGATACAGCCTTTCAAGGAAGCTGTTTCGCCGGTAGTAACGTGAATTCTATTAGGCTTGCAGAAGCCTTGCAATTTCTGGATTGGAAAGCTCGCGTATCGCTCCTTCTTGCAGATTGCCTAGCATGAGCCTTCCAACTCTAACTCTTTTTAAAGCAAGCACTGTGTGTCCAAGCTTGGCGAGCATACGGTGTATTTGCCGATTCCTACCCTCGTGTATGGTAATACTGTAATTGTAAGGTGGGTATACCATTGTCTCAGTTATAACCGCAGGAGAGGTTACTCCATCGTCGAGATGAATGCCTCTTTTAATAGACGATATTTCATCGGCTCGGAGCTTGCCTTTGATCGCAACTATGTATTCTTTTTCATGCTCGAATTTAGGGTGGGTAAGCTGATAAGTGAGTTCTCCATCGTTCGTTACTAACAGTAATCCTGTGCTATCTTTATCAAGACGTCCGATTGGGTACAGCACCATATTGCGATATTTCTGAGGCAAGATGTCTATGATGGTTTTGCGCCCTCTGTCGTCATGGGTAGTTGATAGAACTCCTACAGGCTTATTCAGCATCAGGACGATTTTTGGCTTGGGTTTCGTTTGGACAGGTTTGCCATCAATAAGGATGGTATCCTTAATGCGATTCACCTGATAGGAGAAGTTTTCTACAACTTCCCCGTTCACTTTGATCCTGCCCTGGCGAATAACATCAGCCATTTGACGTCTGGAGCCGAGCCCAGAAACTACCAGCAACTTAAGTAATGTCTCTTGTTCCATATTACCTTCCCTTGATTGAGTTATGTCACGATGATTGAATGCAGTTTAATTACATACTATTAACATCTTTTCTTCATAATTCCTTCACAATATTATTTTACAATTTTATCCATAAAGATGCTGAGTTTGAGCTTTGCATTGTTTTTGTTAATGCTACGGACTGATTATACGGCTGCGATGCGACAAAAGTCGCATACACGAGTTAAACCATAGCATAAAATATGGCGTAATGAATATAAAAGAATTATAAGGAGAATAAGGCATGCGACAGAAAGTGGAAACAGTGTTAAAGCAAATACGCCCTGCTTTACAGGCTGACGGTGGTGATGTGGAGTTGGTTGATGTGAGTCAGGAGGGTACGGTAAAGGTAAGGCTGAAGGGTGCCTGTGGCTCTTGTCCTATGTCTGCTCTTACTTTGAAAAATGGTATTGAACGAATATTGAAAGAAAAAATTCCTGAACTCAAGGAAATAATTGCTGTATAAGTGAAAGACACTTAATGAAACAGTTTGACAGGAAGTAGCTATGGTTTTAAGTAATACGAAAAGTACTGAACATGCGCTTTTAAGAGGTCAAAAGTTACCTCTGGACGACAAAGAAATTCTTTTAGAGGATGTTGACCGAGAGGAAGTGCTTCCGCGGGTAAACAATTTTGTTTTGCCTGCTGACCGCGAGATAGGTGAGGATTCGGTAAGTTTGTATTTATTAGAGTGCAGGCAAACTCCTTTGCTTACGGCTGACAAAGAGAAAGTGCTAGGAAGCCAGGTAGAGTCAGGTAAGTATCTGTCCAAGCTTGAAGAAGTGTGGTTTGACAAACATAACAAACAACCTGCTGCAGTCGATATTGTAAAGCAGCTGCTGAGTTCTTTCCTCCGGTCTCGTTTGTTATTTGAAGCACTAAGTAGGCATCTAAATATTCCTGCTGACAATGGCATCGGTGAGCAGGTTTTACATCCGCAGTTCCGTTCTGCTATTGATGGCCAAATAGACTCGAAATTGACGAACATAATAGCTCAAGAGATTGGATTACCTGAAGCTGATACTATTGAAGCTTTAGTTCAATTCTCACTCGATAGCCGGTTGATACCCTGGCGTTTGCTGGATAAAGCTGGAGAGATTAACTCTTTTGTTGAATTGGAGAAGAAGTTACGAACATCGAAGTTTCAAAATACTTTTCGGAAACATAGTTCTGAAATCAGCCAACATTTTATTGAGGTGAAAGAGACATCCAGTACAGCAGCAGATCATCTTATTCAGGCTAATTTACGTTTGGTAGTTAGTGTAGCTCGGAAATATGCCGCGAGAGGATTATCGCTACAGGACCTGATTCAGGAAGGCAACATTGGTCTAATGCGGTCAGTATACAAGTTTGACCACAGAAAAGGCTATAAATTCAGTACGTATGCTACATGGTGGATAAGACAGGCGATTACTCGGGCTATCGCTGAGCAATCTCGAACTGTTCGTCTGCCGGTTCATATGGTAGAAGCAACCAGGGCTTTATCTAAAGTTCGTCAAAAATTGTGGCGTGAGTATGGTCGTGAACCAACGAAAGCTGAACTGATTTCAGAGATGGGTGTTTCACCGGGCAAGCTTGATATGTTACTTAAAGTTACATCAGGCGATATGATCTCGCTGGAGACACCGATTGGTGAAGAGGGTAGTATACTGGGTGATTTTATTGAGGATAAGACCAGTCTCCGTCCTGAGGATCAGGCTGTTGGGAATTTGCTCAATGAGCAATTACAGAGAGCAATGGAATCGCTGACGGCACGAGAGCGCAGGGTCATTGAGACAAGGTTTGGGTTGGGCGATGAGCGCAGTAAAACCCTTGAGGATGTAGGCTTGGAGTTCGGTCTGACGAAAGAGCGTATACGCCAGATTGAGAAAGAGGCATTAGCCAAGTTGCGCCATCCAAGCCGCAGCCGCGAGTTGACGGATTATTTGGCTTAACGCGGGAAACGCCTTCCCAGGGCGAGAATTGTTTTCTACTCCTTGCTTTTGGCACTAATGGCTTTGGTATTTTCGCAGAAGCCCTCCATGTATTGGAGCTGTCCGACAGGTCAGATTATAGTGAGTCGATCATGCTTTCAAACTCAGCCTGGCTGCGGAAAGCCCCGACCTTTCTGGCTTTGATGATACCATCAGCGTTAATAAAGATGGTTATAGGTAATGCGTTTGGGAGACAATATTTTTGAGCGACCTTAGCCTCGGTATCAAGCAGAATTGGAAAGGAGATTCCCTTAGTGCTAGCAAAGTTCTTAACGGTTGTTGGACTTTCCTTGATATCTATTGCTAATATCATTAAACCTTTGCTTGCCCGTTCGTTATGTACTGCCTGGAAGAATGGCGTTTCAAACTGGCAAGGTCCGCACCATGTTGCCCAGAAGTTGAGTATGACAGTTTTACCTCGGAAATCACTTAAACTTACGTTTTTTCCATCGATGTTTTGTATGGTAAAATCGGGAGCACTTTGGCCTACGTCAGGACAGGGTGGGGCACAACCAATTATGATTAAAGTTATGCATACAATGATGGTCAATAATATTAATGAGTTTAATCTCATAGCAGCGAAACTCCTTTTCTTTAAGATTCGAGGATTAAGCGAATTGGCTGAGCCATGATAGATTTCCACTAAAAATAAGTATTCCAACGGCAATAAGCAATAGACCACTTAGTATAGAAATAATGCCGAGATATCTGTTAATGCTTCTCCAGAGCGGCATAACATATCCCCAAAGCAACCCTATGAGAATAAAAGGGATGCCTAAACCAAGAGAGTAAACTATCAGCAGTACAGTACCTTCCCATACTTGCTGGGAGCTCCAGGCCAGGGTAAGAATAGCACCCAGTATTGGTCCAACACATGGTGTCCATCCGAATGCAAAAACAGCGCCGATCAGGACGGAGCGAAAATAGCTGGGACTGCGTGCCGTATTCAAGTCTAGTCGTTTTTCATAGTTTAACCAGGGGAACTTGTAGGCGGCTATGAGAAATATGCCAAAGGCGATGATCAACCCGCCGGCTATCTGACGCAACAGATTGGTATGGGCGGTTACCACGGTGCCGACTAATCCTACTGAAGCACCCAGCACGATGAAGATAAAGGAAAATCCAATCACAAAGGCGATGCTGTGGAGTAATGCTGGAATGCGACTTGCTCTTGTTTTCGTATCAATAGCGGTAGCACCAGCGAGATTCGCTATATAGGCTGGTACCAGGGGCAAGACACAGGGAGAGAAGAACGAGAGGATTCCAGCGGTAAAGGCAACTATATAGGATACTTCTGTCATAAATTTTCCTGTTACCTGCTAAGCATCAAGCATTTTCTTAAGCTCGTTCTTCGGCTTGAGACCAACTGCCTGTTGTACTGGTTTACCACCTTTAAAAATAATGATGGTAGGTATGCTCATAACATTATATTTAGAAGCCAGTAGCGGTGATTCATCAACATTAATCTTAGCAAACTCTACTTTACCGCTATATTCTTTGGCTAGCTCTTCAATTATTGGTGACACGGCACGACAAGGGCCACACCAGGGTGCCCAGAAATCAACCAGCACTGGTTTTGGTGAATCAAGGACATTTTTCTGAAAGTTACTATCATTCGCACTAATTACGTTATCAGACATGGCTGTATCCTCCTATTTTGCTTTAGTTTGTACCGTGACAGTTTGATTTGAAATCGGGTCTCGTCCGATGACTGCATTTTCAATATGCGCATTATCTTCGATATGAATATCATCGGCAATTATACAATTCTTTATGATAGCTCGCTCACCTATTCGAACTCCTGCCCATAAGACTGAGTCTTCAATCAGGGTATTGTCCTGGATACTGCATTCGGAGCCGATCAATGAAGGCCCTTTTATTTGGACATCTTTACCTATTGTACAACCACCGTCAATCAGTACTGGTCCTATGAGCTTGGCTTGGGAATAGACCTGACTTTGGTTGGTAATGTTATCTGTAGCTATGGAAGCATTCGGGCGGCATTTGCCCAAGAGAAGGTCACGGTTTAGCTGCAGGTATTTTCCCGGAGTGCCCATATCTATCCAGTAGGCATTTGTAGGGTATCCATAAATGGGTTCTCCGTTAGAGATAACCTGGGGAAAGACATCATGTTCAAACATGAAGCGTTTCCCGTAGGGAATGCGTTCTAGAATTTCAGATTCTATGATGTAAACACCGGCGTTTATCAGATTACTGGTGACCTCTCGACGACTTGGTTTTTCTATAAATCGAATCACTCGTCTCTGGCTATCTAATTCCACAACACCGAATTGTGTCGGGTCATCTACTGGTTTCAGCGCGATAGTAACCTTAGCTCGTTTAGCTCTGTGGAAATTGAGCATATCTGTAAGGTCGAGGTCAGTGAAAACGTCACCGTTCAGCACAAAAAGTGTCTCGTCCTTGTCGATATAGGGAACAGCGTTTTTCACGGCTCCTGCGGTGCCCAATGGTACCTGTTCAATGCTATAGATAATTTTAGTGGCGAGATTGCCCGTTTTCTGGAAATAATCTTTGATAGAATCGGGCTTGTAACCCATAGCAAGTATAATATCAGTAATATTATGACTGTGAAGATGACGGATTTGGTGCTCGATGAACGGTCTATTGAGTACGGGTACCATTGCTTTTGTCGTAGTGTAGGTCAATGGACGTAGTCTCGTTCCTTCACCGCCAACAAGAAGAACTGCTTTACTCGATCTCTTCATCTTCATATTTCAAATTAAGTGTGGGTTATTTTACGTCATTTCTTTTAGCTGAGGCAAAAATTTATTCAGGTTTAATCTCGAAGAACTGTCTTGCATTGTATGTAGTTTGCTGGGCGATATCACTTTCGCTGGCTCCTTTAAGAGAAGCCACAGTTCTTAAGCTCCTCAAGACATCTGCAGGCTGAGCGCGATATCTAGTTTCCCTGCCATATACCACTGGGCTATCTGTTTCTAAAAGGAGTTGTTCCAGAGGTGTTTCCTTGATAGCTCTCCTGTGCTCTTCGTGGTATTCCACAGCCGGTGTGCATGAGATAAAGTAACCGGCATCTAATATCTCTCGTAGAACGCTGGAGAAGCCGGTAAACCAGTGAAAGACAGCTTTCTTTATGTCAGCACCATGAACTAAATCGAAACAATCCTTCCAGGCATAACGACTGTGGATGGCTACAGGTTTATTATAGTTTCTGGCTAAGGTCAGGAGGCGTTTCAAGATATCCTTCTGTAAATCTTTTGAAGCTCTTTTAATAATTCGTTTATCATAGTCCAGACCTATTTCACCTACGGCCACAATATCTGCTACTTTTTCCTCGATATATTTTAGCGTATGGTTTATCTGAGTCGAATCTACATCACCCAGTCCCCAGGGATGAAGCCCGAGGGCGGGATAAACGAAACGTAAGTGTTTCTGGCAGATTGCCATGACTTTCTGATTCGATTTGTCATCGGAGCCGACAGCGATAATAGCTTCGAGACCTGCCTCTCTGGCTTGCTGTAGAACTGATTCAAGGTCTTCCATTTCATCAAGATGGGCGTGGGTATCGATTATTCCGGACAAACTTGTTACCTCTTAAAATTACTTACTTCGTTTGGTTTTATTATTCCCGCCTCAGTAATAAATCCGGTTACCAAGTATGGCGGAATGAGGTCAAAACCTGGTTCCAGGTGGAACGATTTAAGGCGTTGAGCAAGGACGTCAAATTTAGCGGTTTCGCAGATGGGATACAAAGGAATTTTTGCCACCGCAGCCTCTTGTGCCAGCTTGTAAGTGGGAGTACCGTTCACAAGAGAGCCATCAGTGCCTATGGTATCAGCGCCTACGAGAGCTTTATTTGCCTTATTTACATATTGCTTTATGCTTGCATCGGTAATTACGGTTACTGGTATTTGGTATAGCCTGATTTGCTCTGCGCTGATTTCTCCATATTTGGTACTGTTATATTTAGACTCCGCAACCAAGACCTCAAATTTTATTGCCCTTTCTTGGGCAATTTTAAAAGTAGCACAAACTGTTGAACTGTAGCTGCACGTTATGATGGTATCCTGGTCATTAATCATGGTGGCACCGTTTTGTGCAGCTTTCAGCGTTGCCTCCTGCATGAGTTTGACGAGTTCGACTACTTTGGATTGTGCTGCGCTTTGTATGTAATTTAATTGCTTTTGTCCCCGGGAACTGGTGTTAATCTGATAGAGAAGTTGAGAGATGTAATTGGCTATTGAAGCCATGCTGGGGCGAGAGTTCATAATTGCGGTGGCTGTTGTTTCCATTTCATTTATAAACTGTGAAACAGTCGTCGCACTATTTTCCTGGATAGCTAGACCTACTATATGTATAGCCTGGATTGAAAGCCAGCTAGCGCCGTGCAATCGGTCATTTTTAAGTTCGTTTATTTTTTCTCGTATATTTGGGTTCATAATTGATACTTGTGTTTATTCGGGGTTAGCTTTGTATAGGCAATATAATACTCCAGCTTTCCCGAAGCGGGTAAGACGTTATTAGATATGCAGTTCAATTATATCATTGTCTTGAAGCACATGGTCGGGGCTGGCTCTCTGTCCCTCAAACTTTCCTGAGCCCCATACCAGAGCATACTTGAGCTTGGCTCGGAAATCTTTGTGAACAGCTTCGGCAGCGTCTTTTAAGGTACTACCTTTCTTCATGACCATCGGGTCATTCAAGTTCGGTTTTATACCAGGAGTTTTTGTATGTACCCTGATAATATCGAGCGATTTAAAAATCGTCTTCTTAAGCTCTTCGGTGTTCTTGCCTTCTCTCGCTGATATCGATACCACGTTAAATTTAGCAGCGTATCTATTCATTAGTTCTTGACTGTGTGACATTGAATTCTCCAGGTCATTTTTGTTCCCTATAATTATCATTTTCTTCAGCTGTTTCCCGACTATCTCTTCGAAGCTAGCGATGGTGGGTACTATACCTACGCTATCCAACTCCTGAAGGATGGCTTCTGCCTGTTCTACAGGGCTGATGCTCAGGTCCACAATAATCGCTATGAGGTCAGCATTTCTGGCGACATTGTTAAGCCACAGGCGGGATTCATGGCTGGTTATCGGCGGTGTGTCCACTAGCTGGATCTGAATGTTTTCGTACCTCATCATCCCTATATTGGGCGATTTGGTGGTGAAGGGGTAGTCTGCTATTTCAGGTGAAGCATCAGTGACTGCAGCAAGCAGTTGAGACTTCCCTGTATTAGGCAGTCCAACAAGAACTACCTGACCTGCGCCTTCTTTTCTAATGTAAAAGCTGGTTCTACTGGTGGCATATCTTTTTTCAGTCTCCTCGGTTAATTTGGCAATCTTCCTTCTCAATTCAGCATGGAGATGATCAGTGCCTTTATGTTTGGGCATAATGGCAAGCATAGTTTGCAGCGCGGTAATTTTTTCCTCGGGACTATTAGCGGTTCTGAAGCGCCTTT
Organism: uncultured Chloroflexia bacterium; assembly: GCA_963775935.1. Taxonomy (GTDB): domain Bacteria; phylum Chloroflexota; class Dehalococcoidia; order GIF9; family UBA5629; genus JBBIPA01. Next base: position 240,180 of record CAVZKR010000003.1, on the reverse strand, counting down.
CAGCTTCGAAATACTGTGGTGGTAGATTTGCTGGCATAGCTTTTCCCTCCTCCCACGAACCTATTTTAGCATAATAGTTTGTAAGCGAGAACGTTCAATGTCTCTGTTTGAATACTCGTTTGTACATATGGTATGCTCTATTTTCTGTGTTCAATACTATTACTTGAGTAAAATAATTCGGACGAAGCACATGAAACTTACAAAGAACTGTTATGACTGTTTAAAAGGTCTGGTTTGTCAGGCCGCGGAGTTGGCTACGGATGATGCTGAACTCCGAGCTAGGGCAACGGAAAGCGGTATGAAGACTCTTGAAGCCCACTTTTCTTGCGATGAGGTGTCCATCGTGGTTGCAACCAAAATCCATGACATGATAAAGAGGGTAACAAATAACTCTGACCCATACTATCGGATGAAGCAGGCGGAGATTGGAATTGCCAGGGAACTGTACCATGAAATGGAGTCGAAATACAATGGTGGTTTCAAAGGGCTCCTTAAGCTGGCAGTACTGGGGAATACACTCGATTTTTTTAGACCGCTCGATGTCGTTAAAAGGGAGATGAGAAACGAGGTTCGTTTTGTTATCGATGATGCAGACCAGTTTGAACTAAAGCTGAAGGATGCGAAAAGAATATTATATCTGGCTGATAATGCCGGCGAAGTATTTTTTGACTTGCCCCTGGTAAATTGGCTGAGGCGATTTGCCCGTGTGACCTATGTAGTAAAAGCTGCGCCAGTACAGAACGATATTACCTTAGGGGATATCGAACAGTCAGGCTTGTCAATTGAGATGGGTGATATAATGACTACAGGAACAGCTACACCAGGCATAATTTTTTCTCTGGCTTCAGCTCAGTTTAAGCATGAATTCGCAGTCGCTGACCTTATTTTTGCCAAGGGTATGGGGTATTACGAATCTTTGTCCGAGTTCCCTGCGGCCGGGAAGATTTTTTATTGTCTTAAAGCGAAGTGCCAACCGGTGGCTGATTCCCTCGGTGTGCCACTCAATAGCTTTGTTGCTATGCTCCATTAGGTGTAAAAGGCTAAACTATGAAATTTGAACGTCCTGAAATTATTCGACCTCCAAGTGAACATGGGAGCTATTTTTTACCGTTGACAGCAGGTTGTTCCAATAATACCTGTACTTTCTGCAATTACTATGGTTCTAAGCTTAGAATTCGTGAAGTGGAAGATGTGAAAAAGGAAATTGACGCAATGGCTTTGTACCTTCGAAATGGCATTAGATTACCAGATTTGCCAGACATTGCTTATGCTATTTTAGGAGGTTGGGACGGGAGGCGGGTATTTTTACAGGATGGCGATGCTCTTGTTTATCCCTTCATCAAGATGAAGGAGGCCTTTGATTATCTGAATGAGAGGTTTCCTAATTTGGAGAGGATTGGTAGCTATGCGACACCGATGGATATTCTACAACGGTCTGTTGATGACCTGCGGACATTAAAAGAGAATAAGCTAAGTATAGTATATATGGGGGTGGAAAGTGGTGATGACGAGGTGTTAGGAAAGGTTGGAAAAGGTGTACAACACGACCAGATAGTAGAGGCAGGACGTAAGGTTAAGGAAGCAGGCATTATCCTTTCGGTCACTGTGATTCTGGGGCTTGGTGGGAAGGATGGTAGCGAAAAGCATGCTCTGGAGACAGCGAGAATCTTAACTGAACTCGACCCTGATTATGCCGGAGCATTGACTGTCACTATAGTCCCAGGGACTCCTTTGCACAGACAATGGAAACAAGGTAAGTTTACCCTGATTTCTCCTTTTGATTCTTTACGAGAATTGAAGATGATTGTGGAAAACTCTCATTTTAGCAACTGCTTCTTCAGCTCGATGCACGCCTCGAATTATCTATCAGTTCGGGGAAGGTTGCCTGGCGATAAACATAAAATGTTACAAGAATTAGAGTATGTCTTGGCGAAACGTGATCCTGTCCTGCTTCGTCCTGAGTTTCTCAGGGGATTATAGCGTGATAACACTATCCCTGTGATGTATTTACAAAGGTATGTTAGATATAGTGTGCGATTTCGTCAAGAGTTTGGATTCGAGGACAATCGGTTATATCAGGAAACCAGCTCTTTCGGTCAATGAGGATAGCTTTCATCCCCACACCATGGGCGCCGACGATGTCTAATTCATACTGGTCACCTATGTATATTGCTTCGTCTGGTTTTACCTTGGCTTTCTGCAGCGCTGCCTGGAATATTCCTGGCTGAGGTTTATCACAGCCCACTTCATGAGAAGTTATATAGTAATCAAGATAAGGCTGTAGACCCAAATCATTAAATGTCTTTTGGAGGTCCTTGCCGACATTAGATATTAAGCCTAAGGTCAATTTATGCTCTTTTAGCATTTTCAAGGTGTCGATGACATCGGGATAAGCTCTGAATTCGTATTTCGCCTGCTGCATTGTAGACAATATTTCGTGTGCTATATCCCGGCTGATGTCAGCGCCGGCTCCTTGTACTGCTCGAATCACGTACTCAATCCAGAAGCTAAATTTCTCCTCTGCTGTTTTACTATCTATAGGACTATGACGGTTTTCATCGCGCCAGAATTGGTCAGCGAGCGGGAGTGATTTGGTAAGTGCCTTCTCTTCCAGCTTTATACCATGCTCTCTACAAATATCGATGTATGCCTGTTCTCGAGGTGGCTGGTAGTAGGCAAGGGTGTTGAAAAAATCAAAAAAGACTGCTTTTATCATCGCAGACAACCATTATGGATAAAAGAAGTAGTAGGTGTCAATAGTAGTAGCTAGTTATCAATCAAGCCTATCTGATTCCAGGTGAAGCTGTTATCAGTGCTCCTGGAGAATGAGCTCTGGTCGTGAGCAGCACCGCCAACAGTGCTGGTACCGCAGTAAGCTATTTTGCCATCGGGAGACCATGCAACTTGAGCATTATGAGTACCGGTGGGTGGTTTTTGGCTTTGTTGCCAGGTGGGGGACGCAGACATGGGATTTAATGTGCAATATACCTGTATACTCTGGCCCAGATGGTTTCATCTCAAATTTCAGTGCTCCTGCCAGAAGTTTGCCGCGGCTGAATGTCCCATAGTGTGCCAGATTGCCGATTATATCTGGACGCATCTGAAGACGATAGCAAATGATGTCGTCGAGACGATATACATCATCGTTAGGATTGCCAGCCGTGACTACTCCGGAAGGATTATCGGTCCAGCAGGCGTAAACATGTCGTTGTGAGATAGTACCTCCCAGGTAGTCAGCAGGTAAGGCTAAGTCGGCATAGGTTAATGGGGTTCCTGGAGTATCCTGCCCCTGCTGGCATATTTCCACTGGGTAACCTGAAAAGTTGTTCCAGATGATGCTATTTGCGGACAGGTCTCTGATGCCGATATATAAAAGTGTATCGCCGGTAGCTGAGGTTGGACCACTTGCTACAATTGCTAATACTGTTCCATCTGAAGGGAAACTCGGTGAATACCTGATGGCAAAGACATCAAGGCCAGATGTTGCATGTAGCCAACCTTGTGCACCGGTGCTGCAATCCTGCCATCCGCCAGGGAAGCGGCTTATTTTGTTGTTCAAGACCCTGCCGTTGCCAGTATTTGTAGAGGTACCCACAATTATCTCATGGGTGTTGTTGCCGTAACCGGGTGAGATAGCTACGCATTTTATCTTCTCTCCGGCATTGAGCCTGCTGGCTAACTGGGTAATAAAAAAATTCGAGCCACCATCAACCGAGAGGTATACTTCTTTACCAGCGTCGGTCGATATGGCGATTATATTGTGGTCATCGGGAGCTATCGCCAGTACATCCCATGTAGCTGCTCCGGGGATACCACTGGAAATATTTGTCCATCCAAAGCCGCCGTGTTCTGATTTGTAAAACCTGGCATTGATAGAGTCGAGAGCATAGACAACGTTGCCATAGCTGCTCACAGCGATACGATTAACTTCGCTGCTTGACAGGATTAACAAGCTGCTGGTAATAGGAGGCTGAATATCTTTTTCTTTGGGTGGTACGATAGCTACGGTTATCTGAACGGTTGTTGAAGCAGAGCTACTATTACCAGCTTCGTCCTGTGATTTAATATAAAATACATAGGAACCAACGGGTATATTCCGGTAGGTCTTTGATGTCTCGATGGTAAAGGGGGAGTAATCAGTATCGTAGTTATTAAGGTAATAGAAAAAAACTAGTTTTTCAGCAGGAGTCTTATCATCATTGCCTGTCCATTTGAAAGTGATCTCGTTCTCATTTATTGATTCCTTCACAGAACTGGAAATTCGTATCTCAGGTGGTGTAGTGTCTTGCGATGATGGTTGTGGAAGTAGTAACGGTGGCGTAAGTGTGGGTGGTGGAGTAGAAATAGATGGCTCAACTGGCGGCTGGATGATGCAGCCGCTGGAAAGCAAAGTTACTGAGATTAGTACTAGTGCTATTCTCAGCCATCTTAATTTTAACACTGTGCTGTTTATATCTCCTATTCAATTATATAGTGGCTGTTGATATTTATCTATTGATACTACAATACCGTAATGATTCTTTGACACTATGTGGCAAAGTTGATAAGCTTGAAAAATTCAAAAGGAGGTTCCATGCCTGACGAGGTAAACAAGGTAACTATGGAAAAAATAGTTTCGCTCTGCAAGAGACGAGGCTTTATATTCCCCAGCAGTGAGATATACGGTGGATTAGAGAGTTGCTGGGATTATGGCCCTCTGGGAGTGGAATTGAAGCGCAATGTCAAGGACGCATGGTGGCGAGCTGTGGTTCGGCAAAGGGATGATGTCGTAGGTATCGATACCAGTATCATGATGCATCCTCAGGCTTGGGTAGCCAGTGGTCACGTGGAAGGTTTCTCCGACCCGTTAGTTGATTGTAAAAATTGTCGCTTACGGTGGAGAGCTACTGATTTACAGAGCAGGCAGTGTCCCAGTTGTGGCGGGGAGCTGACCGACCCGAGGATGTTTAATTTGATGTTTAAGACTTTCATGGGGCCAGTTGAAGATGCAGCCAGTGTTATCTATCTGCGCCCGGAGACAGCCCAGGGCATCTTCGTTAACTTTGATAACATTATATCGACTTCGCGAAAGAAATTACCGTTAGGAATTGCCCAGACAGGTAAATCATTCCGAAATGAAATTACAACAGGCAACTTCATTTTCAGAACTAGAGAATTCGAACAGATGGAACTGGAATACTTCGTTAAACCGGGCACTGATGAGAAGTGGTTTAACTATTGGGTTAACGAACGTTTTGACTGGTTTATTAGTCTTGGGATCAAGAAAGAGAATTTGCGCCTTCGCCAGCATAGCAAAAATGAGTTAGCCCATTATGCGAAAAGCTGCACTGATATAGAATACCTGTTTCCTATAGGCTGGTCGGAAATAGAGGGAGTTGCTAATCGCGCAGATTTTGACCTTAATCAACATGCTAAACATAGCGGCAATGACTTAACTTACTTTGACGAAGAAGCTGGTGAACGTTATATCCCATATGTAATAGAGCCCTCGGGTGGTGTTGACCGAACAGTGCTTACAATCATTATTGATGGTTATGATGAAGAAACTGTCCGGGGTGAGTCAAGGACAGTGTTACACATTAAACCAGATTTGGCGCCGATTAAAATTGCCATATTACCTTTGAGCAGGAATGAGAAGTTAGTACCGTTAGCCAGGGGAATCCATAATGAAGTACGTCGATATTTTATGACACAGTACGATGATTCGCAGAGTATAGGACGACGATACCGTCGTCAGGATGAAATCGGGACTCCTTTTTGCGTTACCATCGATTTTCAATCTCTCGAAGATAATCAGGTCACTATTCGAGAGCGTGATAGCATGACTCAAATCAGAATACCCATAAATGACCTTCTCAATACTTTGCAGGCAAAATTATTGTGATAGGTTTTCACAAAAATAGAGCTTAGGCTAATGCAGACTGGCTGAAGCTTTTACGCAGTTAAGTGGTTGAGGGCATATGCAGAAGTGAGAAGGCAGATTGTTTCTCCTCCAAACTGTATTTTTAATAATCCAAGCAAACAGTTTTACAAAGCTTAAAAAGAAGCTTATCATGTCATTAAGGGGGCATGCTAGCTGTAATGTCACAGCCTATACGGAGTGGTAATACTCTGAAAGTCAAACATGGCATCAGGACAAAAATTCTGATTTCATTTCTGGCGGTTTCTCTCGTTGCTGTCGGTATTATAAGTATTTTTGCCATTCGTAATATGGGCATAGTGGGAACTACTGCCAGGCAAAATAGTATTAGTTTGGGAGAAAGCGCCGTAGCTGAAAGCATTGCCGCCCTGGAAGATTCTGGCAGAAGAATAATACAGTTGCAGGCGATGGTTGTTGCCCGGGAGGTGCAATTATATATCGAACAACGTTCAGAGTTAAACGCGTCTCAACTCATTGAAGATGCACAGTTGAAAAGAATTGCAGTACAACCTGTTGGTCAAACTGGCAATACCTTGGTCTATGATGAAAAAGGGGTCATCTATTTTCATGAAAATCCTGAGATGGTGGGAGCAAAAATAGAGCAGTTATCGAGTGGCATACCTGAGTTGTATACTCTATTAAAGAGCAGCCTGGCTGGGGATGCTGCCGGTTACTATGACATGGAGGATAATGCTGGAAATATCAGGGAAAGGTATTTATATAGTCTTCCAGTAGGCGCCAAGTCGCTCATAGTAACTGCTACGACCTATATCGATGAATTTTCCAGACCTGCTGAGGAAACAGAAAGCAAGATAACTGCTGCTGTTACCGCAATTACGCGTTACATTGAGCGACAGATGGACTTAGCACAGTGGACGTTTATCATCATCATTATTTGTATGCTTGTTATTATCGCTTCATTATCTTCGTTCATAGCAAGGACAATTACTCAGCCGATTGTGGCACTTATTAAAGGTACTGCGACTATAGCGCAAGGTGATCTGGACTATAAAATTCGGGTAAAAACTGGCGATGAGATCGAACAACTAGCTGCGCAGTTCAATACTATGACCAGTGCCTTAAAAGAATCCTATTCTAACCTGGAGCAAAAGGTTAAGGAACGTACCAAACAAGAGCATCAACGCGCAGAGCAATTGCGTACTATCAATGAGATCAGTCGTAAAATCAGTTCAATTATAAACCTCGACGAGCTGCTGCCATATGTAGCTAATCTGCTTCGAGAGACTTTTAATTATCACAATGTCAATATTTTTCTATTCGAGCCAAGCTCTGGCAAGCTGATCCTCAAAGCTATTTGTCTTAGTGGCTATAAAGGAGTTATTCCGTTGGAAGTACCTCTGGAAATGGGCGAGGAAGGTATAGTGGCATGGGTAGCCCAGACGGGTGAACCCCTTTTCGTCAATGATGTGAGTAACGAACCCAAGTATCGTTCATTGAAGAATTGAGCGGAACAAAATCCGAGCTAGCTGTTGCCATAAGAGTTAAAGACAAAATTCTTGGTGTGCTGGATATTGAAAGCAACGAGCTCGATGCTTTTAATGAATCTGACTTGTTCACGGCACAGACGCTGGCGGACCAAGTTGCGATAGCTATTGAGAATGCTCGACTTTACCAGGAAACCAGCCAAATGGCGGTTATGGAAGAACGAAATCGTATGGCAAGAGAGATTCATGATACATTAGCTCAGGGATTTACTGGCATCATTTTGCAGCTTGAAGCAGCAGAGCAGGCATTGGGTGATGGTAATTCGGAGGTGTTGCAGCATCTGAATAAGGCAAGTAGCCTGGCTCGAGGAAGTCTAAATGAAGCCAGGCGTTCAGTATGGGACCTTCGACCGCAGGCTTTGGAACGTCTCTCCCTGGTGGAAGCTCTGAGACAAGAGGTGGCGAGATTTGCCCAAAGCAGTAATATTAAGGCTCGTTTTGATGTTTCTGATACCACTAGAGAATTGCCGCTTGATATCGAGACCGCCCTCCTTCGCATTTGCCAGGAGTCTCTGGCTAATATCAGAAAACATGCTCAAGCTAATGAAGTGAAGGTAGAGTTGATTTTTGATCAATCGAATGTGCTTTTAACAATCAGGGATAATGGGGTGGGATTTAATACAGATAATAAAAAAGACGAAGGCCAAGTGGAGCATCGACGCTTTGGATTAATAAGTATGCAAGAGCGTGCTCGTAATCTTGGTGGAACATTCGAAGTGCAGAGTGAGGGGGGGGAGGGCACAATTATACGTGTTGTTATACCTGCGATGTAGGAGGCAAAATGGCGGAACCTATAAAAATTCTTATTGCTGATGACCATCCAGTAGTTCGCGAAGGACTGATTTCAATGATTAAACGGGAGCCAGACTTTAAAGTAGTCGGTGAGGCTACCAATGGTATTGAGGCAGTGAGCAGAACCAAGGAGCTTAAACCGGATATAGTGCTCATGGACCTCCGAATGCCTGAATTAGACGGTGTTGAAGCGATACGCCAAATATCAGCGGACGCACCAGCTACCAGGTTCATAATCTTGACTACCTATAGCGACGACGAATTCATTTTCAAAGGAATTGAAGTCGGTGCACGGGCATATCTCCTTAAAGATGCTCCCAGGGAGGACTTATTTAAGGCTATACGAGCTGTTCACCGGGGGAATCCCTTATTCAGCCTGTCGTGGCATCGAAGATACTTGATCGTTTTGCTGAACTTTCCAGACAGGCACAGGCTCCGGCGGAGGTGCTTTCTGAACGTGAGATTGAAGTGTTAGCGCTTATGGCGAAAGGTGATGCTAATAAAGAGATTGCTGCTCAGCTTCATATCACCGATAGCACAGTAAAAACGCATATAAGCAGTATCTTCCAAAAATTGAATGCCAAGGATCGTACTGAGGCTGTTATGCAGGCGATTAAGAAGGGTATTATTAAAATTTAGCCATACAGAAGTATGATATCTGTTATCGGTCAAAAGGCTGAGTTTTCTGTCATCCTTATGATTGATGCAAAACCGTCCAATTTTCTGATGAACATTCGTGAATTAAGGGATAGACTAGTATTAAGTATTGTAATGATATCGGAATGGAAGTTTGTGAGTTGCTACTGCCATGATTAATCAAACATCTTTATAAAAGGGGAGTGTAATGGACAAGATAAGGGTGCTTATTGTTGATGATAATGAAGTAGTCAGGGAAGGCTTGGAAAGCCTCCTTGCACCTCATAGCGATATTGAGATTGTAGGGAAAGCTGTTGATGGTCTGGATGCGGTGACGAAAGCACTCGAAACAAATCCTGATGTTATCATAATGGATGCCCAGATGCCCCGTGCTGATGGTGCCGAGGCAACGAGACAAATCAAAGAGAAATTGCCTGATGTCAAGGTTCTGTTTTTAACGGTATACGGTGACTATGTTGGAGACGCGCTGACTGCTGGCGCGAGTTGGTATTTAACCAAGGATTGTCGTCGGCAGGATTTATTGGATGCTATCAGAACTCTGGCGCAAAGCAGGCGACTCAAAGCGCGAAGAGAAAGTTAAATCACTAAATCTACTTACTTAGTACCCATCCAGTTGCTATGTGTCTAGCTCTCTCTGCAAGCTGATTATTAATTTTTTTGTTATCTAGATTCATGGATACCCTTAAACCTATACATCTACTAATCCCAGGTCGCTCAATCTGAGTTCAGGGATTACCGGCAAGGCGATGAAGGAAAGAAGGGCAAAAGGTGCCGGGGAAGATGTCCCAGTCACAGCGGCAGCCTGTTCTATTTTTTCGAACTTGTTCCACCACTCTCTTTAACGGCTCTGGTGATAGTAAACCCGGCTATTGGTAGATGGTAATGCCGCTGAAATCTTGCCATCAGCACAAACCACCAATCCGCCGTGCAGCCTTTCCACCTCTTTTATTGCGGTGAACAGGTCAGTATCATTTGTGCCCACTGCCACGATATTGTGAGAATCATGAGCTATTGATGAAGCCAGTGCTCCTCTTCTTAAGTCCAAAACCCTTTACCATGCCCAGACCGATGTTGCCTGTAGCCTTGTGTCTTTCTACCACTACTAGCTTCAAGATATCTGCTTCAATGTCGGTCACTACTTACTCCTTGTCTGAGTTTTGATCTTTTCCATTCGTTTCCTGGTAATTATTTGGCCTGGCACTATCTCGATAACTGGGAAATTTTCACCTTTGGCTTTAAGTTTCAGTAATTCTATGCCGAATGGTTTCATATGCATGGTATCAGCGAGTTCTGTGGCTGATGTTTCTGGTGGTGGTATCAGAGATATGCCTTCTCTGAGCTACCAGTTTTCCCTTTGTAGAAAACCATGTTTATCTCCAGTTTGTGAAAGGTCAGTAATGGTAATCAGGTTGGCTATATAGCCAGGAGCAATGCCGCCTCGGTCATATAAGTCTGAAATACTCAGCAGAGTTAATAGTTGCCAGTTGTATGGCTCTTGACCGGATCAAGTCCTCTTTGAATCGCTTTTCTGACCACGGCATCGATATCGCCTTCGCGGAGCAGGTCAGAGCAACTACGGTCATCAACAACAAAGAGACATCTTTTATATGTTTTATCCGTTACCAGAGGTAAAAGCTCATCGAGGTTTTTCTCCGACGACCCTTCTCTTATCATCAGGTACATGCCTCGTCTCAGTTTTTCCTCGCCTTCTTTGCGTGCAGTAGATTCATGGTCGGAATGTATGCCAGCAGCCATATAAGCGTTGAGTTGTTTGCCGCTTACTCCAGGAGCATGTCCATCAATAACTCTATCGTGTGCAGCCATTACTTTGTTCAGGACTTGTTCTATGCCATTGATAACGCCTGGGAAGTTCATCATCTCCCCAAGCCCAATAACATTTCGCCATCTCAGTGCTTTTTTAATATCGCTGTCGGTGATTTCAGCGCCGCTTGTTTCCATGTGGGTAGCTGGCACGCAGGAAGGGACCATGAAGAACATATCCAGCGGCAATCTACGTGCCCAATCCATGACAAATCTCATACCCTTGAGTCCAGCGACATTGGTAATTTCGTGCAAATCGGTGATTATGGTTGAAGTACCTCTGGGAACTACTGCCTGAGCGTACTGGGCAGGGTGGAGCATGGAGCTTTCTATATGGGTATGCCCGTTAATCAATCCTGGTGCCAGATAGCTTCCTTTCAGGTCGATTATCTGTTTGGCTTTGGCATAATCCCCTACGCCAGCGATTTTGCCCTTGTAGATGGCTACATTACCTTTTTCTATGTGTACCGACAAAGGTGTTGATTATTCGAGCATTTTTCAGCATTAGATCTGCTGGTGTATCACCACGAGCGACTGAAATCAATTCGGCTAAATTCATAGTATTTTCCTCTCGTATTAATCTATGTAGCATATATTGGGCAGATAGCGAAACTTTTCATCCCAGTCGATGCCATAGCCTACAATGAATTTGTCAGGCACGGTGAAGCCGAGGTAATCTATGGTCACTGGCACTTTGCGGCGTGATGGTTTATCAGTCAGGGCACAAAGCTTCAGAGAAGCCGGTTTTTTCTTTCTCAGATAATCAAGCAGTGATGAGATAGTCAAGCCAGTATCGACAATATCTTCTACCACCAGCACATGTCTTGCCTTTTATTGGTGTATTTAGACCCTGTATCATTTTTACTTTGCCCGAGGTTTCTTTGCCTTTGCCATAGCTGGATAGTTTGACGAAATCTACTTCTAGATGGCATGTCAAGTTCACGAATGAGATCAGCCAGGAAGACAAAGAACATTTGAATACAGATAAAGGGGATGCCTCACCATGTAGTCTCTTTTTATTTCGGCAGCCAGTCTGGCTAATGGTTTGCTTAATTTCTTTCTTGAGTAAATAGAATATTCAGGTTTATTTGCCATGCCAGATGATTATAGCTTTGGCTGATGTTTCTGTCTACAGTAAAAACAAGACTTATCTTTTAGAATAGCCGCGCCTTGTGGTAACAACTACGATAACGGCTACCAAAATGGCGATAATCAGGAAGATGATGACGAGCCACAGCCAGAATGGTATATCAGGTATCTGGAGCTGTGGTTTTGGTTGCGCTTGCGCTTGTGGTTCTGCCTCAGTAGCCACTGTGAAGCTAAATGTAGGGCTGGGTTGGCTGATGAAAGGCTTGGTCGCTTTCACCTGCCAGTAATACCTGGCTCCCCAATTGAGCTCAGCATTAAGGTCGAGCGTTGTTTCGGTGGTCATCTGGTTGATGATTGCCTGCTGTAAGGTACCGTCCCTGGCGAGGATAAACTCATATTCTAGAGCATTTTCAAGAGGCATCCATGAGAATTTTGGGGAACGATTAATGCCCGTGGCGTTATTTGCTGGTGTGAGCAGGTTAGGACTAACTGGAGAAGGCGCTGATACAGGTTTAGCAGCCACATTGAAGGATATGGTTTCTGACCATTGTCCTTCCCCTCTCTGGTAATTAGCATTGCGATTAACTCTCACTTTCCAGTAGTAGCTTCTTCCCGGCTTCCAGGACTGATTTTTCTGGAGAAGATACTATCCAGCCTGGCGCCGCGGGAATTTTTGGAGTTAGGGACTGCTTTAATACGATTTGGCTAAACTCCCTATCAGTAGCGATCCATAGGTCATAGCCATTCGCTGGTGTGGGATGCTGCCACTGGAAGTCTATATCGGCTACTTCTCCAGTGCCCGTGTTTATCGGAATTAAGGTATTCATAAGCGGTGAAATAGGTCTGGGAGCCTGGAACAGGAATTCCTGGTTTGGAGGTTGTGGGCTGGAATAGGGAACAGGGGGTTAGACAATCACAATAATGCCAGAGGCGACCGCTATTTGCAGTATAGGGTCGATTATCTATTGCCCACATATCCACGCCACCTGAGATTTTAAGAGCAATAGGCTCCCTGGTAAAAACGACACCGGCGCTAAGGCCGACATTCATATTGCTCCATTCGATGAAGGGCGCTCGTAAAGCTTCAGGATTGAGAGTGCGATTAACGCCGCTGCTGCCAGCATTCGACCAGATGCAATAGAGTGTACCGGCTTGAGCCAGCCCAAAGAAGCTCTGGCTGGGCGCTGCCATAGCTAGCCACGCCGAGACTGCGCTTATAACCCAGCTATAAACTTTGCCAGCAGCAGCATCGCTGGCAGCATAAATAACGACATTGTTAATAAATCTGGTATCGACAAGAGCATGGACATTGCCGGGAACAGGTAGAGGAGGTAATTGGGCAAACTGAGTACCGTTGTCGAGGGAACAAGCAAGCATGCCTTCTCCAGCATCGCCTACTACGACGATTCCCGAAGAAGTAGCGGTGATAGCGTGCCCAGAGTTCAGGTTCGTGTTCACTTTTAGTCCCCATCTCCATAGCTGGTTACTGTATTCACCCCTGCGGATAGAGTTGTTTTCCAGAACGAACAGAGTAGGGATGCCCCCAATTTCGGTGACGGAAAAGTCGGTAATATTTACCCCGGGTAGGGCTTTATTCCAGGATTGCCCTTTGTCATTTGAGTAGGAGAGGTCACTGGTACTGCGGACACCGAGGAAAACAGATTGGGTGGCCTGTGTCGGAGGACTTAAGCGTATGATGGTATCATTGCTGGAAGTAAGTATGCATAAGACACGCTCCCAGGTTCTTCCCGGCGGTTGGCTGGTGCTTCGCCAGAGGCTGTCAAGGCCGTTGAGTCCAGCATTGGTATTTATAGATGCCAGATAAAGGGTATCCGAATAAACTGAAGCTGCCATGTCGGAGAGGAGGTTGATGGCGGTATCGATAAGGCTGAGTTGATTCCACGTTCTGCCATCATCGGGGGAGATTGAGAATGCCGATTCGTCAAGAGCCAGGGGAGTGAGATAGCCATTTGGCCAGCCTGCGCTATCGAGGTTAGCTGAACTGGTGCCGCAGTAGGCTCTGGTTCCTCCCAGTCCCCAGGCTACCTGCGCATTGGCGTTTCCCGAACTGGCGCCACCCGTGGGTGGCTTAATCGACTTTTGCCAGATTATGCAGGTCGCTTGTGGACAAGCAGCTCCTGCGTTTGGGCTCAACCATGTGTCTACGGTAGCCAGAGAAGCGTTTGCTTTGACTTCTCCGGCCAGAAGTTTGCCAGTGCTGTTGGGGCCAATAAACGCAATGCTGGAGATCATCTTGGTGCCTGTCACCGCCATCAATTTATACATGAGGGTGTCATCGAGGCGGTAGATACCAGCATTGCCTGTGGCGCCAGCATCATTGATGCTGATATAAATATGGCGCTGAGCGGCAGCTTGCCCCATAAAGTCTGAAGGCAAATCCAGGTCGGCGGTTTTAATTTGGTTTACCTTGGGTGATGTGCCAGCACCTGCGGCGGTAATTTCTATTGGTGTCCATGCAGTCCAGTTGGTTGTATTGGCTGAGGTGTCGCGGATACCAGTATTTGCATAGGTACCCGTGGGATTTGTCGATACAATAACCAGGCTCGTATCACTTATATAACCTGGAGAAAATTTTGCAGCCAGGACATCGCCTGTGAAGCCCTGGTCTGTCCAGCCGCCGGAGCCAGGGAATCTATATAGGTAGACCTTCCCTCCACCAGCCCCGGTTCGAGTGCCAATCACCATATCATAATTTTTGTAATTCATAGATATATCAAGAGCGCCTATATTACTTGTAGCGGGACAGCTTGTATCTTGCCAGGTGGTGCCGCCATCAATGGAGAAGAAAACATTCCTGGGAAGGCCGCCAACACTGGTAACTACAGCTACGATATTGGGATTATCCGGAGCGATAGCTACATTCCAGGCGGGCATAATGGCACCGACGGAGGTTAAACCACTCGTGATATTATCCCAGGCGACTCCGCCATTTGTGGATTTGTAGACTTTATTATGTGGGGTGTCTATGGCATAGATAGTAATGCCGTCGGGAGCGACTGCCAAAAAATTGATTTCCGAGGGGCTCACTATGACATTGAATGCGTTGCCAGGAGTGTCTATGAGAGTCCATTGCAAGGTGCCTGCTTGTGTAGGAGCTGGTAGAGCAAGTGTGGTGATTGCTAGGGTGATAGTGAGTGCCAACCCTAGTTTCGCCGCTTTATTGCCCTTTTTGCTAAACATTGTTTCCTATCAGTAGGAACGTAATGTGCTGGTGGAAGTTTAGTTACTTTGTAGTTTCGTGGGGGAGAGCATCTGAGGGTACGATTTGGTCATCAGATATCTCCAGTTGCGGCATACCGTCAGTGAAATGAGGTTTCGGTGGTTGAGCCTCATCACCGGAGCTGTAGATTTTCTTCTCAGTAACAGTATTCAACAAGCTATACACAATTTGTGTGTCACCTTTATGATTGCCTGCATGGTTCAAGGGGAGAGAACAGCTGATAAGTTCCCATTCATGGTAGATATCCCTTGCCCAAATCACGAGTAGTCCAGAGTTACCTTTTTTTGTCTGTTCGCTGCTGGATGGTAGCGTGATAGTATCGCTCTCTAGTTGTCTCCAATTGCTGGTGACCGTTCTGAGGAGCTTTTTTGCAGTATAGCGGCAGAATCGTTCATCGAATTCCTGTGTAGTGAATTCGCCATCGACTACTGGTTGTGGTGGAATGGGTTGTGGCGCTGGAATCATCTTTTCCTGAGGGAAAGCCTCAATCTTCGGGAACTCTTTTGCCACTGGTCCTAATGAGGCTTTAATCTCAGTCTCGTATTTCTCCAGCAGTTCACCGAATTTTGCCATGAGCTCTTCTTTTGTTGATGAAGGTAGCTGCTTTGGTGCATCACCTCCCTTATCTCCGATCATTACCACTGTGGTATGTTGCTGAGGTATGGGTCTGGGAGGAGGCGGTGGCATATATGGTGGAAATGGTGGAACTGCAGAAAATGGCTGAGGTTGAGGTCGAAGTTGCTGTCTCCGTAACAGAAGATATAATCCTACAATCACCAGGATGAAGACCACAATCACGAGCGGAATAAGTATATAGGGCATGGTATAGTCTGGTTCCCAGAATACCGTGACTGTTTTTGGCCCATCCATAAGTTCATTGCCGCTGGGATTGACTGCCTTATATTTTCCCTGGAAGAAGCCGACCATTCCTTCCATCGGTATTTTATCATTGATCACCGACCATCGAGCATCGCTACCAGCCTTGTACCAGCCACTTCCCCCTACTTCACCGTAGATTGATTCGGCGGTTAATTTGTAATAGGTATCGTAGTAAGCTGTAAAAGTTGCTGGACTGTCCACGGTGAAACTAGCCTGTTCGGTGGTTATTTTTTGGCTGCTGGGCGATAGCCAGTAGGCGAATTTATACATTATGCCGGTATTTCCCTGGGCATCAGTTTTGGTGCTGACGTTAATTGGCGTACCTTGTCGGTACCACCCAGACCCTTGAGGCTGAACATTAATCGACGGCTCGGTGGTAACGTTTACCAGATATTCAGGGTAGTAGCTGAACTCGGCATTAGGTTGAACCTCCGATACGGTTATTGATTCCTCTTTCGCTTTAAACCTCACTGACGAATCTGTGGGATGTACGACCAGAGGCTCAATGGATATATTCCTGGTTACCCCGAGATCAAAACTAACAGTTATATATTCTCCGCCTTTCAGGCTCGTTAACGTTTTGCCATCGGCGAATACCTTGGTACTGCCTGCCTTAAGACTGGAGTTAATGCTGATTATGGATTGGAAAAGCCCCTTTTCAATATAGATACTGAAGCTCATTTGTGTGGATCGCACTGGAGAAGAACTGTCGTTCACATTGACGGTAAAAGTATATGTGCCAGCAGTAGCCCGGCTTGGAGTTCCCAAAATGGCGCCTGTCGTTGCTCCGAGGGCAAGCCCTGGTGGTAACGAACCACTTATGATAGTCCAGACGTAAGGCGCTGTGCCGCCAGTGGCGCTCAATGATGCAGTGTAAGGGGTTCCCTCTTTACCCTGCGGGACGCCTGTGGTACTGATAACGACAGGTGGTGGGGTTATGGTGATAGAACTAGCGAAGGTAGCATTAGCTGGCGAAGCATCTGTCACCGTAACCGAGATGATAAATGTTCCTGCTGCGGTAGGAGTGCCCGAAAGGACGGCAGTATTGCCAGCAGGTGTTAGAGTTAGCCAAGGTGGTATAGGTGGTGTAACAACTAAGCTCCAGGTAAAAGGTGCCGTACCGGACGCTGTAAGTGTTGCGCTATACAATGTGCCAATCTGACCCTGGGGGAGTGGTGCGGGGAAAGATGTAACGGATAATGCCAAGGCAGGATTGCTCAAGAAGGATAGACTGCCGGCGGTAATAAGCAGTAAGATCAATAGCAGACGAAGTGTCCACCTTAAGACAAATCTCGCAACAGGTCTTTTTAACCAGCAAGCAGATTTCATTACTCTATATTAAACCTATTATAGTAGGCAGGTCAATCGTTATTGATAGATAAACGCGTAGAATAGTAATAAAATAACAAAATCTTCTTAATATGGCTGGCGTTGTCGTACTATGAGGAGAAGAATAAGGATTACCAGTATAAAACCGAGGGTAATAATTACGAATACCCAGAGTGGTGTTTTCGGCGATGCCTGTAGATATACTGATGATGGTTTCTTAGCCTGTGTCACAAAGCTAAATGTGGTGCTCCATTCACTGGGATAAGGTTTTTCAGCTTTAACTCTCCAGAAATAGGCAGCATTCGACTTCAATTTGCCCTGATAGTGATTTGCCGTGGTGGGAATTTCAATAGAGACTAAAGGCAGGCTCATATCCGGGTGTTCAGAGAGTTCAAATCTATATGAGGTAGTTTCTTTGAAAGGCGTCCAGGAGAAGCATGCAGGCGCATTGATGGGGCATGCACAATCATTATCCGGCGCCAGAAGCTGTGGCCCATAAGAGGGTGTGGTTACAGGTAAACCCTGTTTAACCATGAAGCTTTCTCGCCATGACCAGGGACTACTGATATTATCACCAGGTAGAACATTTTTAACCATGACCCTCCAGTAATACGTATGGTTCGCTTCCAGAGGGGGTACTGTCCAGGTATTACCAACGGCATCGATGATTCTGCCTCCACCGGGCGGTATGATGAGTGCTGGTTTATCTAGATTGGGTGGTGTATAAAAAGGTCCAGACCATGATTTACCAATATCAGCCATGAGTGTGGTGAAATCTATGTCTTTGGATATTTGAATTCGATAGCTTTTGGATAAACATAGCGGTTCCCATTTAAGATTCACCTCTCCAGCTCTACCTGATACCGGATCGAAATTCACCGAATTCAAGCTGATTGGCTCCGACGGGAGAGGACCTTGCCATGCCATACAATCTTTATAACACCAGATGCCACCTACCGGCGGGTTATAAATTCGCTGGTCAATTGCATATACCGTAATGGGATCACCATACTCCAGACCACCGCAAATTCTAAATCTGGTAGTCGGTTGTGTTCCCAGCGAGATGGTGGGGTCGAGTCCTGCGTTGGCTGCCGACCATCGTATATAAGGTGTAGCTGGAGACCATAGACTAGCAGGTGTGGGGAAATAAAAACTATAATTTCTTGAAATAGATAATCCAGTAACAGGGCTGGGCCAGCTGGGACCTCCCCACCATGTCTCCCAGTCTGTAGTTATTCCTGAATAGATTCCCCAGGCATACATTCCCCCCGAGTTGATTGCCAGAATATAGCCATCGCTTCGGTAGCTTGAGCTGGCGACCACCATAGTATTGTCGCGAGTCGGTAGTTGTTTGGTGATGACAGTGAAGGTTTTTCCACCATCGGAGGAATATGCCACATCGGAGTCGCCAGTACCAGTGCCACCGACGATGATATGCGCCTTGTAGTTATCTGGAGTGATTCCAGTATAGGCGGTTGCTATGCTATATCCCGTATCCAAACCTGTATTTATGGTGTTTGAGGATGCCCAAGCTGTGCCGGTATAGGTAAATTTTTGCGCTTGACCTGTAGCGCTCAAAATATACAAGGTATTATTATCTTCGGCTGCCATATCCTGAACATTGAATCTGGGATTGATATTACTCCACCAGTCACCATGGTCCGCTGACCACCAGAGCGCTCTTGTCCCTGTAGCTGCCCAGAAAATATATTGTCCACTGGCTTTATCTCCTGCAAGTCTCAGGATTGATGTATTTGATTGTCCTGAAGCGCATGGCTGATGAGTAGTCGGTTTACAAAGAATACGTTCCCATACTGAGCCAATGTGGGAGCTTTGACTTCTCCAGACACTATCAAAGCCGGCACAATTGGTATTGTTATTGGTGGAGGCAAGGTAAATGGCGGAGCAATCTGGTGAGGGAGCTATATCAGTGAATGAGTTTATTTTTGTATCGATTAAAGATAACTGATTCCAGGTTTGTCCGTTATTTTGGCTTATCGAGAATGATGATTCGTCAGAGCTTTTGCCAGCTAGATAAGGAGTCGGCCAATTTGCTCCTGAAACCAGTGGAGCACTGCTGGCAGTACCTGCGTATGCGGTTAAACCATCAGGTGACCAGGCAACTTGAGCATTACCATAGCCTGAGCCAGTGCAATTATCATCTCCAGCGGCACCGGTAGGAGGTTTTATGGCTTGATACCAGCAGGTAACCGGGCAGGTAACCGGTGCGTCAGTTAACCAGGTCATTACTGTTGCCGAACAGGTGTTGCCGAGGACTTCACCTGCCAGCAATTTACCTGCGCTGTATGTGCCCCAGTAAGCAATACTGGAAATGTGCTTGGTACTTGTGGCAGGCATCAGCCAGTAACCCATGGTATCGTCAAAACGATATATACCTGCGCTATATATCGGAGCGTCAATGCTTAGATAATAGCGACGGAAGCTTGGTGCTTGCCCAAAAAAATCGGTGGGCAACTGCAAACAGGCAGATATAATTTGGTTCACTTTTGGCGATGTGCCAGCGCCTGCGGTGGTAATCTCCAGTGGGGTGCTATGGATTGTATTCCAGTTTATGCTATTAGCAGCCATATCGTGAATACCGGCACTGAGGTAGGTTCCATTACTGTTGGAGTGAATGATGACTATGGTGGCATCTTTATTATAGTTAGGCGAAAACCTCAATGCCATGATGTCTCCGGTAAAATTCTGATTTACCCAGCCGCTATAACCAGGAAACCTGAGGATGTAGACATTGCCATTGCCTGCACCACTCCGCGTGCCGGCAGCGACGACATAGCTGCTGTTGTTTTTAGCGATATCAATGATGCTGACATTGCTTACCCCACTAAGATTGGTATTCTGCCAATTATTACCTCCGTCAGCTGATAGCCAGACATTCCTGGGTAGATTAGTGGTGCTATTGCTGGTGACCACAGCTATGAAGCTAGTATTATCAGGAGCAACGGCGATATTCCAGACACGAAAGTTGACTTTTTCTGCCGAAGACATTGTTTGATAAAGACGCTGGCTAATTTCATCGCTCCATGATTTGCCGCCATCGGTAGATTTATATAGGGCTTTGCCACCAGTCGTATTGTTGGCATCAGGAATGTCTACAGCATAGAACGTTTTCCCATCTTGGCAGATAACGATGCGGTTAACCTCAGATGGGCTAACGATGTCATTTTTTCCTGCTACTGAGCCCGGCGTGTCTATGCGATGCCATTTCAACATTTCGGAATCTGCCAGAACAGGTTGTGAGATGGTCGTTAGCACTGGGGTGACCATGACTGAGATAAGGCTTATTAGTAGGAAAAGGTAATAAATATTTTTTTTCATTTGGCAAACAAAAATCCCTTCTCCATCAGGAGCAAGGGATTTTTACTCATCACTACCACCTTACTCTGCGGAGGTATGGTACTGGATAGCAGGGCAGATGTTCTGACTGTTACAGCAGGCGGGACTGTATCGGAATTGCACCGATTTGCATTTCAATTAAGCCTTTAGTTACCCTAAGGCACCCTAGTACTTTGCTACATCATGTTGATAGAGTTAGGCATTCCTCCTTTTTGTATATTCACTTCGCCACTGGGCCGAATATCTCGGGATGAATCAGTTTAGCCAGCTCATCTAAGCCATCCACTATTCTTGGACCAGGGCGTTCAATCAGATTAGAGTCGCTTACTTTATAAATGCGGTTGTTAGCCATTGCATCCGTCGATTTCAACCTTTCCTCGCTCTGGATAGAGGTGTAGATCAGGTCTCCAGTCGTACCCATGCCAGTTACAATAATAACCTGGGGATTTTGGGCAACTACCGATTCCAACGAGACCACCCTCGATTTGGTGAAATCTTTAGCAAATATATTAATTCCTCCCGCAGTATGAATAAGGTCATCAATAAAGGTTTCAGCGCCCATTGTCCAGATAGGCTGGTGCCAGACGACATAAAGTACCTTAGGGCGCTTTTCTATTGCTAAACTTTCTGTCTTTGATGATACTGCTTTAATTCTGCTGGTTAGTTTGCTGACTAGCTGGGTAGCTGTTTTGCTTTTACCATTGATTTGCCCTATGAGGGTGATGTCGTGTACTACTGCATCTATTGATGTTGCCGAGGTGACGAAAATAGTGAACCCCAGTTTCTCCAAAGCGGGAAGCACTGTTTTTTCATGAATTGATTCTGCTAAGACCAGGTCTGGCTGCAGCGAAACCAGTTTTTCCATATTGGGTGTGGTATAGCTGGCTACTCGTGGTTTGGATTTCGCCGCATCTGGGTAATCGCAGTAGTCAGTAACGCCGATAATGCGGTCTTCGAGTCCGAGGGCGAAGAGAATTTCGGTAATGCTGGGAGCAAGCGAGACGATTCGTTGAGGCAGTTTGTTAACGGTCACTTTCCTCCCCAGGTCATCAGTGACAGTCACGGGGAAACTCGCAGTTTCCTCAGGTTCTGGCTTCGTTGTTGGCGGTTTTTCTTGTGGGGTAGATGTGGGGGGAGGTGGTGACACTGGTTCTTTTGCTGGTGGGCTACCGCTGGTACAAGCAATCGTTAGTATGAGCAATGCTACGGTGATTAGAACTAATAAAATGTGTGTATGTTTTTTCATTGTAAATCCCTCTTAAGGTTGTTAAAAAAAGTCCCCCTGCTCCTGAGAACAGAGGGACTTTATATCTGAATAAACATAAAATCCCACCCCCTTGCTCCGCGGAGGCAGACATTACTCTTAGGGTAGGCGTTCTGACTATTACAGTAGGCGGGACTGTGCCAGAATCACACTGGCTTGCTTTCCAATTAAGCCCTCAGTTACCTTCGGGCACCCTTTTTTACTATTTAATTAGCTGATAGGATAGCAATAATTTTTATAGTTGTCAACTGCAATTTGTTCCAATTTAATCGGCTGTTTAAAAAGAATACGGTGCGATTACATTTTTTCAGGATTTCTTGAAGAAGCTTTGACCAGTGGAAATAGCAGGCACATGGAGATGACGGCTGCGATAGCGGTGAGAATAAATGCCCACACAAACGTACCTGTCGAGTCTATTGTCCATCCAGCCAATGGCGGGGCGGCTATTGAGCCGACACCCATGTAGAGAGTCCATAAGCCGATTATTCTACCTGAATACATTTTGGGGAAATAGTCCCCGGTAATTGCAGCATAGACTGGCCAGAGTGCGCCATAACCAATTCCTAGAATAGCGGAGGAGATACTCAAGGTGGTAAAACTGCTGCTATATGCCATACCGATGCCACCTGCTGCTATAAAAATATCACAGAGTATGATAATTTTGATTCTCCCCACGGTATCGGAGAGGTGACCGAGCACCAGTTTGCCAGCTATACCTGTGGCAGCTATGATAATAATCAGCCATTTTGCGGTTTGATATGGCAATGCCAGTGTTTGCATAGCATGAGTGGGCAGGAATGTGAAGGGAATTAAGATAGAAAAGCCGATGAACAGGTAGGCCAAACCAATAAGCCAGAACTTTGTGTTGTGAAGAAGTGTCAGGTATGTTTTGCCTAGAGTCTTTGTTAGAGTGCTATCCGAAGTGGGTAATATGACTTCTGTTTTTTCCGCCGGGTAACTTTTTACCAGAACGGCATTAAGTATGGTAGCTATCAGTGCCATTGCCGCCAGGCTTGTCCATCCTATCATCCAGCTTGAGGCCTCTACTATGTATGGCATAGCCCAGCTCCAGACTAAAATACCGGCGGTGCTTCCCATGTCAGTAATTGCTAAGGCAAAGCCTCTTCGCTTATCACTGACAAATCTTGGTATTAGCGTGACCACAGGCGACCAGCATGCGGCGCTGCCCAAACCAGCTAGTGCAAAGAATAAGCTGGTATTCAGAAGCGAGGAAGAAAATGACATGAGCAATGTTCCAATACAGAGCAATGCCGGGAATAATGTTAGGATGAGCCGTATATTGTATTTGTCTGCCATCAGTCCAAGGAGGGGGGAGAAAATCGTGTAAGCGACAAAGTAGGCAGCATAGATTACTCCAGCTTGAACTTTGGTGATGCCAAGGTCTGGAAGCATCTCAGGGAGCAGGATTCCATAGCTATATCGAATAGCGAATGCTGTGAAAACGGTAAAGAAACCAGCAGTGATGACTGCGACTGTACGTGAACTCATATATATTTAATATAAGTGATAGTTCCTTAAAAAAAGTGTCTGGTCGTTAAAGAAATTCCTTATCGTTGGGGGAGGTCTTATTACTGCCTAGGATAGATTAAAGTGAATGAATAGTCAAGAGAATCAAACTGGGCTCGGTACGGATATGAGGTTTACGCTGGTTATACCGTTTGTTTCCTGCTACAATGGGGTGGTTTTTGGAATCAGATTATCATGCGCATGAATCCCCGTCTTTACGAAGTTAATACGCGTGTATTTCTTGGGCGCTTTTCTAAAAAGTATCGTCGTAGGCTGACACTGACAACCATTCCCGTTGATGAGTGGCGTTTTATTACCAATAGTGGATTTGACCTGCTCTGGCTTATGGGTGTGTGGCAGCGTAGTGCTACTGCTCGACAGCAAGCTCTACTTAATAGCGATCTACGTCGAAGATATGACGTTGTTTTACCTGGCTGGACCGATGATGATATTGCTGGTTCACCATATGCTGTATATACCTATACCCTTGATAAATCCTTAGGTGAACAGACTGACTTAGTCAGGGTAAGGTCAATGCTTCGCAATCGAGGCCAGAAGCTCGTACTGGACTTTGTGCCCAATCACTTTGCGCTGGATACTCCCTTACTATCATCTCATCCTGATTGGTTTGTGCGGGGTACTAAGATAGATGTTGGCAAACATCCTGAATGGTTTTTCTCCCCAGATGGGAAGGTGTTTTTTGCTCATGGCCGGGACCCAAATTTCCCACCATGGACGGATACAGTTCAGGTGAATTATTTTTCAGAAGCATTGAGACAAGCCATGATAAGACAACTACTTAGAGTCGCTGAGCTAGCCGATGGTGTGCGCTGTGATATGGCAATGCTGGCACTCAATGATGTCTTTGAAAAAGTGTGGGGGGATACGTTACGCGATTATCCCAGATTGGATACAGAGTTCTGGAGCGAAGCTGTTGTTGCGGTAAAGGAACGGCACCCCGATTTTATTTTTATAGCCGAAGCATATTGGGGTTTAGAGCGGCAGCTCTTGAATCTTGGTATTGATTTTGTTTACGACAAAGCGTTGTATGATAAATTGCGGTTTGCCGCGCCTGCAGATATTCATAATTGCCTTGCTAATAACGGTCTGCCATTAGAGCGAGTTGTTCATTTCATCGAAAATCACGATGAGCCTCGAGCCTCCGCAATATTTGGGAGTGAACGTTCATTGGCTGCTGCGCTTGTCGTGGCTACTGTGCCTGGTCTTCGTCTGTTCTATGATGGGCAACTGGAGGGGAAGCGTATCCACTTGCCTGTTCAACTAATACGAGAACCCAATGAAGAGATTGATGGTGAGATAAAGAACTTTTACGAGAGGCTTTTAACGATTTGCAATCAATCTGTTTTCCATGAGGGGGAGTGGAAATTATTGAAGGGGGAGCAAGCGTGGGAGGGCAATGATAGTCATCAAAATCTATTGGCATGGTCATGGCATTCCGCAAACCAGTTTAAACTTGTAGTGATAAACTATGCGTCAAGTCAATCTCAGGGCAGATTGCAGTTGCCGATGAAACTGGAGGATGGAGTGCAAATTAGTTATGTGGACGAACTTATTGGTAGGCAATATGAAGGTTGTTCCGACGAGATTAATCAACAGGGATTATATGTTGACCTTGGTGCCTGGGGTGCCCACATACTTGATTTGCCTATAGGCAAGAGCTTCTAACGATATAGTCAAAATTGTTCAATAATGAATTAGATTTGATGTAGTCTGAATCAGATGAGAATAGCCAATTGACTGATGAAGTTACAACCGATATCGTAGGACTTCGCTCATTATCTAGACGGCAGGTAATTATTACCTTTATTGGCGTGCTGCTGGCGCAAAGAGCATGTAATGGCTGGTTCTAGTGATACAGGTGGAGAGGTTGATTGACAGCAAGCGGACGACTATTTAAAATGTGGTGAGAAGCCACTGATTTTCAAACCAACGATTTAAACCCTGAATGTAAGTTAAGCGCAATACTCTATTAGGAGGTATTTGATGGCAATAAATAAGAGAATGAAAACATTTGATGAGGCCGTGTCGGATATCCATGACGGCGCTACTATTCTCATTGGCAATTTTGCCGGTCCAGGGGGGACACCCTATTATTTGATTCAGGCGTTACGGAAAAAGGGAGCTAAGGGTCTCACAATAGTCGCCAACACCGCTGGTGGCATAGGTTTGACTCTGGACTATGACGACCATCGTATTTTATTTGAGAATAAACAGGTGAAGAAAGTGATTGCAAGTTTTCCTTTCTCTGCTTCAGCATCAAAGCCCACTGCTGCAGAGAAGCAAATCCTGGCTAAAGAAGTGGAACTAGAATTAGTGCCCCAGGGGACTCTTGCGGAGAGAATACGATGTGGAGCTGCTGGCATTCCTGCTTTTTATACTCCTACTGGGTATGGAACAGTAATTGCTGATGGAAAAGAAATAAAGGAGTTTGACCATAAACACTGTGTGCTAGAACGAGCTATCAAAGCAGATTATGCTTTAGTTAGAGCTTATAAGGCCGATACGAAAGGGAATCTGATATTCAGGGGAACGGCGAGGCAGTTCAATCCCATTATGGCGATGAATGCCAGGGTTACGATTGCTGAGGTAGATGAAATTGTAGAGGCAGGTGGGATTGACCCAGAAGCAGTGATTGTTCCGGGTATATTTGTAAAGCGTATTGTTAAAGTGCAGGAATCTTTACCATTCCCGCGTCACCTCGAGCGTACCTTCTGGGCAAAGGCGGTATAGTTTTCTGAAATCGTACATATTTTACGAGGAGGATTATAAATGAAAGAACGACTTAGTCGAGAAGTCATGGCAATGAGAGCGGCAAAAGAGCTGTTCGACGGTGCTGTAGTGAATTTGGGCATTGGCATTCCCACGTTAGTTTCCAGTTTTGTCCCGGAGGGTATGGAGGTTATCTACCATACTGAAAACGGTGCATTAGGTTTTGGTCCTGTAGTGACCGCTGACGATTTCGCGCAAAAAGCAGATATCGATCTGGTCAATGCTGGTGGCCAATATATTTCCCCACTTCCGGGTATGTGCTTTTTCCATCATGCTGATTCCTTTTTGATGATTCGTGGTGGTCACGTTGATATAACAATGCTTGGCGTTATTGAAGTATCGGAGAAGGGAGACCTGGCTAACTGGATGTTCCCGGGAAGAGGGGTGGGCAATATCGGTGGTGGTATGGATTTGGCTTTTTGTGCTGAGAAGGTTATCTGCCTTACTGAGCATACTGTAAAAGATGGTAGGCCAAAGATAGTAAAAAAGTGCTCGATACCACTCACTGCTCCAGAATGTGTTGACCTCATTATCACCGATATCGCTGTTATCGAGATCACCAAGAAGGGCCTGGTACTTAAAGAAGTGGCTCCTGACTGGACACCAGAAGAAGTGCAGGCTCTCACTGAACCTAAGCTGATAGTCGCACCAGACTTGAAGATATTTGAGCTCTAGATTATTAGACCATTGTTTTTTTAAAGAGTCACCTTGACTATAGGTGGCTCTTTTTTTTGCGCCGATGTAAACGCATCAGGAAAGTAAGTTACTTATATCAAAGCTGATAGAGCTCTTTAATTATTATTTTTCGACTGGTATCTCTATGATAATGGAGGTGCCTTCACCTGGTGCTGATTGGATGGTCATAGTGCCATTAAGTAATTCAGCACGTTCCTCCATTCCGATGATGCCGAATTTGCCAATATTGCTCAAATCAGTTAGTCGTAAGGGAACAATGAAGCCCTTACCATTATCAGTAATTATCAAACGCTTTTTATCCTCTCTCGACTCTAGCTTAATAACGACTTTCGAAGCCTCAGCATATTTCCTTATATTAGAAATTGCTTCTTGGGCAATGCGGAATAAAACCAGTTGAGCTTCTCTAGGTAATTCAGTGATATCCATGGCTATTTGAACATCGACCAGGATATTTTTCTCGCTGGCTAATTTATCAGCCATCCACTCGAGTGCAGATGTCAGCCCCAGGTCATCCAATATGGCTGGTCTCAACTCCTGAGCATAACGTCTAATACCCTTTAAAATCTCCTTGGTAAGGTCGTTTAATTTTGAGAGCTCTTCGCGGATGGGTTTCGAAATCATAGCTTTGCGATCAGATATTTGGGCGTCTAACCTATGTATCAAGAGTAGTAGCAATTGAGCCGTCTCATCGTGAAGTTCACGAGCGACGCGCTTACGTTCTTCTTCTTGAGCCACCAGTACCTTGCGCAGGTAAAATCGCATGCTCTCTTGCATCTTTCTTTCCTTAGTAACGTCTCTGGCAATATTCTGGAAAGCTACAGGCTGCTTTTGATGTTCGATTAGACGTGTGGTGAGTTCAATTATCAATTCAGCGCCGTCTTTGAGGATTAATCGCTGCTGATAGGGCATGGTTACCGGTTGATGCTGGATGAGTTTTGTCTGAATAATTTTAGCGGCGATGTAGCTTTCTGGAGCCAGGAAAGTAGATATATTAGTTTGATAGAGATGTTCGGAGGGGCAATCAAGGAGAATTGCAGCAGCTTTATTCGCTATTTGCATGTTGCCTTCGAGGTCGTGAACCCAGATGGCATCAAGAGCACTTTCGAATAAGTCTCTAAAGCTTTTTTCTGATTCAGATAACGCCTGTTCAGCCTTTTTACGTTCGCTGATATCCTCCAGAGTTTCTATGGCGCCTACTATTTTACCATTTTTGTCTTTTAATGGACTTGCGGTGAAATGAAGCCATTTCCCGTTCTCTCGTACTTCTGAGAAAAAATCTTCTGCCTCATAAGCCTCACGAATAAGGTTCGATGGTTTACATTTACCCTGATAGTATGCCTCGATTTTTTCACATGAAGCTCCATCCACAATCAGGTCAGCTAGAGATGGTCTTTTCTTACTATAAAAAGTTCGCCATTGGTCACTGGTGCTGAGCATATCATGCTTTTTTATGCCAGTCAGTGCCTCGATAGCAGTATTCCAGTGAGTTACCTGGTGCTGGACATTAATAACAAAGGACGGGATCGTCGAGCCGTCAATAATCTTGGTAAGCATTTCTTCGGCCTTTTTTCTTTCTGTTATATCCTGTAACGTTTCTACAGCGCCTATTATTTTCCCTTCCTTATTCTTAATGGGGCTGGCAGTGAAATGAAGCCAGCTTCCATATTTACCGAATGTAGGGAAAAAATCCTGGGCTTCGTAAGCACCGAGTATGAGTTGAGATTTCTTGTATTTACCGCCAAAGTAAAATTCAATTTTATCCTGAGGTGCTCCGTCTATAACAAGGTCGGCTAAGGTGGGTCTTTTTTGGCTATAAAATGCCCTCCATTGATCATCTGTTCCGATCACATCCTTCTTTTTGATACTACTTAGCACTTCAATGGCAATATTCCAGTGTATGATTTTATGCTGTGTATCAATAACAAAAGAAGGGATGGGAGAGCTATCAATGACTTTTGAGAGCATTTCTTCATGAATGCTTTTACTATCTATTTCCATGATCAATAAAGGTGTGTTTTAACCTTGTCTCCTGCCTCCTGCTCTTTTTATGGGAATTGTTTGTGTAGTTTTTCCCCTGTGAAATCCCCTTCCTTACATTAACAGTGAAACTCCTGCGAGCCGATATCATTTGCCTCTTTTGTGTTAAAGGAACACTAAATTGTATGTATCCTACCGCAGTGAGGACACTTGACGTCCACATTTTTGAAGTTTGGTGGTATTCTCAACCGAACTCCACAGTCGCAGTCAATCGTTCTATAATCGTGCAATTGCCACATGAGGCCGGAAGTCTCCCTGGTACGCTGGATTTGCTCTTCCAAAGGTTTTTCATCCCTCACCTCTGGGCTAGCTGCCCGAATCGGAACTGAGCCGGCAACAGGCACTTCAGAGATGGGAATAATACTGCTTCTCGATTCGCGTACTAGTTGGAAAGCCTTATTGTATTCGGCATAGGAAGCACCAGACATAGAGCGGAGTATACGTACTCTTTCAGATATAGGTGGATGTGTGCTAGAAAGGTTGCTGGCTGCCATTCCTTTATTACGAAATGGATTAATGATGTACATTGGCGCTGTTGCCTGATTCGCTGACTTAAGCTGTTGAGTAGAGGCTGCTATTTTTTCTAGTGCCGATGCTAACCCTTCAGGGTATCTGGTGTAGAGAGCTGAGCACGCGTCAGCCAAATATTCCCTTTTCCGGGAAATAGCAAAATAAATAAGCTGAGCGAAAATAGGAGCCAGTATCATCAGAACGATGGCAATAATGAAGATTATTAGCTGGGCTCCGCTGCTCCCTGATGACGAGTTTCTCCTTGACCCGGTCATGCCGCCCCAGAACATCATACGTGATGCATACCAGGAGAAAATAACGATTGTGCCCAGAAGTACGCTGCATATTGCCATCAAGAGAACATCGCGGTTGTTGATGTGTGATAGTTCGTGTCCGATGACGCCTTGCAGCTCATCGCGATTGAGGCTTTGGAGCAGACCTGAGGTGACAGCTACCGAAGCCTCATTTGGATTTCTCCCGGTGGCGAAGGCATTCAGGGCAAAGTCATCAATAATATAGATATCGGGCATTTTCTCCAGCCCGGAGGCAATCTTCATTTCCTCGACGATATTGTAGAGACGGGGATGGTCCTCCTGAGTAATTTTTCTGGCTCTTGACATCGACAGAAGTATGCTGTCTCCTTGGAAGTAAGCGATAAGACTCATGATTGCCCACACAATCAGGGCGAGGATCAAGCCAGCCATCCCGCTATCCAGTAAGTATAAACCCAGAAAATAACCCAGCAGGAGCAATACCACTCCCATTACGATGACGAGCGTAATAGACCTGTTTCTATTTGACCTGATTTGCTGCCACATGATTTATGTGAATCACTGGTCTTATGAGAAACTAACTTTTGGCGCTACTCTTTCCTCTGCTACAGTCACCTCGAAAAATTCGCCAGTCTTGAATCCACCGATACCAGCGACAACGTTAGAAGGGAACGTCTGTACTTTGTTGTTGTAATTGAGCACTGAATCATTGTAAAACTGTCTGGAAAAGCTTATTTTATTTTCAGTGGAGGTGAGTTCTTCCTGAAGAGCCAGGAAGTTTTGATTCGCCTTGAGGTCTGGATAGCTTTCAGCTACGGCGAGCAATCTCGCCAGAGCAGAACTGAGCTCACCCTCTACTTTAGAACGTTCGCCTGCGCCAGCGGATGACAATTGCTGGGCAAGATTGCGTGCCTTAGTAACAGCCTCCAATGTTTCCCGCTCGTGCTTCATATAACCTTTAACCGTTTCCACAAGGTTTGGAATAAGGTCATGCCTTCTCTTAAGTTGGACGTCGATCTGTGCCCAGGCATTTTTTACTTGGTTTCGAGACCTGACCAGGCCGTTGTAGATGCCAATAAAGATGAATATGAAGATGACGATAATACCGATAATGATCCATATCCCTAGTGCCATATTAAGACCTCCTCTCTACATTATTATTCTACATTTTCTGGAAGTTAACCTTTTACGCTTGGCTATGTTTATGCTTTGAATAGTTCTCCTAGAAAACCAAGAATCCGTTGTTGTGAATCTTGTTTTGATGGCGTGGAACTAACGATTTGTTGTATCAGCCGGGTAATTTCATCGCCATCAAACCAGATACCATCGCCTTGACGGCATACGTCAACAAGTATTAAAGGCTGCTGACCAATGGTGTTTTTCCTCATCTTTTTGCTGCAAATGGGGCATTTTCGTTGTTTCTCTGACGAAGGAACTTCTGGAGCAGTTAGCATATCGGGTGTAAAGAGGTTTTGGTTTTCTAACCCTATGGATATTAGCAATAGCTCTAATTCATGGCAGTCAAACCAGACTCCTTGGCAATTGATGCAGTAGTCGAGCTCAATCCTGTTATGCTCAACTACAATCATATCACTTTTACAGGCGGGACATCTCATTGTCGTTAAAATGGATGATTTTAGTAATAAGTGTAATTTTACTGGACAAATGTGTCAAGAAATTGTCACATCATCTTTTAGCCGTCTACCTTAAGGAAAGGAAATACTAAGAAGATGGTGAGCAGTTGTTTAATTCCCCTGGTATGCATCCTCTGGGGAAGTAATCTGGTCGACAAACCGAATAAGGTTATCGATGTTTGAAGCAGCTAAGGAGAGGCCGATTTGCCGTAGTTCGGAATAACCCAGGCCTTTGAACAGGCGTTGGCCAGCTACTCTAGCCATCTCGTCATAAAGCGCCGGCCAGTTTTTACCTCGACGCCTGACACAAAAGAGGATAAACTCCCTGAGTTGAGGATTAGTAGAATTCATGGTTTTCAAGGATAAAAACGTCAGGGATGTTAAAAAGGTTTATCCTCGCCAGGATTTTTTTAAAGAAAAAAGCCCTTCCGCGCAAAGCAGCGATGCTGGGCGAGAGAGGAGAATTTTTGTTAGCGAGACTTGGCTCTTAATCTTTGGTTGCTTTTGCCTTGTTAAAGCAGTTGCTGCAGTAAACAGGCCTACCCTCACGTGGCTCAAAAGGTACTTCAGTCTCTGCACCACACTGGGCACAGGTCGCAGGGTACATTTGCCGTGGGGCGTTGCTATTTCCTTGGCGCTGTTTTCTGGATTGTCTGCATGTTGGGCAGCGTTTCGGCTCATTTGCAAAACCTTTAGCTGTATAGAATTCTTGTTCCCGAGCAGTGAAGGTGAAGTTGGTGCCGCAATCGGCACATTGAAGTGATTTATCCTGGAAACCCAATGGAGACCTCCTCTTTTGTATTACTGTTGGCTCTAGCACAGGCTATCCATAGCTCGACACTCTTCTTAACTAGGTCTGTGCAAACCTGGACAGAAACCAACTTTTCTTAATTGTATCATACTATACACCAAAGCATACTCTTTGTGCAATACTAGCCAATTTCTCATTCTTTTTTCCTTGTTTTTTAGTTGGATTGGTTATTCCCAAATTGTATTGTAATGTAACCAGTTACCTTGTTAACAAAACATGAAATTGGTATACTAGTAAGATTGTACCATGAAGCTGTGGAGAAAACCCTTTAATCAAAACGAAAAAGCCATTGCGCCAACAAAGATATATATCGACAAGGAAAGGTGCAAAGGTTGTCGCTATTGTGTGGAGTTCTGTCCCAGACAAGTATTGAGTATTAGTTCAGAAATTGGGCCAAAAGGATATAATCCGGCAGTAGTCATTGATGCGAGCAGATGTTTGGGCTGTGGGTTTTGCGAGGCAATTTGCCCTGAATTTGCCATAAAACTCTCTATCAACAGCGATGGTGCTGTTGAATCTGAGGATACAGTTCGAGCTGTTAATAAAAATCCATGATTTATCATTAAGGTATCTCTGTGAGCAAGTCATTAACAGGCACTTTTTTTATAAATGGCGATGTAGCTTGTGCTGAAGGAGCCATCAGCGCTGGTTGCCGTTTCTTTGCCGGTTACCCCATAACTCCTGCAACTGAAGTGGCAGAGAGAATGGCTTTGCGTCTTCCTCAAGTAGACGGGGTTTATATTCAAATGGAGGATGAAATTGCCTCCATGAATGCGGTACTTGGTGCTTCTTGGGCGGGTGTGAAAGCTATGACTGCAACATCGGGCCCCGGTTTCAGTTTGATGATGGAAAATCTGGGGTTGGGGGTAATGCTCGAAACCCCCTCTGTTTTGGTCAATATACAGCGCGCGGGCCCATCGACAGGTTTGCCTACAATGGTAGGGCAGGGAGATATGATGCAGGCTCGATGGGGCTCTCATGGCAGCTATGAGATAATAGCCCTGGCACCGAGTTCTCCTCAGGAAATGTATGATCTCACCCTAAGAGCGTTCAATCTTTCAGAAAGATATCGAGTACCTGTGCTTGTTATGTCCGATGAAGTTGTGGGACATATGAGTGAGAAGGTAGTAATACCACCTGTGTCACCAGACGACATTGTCAGTCGAAAACGACCTAAGGTTGCACCTGAGAAATATCTACCTTATAAAGCTGATGCTGATCTGGTCCCACCTATGGCAGTTGCAGGTGAGGGATACCGTTTCCATACTACTGGATTAACCCACGATGAAAGGGGTTATCCGGTAATGACTGCTGAAGCTCAAGATCGATTGGTGAGACGTTTAGTAGATAAAATAAGGATTAATAAAAAGGACATTGTCAAATACAGAGAAGTCCAGATGGATAATGCCGATATTGTTGTGTGTGCGTATGGCATCTCAGCGCGTATTGCAGAGATGGCAGTAAAGGCTGCACGTGCTGAAGGGATTCGGGCAGGTATGTTGCAGTTAATTACAATCTGGCCTTTTGCAGAAGAGTATATAAGGGAGCTGGCATCACGAGTTAAGGCATTCGTAGTTCCTGAGATCAATTATGGGCAAATTGTGTATGAAGTAGAAAGATGTGCTGGCGGAAAGGCTAAAACTGTACTTGTACCTCATATGGGTGGAAGTGTGCATAAACCGGAGAGTATCCTTGAGGTGATAAAGGAAATGGCAAAATGAGCCATGATGCAGTTGTAGAAAATACGACAGTTGAGAAGTATCTGCGACAGGATCGAATGCCCCATATCTGGTGTCCTGGCTGTGGCATAGGACCAACTTTGGGTTGTTTTCTTAGAGCTGTTGACGGCAGCCAGCTCAATACCGATAAGATAGTGGTAGTTTCGGGTATAGGTTGCACTGGTAGAGTGGCTGGTTATGTGAAGCTGGATTCATTTCACACTACGCATGGTCGTGCTATACCTTTTGCAACAGGTTTAAAACTAGCAAATCCTGAGTTAAACGTAGTAGTATTTTCCGGCGATGGCGATTTAGTGGCAATAGGTGGCAATCATCTGATTCATGCGGCACGTCGTAATATCGATATAACCGTTATTTGTGTAAACAACTTCAATTATGGAATGACTGGTGGTCAGGTGGGGCCCACAGCTCCCTTCCAGGCTCGAACTACCACGACTCCGTATGGTAATTTTGAACTACCTTTCAATTTACCCTATTTAATGGCTGCCAGTGATGCGTCCTTTGTAGCTCGATGGACGGTTATACATATACGCCAACTGGAGAAGTCCATTCTTGAAGCTATTAATAGACGTGGTTTTAGCTTTATCGAGGTCATCAGTCCATGTCCGCCAGTCTATGGACGTATGAACAAGGAACCTAATGGTATAGATTCGCTACACTATTATCAACAGAAGAGTGTAATCCAGAATGGCGCAGATCCCAAAGATGCAAATATTGAGTTGAATGGTCATATTGTG
Source organism: uncultured Chloroflexia bacterium (assembly GCA_963775935.1). Taxonomy (GTDB): domain Bacteria; phylum Chloroflexota; class Dehalococcoidia; order GIF9; family UBA5629; genus JBBIPA01. The sequence goes on along the minus strand of CAVZKR010000003.1, from coordinate 205,573 downwards.
GTGGGGAAGTTTGTCGACAAGGTGCGCCCGACGCTCTGGGATAATTTAAGCCAGGTCTTTACTAAAGCGAAGTCTTAAACTTAAAAGAAGACTTTCTTAAAGTAATTCGAGAAATATGAGCAGGAAAGAGATTAGAATAGCTGGTTTCGGTGGGCAGGGGGTTATATTGTTAGGGACGATTATCGGGAAAGCGGCATCAATTTACGATGGTGGTTTTGCTGCGCTGACACAAAGCTACGGGCCCGAGTCTCGTGGTGGTTCCTGTCGTGCTGAGGTAGTAATTAGCAATGAACCTGTGGATTACCCTTACGTGGTAAATCCTGAAGTTGTTGTTATCCTTTCTCAGGAAGCCTACAATGAATTTGGCAAAAAGATACCAAAAAGCGCATTAGTAATAGTAGATTCGGATTTTGTAAATGTTGATCCTTCACAAAAGCCCAGACCTCTTTCCATTCGAGCAAACCGCATGGCACAGGAAATAGGGCATAAAGTGGTGGCTAATATTATTATCCTAGGATTTTTAGCAGCCAAAAGCGATGTTGTATCTTCTGAAGCTCTTAAGAAGGCTATTCTGGAATCTGTACCGCAAGGCACAGGGGATTTCAATATGAAAGCCTTCCAGTTAGGTTACGATTATGGTATCAAGCATGGCAGGAAAGTCCAAAACAGGAGTGCCTAAAGGCGTCGCGATTATTGGCGACAGCATTGCCTCAGTACAAGCCGCACTTACTCTAGCTCAGATGGGTGTTGGGGTTAAGCTTATTACGCGTTCTGCTTCGCTAGGCTGGTCTGGTACTATCGGCACTACATCGAATTATTCTCCCGAAGATAAGCGTTTTGTTTTGCCGCTTTTGTTGCAGGCAGCAAAACATCCCTTAATAACATTGTATACCCGTGCTAAGGTAGAGTCTGTAAAGAAAGATAACGGTACTATCCTTCTTCGAATAGTTCAGCGTCCTCGCTATATTCACGAAGAGCTGTGTACCAGTTGTGGTAGTTGTCAGGTTGAATGCTCTGCGAAAATAACCTCTCTTATCGAAGGTCGAAAAATAAAACATACGGCTATTCATGCGCCATTGCTTGAAGCGAGAGCTGTTCCTTCAGCTTATATAATAGATAAGAATGGTTTAGCTCCTTGTCAGGTGGGTTGTCCGTTGGGAATTAACGTTCAGGGTTTTATCTCACTTTTGGCAAATGGTAAGACAGATAAGGCACTGGCATTGATAAATGAGTCGGCACCTCTTGCTGGTATACTGGGTAGGGTCTGCATACATTCTTGTGAAGATAAGTGCAATAGAGGTAGTGTCGATAGTCCTGTCTTCATTAAAGCACTTCATCGCTATGCCGCAGATAATGCACTTGCTGGTATTTCTTACAAGCATAAATCTCCTCCGAAATCGAGAGAGGATAAAATTGCTATCGTTGGCAGTGGTCCTGCAGGGCTAACTGCTGCGTGGGAACTGACTCGCCGTGGATATTCTCCGGTGGTGTTTGAGTCTCATAGTGTTGTTGGAGGAATGTTGGCCACGGGTATACCACGTTTCCGGCTTCCGCGTGAAGTGCGCGAGAGAGAAATCGAAGCTATCACTAAGCTTGGCGTGAATATACGAACAGGAATCACAGTAGGTCGCGATGTGACGTATACTTATCTCAAGGAACGTGGTTATGTAGCCTTTTTCCTGGCTATTGGCGCACAACAGAATAATAAACTCAATATACCAGGTGAAGACCTCGATGGAGTGGTAGATTGTATATCATTGTTACTTACCTTGAATTTGAAAGTAGATACCTTCGTGGGTTCGAATATAGTGATTATAGGTGGTGGCAATGCTGCTATAGATAGTGCTCGTGTAGCGCTTCGCAGTGGTGCCGAAAAAGTAACCATTGCATATCGGCGTACCAGAGATGAGATGCCAGCCGATCCCGATGAGGTTACAGAAGCTCTGCAAGAAGGTGTGAACATTGAATATCAGGTTGTACCCGTAGAAATTCTAGGAAATGGCTCAATTGTTACTGGCGTGCGTTGTCAAAAAACTAAGCTAACCGATGAGATTATGGAAAAAGGACAACACAAACTAGAGCTAATAGAAGGTAGCGATTTTGTAATAGACGCCGACCATGTCGTAGCAGCCTTAGGACAATCGCCGAATGCGACTCAGTTGAGTCTGGATGGATTAAAAATAGATAAGCGGAACGGTACTATTAAGGTAAATCCTTTAACTTTAGAAACCAGCATTCCTGGTGTTTTTGCAGGTGGTGATTGTGCTACTGGCCCCAACAATGTAGTGGATGCTATGGCCGCAGGGTTAAGGGCTGCAGAATCCATAGACAGGTATCTCTGTGGAGATAATGTCGAGTCAGGACGTAGTCTTGAACCCGTGAAAACTGCTGATATCGACTTAGATACAATTGAAATATCACCTTATAAGAGAGCCATCATGCCTGTTATCAAACCACAAAAGAGGCTGAGCAATCTGGAAGAGACAACAACTGGCCTGACAGCCCAGGCAACACATAGAGAGTCCCAGCGTTGCCTTAATTGTGCCTTATGTAGCCGATGTATGGAATGTGTTACTACTTGTCAGCTTGGGGCAGTTTTCCATGATGATGTTTCTGAACAGATTGAGATGGGAGCACAAGCGGTACTGGAATTCCTTGAAGGTAATTCGGAAGAAGCTATCTCTAAAGACATACGATTGGTTTCTCCTTTTGGTGAGGGAGATTTGGCTAGTCAGCTTGCTCAGGCTATGGCAGTTGCATTGGAGACTGCTATAGAGATTAAACCAAGAAAAGTAAAGAAAAAGCATGCAGCGGAGTCGGGGATTACCGTATCGCAATCTGTCTTAACGTCGTTACAGTCCTCTCAAAGCAAGCAGGTTGGTGTATTCTTATGTCGCTGTGGTGATGGCATTAGCTCTGTTATTGATTTCGAGGCCGTTACTGGAGAACTTCGCAGTCTTTCTAAAGTATCTTTTATTCAACAAATACCGCAGGCTTGTACCGAGTCTGGAGCCAAGCAGATAGCCGCCTGGGTTGCTGAGCAGCAACTAAATAGTATCGTTTTAGCAGCATGCAGATGCTGCAATGTGGAGCAAATCTGCTATAGTTGCACTGATAGAAGAAGCCTATGCTTAAAATACTTAACAAAGCACCTTGTTTTACCTCGAAGTACCTTTGTAGAGTTTGTTAATATTCGCGAGCAATGTGCCTGGTTACATAAGGATAGTCCAAAAGAAGCCACCACGAAAGCAGTGCGGATGATTTCTGCAGGTGTGAATCGTGCTTTAATTACCTCTCCTCTTGCTTTTGCAGAGCTACCTGTACTGGAGCGAGTTCTTATCATTGGTAGTGGACTGGCTAATCTTACGGCAGCGAAAGCGCTGGCTACAAGAGGGCATCATGTTGAACTTGTGATAGATCGAAGAACAGAGCGCAGTCGAGAAAGACATGATCAAGTAACACCTGAACTTATCGAACAACTCCATAAAAGAAGTGTTGTAATAAAGCCTTGGCCTGATATTCTGAAACTCAAGGGCTCCCCCGGGAATTATGAGGCTGAATTGAATTACGACTCTCATATTGATACCGTAGCTATTGGTGCCGTGCTGGTTGACGTAGATCGATTGAGCAAAAAGGCATCATCTCAGTTAAAGGAAGCCTCGATCAGTGGGCTTTTGGGCAGAATAATATCCAGAACGAGCAGTGCTGGTTTCTTCGGTAGTCCAGATGCTAATCTGTTACATGGAATTACTATTAGTGAAACGGCTGGCATATTTTTATTGCAGCCAGATAATACAGAGCCATCTTCCAACCAGGTTATACGTGGGTTAGCTGCAGCAGCTCGCGTCTCCACTTATCTGGAGCAGGTAAGCATAAAGCCTCGTGAATTAAGGGTTGACATAAATAAAAGGTTATGTCGAGGCTGTGGTGATTGTGCTGCTATATGTTCTTTTATTGAAATGAGGAAAGGCGATGGTGATACGGTATACGCAACTATTGATAAAGCTCTTTGTCTTGGATGTGGCACATGCATCTCCTGTTGTCCCACTGGTGCTATTACTCAACCGCTCCAAAGCGATAAGCAAATAATTGCAACGTTTTGCTCTTTACTGGGTTCGGAACGAATATGAAACTAGATCAAAAGGGTTACCCGACTCCTGGTATATTAGTTATCACCTGCAATTGGGACGGATGGAGCTGCATTGAAGCCGTGGTCAGTTCTGGCCTAAAATATCCCTCGTCAGTGCAGGTAGTCAAAGTAAATTGTCTGTCTCGGGTACACGCAGGGCTAATGCTTCAAGCTTTAGACTTAGGAGCAGATGGATTAATGTTATTGGGATGTGAACCAGGCAAATGCCATTTTGGCGCTGACAGTGATTGCGTCAGGAAGGAGTATGAAAAAGCGCGGACTATTTTGGAGTTGCTGGGAATGGATATAAATAGACTAATTCTGGTTCAATTGCCTGCGTTCAGCGGACATAAATTTGTTGCGAAACTATTGAAATTTTGTGAAGAGATTAAGCAGATATCGACATCTGATGATACTGATAAACTTGGCGTTCAATCTACTGGAAGATAGTAAGATTCAGGTATACTTCGACTATTATGTTGAAAGAAATAGATAATCGGGCATTCGAGTTACAGAGCGTTATGACTGAGACGAAGATACGGCTATGCCTCGATTGCGGTAAATGTACTGTGGTTTGCCCGGTAGCCCGCTATGACCAGGGCTTCAATCCTCGTCTTATTGTTCAGGATTTCCTGCGACAGAATAGCCATCGTTCAGTTGATGAAAATATCTGGTATTGTATTGGCTGCAATATGTGCATGGAACGCTGTAATTATAATGTGAGGTTCACCGATTTTATCAGGTTTTTAAGGTCTAGAGCTCTGTTAGAAGGTGTTGAAGTAAAATGCAGCCACAGTGCTATACCGCAGGTAACCATGCATATGATGGCTAGTAAAGATATCAAGCAAAATCGACTGACATGGCTGCCTCAAGATATACAGGTTAATGAGCAATGCCATACTACTTTTTTTGTGGGTTGTGCTCCTTATTTCGACATTATATTTAGTGATTTGGATATAAAAACTATTGAGGGAACAAAGGGAGCATTACGATTGCTGAATCATGCTAAAATACCTTTCAGTCTGCAGTCAAATGAACGTTGCTGCGGCCGAGATTTGCTGCTGCTAGGTGACACGGAAGAATTCTTGGCGTTGGCTCAGGTTAATTTTGATGAATTCAGTAAACGAGGGGTAAAAGAGATAATCACGAGTTGCCCCGAATGTTACTATACTCTAAAAGTGGATTACCCCAAATTTTTAAAAAACTGGAATATTACTGTCAAACATATGACAGAGGTGTTGTCTCCGCTCATTGAGAACGGTCAGTTGGTTCTAGGTAAGAATACAAAGAAGGCAACCTATCATGATCCTTGTACTCTTGGTAGATATTCACGGATGTTTAAACAACCACGGAGTGTTCTGGAGTCAATATCTGGTTTGGAACTGGTGGAGATGGTTGATAGTCGTGAAAAGGCGTTATGTTGTGGTGCTAATCCGTGGGCTTATTGTGGATTGGTAAATAAGCAAATACAAAAAGAACGACTGGCGCAGGCAAAAGCTACAGGAGCAGATGTGCTGGTTACTGCTTGTCCCAAATGCCAGATTCATCTTACATGTGCTCAAAAGAATGCCGAGGATAATGACGTTTGCCAAATTGAGATTCAGGATTTGTTCTGTTTGGCGGCTCAGACACTACCACCACAGGAGGAAAGTTAATTGACACAGGATGAACTTAGAATAGGTGTATTCGTCTGTGAATGCGGGCTTAATATAGCTGGCTCGGTTGACTGTGAGGACGTTAGGAAATATGGGGAGAAATTGCCAGGAGTAGTGGTTTCCGTTCTTAATAAATATACCTGCGCTGACCCTGGTCAGGAAGAGATAAAGAGGCATATTCGTGAGTATAAGCTTAATCGTGTTGTAGTGGCTTCATGTACTCCCAGAATGCACGAACCAACATTCCGTAACTGTATTGCCCAGGCCGGTTTAAATCCTTATCTTTTTGAGATGGCTAATATCAGAGAGCAATGTAGCTGGGTGCATTTGCATGATCGCAATGTGGCGACAGAAAAGGCTAAGGATATAGTTAAAATAGCCGTATCCAAAGCAAGCCTCCTTCAACCATATGAGGATACCAAAATACCGATCACTGATGCTGCCCTGGTAATAGGTGGAGGGGTTGCGGGGATTCAAGCAGCTTTGGACTTAGCGGATGCTGGCCATCAAGTTTATCTGGTGGAGAAGCTACCATCTATTGGTGGTGTAATGGCACAACTCGATAAGACCTTTCCTACTATGGATTGTTCTATATGTGTACTTGGGCCGAAGATGATGGATGTGGGACGTCATCCTCGGATTAAGTTATTTTCCTATAGTGAAGTCGAGAAAATTTCAGGCTATGTGGGTAACTTCAAGGTGAGAATACGTAAAAAGGCCCGTTATGTGGATGAGTTAGTATGTAATTCTTGCGGACGTTGCGCCGAGGTGTGTCCTGTTATTGTGCCAGACGAGTTTCAGGCTGGTTTTTCTTCACGTAAGGCTGCTCATATTCCATTCCCTCAAGCAGTGCCATCGTCATATATTATCGATATGAATAACTGTCTGGGTAATAATCCCATTACCTGTGGTAAGTGTGTTGACGTTTGTGAAAAGAAGTGTATTGATTTGAATATGAATGATGAACTAATAGATCTTAATGTGGGTGTGATCATTGCTGCTACTGGTATGGATGTATATGATCCCTCTGTTCTGGATGAATATGGGTACACTCGCTTCGAGAATGTGATTACAACTATGGAGTTTGAAAGGCTTATTTGTGGAGGTGGTCCTACGGAAGGTAATCTGGTGCGTCCTTCTGATCGGAAAACACCAAAGCGTATCGGTTTCATCCAATGCGTTGGTTCACGTACTGAAAATCGGGGCAATCCCTATTGTTCCAATGTGTGTTGTATGAATACTATTAAGGACAGTCTCCTGATACATGAGCACTATGCGGATACCGAGGTTTATGTTTTTTATATGGATATTCGTGCCTATGGTAAGGGATTTGAGGATTTGTATCGACGTTCTAAAGAGATTGGGGTTCGCTATATTCGAGGTCTTCCTGGTGCGGTAGTTGAAGACCCAAAAACAAAGAATCTAAAAGTGAGGGTAGAAAATACTACTACATCTAAGGTAGAGGAATATGATCTCGATATGGTGGTATTGTCGGTGGGCTTACAACCAAGTGATGAACTGAAGCATCTTACCAACATCATGAATGTATCTCAAACTGCTGATGGTTTCTTAATGGAAGCGCATCCCAAGTTAAGGCCTGTAGATGCACCTACCCCTGGTATTTTCTTCGCTGGGTCTGTAGAAGCTCCCAAGGATATAAAAGATAGTGTTACACAGGCAGGAGCTGCGGTAGCCAGAAGTTCGATTTTATTGAATGCAGGTACTGTGCGAGGCGATGCCATAAAAGCGGTTGTTGACCTGAACAAATGCACTTCTTGTGGTGTATGCGCCAAAGTATGTCCCTATGGAGCTATAGAGGTTGACGTGAAGGCAAAAACAGGAGCACAAGTGATTACTGCGGCATGTGCTGGTTGTGGCGCCTGTGCTGCCGAATGTCGCTTCGACGCTATCACGATTCAGCATTTCCATGATGTACAGATACTAGCTCAAATCAGCGCGGCGTTGGCGGAAGAGCCTGGGAAGAAAATTATTACCTTCCTATGTAATTGGTGTAGCTATGCCGCTGGTGACCTAACAGGTGTGTCGAGAATACAATACCCTCCTAACAATAGGTTTATTAGGGTGATGTGCAGCGCACGAGTGAGTGAGAAATTCATCTGGCATGCATTTAGGCTTGGAGCGCCAGTCGTATTACTCTCCGGATGCCATATAGGCGATTGTCATTACATTAGTGCTAATCACTGGACGTTGAAACGTGCTGACAAGATGTGGAATCGCATGGAGAAACTGGGGATCAGGCCTGAACGTTTGCAATTAGAATGGATAAGCGCTGCCGAAGGGCCGAGATTTGCCCAGATTATGAGAGACCTTGAGGAGATGAGGCAAAAGGTAACGGCAGAGGAAATAGACCATACTAAAAAGATGCTTGCTGTTAATGGCTTACAAAGTTCGACCGATATGAACGAGGAAGCTAAAGTAATTTAGAGTTTTAGGAGTAAATACTTTGGACGAACTCTTTAAGTGTTTGCATTGTGGATGTGAATACAGGATGCTAGCGGATCCTAAACATGATATCAAAGAAAGGATCTGTCCCAAATGCAAGTCCAATAGTGTACGGAAGCTATCCTCTGAAAAATAAAGTTGTTTTTTCATAATCCCATTGCATGAACCCGGTTTGCGAAGGGCGACATTCTTAATACGTCGTCAACGTATTTGTTGAGATTTTCCAGCAGTCTAGGCATTCTCCTTTGGAGAATGGTTTAGCTCGATTTTCTAACGACTTGCACACTACTGGGTTTTTGTTGGTCTGCTGGGACATGTGTGAGCGGTAGATGTTCTTTCCGCCGAAAGAGTGAGTAGATAGCGAATCCGAATATCAGCCATAGAAAACCAACCCATCGACTGAAAGGCTGGGTGATAATGACCACCAGCCAGATAAGGAAGGTAGCGATGAATCCCATGATGGCAGTTAGCGGGATTTCCTTGTTGCTAATTCTTATATTCAAACGTAGTTTGAATGGGCGTGGCATCTCAGCTTTTCTCACTCTCAGTCCAATGATTGCGACATGAGCGGAAGCAAAACAGAGCAGGGAACCGAAGACATATAAGCTGCCTAGTTCGGCAAAGAAAGTATTAGTAAAGAATCCCGGAATCAGCAGTAAAAGAGCAATGAAGCAATAGAACATAATCGCAACATATGGCGTTCTAAAGCGGTGATGCACTCGCCCCAGGATATGGGGCACCTGTTGGTGTTTTGACATATTGAAGGCAAGGCGGGAAATGCCCATCAAACCGGCATTGGTAGCGGTAAGAAGGATGCTAGCTGCGAGAATAGCAACCAGGGGGGCAAAAATTGCTCTTAATGTTTCAGATGGCAAGTTTGCTGCTATACCGGCTATTGGATCCCTTGCCCACCCATTCACAGGGTCAGCCAGCATTTGAGGAGTCATTGCTGAAAGCGCTACTATTGATATTCCTGCAAACAGAATAAGCACTATAAATATCATCACGACATAGGCTTGAGGAATTCTCTTCGCTGGAAGTCGAGTCTCTTCTCCTAATTGAGATATCGTTTCTACCCCAGTAAAGCAGAGAGCGGCAAGAGCTATACCCAGAATTAAACTCTCTGGTGATGGTAGGTTGCCCTCACCAAACATGTTTCCAGCCAGGATTTCAGGATGAGGAATCAGTATAAATACTATACCCAGTATCACCAGACTGACCTGTGTGGCGATATCTATACCAATAAAAATGATGTTCATACGAGATGATTCTTTGATGCCAAGGGTATTAATAAACATCAGGAAAAGAATGATTCCCATTGATACCGCAGTACCGAGTACAGGCTCTCTCAATTCTGGCCAGAAGTAGCTTAGATATGGGGGAATGGTATAGGACGAAAGTGCCATGGTGACTATGTAGCTCAACATCAATGCCCAACCCGAGATGAAGCCGATCAAGTCATTAAACGCATGTCTGGCGAAGCTAGCCGAGCCTCCTGCTTCAGGTATCATAGCACCACCCTCTGCGTAGGTTAGCGCATTAAAAACATAAATGAGTCCGGCTATTGCCAGTGCAATAGGGGTTAATCCTACAGCTGCCAGCGCAACAACGCCCAAACCGTAGTAGATGGATGAGCCAACGTCACCATAGCCTGCGCTGAATAAGCCGGGAACGGTTAAAGTTCGTTTTAGGCGGTAGATATTGAGACGACGAGGTCGGAAAAATTTATCGCCGGGTTTCGGCTGCCATTGAGCTGTCATATAATTATTCGTGGAATAACATGCTATTCCCGATGGTCTGTAATCATCGCTCAAATTCCTCTGCGTTGTCAAGTAATGAAATTCATTTTATAGCGTTATATTAATCAAATCTCTTTAAAAAGATTGCTGATGTATACCAGGGTATTTACATTCTGAACGATATGATTAATAATAAGGTATATTTACAAAATGGACGTTAATCTAAGCGAAGGAGTGTAGAATGCAACAAACTTCTCTTTGCCCCAAGTGCGGAGCTCAAAATCCTTCTAATCAGGGTTTTTGTTCTGGCTGCGGCGCGCAGGTGCAGCAGAATTGTCCTAATTGTAATAGCTTAGTCGATATTGCGGCTCGATTTTGTTCTTCTTGTGGGGCGGGGCTTGGCTGGGGGATGAGAGTGAAGGACATCCAATATCAACTTACTATGGCAGAAAGTGGGCTAAAAGGCCTTATAGCGCAGACTTCAACTGAGCTCCAGGGACAGTTAAGGCATACCGAGGATGGAGTCAAGACAGTGATGGGGCAGTACTCCGACGGTATACTGGCACAGCAGGTTGCTATGAATGAAACAGCAAGACGCATTGCTGCCTTGGTAGCGGAAGAGCATAGCATGTCTCTAGGTCGGAAACTTAACAGGATCGGGTCTGGGATTATTGCATTAGGCTTGGCTGCAATTGGCCTCTCTTATGTTTTGAAAGATATACCGTATCTTGCTATTGGCGGTGCTATTATCGTAGCTGTTGGTTTTTTGCTGCAGCTGATAAGTAATTTTGTCTCGGCAAGACTTGGTTAAGTTCGGAACATCTCCTTACTCTTGTGTTCACTCTCCGGTTATTGTCAGACCACAAGTAAGGAGGGGTTTCGTAGTTAAGTATCAAAGTAGTTTGTTTGACATATCTTTGGTATCTGGTCTAGAATAGTAGGCAAGTCCTCTGAGCTGATGTACCTAAAGGTACTACCTAGGGTATGCAGCCGGTAGATGTAAAAGTCTCGACGGTATTGCTGGAAACGGTGATACCTCCCGATTTCGGAAGGAGGAATCGTGAAATATCTTTTGTCTCATATAGCGTCCTTTAATAGAGGACGCTATTCTTTTGTCTCAGCTAGGAGTGCTGTATTTGTATTGTTTTCATTATTGCTTTTATTCCCCTTGCCTTCTGGTGGATGTACTGTAGCAGAACAATCAAAAACTATCACTGCTTTTTGCGGTGCTGCCAGCAAGCCGGCTATGGAAGAGGCTGCCAAAGCTTTCACGGAAAAGTCTGGAATACCAGTCTATCTTAATTTTGGTGGTTCTGGCACTGTGCTTTCACAGATGAAAATATCCAGGGAAGGTGATTTGTATATACCTGGCTCTCCCGACTATATGGTGATAGCGGAGCGAGACGGTGTGGTTAACCGTGGAACAGCCAGGATTATTGCTTACCTGGTACCTGCAATCGTGGTGCAAGCTGGCAATCCCAAAAAAATAAAGGAACTCTCTGACCTGGCTAATCCCGGAATTAAAATAGGCATAGGTAATCCCGAGACAGTCTGCGTTGGATTATATGCTATTGAGATATTAGAGCGAAGTAACCTGCTGGAAGCTGTCGGTAGAAACATTGTTACCTATGCTGAAAGCTGTGAAAGGTGTGCCACTCTAGTTGCTTTAAAGTCAGTAGATGCTATTCTTGGTTGGGATGTTTTCCCCGCCTGGAATCCAGGAACCATGGATGCAGTGTATCTTAAGCCGGAACAAATTCCCAGGATTGCCTACATTCCAGTGGCAGTATCGAGTTTTAGTAAAGACACAGAGAGCGCCAAACGATTCATGGATTTTCTGGTATCGTCAGACGGTCGGAGAATTTTCAGTAAGTGGGGATATATCTCCGTCGAGAACGAGGCAAGGAAGTTTGCTCCCAATGCTACAATTGGCGGGGAATATAAACTGCCTGCAAATTATAAACCTTTGGTCAAGTAACATAACGTACAATTTGAGTGAAGTATAGCATGTTTAAAGCATTAAAAGGTGTCGGTGGTGAGAGGGCATTTAATGGGGCGGTCATCGGTGCTCTGGTCCTTTTAACATTGTTCATTGTCGGCATTGTGGTATCTTTGCTCTCCTATACCGACTGGAATACCTTTGTAGTTGCTCTGTTATCTGAGGAAATCATTTTTGCCGTCAAATTGAGTGTTATCACCGCCACCATTGCTACTGTTATTTCTATGCTTATAGCTATTCCTGTTGCTTATGCTATATCTCAAACCAAATTTCCCGGTAAGGATATTGTTGACAGCCTGCTTGACCTGCCTATCGTTATATCACCGATAGCGTTGGGTGCCTGTCTTCTAGTTTTTTTCAATACTCCTGTCGGTGACGCAATTAACAGCAATGTGAAGTTCGTATTTGCTTTGCCAGGTATAGTCCTTGCTCAGGTTACGGTTGTCTGTGCCCTGGCTATCCGATTGCTTAAATCTGCTTTTGATAGCATTGACCCGAGGTATGAGCAAGTTGGCAGAACGTTAGGCTGCAGCAAACCCGAAGCTTTTTTCAAAATTATTCTTCCTCTTACTAAGAACGGATTAATTGCTGCTGGCGTTTTGACCTGGGCCAGGGCTATGGGTGAGTTTGGGGCCACGGTAACGCTGGCAGGTGCAACTCCTATGAAAACTGAAACGTTGCCTGTTGCCATATTTCTTAGCCTGGCAAGCGCTAATGTCGGGAAAGCTATAGCAGTGATTTTCATTCTCATCGTTATTGCGATAGCGGCTCTGCTTCTTCTCAGGAAGATTACTGGTAAAAGGTTCCAGATATGATTGAACTTAAAAACCTATCAGTCAGTCTGGGCGAATTTTTTCTGAGAAATATAAACCTTGTTATAGGAGAAAAGGAGTATTTTGTCATTCTAGGACCGACTGGTGTGGGTAAGACGGTTCTCATCGAGTGTATAGCAGGGCTGCACAAAATAAAAGGGGAGATATGGGTAGATAATAGAAATTTTACCAGATTAGCGCCTGAGGAAAGGGGAGTTGGTTATGTGCCACAAGACTATGTATTGTTTCCCTTCCTGAACGTATTTGACAATATTGCCTTTGGTTTACAGCAAATTAAGTGTACCAAGAACGAAATTAGAGAAAGAATAACTACATTATCCGACTTGCTGGGTATCTCTCATCTATTAAATCGAGAGACTCGTTCTCTAAGCGGCGGCGAAAAACAGCGGATAGCTATAGCCAGGGCATTAGCGCCGTCTCCCAAGGTTTTACTCCTCGATGAACCTTCTAGTGCTGTTGATGTTCAGACGAAAACCAGGCTATGGGAGGAACTCCACCGAATCCATTCTCTCACTCAAACCACAATGATACATGTAACCCATAATTTTGGTGAAGCTTTTTTTCTAGGTAGCAAGATAGCGATAATGAATAGTGGAGAAATTATGCAAGTTGGTGCACCAACTGATGTGTTCAGAAGACCAAATTCAAAATTTGTGGCTGACTTTTTAGGTATAAGAAATCTATTTCAGGGTGTTTCTGTTGTTGATAATGGTACTGCTCGAATAAATGTCGATGGTGTCACTATTGTTTCCGCTGTCGGTAAATCTGGCAATGTGTATGTATCTATTAGACCCGAGGAGATATTTATCTCATTGAAGCCTATTGAGTCAAGTGCCCGTAACTCCTTTTACGGTGAGATAGAGAGGATTGTAGACGAAGGAAATGTTATTGTAATAATGGTGAATGTCGGTGTTACCTTCGTAGTTTCAGTTACCAGACGTTCATTTGATGATATGGGTCTGAGGATTGGGACAAAAGTTTATTTGACGTTCAAAGCGACATCAGTCCACTTGTTTTAGTCCAATGTCCTGTTATACCATTATTTCTTATAGGTTGGCTGGGAAAACGCCTGTTCTTTTAATACTGGTCCGTTGCTTTTTTGTGTTACGGTGGACATTTGGCACATACAGACCGGAATAATGTGGTACTGAGATAGCGGTCGCCTCTATCGGGCAGTATAACTACAATGGTACCCTGGTTCATTTTCTGAGCTATTTGTAAAGCACCTGCTACTGCTGCTCCGCTTGACATGCCCAGGAAGAGCCCTTCTTTTGTTGCCAGTAGTCTGGTCGTTTCAAATGCTTCCCCATCCTCCACAGTGACTTTTTCGTCGCATACTTCAGGGTGATAAATTTTGGGTACTATAGCTTCGGTCATATTCTTGAGCCCCTGTATCGTATGGCCTACTGTAGGTTCAACACCAACTGTTTTGACCGACGGTTTTTTCTCTTTAAGATACTTACTGGTGCCCATAAGCGTTCCCGTGGTTCCCATACCAGCGACAAATACATCGAGTTCACCGTGGGTCTGAGCAAAAACCTCCGGTCCTGTCATCTCATAGTGAGCAAGCACGTTATTCGGATTATCGAATTGATTTGGCATAAAATATTTCTCGGGTGCGGCGTTTACGAATTCCTTAGCTCTTCTGATGGCCCCATCGGTACTTTCTCTAGCCGGGGTAAGTATCACTTCTGCACCGAGCGCCATTAATGCACCTTGCCTCTCTGTACTTACACATTCAGGCATAAATAGTCTAACATGGTATCCTTTCGCAGCGCCTATCATTGCCAGAGCAATCCCCATATTGCCCGATGTCGGTTCAACAATGGTCTTATTTTGAGTGAGTTCACCGGTTTTCTCGGCCTTCATGATCATATAATAAGCAGCTCGGTCTTTGACTGAACCGCCCGGGTTAGCGCCTTCGAATTTACCTAATATCCGTATTTTCTTATTGCCATTTATACTCTTTAGCTCAATGAGCGGAGTATTACCAATGGCATCAAATAGTGTGCATTGCTTGTTTTCCATGGCTTTGTCAATTCCTCTGTGCGCTTAGTTTACTTCAGCTTCCTTTGCTAGGGAGCAAGTTTACGATACTCACGCTTAGTAAATCAAGTTTCTAAATTGAAGTGGATAGTTGCCTTAATTATATACCTTTACTATGTATTAGTTAATGAACGAGGCTTTCGCCGAACCCAGGCCAGGTGCACTCCCCATACAATAGCCAGAAGGACGATCAGTCCGATGACAATAATCCACGGTGGTAAATGTGGTAGAAACACTCCTATACCGGAGCCAAGTAGTAACAGAACTCCATCAAAAATAACGGCGGATAGGGCAACTCCAAGGACGAGATAGTAATACCGTAGACCAATAGCTCCAGAAGCTACCGACGCTACCGTAAGCAGACTGCTGAGTCTGGCTATCGCAATAGCCAGGATAGCATCTTTGCCGAGCCTGGTTTCAATCTTGGTGAGCCCGCGGGGAATTGATGGGAATCGTCTCCCCAGCCAGTTGATAAAGACATTGCCAGGTAAACGGGTCAACCAGTAGAGCAGTCCCGATCCAAACTGCCTGCCTACAAATACTACCAAGAACACGATGCCGACTTGTCCTGAAATAATGCCGCTTTGATAGCTGGTAAAAAATAGTGCCGCATCCAGTATGAAGGGGAAAGGTATGCCCATCTCTGTAAGCACTACTATGAAGAATAACGCAACCAGAGCTGTAATATTACCCTGGTTGATCGCATTCATAACTTGAGAAAGGACTTCCTCAATCCATTCCATTTCGCATACCCCTTCTCATATAATTGAATATATTCGTCACCTTTCTATTGAAGCACCATTTTAGAGCCTTTGCCTGGCTTTTTCCAGTTAGTTGTCTTGACGTTTTGGGCAGGATACATAGCAGTGATTGCACTCATCATCGCAAGGCTCCGTGTGAATGACAACGCTGGCTTCAGGAAGTTCACTCCGTATCTCATGCTCGATCTGATCACATACCTGATGAGCCTGCTCAAGATTGATTTCCTTTGACATGACCAGATGGAGGTCTATGTAGCGCTGGCTTCCGGAGCGGCGTGTGCGCAATGCATGAAAGCCAACTACCTCGTGGCTGTGGTTTTGCAGGCAGGTTTCGATTGTTTTTTCTTGCTCAGGGGGCAGTTTGGCATCGATTAGTCCCAAGACTGGTTTACGGATGGTATCAAAAGAGACTTTCAAAATATAAAGGGCGACTCCAATAGCAATGATTGCATCAAAAACAGCGAGCTTGGTGAATTTTACTATCGCTAATCCAATCAATACGGCTATGGCGGAGTACACATCGCTGGCAATATTTTGGGCATTGGCCTCCAGGGCTATCGAGTCGGTAAGCTTAGCAACTTTTTTCAAATGGCGGGACAAAAAGATGCTCACTACGATAGAGATTACCATTAATGCTATACCGGTTTCAGCTAATTCCACATCCGCACCTTCTATAATGCGGCGTACTGAAGAATAGATGATCAGGACACCAGCAATAAAAATGAGAACTCCCTGCACCATACCAGCAATATCTTCCACCTTGCCATGACCATATGGATGTTCCTCATCGGCTGGTTTGGTGGCAATACGAATAGCGGAAAGGGTAATGAGCCCAGCAAACAAGTCAAAGAAGCTGTCGGCTGTTTGAGCAAGTATGCTCATGCTGCCTGTCAACCAGCTAACGACTATTTTAAGTACTATTAAGCCGATGACTACGCTGATAAGTAGCTTGGCGGCTCCAGCCTTTGTGGAAAACATATTTTTCAATTCTCTGTGTTCGTACTATACCATAAATTGAGCTACCAGTTTACATCTATGCCTAAGTTAAATCAAATGATTACACATTGGTTTTATCAACTGCTTACCTCTTTACCGTTTTAAACAAAAAAGCGAAGCCTTTTGTCTTTGTTGAAATTGAGTGACAATGTTAGATTAACCTGGTTAAAGTGAGTCAAGTAAGGGAGAAAGCGTATATTTGATATAATTAATATAGAAAGAATTGCCATGCCTTTTGCCTAGCTTTTCTGGTTTTGGAAAAACCAACTTAACTTAATTAGGTCTACCAACTTCATGTTTGAAAGGAGTTTATTGAGATGTTAGGTGGGGGTATACCGATCGGTAAAGCTTTTGGTATTGCGATAAAGCTTCACTATTCCTGGTTTGTTGTTTTTTTGCTGGTAGCATGGTCACTGGCTGCTAATTATTTCCCTGCTACATATCCGGATTGGGGATTACCACTGGCCATAGCAGCTGGTATTATTACGAGTCTACTGTTCTTCGGCTCCGTGCTGGCACATGAACTAATGCACAGCTTGGTAGCTAAGTCCGAGGGAATTCCTGTCCAGGCGATAACCCTGTTTATTTTTGGTGGTGTTTCGCAGATGGTTGAGGAGCCGAAACGCCCTCAGGATGAGTTCCGGATGGCTATCGCTGGTCCATTGACGAGTCTAGTTCTCGGCGGCATATTCCTTGCTATCTGGTTCTTACTGCAAGGCGGATTTGAATTCATAGTTGCTATTGCCTTTTGGTTGGGGTGGATTAATATTTTTCTGGCTGGATTTAACCTCGTGCCTGGCTTTCCACTTGATGGCGGACGGGTGCTCAGGTCCTTATTATGGTGGCGTAGTCAAAATCTGAAAAGGTCTACTAAAACTGCTTCGACTGTTGGGCGAGTTGTTGGTTATATCTTCATTTTTGTCGGTATCTGGTTTATCTTTCAGGGGAATTGGCTTAACGGATTGTGGCTGGCTCTTATCGGCTGGTTCCTGGAAAGTGCGGCTTCTGGTAGTTATCGTCAGCTGGCGCTTCAGGAAATGCTCAAAGGACATAAGGTAGTGGAAGCAATGACTACCGATTGTGCCGTTATACCGCCTGAACAGACTATTGAGCAACTGGTGCACAACAATATTCTAACCTCTGGCAAGCGCTGTTTTCCCGTAGTGCAGAGTAATAGAATTGTAGGTTTGATAACTATTCATGATATTAAGTCGGTACCGCGTGACCAGTGGTTCACTAGAACGGTGAGGGAGGCTATGACACCTTTCGATAAGCTGAAGACAGTAAGTCCTAATGACGACCTCGCCCTGGCAATGCAGATGTTAGCTGAGGTGAATATCAACCAGGTGCTCGTAGTTAAAGATGGTACAATTATTGGTATGGTGGCGCGTGATAATCTCATTTCATTCATCAATCTCCGCGGCGAATTGGGAGTTTGAGGTTCATCCTTATTCATCTTTCTCTATTGTCGCTCCTGCAAAGGCGCTGAAGGGAAGTAAGGGAATGCTCAGTGTTTGCTGCTCGCTAGTTTTTCTGAAGCTCAGTGTCTTGTTCTAGATACCACAATAAAGCTGATTTTCGTATTCCACTTTTTTGCCGATAAAGCAACATATCTGTATATCCGAAGAGTGTGTCTATTGAGCAAGGATGCTCTGGATCATAATATGCAGTTCCCATGCTTGCCAACAAATGTTCCGGGCTAACTTTGGTATTGTATTTTCCCAAATTGGTCTGCAGGTGTTTGCCGATAACATCAGTGCTGCCACTCTGGGCTTCTATTGCAAGAACTGCGAATGTTTCTTCGCTAACATGAGCGATGATATCGGATTTCCGGAATGTATTAATCATGTATATATCAAACCCAGAACACCAAGGTTAAATGGCAAAGTCGAGCGAAGTCATATAATCGACGATGCTAAGTTATTCAATAAGAAACTAGAAGAATGGGGAACCTATTATAATTATTGTAGGCCACACGCAGCGTTAGATGGCAAGACACCTATGAAAGATTCAGAGAAAAGGCTATACTTTGTGTGTAAACGGTCTTTCGCAGTTCCACAAGAACTTGACTAATCTATTGTTTTGTGTGACAATATCATAAGTTCGTAATTCTGATTATTGGATCGATGTTTTAGGAGGGGGGAATGGTTTCCACAGTAACCGTAACCACTGTAACTACAATTGCGGCTATGGGGCTAACTGCAAGTCTCAGTATTTTCGCTGTTATCCTGCTTATCTGTTTTCTCACCAGCAGGGAGCTCTTAATGGCCAGCAATAGTGAAACTAAGAAATTTTTTGGCAGGACTCTCAATATCGGTATTATTCCCTTGCTCCTTGCTTTTACTGTCATCGTTGCTCTTAAGATTGCCGAAATCCTAGCATAAGACAAAAGACCCCGCAAAGTACACATAGAATATATTACAATTACATTATAGTTGAGGGAGGATTAACATGGTTGATAATCACAAGAAAAGTATATCCTGGCGCTTTATTTTTGCCTTACTATTTTCAGTTGCAATAATAGCTCTTGTTTTCTTTGCATTACCCCTATCTATAGTTCATCCATCTGGGGTAGGTGCTTACGAGACCGGCGGTGATAGCGCAACCGGATTGGGCACACCGATCCTGCCCAGTGGCACATGGTTCATGTATAACGAGTATGCTGGAGGTTCCGGTTCCTTTGATATCCAGGCCGGTAACCCGTCAGGTGGAGAAAACATCATCGGATCGTTCACCATTACAAACAACCATGATGGTACCTACACTGCGGACTATACTATGAATGGAGGCATCACGGTGGTTAACGAACATCTGGCCATCAGCGATACGCCGTTCACCTCAGCCAACCCAGGCTATTTGGATAATGCGGACTACGGAGTTCCATTCTCTCCTCCTGCAGACGGCTCGTTCTACATCTTCGCGCACTTTTCGGTAGAGTACTAAAGGCTTGCGGCAAAACGGCTAACGCTTAAGTTAAACTTGGAGCAGTATCCCGGCACATCCCGGGATACTGCTCCAGAAAGCTCCTAAGAAAAACCGGGATCCGGCAATGCTGGTATGGCATAGATAGTTGCCTGGTTCCAGTTAGTGGACCACATCGACAAAGCACCCCCATCACCTCAGAAGCTAAAATGCTTACTATTTAGTAGAAACAAGATAGAGTGAACGGCTTGCAATACAGCGTATCATATTTACCTTTGAAGGCATCCCCTTTTCTGTACCAGCCGTAATGTTAGTTTTGCGGAAGACTCTAATTATACATGGACTAGTTTATGGGGGAGGGGTCAAATAAGGGCAACTCACACTGGTTCAGCAGTCGGACTGTCGTTTTATTCCTGATGAAGAATCCCTTTATATTAATTTACTTATCTTTGACGAGATTGAATGGATGATACGTCTGAGTAGCCTTATCCTTAATCACTCCCTCTTAAGCAAAGGTCATTTGTACAGAGGCAATAAGCTGATTCTTTCTGACGTATTCAGTATTCTAAGGTAGATCTTTCGTTATATATCCGAGACGTAGCTCATTAAGCTTTTCAGGTGAAGGAACGCCTTCTTTTGTCCACCCTCGTAGCTGGTAATATCGGTCAAGGAATTTATCTTGAGATGTTATTCTTCCTGTTTCCTCGGAGGTTTCATTGTTGCGCAGAGGTTCGGTAAGTAACCTCATCGGTAAAGTATCATATTCACGCTTGATGCCATTACGTACATTGAATGACCGTTCCAGGTTAATAATTCTCTCACCGACCTGAGACAGATGCTGTAAATCAGCAAATTGGTCGATACCAGTCGCTGCGGCAAGCATTTTGCTAAATATCCCGGGTATCCATCCCCAGCCACCGCTGAATCCACAGGCAACACCTGTCTCATTCTTGGCTGTATTATTCTGGTTATAAATTACGATATCTGCATTTTCTACTTCAGCGAAACGATTTGTAGACCTTGGAATAGGTGCACCGAAGATATCCTGTGCTGCATAGCCATAGCAATGACTGGCTCCGATATTAGAGGTGACGTAGTTATAGCCCTGTGATTTTGCTCCCCGTGGCTCATAAGCGGGTAATTCCAATCCTTTTACATGAATCGCGTATTTCTCCGCACCTTTGCCGATTATTTCCGCAGCTTGTCTTGGACCCCTCAGCGAGTATATTACCGATACCCTCTCGAAAAGCTATTTTTTTAATAAGCGCTATCATTGCCTGGTGGTTGCCATAGGTAAGCTCCAGTCCATCGGTGTCCTTCGAAGTTAAAATACCTTTCTCATAAAGCTCATAGGCGAAGCCGATGCTGCTTCCTGCGCTGATGGTATCCATACCATAGTCATCGCATAGTTGGTCAGCGGCAATAGTCGCCTCAATACTAAGGCTGTCTATAGGGGCAGTAAAAGCCCAAATTGACTCGTATTCAGGTCCATCGCTTACAGTTCCTTTGTAGATACCCCGTGTGACCTCATGTCTTTTGGCACATCGAACCGGGCAGGCATAGCAACCAACGTCACCAGTTCGGAATTTCTTATATTCCTCTCCCCCTATCTTCTTGTAATCATTCTGCTGACCATACCGGAAGTTCTTAACTGGATATATCCCCAGGTTGTTGGTGACATTTTGAGTATCCGTAGTACCGTATTCCGTATGATTATGGAAGCCCTTGCTTGCCTGGAATGCTGCCACCTGTTCTTTAATGAGCTGTTTGAAAAGAGACGGGTCATGTAATTGAGGATTCCTTTTTACATTAATAGCGATTGCTTTAAGGTTCTTGAAGCCCATTACCGTGCCGGTACCGCAACGTCCAGCAGTTCTGCGATCGCTGACCACAGCCGCATATTTCACCAGATTTTCACCTGCCTGTCCGATGCATGCTACACGAGTGGTATCACCGTGACGCTGTGTTAACAATTCCTGTGTTTGCTTCGTATCCTTTCCCCAGAGTTCGCTGGCATCCTTTATCTGGCAATCCCCATCGGTCAGATGTATGTATACTGGCTTTTCAGCCTTTCCCTCAACGATAATAAAGTCATAACCGCAAAATTTCAGCCAGGCTCCAAAATCTGCTCCGCATACCGAGCGGGCATAGCAACCAGTTAGAGGGCTCCTAGTACATACCATCCACCGGGAAGTCGAAAGAGCACCGGTTCCTGCTAATGGACCAGTCACAAATAACAGCTTATTTTCTTCGCTCAGCGGTTCAACATCAGGTTTTAGTTCACGATAGAGATAATGGGCACCAAAACCACGCCCACCAACCAGGTCAACAGCTACTTGCTGATCAATGGGTTCGACCTGGGTTTTCCTGTTGGAAAGATTTACCCTGAGACATTTCCGAACATTAGCAGTCATTCTTAACTCCTCGAGCTCTTATTTATTGAAGGTAAAAGCAGTATTGGGCAATCCTATCTGCAATGGCATGAAGGGTTGATTAAATTCTCTTTTTCTAGCCGCCAACCATAACATAGGCTATATGAAACTCATCACCTTCATGTGCCGGTTTGTTTAATTCTTCAGGATAGCTACTTTGCCCATTGATATAAACATCGATATTAGTACGTAATCTACCGTTTTCATCCAGGAGCAAACTCTTCATGCCGGGGTAATGCTTAATTAAATCATTGAGGCATTCACCAACCGTGTTCCCATTGGCATTAAACACCTTATTATTATTGGTAAAATTCCTTAAAAATGGGGGGATAATAATTTTTGAGCCCATGTTCTCATTAGTATACAAGTTCGAACCAGCCTCAGGCAAGTATGGTTCTGGAAATCATGAAGGTCAATCGGTGCTATCATGTATATGGAACTAGGAGGCTGAGAGACAAAGAATGTTTTGCTAAAAAAAAGCTATTTATCCACTCGACATTTGCCTTCAGCTTTTCCATGGCCGTGTTTCCCGTGATGAGCCCGATGAACAAATCCTCCTCTGCCGCCGGCGCCTGAATGATGTCTTTTATCGGGTATGCCAAAATGGGGGAACCTCAAGTTGTAATCAGGAGATCCTTCTTGTTTATGTGCCATGATCCCAGTAATTTCACTTATTGTATCGCCTGAAGATGGTTGTTTATGACAGCCGAATGGTGAAGCATTTCCCTGAGCGACTGCCATCGCAAATTCGCCGCAGCTCGTAAATCCACATTTGCCACAATTCTTTTTGGGTAGAAGAGCCACGATTTTTCTTGCCTTTTCTTTTATTTTGTCATTGTTTTCCGTCTTGTTCTCTTCTTTCTCTCCAGCAGGCTGGGGTACTTTTTCATGTCGGGATCCAAGGAGACTGGCTATACCGAAATGAGCTGCCTCCTGCAGGTCCCTCAGTGCTTCCAGTTTTGTTTTACCTGAGCCAATGGCTACTGGAGGTTCCCAGATGGCGTAGTAGTCTTTTGATACCTCATCAAATGCGATTTCGATGTCATGACTATTAGACATTAGTATTTCTTCGCTCGCCATATCTTATTCCTCCAATATCTTTTCTATTTCCTGACGTGCTCTGGAAACAACCTTGCTTATATGTTTTAATTTTTCCGGGTCAGCATGGTGAAGATGGGGCCCTACCGATTGACCCAGTCTGGTTAGTTCGCTCATCATGGTACCGAAGTCACTCAGATTTTCAGGATTCCAGTGATGCCTCATATGACTTTTTACTTCATCAGCCAGGTCACTGCGTTCGTGGAGCAGGTGACGCCCTTCCTCAGTGATGGTATAAACCTTTTTCCCATCCCGGTCTATAGCGCTGGCACAACCCATTTCCTCGAGCATCTGGAGGGTGGGATATACAACGCCAGGACTCGGTTTATACAATCCGTGTGATTGCTCTTCGAGAGCACGAATGATCTCATAGCCATACCTTGGCTTATCTTTCAGCAGGTCAAGAATAACGTATTTCAAATCACCCTTGTTAAATGGGCTTTCATGCCGAAAACCGCTGGAAAATTTCTCTCTACTAAAAGCTTTATGGTGAGACATAGCTTAACCTCCAACTTATTTTATTAATTTTCCTAGATATTACTAGTATTATCACGATATATCTAGATATAGTATAATAAGAATACTGGCATTTGTCAAGAGGTGGTATCGGTAGTTGGGATGGAATTACAATTAATTAGTTATCCTGCAGGACTCAATTGAAATTCAGGCGATAGAGAAATATTATTCGAGTGTCTGGTATTCGGCTGCTTCTAGCGGGTATGGGTTCCGTAGGCGATGCTTGATCTCCTAATATCGCTCGGATATTCAAATTTCTTTGCAGCCAACTGTACCATCTGTCGCCCCAGTTCTTTCGCTGCGCTCATGCATTTCTCCAGATTTTTTACATCACCGTCAGCGCCGGCGTAAGCAGCTACAAAATTGGCAGGGAGCATCTGACGTGTGACGATGTAGAAATACAGATCTTTCACTGCATCTATGAGACCGAGGCTGCCAGCTACAACTACTATTCCACCTACTTTATTGGTTAAATTTCTCCCGGGGCGGTTCAGAGCGCTTGTCCGGTCGATTATTGTTTTAGCCTGGCCTGCCATGGAATAGAAATATATAGGGGTACCGAAGATGATACCATCGGCTTCGAGTAATTTGTTATAGAGATTCTGCATTTCGTCCTTGATATGGCATTCGCCCGTCTCCCAGCAAGCCCTGCATCCGTCGCAGGGTTCGATTGTTTTACCGGAAACGCTGTAGAGCTCCACTTCTGCTCCTTCCTGTTGCGCTGCTTTGAGCGCTTCATTTAGCAGGGTTACAGTATTTCCCTGTATTCGCGGGCTGCAGGAAAGACCTAAAATCTTCATATAGTACCCCTTTCAACTATGCGATGTGGCAATAGTATAGCACTGTCGGAACACATTTTTCCTAGCGATAAAGCTGTTCCGAGTAATCAGGGATTATTCGCCATGTACACCATAAATTCGTCGCCAATGTCGTTTATTTTGAGATGATGCACACCGGGTTTGAGGCCTCTTAAGAAAAAGATTGCTTTTTGGTTCATTCCTGGTGCCACCGCAAACTCTTGAGCGGCTACAAATGCATCTCCCAATCTAAGTTCCAACTTTTGGTTGCCAGTAACACCACCTTCGTTTATCAGTTCAGCCTTAACCACAACCATTTCTCCTAATTTGGCTCGCCGGGGAATGATATAAAGAGCGTTGATTTTAATGTCCGCTTCAGGAATGACAAATGAACCCACCAAACCTCCCATCTCCACCTTATACTCCCCAGTTTTGGTCCCAATTACTTCGAAAGTTACGAGCTGAGGTTTATCCAAGGTAACTGAGACCTCCTTAGTAGCCACTATCCTACCGTCCACCGCAAGTTCCAGCTTCTGAGCGTCGGTGATACTGCCTTTATTTATCAACTCAGCCTTGATCACGACTGGTTCTCCTGCTCTAGCTCGCCTGGGATTGATATCCATCGCAGTAATCCTAATATCCGCTTTGCCAACAAAAAAGGTAGCCTCTAAATCACTGACTTTTACTCGATGCTCGCCAATTATCAACTCAACCACTTCAAAAGTGACTACTGCAGTTTCCTCTGGTTGTACTGTAACATCCTTCGCAGCCACTATTTTCCCGTCTAAGGTAAGTTCCAGCTTTTGGGTGCCGGTAGTACCACCTTTGTTTATTAGCTCAGCTTTAACCGTCACCGTTTCTCCTGCCTTAGCTTGCAGAGGACTGATATCAAGAGAGGTAATTCTGATATCCGCATCAGGAATAACAAAAGTAACCACCGAACCTCCAACCTCCACATGGTGCTCTCCGGCTTGTGTCCCTGCTACGTCGAAGGTCACCAGTTCGGTTTTTCCGGGGGCCACTGAGATTTCTTTGGTGGCTATTACCTCGCCATTCAATGTGGGCTCCACCTTCTGGACACCGGTGACACCACCTTTGTTAATTAGCTCAACCTTAACCGTCACTGTTTCTCCAGCCCTAGCTCGCTGTGGATTGACATCAAGCTTGGTAACGCTGATGTCTGCATTAGGAATTACAAACTTAGCTGTTAAACCACCAACTCTTACTTCGTGGTCTCCAGCGTGATTCTCGGTTACAGTACAACTTATTTGACTGATTTCCCCTGGCCCCAGGGCAACCTCTTCCTCAGCTACCATCCTATTATCCAACTGAACTTTCACATTGTGGCAACCACGATCGTCACCAGTATTAGCAATTTTAAAGGAGATAGTTATAGTTTCTTCTTCCTTAGCTTCAACCGGGTTGATACTGAGTTCACTGATATTAAAAGTGGGGGCTGTTAGTTTAGCTGGTATAGTAACTTTGAGCTTTGCTACAGGTTCCGTTGCTAGCTCCAGTGGGAATAAAGTTTGACCGTGTTGTTTCTTAGCTTTATCGACTTTTGTAAAATCGATGGCCGCGAATACTAAGGCTAAAACAACTATAGCTATCGCTAAGGCTATGAGCGCCGTATTGACCTCAGTACTGAAGGGAGAAAAAAGTGCCATCATATACATTACATACTAAATTAGTATTTTAAGCTGAATATCAGTCTGACATCTTGACAAAGGTCACTTTAGTTCTTATAATGAAAGTTGGCAGTATTCTAGCGGAATATAATTTTAGTATCAATAGCTGACATAAGATGGCGGGGGATGGGAGAGTTAGCGTAACTAAAGAAGTAGTCTAAATAACAAGCTATATCTGAGTGGTGGTGAGGTTCCGATAGGATAAGATATCTTGAAATGTTAATCTGATTGAGTTATTATTATCCTGAGTGCTAATGTAGAGGTGAACGTATGGTATCGACAGTGACAGTGACAACAGTTACAACGGTAGCGGCTATGGGTTTAGCAGCTAGCCTGAGCGTTTTTGGCGTTATATTACTCATAGGTTTCTTAACCAGCAAGGAATTGCTCAGTGCCAGCAACGGTGCCAGGAAGAAGTTATTTGCCAGATCCCTCAACATTGGTATTATTCCATTGCTTATATCCTTTGTTGTCATAGTTGGCTTAAAGGTAGCTGAAATATTAGCCTAAGATAAAGGGAGCTATCAGGTAAAGTATAATATTAATAAAGCCATGAGACAGGGTCACTCCGATGAGTGACCCTGTTCTTTTTACAAAAGCAGCAAATATCAGGGCAATGACAAAAACAAAAATGACATCGAGAACTGAAAGTTGACCGATATGCAGAATAGCGAAGATAGCGCTGGTATAAACCAGCCCCAAACGTCCCATTGCAGGCTCGGATGTCTGCTGCAATACTCCTCGAAAAATTAGTTCCTCAACAAAACCTGTAGTACATAACAACACCAGTGCTGGCAACCAGATTTGCCCGGCAATGAATAGATCAACTAGGGGTTGTGGTCTTAAGAGATAGAATTCCCCAATGCCAAAGGCGATGCCGGTGACGACGGCAAAGCCAATTTGGAGGGGCAGGCGGCCGCCTATCAATCCCACTTTGCGAGGAGTGAGTCCTATCATCCACATCACCACTACCGTAGCGATGAGCAGTGGAACATAAATGAGCGGGAACCAGTATATTTGAGGTACGGTGGCTAAAGGCATACTCAGACTCATAATACGAATCAATGGTACCAGACTCAAAGAGATGGTCAGATTTTGGGAGCGAGCCTCATTAATATGTACACCCGCTATGAGCAAAGTAATGAAAATGACACCATGGCATACTAATCCAGCCAGGGGTTCGAGCAAAGCAGTTAATAATTCTGCCGCTGTAATAGCCACCAGACAAAGCCAGAAAGGCCGGCTTTTTACACTTGCAGTGCCTGATGATCCGGTGGTAGCGTTATCTAGTTCTGAGTTCAATTGGCCTTCCATTAGTTACCCAATTTTTCATTCGTTGCATTATATACTATTTTAAATCGTTGATAAATTTTTATATGCCAGTATATTGAAATGTACTAGGTAAGCTTTTCTTATTAAAATGTTATGGGGAATTATGTTCTAGTGAGCAATTGCCCCAGCAGATTATGGTTTCTCCTGACGTTGCTTTAAGACTATATCATCGAACCAGGCTGTCCCGGAACAGCCATTTACAATGAGAGCCATAGTGCAGATAGTAGCGCCCGGCGGAGCCGTCACCTCCATCTCATAATACGTCCAGCCGTGAGTACCCTTCACATCGTCCATGCACTTAGAGGCACTAATCCACGTGTCCCCAGGTCCCTTCCACCATTGGGCGTCAATCCGGGCACCGCCTCTGCCGACTATATTCTCTGTCCTGAGCCAGCCTCCGACGCGGTATGACATTCCAGCTACTACAGGTATATTTTGCCCCCATAATGCCGCAGGCCATGGCTCAAAGGGCTCATTTTCAGTCATAGTGATACCCACGCAATTTCCCCATTGTCTCCCTGGCTCGGGGTAGAGAAATGCTGGCGTACAATCTCGTGACCAGCTAAACCACCACTTTGGAGGTCCTGTGGAGATGGCCTCGAAACCACCGTTACGCAGTGATCCCGGTGTCAGTGATTTTTGGAATATATCTGCGGCAGTTAGGTATACGTTTTTTCTTACCTGCGTCAAATCAGGATTGTAGCAAGGTAAATCACTATACACTACAGGTATCCCATTGTCACTTAAGAACGCAGTGCTTGGACACCCGTCTTTGAGGAACTGACCGATGATATCATCTATTGGCTCCCGCTGCGTGAATATCCTGTGGAGGATATGTTTCTGAGTGATGGCGGTAAATGCGGTAGCTTTCCAGGGATCGAGCAATGCTGTGGAGTAATCCTTGCCCAGATTATCTCTAATCCAGACAAATGCCTGATAATCCTCACGCTCAATCATATGGTAATAGGAAGTGTTAACACGACTTTGGACAGAGAAAAACAGGGTTATGCCAACAAGTAATAGGCACAGAGTAGTTCCCGCGTTTCTGGACAGAAAGGAGGGGATTTGAGCCGTATACTTGACTCTTAGCTTAATGCTTCTGACCCAGAATAGCCCAGCACCAGCGATGATGCTCAATATCAGCAGCAGTGGTGTCAGCCCTCTTTCATAGAGTATGGGCAATCCGATATGCAATCTATAGAAGGCAAATAACATGAGCAATAAGGCAAGCAAACCAAGCAGTAAACTAACCTTATTTTTACCTCCCGTGAATACTATCAAAAAAATTCCCACTAAACTAATAGCGAGGGGCAGGTAGCCGTACATCTGAATAAGTGGAGGTAGAGTCACAAAGGGAGACGGTAATTGTGGGATAGATAATAAACCTATCATAGGCAATATCGTTTTCAATGTCCAAGGAAAGGACAGCAGCAAAGGGAAGATAAAGGATACGGCTACTCCGACACTGTGTTTTGGATTACTTCTCAGATAGAGCAACACACAGGGAATCAGGATGATACCCAATACTATATATGTCGGAGGGTGCGTCAGAAGCAGTAAAAAACTAAGCAAAAAAAGCAGCAGATACCCGTGCCAGGATTTTATATTGAACGCCAGGAAGAGGGATAAAGGTATGAGTAGCAACCCCAGCGCCATAGGCACCAGAAAGGCAGGGCCGAGTATTCCCACCGAGGTTGGTATCAGGCAGGTGAAAAACGCTGCTTCCAGTCCAAAGCCTTCCCGTTGTGCTAAGACATAGACCGACAACACTGTTACCATAAAGATAACTCCTGGCAAATAGGTAAACACAGCAGGCCATGCTATGTTGGTGACCATCTGGAATAGAGCCAGAAGTATATGAAATCCCGCCTCCAGGTTATTGCCAATATCTTTGGTGAATTGCCCGTAGAACGGGTCGACAAAAGTGATGCTGCCTTCTTGTATCATGGCTTCAGCGTTGGCCATATGCATCCACTCATCGAGGTGTATGGGGTAGGGATAATTGAGACGGGGAATGAAAACAAGACAATATGCCAGAGCGACTATTGCTAGAAGTATAAAAGCATGGATGCCGACTTCTCTGCGGCTCGTATTGCTGTTCATAATATCTTTGGTTTTTGATTCGATAATCTTGACAAATAGTATGGTAATACTTAAAATGATTTTAGCATACGATGTCAATTTACTTAATATTTGAGTAGTTAACTAATCCAATGTAATTTGAGAAGGAGGTAGCAGGATGGCTCTCAACCTTTTTGGAAGTAAGAAGAAAAAGATTGCTGGGGCAATAATTCTGGTAATCGTGGTATTATTAGCGATACTCTTTGCCTTGCCTATTTTTGGAACCGGCGCATCTCCTCTGATTTCAGGAGGAGGATCTACTATCGGTGGTGGCTTTTCACTACACGAGGGCGGTTATAGGTAAACGTGCCGAATTGAAGCCGATTGGTGATTATTCGCTTCTTTATCATAACAGAAGTACCGCTATTGCCTTGCTTAGTTAGTTGTCCTGAAATAGTTCTATATTCGAAAATTCGCTAAGTATTCGTCTGCTGGATTTAGTAAAAATAATTGTTCCCTGTATAGTCAGTAATATAGTTTATAGGAAATTACCGAGGGGGAAGTATGGTGAAGAAATTCAGCGCTATAATATTTGTTTTTATGCTGCTTTTAATAACAGCCTGTGCAGCCAATCCTGCCCTGGAGCATATGAAGCTTGGTGACGATTATCTTGGCAAAAAGAACTGGGATGGGGCTATTACCGAGTATCAAAAAGCTCTGGCTTTGGACAGCAGCTTGACTGTAATCTATAACCAACTGGCAGTAGCATATAACAACCGGGGTTGGGCTTTTAATGAAAGCAAGCAGTGGGACTCTGCTATTGCCGATTTTAATAAAGCCATTGAGCGAAACTCGAAGCTGCATGTAGCCTATAATAATCGAGGTTGGGCATATAATGGGAAAGGACAGGTTAGCCTGGCTAGTGCTTACCAGATATTAGATAATGGTAAGTATGATCCTGCCATGCTGGAGCTGGATAAGGCTATTGAGCAATTTACACTGGCTATTTCCGACCTGAATAAAGCCATTGCCTTGAATTCTCAACTGGATATTGCCAAGAAAAACCTCGCTGCCGCCTATTCCGACCGCGGCCACGCTTATAACTTACAGAAAAAATGGGACAAAGCAATCCCCGACCTCAATTTTGCTATTGAACTAAACCCAGACCTTGCTGATGCCTATAATAATCGTGGTTGGGCATATAATGGCAAGAGAGAATTTGAAACAGCAATTCCTGACCTTGACAAAGCTATTAAATTAGCGCCCCAAATGAAATTGGCATACAATAATCGTGGATGGGCTTATCATGAGATAGATAAATATGACCCAGCGCTCACCGACCTTAATAAAGCTATCGAACTGGATCCAAAGTTGGCGGTAGCGTATCTCAATAGGGGTATTACCTATTACTATAAGCGAATGAAGGACCAGGCTATCGCTGACTTGAAAAAAGTGCTGGAGTTAACCAAAAGTCCTGACCTGGTTGGTGGTGCCAAAGAGGTCCTGGGGTTATTAGGGGTTACAGTTAAGTAGTCAGGCCTGTAATTCTTGACGCTCTCTGCTAAAGGTGTAAGCTATCACTCTTGCGTGTTGCTATTTTGCTACCATCAAACTGTAAATAAGCCAGCCTATCAAGGCAAGTACTACCACTATCAATACCACAGTTATCACCCTATTAGCTCTGGTCGTTTCTGACCACTTTAGCGAATGGGTGCAGAGGGAGACACCAAAGCGTTCTGCCAACGGCAGTTTCTGCTGCCGATACCAGCCAATAGCTGCTGCCAGCACGGTAAACAGGGTGATAGCGATAAGGATCGGGCTAAGCGCAATGCCCCATGGCGTGTAGTTCAGAATGAGACCAATAATAACTACAATAGCGCAACTCAAGCCAAAGCTCAGAGCCAAACGCTCAACACTGTTCAGTTTATTTCTTCCGGGGAAAAGTGCCGAGAGCAATGAATAGCCTGGAAAAAGCAATAGTAACAGAAAACCCAGTATGATACGCCATGGTCCAGTGGTCAAAGTGATGAGGGGAAGTGACAGTAGAGTCAGGACGACAATTATAATGAGTATACTCTGGTTGGTAACTTTCATTTTTTATATTGATACTATGGGCCCTGTACATCTATCCACAGGTTGAGCGTCAGATAGGCATTATCTTGCCCCGCTTTATATAGAACAAACTCTACTTTTTGATTATTGTCTGCTTTTATTGGTTTGAAGCTGACCTTTTCTTCCCACTTACCCTGGTTAGCCAGCACTATTGGGCCTGCATCATTCACCTTAATACCGCTAATGACCACTTCTACATGATAGCTTACCTCTTCGTATTCGCGGTTGACTATGCCCAGCAGTACGCTGGCTTCTTCTCCTGTGCGTAGTTTTTTGGGGTAGTTCTCAGCCTTTCCTTCTGGTCCCAGGATATAGAACTCGGTGAATCTCTCGCCAGTATGCGGCGTTACTGCCAGGTAGATTATGGCTCCAATCGCTGCCAGTATAGCCAGCATCAGCACAATAGACAGTGCTTTATTGAAAGGGCTTGAGCTTGACCAAGACGGTGAATTGGAGGAAGGGGAAACGAAGAAACAGCAATTGGATAACAGCCTACTTTGCTTATAGTGAGCGATAATTGATTGGCACATGGTGTATAGAATAGCAAAAAAACACGGGAAGGTATAGTTAGTAAGGTTCAGATGGTATGTTGCAGAAAAATGATAAGGGGGAGCGCAAGCTCCCCCTTATCATTTATGAGCTAAATCTATAGCCTTTTTCGTGTAGTGACAATAAGTATCAGGGTTACGATTATCACAATAGCACCAATGGCTATCACTATCCAAACCCATAACGGAGTTGTCGGTTCTTTGGGTTCAGGAGCTGCCGGAGGTGCTGCCGGTTTCGGCTGGATGGAGAAGGCGAATGTCGCACTCCACTCTGACGGTGCCGGCTTCACCGACTGGATGCGCCAGAAGTACTGTTTGCCACAATCGAACTTCGCTTTCTTAGCCATGTATGCTGTGGTTATCACATTGGAATCCTCTTCCAATGGAGCACTCATGTCAGCATTGGCAGATATCTGAATCTTGTATGCTGTGGTCTCCTTGAACGGCGACCATGTGAAAGCGATCGGGGTGTCGCACGGACAAGCACAGCCATTGTCCGGTGACAGCAGCTGCGGTCCGTAGTACGGAGTGGTAACGCGGAATCCAGCTTTGATGGTGAAGTTCCTCACATCAGACCATGGGCTGATCACCGCATCAAGCGTGACCTCATCGAGGACTCTCACTCTCCAGTAGTAGAGGTGTCCGCACTCTAATGCGGGTACTGAAGCCGACCAGTCTGCCGTGCGTCTGGCGGTGCCAGCTGCATCGCTAGGCTCAGGCATGGTGCCGCCACCACCGGTGAAGTACACCAGTGCCGGTGAGGTGACGTCGACTGGTAATACACCAAAGGGACCTGCGGAAGAGCATACTGGAGCAGAGCTATCGTACACGCCCAGTGTGAATGCCTTATCCTTGGCAATCTGCAACTGGTACAGTGTGGCGATGCAGAGCTGCTCCCAGCGGAAGTTCACTTCCTGGTTTCGGCCAGTGGCTGGGTCACAGCCAATGATGGCGCCGTCATCGAGGGTCAGTTTGGGACCCTTCTTGGCGACACAGTCAGTGTACTCCCAGAGCAAGCCGATTGTCTTGACGCCTTTGTTGTACCCAGCCCAGGCAGTAGTCTTGCCAACGTTGTGGACATCGGAGTAGAAATCGTTGTCAATGGCATACAGCGTGGTATAGGTGTCCGCAGTCAGACAACCGCAGAATTTGAGTGACTTCGGCTCAAGGGTGAATTGGGCGTTTTGAGCCCGATATGGAGAGGTAGCAGCATCGAGACATACCCATTCCAGACCTGGCTTGGGTATCCCAGCCAGCGGGGTCAAGGTTCGCTCGACACCACTCCATCCAGTAGTTTGAACCTGCCAGTCATGGGCTGCATACAGCGTGCCCTGGCCAGTAACGTTCAGCGAGTTGGTCTGTATCAGACCGAAGTACGCCTCGTGCGGGCCAGCATAGCCGATGAAGCACATGTTGGTCATCATGTCGGTCCAGTCGACATTGGAGCCGGCCGGTGCCGTATTGCGGTAGACCAGGCCATAACCTGTTTTGTCGTTGGCGACATAGATGGTGGCATTCTTGACAAAGTCGGTGTCAAAAATGGCATGGTAGCCGATGGTAGCTGCGTTCGGCATCGGTCTCACCATTGGCACAAAGGAGGTGCCACCATTGGTGGAGAGGGCTGCCGGATTCGGTGAGGCTCCTGTCTGAGCATTGCCCACCAGCACCTTGTCAGGCGCCAG
The DNA here is from genome assembly GCA_963775935.1 of uncultured Chloroflexia bacterium. Classification (GTDB taxonomy): domain Bacteria; phylum Chloroflexota; class Dehalococcoidia; order GIF9; family UBA5629; genus JBBIPA01. The sequence goes on along the minus strand of CAVZKR010000003.1, from coordinate 171,764 downwards.
GGCTTCAATAGTATGACCGCCAGCAGTGGCCGTGCCCACCGTCTGGATGGTGCTTGACCAGGCAGTTCCGGTGTACGGCATCTTCTGCATATTGCCATCAAGCGACAGGACATACAGAATGGTGCTGGTTTCAAAGGCAAAGTCCTGTACCCCGATTCTGGGGTTCAGGTCAGCCCAGTAATCACCGAAGTCCGGTGACCAGGCCATGGCCTTGGTGTTGGCACCAACGCCGAATCCACCAATAGAACTCTGTCCGCTGGTACCACCAGCAGCCCAGCCTACCACCTGTCCGTCCAGCTTATCCGGAGCCAGTCTCAGGATAGCATAGTTGGACTGAGGAGTATCAGTGCAGGTGAGAGCGGTGACATGGGTGTACACCCTCTCCCAGACCTGCCCGATGGGCAAAGCCGGCAGCGGCGGAGCCACTACTTTCTCATTGGTGCTGCTGCGCCACACACTGTCAAACCCCTGACATAAGGTCCCATTGTTGACCGATGCCAGGTAGACCGTGGTGCAATCAGCAGAGGGGGCGACATCGGTGAGCTTGCTGATCCTGGTGTCAATCAATGACAGCTGGTTCCAGGTCTCACCGTTATTGCGGGTCAGACTGAATGCTGACTCATCAAGCGGTATTATGTTGAAGATAGCGGCAGGCCAGTTAATGGACGGCGTCTGGTCGCTGAAAGTGGCATAAGGTCCATCGTAGGCCGAGGCGCCGGTGGTGGCATAGGCGACGCCCTGGGCGGCAAAGGTCGGTGACCAGACCACATAAGCATTGCCATAGCCTTGCGTATTGGATACACAATCGACCAAATCCAGCAGCGCCGGTAGGCGGTTTCTTGGCCGGATACCAGCAGGGGACAGGACAGACGGTCGGAGAGTCAGTGAACCATACCGGGACCTGTGCCCTGCAGGCCTGTCCCAGTCTCTCGCCAACCAGCAGTTTACCTGAGGCATAGGTGCCCCAGTAGGCGATGCTGGCAGTTCTTCGGGAAACGGTATTTCGAGCCGAACGTAGAACGTGGCGGTGTTGTCCATCAGACAGTAGACGATATTGTCATCAACTCTGAACACGCCGCGGACACAGGTGCCGTCGTTGGGGTCAGGAGTAGCACTAATGTCTCTGGCATCAGTGCTGATGTAGAAACGGCGCAGGCTGGCGCTCTGACCGGAGAAGTCTGACGGCAATTGCATATCAGCGGTGATGATCTCGTTGATGTCAGCCGAAGCGCCTGGGCTATCAGACGGCCGCTTGATTTCGACATGCGTGCCAGCCGCCTGCCAGGTGGTGGTGTTCTTGGCGATGTCAGCAACACCAGTGACCAGGAACGTGCCATTGACGGTGGCATGGGTGCCTGAATACAACACGGCAATGGTGGAATCACCATTGAAGGTCGGCGAGAACTTGGCGGCAATGATGTCGCCATCAAAAGGATTGGTCGATGCTGGTGTGCCGTTGTCGGTGTTCTGGACATTCCAGCCACCGTAGCCGGGCATCTTCATCGTCCATAGCTTGTTGGCGTCGGCAGTGGCAGCACCACTGCGTACGCCAACAAGGATGGAGCGGGCGCCATAGTCCATAGTTATGTCCATGGCACTGATGTAAGAGTTAGCTGGCGGAGGTGTTGCAGTCGGCGGCCACTGGGTATTGTCCCAGTTACTGCCGCCATCAGTAGATATGAGCACCACCTGGGTAGTTATGGAGGTGACATAGCTAATAGCGGCGACTACAATACTAGGATTGTCTGGAGCTATGGCCATATCCCAGACGATGGCACTATCACCTAGAAGCGATATGTCCCAGGAACGCCCACCATTATACGATTTACTCAGTCGCACTCTTGATGCAGATGCGGGGTTTGTAACTTGCCAGCTGACGATGGCATACATGATGCTGCCATTGTTGCCTACCAGCAGCTTGACGATTTCGGAACCACCCTCGGTGCCACTAATAATAGGGCTATACAGGTTCTTAACCTGACCTGCTTCAACATCCGGGGTGTCCACCGGCCACCACTGCATCTTCGATTGCTCGGAAGCAGCGGCGACTGACTCGGGGCTCATCAGCCTGGCCGGTACCATAAAGCTGGCTACCAGAACCAGAGCGACGAGTATTCCCAGAAAATTCGAGTATTTAACTTTCATTCTTCCTCCATTAGTTAATTAAGCTGGTAGATTTTTTTAACCATAACCCTGGGTAAACGCACTACTTTACCTTGGGTTATGCAATAATCTGCTCCGACGATAGACATTCCGCAGAGCCTTTGAACTATATCACCATCCATTGCGACATCTTGTGGTTTAACATTTTATGTCTACTATATATAGCTATACTATATTTCACGGGTGCTGTCAAGTGCAGTAAAGGGACTATACTGCACGCCCGATGGCTATCTCTCTTTTTTGAGTATCAAAAATATAGATATCGTACATGATTTGTAAATTGGTAGAGTATTCAATTAATTCTGTAGTTAGTGAGGTTTAGATAGGATACTACACTTGAAAATTATGATAATATGCCATACTATACCATAATCGAGGTATTTATCGTACGATGAAAGCGCTGATACTTTGTGGTGGCAATGGGACAAGGCTGAAGCCGGTCACCACCACTGTACCCAAGCAACTCCTGCCTGTCGCCAATAAGCCCATTATCCATTATGTACTGGACCAAATTACAGAAGCAGGCATCACTGACATCGGAATTATCATTAGCCCTGAGACTGGCGACCTCATCAAGGAAGCTATTGGTGATGGTTCCAAATGGAGTGCCCGGATTACCTATATTATACAGCACGAACCCCTGGGACTGGCTCATGCGGTTAAGACTGGACAGGAATTCCTTGGCAATTCTCCGTTTCTCATGTTCCTGGGTGATAATCTCATCCAGGGTGGGGTCAAAAGCTTTGTTCAGCGTTTTGTTAATGATACCAGTAGTAGTCTTGTCCTTCTTAAAGAAGTAGCCGACCCTCGCCTCTTTGGCGTTGCTGAACTTGGTACAAGGGGTGAGATAGTCAAGATAGTTGAGAAGCCAAAAGAGCCGAAGAGCAATCTGGTAGTAGTGGGTATCTATCTTCTTACTCCCCAGGTTCACAAAGCCATAGCGCAGATAAGGCCATCCTGGCGGGGCGAGCTGGAGATAACCGATGCTATCCAGAAACTCATTGATATGGGAGAAAAGGTTGACAGCCACGTTTTTGAAGGCTGGTGGCTGGATACTGGCAAGAAGAATGACCTTCTTGAAGCTAACCGTGTTGTCCTCGATGACCTTTTGAAGCGTGATATCCAGGGTGAGGTTAATAGCGGAAGCAGCATAGTAGGTAGGGTTGAGATACGAAAAGGCACTAAAATAGAAAATAGCATGGTACGGGGGCCGGTATCAATTGCTGAAGATTGCTGTATAAATAATTCCTTCATCGGTCCTTTTACGAGCATTGGCCGCGGGACAGTCATCAATGATTCATCTCTGGAACACTCGATAATTCTGGAAGGTTGCAACATTGACAGGGTTGAACGGCTGGCTGATAGTCTTATTGGCAGGAACTCTAAAGTGACCAAACAAGAAGGGCATCTAAAATCTAAGAGATTATTTGTCGGCGACAATGCTGATATAGAGCTGTAATTCTATAGCAAATGGTGGTTTTGAAGAATCGAAAAGTAAAAATATATGAACAATATAAGGCTAAAACAATGGCGCTTATTAAGGTGAGTGAAAAATGATAAAGGAATTTGCTTTAAACGGAGTCAGGACTTATGAAATTAATCTGTTGCCTGATGAGAGAGGTTTTTTTGCCGAGGCTTTGAGGCAGGATTGGCACGAATTTATTGACGATTGGATAGCGCAGGCAAATTTAAGCTACAGTTATCCCGGCATGGTCAGGGCCTGGCACCGCCACTTGCGTGGCCAGGTAGACTATTTTCTGGTGGTAAAAGGCGCCATGAAGATATGTGCCTACGAGGAAAGCACGGGGAAGCTTGCTGAGGTCATCGGCTATGGAGATAAGCCAACTCTTATCAGGATACCAGGACATTATTTTCACGGTACCAAGACGGTGAGCAGTGAGCCCTCGCTAACCGTTTACTTTGCCACCAGGCTTTATGACTATAAAAAACCTGATGAGGAGCGTATACCGTGGAATAATGCCCAGATAGCCCCCGCGGAGATAAACGGCAACAAAAATGACGCCCGGGTAAATAAACCCTGGGACTGGTTTTACCCACCGCATAAGTAAATAGCTGGAAATATAATGAAACTACTTGTAACTGGCGGTGCCGGCTTTATCGGCAGTAACTTCATTCACCATGTTCTGGAGGAACATCCCCAATGGGAAGTAACAAACCTGGACAGGCTCACCTATGCGGGAAACCTGGAGAACCTAAAAGCTGTCCAAGACGAACCAAGGTATCACTTCGTTAAAGGCGACATTGCCGATAGGGAGCTGGTAGATAGTCTGCTGAGCCAGGACTTTGATGTAATCGTAAACTTCGCTGCTGAGTCTCATGTTGACCGCAGTATTTTAGATGCCACACCTTTCATCGAAACCAATGTTAAAGGCACCCAGGTGCTCCTTGAAGGCGCTAAAAAGTATGGCATACAAAGATTTATTCAGGTATCTACTGATGAGGTGTATGGTTCTATAGACAGTGGCAGCTTTACTGAAGAATCACCTTTATTTCCCAATAGTCCCTATTCAGCCAGCAAAGCCGCTGCCGACCTTTTATGTCGCGCTTACTTCAAAACCTATCATCTTCCAGTAATTATTACCCGAAGCTCTAACAATTTTGGCCCCTTGCAGTTTCCTGAGAAACTGGTCCCGCTGGTTATCACCAACTCCCTGGAAAACAGGACGGTTCCTGTATATGGAGACGGGTTGAATGTTAGAGACTGGATCTTTGTGAAAGACAACTGCCATGCTATAGGCATGGTATTACAAAAAGGCAAACCGGGAGAGATATACAACATCGGAAGTGGCAATGAGAAGACCAATCTGGAGCTTGTCAAAAAAATACTGGAGTTACTGGGCAAGCCGCAAAGCCTTATACATTTTGTCACCGACCGCCCCGGTCATGACCGCCGCTATGCCCTGGATATCACTAAAATTACCAGGGAATTGGGCTGGAAGCCGGTATATTCTTTTGAGGAAGCTCTGTCAGCTACTGTTGACTGGTATTTGGAGAACGAGGTGTGGTGGCGTCAGATTAAAAGCGGTGAGTACTTAAAATATTATGAAAGGATGTATAGTCACAGATGAAAGTCCTGGTTACTGGCGCTAATGGACAACTCGGTACAGACCTGTGCATAGCCCTCCGCGATTTTGAACTTGTCCCACTCACTCATAAAGATATTGAGGTAACTGACATGAACTCTGTAGAGGCAGTATGCAGTAAACACAAGCCAGATGTCATCATAAACACTGCCGCCTATATCCGTGTGGATGACTGTGAAGTTGACCCGGATAAAGCTTTCTCGGTAAATGCCATAGGCGCTCGAAACATGGCCGTGGTAGCTCAAGACATTGGAGCCAAGCTGGTACACATTAGCACAGACCAAGTCTTCGGTGGGGAAAGCACTCCTGTGAACGTTCCTTTAACTGAGTTCGACAGTCCGTCACCACCGAATGTTTATGGCAGATCCAAGCTGGGTGGGGAATTATTTGTGCAACGCTTTTGTCGGAGGCACTTCGTAGTGAGAACTGGGGGGTTGTTTGGTGTGGCTGGAAGTAGCGGCAAAGGCGGCAATTTTGTCGAGACCATAATAAGGCTTGCCACTGAGCGAAGCGAACTGGAAGTGGTAAACGACTGGATCATGTCCCCCGCTTATGCGAAAGACTTGGCACAAAAAATAGCTCAACTTGTTTCTACCCGGTATTACGGGATATTTCATATCGCAAACAGAGGAGCTTGCTCCTGGTACGAGTTTGCCCGCGAGATAGTGCACTTAAGCGGATTGACTACCCCAGTCACGCCCATAACTCCTGACCAGTATCCGCAAAAAGCCAGGAGACCCCGTTATTCCGTCCTGGACAACTACCACCTTAGGCTTCTGGGACTGGACGATATGAGACCGTGGCGAAATGCCCTTATAGATTATATGAAGAAGAAAGGTCATTAAAAATAGATATAACTAGGACAGCCGATGTAATTATCATCGGAGCTGGCGTGATCGGCTGTAGTATTGCCTATAGCTTGGCCAAAATGGGCTGCCGTAATGTTGTGGTTGTGGAAAAAGATTCCATTGGTTCCTGTTCAACCAGCAAATGTGCCGGTGGCATCAGGCAACAGTTCTCAACGGAAATTAATGTCAAGCTTTCCAACGCAATGTCATTCTCCAGCGCGAGCTCGGACTTGAGGTGTATCTACTATCGCCAGTCGAAGCCAGGGAAATTGTCCCTCAACTGAACATAGAAGATGTATTAGCTGCAACCTACTGTCCCTCTGACGGCTATGCTGACCCTTATTCGGTAACTCAAGGCTTCGCCTCTGCTGCCAAAAGACTTGGCGTAAAGATATATCAGGACATAGAAGTCATTGGACTAAGGCAAAAGGAGCGGCGAATACAAGGTGTATTAACGGCCACAGGCGAATTCGCGGCACCAGTGGTTGTGGATGCCGCTGGTCCCTCTGCTGCTCATATTGGCAGAATGGCGGCTGTGGATATTCCTGTTCATCCGCATCGGCGTCATATCTTTGCCACCACCCGTCTTAATGAGATCAGAAAAGATTCACCCATGGTCGTTGACTTTCACAGTGGCTTCTGGTTCTGCAGAGAAGGTCACGGCTTAATCTTTGGCATGCGCAATCCGGATGAGCCAGAGAGTTTTGATATCTCTGTAGACTGGAGCTTCCTACCAAGTATAGCTAGGGTAGCCTCACACCGACTGCCTCTCCTCGAGAATATTGGCGTTGCCACAGTGCAAGCATGGCTTCACGATGATAGCCCTGATACCAATGCCATCGTGGGCAAAGTTCCGGAGATAGAGGGACTATATCTCGCCTGCGGCTTCAGCGGACATGGTTTTATGCACTCTCCAGTCTCAGGCAGGATTATGGCTCAGATTATCCTTGGAGAGAACTCAGAATCGTCTGACATATCGTGTCTGGCATTACAAAGGTTCAGGCAAAAAACTTGCCAGGGAGAGACTGTTTTCATCTAAGGTCGTCGAATATTTTGCGCAAATAATATTCTATGGAATTAAAACAATCTCACGCAAAGGAACAATTCGAGATTCATGCTTTCAGCAAGGATGCGCTGATATATTCCTTGAGTATCAGCAAGCCCGCTAAGCCCTAGCGGAGTTTTTATATGTATAATTAATCTTCCTCAGCTAATCTATTGTTTATTTTCTTCATATGATGAGATTCAGTTAGGTTAAGATACTTGCTAATAGCAAATAAATAATGTTAGCATGGCTAAGCTCATCTTAAGGGATGGGCATTTTCGTTGTGTGCTAACTAACTACTTGGTAGAAAAGGAATGAAAAATATGCTTCTTTTTGCCCATACCGGAATTACGCTGGGATGCGCATTGATCGCGACGAATCTCCTAAAGAAGAGCTGCTCTCAGCAATCATCACTACAGGATAACATAGCCAGCGTGGCTTCTTTAGCTCCTCAACAGGATTGTGTTACGAATTGCAATAACAAAAGGACATCATGGTTAACTTCCTTGATTACTCGTATAGACCTCAGATTCGTACTCCTCGGTTCCTTATTACCTGACATTATCGATAAACCGGTAGGAGGATTCTTTTTCCAGGACTTTTTCAGCAACAGCCGAATATTTTCACACACCCTGCTCTTTCTTATTGCGCTTACTATAGCCTCTGTCTTTCTTTACCGTAAACAGGGGAAGACATGGCTAGCCGCTATCTCTTTTGGCACATTCGTCCATCTCATTTTGGATAGCATGTGGCTTGAGCCGAAAACACTTCTCTGGCCCCTGTACGGCTTTGCCTTTGAAAGAGTTAACCTCAGCCACTGGCTACAAAATATAGTTGACGCTCTGCTGTCCAATCCTGGTGTATACATACCTGAAATCGCTGGGGCTATAATCCTGGTAACCTTTTTGACATGGATGATAAAGAGGCAGCATCTCTACGCTTTTATTAAAAGCGGGGCAGTTTGAATACGTAGGTAGTTAACTAATGGAGTAGCAATTAATAACTGAGTGTTCTCAGGTATTAGAACGTACTATCAGGCATATATTGGAGGCTAAGGAATGACCAACTCACATAAAGAAACAATCAGCATAATAGGTCTGGGGGTGGTGGGTTTGACCACGGCTATCGGCTTTGCTAAGAAAGGACACAAAGTTATCGGTGTGGATATAGATGAAGCGAAGGTAAAGCAAATAAATAAAGGAATGTGTCCCACATATGAACCGGGGTTAGTCAAGGCGATAGAAAATACCAGGATTACTGCTACCACAGACCATGGAGCAGCACTGGAATCAGGCATATCTTTCCTCTGCGGTGGTACTCCTGGAAAGGCAGATGGTTCCATTGACCTGTTATACCTGGAGAAGCCTGCCAGTCAACTGGCAGAAGTGCTCCGGGAGAAGCAGGAACAGCACCTGGTAGTGGTCAGGAGCACTGTCGTTCCGGGCACTACGGAGAGAATTATTGCCCCGCTCTTCAAAGATTTGGGGGATGTTGGGATTTGTGTAAATCCTGAATTCCTTAAAGAAGGAACAGCATTTGAAGATTTCCTTAATCCCGATAGAATTGTCATCGGTGAGAACGACCGGGCAGTAGGTGACAAATTATATAATCTCTATGATGGTCAATTTCGATGCCCTGTTTACCGAACCACTATCAAGACAGCCGAGATGATTAAATATGCTGCTAATTCCTTCCTGGCAACCAGGGTATCCTTCATCAATGAAATAGGCAATATTTGTAAAGAGCTTGGCATCGATGTTTATGACGTAGCCAGAGGGATGGGTTATGATAAAAGAATCGGTCATGACTACCTGAAAGCCGGTATCGGCTTTGGGGGGTTCTGCCTTCCTAAAGATGTATCAGCGTTGATAGCGAGGTCACGTGAACTGGGATATCGAGCCAGACTGCTCGAGGAAGTTTCCAATACAAACAAAGAACAACCTTTGAGATTACTTAAACTACTCCAGAAACATCTCCCATCGTTAAAAGGCAAGACCATTGGCATACTGGGCCTGGCATTTAAACCTGGTACCGATGATGTGAGAAGCTCCAAAGCCATCGAAATTGTTCAAGAATTGCTGAAGGAGGGAGCACAGGTTATCGCTTATGACCCTAAAGCTATACCGAGCTTTATGAAAGTCTTTCCCCGTGAAATAGAATATGCCAGCCCGGAAAAAGTCCTCACCAGTGATGCTGTATTAATACTGACTGAGTGGGACGAATTTAATAATTTTGACTACACAAAAGCAATTGTCATAGATGGCAGACGTATTACCAAAGCAAAAGAAGCGAGAGTATATGAAGGTATCTGCTGGTAACACCGTTATTCGTAACGATATTGCGGCACTTCTGCAAAACCACGGTGAGGCAAATTTTAAAGATAGGTCAGTAGTAATTACTGGCGGAGCCGGATTTATCGGCTCATGGCTATGTGAAGTATTGGTACATCAGAAAGCACACGTTATTTGCGTGGACAATTTGTCCAGTGGGCTGGAGTCAAATATCTCACTTTTATTAGGAAATGACAATTTTAAATTCATCAAGCACGATATCACAGAGCCTCTCCATTTCAAGGATAAGATAGATTTCGTTATGCACCTGGCAAGCCGGGCTTCTCCATTTGAATTTGAACACTTTCCGCTGGAGATTCTGAAGGCAAATACCATCGGGACATTAAACGCTCTTGAGATTGCCAGGAAGCACAAGTCCGTATTCTTATTTGCCTCTACCAGTGAAACCTATGGCAATCCTGCTGTTGTTCCTACTCCTGAAACCTATTACGGCTACGTCAATCCGATTGGCATACGTGGCTGCTATGATGAGAGCAAACGATGTGGCGAGGCATACGTCATGGCGTATAAAAAACAGTATGGCATGGATGTCAGAATCGCCCGCATTTTTAATACCTACGGTCCTCGAATCAGACCTGATGGCATTTATGGGAGGGTTATACCACGCTTTATTTCCCAGGCTTTGAGAAATGAATCGATAACGGTATTTGGTAGTGGAGAGCAGACCAGGAGCTTCTGCTATGTAACTGACCAAATCATGGGGCTTCTTAGTCTAATCTCATCCCCAAAAGCCACAGGAGAAGTGATTAATATCGGAAACAATAAACAGATAACCATCCTGGAGCTAGCGAACATGATAAAAAACTTGACCAGCTCCAATTCGGAGATAGAATTCAATCCCCTCCCTCAGGATGACCCACGAAGGAGATGCCCTGATCTGACAAAGGCTAAAACGGTTTTAGGATGGCAGCCGAAGGTTAGCTTAGAAGAAGGTTTTAAAAAAACTATCGACTGGATGAAACAATCGATAGTATCCGTTTCAAGCGAATGCGTATGAATGACCTGAGAATAGTGATTCCTGCTTACAACGAGGAGGCCAGTATTGGAGAGACCATTGACCGTGTCAAAAAGGCATGTCCCAAAGCTGAAATTGTCGTGGTTGATGATGCCAGCAAAGATAGCACAGCCCAAATCGCACGTAGCAAAGGTGTGGATGTAATTAGCAACCCGACCAATCGTGGAAAAGGAGGAGTGACAAAAATCGGTCTCAAATATAAATCGGGAAACAACATCAACTATCTTGCTTTCATCGACGCTGACAGCACTTATCCACCGGAAAGTATCCCTGCACTATACAATCTTTGTAGAGACGACGGCATTCAAATCGCAGTCGGCTCGCGTTTCCTGGGAAAGAACAAAGGCATGCCTGCAATCCGCAAGGTAGGGAATAAGATTTTCGCTGTAATGCTCTCATTCTATAGTAGCAGGCGAATCACGGACACCTCCACCGGACTCCGCGTATTTAATGTTCAGCTCTTACCTATGTTTGAAACACTTCCCGAGGGCCTGGATTTCGATACCGCAATGACCACAATGGCCTCGTTTGGAAAGTTACGTTATACTGAACTACCCATTGAATATGCTGAGCGCATAGGGAAAAGCAAACTCAGCAGTCTCAGAGACGGTTATCGTTTTCTCAGAGTTATCATGAATGCTACCAGGAAATACCAACCATTACTTTTTTTCTGCACTCTGGGAATACCTTTTCTTCTCATTGACTCCATGGTAAAATCATGTTCAACTCTAAAAGCAAAAATCTAAGGCTATGAATGTACCGTCACTCTCATTGCCAGCAGTATTAATGTTACTGTTAGGGACACGCTAATGCATATTTGTCATTGTTTCAAGGACTTTTCTCTGAATGAAGGTGGTGTCGAAAGATGCATTCGATACCTTTCTGAAGCAGCCATACAGGCTGGACATAGAGTCAGCGTACTCGTGTCCAGACCTCAAGGTAGCTCGGAGAGAGAATTTATTAACGGAATTGAAGAAATCAGAACTCGCCCAATATTCACCATATTTAAAGTTCCTATAATGCCTAATTATTATTGCCATTTGTCAACTATTAATCCGGACATTGTTCATTCATACGGCACCATTCCCGGTGTAACGGATGTCTCTATTATTTATGCTTTACTTCACAATAAGCGGTCTGTATTACATTATCAATTTGACGGTAATGCAGATTCAAAAATCGGAATGTTATTTGCTGATATTTACAATTACTCCGTCAATACTTATATAGTCAAAAAGGCCGATAGAGTTTTAGCTCCAAGCAGAGCTTATGCTGAAACTTCAACGGTACTTAGACGGCGCATACAGGGCCTTGAAATATTACCAAATGGGGTGGACCTAACAAAATTTAATCCAAGCATAAAAGCAGGTAGTGCCCGGGGAAAATATAAACTACCGGACTCAAACGTGATCATATCTACCGGCAGATTTGTAGTGTATAAGGGATTTGAATATTTAATTAAGGCAATGAAATATGTCAAAGACGGCACATTAATACTCGTAGGAAATGGCCAACAGGAAAAATATCTTAAGACCCTCGTCGAAGAGCAAAATATCGAAAATGTGAAATTTATCGGAAGCATACCGTACGCCGAACTACCTCAACTATATAGAGATGGGGATATTTATGTTCAACCAGCGGTAACACGTGGAGATGCATTTCCTATTTCAATATTAGAAGCTATGGCCTGTGGTTTACCAGTTATATCCAGTGATTTGTCGGGTATACATATGATGGTAACGCAAGAATGTGGATTTAAAGTAAAACCTAAGGATATTAACGGATTAGCTGATGCAATTAATATCATCTTGGCTGATAGTAGTTTGCGTGAAAAGATGGGCCAGGCAGCTCGGAGGAATGCTGAAAAATATGGGTGGGATGTTATTGCCAAAAGGATACTTGATATATACCAGGATTTGTCCTGATGAAAATAGGATACTTTGCATCTTTTTTGCCTTGTCGTGAGTCTTTTCCAAACCCGGGATTTTCACACCGACACCTTGTTGGAGGAGTGGAGGTCTGTGCATATCACCTGGCCCGTAAGATGGCAAAACTGGGCCATGAAGTGTTCGTCTTCACCACCTCTTTTGATTCTAAAATCCGTGTTGAAGAAAAGAATGGCATCAAAGTATACCGGTGCGGATTATATGATAGAGAACGTGTTCTTTTCTCCAGACATGTTTTTTAAAACGGTGCAGCAAGATGTAGTTAAGGTACATCTGCGCCACGCTCTAGCATCTGGTAACTTAGTAGGCTTGTTCTACACCAGAATGAAACGAAAACATCTCGTTTTCACCTATCATTGTGATGCGGATGTGCTGAAATGAAAATTTTGATCATTCCCCAGACCCAAAAATACGTTTTCATAGCTAGAGGCTACTACCTTGCTAAACATCTCGCTGAGCTTGGTGATGAGGTGCATTTTGTAATTTGGGACTCTTACCCAACCAACATTAGTAATATTAAGAAAAACTTATCCTCGTCCCTAAAATATATGGAATACATCAAGGATGGCGTCACAATCCATAAGATTCGGAGGTTGCCATTCTTCTTTCCTTCGCTTAATGCTTATATGTTTCGCAAGCTTGTATCTCAAATATCTAGGCGAGAAGGTCTAGATGCAATCATCTCAGCGAGCTGCATTAACGAAGTTGAGCCTCCGTTCGATTTACCCTTGGTCTATGACCTTTGGGACCATAATGAGGCTTGGATGGACATTTATGCTGGGAGCGTAGCCAGATTTGGCCTTAAATACATCCTAAATCTAAAGAAAAGCGTTCATAACCAGATAAAGCATGCCAAAGCTGTTATTGCAGTCTCGGATATACTTGTCGACTATGCAAAGAAGATTAATCCAGATATCCCTGTTTACAAAATCCCCAACGGTGTCGACTCTCTCTTTCTGGAGGCAAATCTTGAGAAACGAGAGTACGACTTTGGTAGGCATTCCATGGTATTTGTGAATAGTTTCGAAAGATACTCAAATCTCCCCAAGCTTTTGCAAGCAATAAATATCCTAAGGAATAGATATAGTGATATCAGGCTGGTTCTTGTTGGAGATGGCACGCCAATTCCACCAGCAAAAAAGATTGCGCAAAGTCTGGGATTGTCAGAGTATGTAATATTTCTGGGGCATGTGCCACGTGATAAGATTCCAGACATCGTTAATGGCTGTGAAATTGCATTATCTCCACTTATGAAAGACTTACGGAGTGACAGTTCTTCTCCTCTCAAGATTATGGAGTATACGGCACTGGGAAAGAAAATCGTTTCATCAAACTTAGAGGAGGTGACGTTGCTTGGTTTTCCGAATATAATTTTGTATGATGAAAGCAAAGGAGTTGAAGAGCTTGTCAATGGAATAATAACGGCGTTCAATGAGAATATAGACCAGCACGAAACTAGAAAGATTGCATATAACTACACCTGGAAAGGTATAGCGCAGCAGTTCCAGAGTATTATTCAGAATCTCGTCACTGAAACGAGGGATAAAATATACGACAAAACTTGATAATGAGGAATAGGTGATTAGAGTTCCACGCAAGGGTCGTAAGCGAATAATAGGCGGAAGTCATGGCATTCAGCTTGTCAAAGGGGAGAGAACCACTAGTAAAAGTTGTTTACTTAGAAGAGGAGGCCTGAAATGAATGGCGATACATCTCCAACGCAAGTAGAAAGGATTGCCATATTTTCCCCACATATTGATGACGCTGAGCTTGCGTGTGGAGGTATGATGAGAAAAAGGCTAAGAGTCCCGCGCAAAACTCATATAACCTACATGACAAGTGGTAGGAATTCTCATCTCCTTACATTTGGTATAAAAGAAAATCCGACCCGATCCGAAATAAAAGAGGCGCGAAGGCGAGAGGCAATAGCAGCCCAACAAATACTTGGCAATTGTCCAGAGGCACTGCATTTTTTTGACTACGAGGACGGGTTACTCTTCTTTTACAGAAAAGTAGCTGTTAAGAAGACAGCCGATTTACTCGCTACGCTAAGGCCAATGATAGTACTAGTTCCGTACCGCTATGATCGGCACCCCGACCACCTAGCAACGTATGACATCGTGACCACAGCGATTGAGATGGCTAACCTATCCATTCCTATCTACCAATATTTTGTCTGGAGTTTGCGGCATATTCTACTAAGACCCAACTATAACCTTCTAACTATTGACATCGGCGATGAGCTAGAAGCCAAAAAGGCTGCGATTTCAAGCTTCAAAACACAGATTAGTTGTCTCAACCAGCAACAGCCGAGGCCAGTGCTCAGTAGTGAGTTCCTGCAGAGTTTCTATTCCGATAAGGAGTATCTCTTACCTGTTAGCGAAGTGCAAGAGCCTTTGTTTTCCACTATCATTAGCACAGCAATATCGACGTTAGCAGCTTACAAATATCGATATTATCTGACTAGGAAATTTAGGTGAGTAACTTGATTTGTCGCTTTGTGCTTCTAATGTGGCTAAAGAATAGAATTCTCAATGCGCGTCTCTCTGTAACAAATATACTCACGTTAGATATTTCAAAAGGCTACAGATGGCAATTGTTTTAGAAAGGAATTCTGCATGTCAGTGGTGACAAACTTGATGCCACTCCGTCATCAGTTTTTCCGAATTGCCTAATAATTAAGGTGGACATAAATCCTGAAGCTATAGGTTAGAAAATGCACGAAAGGCCTAATTCCTGATATTCAGCGTGTCATTGGAAATAAAGTTCTGCAATGATTAATAATCCTCTTCAAATGAACGACTGGGAAATCAAGCACTTCCTGAAAGTAGTTTTTGTTGCCCAGCTAGTTGTGTTGGGACTCGTGGAACTGAGCGCCCTGGGTTTTGGAATACCTGTACTAACGCAAATTGTCGGTTTTATTTACCTCACTTTTATCCCCGGGCTGCTAATACTTCGCATTATGAAACTACATGAGCTTGGAACAATAGAAACGCTGCTATATTCAGTAGGGCTGAGCCTTGCCTTCCTCATGTTCGTTGGGTTTTTCGTGAATTCGTTCTATCCCCAGATCGGCATTGACAAGCCAATCTCAACCTGGTCTTTGATTGGCACTATGACCGTAGCAGTGCTAGTCTTGAGCTTTATAGCCTATAAAAGGGATAAGGGTTTCTCAACTCCAACTCAATTCAATTGGCATCAAATATTATCGTCGCCAGTCTTATTCTTGCTTTTATTACCTCTGCTGAGTGTTCTTGGTACACAGATAGTTAATATCTATCATAGTAACATTCTTTTACTTATATTAATTCCCGCCATCGCCCTAGTTCCCATCCTGGTTGTATCTACCAAATTCATCCCTCAGAGTCTTTATCCCCTTGCAGTGATGACCATTGCGCTGACTCTGTTATATCATTGGGCGCTTATCTCCAATTACCTGACGGGCTATGATATCCATACTGAGTATTACTTCGCCAATCTAGTAATAACTAATTCTGTGTGGGATGCGACGATTACTAATTCTTACAATGCTATGCTAAGTGTAGTGATGCTGGCACCAGCATATTCCATCATCTGTGGGATGGAACTTACGTGGGTTTTCAAGATTATCTATCCACTTTTTTTCTCACTGGTGCCGTTGGGATTATATCAGGTATATAGTCGGCAAATTGACAGCAAGGTTGCCTTCCTGGCAACCTTATTTTTTATGTCGTTCCAAGCATTCTATATAGATTTGATCGCCTTAGCCAGGCAACAGGTAGCTGAACTATTTCTGGTTTTGATACTACTTGTAGTCACAAGTAAATCACTGAACTGGCTGGGGAGAAGCATCCTCTGCTTAACCTTTGGTACCTCTATCATTATTTCCCATTATTCAGTATCATATTTTTTTATGTCTTCCCTTTTCATCATATTGCTCATACTTTTCCTTAGTCAAAGGATATTAGCTCATGGGTTATCAAAAGGAGCAAAAAGCGCCAAGGCGATGAACCATCGACGACACGAAATAGGTGAGTCAAACTCGTCAGTGGGAAACAGAGTGATAACTCTAGGCTTTGCTGCCTTCTACGGTGTAGTCTGCCTATCCTGGTATATGTGGCAGTCGGGCTCTTCGGCTTTCAATGCCATAGTGGTATTAACCAACCACATTGCTGGCACATTTTTAACCGAACTCCTAAGCTTGACGTCTTCCGAGGTCCTCTGGCTGTTAACAACCCCATCTTTATCACCACTTCAAGAAGTTACCAAGTACCTCGACCTGTTTACACAGTTTCTTATTACAGTGGGGATTCTTGACTTATTGCTTCACTGGAGACAAAAGAAATTTAGCGAGGAGTATTCGGCATTTTCACTGGTTAGCTTCATCGTATGTATAGCTGCAATAGCGGTTCCCTACCTCAGCATTGCCCTCAATAGCACCAGGCTTTATCACATTAGTCTTGTCTTTTTGGCCCCATTTTGTATCACCGGGACTTTAGCCATAAACAGAATTTTTTCAAAGAAAATCAAAACGACTACGGGAACTTCGCTAAAAGTCATCTCTGTAATCCTGGCAGTGTTCTTGTTATTCAATACCGGATTTGTACGCGAAGTAGCCAAAGACCAACCCACCTCAATATCCCTGAGCCAAGAATGGATAAAGACACGTGGGGATGCCGCCAGTAAAGCACGGTTCTATAACAACTACACATCAGAAGAGGAAGTTTATAGTGCCATATGGCTGTCTAAAAGTATTGAAGGTATTGAGCATTTTCAGATCTCGGCCAACTACTTTGGCCCAGCATCAAAAGTACATGCACTCACGAGTTATGGTATGATACCGCTTGAGAAGGTGGTTCTACTGGATAGTACTACGCAGGGAGTTGAAAGCGGCGCATATGTGTATTTAAGATATTTGAATGTAGCCGAAGGAACGGGTAGTACAATGGTATATCCTTTCAAACTATTAGAGACCTTTGATATGTGGGAGCTGAATCCCGTTTTAACAAAGGCAAACAGGATATATTCGAGCTTGGGTAGTCAAATATTGCTTATGCCATAATAAAGGACACAGATATGATGAATTTCGAACTTTTTAAGAATTTTTTGGGGATTTGAATTAAATCTGCAGTGCCAAAACGCTAACAATAAGCTAAATATCAGAGAGGAGAGACTAATTGGAGAATTTGAGAGCTATGAAAAATAGTAATAAAGTCGTAGTTATAGGTTTAGATGGCGCCACATTCGACCTGATGAAACCATGGGTAGATGAAAAGAGATTACCTACTATTGGTAATCTTATGGAAAAAGGAGTTTGGGGACAGTTGAGATCCGTTATCCCTCCGATCTCTGCTCCTGCCTGGGTTTCTTTCATGACTGGAAAGAATCCAGGCAAGCACGGTGTCTTCGATTTTGTTACTTATCCCGATAGCGATGAGGGTCAACCCCAACTGGTATCCTCCCTGTCTTTCAAAGATAGGACCCTGTGGGAAAACTTGAGCTTGCATGGCATAAGGGTAGGGGTTGTGAATGTCCCGATGACTTACCCTCCCAAAAAGGTTAACGGCTTCCTTATCTCCTGTTTCATGACGCCTCCGTCAGCAAAGGTGTTTACTTTTCCAGAGGATTTACGGAAAGAGATACCGGATTACAGGATAGATTTGGA
This sequence comes from uncultured Chloroflexia bacterium, assembly GCA_963775935.1. GTDB lineage: Bacteria > Chloroflexota > Dehalococcoidia > GIF9 > UBA5629 > JBBIPA01. The sequence continues at coordinate 153,648 of CAVZKR010000003.1, read as the reverse complement.
TTTTGTAAAGGATTGGTTATTTGAAGATGAGACTGCTGGTGAAAAAGTCAAAATACTGGGAATGGTACGTGACCAGTATGATGTCACTGAAAAACGTACCTCGGCGGTATTGAAATTAGTGGACAAATGGAAACCTGATTTCCTTATAGTCGTTTTCAAGGGCACGGACAACTTACAGCACTACTTTTGGGAGAAAAAAGAGGTTTTGCTCAAATATTATCAGAAATTAGATGAAATCATTCAACAAATTCTGGATCGCAATGGTAAGGAAATAAACACCTTTATTATCTCCGATCATGGATTCGGACCTGCAGCTATCAAAAACTTTTTCATAAATACCTGGCTTGAACAACAAGGACTACTAAAGAGGAAAGGAGGATACAAAGCTCGTTTGTTTGGGACATTGTTCTCCATCGCTCTAAAGATCGCTTCAAAGGTAGACCAATTCATAAGATTGCGCAGTATATTACCTCAAGAAAGCGTCAATCGAGTTATCAAATCATTTAGATCTGAGATTGACTGGAATAATACTAAGGCGTATGGAGATGATAAATATGTGAAAGGGATAAAAGTGAATCTTAAAGGCAGGGAACCCAGTGGGATAGTAGAGAAGGAAGAATATGAGCAGTTAAGGGAAGAAATCATAGATAAGCTGAAGGCATTGAAAGACCCGGAGACTGGTGAGAATGTGGTAAGGCAGGTATACAAGAAGGAGGAGCTATACTCGGGTCGCTTCCTAGACAGAATTTCAGACATCGTCATACTTCTTAACCACAAATACACTTCAAGTACCCTCATTTCTGATGTGCTGGTAAAAGCTCGCTTTAAGAGCAGTCGAGATGGAGACCACATGAACGGATATATAGACGGAATACTTATTGCAAATGGACCAGATATTGAGGAAGGTAAGCAAATTGTTGGAGCGGAATTGATCGATATTGCACCTACTATCCTCCATATGATGAATGTTTCCATCCCAACAGATATGGATGGTAAGGTTTTAAAGGAGATTTTCAGGGAAAGCTCCGAGATAACCCGCCGCCCCACGAAATATCAGTCACCAATTGACGAAAGCGAGATAGTCAGGACAAGAATAAAGGACCTGAAGGCGTTAAGAAGGATATAGACAGCAGAAAGAGCTAAGTCACAGGAACTTTTTTATTATTCGTTTAATCGACTCCACACTTGTCCCCGTCCTCTTTCCCATAGCTTGAAGAAGTATAATATCTTCTTCAATTAAAGCTCTTCGTTAAGACTAAGTATTGGCCGCATATACCGAGAACCAGGCAAAGATGGCAGGTAGCATCCAGTAACTAACTAAAAGCAAGTTTCTGCTGAGGACATGAACAATGACGATGACATTAACGCACGCTTGGACTGGCTTCAGGTAGTTCCTTGTAAAAGGTTGAATCTTGAAGAGCTGGTAGCGTTTCACCGAACAGGCCATGATAGTTTCGTTGTGGCTGACAATATCGTCAAGCGCAAAGATATAAAAGTTGACTTCATTTGGGACGTCTTGGAACGACAGGGTAAAAGAACAGTAGCATTGAATGTGCCTTTCATAGTGCCGCCTTATTGTTTTGGCATTGATTTTAGACCCGTGGGTTTTGGGCTGCCCACTAATGAAAGGGAATGGCAGGAGGAACTGGAAAGAATCACTGACAAGACAAAGGATCTGCTGGCACAAAAACCGGATTTGCTCATCTCAGTCTACACCTTGCTGGATAGAATCCAGCATTTCCATTTAGATTCAGCACATATTTGCATACAGCCTTAGGTTACAAAGCACCGCTACAATTCGAGAAGGAGTATAAAAACAGTCGGGTTACTACCTTGGTTGCGGCTTGTTTTTTGGTGTGTAGTACAAGTTGATTATATAAAATGAAGCTATAACTACGGATGCTATTGAATTTCCTACAATGTAGGCAATTCCTATCCCCATAATACCTAGAAGATCGATTAAGAAATAGCTACATATAATGGTAAATAAAGCAACACAGCCATAAATAGCTATAACAGGTACTATTTTTTTCTTTATTCTGCATATAGATATATAAATTTCATTTATAGCTATTGGTATGCTGGCGAGTACCAGTATGCGCAGCAGATTTATTGACCCAACCGAGTATTTTTCACCAAATAAATGCAGTAGATATTCACCTATGAAATATATCACTATTATCGCTGGTATGAGTATAATAAAAATAAATTTTATAGCCCTTATTACCTGCTTCTGGAGGTCCTTCACATTGTGCGACGATTCGGCCAGTAAAGAGGAGTTGGTGGCATAGGAAACAACAAAAAAGAAACTGGCTATCATCCAGGCGACGTAGAAGTACGCGCTCATGTCTGCACTGAGTATATTGATAATGATAAGAGGCATGACCACTCCTGGTAACATCTTGAAACAATCACCGATATAGTTGCCAAAAGAGAACCGTATTAGCTTCTTTAAAATCTTACCTTTTATTTCGGTAAGGGGACGGTACTGAGAGCATAAGATAAACACGAAGACTAGAGAACATATAAGCGCTATAACAAATCCCAGCGCATATGAGGAAAATATTCCACTTGTACTGAATGCTGCCAGAAATGGCAATATCGCTATCCTTGAACCGGCGATGAGGCTCTGAAAAAAGGAATACTGTGCCCGGCGAAATGCTATAAAAATACTTCCCTGTAATACCAAAATACTATTGACAACCACAAAGAGAATAAAAATAACTGATAACGATGCATTATGTTTCAGGAACGTCAATGACGGTGTCCATATCTCTATTCCCCACCAGAAAATAAGACCCAGTATTAAGGAGAAAATAGAGACAACGGTAACTGCAGTATTTAGCATTCCTGGTTTGTCTTTTTCATCAGGTAAGAAACGAATTAAGCCTATTCCCAGACCAAGCCCAGGAAAAAGATGTGAGCAAGCTAACCGCAGATATCAGTGCTGTGGCTTGCCCCACATCGGCAACAGGGAATAATCGGGCTGCTATCGTCCAGAAGAAAAAACCGAATATTGCAGCAGTGGCATTGGTTGCTATAAGGAATATGGCATTTTTATGAAGGGGGTCCTTCATATAATTGACCATGCGATCCATCAGATATTTACTATTCATTAATAATATCTATAAAATAAGAAGATACTACACTATTTTTTGTCAAGGTTGCTCTTTTAATTGCGTTTACCGTTGAAGTATACTATGCACTAGCAATAGTGTAAATGTTTGTACTGCTTGCTGAAAATAGCATAGCGCTTGAAGTGAATCAATTGAGTTTGAAGCCATACTATTCAAACAGCAGAATACTGCGGAATCCTGCCACAACTTAATAGCCTATGTTGACAAACATAAGGGTGCAGTCCAAATTTCATATTCGATTTTTTTACTCGTAACCTAAGTATGGCATCCGTGGTGACCGAAGATTTGATAACGATAAAATTAGCCGTTTTTCATAGGGAAGTGCAACCGTTTGAAATACTGCGATAATGGCTTTTATGAAGGGAGACACTGCCCTGCCGGCATATCATGCCTCTAGCACAAGTCTCTCAGGTGGTTTCACCGCTTAATGAAGCCAAAATAATTTCTGCATTTGCGTCAACGATACGTTTCTTTTGGACATTTCTTCGCCTATTGCCTTTTTCACGCCTGAGAACGTTTCACTTCAAGTGCTATGCTATTTTCATTAAGCATTATTCTTAAATAACTATCTAACCTTGAAATCCCACTCCTTCTTCCACTCTACTAACTTATAGCTTGAACTCCTCCAGCCTTCTATTCTAGGTGGGTGGACTATTTTCTTCAAAGTCAAGTTCTTAGGGGGTTATGTAAATACTAACTGAAATTCTGTGATAGTACCTTATAGCTATACGAAAACAGTACTATCTGGGCTTATATCATCATGGTGAAGAAAGGATAATTACATTAGATGAACTGAGGAAATAGAAAGCCCACACAAAAAGACTCCGCCAGGGCTTAGCGGGCTTACTGACGGAGCCGAACAAAGGAGGTCGTCCCTTGTTTGCTAATCATTTTAGCAAAAGTGCTGCTAGAGCACCAGAAATCAAAGAGGGTGACTTTGCCAGCAATCGACTCAAGACTTCACATATTAATAAATGGCTCAGTGTACTATTATGCTTCATTTTTGTCTTTTCTTTAGTAGCGATTGCAGTTCCACAGGCGGTTCACGCGGCTGGAGAAGGCTATTCGCTTGACCGGGTAATCACCTGGGCTGATGGAACTACTGAGCGCGTACAAATAGGCAATAATGGTTTTATTGCAATAAATGGGGTGGGGAGGTGGTTTATTGGCATGGTTTTTACAGGCGGGATGCCCTACGGAGCATGGTATTCATCTGCAAACCTGGCCCTTTATGATAAAGAATTGGCTTATCTTGAATCAGTAGGAATTAGATTTGTCTACGTAGGATGGTTTCCTCAATTCTCCTCAATACAAGATGAGGCGTCGGCATACGGAAATTTGTTTGATTTATTTTATAAACATAAGATGATGGTATTACCATTATTTTCACTGAAAAACAGCAATTGCGAATTCAAGGACTTGGCTAACCCGAATTTCTCGTGGGCGCGTCCGGGTGGTGGAATAGACACGGCAGGAGATTGGGCAACCAGATGGATAAATATTGTTAGCAGATATCAAAATGTGGTTGCCCTTATAATGGAAAGTGAAATAAATTACCCGCTCCCTGCATCTCAGCTAAGTAATCTGGGATGCACTAATCCTGTAGGCCAGAATTATGGAGCTTTACAAGCTGCAAATTACCTTAGTTTTATCAAAGGTATTTTCCGTTCGAAAACCGAACTACCTATAAGTACTACATTATTAGGCAATAGTAAAATGCACCCTGAACTAATGGCGGCAACCTTGGCAACATCAGATTTTTTAAGTTTTACTGATTATGCTCTTAGTATTACTGAGATGGACCAACAATTAGACTTGCTTAGCGGTTGGAAGAATTCCGTGGGGAAACCTACAGTAGGCTGGTGGAATATAGAGCTAAATAATGGCTACCCTCCTAATGTGAATGATTTTAATGTACAGTATATCGAATCTTTATTTGCTCATGGGGCTGGCATAGTTACATTGTTTGCTGCAAATGCCACCCGCAACCCTACCTGGCAATTTTTTGATAATAACGGTAATCCTGTGCCCAAACTTGTAGAGATAGCTAAGGAAATTCCAAGGTTGCAAGCGCCAATTTACGAGAAGATTGTACGATTGGTAGCTACCACTTCCCCACCGAAAGTAACTTCTGTTAATACCAGTGGTGTGACGACTACTTCTGTCGTGTTGAGTGGTAATTTAGATGGAATTGGTACAGCGGCCACGGTGAACGCATCTTTCCAGTGGGGTACCAGTTCAGGCTCCTACAGCAATGAGACCACCGTCCAGGCGATGAGTGCGCCTGGCGGATTTACCTTCGCTCTCAGCTCTTTGACACCGGGGACTACGTACTACTATCGGGGGAAAGCCGCTGGCGATGGTACTGCTTATGGTAACGAGAAAAGCTTCAAAACAGCAGTAAGTGCACCTGTGGTAATAACCACTGCTACTGCTAATCTAACCGACAGTAGCGCGACACTAAGTGGCAATTTGTCTAACCTGGGTACTGCCAGTTCAGTTAATATCTCTTTCCAGTTGGGCACCAACTCAGGCTTTTACAGTAATGAGACCACTGCCCAATCAATGAATTCACCTGGCAGTTTTACTTTTGCCCTCGGCTCGTTGACACCGGGGGCTACGTACTACTACCGGGCAAAAGCCACTGGTGATGGCACTGTCTACGGCGACGAGAAAACCTTTAGGACTTCACCTATATCACCCTCCCCACCTAAAATAACTACCAATGCTAGTGGCAATTTGACGAATAGTTCTGCCGTGGTTAGTGTCAATCCAGAGGATATGAACGCCTCTCTCCAGTGGCCAAGCCGGACTTCACCAATCAGTGATATTGTCACCCAGCCTGAGAGTGCATCTGAGGTAACCACGAGTGAGGCTTCTAAAGTAAACTCCACCGGGGCAACGCTGAATGGCAATTTGTCTAACCTGGGTACTGCCAGTTCAGTGAACATCTCTTTCCAGTGGGGCACCAGCTCTGGTTCTTACAGCAATGAGACCACTGTCCAGGCGATGAGTGCGCCTGGCGGATTTACCTTCGCTCTCAGCTCTTTGACACCGGGGACTACGTACTACTATCGGGGGAAAGCCGCTGGCGATGGTACTGCTTATGGTAACGAGAAAAGCTTCAAAACAGCAGTAAGTGCACCTGTGGTAATAACCACTGCTACTGCTAATCTAACCGACAGTAGCGCGACGCTAAGTGGCAATTTGTCTAACCTGGGTACTGCCAGTTCAGTTAATATCTCTTTCCAGTTGGGCACCAACTCAGGCTTTTACAGTAATGAGACCACCGCCCAATCAATGAATTCACCTGGCAGTTTTACTTTTGCCCTCGGCTCGTTGACACCGGGGGCTACGTACTACTACCGGGCAAAAGCCACTGGTGATGGCACTGTCTACGGCGACGAGAAAACCTTTAGGACTTCACCTATATCACCCTCCCCACCTAAAATAACTACCAATGCTAGTGGCAATTTGACGAATAGTTCTGCCGTGGTTAGTGTCAATCCAGAGGATATGAACGCCTCTCTCCAGTGGCCAAGCCGGACTTCACCAATCAGTGATATTGTCACCCAGCCTGAGAGTGCATCTGAGGTAACCACGAGTGAGGCTTCTAAAGTAAACTCCACCGGGGCAACGCTGAATGGCAATTTGTCTAACCTGGGTACTGCCAGTTCAGTGAACGTCTCTTTCCAGTGGGGCACCAGCTCTGGTTCTTACAGCAATGAGACCACTGTCCAGGCGATGAGTGCGCCTGGCGGATTTACCTTCGCTCTCAGCTCTTTGACACCGGGGGCTACGTACTACTACCGGGCGAAAGCAGCTGCTGATGGTACTGCCATCGGCGTTGAAAAAAACTTTAAAACCCCAGTAAGTATGCCTGTGGTAACCGCTAATGAGACTTCTTCAGCGAACACCGCTGGGGGGCGCCGCTGAGCAATAATACATTGGTAGTAACGAATGTCTCTTACCAATAGAGTACACGCAAAGGCTCTTACAGTAATGAGAGCACTATCCAGACGATGAGTTCAATGAGTGGGTTTATATTTAACCTTAACTTGCCATGGAACTGGCGATTATATACTAGTGGGTAAAAGCCGCTTGTGGCGTTACTGTTTAAAGCGATGAGAAAAGCTTCAAAATCCCAGGAAATGCTGCAACTGCCAAAAAGCGGATGGTCATCGAGTAGGTAGGAGAACCAAGTTAAGCGGTCTGATACTGACGGTGCTTTGCTTGTTGGCATATAGAATGAAACTGTATCCACCGGTTTACATGGTGATTTTGTAATACGTGACCTTACCAAGTAAATAAAATAAATAGGGCTATTTGTCTATTCCGATTAGTACCTTTTGGTCATTGCCCGGTAAGGCACGGTAAAGTATAGTCATTATGGGATAGCATGAAATAGTTGGAATAAGTTGGAGATACTATGACACTGAAAAATGACCGTATGTTAACATCAAGACAGCTGGCGCGTCTGCTCAATGTTCATATCAATACTATAAGACGATGGAATAACCAGGGTATGATCAATGCATATCGCATTGGTACCCGTGGTGACCGACGGTTTGATCGAGATGAGATTGAGCGCTTTCTTGCTGAAAAAAATAATCTTCAGGAATTAATGCAATAATCTCCTTCTTTGAAGCAAGGTATTATGCCTGGCTGATGAGTACTAAAATCTGTCTGCCATTTCAGTTTCTATCTTTGTCTTTGGTAATCTCCATCCTTGTCCGGTGACTCACCATCTTGCAAAGTTTCCAGTTTCAACCGGTCACTCCACTGACTGGGAAACCATCCAGCTCCAAGGACAAAGAAATTCGAGTAGACTGCACGATAAATTTCCTGAAGAGGTTCAATGAGCTGGGGATTCGTTACTTGGGTTTCGTCTGGACAACTCCCGATCATTTGCCTTTAGCGCTGTTACAAAATGGTCCGTGGATACCTCCACCTAGCGAGGCGGGGCAGGCTTTAATTGATTCTATTGCTGCTGGAAATATGAGATATATTATTGACAGGGTATTTATAATTATATATAATTAGCAACCAGATAGCACACTCTGTGTAACGATACATATTAATTACATGTAATTAGACAAAGGAGGGATTTCATGGGTGAAGAGGCGAAAAAGTTTACCACTGTTTCCATACCAGCGCCACTTTTCACGAAGATTGAAGAACGAATTAAGGGAACTGGTTTTACATCAGTATCAAGTTATGTTACCTATGTGCTGAGAGAGATCGTCTCTGAAGAAGAAAGCGAAGCTGAACCATTTAGCAAGGGGGACGAAGAACGCGTTAAGGACAGGCTGAGAGCACTGGGGTACCTCGATTAAAAATTACATTATTCGGAGGTTAATATGAGGAACATGCTACTATGCGTGGTCATCATAAGCATATTAGTGCCATTCACCATTGGTTGCGTACAAGGTAGCTCGTCGGATGTTTCTATCCATGTATATACCAGGTCGGATGCTTGCGGTGCGGCGGAAACATGGGCTAAATACCTGGGTAATAATAAACAGGAAGACTTGAAAGGTACGGCTGTGTTCGGCGACCCTGGACTTTCGGAGGCAATTATAAAGGATCAGCTAGGTATTGGTTATAACAATATTGGTTATGCTTATGATACAAAGACGGGAGTGCAATTACAGGGATTATGCGTAATTCCGATAGATATTAATGAGAACGGCAGCATTGACGATGCCGAGAACTTTTATGCAAAAAAGAACGTCCTCGTCCAGGCTATAGCCGAGGGGCGTTATCCTTCACCTCCAGCGCGTGATTTACATCTGGTTACCAAGACTAAATTTACGGGCAATGTCAAAGAATTTGTACGCTGGATTTTGACCGATGGTCAAAAGTACGTCGATGAGATGGGTTATATAGAATTGCCCAAAGAAAAAATCGAGCAGGGATTAAATAAACTCGGGCAGGCAGACCCCACGGATAAAAGGGAAGGGATTATCACTATATCAGGAGCTTTTGCATTGTATCCTATGATGGTTAAATGGGCAGAGGAATTTCAGAAGAATCATCCCAATATACGATTAGATATATCGGCTGGTGGTGCTGGTAAGGGAATGTCCGATGCACTCAACGCTATGGTTGATATCGGCATGATTTCCAGGGATATTAATACCGCTGAAATTGAAAAAGGGGCTTTCTGGATTTCCGTGACAAAAGATGCCGTTGTGCCGGTAACTAACAGGAACAATCCTTTTTTAAAAGATATTTTTGCCAAAGGTTTAAAAAAACAAACCTTTATTGATATCTGGATAACGGAGAACATAAAGAATTGGCCGTCAGTACTTCAATAAGTTTCAATAAGCAAATACGTTTTAGAGGATTTCGAGAGTATATTAGTAGCCGCTTAATGATGGGGGCTACTGTTTTTTCTTCATTGCTTATTGTTTTCATTGCAGTCGGGCTAATTCAGAAATCATGGCCGATTTTTTCCTTGAAACCATTAACTGAGTTGATATTCTCTTCAGCTTGGTCTCCATTAAAAGGGCAATTCGGCTTCTGGTCATTTATCGTGGGTACCTTTTCGGTCACAGCTATAGCAATGGTACTCGCTATCCCATTGTGCATCCTAACCTCAATCTACCTGGCTGAGTATGCACCAAACTGGGTCAGGAATGCAGCTAAGCCAGTTGTGGACCTCCTGGCGGGTATACCTTCGGTGGTATACGGGCTTTGTGGAATACTGGTTGTAGTACCCGCAGTTCGAGGTTTTGCGGCTGTATTAGGGATTACAACTAATGGATACAATATACTTACTGGCGGGATTGTGCTGGCTATTATGGTATTCCCAATAATAATATCAATCTCGGAAGAGGTAATAAGAAATGTACCTTACGGAATGAGAGAAGTTCCGATAGCTTTAGGCTCCACAAAGTGGCAGGCGACTAAACTTGTAGTGATTCGGGGGGCCTTGTCGGGTATTATCGCGGCTACAATTCTTGGATTTAGCCGTGCCTTTGGAGAGACTATGGCAGTGCTTATGGTAGTTGGAAATGTAGCTAAAATACCATCATCGATTTTTGACCCCGCCTACCCGCTGGCAGCACTTATCGCTAATAACTATGGTGAGATGATGTCTATACCACTATACGATTCAGCACTGCTATTTGCCGCTTTAATTCTCATGGCAATCGTGCTCCTTTTTAATATAGGTGCCAGTTATATCCTCATGAAAGTAGAAAATAATTATGCAGCTTAATATAAAGAAGGCCGAAGAGAATTTTTTTAAGGTACTGATGATTGCATCAACCATAGCTGTTGTCGGTAGCCTTTTAGTAGTTTTTCTGGTGGTCATTCTTAGGGGAGCTCCAGCGATGAGTTTGTCCATGATAACCAGTGTTCCTGAGGGAGGTTATTACCTTGGCAAAGGCGGAGGTATTTTAAACGCTATACTTGGATCCTTATATCTTGCTATTGGAGCTACTATTTTAGCTCTACTTTTTGCCCTTCCTGTAGCTTTATATTTGCAAAGAGATTACATCGGCAAGTCAAAGTTAGCTAAACTCATTAGGCTTTCTCTTGATGTGCTTTGGGGAATTCCTTCGATCGTCTATGGGGTATTTGGATTTATCATTATGATTTATCTGGGGATAAGGGCTTGTCTGCTCGGTGGAATATGTGTACTAGCTCTTCTTGAATTGCCCATAATGGTAAGGGCTATGGATGAAGTGATAAAGATGGTTCCCTTAGAACTAAAGGAGGCATCATACGCTACAGGTGCCAACAGGTTGGAAACAACTGTACGCGTTGTGTTGAAGCAGGTATTTCCGGGGATAGTTAGCGCAGTCATGTTAGCTTTTGGTAGAGGTATCGGAGACGCAGCTTCAATACTTTTTACAGCAGGTTATACTGACAGATTGCCTCATTCTCTGCTCGACCCTGTAGCTTCATTACCACTGGCAATTTTTTTTCAAGTAGGTACTCCTTTTCCTGAAGTACAACAGCGTGCTTATGCCTCTGCATTAGTTCTCCTGATTTTAATATTAGTTATAAGTATAGTTTCTAGAATAATTGCAAAAAGATATGCACGATACGTGATAAAGTAATAAAAATGAACATAAACAAAACGCATATAAGCGTACGAAACCTAAACGTTGCCTATGAAAGCCACCAGGCTTTAATCGACGTAGATGTTGATATTCCAGATAGACAGATTACCGTCATTATTGGGCCTTCGGGATGCGGCAAGACGACGTTGCTAAAGTCTTTTAACAGGTTGCTTGATTTAAACGACGAGGTAAGGATTTCCGGTACGATTATGGTTGATGGAATAGATATCTATAACGGTAAATCTGTCGATCCTACTAATGTCAGAAAAAAGATGGGTTTACTTTCTCAGAAACCTTTCCCATTGCCCATGTCGATTTATAATAATGTTGCCTATGGTCCACGGATACATCGGAGATATAGTAAAAAGGAAATGGATGAGTTGGTCGAAAAATATCTGGAGATGGTAGGACTATGGGGTGAGGTAAAGGACAGGTTGGGGAGTCCAGCGTCTCGGCTATCTATGGGACAACAGCAAAGACTCTGTTTGGCAAGAGGGCTAGCTGTCGAGCCTGAGATTTTGCTAGCTGATGAACCGACTTCGGCGCTCGATCCAATATCCGCAAAGCACATAGAAAAAACATTTATGGAGCTTAAAAATAACTACACGATAGTAATAGTCACCCATATTCTGAGGCAGGCTAGAAGGCTCGCAGATTACATAATCTTTTTATATATGGGCAAATTGATCGAACACGGGCCCGCTGAAGTTGTGCTTAATGAACCGAAGGAAGCAGAAACTCGAGCGTATATGAAGGGAGAAATTAGCTAGTAATAAACTAATAAGTTTATTCGATAAATAGTTAGGAGGTTAATAATTAGATATGGCAGAACTAAAAGATTTGGAAAATAGGAGCATTTATATAATCAGGGAAGCCTTTGCGGAGTTTAAAAGACCAGCAGTTCTATGGAGTACGGGGAAGGATAGTACTGCTGCCCTCTGGTTATGCAGGAAAGCTTTTTTTGGTAAGATCCCGTTTCCAGTGATACACATAGATACTGGCTACAAATTTAAGCAGATGTATGCTTTTAGGGATAACTTAGCAAAAGAGTGGGGATTGAATCTAATAGTAACTAAGAACGATGAGGCATTTAGGCAAAAAGTGAGCCCTAGTGACGGTAAGTTTGAATGTTGTACCAAATTGAAAACCCAAGCCCTAATGGAATGCCTTGGCGAGAATAAGTTTGATGCATTAATCCTGGCTATAAGAAGGGATGAGCACGGAATAAGGGCTAAGGAAAGATATTTCTCGCCACGCGACAGTGATTTCAAATGGAATTACAAGGACCAACCCCTTGAAATGTGGGATCAATATCAGAGCATAACGGAGGATAAGACGCATACCAGGGTTCATCCTATTCTACACTGGAGAGAGCTGGACGTCTGGGAGTATGTACGACAAGAAGGTATGCCGGTGAATCCAATGTACTTTGCCAAAGATGGCAAAAGGTATCGTAGTCTAGGATGCGAGCCATGTACCTCTACCATCGACTCTGATGCCAAAACTATAGACGAGATCGTAGAGGAGCTCAAGGTAACCAAAATAGCAGAAAGGTCCGGCAGGGCACAGGATAAGGAAAAGTCCTTTACGATGCAAAAGCTTCGTGCCTTAGGTTATATGTAGACAAACTAAAAACGCCATTTGTCATTTTGATTTTTTAAGCAATACAACTAACAAGGAGATAAAATGAACGTAAATATTGTGATAATCGGTCATGTAGATCATGGGAAATCCACTTTAATAGGCAGGCTTCTCTATGATTCTGATAGCATAACCGAAGGACGAGTAGAAGAAATACAGAAATTGGCAGAGGAGTATAAGCGGAGATTCGAGTTTGCTTATTTTATTGATTCCTTTGATGATGAATTAAAAGAGGAGAGAACAATAGATACCACCGGCGTAATGTTTAAAGGGAAGAATCTGTATGCCGTAACTGATGTACCTGGTCATAAAGAGTTTATTAAAAATATGCTCACTGGTGCTTCTCATGCTGATGTAGCTGTATTGGTTGTAGCTGCAGAAGAAGGTATAAAGGAACAAACAGGGAGACATGCTTTTCTTATACATATGTTAGGTATAAAGCAGCTCTTCGTATTAGTGAATAAAATGGATGTGGTAGATTATAGGGAAGAAGTATTCCTCGATGTTAAAAATAAAGTGAATAAACTTCTTACTTCATTCGACTACCACGGTATAACCTTCATCCCGGGTTCGGCAATGGAAGGAGACAACATCTACAAGAAGTCACAGCGGATGGCATGGTATAAAGGGCCAACCTTAATTGAAGCGCTAGATGGAGTTGAGTTAATTAAACTAACAAAACCACTCAGATTTGTTGTCCAGGATACGTATTCGGTTGACTCCAATAAAGTCATAGTAGGAAGGGTTGAATCTGGTGTATTGAGGAGATACGATGAAATTATGTTCAGTCCTTCAGGGGTAAAGGGAAAAATAGAGAAGATGGTAGTATTTAATGGTGAAATGGATAAAGCAGAAATAGGAGATAGTATTGGAATTGTCACTAACTGTAAACCCAAGAGAGGGGATGTAGGTGGCTCCATAAAGAACCCACCTGTTTCCGTAAAGGAGTTTGTAGGCGAAGCTGTTTTGTTGGCTAATAGGTTGAGAAAGGGTGAGATTGTTGAATTAAGGTGTGGTACTAATAGAGTGAGATGTGAAGTAAAGGAGATACGAGAAAAGATAAACTCAGAGACCGGCGAGGTAATGGCTAAGTATCCTGACTACATAAGCGAGCATGAAGCTGCCACCATCCTTTTCGCCACGGAGCCACTGGTAGTAGAAAAATTCGCCGATATACCTGAGCTTGGCAGATTCGTCCTGGTACGCGATAAAAATATCGGGGCTGGCATAGTTCTGGAGAAAGCTCTATGATCTTTGTATTAGGAATAGATGCTGCTACATGGACAGTTATAAGGCCAAACCTGGATAAACTCCCAAACTTTCGCAAACTTTGCCAAATAGGCAAGTGCAGCGACCTCATCATCACTGAGAAACCGGTTTCCCCTTCAATATGGTGCGGTATGTTCAGTGGGAAAACGTTCACTGAACACGGCCATGATAGTTTCGTTGTGGCTGACAATATCGTCAAGCGCAAAGATATAAAAATTGACTTCATTTGGGACGTCTTGGAACGACAGGGTAAAAGGGCAGTAGCATTGAATGTGCCTTTCATAGTGCCGCCTTACTGTTTTGGCGTTGATTTTAGGCCCGTGGGTTTTGGGCTGCCCACTAATGAAAGGGAATGGCAGGAGGAACTGGAAAGAATCACTGACAAGACAAAGGATCTGCTGGCACAAAAACCGGATTTGCTCGTCTCAGTCTACACCCTCTTGGATAGAATCCAGCATTTCCATTGGGGGGAAGATTGTGTCCTGGACTGGTATAAAAAACTGGATGGCAAAATGAGTGAACTTCTAGTTGATACGCGATTTTTGGAAGACAAGGCCAATAAGTTGATAGTTATATCAGACCACGGGTTTTGTTCATTTGGCGAAGCTAAAATACAAACGCTTCCCAAAGAAACAAAGCAGGGAATGTTAAAAGGGGACCATCATGAAAATGCCCTGCTTATAACCGTTAACATTAATTATAAAATAGATAAGCCTCAGGATGTATTTTACGCCTGTGCACAAATAGCTTAGAGACTGCAATTGAACAAGCAAAAGAAACAAACTAGAAGAAACAACTTAGCCCTATGCTGTTAACTTGTAGGCTCCGACAGATTGCTCGAACGACGCACCGACACAACTTAGCGCGCCGCTAGGTGGTAGGTTTCATCGGCCTCAGAAAACTTGATGACTTCGAAAAGAGACGAGGCGTACAATAGAGCAGCCGGGGTAAGCTCCATATCCCGAAAAATTCTCACTATAGATAGCCCAGTTTTTAGGGTGAAGGTCAATTGTTCCCAAGGGATTGCCGCGCTACCTACCACGCTTCGCTCGTAGCTTCGGTCCACAATGACAGAAGAAGGAAGATTCGCAATGACAGAGGGGGATGGCTTGGTATTACATTTTGTTTTAGAAAAGAAAAAGGCAGAACAGCAATGTTCTGCCTTTATTTCTCGAGATTTGGTAGCGGGGGCTGGATTTGAACCAGCGACCTTCGGGTTATGAGCCCGACGAGCTACCGCTGCTCCACCCCGCGGCGTGAATAAACAGGTTGGTTTTGCGCTCAGCCTGAGGTAGGTCAAAGACCTCGACCATTAGTACAGCTTAGCTCAACAGGTTGCCCTGCTTACACATGCTGCCTATCAAGCAAGTAGTCTTCTTGCGGTCTTACCCCTTCCCTTGCGGGAAGGGTGGGAGATCTCATCTTGAGGTGGGCTTCGCACTTAGATGCTTTCAGCGCTTATCCCATCGAAACATGGCTACCCAGCATTGCCATTGGCATAACAACTGGCACACCATAGGTTTCTCCCTCCCAATCCTCTCGTACTAGGGAGAGCTCCTCTCAAATCTCCTGCGCCCACAAAGGATAGAGACCGACCTGTCTCACGACGGTCTGAACCCAGCTCGCGTGCCGCTTTAATGGGCGAACAGCCCAACCCTTGGGGCCTGCTTCAGTCCCAGGATGCGACGAGCCGACATCGAGGTGCCAAACCTTGCCGTCGATGTGAACTCTTGGGCAAGATAAGCCTGTTATCCCCGGGGTAGCTTTTATCCGTTAAGCCACGGCCCTTCCACTCGGAGCCGTAGGATCACTTTGCCCGACTTTCGTCTCTGCTCGACTTGTGGGTCTCGCAGTTAAGCCCCCTTATGTCAATGCACTCAACGCACGATTTCCACCCGTGCTGAGGGGACCTTTGGGCGCCTCCGTTACCTTTTGGGAGGCGACCGCCCCAGTCAAACTACCCACCTGAAACTGTTCCCACCTTGCGGCAGGTTAGAACCGAGACCAAGTAAGAGTGGTATTTCACCGTTGGCTCCGCTGAGGCTGACGCCCCAACTTCGCTGCCTCCCACCTATCCTACACATACCAAGTCCAAGTCCAATATCAGGATATAGTAAAGCTCCCGGGGTCTTTTTGTCCATTTGCGGGTAAGGGGCATCTTCACCCCTATTGCAATTTCACCGAGTCCCTCGTTGAGACAGTGCCCAAGTCGTTACACCATTCGTGCGGGTCGGAATTTACCCGACAAGGGATTTCGCTACCTTAGGACCGTTATAGTTACGGCCGCCGTTCACCGGGGCTTCGGTTCAAAGCTTCGGGCTTGCGCCCTAACCTCTCTCCTTAACCTTCCGGCACTGGGCAGGTATCAGCCCCTATACCTCAGCTTTCGCTTTGGCAGAGACCTGTGTTTATGTTATACAGTCGCTTGGGCCGGTTTCGTGCCCCCGCCTTGCGGCGGGCCCCCTTATTCCGAAGTTACGGGGTTAATTTGCCGAGTTCCTTAACGAGGGTTCTCTCGAACACCTTGGGATACTTACCCCCATCTACCAGTGTCGGTTTGCGGTACGGGCACCTCACTATTTAGCAACGAGGTTTTTCTTGACAGCGTGGACTCAACTGAATTATCTCGGGTTGCCCCTCAATTTCTCCCGCCCCTCAGCTTAACGTCGAGGTGGATTTGCCTGCCTCAACATGCCTCAGGTTGGGAACGCACCGTGTCCATTGGGCACGCTCAGCCTATCCTCCTGTGTCTCCCCTTTGCCGTAGCAATAGTAAGGTGGTATGGGAATGTTGACCCATTGTCCATCGCCTTCCCCTTACGGGTTTAGCTTAGGCCCGACTAACCCTACGCGGATTAACCTTGCGTAGGAAACCTCAGATTTACGGTGGACATGATTTCCACATGCCTTTACGCTACTCATGCCGTCATTCTCGCTTGCTAATGCTCCACTCTGGCTTACGCCAAGGCTTCACAGCAGTAGCAACGCTCCCCTACCTTCGCTTTAAAAAAAGCGAACCACAGCTTCGGTAGCGGACTTGAGCCCCGTTGAATTGTCGGTGCAATACCACTCGACCAGTGAGCTGTTACGCACTCTTTAAAGGGTGGCTGCTTCTGAGCCAACCTCCTGGCTGTTTTGGCAACATCACTTCCTTTCACACTTAGTCCGCATTTGGGGACCTTAGCTGATGGTCTGGGCTGATTCCCTCTCGACTATGGGGCTTAGCCCTCACAGTCTCACTCCCAGGATACCACGTATGGCATTTGGAGTTTGGTTGAGTTTGGTAACCTCACGGCCCCTAGCCCATCCAGAGCTCTACCTCCATACGTTATTACCTGAGGCTGTACCTAAATACATTTCGGGGAGTACAAGCTATCTCCGGGTTCGGTTGGCATTTCACCCCTACCCACAACTCATCCCAGCACTTTGCCACGTGCACGGGTTCGGACCTCCACCCAAGGTTAGTTGGGTTTCATCCTGGTCAAGGGTAGCTCACCCGGTTTCGTGTCTAATCCATGCGACCCTTCCCGAAGGAAAATGCCCTATTCAGACTCGCTTTCGCTACGGCTCCGTAACTGAGTTACTTAACCCAGCCACATAGATTAACTCGACGGCTCATTCTTCAATAGGCACGCCATTATCCCGATAAATCGGGACTCTGACCGCTCGTAGGCACAAGGTTTCAGGTTCTCTTTCACTCCCCTTTCGGGGTGCTTTTCACCTTTCCCTCACGGTACTAGTTCACTATCGGTCGTCAGTAGTATTTAGCCTTGGAATGTGGTCACCCCTGGTTCCCACGGGATTTCTCGTGTCCCGTGGTACTTAAGATCACAGGCAGAGACTTTCCTCACTTGCCTAAGGGACTATCACCCGCTCTGGTTGTCCTTTCCAGGAACCTTTGGCCAGAAAAAAGTTTTATCACTCTGCGACAGCTATTGAGCGCTGTCCCCTGCGTCTTGCAACTCCCAAATGACATAGGCCTCAATGCCGTTAAGCCATTTGAGTTTAGGCTGTTCCCCTTTCGTTCGCCACTACTCCGGGAATCTCATTCGATTTCTTTTACTCAGGTTACTAAGATGTTTCAGTTCTCCTGCTTACCTCTCGCAATGCGAGCGCCTGGGTTTTACCCAGGCAGGTTACCCTATTAGGGAATCCTCGGCTAGGTTTGCTAGACAACTCACCGAGGCTTATCGCAGTCATGCCACGCCCGTCTTCGGCTACTGACGCCAAGGCATTCGCCCTGTGCCCTTTTCTCTTTGACCTACTTCAGCCTGAACACAAAACTGAACCTAATTATTCACTTTTTAAAGTACACGTTTTTTAGGATGCGAACTATTAGTATACATCAAGAGATTTATTTCGTCAATAGCGCTGAATCCCTTACAGCACACTAGAGCCCGGTATATCCCAGATAATATCAAAATCTAAATGACCAAAATGTGGCATAGGGTATTTCAGGTGGACTTTATTCCCATTCTATGGTTGAGGGAGGCTTACTGGTGATGTCGTAAACAACGCGGTTGACTCCAGCGACTTCGTTGACGATGCGGTTGGATATACGGGCGAGAAGGTCATAGGGCAGGCGCGCCCAGTCGGCAGTCATGGCATCCTGGCTGGTGACTGCTCGCATTGCCACAAGGTAGCTGTAGGTCCGGAAATCTCCCATGACTCCAACGCTTTTGACATCGGTGAGAATGGCAAAGACCTGCCATAGCTCGCGATAAAGGTTTGCCTTTTTGATTTCACTCATTACTACCCAATCAGCGCTGCGCAGTAGTTCTAACCGTTCTTCGGTTACCTCTCCGATAATACGGATGGCTAATCCCGGCCCGGGGAAAGGCTGCCGCCAGATCATGTCCTCAGGCAAGTCCAATGATAAGCCCACTTCACGGACTTCGTCCTTAAACAGGTAACGCAGCGGTTCAATGAGTTTGAACGACATTTTGGCTGGAATACCGCCGACGTTGTGGTGCGTTTTTATCTTGGAAGCTGCTTTGTTCTCAGGCGTGGTGCTCTCGATGACGTCAGGATACAGAGTGCCCTGTACCAGGAAATCGACTTTGCCCAGTTTCGCCGCTTCGTCTTCAAATACCTTGATGAATTCCTCGCCGATGCGGCGGCGCTTTACCTCAGGATCGATGACGCTCTTGAGGCGATTGAGAAATCGCTCAGTGGCGTCGACGTAGACCACGTTCATCTTCAGGTTGTTTCTGAAGGTATTGAGCGCCCGCTCAGGCTCTTCGCGGCGGAGCAGCCCGTTATTGACGAAGATGCAGGTAAGCTGGTTACCGATTGCCCGATGAACCAGGGTAGCCGCTACTGCGGAATCAACGCCGCCGGAAAGCGCGCAGATAACCTTGCCATTGCCAACCTGCTCTTTAATTGCCCTGATGGATTCGGCGATGAAGTTGCTCGGTGTCCAGTTACCATGGCAGCCACATATATTGTAGAGGAAGTTCTGGATAAGGGCTTTTCCTTGCGGAGTATGGACTACCTCAGGATGGAATTGGAGACCGAATATGTTTTTGCCGTCGCTGATAACCGCTGTGGTCGAGTTTTCAGTATATGCCAGTGACTTGAAGTTGGGTGGTAATTCCACTATCTGGTCGCCGTGGCTCATCCATACTGGTAGTGATGGGGGTAGCCCAGCGAACAGAGGAGAGTCCTCGGCACTTTCATGTAACACAGCGTGACCGTATTCCCGCATGGTGCCTGGGGTCACTTGGCCACCAAGCTGGTGGGTGATGACCTGCATTCCGTAGCAGATGCCCATAATGGGAAGGTGAGTATCATAAATCTGAACAGGAGCTAAGGGCGCATTGAGTTCATAGACACTGGCTGGGCCTCCGGAAAGGATGAAACCTTTGGGGTGGAGCGCGGCTATTTTTTCCCAGGGTGTGTCATAAGGGATAAGCTCACAGTAGACATGGCATTCGCGAACACGGCGGGCGATGAGGCGGCTGTATTGAGAACCGAAGTCGAGGATGGCGATAGTTTCTTTCTTCGCCTGGGAAATCGATTCTATTTCTACAGCAGGCTGCTCACCATGGAGCTCCTTGGCGATTTCAAGATAGGCAGAGACTTCAACATCATCGCTGGTGGCAACTCGGCGGTTTTCAGATTTGTCATCTTTGCTCATGGTATAGTGCCTATAAAGTATATCACAGCCCGACCTTGTGCATTAACTAGTCTCAATGTCCTGCTTTTTGGTTGGCATCTTGAGGGCAAAGGTATATAATGCGCTGTAGTTACATAAAGCGAAATTTCCTCGATTGGTTGTATCTTTGGAGTTCTGGTGAGGTATAGGCTGTGAGAGCGACCCGGTTATCATCTCAACTGCAACAACAAATTGATAAAGCTGCCAACATTGTGAAAGCGGGAGGCGTGGTTGCCTTTCCTACCGATACAGTCTACGGGTTAGGAGCTAATCCTTTTATTCCTGAAGCAGTGGACAGGATTTATAAAATAAAGCAGCGTCTGCGCCATCTGCCTCTACCGATTTTACTGGCTGGTGAATCTCAACTTGATACGATTGCAGCATCGGTGCCGGAGATTGGCAGGTTGTTGATGAAACGTTTCTGGCCTGGTGGTTTGACTATTGTGTTATACAAGGCGACGGCATTTCCCGGCAGCGGAGCAGCAGAGGAAGATACCATCGCAGTACGCGTTCCCAATCATCCGATAACGCTGGCTCTCATCAAGCTGGCGTCAGTGCCGATTATTGGGACAAGCGCAAATCTGAGTAGTCAACCGAACGCTCTCACGGCTGAAGACGTTCAATGCCAGTTCGATGGGGTTGTTGACCTTATTATAGATGGGGGGAAATGCCCCGGTGGTGTGGAATCTACTGTAGTTGATATCACTGGAAAGGCTCCGGTCATTCTGCGTAAAGGTGCTGTGACTGAAGAAGAGATAAACAAAGTATTTAAGGAATATATGAGGGAGGTAGATAAGCATGCGTATTGCTCTCGGCAATGACCACCGCGGCGTCAAGGTAAAGCAGGCTGTTATCAATCTTCTTAAAGACCTGGGCTATGGCTATCATGATTTTGGCAGTAATGGCACTGAGCCAGTAGATTACCCCGATTTTGCTCGCCTGGTGGCCAGAGCAGTAAGTTCGGGGGAGTATACCTGCGGGATATTGATTTGCAGCACCGGTATCGGCATGTGTATAGCTGCCAACAAGGTTAGAGGTATACGTGCTGCCCTATGCCACAGCGTTCATGATGCTATTCGGTCACGCCAGCATAACGATGCCAACATCCTGTGTCTGGCTGGGGAGAGCATTGAGCTCAATGTTAATCTGGAGATTGTAAAGGCATTTCTTTCAACCACCTTTGAGGGTGGCAGGCATTTACAGCGGGTAGAAAAAGTACGTGCTATGGAGACGGAATAGCTTGACAATAGATAGTTGCTATGCTAGTTTACTAGAACCCTTTATTTCCGGTTGCAGTAAGAGGGTCATTTCCATCATGGAGGTTATGTAAGGCCTAATGCGTAGTGACAGGGTCAAAAAAGGCGTTGAGCGGGCGCCTCATCGCTCGCTGCTCAGGTCTCTGGGTGTGTCTGGAGACAACTTCGATAAGCCTTTTATAGGTGTTGTAAATAGCTTTAGCGAAATTGTTCCGGGTCACCTGCATTTGCAGTCGATTGCGAAATCTGTGAAAGAGGGTATCAGGAGCAAGGGTGGAGTCCCGTTTGAAGTGAATACCATAGCTGTTTGCGATGGTATTGCTATGAACCATCCCGGTATGAAATACAGCCTGCCCAGTCGTGAGCTTATTGCGGATTCGGTGGAGATTATCGTTGAGGCGCATGCCTTTGATGCTGTTGTCTTCGTTCCCAATTGCGATAAGGTGGTGCCCGGGATGTTGATGGCAGCGGTGAGATTAAATATTCCTTCACTATTCGTGAGCGGCGGCCCCATGCTTGCCGGGCGTGTGAAACAGGGTAGCGAGGAAAAATTTGTTGATTTGAACTCGGTATTTCTGGGCGTAGGGAAGGTGATGAAGGGATTGATGAGCGAAGCGGAATTGGAGGAACTGGAAGCAGTTGCCTGCCCGGGCTGTGGTAGCTGTTCGGGCATGTTTACTGCCAATACCATGAATTGTCTAATGGAGGCTCTTGGGATGGGGTTGCCTGGTAATGGAACCATACCTGCAGTCTATGCGCAGCGAACTGCTCTTGCGTTTGAAGCTGGACAGCAAATAGTCAATGTGCTTGCTCAGAAGCTCTTACCTCGGGATATTATTACTAAAGATGCTATCGCTAATGCTTTTGCGGTTGATATGGCTTTAGGCGGCAGTACTAACTCAGTGCTGCATCTTATGGCGGTAGCACATGAGGCTGGTATTGACTTTCCTCTATCTCTGGTGAACGAGATAAGCCAGCGCGTTCCTCATCTTGCTAAAATATGCCCGGCAAGTGAGCTTCATATTGAGGATTTGAACGAAGCCGGTGGCATACCAGCGGTGATGCATGAGATATCCAAATTTCTAAATCTTAAAGCGAAGACCGTTTTGGGGAAACCGCTGGCTGATGTCATAAAGGGAGCTACTATTAAGAATCAGGCCGTAATTCGCCCGCTATCAAATCCTTATTCTGCCACTGGTGGCCTCGCTGTTCTTTTTGGTAACCTGGCTCCGGATGGTGGCGTGGTAAAGAGTGCTGCCGTTGCTCCCGAAATGCTTGTACACAAAGGTCCAGCGCATGTTTTCGACGATGAGGAAGAGGCAACCAGGGCTATTATGGCAAAGAAGATAAAGACTGGGGAAGTAATTGTGATACGATATGAGGGACCTAAGGGTGGGCCAGGGATGAGGGAAATGCTAACCCCAACCTCGTTGCTCAGTGGCATGGGCATGGACAAGGAGGTAGCGCTTATTACCGATGGGCGTTTCTCAGGTGCAACTCGCGGGTCAGCGATTGGTCATGTGTCGCCTGAGGCGGCGAGTGGTGGTGCTATTGCTGCGGTGCGCGATGGTGATATCATTAGTATTGATATACCCAATCATAAGCTGGAAGTGGAAGTAAGTGACGAAGAGATAAAAAAACGACTGAGTCAGCTACCGAAATTCGAGCCGAGAGTGAAGAGCGGCTATCTGAAGCGGTATGCCGAGAAAGTAGGCCCAGCCAGCCGTGGAGCAATCTTCGTTGATTAAGGAATAAGCATGAAGAAGACAGGTGCCCAGATTTTATGCGAGAGCTTGCTAAAAGAAGGTGTGGAAGTTATCTTCGGTTTCCCCGGCGGAGCCGTACTGCCTTTGTATGACACTTTCCCACAGTATCCACAGCTCAGGCATATTCTAGTCCGTCATGAGCAGGCTGCTGCTCATGCTGCCGATGCTTATGCGAGGGTGACTGGCAAAGTAGGTGTTTGTCTGTCTACTTCTGGGCCAGGCGCGACTAATCTGGTTACTGGAATAGCTAATGCGTATTTGGATTCATCTCCCATAGTGGCTATTACTGGTCAGGTGGCTACGGCTTTTATCGGTAAGGATGCATTCCAGGAGATAGATATCACAGGTATTACTCTTCCTATTACCAAAACCAACTATCTGGTGATGGACAGCAAAGATTTAGCTCGTGTCATAAAGGAATCCTTCTATATTGCGCGATTTGGAAGACCTGGTCCAGTTCTTATCGATATACCCAAGGATGTTTTCCAAAACAAAGCCGAGTACGTGTATCCGGAAAAAGTTGATTTGCCCGGTTTGCGGGTGAAGTTGCATGGTCATCCTGCTCAGATTAAAAGAGCGTCGGAGCTGATTAACAAAGCTGAACGCCCGGTGATTCTTGGCGGCAGAGGAGTAATCATCTCCAAAGCTTATAATGAATTTAAGGAACTTGTAGAGAAGGCACAGATACCAGTCGTTACTACTCTCTTGGGCATTGGCTGTTTTCCCGAGACGCATGTGCTGAGTTTTGGTTGGATGGGTATGCACGGTATGGCATATGCTAATAAGGCTATAGATGATGCCGATGTCATCATTGCTGTGGGTATGAGGTTTGACGATCGTGCTACTGGCATAGTAAGCGCGTTCGCTCCTAAAGCCCGTATTATTCATATTGATATCGACCCTGCCGAAATAGGTAAGAATGTCCGTGTTGATGTGCCGATAGTGGGCGATATTAGAAATGTATTACAAATGCTCAATAAAGAAGTTGTACAACGTAATCATATAGACTGGATCCATCAGTTGGAGCAATGGCGTCTGGAACATCCTGCGCTCGAAATACGCGAATGTGAAGATTTGCTGCCCCAATATGTTATCCGTCAGATTTATCATGCTACTCAAGGGAATGCTATTATTGTGACTGGTGTGGGGCAAAATCAGATGTGGGCAGCACAGTACTTCTTTTACAATAAACCCAATTGCCTCGTTTCTTCTGGTGGTCTTGGCACAATGGGCTTTGAACTCCCTGGTGCTATTGGTGCAAAAATCGGTCGTCCTGAAGAAGTCGTATGGTGTATCGCCGGTGACGGTGGTTTCCAAATGACCATTCAGGAGCTGGCTACGGTCGCTCAGGAAAACATTGATATCAAGATAGCTATTATCAACAACGGCTATCTTGGCATGGTGAGGCAATGGCAGGAATTATTCTACAGTCGCCGGTATGTGGGAACGGTTCTCTCCAGTCCTGACTACGTCAAGATTGCTGAAGCATATGGCATACCGGGAATGCGTGTTACTAAGAAAATCGATGTAGCCCCGGCAATAGAGAAGGCGATGACACATGATGGTGCCTTTTTACTTGATTTTGCTGTTGAACCTGAAGAGAATGTATTTCCTATTGTACCACCTGGTGCTGCTCTGGTTGAAGCTCTGGAGATGCCAAAGCAACAACAGATGATATCTTCTTCGAGCAAGCCGCGCTAGTAGAGAATCTATAGTCTTTCTTTGACCAGTATTTGCACCACTGAAGGGTCTGCCAGGGTACTGGTATCGCCCAAGTCGTCAACAGTACCTGCGGCAATCCTGGTTAATATGCGGCGCATAATCTTGCCACTTCTGGTCTTGGGTAGAGCGTCAGCGAACTGTATTTTATCCGGCGTGGCTATAGGTCCAATCTGTTTACGGACATGTGCCACCAGTTCCTTTTTGAGGTCGTCGGATTTTTCGATACCTGCTTTAAGGGTTACATAGGCATATATGCCCTGTCCCTTTATCTCGTGTGGCATACCGACTACCGCAGCTTCTGCTACCTTGGGATGTGCTACCAATGTACTTTCAACCTCTGCAGTTCCTATCCTGTGCCCGGACACATTGATGACATCGTCTATCCGTCCCATCAGCCAGTAGAAGCCATCTTCATCTCTCCTGGCTCCGTCACCGGTATTGTAGACACCGGGAAATTGGACGAAATAGGTATTTTTAAACCTTTCGGGATTGCCATAAACCCGCCGCATCAGTCCTGGCCATGGTCTCTTGATAACCAGATAGCCACCTTCGTTAACCTGAGTTGGGGTACCGTTCTCCTTCAGTATTTCCGGCACGACGCCAAAGAACGGTAGCGAAGCGGAACCTGGTTTTGTTGGTATTGCTCCAGGCAGGGGAGTAATGAGTATGCCACCGGTTTCTGTCTGCCACCAGGTATCCACGATGGGACATTTACCTTTACCGATGGTATTGTAGTACCACATCCAGGCTTCGGGATTTATGGGTTCACCAACTGACCCCAGTACTCGCAGGGAGCTTAGGTCATGCTTGGCTGGCCATTGGTCACCTTCGCGCATTATGGCACGAATAGCGGTAGGCGCTGTATAGAAAATATTGACTCTATACTTTTCGACGATATCCCAGAATCTATCAGGATGGGGATAGTTTGGAACACCTTCAAACATGAGGCTGGTGGCGCCAAAAGATAATGGGCCGTACGCAATATAGCTATGACCTGTTACCCAGCCGATATCTGCGGTGCACCAGTAGGTGTCCTCGTCCTTGACGTCGAAAATCAATTTGAACGTAAGGTATGCAAATAAAAGATAACCAGCCTGGGTATGGAGCACGCCTTTGGGCTTTCCAGTACTACCACTGGTGTAGAGAATGAAGAGCGGGTCTTCGGCATCCATTACTTCTGGTTCGCAAACAGGCTTGATATCCTCAGCAGCCATCTCATTGTTCCACCAGTAGTCGCGGCCTTGTTTCATTGGGGTCTCATTGTTTGCTCTTTTGACCACAAAAACGTCTTTGATCTGAGGACAGGTATCGAGTGCCTGGTCGGCATTATCTTTGCTCTTGACCACCTTACCTCCACGATAATAGCCGTCGGCACAAATAAGGACTGTGCTGCCACAATCCTGCATACGGTCTCTTAACGCCTCGGCACTGAAACCTCCGAATACGATGCTATGGATAGCGCCGATTCTGGCACAAGCCAGCATGGCGATGGGAAGTTCAGGAATCATTGGCAAATAAATGGATACCCTATCGCCTTTTTTAACACCATGTTTCTTTAATACATTCGCAAATTTGCAGACCTCATAATATAACTCTTGATAGGTTAGTGTCCTGCTGTCTCCCGGATCCCCTTCCCAGATAAGTGCAGCTTTATTCTTTTTCCATGTCTTTAAATGTCTGTCCAGGCAGTTGTAGCTGACATTGAGCTTGCCACCGACAAACCACTCATGCTTAGCATTTTTAAAATCCTCCACCATGACCTTGTCCCATTTTTTAAACCAGTCAAGCTGTTGAGCCATCTCGCCCCAGAATCCTTCGGGGTCTTTTACGGACCTCTGGTACATTTTCTTGTACTCATCAAGGCTTTTAATATATGCTTTTTGGCTCAGTTCTTTTGGAGGGTAGAAAACTCTCTTTTCCTCCATCATTGAAGTGATGGTCTTTTCCTCTTTGGTCATGTATTGACTCCTTTTATACAGTCGAGAATATCTCGCTGCTCAATTATTATTTACTCTTATTTGATACTACCACTATCAGCGTTACCGGTGAGTTACATAATCTAGTAGTCGTGTGCATTAATCGAAAGTTGATCACCATTGAATTATTCGCAGTGGTCACAATTCTTTACAGTCGTAGTTCGTTTGATTTACTCGCGATGGTTTTTCTTTTCTATCCACCTTGTCATTTGTATACGATATTCTGATGGTCACTGATGGCACTATATTGATTGTACTATAAAAGAGAAATATCAGCAAACATTGTTTTTTTCGAAACTAACTGTGGTATGCCTCGTATAACTCTTTTACTTGCATTTCTATATTAGGCGTTTTAGAATAACACAATATTACCCTTAGGTGGGCAAAGGAGGTGGTAGTTTGTCCCCCTTGCAGAGACATACATTAGTAGCATTAGTGGAAGATAAACCAGGTGTTCTTAACCGGGTTGCCAGTCTTTTGCGCAGGCGCAACTTCAATATCGAGAGCATTGCTGTCGGGCATTCTATCCAACCAAAATTGTCGAGGATGACTATTGTGGTGGCAGGGGATAATGCTAAGGTAGAGCAAGTACGAAAACAACTTGATAAGCTTATTGAAGTAGTAAGAATAGTTGACATAACAAGTTATGATTCGGTAATCAGAGAACTGGCGCTTATTAAGGTAAAGGCCAGCCATGCCACGCGGAGTGAGATCATACAAATCGTTGACATATTTCGAGCCAATATCGTGGATGTTTCTGCTGATTCTCTCATAATTGAAGTGACGGGGGATGGTGAAAAGGTCGATTCTCTTATGGAGCTTCTTCGCGGGTTTGGCGTTAGGGAGATAGCAAGGACAGGCATTATCGCTTTAACCCGTGGGGGTGTGGGGCCACTTCTGGTAGAGGAAGAAAAGGTGGATAAGGAATCACGAGGGACACCGTCATCGCGAAAAGTAACATCCAGTGCACCCGACTGGTAATGTATTTTAAGAAAGTTAGATTCAGACAGTAGCGCAAAAAAATATTTGTAAGGAGGAATCGTGGCAAAGATTTATCTCGAGAAAGATATCAAAATGGCTTTACTTAAGGACAAGGTTATTGGCATTGTTGGATTTGGTAGTCAGGGACATGCGCATGCGCAGAATTTAAGAGATAGCGGCTGCACGGTAGTTGTTGCTGAAGCTAAAGGCACCGAAGGTTGGAAGAATGCTCAAAAAGCTGGTTTCAAGCCAATGGAAGCTGTTGGGCTCGCTGATGAGGCTGATATCATTGTGATGTTAGTGCCTGATACTTTACAGCCAAGGATTTATCGCGAGTCGATAACCAGAGGATTATCAAAGGGCAAGATGCTCATGTTTGCCCATGGTTTTAATATCCATTTTGGGCAGATAGTGCCACCTCCCGATGTCGATGTGGCTATGATTGCTCCCAAGTGTCCTGGTCATATGTTGCGACAGCTCTATACGGAAGGCTCGGGTCCCCCGGCTCTGGTCGCAGTTCACCAGAATAAGTCAGGCAAAGCCAAAGAAATTGCGCTGGCGTATGCTCGAGGTATTGGTTGCGCTCGGGCTGGTGTTCTGGAGACTACTTTTGCTGAGGAGACTGAGACAGACCTTTTCGGTGAACAAACAGTGCTTTGCGGTGGTGTTTCAGCACTGGTTAAAGCGGGATTTGAAACATTAGTTGAAGCTGGTTATCAACCGGAAATAGCCTATTTTGAATGCTTTCACGAGCTAAAACTGATTGTCGACCTCATGTATCGTGGTGGATTGAACTTTATGCGTTATTCGGTAAGTGATACTGCGGAATATGGCGATTATACTCGAGGTCCAAGGGTTATCAACGAGCTAGTGAAAGACGAGATGGGGCAAATTCTGGCTGAGGTTCAGGATGGTAGCTTTGCTCGAGAGTGGATTCTGGAAAATCAGGCAGGTCGTCCCGTTTATAATGCCATAAAGAAGCATGAGGCTGAACATGACGTTGAGGTTATAGGTAAGAAGCTCAGAGCAATGATGCCATGGCTGAAGACCTAGTAACTCCTTATTAGTGAAGTGTGGTGGCATTTGGCTGCGGGATATGTCCCAGCCTCTTTTTGAAATACTATGCGAAGTTTTATTCAATTTAGTATAGATATTTTCAGCGTGGTGGCAGGCGTTGGCCTCTCGTTGCAGGAAAGGATTAAACGGAAATGGATAAAGTAATTATATTCGATACTACGTTACGCGACGGTGAACAGTCGGCGGGAACCAGTCTAAACTTCAAAGAGAAATTAGATATTGCCAGACATCTGGAAAGGCTAGGTATTGATGTTATTGAGGCTGGGTTCCCTATTAGTTCACCAGGTGATTTTGAAGCAGTTCAACTCGTTGCCAGGGAGATTAAGAGTTCCAGTATCTGTGCTCTCACTCATGCTAATCCTGAGGGTGTGGACAGGGCTTGGGAGGCAATAAAGGAAGCGAAGAAGCCACGTATTCATGTATTTCTTTCGGCTTCCGATATCCATCTGCTGCATCAGCTTAAGAAGAACCGTGAAGAGATATTGGAGAGCTCCCGTGCTATGGTGAAAAGGGCGAAAAAGTATATAGAGGATGTAGAGTTTTCGCCCATGGACGCCAGTCGCACTGACGCAAACTATCTGTATCAGATATTAGAGGCGGTTATTGATGCTGGGGCAACTACCGTGAATATTCCGGATACGGTTGGGTATGCTATACCTGCGGAATTTGGGGGTTTAATAGAAGGTATCATTAGGAATGTGCCGAATATTAAGAAAGCCGTTATTAGTGTTCACTGTCACAATGACCTGGGTTTGGCAGTAGCTAATAGCCTTGAAGCTGTAAGAAGAGGAGCCAGACAGGTAGAGTGCACTATCAATGGTATTGGTGAGCGGGCTGGAAATGCTGCTCTTGAAGAAATTGTGATGGCAATAAAGACCAGAAAGGATTTCTTTAATCTGGAGACCACTATTGATACTACCCAGTTTTACAAGACAAGCCGTCTGGTCAGTGAGCTCACTGGTTTTGTAGTGCAACCAAACAAGGCAATTATCGGTGGCAACGCCTTTCGTCATATGTCGGGGATTCATCAGGATGGCGTGATTAAGCGGGCAATTACTTATGAGATTATGGACCCCAGGTCCGTTGGTATTCCTGCCAGTAGTCTTGTTCTGGGCAAATTAAGCGGGAGCCATGCTTTTAAAGAGCGGTTGGCTGAGCTCGGTTATATTCTTGACGATGAATCACTGAATCGTGCTTTTATTGCTTTTAAGGAGCTAGCGGACAAGAAGAGAGAGGTTACTGATAAAGATATCGAATCCTTGATAGCGGAGGAGATGCGCACTATAGCTGAAGTATATCATCTCGACCATGTAGAAGTATCATGCGGAGACCATAGTATTCCCACAGCGACTGTGAGGCTTATTGCTCCGGACGGTCAAACTCTGGCGGATGCCGCGCTGGGGACCGGTCCAGTAGATGCGGTATATAAAGCCATCAACAGGATAGTAAGAGTATCCAATAACCTGATCGAGTATACGGTAAAATCAGTAACCGAAGGCATTGATGCTATGGGCGAAGTGCTTGTCAGGATAGAGAGTGATAACGTAACCTATACTGGTCGTAGCGCTGATACCGATATCATTGTTGCCAGTGCCAAAGCCTACATGAATGCGCTCAATCGTATGCTGGCTGCCAAGAAGATAAGCAAGAAATGAGGCGTTTGAATGAGCATAGAGGTAGAAATGATTTTGCGCCTGCTTCTGGCAGTCGTTCTAAGTGCAGGTATCGGTTTTCAACGGGAACGCGCTAAAAAACCTGCTGGGCTGCGTACTCATATTCTCATTGGATTGGGAGCTACACTCTTTACCATCGTCTCTATCTATGGTTTTGGGGGTAACGGTGAACCCGCAAGGGTGGCGGCGGGTGTGGTTGCTGGCGTTGGTTTTTTGGGTGCTGGCGTCATCTTCCGTGGCATGAGGGGTGATGTGCCTGTTGGTTTAACTACTGCTGCCAGCGTTTGGGTCACTGCAGCGGTAGGTGTAGCTGCGGGCGCTGGTTTGTATCTGTTCTCAGCGATAGTTGCTGTCCTGTCTGTGCTGGTGTTGTTTATTCCTAAAGCTAAAGGTTAGAACTATGAAGGAGGTCCTCCGTTGACCTTAAGTGAGAAGATTTTAGCTGCTCATTCTGGTAAAGCCACTGTTCGCCCCGGCGAGTTTCTCAACGTCAGGGTTGATATGGTGCTGGCAAACGATATTACCGCTCCTTTGGCGATTAAGGAATTCCAGCGGCTGGGTGTGAAGAAAGTCTTTGATAATACCAGGATAGTCATGGTTCCTGACCATTTCTGTCCTAATAAAGATATTCTATCAGCTGAGCAGGCGAAACTACTGCGGGAATTTGCCAATACGCATAACACTCTATATTTCGAAGTGGGCAGGATGGGTATCGAGCATGTGCTTTTACCGGAACAGGGTTTAGTGTTGCCTGGCGATGTAGTAGTGGGAGCCGATTCGCATACCTGTACTTATGGTGCTCTGGCAGCTTTTGCTACTGGCATGGGCTCAACAGATATTGCTGTGGCTATGGCAACAGGCGAGATATGGATGAAAGTACCGCCAACCATAAAATTTGTTTATCGAGGAAAACTTGGTAAATGGGTCGGTGGTAAAGACCTTATTCTTCATACTATCGGTGATATCGGTGTTGATGGTGCGCTATACTCTGCTATGGAGTTTACCGGTGAGGCGATTGAGGCTTTGCCCATGGACGGGCGTTTCACTATGGCAAATATGGCGATTGAGGCTGGGGGCAAAGCTGGTATTTTCAGGGTAGATATGAAAACAAAGGCTTATATAAAAGGTAGAGCCAAACGCCAGTATCAGGTGTATCAACCGGATGATAATGCCGAGTATGCTAAGGTTATTGAATACGATGTCTCCAAGCTTGAGCCGCAGGTTGCTTTTCCACACCTGCCTTCGAATACGAAACCTGTTTCTCAAGCGAAAGGTATAAAGATTGACCAGGCGGTTATTGGCAGTTGTACGAATGGGCGACTTGATGACCTGAGGCTTGCGGCCAGGGTGCTTAAAGGGCAGAAAGTGCATCCTGATGTAAGGTGCATCGTCATCCCCGGCTCTCAGCAAATTTATCTCGATGCTATGCAAGAGGGGTTAACAAAGGTGTTTGTTGAAGCTGGCTGTGCAGTAAGCACGCCCACCTGTGGCCCCTGTCTTGGTGGGTATATGGGAGTGCTTGCTGCTGGTGAACGCTGTGTTTCGACCACTAATCGAAACTTCATGGGCAGGATGGGCAGTCCCAAATCTGAAGTTTATCTGGCTAACCCGGCAGTCGCCGCTGCCAGCGCTGTGATGGGTAGAATAGCCAGCCCGAATGAAATTTTGAGTTAAATTAATTTCATAGTTGAGGAGGGTGAGATTTGAACCTACGTGGAAAAGTTCATAAATACGGTGCCAATGTTGATACCGATGCTATTATACCAGCGCGATATCTTAATATATCTGAACCTGTGGAACTGGCTCAGCACTGTATGGAAGATATTGATGCCGAATTTTTAAAGAAAGTTCAGCCGGGAGATATTGTTGTTGCTGACACCAATTTTGGTTGTGGCTCGTCTCGAGAACATGCGCCGGTAGCGATTAAAGCCGCTGGTGTGTCCTGTGTTATTGCTAAGAGCTTTGCTAGGATCTTCTTCCGTAATGCAATTAACATCGGATTACCCCTATTGGAATGTCCCGAAGCTGTGACAGATACGGAGGCTGGAGACACCCTTGAAGTTGACCTGGCTGCGGGGCAAATTAAGAATGTTACTAGGGATAAAACCTTTATTGCCAAGCCATATCCTGAGTTCATGATGGGAATAATCAATGTGGGTGGTCTGGTAGAATATACCAGGAAAAAACTAGCTGAAGGAGTATGACGTGGAATTCAAAGTCGCTGCATTGCCCGGTGATGGTGTTGGGCCTGAAGTAACTGCGGAAGCTATCAGAGTGCTTGAGTCAGTGGGTAGGAGGTATGGACATCGTTTTTCTTTTCAGTATGGATTGATAGGTGGAGTGGCTATTGATAGCGATGGAGTTGCTCTTACTGATGAGACATTGGCAATGTGCCGTAGCTGTGATGCCGTGTTGCTGGGCGCTGTTGGTGGTCCGAAATGGGATGACCCGAAAGCGAAAGTACGTCCAGAAGATGGTCTTCTGACTTTGCGTAAAGGGCTGGGACTATTCGCCAATTTACGCCCAGTGAAGGTATTACCTTTTCTTGTCGATTCGACGAGTTTAAAGCCTGAGGTCATAAAAGGCGTTGATATTATGGTAGTAAGAGAACTCACTGGAGGGCTTTACTTCGGTCAGCCTAAAAAGCGATGGCAGAGTGTTGAGGGGAGACAGGCAGTGGATACTATGGCTTACTCTGACAAAGAAGTAGAGCGTATCGTAAGAGTTGCCTTTGAGCTGGCTCGAACCAGACGTAAAAAGTTGACTTCAGTTGATAAAGCTAATGTACTTGAAACGTCAAGGCTGTGGCGAGAGGTTGCCATAGAGGTTTCTACTGAGTACCCCGATGTGGAGATAGACCATATGCTGGTAGATACTTGCTCTATGCGTCTTATCCAGAACCCAACCTATTTTGATGTGGTGGTTACTGAGAACACGTTTGGCGATATTCTTACTGATGAAGCATCGATGCTGGCAGGCTCAATGGGTATGTTGCCTTCAGCTAGTTTGGCTGGAATTCCCAAGGTAGGCACTGCTAAAGCGTTTGGTATGTATGAGCCTATTCACGGTAGCGCTCCCAAACGGGCAGGAAAGAACATGGCTAACCCCATTGCTACTATTATGAGTGCAGCCATGATGCTCCGCTACTCGATGAACCTGGTGAAGGAAGCTGAGGCTGTGGAAAATGCAGTGCTCGGCGTTTTAGAAGCTGGCTATCGTACCTATGATATTATGGAGGAAGGTAAAAATAAGGTGGGGACAAAAGAGATGGGTGGACTGATAGTTGATGCCGTAGCGCGCTAATCAGGAGGGTCAGGGTAGTGACTCAAGTGAAACTTTACGACACAACATTAAGGGATGGCGCTCAGCAGGAGGGTATCTCCTTTTCTGTTGCTGACAAACTAAAGATTGCCCAAAAGCTGGACGATCTCGGCGTTCATTACATTGAGGGTGGCTGGCCTGGTGGGAATCCCAAAGATACTGACTTCTTTGCTAAAGCTCAGCGTCTGCATTTAAAGTATTCGGTGCTGGTTGCTTTTGGAAGTACCAGACATCCTGACTCAACAGTGGATAAGGATACTAATCTCAATGCTTTATTGGAAGCGAAAACGAAGGTGGTGACCATTGTTGGCAAGAGCTGGGATCTTCAGGTGACCCAGGTTTTAGAAGTGAGTTCAGAACAAAACCTGCGCATCATCAAAGAGTCTATAGACTATCTTAAGTCGAAGAAGTTGACCGTTTTTTACGACGCTGAACATTTTTTCGATGGCTATAAAGCCAATTGTGACTATGCACTGGAGACACTTAAGATTGCGCAGAAGGCCGGTGCAGATTTGGTGGTGCTCTGCGATACCAATGGTGGTAGCTTGCCTGCTGAAGTAGCTAACGCTGTTCAATCTGTTAAGAAGGCGGTAAAAATACCGCTGGGCATTCATACTCACAATGATGCAGGGCTGGCTGTAGCTAATTCTTTGATTGCAGTTCAGGCTGGAGCTGTTCAGGTGCAGGGGACGATCAACGGCTATGGAGAACGCTGTGGGAATGCTAATTTATGTTCTGTTATCCCTGACTTGCAACTGAAGATGGGCATTCATTGCATTACTCATGAGCAGATGGCGAAGCTTACTGAAGTATCTCGTCATGTGGCTGAAGTAGCGAATCTTGCTTTCCCTGGCAATCTTCCTTATGTTGGCACCCGTGCCTTTACTCATAAAGCGGGATTACATGTATCAGCGCTAATGAAATGGGAAGAGAGCTATCAACATATCGCTCCTGAGCTGGTGGGAAATAGTCCCAAGGTAGTTGTTTCTGAGCTGTCTGGCAAGGGGAACATTATCTATAAGGCTCGTGAATTGGGAGTGGTTTTGCCGCCGAAGGGTAAGCAGGCACGCCAGATACTGGAGCAAATCAAGTTGCTGGAGAGCCAGGGCTTTCAATATGAGAGCGCTGATGCCTCGTTTGAGTTGTTGTTATATCGCTCACAGCTTCACTATAAACGTCCTTTTGAGCTGGTAGATTTTATGGTAATCGTGGAAAGGCACAGGCGACCATCAGCACGTGATATCGAACCAGAATTATTATCTGAAGCTACGGTAAAAGTAAAAGTGGGTGGTAAAATCATGCATACTGCTGCGGAGGGCAATGGCCCGGTGAATGCCCTTGATCGCGCTTTGCGTAAGGCGCTGGTGGAGTTTTATCCCAGCCTTACTGTTATTGAACTGGTTGATTATAAGGTGCGTATTCTTGAGGAGAGCAGTGGCACTGAATCTCAAGTCCGTGTATTTATCGAATCCAGTGATGGTCAGAGGCAATGGAGAACAGTCGGAAGCTCTACCAATATTATTGAAGCAAGCTGGCTAGCATTGGCGGATAGTCTGGAATACTGGCTTATTAAGCAGAATATATCGTCTTAGCTCTCGCTGAGTATATGCTCAGTTACCAGAAATCTCTTGTATTTCCATGAATGAACCCAGAGTAATTATGTTTGCCGGTAAAGGCGGGGTGGGGAAGACGACCTGCGCCGCTGCAACTGCATTACACTATGCTGCTACAGGGCAGCAAACCATAGTTATATCTACTGACCCTACTCCTTCTATATGTCATATTTTTGAGGCGAACTGCGAGCAAAAACCTTGCAGGATTTTCGAGAAGCTATTTATGAGTGAAATTGGGGTGGAGGAAGTGGAGAAAATGTGGGATAGCAAATTCGGAAGGGAGGTCTACGAGGTTTTTTCATCGTTCGTAGATGTAAAATATAAAGAGTTTGTTGACTTTGTGAGTTCGATATTACCAGGGCTCAGGGACGAATTTATGGTCGATTATATCTGCGAAATGACTCTGAGCAACGCATATCAGAAAATAATCTGGGATACAGCTCCCTTGGGGCAGACTTTGGGCTTATTGAAGATGCCGGCAATGCTAGGGAAACATTTGAAAATGGCTCCGCGTGTCTATTCCAAGTTGAAGTCAGGTAGAAACAGTCGGAAACCGGTGCTGGACATATTGAAGGGTTGGGAAACGCTATCTGCCAAAGATATGAATTTTCTTCGAAATGAAGTTGGATTTGTCATTGTAACTATACCAGAGGCATTGGCTATCGAGCAGCTCGATGGGATTTTTGGCGAGTTTAGACGATATGGGCTTAGTATAGAACGGCTAATCATTAATAACGTAATCAATGACATCGAGTCAGAATTTCTGCGTACCAAAGCTGCTCAACAGAGAAGTTATATTCATATATTGCACAACAAATACCGCGATTTGGCAATGATTGAATTGCCCATGTTTTCACAGGAGATAAAGGGTATAAATAAGCTGAGAGAGGTTGAATCGCGTTTATTCCTGCAATCAGGCTGAGGTAGTTTAGTAGACGCATCTACCATTTTTTTGTTAACCTTTAATAACACCAATAGGTGTTGCCATGGCGACTTTATGCGATATTCCAGCTTGGTGAGTTACTTCAACAACCTGTGTGATATCTTTGTAGGATTCTGATGCTTCTTCAGCTAGTGACCCCATGCTTCTAGCTTTTACTGTTATTCCTCTCGATTCAAGCTCGGCTGCAATATCGACACCTCGCAGGCTTCGTTTTGCAGCTCCACGACTTTGTACTCTACCAGCGCCATGGCAGGTCGAACCAAAACTCTCGAGCAATGCCTTATCAGTACCAACGGCGATGTAAGAACGTCTTCCCATATCACCGGGGATAAGTACGGGTTGACCGATTGCTTTGTACCTCTCTGGTATGTCTTTATGTCCTGGTGGAAAAGCTCTGGTAGCCCCCTTGCGGTGTATACAGAGAGTAAGCCTTTTACCATCTATGGTGTAGTCCTCGATTTTGGCGATATTATGTGCCACATCATAAATCTGCTCCATGCCCAGTGCATGAGCGCTTTTACCGAACACTTTGCTGAAAGACTCACGTGTCCAGTGGGTGATGCACTGTCGGTTTGCCCAGGCATAGTTCGCAGCACATGCCATGGCTGCCAGATAGTCTTTTCCCTCATTCGATTCTACCGGTGCACAGGCTAGTTGCCTATCCGGCAGGATGATAGCGTATTTTCGTACAGCCTCTGCCATTACTTTAAGGTAATCGTCACATACTTGATGTCCTAAACCTCGTGAGCCAGTGTGGATAAGTAACAGCACCTGACCGATATTCTCAATGCCCATAGCTTTTGCAGCATCGTTATCGTAAATTTCTCTTACGACCTGTACTTCTAAGAAGTGATTGCCAGAACCTAAAGTTCCAGATTGTGGAGTCCCTCTCTGCTTGGCTCGTGTGCTTACTTTGCCGGGGTCAGCTCCTTTCAAGCAGCCGGTCTCTTCAGTAACCTCCAGGTCGTCAGGACTGCCAAAACCACGTTTTACCGCCCAATAGGCACCCTGAAGCAATACTTCGTTTATCTCTTTTTCGCTAATTTTTATTTTGCCTTCTGATCCCAATCCAGATGGTACGTTCTGGAACAGATGGTTGATAAGCTCTTTGATTTTGGGTTTTACTTCGGTTTCGGTTAAGCTGGTACGCAATAGTCTTACGCCACAGTTGATATCGTAGCCTACACCGCCTGGCGAAACGACGCCATCGCTTACTCTAGTAGCAGCAACGCCCCCTATGGGAAAACCATAACCCCAATGGATGTCAGGCATAGCCATTGAGTGCCCCACAATGCCCGGGAGAAATGCCACGTTTGCCACTTGTTCCAGTGCTTGGTCTTGCTTGATTATTTCCAGCATCTTCTCATCGGCGTAGACCAATCCCGGGACACGCATTCCTTGTTTATAGGTTTGAGGTATCTCCCAGCGCCAATCGTCTATCTTGTTAAGTTTTCCTGCCCAGTTTGTCATTTCGTTATCCTCTATATATCGAAGATTATTTGTGCTTTGTAACGGTCGTTTTCTTTATTAATCGCTAGCATATGGTAGGTGGCTGCCTTCACTTCCCTTTTAATTATTTGCTGCTTAGGGTTTATGGCATTACCAAAACATCTAGCTATTAATTTAACCTCGCTGAGAGTATCAAATTCGAATCTTGTAAAAACGATTCGTTCGGTATCGAAAATGTAAATAAGCTCATTAAGCCATTCCACCAGCAAGCTTTCCCTATCATGCGATGATATTTTTACCTCACGCTGTGTATTTTCCTTGATTTCATCGAGCTCTGTTATTAGACTAAATAGTCCGAGTGCAGCATTGGAGAAGACCATTTTAAGATCAATACCATAGGAAATGATGCCGATATCTGCAGTATGGTCTATAATGTCGAAAGCCTTTTCCACTCGTCTTACCCCGCCACAAATTGAAGAATATTTTATTATATCATGGTGTGTGCTATACGAAAAAAAAGTTACTTCAGCTTGACTTGTAGAAGTTGTGAATGCTACCATAAGCCCTCTTGGGCCGCTAGCTCAACTGGTAGAGCAGCTGACTCTTAATCAGCAGGTTCAGGGTTCGAGCCCCTGGCGGCTCACCAAAAAATGAAGCTAAAAAAGCCCTTTAAGCAATTACGTCTTAAGGGGCTTTTCTATTTTAGCTAATAATTAGCTAATGGAAGTTTTCAGCGACCTCTTTATTTGACTCAACAACAGGCTTTGGTAGCACGATATCATCAAATCGGTTAGCGGCTGCCTGTTGCAGTCCCGGGGCCACATGACTATAGGTATCAAGGGTTATCTGTATGCTGGCATGGCCTAGCCTTTCCTGAACTATCTTAGGGTGTATGCCCTGTTTGAGCATTAGGGAAGCATGAGTATGACGGGCATCGTGTAAGCGGATTCCTTTTAACCCGCTAAGACGTGCCAGTTTATGCCAGGCATGGGTTATACTATCCGGTAATAGTGGCTTACCATCTATGTGACAGAATACCAGGTCATCATCGGTAAAAGTTAAACCAAGAGACTGCCTCATTTTCTCTTGTTGCGCTCTATGTTCTCTGAGAACTATGGCTGTTGATGGTGAAAGAGATACCATACGGCGGCTTTTATCAGTCTTAGTTTGTCTGAATATAATCTCTCCATTATGCAATTGGTGAATAGTTCTGGTAACTGATATCTGACATAGTAATAAATCAATGTCACACCATCGCAGGGCTAGAAGTTCTGACCGCCTCATGCCAGTGAAGAGGGCTAGATAGAATATGGCATAATAGGGCGTAGATTGTGTAAGCTCTAAAAAGATATGGATATCGGACTCATTCATAGTCTGCATTTCATGATGTTGAGGCTTGGGAGGTTCCACGGCATCCACAGGGTTTCGGCCTATCATTCCTAGCTTAACCGCATTTTTAAGAGCTTTGTGTAAGGTAACATGTATATATTGAACGCTTCTTTTACTCAGTCCACCTTTACCATCAAAGCGTCCGTCAGACAACTTCTCCGAATATAAGCGCTGTAAATGCTCTGGCTTTAACTGGGTTAAGGGAATCCTACCTAATGAGGGAATTATGTGATTGCGTACGATGTACTGATAACCTTCCGCCGTTCTAGGTGCTAGGTTAGGCCATGCGTAGTCCCTTAACCATCGCTCTAAATATTCCCCCAAGGACGTTTTGCCAGGTTTCATAAATGTACCTGTATCGAGTTGATGAAGTAGATCCGCAAGCTTCTTCTCAGCCTCTTTCTTTGTGCCATTTACGCTGACCCACTGTTGCTTATATTTCCCGGTAGTTGGGTCAATCCCTAGATTCAGGATGACCGTGTAGCTGTTCTTGTACCGCTTTATTATGTGACCTCTCATTTTAATACCCCCTTTACTTTGTATTTGGCTTACGAGTCTTTACTAAATAAAATATGGTACTCAACTTCCGCAAGCAATTCTTCAGGACAAATAAGCTCCTCCACAGTCTCTTTTTCAATAACCCAGGCACGCAGACGCTTAACAAAATCTTCTCGCTCCTTAATTGAAAGGTTTGGCCATTTCTTGGCAAAGGTTTCAACCAGACCGAGCCAAACCCAATACAGCTTCCAACCCAACGGGGTCAAGTCAATATCGTCCAAGGTATGGCCGAACATCCTTCTTTCCTCTATCTGGGCGTCTTGTTTTCCCTCTTTAGACAAAGCCCATCCAATATGAGGCCATAAATCTCCGGTCAATAGACTAGTATCCAAATGGGACGTATTGCAAGGTATGCCGGCAAGTTCGCATTCCTTTTCATACTTCGCGTAGAAATGTGCCCACCAACCA
The DNA here is from genome assembly GCA_963775935.1 of uncultured Chloroflexia bacterium. Lineage (GTDB taxonomy): Bacteria > Chloroflexota > Dehalococcoidia > GIF9 > UBA5629 > JBBIPA01. The sequence goes on along the minus strand of CAVZKR010000003.1, from coordinate 113,238 downwards.
ATCCCTTCAGGTGATAATCTGTCTTTTAATACGAAGGCAATGCGGGCAACCCATTTTGCTACTCGAACGGTAAAAATCCTTGGTTCAAACGTGAATGGCAATTTGTGCCAGGGAAATGGTGTGCCATACTTTTCCGCAAACAACTTTTCAATAGTTTGCTTAAATTCGGCTTCTGCCGCGGGGTTTGGCTTCGGCCAGTTCTTTTTTACATCAAGAATGATAGGAATAACTTCTGGTGGAAATTCGTATTCCTCTTTCATGCCAAGCGAACCTAGGCTAAAAGGCGCGTCTATATCTGATGCCTGATGTGGCTGTTCCCTTTCTCTCTCGTGTATCATTGTTAATATCTTCTGAACAGCACTTAATCCTGGCCCTCGTCCTCTCAAGCGATTGTCGACCTCATGTTGAATTGTTTTCGCTGGCCAATTGGAATGGGCCATGTACACTTCTGAGATCATTCGCTTAACTTCATCAGTAATTATGGGTCCTTTTGCCATATTCCCTCCTTTATCCGCTTATCCTTTTAATATCCACTTAAACAGATATGTATACAATTGTTGACAGATATTATACATGTGTTAGACTTATTGTAGATAGCTTTAGCATAGCATATAGCATTAGAGCTGTCAAGGGGGTAAAAGAACAATGAATGAAGAACTATTGAAAGTGGAAGAGGCGGCTAGGCTTTTGAAGGTGCGGCGTGAGACTATACGGCGCTACATAAAGGCGGGGCACCTGAAAGCGGTAGCACTGCCTGGGGGAGATTACCGCTTATACGAGAAGGACGTAATGCGGCTCTTAACCTGTAGCCAGAAGAAAGGGGAGCCAAATGGACGGTGAAAAACGCTTGACCATAACGATACCAGAAGCTGCTAAGGCATTGGGGATAAGTCGAGGGCTGGCCTACGAGCTAGCCAAACAGGATAAATTACCAGTTAAAGTGCTAAGGCTTGGTGGCAAGCGAATGGTTGTCCCCAGGCGGGCTTTAGAGGACTTGCTCTCTGGCAGCCAAAGCGAGAGGGCTACCTTACTAGCGGAGGTGCGGCAATGAGAGCACCATTGGTAACGCAAGGCGATAATTTCGTGAATCTGTCATGGGCAGATTGTGGTATCAGAATCACTGCTGAAGATATTACCCCGGAAGGTTTAGCCACGCTCCAGGTATTCCAGCACGGCACTAACGACCCCTTGCATACGGCGAAGGTAAACGTGCTCAATTCTGGTATGATGTTTTCTTTTCAGAAGACACTAGAAAACCGTAACGGTGACATACCCTGGGGCGAGATTTTAGCACAGCTCACAGATAAGTTAGCAGCAATTGCCAAGCGAACTGCTGCTAAGGATACAGACCTGGTGTGTATTGGCGATGTGGAGCCTGAGACTGTATCCTGGTTATGGCTTCCTTACATACCAAAAGGAAAGGTGACGTTACTTGAAGGTGACCCAGGAGTAGGTAAGTCATGGGTAAGCCTGGCAATCGCAACGGCGGTGTCACTTGGTAAAGGTTTACCAGGGACGGAAGCGATAGAATCAGCAAGTGTAGTATTAGCGTCGGCAGAGGATGGGCTAGGGGATACCATCAGACCCAGGCTTGACGCTATGGGAGCTGACGTTAGGAACATTCACGCTATCAAGGGCGCTCTGGACTTTGGTGACAGTGGGCTTGCCCAACTTGAAGATTTTATACAGCAAGTGAAGCCCGCGCTAGTGATAATTGACCCGCTAGTGGCTTATATCGGAGCTAATGTTGATATTCACAGAAGCAATGAGACCAGGGCGGTTATGGCTAAGCTAGCCGATATAGCTGAAAAACACAGTTGCGCAATCCTGGCTATTCGCCACCTCACCAAAGGCGGGACACTGAAGCCAATATACCGGGGGCTAGGTAGTATTGACTTTGCAGCCTCTTGCCGTTCGGTACTTATGGCAGGTTGTGACCCTGATAATGATCAGAAGCGGGGTATAGTGCAAATCAAGTCTAACCTAGCCCCTAAGGGCCAGGCTATCGGTTTTGAGTTAAGGGACGGCGGCTTTTACTGGACTGGCGAAAGTGACCTGACGGCTGCCCGTATCATGGCAGTAGAGGACACTGGAGACGGTAAAACGGCTATAGATGAGGCGGTGGACTTCCTGAGAGACGAGTTGACAGACGGGCCGGTAGAGGCGAAGCAGGTTTTCAGTGACGCTAAGAGCTTGGGCATATATGAGAGGACATTAAATCGTGCTAAGTCCAAGCTGCGGATAACCAGCAAGCGAGAGGGTGAAAGTGGCAAAAGAGGCATTGCACGGGTTAAGTGGCAATTGCCAGAAGATTTAGAAGGCCAAAAGGATTTAGGTTGCCAAGATTGCCATATAGAAGATATTGGCAATGTAAATCAAATTAGCCTCAATAATTCTGTTACCCCTTTAGGTGCTGGCACTGTAAATACCCCTGAAGCCGTCCTGGGTATGCCAAATAAAGATAGTGGTCAGGACGATATCCCTAAATGCCCTACCACGCCTTGCCAGAATTGCGGTAGTACAGAGCGCTGGTTGCGTGAGGCTAGCCTGTGGGGAAAAGCTGAATGGCTTTGTTCTCGTTGTCACCCAAAACCAAAAGAGAGGCGTAGCAAATGAAAGTACAATGCCCTAATTGCGGTAATTCCGTAGTGGTCAAGGGAATTGGTCGCAAACCACTAAATATACCACTCAAAAACGTTTGTGAGGCGTTGCGGATATACCGTAGCGTGGTGGAAGCATCTCTAGAATTGGGATGCAGTCAGGGATATATTTACAACACCTTGAAGGCAAATGGACTAAAACTAAGGGATGTTATTAAATCAGCAAAATTGTAATTGTTACCACTGGACGAACATTGGCATGTCTATCCCAACGTGCGTACAGATATTCTATACCGTTATTTATTTCAGCACTTAACCTATTGTTGAATAAAGCTGGCTGGTTCGGCTCGCGCTCTACCCTGCAATGAATCTGTTTTGGGAATCTAACAGACAGAAACACCCCAGTTTTAGCTACGACCAGATATTGCAGTAATTCCCCCTATAATAGTTTCACATTGCTTGAAAATATGGCATATTTGCTGCCTTTTTGAGCAACGTCTTTGTGTCACCCTTTATTTAACTGTGAAAATTCGTATTAGTTCTGAATCTGATTTAACTGTGCATGTCTTATTTGAATTAGAATCTGCTTTAAAAATTTACTTAGTAGTTGGGTGGGCTAAATCTATAGTAGAGTAAAAGATGATTTAAGATTTTTCACGTACATGGTACGTATTCCATTTAGCTTTGGCTGGGTGTATAATCAAGTCAATAACACAATTGTGATAAAAACAAGTGGGAGGTTGGGATGTCACAGGATTATCAATGTCCTCACTGTGGTGGCACACAGAACACAAACTTCACTATATGTTTGAATTGTGGCAGCCCTATAGAATTGTCTTTTAAAAAACAGCCACAGATACCGCTAAAAACTTCTAACGATGAAAGTCCTGCAATTGAAGAGGTTAAAGATACCATGAGGCAATTTGCTTTAGAATTAAATTCAATAATGCCTATACCTGAAGATGAAGAAACAAAAAATTATTTGAGAAAACTACCACTGCCATCGCCTAAATCATTAATGGAAGGCAAAAGAGAGCAACAGTATTTACAAGCAGCAATAGAACAATGGGGTAGTTCTAGTGATGTTGCAAAGGCTGCAATGAAATTATATGAAAATGAGTTAAAATTTCGACTAGATGCCTATATGGGATTAGCATATATCGAACACGCTGCAAAAACACATTTCAATCACATTCTTGATGACATAAACGAAATCAAGGAAGCATCAATAAGTCGTACTTCTGATGACATGTTTCCCTTATTTAAATCGAAAGTCGAGTCGATAACTTACAGAATAAAAAGCGATATATCTTCACAATTAATGGGTTTGAGCAAAGAAATTGAGGATATTGAGAAAAAACTCAAAAAGATAGATAAATGTCTTGTTGATGGTTGCAAGCTAGGTATTAAGATAACGAAAAATCAAACACTATTAAGCAAAGAAAACCTCGAATCCTACAGAGGAAAATTTATTAATTCTACTGCTTTGATAAGTAATTTGCGTTTTTTAATTGAGGGTGAAAAAAGAAGGTATAAGATAATATTGGGTATTATTAATCCGTTCGCCTAGTAATATTGAAACAAACTGTGTCTACTTCCTTACCAAAAGTAATAAGGTCACCATTTTCGCACGCATGCACAAATGCCCCTTCCAGCTCAATAGGTGGAGTCTAGGGCACATACTATCTTGTGGCTCTATCCTAACGGCGACCTATAAAACTTCATACTATCCTGAAATGTAACTGACCTTTTGTAGCTGTCAAGAATGCCCTTTTGCTTTTCAAAACTTATGTGGCTATGAATTAACACCTATAGTATCTTGCAGGGGTGCTATCCCACCCTCCCCCAAACCAGAGGTAAATACTCATATTCCATTCAACTGTTTCTTTTAATAATAGCTATTTGTGTGCATTTGTATACTCACCACAATCCCTCACCATTTCCATGAATAAAACAATGTGTAGGCTGTATGCTTTATTATCAAAAACTGTTACCTTTAGCGATTACAGACAGGAATCCCTTAGACACTTACTCGCTTCTGGCTCAGTCCAAATAGAAACTGTCACAACGTAGCTATTTTCCTGTGAATATTAGCTATAAGAAAATGATGGGCTTCCTGTGCTAACACTCGCTAGCTGCAGTAAGAGAAGTAGTCATTTTGTGAGGGCGGGTGAAAAAGACTAATACCAAGCTCACGACATAGAAGACAATAAAAGTGCATAGAGCTAGATTGTAATCACCAGTGATGTCATGAATATAGCCCATGAAAGGAGGGCCAATCAGTTGGGAAACAACAGAGAATATCGAAAAAATGCCCAGCATTTTACCTATTATTGCCCTATCAAATAAGGTCGCCACCAATATCGGCTGAAGTGCAATTACCCCACACTCCCAGAATCCCCAAAATATTATAAATAGCCAGGCTCCCCAAGTTGACTCTGACCAGAAGAGAGGCACTATGCCTATAGCAGCCAAGGCTAGGGCAATCATCATCACATACCGTATTGATATCCTGTCAGATAAGTAGCCAAGCACTACCTTTCCACTGAGGCTGAACAAACCAAGTACACCTATCATAGTCCCCGCAGTCATAGCTGGTATACCCCTATCGGTAAACAGGGAAAAGCCATGCTGGAAAATTGAAGCGTGGCCGAACAAGTATAGAAGGTGTAGCAGAGCTACGAACCAAAAGGTGGGCATTCTTAATAGGTTCCCTATCGTAAATTTATCACTTTCAAGAGGAACCCCTTTACCATCCTTCGCTGTTAAAGACATAGTTCCTTTTTCTGGCACTTTACCATCGACTAGAAGGCCCATAACTTCTGGCTTTTGTTTCGCCACTAAAAGAGCTGAAGGTATCATTATCACCCATGTAAGAATCCCCATTGCTCCCCATGCCATCCTCCAACCTAAGCTAGAGACAAGATAGATTGAAAGCGGAGACAAAATAAAACCCCCTAGACCTTGCCCGGCAGTTGTAATCCCTATAGCTCTACCCTTTTTCTGAGAAAACCAGTTTGATACCATAGTCATAGCTGGTATAGAGACAAAACCTACACGAAATGCAGCAAGAAGTGAGAAGATAATGAAGGCCTGCCACAACTCATAAATATAGCCTGATAGTATCAGGCAACCACCAGTGGCAAAGGCACTTATCGCCATTATCCGCTTTGCGCCGTGTCTATCAACAAAGGTTCCCACTAATGGGCTTAGTATAGCTGCCAGAATAGCGCCTACCGACATAGAAAGGGCTAAGTCCCCTCGGGTCCAGCCTAAGTCAGTAAACATAGCTTGGAAGAAGATACTTGTCGCATAGGCTGATATACCTATCCCCAGGAACTGAGCAAGGAAACCAACCCCAACTATCCGCCATCCATAAAATATTTTAGGCTTATATATAGACTATATCCTTTTTAATTAATTGGATAATCCACAATCTATCGAGATTAAAATCCCATCATTATTGATACGAATATCGATGGTATGGCCTATCCGCACTAAGTGTATCACCTTTTAAGTTAGAGTCGCTACAAGTGTGGACTGCCCCATTTCCTGTACCACACAGCTGTAAATGTGCTTATGGATTCGAAATTTGGGTTAGTGGTTAACAGGGTGAAATCTAGATAATACAGGACTCCACTTTAGGACTATTTGACAGACATCTAGGAAGAGCTATAATTAGCCTAAATGTCAAACATAGTCGTGAACCAATTAACGGTAGTTTAAAACGGGAAATAGTGGGAGGTCAGAAATGGCTATAACGAAGGTGCCAAAGAAGTGGGATCATGAATCAGATGTTGTTATAGTTGGAGGGGGCACAGGCGGACTCCCGGCGGGAATAGTGGTTGCCGAGAAAGGACAAAAAGCGACTATTCTTGAGGCAAGGCCTCAGTGTGGTGGTAGCTTCGCAATGCTCGCTGGAACGATTGCGCTCGCCGGAACTGACGAACAAAGAGAAAAGGGAATAGATGATGGTCCAGATGTTCTCTATAACGATATGGTAAATATTGCTGGTGCTGATCCTAAGATAGCCAGAGCTTTTGTAGATAACCAGCTTGATTGCTATAGAATGATAAAGAATACGGGTTTTAAATTCCAGGGACTTGTTCCGCACCCGGGTCACACCAGAAATAGATGTCTAGGCTGGATTGGTGGGTATGGACCAAAATTGGTTAAGCTCATCGAAACTAAAGCCAGAGACAAGGGGGTAGAGATACTACTAAACCATAGAGCAAGAAGGCTTATCATTGACCCCGAAAGGTTCAGAGTTGTTGGAGTTAAGGTTGATGCCAAGGATCAGCCCAAAAACATAAAGGCAAGAAGGGCTGTGATTTTGGCAACTGGTGGGTTCGGACATAATAGAGAATTGGTAGCTGAATATGCTCCTCACATGGTCAATTGTTATCCTAAGATGCCTTTAGGACATCAAGGAGACGGACTTAAAATGGGATTGGATGTTGGCGCCGCTACTAAAGATATAGGTATTGCGGTGGCTCCTGCCTGGCCTATTTGTCGTGAAACCCATTCAAATGCGTTATGGGTGTTATGGAATGGTGGCATTCTGGTTAATGTGGATGGTAAAAGATTTCATGATGAATCATCCTCTGAATCTTTTTACGGGCCGATGACAGGTGTGGCTATGCAACAGCCAGGTGGATACTACTGGGCAATCTTTGACGAAAAGATAATGTCCGCGATAGGTACTCTTGAGGGATATGCAGGGCGGAATCAAGAGCATGTTAGTGTTACAGAAGGATGCAAGAGATATCAGGCTGATAATATTGCAGACTTGGCTAAAAGTGCCGGCATAAATGTCGAAGGTTTAAAGGTAACTGTTGAGAAATATAATAATGACATAGATAGAGTTGGCTACGATACATTATTTAAACGAAAAGGCTTGGCTGGATCGCATGGGACTTTGAGGAAATTAGATAACCCACCGTTCTACGCCGTAAACTGCACAACTTCGACGACCTCTATGAAAGGAGGCCTAAAGATAGATGCCGATTGTCATGTAATAAATAATTACGGTGAAGTAATACCGGGACTCTACGCCGTCGGAGAAATAACCGGTGGACTCTGGGCAAAGACATACCTGCTTGGCATAATGTCTTCTTTTTCCTTTACCCAAGGAATAATAGCTGCGCGAAATGCCGTTAAAGAACCTGCTTGGTAATAGTACAGGGGAGTATAGAAGCGGAATTATGAGGAGGCACAATTAAGATTAACAACGACAAATTGCAGGATACAAATCAATCCTCTCTAATACCAGAATGACCTGAACCCCAAAAACTGATCAAGATATAATGTTAGTCTAAAGATCATTGGAGCCAACCCTTTTTTTGTACCACGCAGCTGTAAATGCATCCATGGAATTGCGTTTTAATCCAATTTCAAGAACCACTTAATTTCAAATATATACTACCCTGTCTATTTGTATTAGAACCAAATTGGAAATTTTGCTTTATAGTTGGGTAGGCTATATATAGTATATAACTAAGTATATTTAAGGTTTTTCACGGTGGAGTTCTAATTCAAACATGACTAGGTGTATGTCTGCGTTTGTGAACTCAAACCAAAGTTGGAAAATAGCTAATATTTAGCTAACGGACTGAATGAAATGGGTTATTACTGTTTGGCATTGTACGAGTAAAGTAGGTTTTCAATCATTGATACAAGCGTTCTAGTTTGAACGTAAGGATACTCTTTGGGACATTAGTCTACAGACTCTTAATCAGCAGGTTCAGGGTTCGAGCCCCTGGCGGCTCACCAAAATATCAAGAGTTCTCTCCTGGCTTTCTAAAAATGGTATTGCGTTGCTCTATGGAGAATTGGCCTGTGGTATCCCGCTGTTACTATGATGAGACTTGGTTTCCCCGTAGTAATTCAGATTGAGATTGTTACGAGGATGCTGTTGCCGTCGATTACTTGTTTAAGCCCAGGAGCAAATTTCCGCAGAATGTCCAGCATAATAATGTTCTCATTGAGCAGTTCAGCGACGAAGGTTGCAACCGCTCTTTCTCTGGCGAGAATTACAAGCTCCTTAAGTAGATGTGTACCGATGCCTTTTCCTTGTTCTCCATCCTCGACGACGAAGGCTATTTCAGCGATATCAGTGCAAGGCAACCGGACATAGCGTCCCACACCAACGATGTCTATATTTCCATGACGGTTTATTTCTGCAACTAATCCGAAGCTATTGTAGTAGTCAACACGACAGTAGCGGTCAAGTTCCTCAGGAGCTATTCTACCCTTAGCGTAGTGAAAACGCAGAAAGCGAGTGTCCGTGCTTAGACGGTCAAAAAAGGCGACGATGGCATTCTGATCATCAGACCGAATAGGGCGTAGAAGAGCCTGTCTGCCATCCAATAACGAGACCCACTTCTGATATTCTGGTGGGGCGTAAGTTTGCTCATTTACCATTTTTTATGCTCGATGAAGAAGCGGTAACTGTTACGATGTTTACAGACAGTCTGAACAGGCTTCAAGCTAATAAAGATTCTACCTGTTTATCAGCAAGCGGTGCAAGTTTACTGCTCCAAGTGGAGACAGCCTGCCAACTAATTATTTCGTTCTTTTAAATATCTGGTGGTCTGCCCTTTTTAAAACTGTGGGTCATGGTTTCATGCCTACTTCTCTCGTAGGACAAAAAAACACTCTGGGCAAAAGTAGCAATCCGTAGATTTGAGATTATATGTTGTAGGATGGTGGAGATTCTGGTGGTTGGGTATCGGTAATCTGGGTGGTTCGACCTGTTTTTACGTACAGCTGTTTAGTGTATTCTTTTACCATACGACGAGCGCTGAATAGGGCAGCGTTTGACCTTATTGTTTCTTTAATTAGTTTTATCCAACCATGTGGTATCCCGTAGATATCCCGTTCATAGTAGAGAGGAATGATTTTATCCTCGAGTAACATATATAATTCTTCTGCGTTTTCCTTGTTCTGTTCTGGCGAATCAAGCTCATTGTCATCATGGTGAACTGGAGTAATAGCCCACCCGTTAGCCCCATTGTATCCCTCATACCACCAGCCATCGAGTATGCTGAGGTGAGGGACCCCATTGAGGGCTGCTTTCATACCGCTGGTACCACTTGCTTCTTTGATCGGTTGAGGAGTGTTAAGCCAGATATCTACCCCATGGACAAGGTAGCGTGCCATGTGCATGTCATAGTTTTCAACAAAGGCTAATCGACCACCGACCCCTGGGTCTTTCGCAGCCCTGTATATTTCTTGAATAAGGTATTTTCCGCTTATATCGTAGGGATGTGCTTTGCCGGCAAATACAATTTGAACTGGCTGCAATTGGTTCTTGAGGATGCGTTTAAGCCGGTTACTATCATACAAGATGAGAGTATTTCGTTTATAGTCGGTGAAGCGGCGACTGAAACCTATAGTAAGCGTTTCAGTATTAAAAAACCCCCCCATAGCTATTGCTTGCACAGGCTGTATGGCATCTTCTGACCAGCGTTTTCGCACCCAATCATCAACTGCGCTAATAAGTTTTGATTTCAACCATAGCCGTGCCGCCCATACCTCCTCATCCGGCATATCGAGAACGCGTTCCCATAATGCTGGCTCATCTTGTCTTTTCAACCAGTCAGGTGCAACGTATTTCTCATAGAGTTTAGCCATCTGGGGAGCTATCCAGGTAGGAATGTGGACTCCGTTGGTAATTGAACTAATGGGAACATTGTTCTCTTCAACATCAGGCCATAGTGCGTGCCACATTTTACGGCATACCTTGCCATGAAGCTGACTGACGCCATTACGTTGGTCAGACAACTTTAGTGCCAGTATAGTCATATTGAACCCTGTTTTCTCGGAGTTCTGCGAGGCTAAGTTCAAGAATGCATTGCGGTCCAATCCAAATACTGTCCAGTATTTGTGGAAGTATTTGTCGATTAAATCCAGAGTGAATACTTCGTTGCCGGCTGGGACTGGTGTATGAGTTGTGAAAATAGTGGTGGCTTTCACCTGTTCTACTGCTTCATTAAAATTCACACCACTTTCTACGAGCTCTCGAATCCGTTCCAACATCATAAAGGCGCTGTGCCCTTCGTTGGCGTGCCATATCTTTGGCTCAATGGCAAGTGCTCTGAGAGCACGTACCCCACCGATGCCTACAATGATCTCTTGTGCCAGACGCATTTCTCGTTCGCCTACATAGAGGCGGTCAGAAAGATGCCGGTCTACGGGTGGATTGTCTTCGATGTTGGTATCCAGCAAATAGAGTTTTACCCGCCCGACGTTTACCTGGAATAGTGCAACCTTTACAATTCTATCATCCATGGGAACGTCGACCTTCATGGTATCTCCATGCGCATTGAGGACTGGAATAATTGGCGTCTCTTCAAAATTCAGTTGGTCATATATTTCTTCCTGCCAGCCATCTACTGAAATGCGCTGGCGAAAATATCCCTGAGGATACATGAAACCTATCCCAATCATGGGTAGGCCGAGGTCGCTCGCTTCTTTGCAGTAGTCACCTGCCAGAATTCCTAATCCACCTGCGTAAAGCGGTAGTGAATTATGGATAGCAAATTCCAGTGAAAAATAGGCTATCGTATGATTTGTTAAAGTCGGGTTATGGGTGGTAAGCCACGTGTGGGACGTTAAGACGTCGGTATTGAACTCATTCATTACAAGGTCGTATTTTTTAAGAAAATCTGGATTTTCTGCGGCAGCTACAAGCCGATACGGCGGGATACGCTGTAGTAGTTTGACGGGATTATGGCTTGTGGCTTTCCAAAGCGGACGGTCGAGAATGTTGAAAAGCTCTCGCGCTTCTATATGCCAACTCCACCAGAGGTTGTACGCCAGTTCATTAAGGCCACTGATGCGTTTTGGTAGATTGAGTGATGGAAGACTTTCTATCATATTGTCAAAAGTGATTCATAATAGTATCCAAGCATTTTCCTATTGTCAACTTTCTTGTAGTGCCTGATTGCAATTATATAGTAAGACGAGCCCAAAAATATTCATGCTATTGGTCTTGTGAAATTGGTGCTTTGGGTGTATTATTTAGAATTTAGCCAAGCATCAAATGAAGGTAAATCAGGCTCCAGATAAAACCTCTATTTTAATCATACAAATTTTAGGTGCTTTTCTGACGTCTTTTGCTACGACCTCTATTAATGTTGCATTGCCTCAGATAGGGACTGAGTTTGCTATGGATGCCATATCGCTTGGTTGGGTGGCTACTGCATTTATGCTGGCATCAGTCATCTTTGTTGTTCCATTTGGACGAATAGCCGATATTTACGGTATGAAAAAGATTTATACCTCGGGGATGATTGCTTTCACCGTTATGTCGCTCCTGCTGTTGGGAGCAAACTCAGGTGTGATGCTGATTGCATTCAGGTTTTTGCAGGGGATTGGGGCTGCTCTTGTTTTCAGCACCAGTATTGCTATTGTGACCGCGGTATTTTCTCGTGACGAGCGTGGCAGAGCACTGGGCTTAGTGGCAGGTTCGGTTTACTTAGGGTCGTCTACGGGACCACTTTTAGGGGGTTTACTCACCCAGCATATTGGTTGGCGCAGTATTTTTGTTGTGTGCATACTTATTGGCTTAGTAATAATTGTTCTTAGTTTTTGGCGATTAAAAGGAGACTGGGCTGAAGCCCGAGGAGAGAAACTTGATATTGTTGGCTCCATGATTTATGGATTAGCAATTGCAGCCATAATATATGGCTTTACTCACATACCAGGCTTGTTTGGGATTATACTGATTTTAATAGGAGTTATCGGGTTTGGAGCCTTCTATATCTGGGAGATGCGGGTAACGAGCCCCATTTTAAATTTAACTATTTTTAGAGAGAATAAAACATTTACCTTCTCCTGTTTAGCGGCATTGATAAACTATGGAGCTACCATTGGCGTGGGATTTTTACTCAGCCTTTACCTGCAATTTATTAAAGGATTCAGTCCTCAGTATGCAGGTTTTATTTTGGTGTCGCAGCCTGTTGTTATGGTTCTATGCTCGCCGCTGGCAGGTAGGATTTCTGACAGAATTCAGCCTCGAATAGTTGCTTCAGTGGGCATGACAGTTGTTTTAGCAGCACTCGTCTTGCTTATTTTTCTCAATGAAGAGACGGGGATACTACTGATAATAGTCAATTTAATGCTACTTGGTATTGGAGTAGCCTTTTTCGTAACCCCAAATACTAATGCGATGATGAGCTCAGTAAACAAGAAGTTGTATGGGGTGGCTTCAGCAATTACAGCGACAATGCGACACCTTGGGGCAATAGGGAGCATGGGTGTAGTGATGCTATTATTCACCTTATACATGGGCAATGTCCAGATTACCCCGGAATACCATGCGGCATTTTTACAAAGTTTACACGTGACATTTATCGTTTTTGCAATCTTTAGTTTTGTGGGTGTTTTTGCTTCGCTGGCAAGGGGCAAAAGGGATGAGGTTGATCAGGAAGAGACTTAAGTCATAGGTACTTTATTGAAGTATTGAAACTACGGTTATTGAATGAACAACTTCCCTGGAGGTTTGTTGATGATTTCTCCGACAATCATTGCATTCTTAATGTCGGCTTTATGCAACTTATCCAATAATAATCCTGCTGCTTTTGGTGCTACAACAATTAAGAGCCCGCCCGAAGTTTGGGGGTCAAAGAGAATGTCATTTATATAATCAGGCACACCAGCTGCGAATTCTACGTTACTGCTGTAAAAATCCCTATTCCTGGTGAGACCCCCAGGGCATAACCCCTTTCGGGCAAAATCTATGACCTCAGAGAAGAATGGTATTGAGTCCGAATAGATTTTTATGCCTATTTGGCTGTTTTTTGCTAACTGGTATACATGGCCGATAAATCCGAATCCTGTAATGTCGGTGCAGGAATGAACTTCAAACTGCTGCATAATCTCTGAAGCCTTATTATTTAACGATGTCATGCATTTAGTGACTTTCTCTACTATTTTTTTACCAGCCATACCTGCTTTGATTGCGGTGTTTATGATTCCAGTGCCCAAAGGTTTAGTGAGTATGAGTTTATCACCTGGTCTCGCTCCGGAGTTTGTTATAAGCCGATTAGGGTGCACTGTACCAGTGACGGAAAGCCCATATTTTAACTCCTTATCGTCAATACTATGCCCTCCAACCAGCACTACGCTTGCCTCCCTCATTTTGTCGGTTCCGCCCCTTAGAATATCCTGGAGTACCGATATATCCAAGGCCTTGGAAGGAAAGCAGACGATATTCATAGCTGTTAATGGTTTCCCGCCCATCGCGTATACATCGCTTAGTGCATTGGCCACAGCGATTTGTCCGAAGTCGTAGGGGTCATTAACAATAGGCGTGAAGAAATCAACGGTCTGTATGATAGCGATGTCTTCTGTCAATTTGTAGACGCCAGCATCATCCAGACTATCAATACCGCGGATTACATTCGGATCGGCGAGTAAGGGTAAGCCGCATAGTGCTTTACTAAGGTCACCCGGACCTAATTTAGAAGCTCAACCGGCTCCGCTGACAGTTTGGGTCAGTTGTGGAGTTGTTTTCTTTGCCAAGCATCTCCTTTACATAATAATAGTGACGATATTAAAGGATACTGATGCTTTGTATTCTAGCATTGGCGGAGTCTCTGTAGCAAAATTTAGGTTCTGCTCGATATTGCCTTTTTATAAGTTGTCTCAATTTCTTACTACAATAACCAGAATCAGCAATGATATATTCGGGGTGAAATCTGCCATAAGTAAATCGAGCCTCACTGAGGACACGAGAAGCTATCTTAACATCATGGATAGATGCGGTCGAGAGATTAGCAGCTATGGGAAGTTCATGTTGGGTATCAGCCAACACATGAAGTTTATAACCGAAATAAAATTTCTTCTTGCCCGAAGTATCGGGTTTAGCTGCCCAAGTGGCATCTGTGTCAGCATGAGGTTTCTTTGCTCCGTTAGACCACGCCTTCAAATCAGTACTATCAATAACCACACTCTTGCCAAAGTCTGGCAATGTTTCATAGAGTTTCTTTGTGAGTATGCGCATTACATTCTTAACCATTACCACATTCTTAGACTGCGACAATTTACGCATAAAACGAGAGTAGGCAAACTTGGTTGGTATCCCTTCATAACTTGTGATACCGCAAGCAATCGCAATGTAAGGATTATTCTGCAAAGTTCTTATGAGGTTTGCGAATGTTGGGAGGCTAAGTACAAACATGGCTACGTAGGTTTTCCACAATACTTCGACTGTGTATCCTGGTCTGCCAGTGGGGGCTTTCAGAGCGGAAAGCAATTCCTTATCGGGTATGGAATCAAACACAGCATGAAGCTGCCTGACGACAGGTATGCTCTTGACATTTTCTGTAATTCTATTATCATAATAAGTAGTCAAGGAGCTAAGCCCTCCGTGACAATGGGTGCTAGTTCAGTTGCTGCTGATGCTAGTACCCGAAATATTCAGGTGGCGGCGGGGAGATTCGAACTCCCTCGGCTTCAGGCCACTCGATTGACAGTCGAGCCTGTATACCAAATCCAGCACGCCGCCGCTAACAAAAAAGGAGTGGTGTGCCTAATGCACCACTCCTTTTTCTTTGAATGGCAAGTCCTCTTCCTCTTCTTTAAAGGGCAAATCTTCGGGATTAATATATGTGTATTTCCCATCTTCGGTCTTTATTATACCTGCCGTTTTCATAAGAGCAGCATTCACTACTCGTTTGTTAATAGACCCAAAAACTACACTATTAGATCCTCCTGTAATCAATCTTTCGGTAATCTCATCCAAAGTAATTGGTTCTTTGACCTCTTTCAGGGCTGCTACTACTGCATCACCCATTGCCATTTTTGTGAATCTGTGTCGCCCTGGACTTCTAAGATTTGCCTTAGACACTGCTGTCTGCCAATATGGTACAGAATCACTCCCATAAGGGCTTGTACCAATTCTCTTTATTACCATATCCCTAACTGCCGAATATTTTTCACTCGCTACCATTTGTCTTGCATTAGCCTCAGCAAATGCAATGTCTGCCAGCTCAAGGGCAGTCTCTTCCTTTGCAAGTTCATCCAAAAAACTTTCGATAAATTCTTTATCTGCGAATTTCATACTTATCTTCCTTTGTCACATTCACTACTAACAAGTATAGCAAGAGGATTAGGCAATGTCAATACATTCACGGCATAAAACTGAAAATAATAATGTTAATGTTGCAACATTGTTGTTAGATTTGCTTGCATCAGAAGAAGCGAATGTAGAATCTACTGAAGAAGAAGTTACTAAGAGATTAGCCAGTATAGAAAATCATAGAATGAGAATAGAAGCACTCAAAGCGGCAATAAAGGTATTTGAGGTTGACTCACAAGAACCTATTAAGAAATGCGATAGAAAGAAGAAGCCAATTGCTATAAAAGATTTGGTAAAGTAGTGAATTCGGTTTGGACGTAAAAGAGTTTCGCAACAAGCTAAAAATTATCTAATTTTCAATAGTCTTCCGTTTATAACATGGTGCTCTATGTAGTAGAATATGGAATATGGTTGAAAGTCAGTTTCGGCGTTTACCCAGCGTAGATAAGGTTATTTCTGACGATAGAATTAAACAACTCAATGATAAATATCCACATAATCTCATAGTGGATATTGTTCGTCAGCGACTTGAACAGGAACGGATGTTGATTTTAAAGGGCAATGCCTGCTCCTCACTTAATGAAATAGTTGGGGATGTTTTATCGCAGGTAGAGGCACTAGCTCAACCAAATCTTCGTCCTATCATCAATGCGTCAGGTGTGATTTTGCATACCAACTTGGGGCGTGCTCCGCTAAGTTCGGAGTCAATAGCGGCTATGGAGTTCATTTCTAAGGGATATTGTAACCTGGAATTCGATCTGCAAACGGGAATCCGAGGCTCGCGGTACGTTCATGTTGAGCAGCTTCTATGTCAATTAAGCGGTGCTGAAGCTGCGATGGTAGTGAATAACAATGCAGCTGCTGTATTGCTTATCCTGACTGCGTTAGCTAAGAGAAGAGAGGTGATTGCATCACGTGGCGAGGCTGTAGAGATTGGAGGTGGCTTTCGTATCCCTGATGTGATGAGGCAAAGTGGAGCGAAACTGATAGAAGTTGGCACAACCAATTGCACATATACTTCTGATTATGAACAGGCAATAGACACCCGAACCGCAGCGCTTTTGCGTGTTCATCCCAGTAATTTCAAAATTGAAGGTTATACAAGCACTGCTGATCTTGAAGAATTGATAGCGCTTGGTGACAAACATACTATTCCCGTGTTTGATGACTTGGGCAGCGGTTGTTTTTTAGATACTACTTTGTTCGGATTAGCTGCAGAACCGCAGGTGCAGAGGAGTATAGCTCTGGGTGTAGCTCTTGCCTGTTTTTCGGGAGATAAACTTGTTGGTGGTCCGCAGGCAGGGATAATAGTCGGGAAGAAAGTCTATATAGATAAGCTGAAGAAACATCCATTGGCCCGTGCTTTACGAATAGATAAAACGCGGCTAGCAGCTCTCGCTACCACGTTGATTCATTATTTAAAAGGTGAGGCGCTGGAAAAAGTGCCAGTATGGCGTATGGTGAGTATGCCTTTGGATGAAGTAGAGAAGAGAGCTATACGGTGGACCCAGGAGCTTAATGGTATGGCTACAGTAGTGAAGGGAGAATCTATGCTTGGTGGTGGTAGCCTTCCTGGAAGCACACTTCCTACTATGCTAGTAGCAATTGCTGCTAAAAACTCAAGAAAAGGTAGGAATATCGTCCAGTTGTTTAGTGAGAAGTTACGCCATTGTGCACCGCCAATAGTTGGGCGTATAAGCGCTGACGCTCTATTCCTTGACCCGAGGTCTGTGCTTCCTGAAGATGATGACGTTGTGCTCCAGGCTTTGCAAAATATAACGATAGGCAAAAAATAACACTAATGTACTTCTTGTAAATAAATTCCCTTATATAATTAATCACTCTTTCGATGAATTTATGAGGTAACGGTGCCTATGTTTGTAATTGGAACTGCTGGACATATAGACCACGGTAAATCGCTTCTAGTGCAGAAATTGACTGGTATAGATCCCGATCGTCTGCAGGAAGAAAAAGAACGCGGTATGACTATTGACCTTGGTTTTGCATGGTTGAAGCTACCCAGTGGTAAAGAGGTTGGGGTAATTGATGTCCCCGGTCACGAACGTTTTATCAAAAACATGCTGGCTGGTGTCGGTGCTATAGACCTTGCCCTCTTTGTTGTAGCTGCTAATGAGGGTGTGATGCCTCAGACAAGAGAGCATCTGGCGATACTTCATCTACTGAACATATCAAAAGGAATTGTCGTTATTACCAAGAAAGACCTGGTTGATGAGGAGTTGTTGACTCTCGTCAAGATGGAAATCGAAGACCTGATAAAGCCGACAACGCTTTCTAAAGCATCTATTGTAGCTGTATCCGCAATAACTGGCGAGGGATTACCTGTTTTAATTAGCGCTATTGATGCGCTTCTCATATCTGCTGAGTCACGGAGGGACATCGGTCGCCCGAGACTCTTGCTCGACCGAGCCTTTACTATAGTTGGTTCTGGTACCGTGGTGACTGGAACATTGATTGATGGTTCTTTGTCTGTGGGACAGGACGTGGAGATTGTACCACCTGCGTTGAAAGCAAGACTCAGGGGATTGCAAACCCATAAGACCAGGATGGACTTTGTTGGTCCTGGTAGTCGTGTTGCCGCCAATTTAGTTGGCGTGACGACGGAGCAGTTGGAGCGTGGCTATGTGTTAACCAAACCAGGATGGTTGCTACCAACGATACGATTGGATGTGAAACTGAGTATGATGCCGAGTTTGCGTTATCCTTTGAAACATGGTACCACTGTTAGCTTTTTTATAGGAGCTGCTGAAGTCCTAGCTAAGGTTCACTTACTGGAAAGTGAGGAAGTTATTCCTGGAGCTAGCACGTGGGCGCAGTTAACTCTGGAGAAACCGGTGGCTGTGGTCAAGGATGACCGCTTTATTATCCGCTCAAGCATGGATACATTGGGTGGGGGCATTATTGTTATTTCTCACGCTCGACGACACCGGAGATTCCGTGACCAGATTGCAAAAAGTCTTGAAACAATTGGCAATGATACAGCAGGTGAAATGATAATTGCCACATTAGAGATGAGACAGCCTTTAGCGTTTGAGCAACTTTCAGTACAGTGTAATTTATCAATCGCTGAGGCCCAGAAGGTGATAGACGAACTCTTGAAGCAGAAGAGAATAATAGTCATAGGGCAAGGCGATAGCGCCATTCTGTTTACTAACCTGGGGTGGGAAAGATTAACTAAAAGGGCGGAAGCTATAGTAGGGGGATATCACCGAAAGTTTGCTGCCAGACAGGGTATGCCGAAGGGGGAACTTGGTAGCAAATTAGGATTGCTACCACATTCGCCTGTTTTCGGGAAATTGTTTCACGACAGTGTCCTGATAGATGATGGGACGCAGGTGCGATTGCCGCGACACCAAATCAATCTTACTCAGGAACAAAAAGCAAGGCTAGATGTTTTTTTGAAGTCATTGAATCAGAGTCCTTATTCACCTCCGACTGACATAGTACTTGAACCAGATCTGCTTGGCTTGCTTATAGCACAGAATAAGGTGATTAAAATGGATGACGGGGTAGTGTTCACTAAGGCTGCCTATGATGATATGGTGAGCAAAATTATTGCTTATGCTAAAGAACGAGGTAGTATTACCCTGGCTGAGGTTCGTGATTTATTTGGTACAAGTCGTAAATATGCGAAGGTACTATTAGAGTATATGGATGAGAAAAAGCTCACACGTCGTATAGGTGATGAGCGGGTTGTCAGGTAGAGCAATTATTCTGGTGTTATAAATGGTGCTGGCTCATCGGTTTTGAACGAGAAATTAGCTGAAACAGCTTCTTGCCCGGCTGCATCTTTTGACTTAACTCTGTAATGGTACGTATATCCCGCTTTAAGGCTGGTCAATGTCACAAAGTGCGAGGTTACTCCTATTGATTTTCCTGTGCTTGGGTCATTCGACGGCACTGCTGGTTCCAGGAAGCCATATTGAGAACTTCTGCCATATTCTACCTGGCTACTGCAAGGCTTATCAGTTCGCCAGACGATCTGAGCGCTCGTTTTTCCTTTGAAAGTGACTGCCACACCTGAAATTGTGGGAAGGCTGGCATCAGGTTTTACTGTACCAAATTGTAAGAAAATAAAGCTCCCCAGACCGATTACTATTAAAGCTAATACTATGAATAGCAGGTATAGAGTGGATGATTTGCGGATTCCAGTTGCGGATACACCCCATCCGGAACGCTGCCACCAACTCGATTGATGTGTATTCCATCCTGGTTGCTGAGCGTTCCAATTTCGTTGTTGTGTGTACCATCCCTGTTGTTGTGTATTCCAGCCTGATTGTTGAGGCACACCTGTATTTGCAGATGCTCCGCACGCGGGACAAATTCTAGCTCCAGAGCTAATAGCAGTTCCGCAATAAGGACAGCCGGTGCTTAATAAAGTACCGCAGTACTGACAAAAGGTCTGTCCGTATTGTATTGGTGTCCCACACTTCGGGCATCTACTTGGTTGTTGCATACGATGTGTCTATTATGTGGCAAGAATCAAACTAGCCAAGCCTGGCTATGACAACCTCTCCGTTCTGCAAGGTCACCTTCATAGTTCGGTGACAGTTTGGGCAAGTAAGAGGCCCACTGTAATTTAATTGAGAAGGGCTTAGTGGGATTTTCTTGGCACAGCCAAGGCAGGTTACCCCTTTCGGCCCTTCTTCTTGAGGAGCCTGGTGTTGCTTTTTATGACTGGCGAGTTGTTGTATGTCATCAAATTCAATCCCGCAGGTTATACATTTGAAATGCATTATTTTTCACCTCTTTATAAATATTTTATTTATAGGTTGGCGGGAGCGTATGGGAGTCGAACCCACCGAAGACATTACAAATGCCCCCCGACGGATTTGAAGTCCGCGAAGCCCACCGGGACTCAAACACTCCCTTTTTGTTTTACTTATCAACCATTTATTGAGTTCGCCACTTCTTTCTTTCGACGTGCTAACCTTGACAATATAATACCAAATTCATACAGAATAATGATAGGCACTGCTACTAGACTCTGGTTGACGGGGTCGAACGTCGGGGTAATAACGGCTCCTATAACAAAAGCAATAATATAGGCAGCCTTGCGAAATTTCGAAAGCCATTGAGGTTTGACGACTCCGATTTTAGCCAGGAAAAAGATAACAATTGGGATTTCGAAACATAAACCTATCCAGAAGATCAAGTTCGTCAGTACGGAGACGTAGTTTCCCACTTTTATCATAGGTTCGGCAATATCACTACCGAATGTAAATAAAAAATTCAAGGCTGGTGGTAGCAAGACGAAGTAAGCAAAAGTGGCACCGATTAAAAAACATAAGGCTATTGCCGGTAGCATAATATAGACATAGCTTCGCTCACGCCTTGTCAGCGCAGGTCGGACAAACATGATTGCCTGATAAACAATAAAGGGGAGTATTAAAATTACAGCGATGGTGAGCGTTACTTTGGCATAGGTGCCCAGCATTTCGGTAATCTCAGTATATATAAGCTGAATACCAGGTACAGGTTTCATCAGAATGTCAAAAACGTATTTGGCTGCATAGAAGGAAATAGGGAGAGCGATAAGGAGGGCGATGACCGACCTGGTCAGGCAAGACCGAAGCTCTTTGAGGTGACCCATGAGGGTAAGCTGTTTATCGTCACTCATGTGGTTTTTCGTCTGGTCTTGGTGTTGATACTGCTTCTAAAGTGTTTATTTGATTTGTTTTATTGGTGGACTCTGGTACAGACACTGTGGTTGATTCTTTTTGTGGCTTGTCTTCAACAGATAGCTCTTCGCTGATGCTCTTGCTCATGTCGAAGGTCGCTTTTCTGAAGTTACGGTATAGCTTACCAGCTTTCGCTGCCATGCCAGGTAATTTTTCAGGACCGAAAAATAGAAAGGCTAATAGCAGGATGAGAATTAGTTCGAGGGGACCGATGCCCATGAAGTCCATAGGATGTCTTCTTTTAACCTAGTTGTATGATACGAATACTACCAGAGGTATCTAGCTAATTTTCGACGAGGCCAGGATATTGATGCAGTACAAGACAGAGAGGGATTCGGGTGACTTAACTTTTCTCTTTCGATTCTGGTTCACCTGATGTCGTGGCAGTTTTAGCTTTGCTCTTGTCCTCCTCCTCTTCACTTCGTGCTTTTCGAAATTCCTTTATGCTTTTGCCGATAGCATTACCGATTTGGGGTAATTTGCCGGCACCGAAGATGATAAGAACAATTACCAGTATGAGAACAATCTCAGGCCACTGTAAGTTGAACGGCATCCATTTCCTCCTTGGCTATAAATAGCCTGTATAAAACTTTATTATAACATCGCACTTATACTCAGTCAAAGCTGAATAGCTTTGGAGTGGCTAATCTGCTTGATAGTTTGAGTCGTGTGCTTGGCGGTCCATGTCCAGAGTGAGGACGCGCTCCAGTGGTAGCAGTATTTCTGTCTCTGTCTTCCTCAAGTCAATTGTCTTGAGGTAACGGCGGCATTTTTCGCAGACATATAAGCGATATAGATTGGTATCATCCGTAAAGTAGGAGAGGCTTTGCTGGTCATCGTTACCACAGTGTGGACAAACAAGGCGGTAAAAAAGCCATTGGGCATCACAACGAGAACAGAGGAGCCAACGTGCTCCATCTTTTTCTCTGTCAAGGAAGGCGAAGTCAGCTCCACCTCCACAAACCGGGCAATATCTTTTATACCAAGCTTCTTGTGGTACCAGGGGTAACAGTTTGTCGGTATATGTGGTGAGCAAAGGATAGAAAGTAGCTTGCAGAATGCTCGATGCAAGAGGTTTTGATATCATTATTTTTGGCGTTACTCTTTCTCGATACTGTTTTGCTACCGAACCATGTTTTCGTTGCTTCTTGAAGTGAATTGAGGTCTGAACCTATCTTTTTGACTTCCTCGGTTTCCTCTCTATCAGGAGCTAAAAATTTCATCGATAGTTCCATTAGTTCGTTGAACAGCTTCTGGAAATTATCCCAGTTAATTTTCAGGTCAGAGAATGTCAGTATGGGCTTTCCTTGAGATAGGCGCTCACCTGAGTTCTTGCTCAAATCAGTGGTAATTTCAGATAGGTCGGGTAAACTGACTTTGTTCTGAATGGTGAGGATACGTCGGTAGAACTCTAAAGAACTTGGCAGAGGCTGTTCAGCCTCTGCCAACCGGTTGAGTATCTTATCAATCACCTGTTTGTGTGTGGAGGTGTGTGGTGATTTGTCGTTCATTTTTTACTGATTCTCTCGTACCATTTCCCATGATGAGATTTGGCATAGTCCGCAGTCACTGTACCATCTACCATGGCGCGGAAGGAGCCGCCATGCTGCCGCATGAGCGGATGAATAACACCGAGATAGATATGCACCAGGAACATCAGGAAAACCACAATAAAGGCAACATCATGGACGAAGACGCTCCATTGAAAAACAGCCGATGGGAGGATGTCCTTCAAGAACCACATGAGGATACCAGTGATAACAAAGATGGGACTGAAGACCAGCAAGATAAAATACCACAGCTTTTGACCGGTATTCATTTCATCCTGTGGTGGCATAGACTCCTCATCGGAGAGGAAGTAGTATCTGGGCATAGCTATAGCCCATTTAAGGTCGTCTACTCCCCAGGTAAAAGCGGTTTTCAATGATGCTGCTGCTGTCTTTCTATTCCCGAAAAGCTGCATTAGTGGAGCTACGATAAAGATGACTGCTGCGATGCGGTGCACCAGCCTGCTCCAGCTATCCTGGGCGAGCAAACCCAGATTTGCATAGAGGAAGATACCGGTAAGAACCAGTACTATGAAGGCACCAGTATGTATCCAGTGGAAAATACGTGCTACTTTTGTGTATTTCTGAACCCGTTGTTCCATCATAATCCTCCGTTTATTTCAATCCTAATGCTCGGATTTTGACTCAGCTCTGGCATTAGCGTTTGCTCGAGCTACCAGGTAATTCAGTCCCAGTCCTACGACGGCAAGTCCAGCGAGGGCATAGCCAGCTGGCTTCAGTATGTCTTTCCAGGCTATAGCTGCTACCGGTATTTCTGGGTTGGTAGGAAGCCCGTGAACCTGCGGTGATTGGGTAAGAACATACATGACATGCAATCCACCCAGCTCTTTTTCGCCGTAGAGATAGGCATTGGGATACGTCAGCTTCAGCTCCTGAACTCTCTTCTTGCCGTTAGCAACAAGTTCCTGGCGGTCACCGAAGGTGAGGGCATCGGTGGGGCAGGTCTTGACGCAGGAAGGCTCCTGGCTGTTGGAAATTCTATCAATGCACATAATGCACTTATTCATTTTTCTGATAGGCGCCCCTGGTCCACCTTGAAGCTTCGGTACACTAAAGGGGCAAAATTCAGCGCAGTAACCACAGCCGGTGCATATATCCTCGTTGTAAGCCACATTACCCAATGAATTGTGGTACAACGCTCCGCTGGGGCAAACTTTGACGCAGGCTGCATCGGTGCAATGCATACAGCTCTGGCGGGTGAATATCCAGTCGACTCCGCCGGTGCGTTTACTCTCAATCTCCTTGAATCGAATTTTAAGCCAGGTGTTGTAGGTGAGGTCAGGTGGATTTTCATAGCTCCCGAAATTCTGGGTTTTCTCACCTTCCAGTCCCCACCATTGTTTGCAGGCTACCATACAGCCCCTGCAGGCAGTGCATTTAGTATGAATCGAATAAAATCGCTTTCTCAGCCATTGCTTACCTCCTATGCTTTCCTTACGTTACAGAGGAATGCTTTATATTCTGGGATTGCGGTATTGGCGTCGCCGACGTGAGGAGTCAATACGTTAGCGCTGGGTCCTGTAACCAATCCTGAATAACCCCAGTGCCAGGGCATTCCTACCTCATGGATTATTTTGCCATCTATGTTCATGGGCTTAAGGCGTTTGGTGACAATCGCTATGGCTTCGAATTGCCCTCTGGCTGACTCTACAATAACTTTACCTCCATTGGTGACGCCTTTTTCTTTTGCCAATTCCTCGCTTATTTCCACGAACATATCTGGCTGCAATTCGCATAGCCAGGAAAGGTTCCTGGTCATGGGACCTGTCTGCCAGTGTTCAACGACGCGGTAGGTAGTAGCCACATAAGGATATTTATCTGCTGTGCCCCTCTGGTTTGGTGCTGAGGCTCCAATATAGGCAGCAGGACTGACTTGCGTGCCTGACATTGAGTTTTTGACAGGGCTTTCCCAGGGTTCATAGTGCTCGGGGAAAGGACCATCGGCAAGCCCCATACCAAAGAGACGAGCTACACCTTCATTTCTCATAATAAAGGGTAATTTTGTCGTGCTTAGGGTCGACTGCCATCGGCGGATAGCCTCCATCAGCTACATCACCCGTCCATTTGCCATCTTTCCACCAAATTATGGGATGTTCTTTATCCCAGGGTTCGCCGTTAAGGTCAACCGATGCCCGGTTGTAGACAACACGTCGGTTCATAGGCCAGCACCATGTCCATTTGGAAAAGAGCCCGATTTTGTAGGGTGAATCATCCAGGTCACGACGCTTGGTCAAGTTGCCATCTTCGGTGTAGGAGCCACAGTAGACCCAGACACCGCAGGAGGTTGTGCCGTCATCTTTGAGGTTAGCAAAGCCCGGAGTAACCAATTTGCCTGTGGTCAGGTCATAGCCGTTGATTTCTTTGAGTACCTTATCTGCGCTGGCTGGATGCCCGTTATCCCATGTCATCTTAAGGATTGGGTCGGTAAATTGACCTCCAGCTTTGTAAATATCTTTTATTTTAAGTCCTAGCTCGTCTATTATTTCCAGGTCGCCCATGGCTTCGCCCGGCGGGTTGGCGGCCTTGTAACGCCATTGCACCCAGCGACCGCTATTGCTTACCGTACCTTCTTTTTCATAGTGACAGGCGGCGGGTAGGACAAAGACCTCAGTTTTAATATTGGCTGGATTCGCTCCTGGTCTCTTCCAGAAATCAGCGGTTTCTGTTTGCCAGAGGTCGGCAACTACCAGCCACTCCAGTTTGTCCATGGCGTCTCTTTCCAAATTGGAGTTGGGGCCACCGACCGCAGGATTCTGCCCAAAGCAGAACATTCCCTTAATCGTACCTTTACCCATAGCTTCGAAGAGGGACATCCAGCAATGGAGCGTATTGGCATTGCCAGAGACCTTGGGCAAATAGCCGAAGCCGAAATCATTCTCTTTAGTAGCACCATTGCCATACCATGCTTTCAGCATGCTGACAATGTATTTAGGATAGTTGCCCCACCAGTTGGCGCTTAGTGGGTCCTTCGTTGTGGGAGTGACGCGTTTTAGATAATCTTGAAGTGTTATATCCTTATTGTTAGGCGAAGCAAGATAGCTGGTGAGAATATGTGCCAGCAGTCCCATGTCTGTAGAACCCTGGACATTGTGCTCGCCGCGCATAGCATAGATGCCACCACCAGCTTACACCTATATTAGCTAGTAATAGTGATAGGATGGAATAAGCGCGTATGTTTTGTGTACCATACGTATGCTGTGTGGTGCCCATAGCGTAGAGGATGTTCCCTGCTTTGCCGGGTTTGCCTGTTTCGGCGAAGGTCTTACAAATTTCCAGGTAGACATCCTTTGGAGTACCAGTTATCTTGCATACCTTGTCAACATCATAGCGGGCATAGTGTTTTTTCAGTAGTTGGAATACACAGTACGGGTCCTTTAACGTTTTGTCTCTCTTGGGTATTCCGTTCTCATCCAACTGATACTGCCATGTTGATGTATTATAGCTTCTAGCATCAGTATTTAATCCTGAGAATACTCCATCCAGGTCTGCTGCACCCTTAAAGTCTGGGTTTATGAGGAAACGGCGCATTGGTGTACTCTGTAATATAGGTTATATTGTAGTTATCTGGGTTTCTTCTCTATGTCCTCAACCACATAATTTATCATGCCGCCGATGAAGGCTATATCAGTACCAGACCTCAATGGGGCATAGATGTCAGCTTTTGCTGAAGTGCGGGTGAAACGGGGGTCGACATTAATAAGCTTAGCGCCTCTTGCTTTGGCTGTCATAATATGACCAAAAGCAGCGGGATGGTTCTCTGCGCAGTTGGCACCTATACATAGAATGCAATCGCTATTAGCGATATCATTCCAACCATTGGTCATAACGCCGCGTCCGAACGACTCTCCCAGAGCCGATACACTAGGGGAATGTCATATCCGTGCTTGGTGTTCGAGGAACACCACTCCTACCGAACGCATTAACTTGGAAAGCAGATAACATTCTTCATTATCGAGCGAGGCGCCACCAATACAGGCAATAGCCTCGGTGCGATTGACGGTAAAACCGTCCTTATCCTTCTCAATCCAGTTGCTATCGCGGGTATTCTTAACTCTTTTGGCAATCTCGGTCATTGCCCAGTCCCAGGATTTTTCCTCCCATTTGGAAGCTCCCGGGGCGCGGTACTGGACTTTCTTGAGACGTAGTGGGTTGTGGGCTGATAGCTGGAATTGGGCGCCGCCTTTGGCACAGGCGCCCCCTCTGTTGATAGGATGCTCAGGGTCGCCTTCTACATTAACTGCAGACCCATTCTCAGATGCAACTAGGAATCCGCACCCCACGCCACAGAAAGGACAGATAGTGGTTGTTTCACCGATCTTCTTGTGTAAGGGGATTGCTTTGGGTGGCTCTGCCGCCAGTCCGGTTTTTGGTGTGGCTAATCCGAGAACTGCCACTCCACCAGCTGTGGCACCAGACAGCTTCAGAAACTCTCGCCGACTTAGTTCCATAGACTCTCTCCTTCTTTTGTTTTTGGCTTAGATAAATGAGTTGGTTCTCATGTTAAGCACTCTATCAGGCTTACTATGGGGTTTTGGTTGGGGGAGAATAAGATGTCTGCTAGAAATAACGCAATGGTTAATAATGGAACTTGAGGGGGTAAATAACCTGTTTAAATTCATAGGGAAATTAAATCTGTCCACCCATGCTAGTCAAATGAATATTATAGGTAACACTCAGGTTATTGTCAAATTAACGCTTAATTCTCCGTAAATATCCGACAATCTTCCTCCTTTTTAACAATTAGCGGGGGTGTCATATTTAAGCTCATGTGTGGACGGTGATAATGATATCGCATCAGAAAGGATTCTACCATTTCTCTGCACTGGCTTAATTGATTCGTTTTATAGTTCATCCAGCCAAGGCATTCTTTTCTCACTGTTCGATTAAAACTCTCAATATAAGACTGCTCATTTTTACGATAAGGCCTGGCAACTCTATGCCGATCACAAAACGAATTTACATGCATGAGGAAATCTGCTTTAAACTCAGGCCCGCCGTCAGTCTGTATGAGATGTACGTGCCCTTCGTATCTTCTCTTCATACTCTGGGAAAGAAATTTGTGTCCATAGTGGGCGGTTAGCTCTGGCGCCATCAGAATATCAGCTTCCTTAGTGAAAATATCAATAGCGGTGAAAGCGTAAATATCTCCAAAGTCTATGGTACCCATCTGAGTTACTTCCCTGGGCATTGAAGCTGTAGGTATTGGCCCTCTCCCTTTATTTTTCTTCCATTTGGACCGGATCACATACTTCTCAGCAAGTATCTCATATATCTTGGGAACGCAAAGATGAATGCCATATTCATTATGGAGAAAGTATTGGATTTTCTGACCACAACAGTGATATTCGCGTTCTCTGATCTTCCATACCAACCGCTTTACTACCGGGTCGACCTGCCTGCTTTTTCTTTCCCCCTTTTTTGCTTGTTCATACCTGTCCAGGAAATGTAACAGCCCGTATTGTTCTATCCCTTTGACCCAGATATGGATGGTTTCCCGATTCTTTTGCAGCCGTTCAGCAATGCTTGACTTCGATATTCCTTGTTCATAGAGCTCCCAGCAAAGAGTGATTAATGTACTGTTTTGCATGTCCATGATTGTACATGGACTGTCGGATTTCTACGGAAACAATGCGATTAAATCATTTATGTAGAAATTCAATATGCTCCCCAGTCTAACCATGTGCGGCAGTTTGGACAAGGATTGCTTCCTTTAATAATCGGAGCGCCACAGATTGGGCAGGAGAATGTTTGGTATACCTGATAATTTTGCTGCTGTTGGGGTCCTCGCGGTGGTTGTTGCCATGCGGTAGTCAAGTTACCTCCGCAGTTGCCACAGAATTTCCTGTCAGGAGTGTTATTGGGGAAGCCGCATGTTGGGCAGGTAATCGCCTGCTGCTGTGTTGGCGGTGGTCCCCATGTTTGTTGTGGACCTGTCCCCATCAAGTTACCCCCGCAGTTGCTGCAAAATTTCCTCTCGGGTGCGTTCGGGGAACCACATGTGAGGCAAACAGAAGGCTGTTGCATATGGGGTGGAGGTTGAGTTCCTTGCCATTGTCCCGGTCTACCTGGTGGTGTTTTTGGTTTGGTCAAGACTACGAGCGCAATAATGAGTACCACTATAACTGCTGCAATAACACCGACTATCGGCCACCCGATGTTTTCCAGGTACGAAATAATGGATGATTTCTTTGTTGAGTCTTGAGGAGGAGCAGTAGCATTGTTTGTTGAGGCAGCCGGTGAGGCTTTTGTGGTAAAAGTGGAAACAGGGCTCCAGTCACCAAGTGGCTTAGAAGACATGACTCGCCAGGAGTAGGTGGTATTGTATTCCAGAGTTCCCCTGTAGGTGTAGGCAGTGCTATCACCACGAATTTTGGCCTCGATGACAAGGTTGCTAAAATCAATATTCTTTGATAATTGGAATGTATATTCTTCTGTTCCGACGTAGAATGGTTTCCATGAAAAGACAATTGAAGTGACTTCGACATTGGTAGCGCCTGTTTTTGGCAATAGTGGCTCAGGGTATGGTGCCTCTTGAGCTAATGCTAAACTAAAGGGAAGAAAAGCCACGGTAAAAAGCACTATGAGAACTATGAAAATGAGTTTGTTTGCACATCTTTTTCTGTTGAGTAATGTTGATGTAGTCGCATTATAGGGCTGTTTTTGTAGTTTGACAGTGGTTACTTCCATCATTTTTGTAATCACTCCATATTCTGCCCATATTTCCTTACTAACTTGATTATACATGAATACAAGCTAAAGTAGAATAGTTTTTCTAATTGAAATTTGATAGTTTTATCCATGATGATTGTTGGCGGTAGTAATATTTATATTATATTTAGCATTTGTGGATACGCTGATGACTTGACTATGTTAATGGCTGGTGCTATTGTAAAAACCATAGAATAAGCTCATATTTTAGAGAGGTGAAAACTATGAATTATGGACGTGAATTACTCAAAGGCAGCACTGACTCTTTGCTTTTATGTTTGATTAATAGCCAATCAATGTATGGATATCAAATCATTAAAGAGCTGGAGAGAAAGAGCAACGGTTATTTCCAGTTCAAGGAGGGCACTCTGTATCCTGCTCTGCACCGCATGGAGAAAACTGGACTTGTTAAAGGTAAATGGCAGAAGTTGCCTAGCGGACAGGAAAGGCGATATTACTATATTACGGAGAAAGGACAGAGAGCGTTAAACGAGAGAATGGCTGTATGGCAAGGTTTTTCCGAGGCTATCAATTTAATCATGCTTCCAAGTGCATGATTAGGGAATATGGAATCATATGGACTATTTAAATGGCTTGAAGAGTTGTCTAAGACTCGATTCAGCAGTTAAAGATGAGTTTCTTCGAGAGCTTCGCGGGCACCTTGAGGATAAAATCGGGGAGTTACGGGAAGCAGGGGTATCTGAAGAAGAAGCGGGTGACCTCGCCGCCACATTGCTAGGTTCCCCTCGTATTCTTGCTCAGCAAATTTACGAGGTTTACAGTCAGGGTAGCTGGCGCGAGACTTTATTCGCTATATTGCCACATTTTTTAACAGCTTCCTTCTTTGCCTTGCGATGGTGGTTGAACCCTTTGTGGTTGGCAATTATTTTAGTTGTGGTTATAGGTACTGTTATTTATGGTTGGTGCCATGGGAAACCGACCTGGTTGTTTTCCTGGCTGGGTTATTTGTTAATACCGGTAGTAGTTGCTGGTGTCATGTTGCTTTACTTGCCAGGTGGTTGGGTGTGGCTTGCTACTCTCGTCTATGTTCCTCTCGCTGTTTTTATTTTAGTTGTAGTAGCCAAACAGATTTTGAAGATAGATTGGCTATTTGTATCATTGATGCTATTGCCTGTTCCAATAGTAGTAGGTTGGGTGATGGTATTGAGTACCGATGCCACTTTCATAGAAACTGCGCCGGTTCACGAAGCTACTGTTTGGATAGCCTTAAGTTTTACTGTGCTGGCATTAGCTGTAGCCACTTTTATTCGAGTCAAGCAACGCTGGATAAAAGCAGGGGCTTTGCTTATTTGTGCAATCATGGTATTGGCAGTGGTGGCTTTAGTAAGCAATAATGCCCTGAGCCTTTGGGCTTGGTTGTTTTTAAGCTTACTTGCCCTGTCCCACCTTTTTGTTCCTGCGTTTTTTGGAACGAAAAATAAGAGGGGAAGCGGCAACCGATAAATAATTGTTTTTAAGCTTTTTCTGTTGGTTTTGGGGTGGGTATTAGAGGTGGGCGGTATGATTATTTCCAAATTCCATTTCGTAGTTGTTTAGCCTCCATTTCCATTGCTTCCAGATATCGTTGATGCTTGATGTCAGGTGGATACGGTATAGCCTGAGCATAACCAAGTCTGACTACCTCAGCATTGACAAAAATGTTATCTACATAGACATAGTATAATAACCTTCCATATTTATCTCTTTCCGAAGTATCTTTTTCTACCTTAACCTTCTTACCTTCTACTAATTTTTTGTTTGCTTGTGTTGCTTCTAAATAGCAGGATTCCCCCTTTTCAGGGGCGTCAATACCGATGTAACGGACATGATGGTCACCTTCAAGAACTATGGTATCGCCATCAATTACTTGAATGACTTTATAAGTGGAGGATTGGACTTGGCAAGCGAAGAGGGCAGGTATTGTCAGGAGAGCTAGTACGGTGTAAATTATATTTCTTGTACACATTTTGTTTTACTACAGGAAAAAATAAGGTAAGGTAATGAGAGAGTCTGTGGTTCAATCGGAATCGCTTATTGCCATAAGGTTGATTGTGACGATTGATTTATTTTATATGGAATGCCTAAATGCTCGTAGGCAAGCCTCGTTGCTACTCGACCGCGAGGTGTTCTGTCAAGAAACCCTAATTGGAGCAGATATGGTTCATAGACATCCATTATAGTATCTGCCTCTTCACTAATTGAGGCAGCAATGGTGTCAAGCCCCACAGGACCCCCATCGAACTTTTCAATGATAGTGCGGAGAACCTTATGGTCTATTTCGTCAAGCCCAACATTGTCTATCTCCAATTTTGATAGTGCTTCCAGAGCTATGATTTTCGTAATGACCCCGTCAGCAGTGACCTGTGCATAGTCCCGAATTCTTTTAACAAGGCGATTGGCGATGCGCGGTGTTCCGCGGGCACGACAAGCTATTTCGCTCAGGCTGGATTCCTCGGCTTTTACATTGAGAATTTTAGCAGAGCGTTCTATGATAGTCTTTACCGCTGCCTTATCGTAGAAGTCGAGACGAAACACAGTTCCAAAGCGATCTCTTAATGGTGGACTTACCATGGCATAACGAGTCGTTGCCCCAATTAAGGTAAAATGGGGTAGATTCAAACGAAGGCTCCTAGCTCCTGGCCCTTTACCAATAATAATATCCAGGGCAAAGTCTTCCATTGCTGGATAGAGAATCTCCTCTACAACTCTGCTCAGGCGGTGAATTTCGTCAATGAAAAGGATGTCGTGCTTCTGTAGGTTACTTAGTATAGCTGCCAGGTCACCGGGACGTTCTATCGCTGGTCCTGAACTGATTTTAATATTAACCCCCATTTCGGCGGCGATGATATAAGCCAGGGTAGTTTTGCCTAAACCCGGTGGGCCGTAAATGAAGACATGGTCGAGCGCCTCTCCTCGATTTGTGGCGGCAGTTATGGCTATCTTAAGATTGCTTTTGACTTTTTCTTGTCCGATAAAGTCAGCGAGGTGTTTTGGGCGAAGATTAGTATCAAAAGAAACATCATCAGTGTTAGATTTCGATGATATGATACGTGCTGTAGTTTTTTCCTCACGCATTACTGCGATTATATCACATGTTCAGATTATGAAGTCAAAGCTTTTATGTTTATGCCTAAGGGATGGATCTGATCGAAAAGCCGAACTCCTCCCTTAAGCTTTATTCTTTCGTCCGGCTGTCGGATTCTGCCTCATCTTGTGATGTTTTGATTGTTGACTCGTCAGCTAAAACCAGGGAGGGTTCTGCTTGCATTCCGGTATCCAGTAACAGTGTTGTTCCGCTCTCCTTGTCGAAGTGTATTGACTGCGCAGGAATGAGCTTACCGATAATAACATTTTCCTTCAATCCAAGAAGTCTGTCAGTTTTTCCCCAGATTGCTGCTTCGGTAAGCACTCTTGTAGTTTCCTGGAAGGAAGCAGCAGCCAACCAACTAATAGTATTGAGTGAAGCTCTCGTGATTCCCAGTAGAACGGTTTGAGCAGTAGCAGGTTCGCCACCCTCAGCAAGGATTTTGGCATTTATGTTTTCATATTCGAAGCGGTCTATGAGATCACCAGATAGTAGGTCAGTATCGCCGGGTAATTCGACACGTACACGTCTGAGCATCTGGCGAACTATGATTTCAATATGCTTATCATTAATGTTAACGCCTTGCGACCGGTAGACTTTTTGCACCTCTTCGATGAGATAGTCCTGTACTTTTTCTCTGCCCATAATTCTTAAAATATCCTGTGGATCTATTGACCCATCAGTAAGCTGGTCTCCGGCTTTCACTTTATCCCCTGACTTTATGCGGATATGGCTGCCTGGTGGAACTAGGTATTCTCGTTCCTCCTTTTCTTCATAACGAATATACAGGTGTTTGTCTTCGATAACGATAGTGCCAGAAAATCTGGCGATGGGCACATTATCTTGAGTCGCAAGTGATTGCTGAGCTTCTTCTTTCGATTGTTCCTTAGCATCCTTGCTCTCTTTGTCAATACTTTTACCTTTTCTTTTTTGTTCCTTGAGAGCTCTTGTCTCTTTATCAGTTGTTTTACTACCTTTTATTTTTTCTGGTTTGGTTAATGGTGTTCCAGCGTCGACCCAACTCTTGTTTTTAACCGCAATTTTGGCTCCCGGTGGTAGTAAGTATTCATCGAGGTATGATTCGATATTAGTTACTACGATTTTACGAGCTTCTTCAGTGTCGATGACTTCCGCATTCCCGTCGATTTCGGTGAGCAGAGAGACGCCTCGTGGTACTCTGGCTTCGAAAAGTTCCTCAACACGTGGTAAACCGCTTGTGATGTCTGCACCAACAACACCGCCGGTATGGAATGTACGCAGTGTAAGCTGTGTGCCTGGTTCCCCAATACTTTCCGCAGCGATAATACCTACAGCTGTTCCTTTTTGTACCAGCCCTCTTTGAGCGAGGTCTCTGCCGTAACAATGTTGACAGATGCCTCGTCCCGCACGACAGCATAGCGGCGATCTGACGTATACTTCGGTAATTCCTGCGTCGATAATTTGTTTTGCTTTTGCCTCAACGATCTCTTCGTTCTTGGCGACAATAATTTCACCGGTCTTTGGGTCGGCAATATCAACTAGTGCTATGCGTCCTTGCATTCGTTCATGGAGTGGAGCTAGCAATTTCTGGTCACTTTTTTCAAATAACTTAATGCCTTCCTCTTTACCGCAATCTTCTTCGAATATAATGAGATCTTGCGCAACGTCGATAAGACGGCGGGTAAGGTATCCTGCGTCTGAAGTTCTTAAAGCCGTATCGGCTAATCCTTTGCGAGCGCCATGCGTCGAAATGAAATATTCCATTACGCTCAAACCTTCCCGGAAGCTCGATTTGATTGGGAAATCTATTATTCTTCCTGAAGGATCTGTCATCAAACCACGCATGCCTGCCATCTGAGCGATTTGCCCGATGTTGCCTTTAGCACCAGAGGTAGCCATCATGTAAATGCTACCGTAGCGGTCGAGTGAATTATAAACCTCGTCCCTAATCTTATCTGTTGTACCTGTCCAAACGTTCACTGTACTTTGGTAGCGTTCTTCCTCAGTGATGAGGCCTCGATTAAATTGACTTTCAATAACAGCTACTTTCTCATTTCCTTCTTCAATTATTTTAGCTTTGCTGGCAGGGACTTCAACGTCTTTGGCAGCGATAGTGGTACCAGATTTCGTAGCATATTCGAAACCAAGCTTCATGAGATTGTCGAGCATGGTCGCTGTTATTTCGTTTCCAAGGAGGTGATAGCAATCAGAAACCAAGCGTTTCAAGGCAGCTTTATTCATGGTTTTATTGATGAATTGGAATTCTTGAGGTACCACATCGTTGAATGTAATCCGCCCCACGCTCGTTTTTAATTTTCCCCCATCAGCGCGCTCATCTTTCACCAAGATTTCAGCATTGACAGCGATAACGCCAAGTTCGTAGGCTATTTTGGTCTCTTCAGCATTGGCGAATTTCATCCCTTCACCCTTGGCTCCCGGTTGAATGTTAGTGAGGTAGTAACAGCCGAGCACCATATCCAAAGTGGGTGTCATTACTGGTTCACCACAACTGGGTAATAACATGTTATTAGTACTCAGCATTCGTTCTCTTGCTTCCCTTACTGCTGCTCTGGAAAGGGGAAGGTGGACTGCCATTTGGTCACCATCGAAGTCAGCGTTGAAGGCTGAGCATACCAGTGGGTGGATCTGAATAGCGCTACCATCAATAAGCACAGGCTCGAATGCTTGAATGCTCAGTCGATGGAGCGTTGGAGCTCGGTTAAGCATAACAGGGCGTTCCTTGACTACTTCTCTAAGGATGTCCCATACCTCTGGTCTCGCTTTTTCCACTTGTCTTCTGGCGCTCTTAATATTGTGTGCGTACCCTTGTTCGACCAGTCGACGCATGACAAAAGGCTTAAACAATTCTAGTGCCATATGTTTAGGGAGCCCGCACTGATGGAGTTTTAATTCAGGGCCAGAAACGATGACCGATCGTCCGCTATAGTCTACTCTTTTGCCCAATAGATTCTGACGGAAGCGTCCCTGTTTGCCTCTGAGCATATCTGACAGGGACTTTAGCTTATGTGTACTCGCAGCTGCGGGTTGGCGTCCTCTACGACCATTATCAATAAGTGCATCCACAGCTTCCTGCAACATGCGTTTCTCGTTGTTAATAATAATCTCAGGTGCTCTCAGATCAAGCAAGCGTTTGAGACGATTATTGCGGTTGATAACACGTCTGTAGAGGTCATTGAGGTCGCTGGTAGCAAACCGTCCACCATCCAGCTGAACTATGGGGCGCAGGTCAGGAGGTAGTACTGGGAGCACGGTAAGAATCATCCACCCTGCTTTATTTCCGCTCCGCCAGAATGCCTCAACCACGCGTAATCTTTTATTAGCTTTTTTACGACGTTGACCGCTGCTGTTTTTTATTGTGGTAACCAGTTCCCGCCGAAGTTCTTCAAGACTAATGTTTTTAAGAATTTGCAGAACGGCTTCAGCACCCATACCGGCTTCGAAACAGTCGCCATACTTCCTTTTCATATCTTGATACTTGGTTTCGTTGAGAGTCTTCAGAGGTTGGAGATTCTCCAAATCATCTATTTTAGATTGCAGTTCCTCTTTGCGGCTAATTAAGTCAGTCTGGTTTGATTCTGTCTCTCCTTCTTTATCTCTGGTCTCTTGTTCTGCATCATTTGCGGGTTCCACTTTAGACAAAAGGTGAGTTTTCTCATTTTTAAATTGTCCAATCTTTTCCTGGCAAATCTCTTTATTTACCGAAATAACTATATATTCAGCAAAATAGAGGACTCTCTCTAACTTCCTTGGTGATACATCGAGTAGTAAGGCGAGCCTGCTCGGTACGCCTTTGGCGAACCAGATGTGTGCTACTGGTGCAGCTAGTTCAATATGCCCCATGCGAGTACGGCGTACCCGGGAGTGTTCTACTGTAACACCACACCTGTCACAGGTGATTCCGCGGTAACGTATTTTCTTGTATTTACCGCAGTAGCATTCGAAGTTCTTGGTTGGTCCGAAGATCCTTTCGCAGAAAAGACCGTCTTTCTCCGGCTTCAGTGTCCTGTAGTTGATGGTTTCAGGTTCTGTAACCTCACCGTATGACCAGCTTTTAATTTGCTCTGGTGAAGCTAGTGAAATACGGATGGCATTGAAATCATTTACTTCAACCATTTAGCTCCTTTAGCTCAAACTTTTTAGACTTAGGGGAGATTTTCCTTCTTTCTTCAAAGAAGTTTACCATCTCCTCCTCCTCGTTCAATAATTCAACGGCAAGCCCTAGGCTTCGCAATTCCATAAACAGTACTTTGAAAGATTCAGGTACTCCTGGTTGTATTATGTCTTCACCTTTCACAAGGGCCTCGTAGGTTTTTGCTCTGCCAGCTACATCGTCTGACTTCACGGTGAGAAGTTCTTGAAGTACATGGCTTGCGCCATAAGCTTCCAATGCCCAAACTTCCATTTCGCCGAAACGCTGTCCTCCAAATTGTGCTTTACCACCAAGAGGTTGTTGAGTGATGAGGGAGT
Source organism: uncultured Chloroflexia bacterium (assembly GCA_963775935.1). Lineage (GTDB taxonomy): Bacteria > Chloroflexota > Dehalococcoidia > GIF9 > UBA5629 > JBBIPA01. The sequence goes on along the minus strand of CAVZKR010000003.1, from coordinate 76,024 downwards.
AAGGGCCAGTAGAACGAGCATGAACCTTGTCTTCAACAAGGTGGATGAGTTTCATCATATATATGCTGCCTACAGTTATTGGTTGGCCAAATGGTTCACCACTCTGTCCGTCATAGAGCATGGTTTTTCCGAAAATTGGTGGTACTTGATTTAGTTCGAGATATACCTTCTCTATAGTTTTTTCTAAATGCTCATCGTTTTTTACGGTTTTACCCAGACTAGCAAGCCACAAATGGAGGCAAGCTTTCCTCGCTTCTCCAGGGTAATTCTCGTCGAATACTCGCCTTGCGTCATAACCGTGGTCGCTGAGCAATTCTTTAGCCCTTTTGATTATAGTGTCGTACGAATGGCCGTTGCCTGTCGCATGTGTTGAGCTTGATTGACGAACTATCCAAGCTCTGGCAAGGGCATCTTCAATGTCTGTGGTATCGGCTCCGTCGAAAATTGGATTGATAACTCTGAAGCCAAGTGCTTCAGCAGCCCAGCCCAGGTGGGTTTCTAGAATTTGACCGATGTTCATACGTGAAGGTACACCAATAGGGTTCAGAATTATATCTACAGGTCTGCCATCGGTTAAGAAAGGCATATCTTCCTCGGGCAAGATGCGTGCGATGACACCTTTGTTTCCGTGTCTCCCTGCCATTTTATCACCTACAGATACCTTCCGTTTTTGTGCGACCCAAACACGTACTAATCGATTTACACCTGCTGGTAACTCACGGTTATTGTTGCGAGAGAATTCTTTTACATCGATCACTTTCCCCCATTCACCATGAGGTACTCGAAGTGAACTGTCTTTTACCTCACGAGCTTTTTCACCAAAGATAGCGCGAAGTAGTTTCTCTTCGGCGGTTAATTCAGTTTCTCCTTTGGGGCTAATCTTACCCACCAGAATGTCTCCGGGTCCAACCTCGGCTCCTATACGGATTATTCCTTCTTCATCAAGGTCACGAAGACTTTCCTCTCCAACGTTCGGGATATCCCTGGTAATCTCCTCCATGCCGAGTTTAGTTTCACGAGCTTCGATTTCATATTTTTCAATATGGATAGATGTGAACTTATCTTCTTTTACCAGCCTTTCGCTTATAATAATGGCATCTTCGAAGTTGTATCCTCTCCAACTCATAAAGGCACAAATAATATTCTGTCCGAGTGCCAAATCACCTTTGTCTGTAGCTGAACTATCAGCTAACACATCCCCTTTCTTCACTGTATCCCCTTTCGATACTATGGGTCTTTGGTTGATGCATGTTCCTTGATTAGTTCGGACAAATTTCATCAGGGGATAGGTACGGTCATTGCCGTTTGCTTCTTTCACTATGATTTCATTGCTGGTTACAGAACTAATCTTTCCTGCCCCTTTTGCGAATATGATTTGACCGCTATATTTAGCTACTTCCCCTTCCATGCCGGTACTGATTAGCGGAGCTTCAGGACGGATTAGTGGTACGGCTTGACGCTGCATATTTGAGCCCATTAACGCTCTATTAGCATCGTCGTGTTCCAGAAATGGTATGAGTGCAGTCGTAACGCTAAAAACTTGTTTAGGAGAGACATCCATAAGGTCTATTTTATCCGCTGACTCTTTAAGGTACTTACCGCCTTTTATGACATCGATTTTATCCTCGGTAAATTCGTTTCTGTCGTTTAAGCGAGCGTTGGCTTGTGCAATAGAATATTGCTCTTCCTTGTCAGCAGTTAGATGCATTATTTCATTTGTCACATAGGGAACTACCTTTATCTTCTCAGCGGAGATCTCTTTGGAAATTCTAGTAATATCTTTGTCGGACTTCTTACCCTTTTGTTTCTTTTTAGATGAGCCATCTTTAGGCAATGCGTATAATTTTTGAACGTTCGAGTCGGTTGCTATTGTTCTAGCAGGGATAATACATTTCCCTTTCTTGTCCACTACATCATGTAGTACGGTTTTCCCTACCAACTCATTAACGGGTACTTCATGAATGACTTTGCGATATGGTGTTTGTATAAAACCATATTCATCGATTGAGGCATAGGTTGCGAGAGAACCTATAAGTCCGATATTTGGTCCTTCAGGGGTTTCTATTGGGCAGATTTTACCATAGTGGGAATGATGAACATCACGGACGTCAAATCCTGCACGCTCTCGTGAAAGCCCACCGGGTCCCATGGCTGACAGCCTGCGTTTATGTGTTAACTCTGCTAACGGGTTAGTCTGGTCCATGAACTGGGATAATTGTGAGCTACCGAAGAATTCCCTCATAGACGCAATTATAGGACGGTTGTTAATCAATGTGGCCGGCGTAGCTGCTTCAGGCCCAATAATACTCATGCGCTCTTTAATGGCTTGCTCCAAGCGTAGAATTCCTATACGGAACTGATTTTGAATAAGATGTCCTGCCGTACGTACTCGTCTATTACCGAGATGGTCTATATCATCGGCGCTTGCCTGGCCATTATTAATCATGATGATATGTTTTACGATAGCAACAAAATCATCTGGGGTTAGGGCGCGATGTGTTGGTGGTATAGTAAGTCCTAATCTTTTATTAAGTTTATATCTACCAACTTTACCCAAGTCATAGCGGCGCGGATTGAAGAACAGGTTATTGAGTAGTATGCTGGCATTTTCAACGGTGGGTAATTCTCCTGGGCGTAATCGGGTGTAAATTGCAGTCAGAGCTGCGTTCTTATTTTTATTTTCTAAAGGGTCTTTTTCTACTGTAGACTTAATGTAAGAATGCTCCTCAGAATTGTCAACGTCTGTAAAAAGCTTATGGAGTTCTTCATCGGTCTCGTAGCCGATAGCGCGTAATATTGTAGATATAGGTATTTTCCGTTTCCCATTAACCTTCGTGGAAATAACGTCTCTGTTCGATGTTTCAAATTCTAGCCACGTACCATGTTCGGGTATTAGTTTGGCTGTGCATAATCCTCGTCCACTGACTGGGTCTTCTTGAGTGCCGAAATATATACCTGGGGAACGTATTAATTGGTTGACTATCACTCTTTCCGCTCCACTGATAACGAATGTGCCTTTATCTGTCATGAGAGGAATGTCACCAAAGAATATTTCCTGCTCTTTGATTTCTCCAGTTTCCTTTACGATTAACTGGGCTTTTACATAAAGTGGAGCGGAATAGGTTATATCTCGTTGGTAACATTCTTCTATGGAGAATTGAGGCTGGTGGAATTCATAGCCAATGAAATGAAGCTCTAATCTGGTTCCAGTAAAGTCTTGTATCGGGGAGACCTCTTGGAATAATTCCTTAAGTCCCTCTTCTTGAAACCAGCGATAGGAATCGAGTTGAACTTGAATAAGGTTAGGAATCTCCAGAACTTCTGGGAGCTTACCATATGATTTTTTTTCCAGCAAAACTGTTTTTTCCGACGTTAACATACTAGACATAAAATCTCCTCGATAGAATTTGGGGAAAAACTCAAAATTACATTCAGTCTAAAAAAAGAGATTGATGTTCAGGTGGTAGTAAATAGGAACTTAAAATTATGTTAGGAGGCATAATAATATGTAAATGAACATTGTAACACTTAAATATTTATTTGTCAATAGGGTTGACTGTATGTGATACAATAATATCAAAACAGAAAAATTGGAGATTGGACGTCAGGAAAAAACAGATTGCTAACATTACAGGCATTGTTTTGGCAGGAGGCAAGAGTTCGCGTTTAGGACGTGAAAAGGCTCTGGAGGAGATAGGAGGGATGCGGCTTATCGAGAGAGTAGTGGATACTCTTGTACCAATTAGCCAGGAAGTGCTTGTTGTTACCAGTAAAGAGCAGTTTGAGAAAATTTCTTCATTGGATCTGAAAGCAAGGACTATCGTTGACGTATATCCTGGGAAGGCTGCTTTTGGTGGAATTTACACAGGATTGGTAAGTACCAGTACACGGTATGGGTTGATTGTAGCCTGTGATATGCCTTTTCTCAATAGTGATCTCTTGACTTATCTGGTTGAGATTGCCACGGGCTTTGATATTGTTATTCCGAAGGTAGGAGGTAACATTGAACCGTTGCATGCTGTTTATTCAAGAGACTGCATGGCTACCATAAAACAGTTATTGGATAATAACATATTGCAGATGTTGCAGCTATTGGATCTAGTAAAGACTAGGTATGTGGGGGATGAGGAAGTAGATAAATTTGATTCAGAGCACTTAAGTTTTTTAAATATCAATACACAGGACGATATAATTAAGATTAATAAATTGATTGAACGCATGGGACAGAATATCAGAATAAAGAAGGACGGGCTAGATAATGCTCACAGTTGAGGAAGCTCTCGATAAGATTCTCAATTCTATTACTATTCTTGGTGGAGAGGAAAAACCTATTCTGGATTGTCTTGGACAGGTTTTAACTGATGATGTATATGCTTCTTTTAATGTGCCTCCCAGTGATAACTCAGCTATGGATGGCTATGCGATACAAGCTGTAAGTATTAAAGGGGCAAATCGAGGACACCCTGCGATATTAAGAGTCACTGGTGATTTGCCTGCTGGTCATGTTATAAACCAGGAGGTAGAATCAGGCACCGCTATCAGAATTATGACAGGTGCTCCGATTCCTAAAGGCGCGGATGCGGTGGTTCCTTTTGAGGATACTGATGAGGAGAAACGTAGGAGTTCACCAAATATAAACGCTGAGATAGGTATTTTGCATGCAGCGGAACCGGGTGCCAATATTCGTCGCAGTGGTGAAGATGTAGCTAAAGGCGAACTAGTTATAAAAAGAGGTAAATTATTAACTCCCGCTGATATTGGGGTACTTGCCTCATTAGGTAGAGAGAAGGTTACTGTTATCCGACGACCGGTTGTGGGCATTTTGGCAACAGGTAATGAGGTAGTGGAACTAGATAAACCTCTAGCCGCCGGAAAAATATATAACAGCAACTCGTATAGTCTGGGGGCACAGGTGCTCAAATATGGAGGTACCCCCAAGCTTCTGGGAATTGCCCAGGACAATGTTAAGCAGCTTACGACTGCTCTGCATCGTGGTCTGGATTGTGATATGTTGATGACTTCGGGAGGAGTCTCGGTTGGGGACTATGACATGGTCAAAGAAGTACTGGCAGTCGAAGGAGATATATCTTTCTGGAGTGTACGCATGAAGCCAGGCAAGCCTTTAGCGTTTGGGATGTTTCGACGCGGTGACGGAACAACGGTATCTCATATGGGTTTACCGGGAAATCCGGTGAGTTCTATGGTCACTTTTGAAGTCTTTGCGCGACCGGCTATATATAAGATGCTGGGCAGGACTGATTGGGTAAGACCTGTGGTAAAAGCGGTTCTGGAAAACTCGATTAAAAATAAGGATGGTCGTCGCATATTTCTACGTGTCATAATATCAAAGCGAGAAGGGCAATACTACGCTCGTCTTACGGGTGACCAAAGTTCAGGAATTTTAACCTCAATGGTTAAGGCTAATGCTCTGGCCATTGTTCCAGAAACAACGAACGAACTAAAACAGGGTAGTGCTGTTGATGTGATAATGTTAGATTGGAATGGAGTACAGGGCTGGTAGAATTTAAAGGACTGTAAAAAAAGCGTATGATTTACGAAGCGTCTGAATTTGTATTTACACCGCCACCCTTAATCTCCAGGGCTCGGCGTGTTCTTATTAAGCCTAATGCTTTGCATAAACAACCATATCCAGTAAGTACCAGTCGTGAAACGCTTGGTGTCATAATTGACAGCATTAAGCGAGTTAGTGATGCTGATATTATTATTCTTGAGGGTACTGCAACAGGAGAGCCGATATATCCTGTCTATAAAGATTTGGGCTATGATTTTCCAAGAGTGCTCATGCTGGATGTAAAGGATTGCATTTGGGTGGAGGTAGAAAATCCCCTACCACATCCTTTTGCCATAGCTACTTTCTGGGTACCGAATGTGGTTATTTCCAGCGACTATTTGATAACTGTAACGCCACACCGCGTCTCTGGGCGGAGTGGGTTTTTTAGCATTAGAAACCTTTTAAGTTTGCTGCCCATTAGCAAATATCAAGGTGATACTTCTGACGGTTGGGGAACTCTCTACGAGTTTGGTATGGATAAGGTAATCGCAGACCTTTATTTCACTTTACCCTTTGATATGGGCATTATTGATGCTCGTCAGAAGCTGTTCTGCGAGGAGGGTAAATTGCACGGTAAGGTGGAGAAATACGGTAGGCTCTTTGCCGGTGAGCCGTTTGAAATAGATCGGGAAGCATCGCAAATGGATAAACTGGTGCCCGGCTATCTGGAGTTTATTGAAGCCGGTAAATCCGAACTTGAGACATGGGGATAAGTAAGCAACCTTGACACCTTTTGCGTAGAATTGATTAACTATCCCTGCAAAAGTATCTCGCTAATTCAACGTTCAATCTGGTAAATCATAATTACTGGTTTTTATGTGTTTGAACCTTAAATGAAGGAGATAAGATGATACTGAAGGCTCTTGCTGTTGGTATTTATGACACGAATTGTTATATTGTCGGTTCGGAGGCTACCAAATTGGGGATGATTATTGACCCGGGTGCTGAACCTGAAAATATCCTCAATGTAGTCAATACACTGGGATTGTCAATCGTATGGATAGTGATTACTCATGGCCATTTCGACCATGTTGGCGCCCTGAAGGCGGTGAAAGATGCTACGGGAGCCAGGTTTGCTATCCATGAAGCCGAAGGGACTGGACAGGTCTGGGCACAAGCACTGGGTAGCGTACTATCAGGTTCTCCACACAAACCAGCTAAAGCAGATAAAGTACTGAAGGACGGGGATGTACTGGACGTAGGTGATTTACATTTCACCGTTCTCCATACTCCCGGTCACAGCCACGGAGGCATCAGTCTTGTTGGGCATGGCGTTGTCTTTAGCGGAGATACCCTTTTTAACCTTGGTGTGGGTAGAACTGATTTTCCTGGCTGTAGCCATGAGCAGTTAATGAAGAGCATTGGTGAGAAATTAATGACGTTACCTGATGAGACCGTTGTCTATCCGGGACATGGACCAGAAACTACGATAGGTGCCGAGCGACGAATGAATCCTTTTATACGCGGTTAATACAGAGCCTGTTTAATTAAATCGCTCATAAAGAAGTAGCCCTCTCTCGAACGAGAGAGGGCTACTTCTTTTACTTGTTTTTATTTCTAGGCTTATTAATGACAGTATTTTCGCTACATTGCCAAAAGTCCCGGGAATTGTGATAGTACCGGAGCGAGCAGCAATGAAATTACCGCCATCAATTTGAGCATGATGTTAAGCGATGGTCCCGCAGTGTCTTTCATGGGATCGCCAGTAGTATCTCCTACTACTGCCGCTTTGTGAGCATCCGAACCTTTCCCACCAAGGTTACCTGCCTCGATGAATTTTTTAGCATTATCCCAGGCTCCACCTGCGTTGTTTATGGCAACTGCGATGACAAAACCGATGGCGAGGGAGCCGAGCAGGAAACCACCAAGAGCAAATTTGCCGAATACTATTCCGACAATTATTGGTGCAATTATGGTCAGAATTGAAGGGGCTAGCATTTGTTTGAGTGCTGCTCCTGTGCAGATGTCCACGCATTTGCCGTATTGTGGTTTGGCGGTACCTTCTTTCAGGCCTGGTATCTCACGCCATTGTCGACGACATTCTGCCACAATATATCCGGTGGTAACACCTACTGATTGCATTGTCATGGCAACGAAGACTGCGGGTACCAGGGCGCCAAGAAAGACACCCACTATAATCGGTGCACTCAATATTCCTAGTTCTGGTGGCGCTATTACCTGACCCGAAGAGGAAATTGTTACCAATCCCGCTGCTAGACCATAGGAAAGGGTAAGACCCAGGGCATTAAGCACTGCTGCACCGATGGCAAAACCTTTACCGGTAGCTGCTGTGGTATTGCCCAGGGAATCAAGAGCATCAGTTTTCTCGCGTACTTCTGGAGATAATCCACCCATAGTGCTGATGCCACCAGCATTATCGGCTATGGGACCGTAGGCATCGGTGGCTAAAGTTACACCGAGGGTAGAAAGCATGCCGGCAGCTGCTATAGCGACACCGTAAAAGCTGGCAAATTTAAAAGCGACGATAGTGGCGAGGACAACGAGTATCACAGTTGGCCAACTGCTCATCAGTCCGGTAGCGAAACCACGGATTATAGTGGCACCAGCTCCGAAGGTTGAAGCCTCGGCAATGTCTCGTGTTGGCTTGAAAGCATAGGAGGTGAAATAGTTGGTGCTTTCACCCATGAGCACGCCAGCGACAAGCCCAGCCAGCATTGCCCAGAAGATACCTAAGTCAGCCTTGAGGAAGTATATGATTAAGAAAGCGAATACAGCGCTTAATACTGAGGCGCCCAGCGTACCTCTCCGCAGTGCTCCCAGGAGCGCACTCATCTCTGGTTTTTCGCCTACCCTTACTAAGAAGCAGCCGATTACAGAGGCGATTATACCTCCAGCACAAATTAATATAGGTAAGTACCAGCCGATTTGATCATTTGCCACGATATGCATACCGACAGCGAGGCTGGCGAGAGTGATAGTGGCGATGATAGCTTCGACATACGATTCAAAAAGGTCAGCACCCATGCCGCAGACATCGCCAACGTTGTCACCGACAAAGTCGGCAATTACCGCAGCATTTCTGGGATCGTCTTCAGGAATTCCTGCTTCTACTTTGCCCACTAGGTCAGAGCCGGCATCAGCGCCTTTGGTGAAGATGCCACCTCCTACCCTGGCAAAGAGGGCTACAAGGGAAGCGCCAGTAGCATAAGCAGGGATAGTAACGATAAAATCGGCATCATTGTGCCAGATAAGATAGAGAATTGATATGCCAAGGACACCAATACTAACTACGGTGAGTCCCATGACGGCACCGCCGCGGAAAGAGACGCGCAGTCCTTGGTTGAGGCTTTTCTCTGCGCCTGTCGTTGTTCTGCCATTGGTTCTAATTGCCATGCTCATACCGGCATAGCCAGCGCCGAGAGAACAGACAGCGCCGAAGACAAAGGCTACCGCCGCCTTCCAGCCCAGTTGAGGGCTAAAGAAGCCCAGAAGAACGAGAATTATGGCGACGATGACAACGACAATGGCTTCGGTGCGATATTCTCGCCGAATGAAAGCCATTGCCCCTTCTCTAACAGCATTCGAGATTTCCCTGATTTTATCACTTCCTTGATCCTGTTTTAGAACATAGCGCGCGAAGTAGCCTATGACACCGGCACCGATGATGGCACTAATCACGCCTATCCATATAAGGTCCATGTTGCTCTCCTTTCCATTAGTATTTTATGAGACAAAACGATATTTCCAGGCAAAGTTTTCGAGTTTACCGACTCTAATAAGGGACTCTTTTAAGGGATGCAACTCCCGGTTTTCAATGCGAGCTTAATGCCAAGGTGATAATGTACTATATTTGGAGATGATTCTGCAAGGGGATTTTAATGAAATATCCAAAAAATAATTGTTAACTACGGTTTTTTTCTTCTTTTGCCGTTAATCTTTCTTCGAATTCTTTTTGCCGTAAAGCTAGCGTCAGGTCACCGCGAGTTTTTTCCAGAATGCCTCTAACGTTATCAGTGGTTCTCCTCAGACCGTAGGTGATGGCATCCGGGAAGTCCATTGTTACTAGCATGGCATAAATATCATCCATTATCGATAACAGCTCTTCACATCGAGAAAAGTCATTTCGTCGTAAACTATCAAGCAGGTAACGTCTCAATTCACCAATAGCTTCGCCGATACCATTCAAATAGGCAGGGTAACTGACCTGCAGATTTTCAGGATTGGGCAATGGCTTGGAGTTGATAATAGCAACTGTGATGCTAGCCTCGGCGAATTCTTTTTGAGCGTCGTGAACAAATCCTGCATGGAGCAGTTCATTCTGATTGTCACCGATTTCATGGTTGAGTTCTTGAACTAAAATTGAAGCTGATTTCAGGAGCTGTTTTGCCTTGATGCGTTCACGACGATGAACAATGCGGATGATGTTGGCACTATGCCGGATTATTTCCCGGCACAGGTGCAATACCTTCTCTCTGGCTGCATCTTTCGCAGAGAAACTAAGGCGTATTTTTTCAGCGATTTTTTCCAGATTTTCTGTTGGTTTTTCTTTTTTGTTCAATTTTGCTCACCATTTGCCGTGTCGCTTTTTCGATATCGTCTTGATGTAAAATAGCACTGATGACTGCCATAGCATCAGCCCCGGCAGCAACGACTTCTGTAACATTATCCCTGTTGATGCCGCCAATAGCAACTATTGGAACAGATATCTTTTGTTTTATCTGCTGCAGGCGCTTTACACCAACCACCGTAGCTTCTTTTTTGGTTGGGGTAGAAAACATTGCGCCAACAGCAATATAGTCTGCACCTTCGGTTTGTGCCTTGAGCGCCTGTTTCAGGGTTGTTGTCGAACATCCAATAATCTTGTCGATCGGCAATTCTTTTCGGGCGATGGTCAAGGGTAAGTCTTCCTGCCCGATATGGAGTCCATCGGCATCAACAGCCAGGGCTATGTCGAGGTGGTCGTTCACTATAAAAAGTGTGTCCGTCTGACAACATGCATCTTTCAGTTTTCTGGCTATAGCAAGCAATTCACCCTTTTCGCTACGTTTATCGCGAAGCTGTAAAACTCTGGCTCCGCCACGGATTGCCTGCATTGCCGCCTCGACAGCGTCTCTTTTTCCCAGGACTTGTGTATCCAGGATAACGTAAAGTCCACTCAACCTTGTTATTTTTTGCTGGCGCAGTATTCGGGAAAGTAAGTTTTTTTCCAGCGTGTAGAGCTGAAAACGGGCTTGTTGGAAGTGGAGTGAGTTCAATACCAGGCTTAGTTCAGGGACTTTAGACAGTTCTTCAATGACCCGTAAGCCTTCTTCCACCCTTTTGGCATTGGCTGTAATGAGCGATGGTAAATCGTGCTGCTTACCGAGTGACTTAGCCCTGGCTCCGACATCGCTCTCTGAATCTCTTTCGGAGATGAGCTTCACCCCGAGTTTGCCTATACTTCTAACGATGCTGTGACGGATTGCTTTGAGCTTTTTACTGAGAGAGGCGTCATCCAAGATGAAACGAGCGACTTCTTCGAGGAAGCGCAATCCTTCGCCAATACGATTGCAGTTGGCATCAATGATACGAAGCATCTGGTGTGACATTTTAGGAAATTGTAGCACAGGGAGACTGGATAAGGAAGTACGTGTTGAGCTTAGCCACTTGCAGTATGATTTACGGGATTGATACAATTTGGATTATCCCACAAGTGATGTTGATGTAATTTGAAAAGGGAGGAGAATCGTGCCATACGCATATTTGATTGTGAATCCCACTGCCGGCGCCGGTAAAAGCGCCAAAGCGTGGCCTCAAATTAAAGACCTGCTACAGAACATGGGATTGGATTTCGACTACGCTCTGACGGAAACTGCGGGGCATGCTATCGAGCTGGCTAAGTCTGCTGCTCACAAAGGTTGTAAACTAGTGGTATCGGTGGGTGGTGATGGCACCATAAATGAGGTGGTTAACGGTCTGCATGATGCTCATTGTCTCAAAGAGGTAATGCTGGGCATTATCAGTACTGGCACAGGCGCTGATTACATACGTACTATCGGTATACCGCGTGCTCATGACGATGCTTGCCGGCTTTTCCTGAAGCCTAAAACTCGTCTGGTGGATTTGGGGATTATCGAGTTTACCGGTGAGCACCGCCAGCGAATTTTTATAAACTTTGCCGGTTTGGGTTTTGATGCTGACATCGTGAGAGCCACCACCCAAACGTATAAGGCGCTGGGCGACATGGCCTCCTATTTGATGGGTCTGTTTGCTACCCTCCTTTCGTACCAGAACAAGGAAGTGTCAATTACTGTCGAAGGAAGCACCGAAGAGCGAAAGATTGTGACTGTATTAATGGGACTGGGCAGGTATGCGGGTGGTGGCATGATGACCACTCCCAATGCCAACCCCTGCGATGGCTTCTTCGATGTATTAATCGTGGACAATATGACCAAACCCGATCTGCTCTGGTCGCTGCCACGAATATACAAAGGCACGCACCTTACTCATCCCAAGGTCTCGGTGAAACGGGTAAAAGAGATAGAGATACGCTCTAAAGTTAAAATATGCATCCAGGCTGATGGCGACCTGATCGGGGAAGCTCCAGCACGTTTCAGCGTGTTACCCTCAGCTTTGAGTCTTGTTGTTTAGTTTTGGATCGACTAGCTTTTGGATTCTAGGGGGGATATGTCGCTAACTCCGCTGAGAAGGCAATATCTTAAGGTCAAGCAGCACTATCCGCAGGCGATAGTCTTTTTCCGTCTTGGTGATTTTTACGAGACGTTCGATGAGGATGCCAAAACCACTGCCCGGGAACTGGAAATCACCCTGACCTCGCGGGAAATGGGCAAGGGACAACGGATACCCATGGCCGGAATCCCATACCATGCGGTAGATAATTACCTTGCCAGGCTTATCAACAGAGGGTACAAAGTTGCTATCTGTGAACAATTAACCCCGCCGGGCAAAGGATTGGTGGAACGTGACGTTATCCGGGTGGTGACACCGGGAACGGTAGTGGAACCGGGGCTGCTGGTAGACAAGAAGAATAACTACCTGGTGAGCCTGATTATCGAGGGCGATAAGGCGGGTATAGCGTATGTGGATATTACCACAGGGGAGTTTGCCACTACCCATGTGTCATCACTTCAGATTGCTGATGAGCTGGAACGACTTCAACCAGCGGAGCTGCTTTTGCCTCAGGAATTGGATGCTGCTCCGTTCGTCGGGTCGATTCCGACCACCAGGCTCGATGAATATTGGTTTGACCTGGAAAATGCCCGGCAAACGCTGCTGGACCATTTCAAGGTTGCTTCGCTGGAGGGGTATGGCTGCGCGCAGTTACCACTGGCGATACAGGCTGCGGGTGCAGTTATTCATTATATCAGCGAGACGCAGAAGTCAGTCCTGGGGCAGATAGACAGGTTGGCTACCTATTCGACTGACGCTTTCATGACCATTGATGCCCAGACCAGGCGTAATCTGGAGCTATTCGCCAGCGCTCGCTGGGGAACCTCATCTCATTCTTTGCTTTCGATCATCGATGTAACAAAAACAGCGATGGGAGGCAGGCTGCTGAAGAAGTGGCTGGGGCAGCCATTACTTGACATAAAACAATTGAATAATCGACAGGAAATTATTGCCTGGCTTTACCAGAATAACCTGGTCCGGCAACAGGTCATCTCCTTGCTCGGCGAGATAGCCGATTTAGAGCGATTGATTAACCGGGTGCGGAGCGCTATCGCTATTCCCCGGGATTTGCTAGCACTGCGTTCCAGCCTGGAGAAACTGGCTGAAGTGAAGAAAGTGCTGGAAGAGAACAACGCTCCTGCTTCTTTAAGAACCGGTCTGAAGCCCTGTCCCGATGTGGTTACCCTCATCGGGCAGGCTATTGCAGAGGAGCCGGGCGCTACGGTGGAGCGCGGCGGTGTCATCAAGCCTGGTTTTTCCGACGAGTTGGATAATTTACGGCAGGCGTCTTCTCAGGCTAAAACGTATCTGGCAAATCTGGAGAGGCAGGAGAAGGAAAAGACCGGTATAAAGTCCCTGAGGGTGGGGTATAATCGGGTATTCGGCTACTATATAGAAATATCGAAGTCTAATCTTAATCTGGTACCTGACAGCTATATTCGGAAGCAAACGCTGACCAATGGAGAGCGTTTCTATACTCCGGAGCTTAAAGAATATGAATCGGTTATTCTCAATGCCCAGGAACGGATTCTGGAGCTGGAGGCAGCTCTATTCAAGCAGGTATGCCAGCAGATAGCTGCTGGCGGCGAACATATTCTGGCATCGGCAAGAGTCCTGGCGGAGATAGATGCCGTGTCCTGTCTGGCAGAGGTGGCGGTGAGATATGGCTATGTGAAACCCGAGCTTAATGATAGTGCCGTTATCTCAATTAAGAACGGGCGTCATCCCATGGTGGAGAGGAGCCCTGACATTGATGGTTTTGTGCCCAATGATACTTATCTCTGCAATGATGATATGCAGCTTGTTATCCTCACTGGGCCGAATATGTCGGGGAAGTCCACCTATCTCAAGCAGGTGGCATTGATTATACTGCTGGCGCAGATTGGCAGTTTTGTCCCTGTTGGGTCGGCGAGCATTGGCATCGTCGACCGCATTTTTACCAGGATTGGCGCTCAGGAGGACCTGGCCGCGGGGCAGTCGACGTTCATGGTAGAGATGGTAGAGACTGCCAACATCTTAAATAATGCTACTTCTAGGTCGTTTATTATCCTGGATGAGGTAGGCAGGGGGACGAGTACCTATGATGGTCTTTCCATCGCCTGGGCAGTGGTGGAGTTTATCCATAATAATCCCAGGCTCAGGGCAAAGACGCTGTTTGCCACTCATTACCATGAGCTGGTGGAGCTTGCCCAGTTCCTGCCCAGGGTAAAAAATTTCAACGTAGCGGTAACTGAAGAAGGGGGGAAGGTTGTATTCCTTCGAAAAGTGGTTCCCGGCGGCGCTGACAAGAGCTATGGCATTCACGTGGCGCAACTGGCAGGTCTCCCCGGCTCGGTCATTCACCGTGCCCAGGAGGTTCTGGCGGGATTGGAAGATAACCAGAGCCAGAAGCAGCAGAAGACTATTCGTCCCAAAGAGGTGTTATCGCAGCAACTGGCATTGTTTGACCACAATGCCCAATTGGTAGAGGAGCTCCAGAAACTCGATATCGATTCACTATCTCCGTTGGAGGCGATTACTAAGTTATATGAGTTGAAGAAGAAAGCAATGGAGAGGAAGGAAAGATGAAATGGGGTCACCTCGGGAGGTGACTCCCACAATAAGGATGATTAAATGATCAATTGGAGAGAACCTCTAATTGGCCTTTTATTTGGTACAATTGTTGCTACTGGTGTTGCTCTCAGTTGCTCTAATCCGCCACCACAACCTAAGCCTGATACAAATCCACCACAACAGATAGAACAGCCAGTTCCCATACAGCCACCTGAGCCACAACTATACACAGTAAAAGGCACTGCTTTTCATGATCGTAATGGGAGTGGTACAAAGCAAGAAGATGAGGCACCCATATCTGGAATCGAATTGAGCTTCACTGGAAAAGACAATAATGTTACTAATGTTAAGACTAATTATTCTGGCGTTTATGAAGCAAGCCTTCCTCAGGGCGAATATACACTTAAGATAGGCAGCAATGTCCTTGGCCCGAACGACCAGCCTTTTAGATATTTCAACGAATCTATAGAGAAATTTTATCCTATAAACTCAATACCTAAAATCATAATAAATGGCAATCTGACATATGATATCCGGGAAATGCAAGGATTTCTAACTTTTCCGTTTCAAAAAAACGTTCCAATATTTATTCGCTATCATAATGATCTTGATATCAAAAATGGGTTCATGAAAGACTGGAGAGGATCTAATGTGACATATGACCAGCATCCTGGGACAGACTTTGACTTTAAAGTTGGCACGCCTATTTTAGCATGTGCACCTGGAAAAATAGCAGGAGGTACAGGTTATGATAAAGTATCCGGAAATGAGATTTATATCTACCATGGTAATTTCGTGACATATTATGCTCATATGAGTGAAATAACTGTTAAAGCTGGAGATATTGTAAAGAGGGGTGATCAGATAGGATTGTCAGGGAATACTGGAATTAATCCTTATGGACCACATTTACATTTTCAATTGAATCCCAATCCATTTAAGGGAGCTTTGGACCCTTTCAGAGATTTAAAAAACCCGTCATCAGTAAGCTATTGGACAGTGGACAATAATCCGGAATTGTCAGCTTTCAAGTAGTCAAATATTTTTCTTCAGATAATACAGCTATAACATGAAGTGTTGGTGCAAGGACCATAATGACAACCAGTCTCATAGCTTCCTGTATCATCACCCAGACCGCCGGTAGTATCGCCATTGGCGTTACCTGGATCGCTAGGATCACTCCATTGTGGATAGCCATCACCATTATCGAATAAATCAGCAGAGTTTTTTCCAACTGTATCATCACCACGAACGCCATTCAGATTAGGATCGCCTGAATAACGAGTGCCCTCAAATGTTCCAACAATTTCACCAGTTTTTCCATCTACCTGATAACCCACATTGTTGTAAGTCCCATCACCATTACCTATATAACCTATGATAGCATTGTAGGTATCGCCAGTAGTAGCGCTAGCACTGCTATCAAAACCGCAACTGCCGCAGCTGTAGGAAGAACAGGAGCTTGAGCTGTGGACGCAATATCCGACTTCTGTATCCGGCTGTGCGAAGTATATTTTTTGTGAGAGTCACCTCCCCGATGTGACCTGATTATTTTTTCTTCGCTAGCGCGAACGGGCGGACTTTCAAGTCCGCCCCCACATGTATATCAATGAGATTGCCGCGTCTGCCAAGGCAGACTCGCAATGACAGATTGGCGATTCATTCTTGGCACTTTGACCTTAAAAGTACTACAATTGCTGCCATTATGAATACCGAGTTTAAAGCTATTGAATTTGGAACTGTTACTTCGCCGCAGGGCTTTGTGGCGGGGGCAGTGGAAGTGGGGATAAAGAACCCCGACAGGCTGGATTTGGCTATTCTCTATTCTGAGGTGCCCTGTGTGGCGGCGGGTGTTTTTACCACCAATGCTATCAAGTCGGCTCCAGTGATTCTTTCTCAGAAGCACTTACGAAGTAGAAAAGCGCAGGCAGTGGTGGTCAATTCGGGGTGTGCCAATGCCTGCACTTCGGAAACAGGGCTGGCTGATGCTGCTGAAACGGCAAACCTGGTGGCGAAAAAATTGAGCATAGAATCTGAAGAGGTGCTGGTGGCCAGCACCGGTGTCATCGGTGTGCCTTTGCCTATGGAGAAAATCAGACAGGGTGTTGGTAAGATAAGCCTTTCTAGTGAAGGTGGCGCTCAGTTCGCCAGAGCGATGATGACTACCGATACGTTTGCCAAGGAGATAGCTATCACTGTCGAGGATAGCTCAGGCAAGTTCACTATCGGTGGCGCTGCCAAGGGCGCCGGCATGATTCATCCTAATATGGCTACCATGCTCTGTTTTATTACTACCGATGCGGCTATCGATGTTGCTTTTTTGCAGCAGGCGCTGCAAATAGCTATCGATGACTCTTTTAATATGATTACTGTCGATGGCGATACCAGCCCCAGTGATACAGTAGTGGTGCTGGCAAATGGAATGGCAGGGAATAAGGTTATAAATAGAAGGAACGGTCAACTGTTCCAGAAAGCACTCAATGAAGTCTGCCTTTACCTGGCGAAGAGCATCGCCCGTGATGGGGAAGGCGCTACCAAGCTAATAGAGGTTGTTGTTGAGGGCGCTTTGAACCAAAACGAAGCCAGGCTGGCAGCCCGGACTATAGCGAACTCTCCGCTGGTCAAGTCAGCTATCCATGGCAATGACCCGAACTGGGGGCGTATTGTGGCAGCGCTGGGTAGAAGCGGCGCCAGGATTGTGGAGAAAAAGATAGATGTGTCGATGAATACCGTTTGCGTGATGCAACAGGGAATTCCCGCTGCTTTTAATAAGCAAGAGTTAAGCCAGAGCCTGGCTCATAGTAAGGAAGTGCTGATAAAGCTCAATCTTAACCTGGGTAAGGGTAATACCACTGCCTGGGGGTGCGACCTATCTGAAGAATATGTTACTATAAATAGCGATTACACGACGTAAGCGCTGAGAAAAGCGAATGAAACCTGTTGTGGTTAAAATAGGTGGCAGCACCCTGGGCAGCCATGATAAAACTCTTGAAGATCTGGTAACTCTGCAGAGAACCGGCGTTCCTCTGGTGGTGGTTCATGGTGGTGCTAAGGAAGTGACGGACTGGCTTACCAGATTGAATATTCCCACTAAGTTTATTAATGGGCTGCGGATAACCGACTTGGAGACGTTGAAGGTAGTTACCGCAGTGCTGGGTGGGCTGGTGAATAAAGAGCTGGTATCGAGTATCTGGCGCCTAGGCGGTAAAGCCGTAGGCTTAAGCGGCGCCGATGGCAATTTAATCCAGGCGGAGAACAGGACTCCAGAGCTGGGGTACACGGGCGAGGAGCTGGTGGTGGATGTCACGGTAGTACGGGTATTGCTCAAGGAGGGATATATTCCGGTAATAGCTCCGATTTGTCTTGGCATCTATAAAAATTCAAATGAGACAAATTTGATTAATGTCAATGGTGATACCACTGCTGCTAAGGTTGCAGCAGCTCTCGGGGCGGAGCAATTAATTTTCTTAACTGATGTGCCTGGCATTTATGATAGTTCGAAGAAGTTGATTAGCAAGCTGAGCTGTGATGCTGCCAGAGAGCTGGTTAAATCAGGTACAGCATCCGGCGGCATGGTAGCAAAGGTGGAGGCTTGCCTGATGGCTTTGCCCGAAGTAGCCGCTACCAGGATTATCGACGGCAGAGCGCCACATGCTCTGCTAAAAGAAATTGAAGGTAAAGGAGTGGGAACAACAATTGCCTAGAGAAATGAAAAACTGGACGGAAATCGAACAGAAGCTCTACATGAGAACATTTACCCGTGTGCCCGTTACTCTGGTTCGTGGTAAAGGCGCTAGGGTCTGGGATGATAAAGGTAAAAAATACCTGGACTTTGTTGGAGGCTTGGCAGTCAACAGCCTGGGGCATTGCCATCCGGTGCTGGTCAAAGCGTTAACAGAGCAAGCAAAGACACTGATTCAAACCTCTAACCTGTTTTACACCATTCCCCAGTTGCAGTTGGCGGAATTGTTGATTAGCCATAGCTGTTTAGACAGGGTTTTCTTTTGCAATAGCGGTGCTGAAGCTAATGAAGGTGCGGTAAAGCTGGCTCGCAGGTACGGAAAACTGCATCTCAATGGTGCCTATAACATCATCACCACGTTTGAGTCATTCCACGGCAGGACACTGGCGATGGTGGCAGCAACAGGACAGAATAAGTTTCAAGAACCTTATATTCCTCTCCCCGATGGTTTCATCAATGTGAACTATAACGATGTCGAAGCAATCAAAAAAGCTACCACAGCTAAAACGTGTGCGGTGATGCTTGAGCCGATTCAGGGTGAGGGTGGAGTTAATGTTCCTGACGACGGCTATCTGAAGAAAGTACGAGCATGGTGCGATGAGAAAGGCATTCTGCTGATTCTCGATGAAATACAGACTGGTATCGGCAGGCTCGGGACACTTTTTGGGTATGAGCAGTTTGGTGTAGAGCCTGATATCATGACACTGGCGAAGGGATTAGGTAGTGGTGTGCCCATAGGGGTACTGTTAGCCAAGGAAAAAGCTTCAGTTTTTTCCGCGGGGGACCACGGTTCAACATTCGGTGGTAATCCACTAGTTTGTGCTACCAGCCTGGCTGTTTTGAACTATATCATCGATAATGATATGCCAGCCAGGGTACAGAGACTGGGTCTCTATTTAAAGTCTGGGATGGAGAAGCTGAAGGCAAAGTTCGATTTCATTATCGAAGTCAGAGGTAGAGGATTATTGCTGGCGATGGCTTTTACCAGTGATATAGCCGGTGAAATGGTAAAGACTTGTCTGGAAAACGGATTACTAATTAATAATGTGAAGCCGAATGCCATACGTTTCATCCCACCATTCATTATCACAGAAGCGGATATCGATGAAGCGCTGGCTATAGTAGAAAAAGTGTTACGAACGAGGTAAAAAAGATGGCAAAGAAAAAAGTGGTACTGGCTTATAGCGGTGGTCTGGATACATCGGTCGCTGTGAAATGGCTAGCCGAAAAATACAAGATGGATGTTATCGCTTTTACCGTGAACATCGGTGGTGTCGACAACCTCAAAACAATTCAACAGAAGGCGCTGAAAGTGGGTGCGATTAAAGCGGTTGTTATGGATGCCAGGGATGTTTTCGTTAACTCATTTGTGTTTCCTGCTCTGCAGGCCAATGCTATTTATGAGGGGCAATATCCTCTGGCAACCGCTCTGGGACGTCCGCTAATAGCGAAACTTATGGTGGCTGTAGCTAAGAAGGAAGGAGCGGTGGCAGTGGCACATGGTTCCACAGGAAAGGGCAACGACCAGGTTCGTTTTGATGTGAGCATCGCTGCTCTGGCTCCAGAGCTTCAAATCCTGGCTCCAGCCCGTGAATGGGGAATGACTCGTGAAGAAACAATCGCCTATGCTAAGAAACATAAAATTCCAATACCGATTACGGTGAAGAGCCCCTATTCCATCGATGAGAATGTTTGGGGCAGGAGTATAGAGTGCGGTGTCCTGGAAGACCCATGGACAGAGCCGCCGGAGGATGCTTTTGTGTGGACACAGTCTATCACACAAGCTCCAAATAAACCTGAATACGTGGAAATTGGGTTCCAGAAAGGGATTCCAGTGAGCCTCAATGGCGTTAAATTGACTGGTGTCGCGCTTATTGAAAAGCTCAGTAAAATCGCTTGTAAGCATGGGGTGGGCAGAATCGACCATATCGAGAGCCGACTGGTAGGAATAAAATCGAGAGAGACTTACGAAGCACCGGCAGGTATCGTGCTATTCAAAGCTCACCAGGCACTGGAGGCGATGACGCTTACCAGAGACCAGCTCCGCTTTAAAGAAAAGGTAGCGCTTGAATTTGCCGATATTATCTATAATGGTCTGTGGTTTACTGCCTATCGTGAAGACCTGTATGCGTCAGTAGAGAGTTCACAGCGATATGTCACAGGAACGGTAAGGGTGAAGCTTTTCAAGGGTAATTGTATCGTGGTCGGCAGAAAGTCACCGGTGTCACTCTATGTCCATAATCTGGCGACCTATGATAAGGGTGATGTTTTTGACCAGAGCGCATCGCTCGGGTTTATTCATATTTGGGGATTACCGGTGAGAATCCAGTCAATGGTGCAAACTGATGGCAGTAAGACAACTTCAAAAAGGTCAAAGAAGTGAGATTATTTTCGTAAAACCAAGGACTAAGTACCCCTCTGTATACTTAATGGGGGGTATGGGTTGAGGAGGTAGACTATGGCTGATAGGAACGAAGGCATACGCGGTCGTTTTCGAAAGGGTATTGATAAAAAAGCGGGACAATTTGTTGCCTCAATCCCATTCGATAAGCGCTTATATAAGCATGACATTGCGGGAAGTATTGCTCACGTGAAGATGCTGGCAAAGCAGGGCATCATATCGCAGGCGAACGCTGAACGTATAATTTCGGGTCTTATTTCAATCCGCGATGAAATCGAGCAGGGAAAGATCGAATTCAAATCCGAGCTTGAAGACATCCATATGAATATTGAGTCCCGTCTATTTGAGAAGATAGGTGAGGTAGCTGGTCAGCTCCATACGGCACGCTCCAGAAATGATCAAATAGCTTTAGACGTGCGTCTCTTTGTCAAAGAGGCAATTGACCTTGTTGTCAGCAAGATAAAACAGTTTCAGCAGGTCTTACTCGACGTTGCCGAGACAAATAAAGATGCGATTATGCCTGGATATACTCACCTGCAGCAGGCACAGCCGATTCTCCTGGCGCATCATTTACTGGCTTATTTTGAGATGTTGCAACGTGACGTGGAGCGATTTCAAGATTGTTTAAAACGTACCGACGTTTTGCCGCTGGGTAGTGGGGCGTTGGCGGGTGTGTCATATCTTGTAGACCGTGATTTTGTCGCCAGACAATTGGGATTCAGCACTGTCAGTAAGAATAGTATTGATGCTGTCTCCGACCGTGATTTTGTGATTGAATATGAAGCTGCTGCAGCCATGGCTATGATGCATTTATCCAGGCTGGCAGAAGAAATGATACTGTGGTCTTCTGCGGAATTCGGCTTTTTAGAAATTGATGATGCTTATGCTACGAGCAGCAGTATTATGCCGCAGAAAAAGAACCCGGATATTCCAGAATTGGTCAGAGGTAAAACAGGTAGAGTTTATGGTAATCTGATAAGCCTATTGACGGTTATGAAAGGTTTGCCTCTGGCGTACAATCGAGATATGCAGGAAGATAAGGAGCGTCTGTTTGACACCGTGGATACGCTCATCTCTTGTTTGAACATTTTTGCTGGATTGGTGAAGACAGTAAAATTCAATACTCCGAAAATGCTCGATGCTGTCAACAGCTATACGCTGGCTACTGATTTTGCGGACTATTTAACCAGGAAAGAGATGCCGTTTCGTGAGGCGCACACTATTGTAGGCAACATGGTAAAATATGCTATAAGCAGGGGTAAGAGCCTTCAGGAACTAAGCTTGAAAGAGTACCACAGGTTTTCCCCACTATTTGATGATGATGTGCATGGTATCAACGTGGAGACATCTGTCATCTCCAGGAACGCCATAGGTGGCACAGCACCAAAACAGGTGATGATAGCTTTAGCTCGGGCAAAAAGGATTGTTAATCGTTAGCTACTGCCATGCAAAATAACTATATTAAATTAGCACCATCAATTCTCTCTGCAGACTTCAGCCGTCTTGGAGAGCAAGTGTCTGAGGTTACCAAGGCTGGTGCTGATTATATCCACGTTGATGTGATGGATGGACACTTTGTGCCTAATATTACCATCGGTGCTCCGGTCGTAGCGTCTATTCGGTCGTGCACCAATGTACTGTTAGATGTCCATCTGATGATTGACCAGCCGGAGGATTACGTATCACAGTTTGCTGAGGCTGGCGCTGATATTATTACAGTGCATATTGAAGTCGATCGGCATATTCACCGCTTGATCAAGGCTATTAAAGAAGTGGGAGCAAAAGCGGGCATTGCCCTGAATCCAGCCACACCATTGAATTCGTTGGAGGAGATTTTACCTTTTATCGATCTGGTGTTGCTTATGACCGTTAATCCTGGTTTTGGGGGGCAGGCGTTTATACCAGACATGGTTGATAAAATTACGCGCCTGAGGGCAATGCTGGACAAGAAGAAGATAGAAGCGGAGCTCGAAGTCGACGGTGGTATCAATGCTGAAACTGCGCCGAAAGTAGTCAAGGCTGGTGCTGATGTTCTTGTTGCAGGGGCGGCTATTTTCTCGAACAAAAAGAAGCCCGGCGAAGCTATAAGGCAGATAAGGCGGGCGGTTGAGCTAGCTCGCTAGCTTCTGACGATTGCGCAGACAACGAGTGCAAACGTTGAGCCGTTTCGTTTCACCTGCAATGGTTAATGTAACAGGTTGAATATTAGGCAGCCAACTCCGGCGGGTATGTTGTTTAGAGTGGCTTACATTGTTACCAAATTGAATTTTCTTACCGCAAAGGTCACATTTCCTGGCCAAGTCTTCTGTACCTCCGTTGACCAACTCGATTTGACAATAATGGTACAATAATACCACAATTGCCGAATTAATCCAAAAGGAGAGAAATGAAGCAAATAAGCTCCTACAGTGGACGAGATATGAAGGAGATGTTTACTGCAGGCAGTAGCTGGTTAGAGAAAAGCGTTCCCGATATAAATGCCATTAATGTGTTTCCTGTGCCGGACGGTGATACAGGAACCAACATGCATCTTACTATGCGCTCGACGTTAGAAGAGGCTGACCGAGCTGTCGACGAAAGTGTTGCCGAAGTAGCTAAGGCGATGGCGCAGGGGGCTTTAATGGGAGCACGGGGAAATTCCGGGGTAATTTTATCTCAGTTTTTCCGTGGATTGGCTAAGGGACTTGAAGGAAAAGAGACAATGACAGGTGCGGATTGGGCGGTGGCGTTGGTTGAGGCATCTCGTACGGCCTATAAAGGATTATCGCAGCCAACTGAGGGAACTATCCTGACTGTGGTTAAAGATGCCTCTAATGTTGCTCAGACAACTGCTCAAACGAAGCCTGATGACCTGATTGCGGTTATGGAAGCAGCGGTTAATGAAGCGAGGGAATCGGTGGCGAGAACGCCATTGCTATTACCGGTATTGCGTGAGGCTGGAGTGGTCGATGCTGGCGGACAAGGCATCTATATACTGCTGGAGGGATCACTTCGTTATTTGAAGGGTGAGACTGGTGAGATGGAATATAGCAAGCCGAGGATGGTTACTGCCAATATTCCCATGGTTTCCCATCCCCCGCAACTGGCACTTGAGAAAGAAGAGCCTTATGGTTATTGCACTAATTTCTTACTCGCGGGTCAGAAATTGAATCCTGATAAAGTGAGAGCCAAGCTGGAAGGGAAAGGACAATCTGTCGTTGTTGTTGGCGATGGTAATAATATCCGAGTGCATATTCATACCTATGATCCTGGGTCTATTTTGCGGTTTGCTACTTCGCTGGGGACTTTGCATCACATTCAGATTCAGAATATGGATGACCAGCATGAAGGATTTGTTGAGATGCAAAAAGATAGATTGCCAACTTTGGATATTGCCGTTGTTTCTGTGGCGGCTGGTGAAGGCATTAAGGAGGTATTTACCAGTTTAGGAGTGGCAGCCATAGTCCCCGGCGGTCAGACGATGAATCCGAGCGTTCGTGAGATACTGCAAACGGTAGAATCGGTGCCGTCCGATAGTGTGATACTATTGCCCAACAATAAGAATATTGTTCTTACTGCTTCTCAAGTCCAAAATTTAACATCGAAGAAAATAGCTGTCATCCCTTCCAAAACATTGCCGCAGGGAATAGCTGCGCTTCTCGCATTTAATTATGAGGGTACTCTGGAAGAGAACGCAAAGGCTATGGAAGAGGCTATTACTGCGGTCAGGACGGTGGAAGTTACTCGGGCAGTACGTAGCACGAAAATAAACAATTTGACTATTAAAGATGGTCAGGCGATTGGCATTGTTGATGATAACGATATAGTTGCTGCCGGTAACGTTGTCTCTGAAGTTCTTCTGAATGCTTTAAATAAAGCTGGTATCGAGTCAGCAGAGGTGGTGACGATATATCGAGGTGCTGATGCTGGTGAAGAGGAGACGGAAAAGGTGGTCCAGAAACTCCAGAATACCTATCCTGCGAAACAGGTGGAGATGGTTAATGGAGGTCAACCTCATTATAATTACATCGTGTCACTCGAATAACTACTAAAAGGGGAGGGATTTGAATGGTCAAAATTGTCACTGATAGCCTTTCAGACATTTCGCCTGAGTGGGCGAAGGAGCTGGGGATTAATGTTGTGCCCCTCAATGTGCATTTTGGTGATAGTGTCTACAGGGACGCTGTTGAGTTGCCGCCGGAAGAATTCTATAAAAAGCTTGTGGCCAGTAATGTTTATCCGACTACTTCAGCACCTGCTCCTGGTATATTTGCTGAGCTGTTCACTAATCTGGCTAAGGAAACGAAGGAGATTATAGCGATAATGGCATCTGATAAGATAAGCGCCGTTCATGAAAGCGCTGTTCAAGGCAAGGCGCTGGTCACGGCGGATTGCCGCATCGAGGTTATCAATACGCGGTGGTTAATCGGTGCTGAGGCAATTCCTGTTCTGCAGGCTGTGGAGGCTGCTAAAGCTGGTGCCAACTTGGACCAGATAACAGATATGGTGAAGAAATCCTTGCCTAAGCTGCATGCTCGCATGATATTTGATACGCTGGAATATTTGAAGAAGGGCGGACGCATTGGTAAAGCCCAGGCATTGCTAGGTGGCTTGCTTAAGATCCATCCCATTATTGGATTAAAAGATGGTGAAGTTTTTCCTTTTGGTAGGGCACGTAATAGAGCTCAGGCTAAAGACGCTTTAATCAACTATGTTAAGGGCGTTCCCAAGGTGGAGAGGATGGTTGTAGAACACGCGACGACCCCCGATGAGTTAGACGAGCTGGTAGAGCGGCTTAGTGCCATTGTACCCAAGGAACGTATTTATAAATCCAGGGTTGGTTCGGTAATAGGCGCGCATTCTGGCCCTCATGTTCTTGCTGTTTGCTTTCTCGAGGGTTAATAATTCAGGAAAAACTGCTAAATATAATCTTTGCAGTTATCTTCACTGAAGCTATGGAAGCATAGCCGATGGTAACCTCTCTGATAATAGAACTCGAGCCACTACGTACTATCCTCAAGGTTGAGTGTCAACGAGGCTATGCTAATACTGCGGTTATTGGCGGTCTTGATAAATATCTGTTTAATTGGTTCGGACAAAACCGGAGTAAAGTAGTTTCCCCAGAGCATTTGGCGCGTTTTGAAGAGCTGGGACTTTCTACCTTTGTCTATGCTACTCTGGATAAAGAAAGGCGTAAGTCCTGGATAAACGATTTTCTCCTTTTGCTTTCTGAGGTTGAGAGAACGACGACTGCTATACCGCAGAACCGAAAAAAAGCTCATTCTAAAGTAGCTAGACAAAAGGCCAGGTCATCCAGTTTTGTTAACCCGGCAATTACCATTACTCTTGATTCATCAGTGACTGCTGTTAAGGGTATTAAGGATAGTTTAGCTGCTAAACTGGGCAAATTGAGTGTGAAGACAGTCCGCGATTTGCTCTATTTTTTTCCTCGGCATCACCTCGATTATAGCCAGAGAAAATGCATCGCCGACCTCGTGATAGGTGAAGAGCAAACCATTCTGGCTAAGGTTTGGGAAGCACGAGTAGTTAAACTCGGCGGTCGAGAAGCTACCGAAGTCACTCTTGGTGATGAGACTGGTAACATAAGAGCAGTTTGGTTTAATAATCCATACCTCGCAAAAAGATTTTCCACGAATGTACCGTTGGTGATAAGTGGTAGAGTAGCCGAGTATAGGGGGAGACTGGTTTTTGAATCTCCTGAGTGGGAATTGTTTGAGGATAGAGAGTCTATTCATGCTGGCAGACTTGTGCCTGTATATCCATTAACCAGTGGTTTATATCCTCGCCAACTGAGGAGTTTAATGAAGAAGGCTATTGATGATTGGGCGGGGCAGTTACAAGATTTTTTACCTGTGGAGACTAAAGAGAGGTGCCAGCTTTTAGATTTGCCTAAAGCAATTATCCAAGCTCATTTCCCTGATGACTATACATTGAAAGATGCCGCTCGAAAACGTTTGGCTTTTGATGAGCTTCTGCTGATTCAGCTAGGCGTGCTGAGAAAAAAACGTGATTGGCAAGAGGGTCAACCGGGTAATGCTTTTGCTTTGAATATGGGATTAATCAATAATTTTTTGAGTAGCTTA
Organism: uncultured Chloroflexia bacterium; assembly: GCA_963775935.1. Classification (GTDB taxonomy): domain Bacteria; phylum Chloroflexota; class Dehalococcoidia; order GIF9; family UBA5629; genus JBBIPA01. The sequence continues at coordinate 49,043 of CAVZKR010000003.1, read as the reverse complement.
CCTTTTACATTAACACATGCGCAAGAACGAGTACTTCAGGAAATCCTCTCTGATCTCCAGCGAACTAAACCTATGTCACGACTCCTGCAAGGAGAGGTAGGCAGTGGCAAAACTGTGATAGCTATGGCGGCTCTTATTGCATCAGTTAATAGTGGCTATCAAGGGGCGCTTATGGCCCCGACCGAGATCTTAGCCGACCAGCATTACCATAACATTTGTCGTCTTCTCTTGAGGGGAAGCGATGGAGATTATAGTCAAAGTACGAGTAGTAGTTGCGATAGTTTGTTTTCTCACCCGGTAACTTTTTCTTTGTTAACCGGAAAATTAAGCGAACAAGAAAAGCTTGCAATACAGCAGCGGATCTGTGGCGGGAGAGATAGATATTGTTATTGGTACTCATGCGCTTATTCAAAAAGGAGTTGAATTTAGTAGACTGGGACTGGCGGTTATTGATGAGCAACATCGTTTTGGTGTGTTGCAGCGTTCGACATTACGTCAAAAGGGATTCAATCCACATGTACTGGTAATGACAGCCACTCCCATTCCCCGCACTCTGGCATTGACATTATACGGCGATTTAGACCTGTCTGTTCTTGATGAGTTACCACCCGGCAGACAGGTAATCAAGACTGAATGGCTTCGAACTGAAGATAGAAACCGAGCGTATGATTTCATTCGGAAGCAAGTTTCTGCTGGGCACCAGGCTTTTATTATTTGTCCTCTTATTGAAGAGTCTGATACTATTGAGGCAAAGGCAGCGGTAGTTGAATATGAACGGCTGTCTCGAGAAGTTTTCCCGGATTTAAACCTTGGCTTGCTTCATGGTCGAATGGCGAATGATGAGAAAGACGAAGTGATGCAGGGTTTCCGTGATGGAAAGGTTGATATATTAGTATCAACACCTGTAGTTGAAGTTGGTATTGACGTACCCAATGCTACTGTTATGCTTGTGGAGGCTGCCGACCGTTTTGGGCTGTCTCAGTTGCATCAATTTCGGGGACGTGTGGGAAGGGGGAGAAGTCAGAGCTATTGTTTACTTCTCTCCGGAAATCCTTCGATGGAAGGGCAGGAGAGGTTAAAAGCAATTGAGAATACTCATGATGGATTTGCACTGGCTGAGAAAGATTTGGAGATACGCGGCCCCGGCGATTTCTTTGGCACTCGGCAAAGCGGTTTGCCTGATCTCCGTATGGCTCAACTGTCAGATGTTCGTCTTCTGGAGCTTGCGAGGAATGAAGCGCTGTTGCTATTCCAGAGCGATCCGGATTTAACATCGTCTTTACATCGTCTCTTAGCCGAGGAATTAACTCGGGTATGGCCGAATAGTAGTGAATGGAGTTAGTTTATATGATGGTGAAGCAGAAACTGTCGAAAGTTCTCGAACAAGCTGTATTGCAGGCTCAAAAGCAGGGATTGCTTGCTTTTACTTCATTACCTGAAATTACTGTGGAACATCCGCAAAATAAAGAGCATGGTGATTATGCTACGAATTTACCATTAAAGCTGGCATGGGCTGCAGGATCGGCGCCACAGGTAATCGCAAATAAGATTATTGAATTGATGCCATCTCTTCATGAAGTCGCTCAGATGGTTGTGGCTGCTCCTGGTTTTATTAATTTTACTTTGAGTCCTAATTGGCTGGCCGAGCAGGTGGAAGTGATTTTTAAAGCTGGTGAGAATTACGGCGAGATCGATATAGGTAATAACCAATCAATACAACTCGAATTTGTCAGTGGTAATCCTACGGGACCCTTGCATGTAGGGCATGGGAGGGGGGCAGTTTTAGGCAGCACGTTGGCTAATGTGTTGCGTATTGCTGGCTATAACGTGGAACAGGAATACTATATTAATGATGTTGGTAGTCAATTGGACGCATTCAATCGTTCTCTGTATGCTCGATATCAGCAATGTCTTGGTAATGATGTTGTAATGCCCAGCGATGGCTATCTGGGTAGCTATATGATTGACCTTGCCAAGGAGATCGTTGAAGTTGAGGGTAAGCGCTTCATTCAATTACCTGAGGCAAGTGCCGCAAAAGAGCTTGGCGCCGTTGGTACTGCCAGAGTCATGGATATGATTAAACAAGACCTGGAGCTGCTTGGGGTTGAATTTAGTGTCTGGTTTAGCGAACAGAGTCTGTATCGCAGTGGACTTTATGATAAGGTTGTGAAATTGCTGAGAGATAGCGGTTACGTGGCGGAAAGAGAAAATGCTACGTGGTTTACCTCTTCTGCTCTGGGTGAAGACAAAGATAATGTGCTGGTTCGCAGTGATGGGACACCCACGTATTTTGCATCAGACATTGTATACCATTATAACAAGTTCATCGAGCGAAAGTTCGATACAGTGATAGATATTTGGGGTGCAGACCATCATGGTCATGTTTCTCGTATGAAAGCAGTCGTTACTGCTTTTGGAGTGAAACCTGAACGTCTTAAAGTTATAATCTGTCAACTGGTTACTTTACGACGTGGCCAGGAAATAGTCAGGATTTCTAAGCGTAGTGGCGATATTATTACATTAAGGGAGTTGATTGACGAAGTTGGCCGAGATGCTTGTCGCTTTGTTTTTCTATCTCGCTCCGTCGATAGTCAGATGGATTTTGATCTGGAACTAGCTAAGAAACAATCAGCCGATAATCCTGTGTATTACGTTCAATATGCTCATGCGCGCATAGCGAGCATTCTCAGGCTGGCTGAAGAAGAAGGAATCGACTATATGCAGGGCGATGTCTCCTTACTTACATCTGAGCCTGAGTTAGCCTTGATAAAGCAGATGATCATATTGCCAGAGGTTGTGGAAACAGTAGCTACCTTATTGGAACCTCAGCATCTGCCGTATTATGCGCTGGATTTGGCTACTGTTTTTCATAGCTTCTATAAGCAGTGTAGGGTTGTTTCTAAGGATCAGGCATTGACCTCAGCCAGGTTGAAGCTGGTGAGAGCAGCGCAAATCATATTAGCGAGAACCTTGCATCTGATGGGTATGAAAGCTCCGGAAAGCATGTAACTGTTTTCTTTTTATTTCCGCCTCACATTACTTTGTAGATAAGACTATTTTGTGTTAAACTCTAGCTTTGGTAGAAATGAAGAAACGTGTTTTTTCTGGAGCGAGGCCTACCGGTAGACAACATATTGGTAATTATATCGGCGCTATTCAGAACTATGTTGCCCTGCAAGATGAGTATGATTGCATATATTGCATAGTAGATATCCATGCGTTAACCAGTCTTGAAGATACCGCTTCTCTGCAGGAGAATATCTATGAGATGATGCTTGATTGGCTGGCTGCTGGACTTGATCCTAAGAAGAGCATTCTCTTTGTACAGTCTGATGTTCCTGAAGTTATGGAACTCCATACTTTGCTCAGTATGACAACTCCTTTAGGCTGGTTGCTGAGGGTTCCTACGTTCAAGGAAAAAGCGCGGTCTCAACCCCAGAATGTGAACTACGGGCTGGTAGGATATCCGGTGCTGATGGCTGCTGATATTGTTTTATATAAGGCGGAGGTGGTACCGGTAGGTGAAGATCAACTCCCTCATCTTGAGCTGGCACGCGAAATAGTTCGTCGCTTCAACACGCTTTTCGGTCCTACGTTCTTAGAACCACAAGCTAAACTTACCTCTTTTCCTCTAGTAGTAGGGTTGAATGGCGTGCAGAAGATGGGTAAGAGTTATGACAATCATGTTGAATTAGCGGCTACTCCGGAAGAGACCAGTAAGAGAATCATGACTGCTGTCACAGATCCGGCAAGACAGTATCGTTCTGACCCTGGACATCCTGACGTATGCAATGTGTTCAAGCTGCACCAGTTTTTTAATCTGAACCGTGTGCAGGAAATAGATGCCGAATGCCGCTCAGCGGGTATTGGTTGTGTTGATTGCAAGAAGTTATTGGCTCAAGGTGTAAACAATATCCTGGCACCATTTCGTGAGAGGCGAGTGAAGCTGGCAGCTAATCCCAGAGTAATATATGATGTCATGTCTGACGGCGCTCGTCAGGCTCAGGCTATTGCTCGAGAGACTCTTGCTGAAGCGAAACAGCATATGGGACTTGTCCGCAGAAAAGTTTGAAAGCTCTTTATGTCTAGCAATAATCTGCTCTTATCGCGAAGCGGTAAGACACCTATCGAAATAGCAACACAGGCAGCCAAAGAGGCTGGAGAAATTCTTGTTGACCATTTTACCTCCAATAAAACTATAAAACAGAAGGGCAGGGGTAATCTGGTCACTGAGGTTGACGCGCTATCTGAAAAGCTAGTATTAGATCTTTTAAATACTGAATATCCCCAGCATCTCGTGCTTTCAGAAGAAACACGTTTTTCTACCTCGGTTGTGGGTTATACCTGGATAGTTGATCCTCTTGATGGTACCAATAACTATGTGTTCGGTATTCCTCATTTTTGTGTCAATATTGCTTTAGTAAGTAACGATGAGATTTTGCTTGGGGTAACATATGATCCGATGAAAAGGGAGCTTTTTCATGCAGAGAAAGGTAAAGGGGCTTACCTTAATAGTGTTTCTTTGCGAGTCTCTCAAATGGGCTTGCTCAAGGATTCTTCGATTGGATTCGACTTGGGCTACAATGATACGGAAGGTAAGAACATGCTCGATATAGCCAATAAACTATGCGGTCGAGTGCATTGTATGAGGATGATGGGTTCTGCAGCTTTGGGATTGGCTTATGTTGCTTGCGGGCGTATAAGTCTTTATTTCCACCGCTTTATTTATCCTTGGGATATTGCGAGTGGCATTTTGTTGGTTAGGGAAGCTGGTGGTGAAGTTGTTGATTGGCAAGGAAAACAGGTCGGCTTTCGGTCAGAGAAGCTTATTGCTTCTAATAAACTGCTATACGAGCAGTTTATTTCGGATACGTTGGCTTAGAACAGAGTAGCCAGACAATTCTGATGCAGGGTTACGTGGTTCGGTGTTTCTTAATAAATTTGCCCATTCTATCGAGGGCTTTTTCGATTTCAGGTAGGGATGTAGCATAGCAGCAGCGTATGTAGCCTTCGCCATATTGTCCGAAGGCTGAGCCGGGGACTACTGCTACCTTCTCTTCGACGAGTAGCTTCTCAGTGAATTCCTCCGAGGTCATGCCCGTAATTTTTATTGATGGGAAGGCGTAAAAGGCGCCCTTAGGCTCAAAACACGATAGTCCGATATCTCTTAGCCGTTTTATCATAAATCGGCGACGTTGGTCATATTCTGCTACCATTGCCGCTGCTTCATCGGCTCCTTTTTGCAAAGCCTCGATAGCAGCTTCCTGCCCCATTATTGGTGCACAAAGCATGGTATATTGATGAATCTTGGTCATAGCTCCAACGATTTCAGCATTAGAGGCAACATAGCCGATCCGCCACCCAGTCATTGCATAGGCTTTGGAAAATCCATTGAGAAGTATGGTGTGCTCTTTCATACCCGGCAGGGTGGCAAGGCAAGTGTGACTTACTCCGTAAACTAGTTGTCCATATATTTCATCAGAGATTATCAAGATGTTGTGATATTTGACTAATTCAGCAATTTTGATTAACTCTTCTCTGGGTATTACTGTCCCTGTTGGATTGGCAGGATAGCCGATTAAAATAGCTTTTGTTTTTGGAGTAATCCTCTGTTCAATGTCTTCTACTTTGATTTTGAAGTCATTTTTCTCATTCGTCGGTATTCTGATGGGTATTCCACCTGCTAAGTGGATACAAGCTGGGTAGGCAATGTAGCACGGGTCTGGCAGAATGACTTCATCACCTGGATTCAGTATTGCTCTAAGAGCCAAGTCAAGACCTTCACTCACTCCGACAGTAATCAGAAGTTCGGTTTCCGGATTATACCGTAGCCTATAGTGAGAGTCGAGGTATTTGGCTAATTCCTCTCTCAGTTTGGGAAGCCCTTCGTTTGACGTGTACATAGTATGACCTTTTTCCAGGGAGTGTATAGCCGCTTCCCGAATATGCCATGGTGTCACGAAATCAGGCTCTCCAATACCGAGGGAAATACCCCCATCGATGAAAGAGAGCAGATTGAAGAATTTCCTGATACCGGATGGAGCAAGTTCCTTTACTCTCTCCGATATCTGGATATTCTTACGCTTTGTATTACTTGAGCCTGTCTTAAGCATAAAAAATCAACCTGTTAATCTGGGATTTGCCGTCATAAGTCAGGGAGTGACAGGTAGCCTCTTGATTTCGCCGCTTTCCCCGAATATTTCACCGTCTTCCTTGTATTTTTTAAGGATAAAATGGGTAACTGTACCCTGTACTGTGTTAAGGGGGGCTAATTTTTCCGAAACGAATAAGGCGATATCCTGCATTGTTTCTCCGACTACTAAAACGGCAAGGTCATACGTGCCCGAGGCGAGATAAACAGAGCGTGCTTGCGGAAAACGATAGATGCGCTCAGCAATTGCATCAAACCCCACACTACGTTGAGGAGCGACTTTTACTTCGACCAGTGCCATCACCTTCTCCTCACCTAATTTAGGCCAATCGATAATGGTTTTGTATTTCAAGATTGTACGGTTTTTTTCTGCCTTTTTGATTACCTTTTCTACTTCTTTAATAGAAATGCCTGTCATATCGGAGACTTTTTCTGGTGTGAGTCTGGCATCATTCTCTAGAGCTTTAAAAATCTGTTTCATATACTACCTCCTCTCAATTTACCATTTATCTAAACTATCAGGGTTTATTTTCTTGTATTCTATTACTTTCAACGATAAGTTTAAAATGTATTAGCGGACTGAATATGTTGTTGAATGGAATACTCCGAGAGATGTCTCCATTTCCCTTAGATTGGCGGCTTTTTCGTATGCCATGCGGTAGCTTGCTCGTATGCATAAGCGATTCTCAAGAGTGTTTCCTCGTCAAACGGCTTGCCGATAATCTGCATCCCTATGGGCAAGCCTTCTGCAAAACCAGCCGGGACAGAAATAGCTGGAATTCCAGCGATGTTGATGGGTAGGGTGCATACATCGCTTAGATACATCTGCACAGGGTCATCTATGCGTGCTCCAATCCTAAAGGGCACGGTAGGGGATGTGGGAGTAACGAGGGCATTGTACTTTTTAAAGGCTTCATCAAACTCTCGTCTGATAAGCGTGCGTATTTTTTGGGCTTTAAGATAATAAGCATCATAGTATCCTGCAGATAAAGCGTAGGTTCCTAGCATAATACGCCTTTTAACTTCTGCTCCAAACCCGAGTTGTTTCGTTTTTCCCATAGCTTCCCACATGTTGCTGGTATCTTGGTAAGAGTACCCATATTTGAATCCATCGTAGCGAGCGAGGTTTGCTGATGCCTCGGAGGGCGCCAAGATATAGTAAGCAGCAAGAGCGTATTGGGTATGTGGTAATGAAACCTCCCAATCGATAGTAGCGCCTAGTTCTTCTAATTTCCTTATCGCTATCTGCAAGGCTGTTTTTACTTCTTCCTGCATCCCTTCGACAAAATATTCTTTGGGGATTCCTATTCTTAGGCTCCTAAGTTCTGGGATTAATGCTTTGGTATAATCAGGGACTGGATTTGGTACTGAGGTGGCATCGAGTTTATCATGTCCAGCAATGCTATTCATTACCAAGGCGCAATCGGTCACTGTCTTAGTCATGGGACCTATCTGGTCTAAGGAACTCGCAAAGGCAACGAGACCAAAACGGCTTACTCTTCCGTAACTTGGTTTGAGACCGACGATGCTACAAAAGCCAGCAGGTTGGCGAATGCTACCACCGGTATCGGAACCGAGGGCATACATCGCTTCATCGGCAGCAACGGCAACAGCGGAGCCACCACTGCTGCCACCAGGAACACAGGTAAGACCCCACGGGTTTCGTGTGGTGAAGAAAGCTGAGTTCTCAGTGGATGACCCCATAGCAAATTCATCCATATTGGTCTTACCTAAAATTACCGCGTTATTGTCTTTGAGTTTCGCTACAACGGTGGCATCATAAGGTGGGACGAAATTCTCCAGCATTTTTGATGAGCAAGTGGTTCGTATGCCCTTAGTGCACATATTGTCTTTAATCAAGGCAGGTATGCCAGTAAGTGGGGTGATATTGCCACTACTTATTGCTTTATCTGCTTCCTCCGCCTGTTTCAGTGCCTTATCTTCACAGGTGGTTACACAAGCGCGAACTTTCTGTTCAACCCCTGCCAAGCGTTCTAAGCTTGCCTTGGTTAACTCGATTGCGGATATCTCTTTCTCTCTTAAAAGCTGGTGCGCATCCGCAACAGTTAGTTGATGGAGATTATTCATTGTTTACTCTTCAAGTACTGCCTTTACTTTAAAGTAGTTATTTTCTTGCTGAGGTGTATTGGCTAAAATCTCTTCTACTGGATATGAGGGTTTGGATTCATCTGTTCTGAAAACGTTTTGGAGATTGACCGATTGTGCGGTTGGCGGCAGGTTGGTGGTATCAACTTGCTTGAGTATCTCGAAATTTTCCAGAATATTGGATAACTGGAGTCTGAATTTCTCAACCTCATCTTCGTTGAGCCCAAGTCTGGCTAAGAGGGCAATGTGCTGTACTTCTTCTCGACTTAATTTCATTTTTACACTTAAACACTATTTGACTTTGATGTTTGTATATATCGAATTTGAAAGTGCCATTATAGCATAAAGGGCAAAATCAGGCAGCGTATTGCTTTACAGAATATCTTAGAAACCTTGACGTTCAGAGCTAGACACTGTTACAATGCTGCTGCTTTCCAAAGCGAAAAACTAGAATCGAGGTGAATCAAGTGCCCCAGTATGCAGCAGATAAAATTCGTAATGTTGCTCTTGTATCTCATTCAGGTGCTGGTAAGACTTCTCTGGCTGAGGCGATACTCTTCGGTACAGGGGCGATTACTCGCTTGGGTAAAGTAGGTGACGGTACCACTGCTTCAGATTATGACCCCGAAGAGATAAAACGCAAAATTAGCATTAATCTTTCATTGCTTCCATGCCAGTGGAAGGATAGCAAATTTAATGTTATTGATACTCCAGGATATTTCGATTTTGTGGCGGAGGTTAAAGCAGGTTTAGCTGTAAGCGAAGGTGCTGTTATTGTTGTTTGTGCTGTTTCAGGTGTTGAGGTGGGTACTGAACATGTTTGGGATTATGCAAACATGCTTTCTCTACCACGTCTTATTTTTGTCAATAAGATGGATAGAGAGAACGCTAATTTCTATACTAGATTGAAGGATATTCAAACTAAGCTTGGTGCTAAGTGTGTACCAATCCAATTACCTTTGGGCACAGAAAACAAATTTCAGGGAATAATTGACCTGGTTACTAAAAAAGGGTACAGTGGCAATCCACTTAAAGAGACGGAAATACCTTCCAGTGCTTTAGCGGATGTTAATTCATATAGAGATAAGCTGATTGAAGCTGTGGTTGAGGTAGATGATGAACTCTTAACTAAATATCTGGATGGTAAAGAGATAAGCGAAGGTGAGATATATCGCTGTGTGAAGCAGGCGACTATGGAAAGAAAACTCACGCCTGTTCTCCTCGGGTCCGCTTTGGCTAATTCCTGTGTCACACCACTCCTCGATGCTATTTACAATTACTTGCCTTCACCCAAAGAAAAAGGTGCCATAAAGGTTACTAATACTGCGACCAAAGCTGAAGAGACTATAGAGCCCATACCGGAAGCGCCTTTAACGGCTTTGGTTTTCAAGACAGTGCTCGATTTCCATGTAGGTAAGATTAACCTTTTTAGGGTTTATTCAGGGATTCTTTCCAGTAATTCACAGGTATGGAACGTGACTAAAGGCTCGAATGAGCGTATAGGTCAGCTTTTTACTTTGCGTGGCAAATCCCAGGAGACGGTCCAGGAGGTCCGTGCTGGAGATATAGGTGCTATAGTCAGGTTAGCTGTGACTGGCACAGGTGATACTCTTGGGTTACGCGAGCATCCATTAAAACTAGCTCCTATAAAGTTTCCAGAGCCAGTATTGCGTCTGGCAGTTCATCCTAAGTCGAAAGTTGATTTGGACAAGATGAGCTCAGCATTACCGAAGCTTGTTGAAGAGGACTTAACGTTGAAGATACAGCGAGACCCTGATGTTGGGGAGATGCTCCTTTGTGGTATGGGGGATACGCATTTGGAAGTTGCTTCAGAAAAGCTGTCGCGTAAGTTTGGCGCCGAGGTTACTTTGGATTTGCCTAAAGTACCTTATAAGGAAACCATTACTATGAAGGTTGATTCCGAGTATAAACACAAGAAACAAACAGGCGGTCATGGTCAGTATGGCCATGTGCTTCTGGAGATGGAGCCTTTGCCAAAGGGCAGCGGATTTGAATTTACCGAGAAAGTGGTTGGTGGAGCGGTCCCCAGAAACTATATTCCGGCTGTTGAAAAGGGTGTTAATGAAGCGAAAGTTGAAGGTATTTTAGCGAAGTATCCAACAGTTGACATAAGGGTGACGCTCTATGACGGAAGCTCTCATGCCGTAGATTCTTCGGAAATGGCATTTAAAATTGCTGCGGCTCAGGCTTTTAAAAAGGGTTTATCGCAGGGACAATCTGTGTTATTGGAGCCTATAGTGAACATGACAATAACTATACCAGATTCATTTACTGGCGATATCATAAGTGACCTTAATGCTAAGAGAGCGCGCGTCGTAGGAATGTCACCACAAGGTGGCGTCAACGTTATTCAAGCACAAGCTCCACTTGCGGAAGTACAACGCTACGCTATTTCTCTGCGGTCAATCACTCAAGGGCGTGGCACCTTTTCTTCCGAATTCAGCCATTATGAGGAAGTGCCACCTCAGATAACCCAGAAGATTATAGCCCAAACCCAGCAGCAAAAAGAGTAGCTGGCTAATAATTAGCCAGCTAAAAGCTCCTTGACCTTTTGAGTGAAAGCAGGTAGAACCTGTTTCCAGTCTCCTACAACGCCAAAGCGGGCTTCTTTGAATATATTTGCCTCTGGGTCTTTATTAATCGCTACTATATTTTTAGAACCAGAGCATCCGGCTAAGTGTTGGCTTGCTCCGGAGATAGCAATAGCAATATAGAGTTCTGGCGTCACTATTTTACCAGTCAATCCAACCTGTGCAGTGTCCGGTAACCATTTATTGTCACACGGTGGTCTACTAGCTCCCACGGCACCCTTGAGCACTCTAGCAAGGTCTTCCAATTGTTTGAATCCATCAGCGCTACCTATACCTCTTCCTCCTGATATTACTACCGGAGCATCTTCTATTTTTATACCTGCTACCTGCTCCTTCACAGTTTCGATTAATTTGGTTTTAATCTGCGATGGATCTATTGCCACTTTAACGGGGATGATTTCACCTTTTCTTGATTCATTAGGCTCAAGCGGAGACATTGCTTTTTGTCTCACAGTTGCCATCTGAGGGATGATCTCTGATGTATAGATTGCTCGGGCATTGCCACCATAGACGGGTTTAGTTTGTTCGAGAGATTTTGTAGTAGGATTGATAGTTAGCTCCAAGCAATCCATGGCCAGACTTACCGCTAATTTAAAAGCTAGCCTCGGTGCTAAATCACGTCCAGCAGATGTTTGCCCAAAGAGAATTATTCGAGGTGACACATCTTTTGCCAGCTTAGCCATCGCTAAAACATAGGAATCAGTTTGATATTCTTTAAATAGAGGATCGTCCACCGTGTAAACTTTATCAGCTCCGTACGCAATTGCTTTCTTAGGAGCTTCTCCTAACTGATTTCCGATGAGTGTACAGATGACCTCTTCTTGCAAGCTGTCAGCCAATTTGCGTCCACATCCCAGAATCTCAGTGGTAATGGAACTTAGCTTTCCATCTATAGTTTCACCATAGATCATTATACCTTTGGATTCAGCCATGATAACCTCCTAAATTCCTTCCTTGTTGATTAAATTAATTTTACTTCTCTGAGTCGAGTAGCTAATTTTGTACCAGCTTCTGCTGGACTATCCGCCCCGACGATTTCGCATTTACCTTCGCGGACTGGCTGGAATAGTTTGAGGAGCTTGGTCTTACGTCCAGCAGCTCCAATTTGCGATGGGTCCACACCGATATCTGTCGGTTTCCATATTGTTGGTTGTTTCTTAGCTGCCGCCATAATGCCTTTGAGAGTTGCGTAGCGTGGTTCTCCCAGTTCATTACTCACGGTGATGAGAGCGGGCAACATCGCCTCGATTACCTGATAGCCATCTGGAAGAACTCTCTCAACCTTTGCCTTACCATCGGCAATTTCCACTTTTTTAGCAAGGGTAACATTGGGAATACCCAGTATCTCAGCTATACCAGAACCAACTTGGCCAGAATCCCAGTCGGCTGCTTGTCGCCCGCAAAAGATGAGGTCAAATTGTCCGATCTTTTTTATCGCCATAGCCAATGCGTAAGCGTTTGACCAGCTATCGCCGCCTTCAAAAGCAGGGTCTTCTAATAGAATAAGTTCGTCAGCGCCCATCGATAATGGTTTTTTTACCACATCGCGGGTTAGATTATTGCCCATGCTGATGACAGTAACTTTACCGCCCTGTTTATCCTTAATTTTGAGTGCAGCTTCTACGGCATTTTCGTCAAAGGGACTGATAACTGGCGGTACATTTGATGGTGGGACAACTTTGTTGCTCGTAGGGTCAATCTTGAAACTGGCTGGAGGCGCTTCAGGATCAAGTACTTGCTTGCAGCAGACAATGATGTTCATAGGCAAAATAACCTCCTGAAAATATTATGCTTGTAGATTTGGTATTAATCCGACTAGGGGAATACTTTAGGATAAATAACTTTGTTTGTCAAATATCGAATACGGATATCGTGTACCGTATTTGCAGCCCTGTAGTATTGCAGGCAACAGTGTGGTTAGTAGGCAGTCGCAGTTTAATTAGTGATTTCGATTACTCTCTTGATATTATTCAAATCCGATATACACTTGAAAACAGCAGAAGGCAGATACCTTTTTGCTATGGTGGTAACTGCTTGTTCTTGATATGCTCCAATCTCCAATAGGAGGTGGCATGGATGGTATATTTTCTTACTCGCCTGTCGTATTAGTTGATGTATTTGGTCTGAACCTTCTTTACCACCATCTAACGCTACCTTTGGCTCGAAATAGTAAATCTCTGATCTTAGTTTAGCTAATTCTGAAGTTGCAATATATGGTAGATTAGCGATTATCAAGTCCACAGATTCGGTGATTGGGTCCAATAAGTTACCCTGAAGAAGAGTAACTCGGTCTGTGACCTTATAATGGGTACAGTTCAGTCTAGCTACTTCAAGTGCTGATGATGAGATATCAACCGCATAGACTTTTATGTTAGAGATATTTAGTGCAAGGCTGATAGCGATATTGCCACATCCTGTGCCGATGTCCGCTACCGTTAAGATACTTGTGGAATCAATTGAGCTTTCTCTATAACTACGGGCAAATTTCAAAGCCTCTTCTACTAATAGTTCTGTTTCAGGTCTGGGAATTAGTACGCGGTGGTCAACATAAAAATCAATCCCATAAAACTCTTTGTGATTTGTAATATATGCTGCGGGTTCTCCCCGCAGGCGATGCTCGACCAGTTGCTGCACATTCTCTATTTCTTGTTGCGTTAGACTATGTTCAATTTCGGTATACAGTTCGACTGGCGTTTTTTTTAAGCCACGACCTACTAGTATTCTGGCTTCGAGATGAGCGTCTTCGATATTATTTATGCTCAATATTTCTGTGGTTTGTTGCAGTATTCTATTTAAGGTCATATTACACTTTCTTCCAGTTGCCTGGTTCGTTCATTGGTAGCGAGAGTTTCGATTAGCTCATCAATTTCGCCATCGAGCAGACGAGGTAAATTATGAAGAGTCAAGCCGATGCGGTGATCGGTAACGCGGTCTTGAGGGAAGTTATAGGTGCGTATTTTTTCAGACCTCTCAGCACTACCTATTTGTGAGCGTCTTTCTTCGGTGGTTTCACGCATTTGTTTCTGTTGTTGTATATCATAAAGGCGAGACCTTAATACTGCCATAGCTTTTGTTCGATTTCTTAACTGTGAGCGTTCATCCTGGCAGACGGCTACTATACCTGTGGGTAAATGAGTAAGGCGAACTGCTGTTGTTACTTTATTAACATTTTGACCACCAGCACCGCCGCTGCGGAAGAAGTCCATTTTAATATCATCGGGACTTATGCTGATATCTATTTCTTCTGCTTCAGCCAGGACTGCTACTGTAGCAGTTGAGGTGTGAATGCGACCAGAAGCTTCAGTCTTAGGAACTCGTTGTACCCGGTGAACACCGCGTTCAAATTTAAGGTGGCTGAAGACGCCTTTGCCCTTCACTTCAAAGACGATTTCTTTGAATCCACCAAGTTCTGTGGGATTAAAATCAATAATCTCAACCTGCCATCCCTTTTTTTGGGCATATCTGCTATACATTCGGAAAAGATCGGCAGCAAAAAGAGCTGCTTCACCACCTCCAGTGCCAGCTCTAATCTCGACGATGGCATCTTTTCCTTCATTAATGTCTTTGGGTATTAATAATACTTTTAATTCTTCGAGGATCTTGCTCTGCGTCTGTTTCAGGTTTTCCAGTTCTTCTTTCACCAACCGCAACATTTCTGTATCAGAGCCGTCGTCGAGCATAGTTTGAGTATTCTGAATTGACTGAGAAATCTGTTTGTATTTCCGATATTTGGTTACTATGTTATCAAGATTGGCATGTTCTTGTGCCAGTGGCTGAAGCTGTGCTTGATCGGTAGCTACTTCAGGTTGCGCTATTAATTGGGATAGCTCCTCATATCTCTTTTCAATTGCATCAAGCCTATTAAACATATTTTTACCCTGATAAAAAATTATATCATAGCGGTAATTGAAGCGTTTTAAAGAGATTAATAATGGCTTATTTTCGGGACATTTGAGAGTCTACTATCGCCTAATGCTAGACACTGCCATAAGTATCCCGAACACTATAGCAGCTATGATCAGTACTATGACGATCACTGACAAAAGGGCAACTGTGGTGGACATTGACACGATTTCAAACTCGGAAGCCTGTGACCACTGGCTCTCTTGACCGGTTGAGGCGATGCTTTTCACTCTCCAATAATAGTGATTGCTGTTCAATATCTCGCTTTCAGATAATGTATATTCAGAGTGGGTTGAGACCTTTTTATCCAAAACTAGGGATGAAAAGTTTTTATCTCGTGAAACCTGGAGTGAGTAACTGGTGCCGGTAAAATCACCAGTTGTTTTCCAGACGAAGGTAAGCTTCGATGTGCCATCTGTTTTACTTTGCATACCCTTGAGATAATCGAAGACTCCAAACAGATAATTGATTGTACCGAGCAACACATCCCCTACTGAATCGAAGGTAGCTAATTTAATCCCTGGAGCAGGGGATAATAGCTTGAATTCAATTTCAGATGGTATTATTTGATTGCTATCGCTGCTGATGGTTAAAGTAGCCCGAGCTGAATTTCCTTTATTTCCTGATGCAGTCACGGCATATTCTTTCACTTTACTTGGTGGGATTACTACAGTAGTACTAAAACTTCCTACTTTGTCTGTCGTTGCAGTAGCGTGTTTCGCAGTTTTATCAATTGTTACAGTTATCATCTCATTGCTGGCAAAGCCAGCTCCACTGATAGTGACCTGTGTGCCTTCAATATGTGCTACAGTCTCCAGCTTGATATCGGGGATAACTTCGATTGTAGTGTCATTAAGAATTCCGATTGGAGTGAAGCTACTCCCATAAACTCCCAATATATGGCGTCCTTGGGTGGTAGGGGGGATAAAAAATGACTCTCGGGTATCACCTGTATAGGCACTACTCAGAAAAGGTACTTTGCTACCATCGACTATCATACTTCCGTCAGGCTCGGCTCGTATATTATATTGGATGAGCTCTTTATCCCAGGTAATACTTAGTCCATCCTCATTGGCACGAAATCCCCATCCGTAAATAAGCAGTTGTGTGCCAACTGTCCCAGAGAGAGGCGTTACTTTTATATAAGGAGCTACAATGAACTTTGTTTTACTTATCTCAGAGGCATTAGTAGCGCTGCTGAATGCTCCGAGAGAATGTTCCCCCTTTGTAGTCTTGGGAATAGGAATGATGACGCTCCAGGTACCGAGCCGATCAGCAACAATAGGGGCGTTCATGGTGACATTATCATCCCAGGTTATTTTGATACCACTCTCATTTGCACTAAAACCATAGCCTGTGATAGTAATGTCGGAGTACTCTTTAGCTATTGTGGGGAAGACGGTTACCTTAGGTACCACTATAAATTCGGTGGTGGCGCTACTTGCAGCCCAATTGCTATTATCCGCTATACGTATTGTGTGAACACCCTTAGAGGTAGTAGGAATAGTGAGATTGTAATTTAAATCACCAGTATCCGAAATTGGTACATTACTCGCTACAATTTTATCATCCCAGCGAATGCTTGCCAGACGACCTGAGAAACCTTTGCCGCTGATTTGTATTGTTGAGCCTACAGCACCAGAAGAAGGATCTGTTGCGAGGCTAGCAGCAGCATAGGTAGGAGTGGGCAAGCACGTTACCAGAATTAGAGAGATCGCTGTAAAAAATATAACCGAAAGAGTGAGACTCTTTTTCCCCATAATCAGCTTTGCTATCATTTACTATTATGTAGTAATCCTTTATTTAGTAAATACAAAAAGCACCACTAGCTTAATTTATTTGCTTAAAAAAATCAAAGAATGTATTGTTAACGTGAGATTTGACACGGTACAACTCGTGTTGTTAGACTTTAGGAAGAAGTGGGAGTTGAGTTGATTTGGGTGTATCAAGTCCCCTTATGAGAGGCCCCGTGGTGTAGCGGTTTAACATGCCACCCTGTCACGGTGGAGATCGTGGGTTCGAATCCCATCGGGGTCGCCAATAACATCTCTTCGTTTTCCCCGGTTTTTCTGTTCCTCGCTGCGAGACGTTCCAATTTTCTGGAATACCTGTGTTTTTCCCAGTCCGGTGGATATTTGCGGTTGAGAAGGTTCCAATAGCTACGAACGTTTAAAGCACTTCGGCTTTGCTTTGATCCCTCCCCAGAGTATTTATACAATTATAAGAAACTGCCAAGTGGAATAATTTCGTCTGCTTTGCTAGGATATATAGCACTTATTTTTACTCAGGTAAGTCGAATTCCAAGGACAATGACTATGGGTGGATATATTGAAATTGATCAACGTCTTTGTAAGGGATGTGAAGTATGCATATTTTTTTGTCCCAAGGGTGTGATTTCTCACTCGGACAAATTAAATGAAAGTGGCTATTTACCGGCTGCATTTACTGATAATGGTGAATGCACCGGGTGTGCTACCTGCGCAGTAGTATGTCCAGAGGTTGCGATTGAGGTGTATCGTGGCTAGGATTCTGATGACTGGTAATGCTGCAATTGGCGAAGCTGCTATCAGGGCTGGTTGTCAATGTTATTTTGGCTATCCTATTACTCCTCAAAATGAGTTGGCTGAACATATGGCTGTTCACCTGAGTAGAAAAAAGGGATGTTCCTTTATTCAAGCCGAGAGTGAAGTTGCTGCCATCAATATGGTTTATGGTGCTAGTTTGGTTGGTGCCAGATCTATGACTTCTTCGTCCAGTCCAGGGATTAGCTTGAAGCAGGAAGGAATTTCATATTTAGCGGCTTGTGAACTTCCAGCAGTCATTGTTAATATGTCGAGAGGTGGCCCGGGATTAGGCAGTATATCAGCGGCTCAATCAGACTATTTTCAGTCTACACGAGGCGGTGGACATGGCGATTATCGTACTATAGTCCTCGCTCCATCATCCGTGCAGGAAGCAGCGGCTCTCACTTTTAAAGCTTTTGACCTTTCTGATAAATATCGTATCCCTGTCATTATTCTTGGAGATGGCATGCTGGGACAGATGATGGAGCCTGTAGAATTCGAACGTGAAGCTCCGGAAGTATTACCTATTAGAAGTGATGCGTTAAGGGGCGCTAAAGGGCGACCTAGTAAAATCATCAAGACTTTTACCTCAAATCCGGCTGAGCTGGAGGAGCTTAATTGGAGTTTGTTTAGAAGGTACGAATTAATTAAAAAGGAAGAGACTCTCTATGATACTTTCCTTATTGATGATGCTGAGTTAGTTGTTGTTGCTTTTGGAATAGCAGCTCGCATTGCCAAGGGAGCGGTAAAAACAGTGCGGATGGAAGGTTTAAAAGTAGGGTTACTCAGACCAATTACGTTATGGCCATTCCCAGTGGAAAAAGTGCAGGAGTTGGCTAAACAGGTGAAACATTTCCTGGTTTTCGAAATGAATATGGGGCAGATGCTTGAAGATGTGAAGTTAGCCCTAGAAGGCAAAAGTGAGGTTTTTTTCTATGGGAGGCCAGGAGGAGTTATTCCTACTCCAAGCGAAGTAGTAAGAGTCATATCTCGTCTCTATTATCAAAAAGGTTTAAAGTAGCAAGATGAAGAAAGTATTTGGCAGGCCGAAGTCGCTAAAGAGAGCTCCTTACCATTACTGCCCTGGCTGTGGTCATTCCATAGCTCATAGACTCATTTGTGAGGTCATTGATGAGATGAACCTTCAAGAAAAGGCTATAGGTATTCCACCGCCTGGATGCTCGGTTTTTGCTTACCATTATTTTGATGTAGACATGGCGGAATCGGCGCATGGGAGGGGAGCAGCTGTGGCTACTGGTATAAAGCGAGCTTTTCCTGAGGCGATCGTCTTTACTTACCAGGGGGATGGAGATTTAGCTGCTATCGGTACTGCTGAGACGATACATGCTGCTAACCGAGGTGAGAATATAACCGCTATTTTTATTAATAACGCCGTCTATGGCATGACTGGTGGCCAGATGGCACCGACAACTATGTTAAACCAAAAAACTACTACTACGCCATTTGGACGGGAAGCTATATTCGAAGGGTATCCTATCCAGATGAGCGAAATTGTAGCTCTTGTCAGGGGTGCTGCATATATTGAACGGGTGGCGGTTAACTCGCCCGCTAACATAAAGAAAGCGAAAAAGGCTATTAGTAAAGCCTTCCAGGTTCAAATCGATCATCTTGGTTTTTCGCTTGTAGAGATACTCTCTCCTTGTCCTACAAACTGGAAAATGAGTCCATTAGAAGCGTGGCAATGGATTGATAAAGAAATGACAAGAGAATTTCCTCTTGGTGTGATAAAGGATGTAACAGGTAAAAAAAATGCTGATTAAGTCGATCTTTGCAGGGTTTGGTGGTCAGGGTGTTCTTTCTATAGGACTCAATTTAACCCAGGCTGCAATGCAGGAAGGAAAGAATGTAACTTATTTGCCCTCGTATGGAGCTGAAGTTCGTGGTGGTACTGCAAATTGCACGGTTGCTATTTCGGACGAAGAGATTGCCTCGCCTGTCGCTTCTTCCCCTGATTTTGTGGTTGCGATGAATCAACCTTCTGTGGTTCGGTTTCAAAATCAGATTCAGTCAGGAGGTGTATTATTTATCAATTCCTCACTTGTGGAGGCCGAAATCACCAGGGGAGATATTGACGTTATTAAAGTTCCTGCGAGTGCTATTGCTGAAAAGCTGGAAAGTCCCAGATCAGCTAATATGGTTATGCTTGGAGCATTTATTAAAAGAACAAATCTCGTTGCATTATCAGGTATCGTAGAAGGGCTGAACTATGCTTTGAAAGGAAAGCAGAAACTCATTGCTATCAATGAAAAGGCATTAACTGCTGGCTACGAACTTTTTTAATTCTGTACGGTAGATTTCTATTTTAAGAGGTTAGTTATGTGTGTAAAACAGATTTCTTTAAGTCTGGAAAATGTACCCGGAAAATTTCTGGCGGTAAGCGAATGTCTTGGAAACGAAGGAATAAACATCAGGGCTATTTCGGTAGCTGATACGTCCGATATTAGTACTGTGCGTTTTGTGACTGATAATCCGGAAAAAACGATAAATGTATTGCGAAGCCATGGCTATGCTATAAAAGAAACTGATGTACTTGCGGTAGAAGTTCCCGACCATCCCGGTGGACTTAAAGCGGTACTGAAGCCGTTGCGAGATGCCAAGATCAATGTCACCTATTTGTATCCTTACCTAGGCAGAGGGGAAAGTGGGCAGCCCATAGTCATTCTGGGGGTGGACAACATCCGAGAAGCAAAAGAAGCTTTGCAGAAGAATTGGGTTAAGGCTTTTGGCAAAGAGATATACGCTTTGTAATTGGGATAAATGTTTAGCCAAATTGTTTTTTCTTCCGCTACTGTTTTTTAGACTGCTATCGGTTCTTTCTCCCTTTCTTTCCAGGCTTTAGCCTTGCGTAGGAGTTTACCTGCGCCGTCAAGCATGATTTTCTCAGCTTGCGGTGAGCCTAACATAGCCGCAAGTTCTTCAATACGGCTTTGCCCTTCTATTTGTTCTACCTTTGTGTAAGCGCGTCCTGAACTTGTTTCTTTAATTAATCGTATATGGGAATCACCGAAACAAGCGATTTGGGGGAGGTGGGTGATACAAAGCACCTGATGTTGATGTGCTAATGTAGCTAATTTTCTGCCCATAGTATCACCACTGCGTCCGCCAACTGAGGCATCAATCTCGTCAAAGACTAATGTGGGGATTGGGTCGATACGCTTCAGGGCGCTCTTTAGTGCCAGCATAATGCGGCATGTCTCACCTCCTGAAGCAATTTTGCTGAGAGGTCTTATCGGTTCGCCGGGGTTGGTTGTAACCATGAACTCAACATGATCGATTCCGTCGCGGGTGAAACTAAAACGTTTGCCTCGGGTAGTGGGCAATCCGTTATTATCCTCTTCACGTCGCAGGGAGATGTCGAATTTTGCCCAGGGTAAGCCAAGGTCAGATAACTCCTCATTTACCAATCCTGCAAGGGAAGTGGCAGCTTTCCGTCGTAATAATGAAAGCTCCTCTGCAACTTTGCCAGCCTCACATTCAATTCGGTCTCTTTCCTTTTCTAGTCGTGAATTACGATCGTGTTGATTCTCGATGATATCTAATTCGTCTTTAGCCTTGGTATAATATGAAAGAATGTCTTCTATCGTCGACCCGTATTTCCGCTTGAGCGTATTGACTAAATTTAACCTTTGGTCTACTCCCTCCAATTGGTCGGCATCGGCCTCTATAATATCTCCGTAATGGCGGAGTTCACGGGCTGTTTCCTCCAGGTTTGCTAGAGCATCTTCAAGCTGCTTTTTCTGAGTCAGTATCGAGGGGTCGTCGTTTTTGAGGCTTCTTAATGAAACAAGGGCTTCGTGAATGAGCACCGTTGCCGAGCGTTCCTCGCCATAAAGGCTATCATAAGCTTTGAGACAGTTTTCTTTGAGTGATTCAGCCTGGCATAAAACGTCATGTCTTTCCTGTAGTTCTCTGTCTTCCCCCGTTTTTAAATTGGCGCGTTCAATCTCGTCTATCTGATATTTGAATAATTCCTGTCGTCCGTCTGTTTTTTGGTCATTTGCAACAGAAAGTTCGCGGATGGTCTGGCGAAGAGTGTCTATAGATTCAGACAGTTTTTCTCTTAGCTCCATCAGGTTACCATGAGCATCAAGAAGGTCAAGCTGTCGATGTCCATCTAACAGTGAAATGTAGTCCATCTGACCATGGATATCTACGAGGTTTTGTCCAATTTGCCGAAGTAGTGAGAGTGGGGCAGCTCTGCTGTTAATTCTAGCCACGCTGCGCCCTTGCTGTTGAAGTTCTCGGGAAAGGATAAGCATCCCATCGCTGTCAATTTGGATATCGTTTTCCTGTAAAAGGCTTCTTAATTTGTCTATAACTACAGCTGATAGCCAGAAGATGCCTTCTACTCTAGCTGTTGAGGATCCGTTTCGGATAAGCCCAGGTGTAGCACGAGCACCAAGAAGCATGCTAAGGGCATCTACGATAAGAGATTTGCCTGACCCCTCTTCACCACTGATGATAGTCAATCCTAGTTCCAGGTTTAGCTGTACATCCTCGATTACAGCAAAGTTCTTGATATGCAATTCGCTTAGCATTCTTATTTTCTCCTCCGAGTTAAATGAAAACTCGCTCGCATTAATCAAAACAAATGTACTACTATTATATAGAACACGTGTACTATATGTCAAGACCCTATTTGACTGTTCTTGCAGGAGTTCGGTAGGGTTCTATTTATTGTTGGCTATAGTTAATGAGTGCTGAAATACTCATACTCAACCCCTTTTATCCCCCAGTATTGGGGGGAATGCGGAAGTTGGGGGGCACCCCCAGACCCTCGGCAGGAAGACTCTTGCACCTCTTTTTCGACAGTCTCGTTTAACATACCGTAATGAATCGCTTTGAAATTCAAGTAGTTTACCCATATAATGTACGGGCTTGTCACAAATTTTACTGTTAATTAACCAGGAGAGGAGACAGGTTGTATGGCTTTAGAGAAAATCGAAGCACCGTTACCAGGAAAGGTAATCAAGGTGAACGTGAAAGCTGGGGATAAGATTTCCGAGCTTGATGAGATTTGTGTTATTGAAGCAATGAAGATGGAAAATCCTATTCTGGCAACTGCAACCGGTATTGTGAAAGAGGTAATAGTCGTCGAGGGGAAAATAGTGAAAGCTGGCGAACTTATCGCTGTAATTGAGGAATAAACAAGGTAAATCAAATCGGGAAGAGATTTTGTCTACTTTATTGATGTTGAAGTCCAGGTCGTTTTCCATCTACGTAGCTTAAGCTCTCGCTATTTTCTGCGAGTGTTGAACTACTCATGTTCAACCCCCTTTATCCCCCAGTATTGGGGGCATGGAGAAGTTGGGGGACACCCCCAGACCCTCGGCAGGAAGGTTCCTGCACCTCTTTTTCAGCATTTTCTATTTGTTATGATAGGCTGTTTAATGTTTTGATTACTTAATAATCCTTACAAAAGGTTGTCATCACTTAGCATTTCTATCACCGTCTCTTTCTTCGAGATGATAGGCAGTATCAGGCGTGATTGATACTCCTTATTGCGGTAAATCTTGTGAAGTGTTGTCTTGGCGCTGCATAGACGCGGGTGATAGTGTATCTGCATTTCGGGATCCCTGGGGGATTCCATGCTTTCAATCTCCAGTTTTATACGGTGCCCCGCTTTGAAGACATGTGTTACTATAGCGAGGCTTATATCGTATTCATATATTTTACCCGGGGCAACAGGCTCCATCTTAGTATGTTTGTGGTATGGTGAGTATGGTTTCGATTTAGCAGGATCAAGAGCCCGATGTGATGCTTTAAGGTACCCTTTGGTGATTCTGGTTTCGACCCCAGATGGAGCTACGTCGTAAAGTTTCACTATCCAGTTTGTATCGTCCTGGTCAATCGAAGCAAATAACTTCAAGGCAGCAGGACCTATCGCTTCCAGGTTTTCAGGCATAGGAGGACTGATGTATTTCACTGAATCTCTCTTCGTTGATAGATGTAAAGGTTGATGTAAGAAACAATCGGGCTCATTTTGATACAGTTCTGGTGCGAAGGATAATCCCTCCCAGCGGCGCAAATAGCAATTAGCCCATTCGGTTCTCGGTAAAGGCCATTGCTTTTCATAATGCCATTGGTTAGTTCCCGTGATATACACTTTCATCAGTGGTTCATCCATGATGCCGGTATCGTTGCCCTTAAGCCAGTGGTCATGCCACCTTAAAATCAGTTCTGCGTCTTCTCGCCAGGGGCGTTCTTCGGCGCCACTTGGTTTTACCAGGAGTCGTTTTGGCGACTTAATGTTGAAGAAGATATCCCAGAAGCCGCTCGCTTCATGTCCGCATTTGCCGACGACATACGTAGGCACCTTTATTTTATTGTAAAACGGGTAGACTGACCTGTCCTTCCAGAATGGTCCATCCAGTGGATTCATCACCATATCAAAGAACCAGGGATTTTTATAGGGATATTTCAGACAGTGGTATACATTAGGATAATATTTTATATCAGGGTGGTTTAAAAGCTCTTTACGTTTGCGCTCGAACTCTGCTTTGGGCAAAGTTTTCAACATCTGCGAAACTGCGTTTTTCGGTGCCATACCGCTCGTCCCATGTCGACCATCCCATAATCCGTAGAAGAATAAGCTGAGAACGCCGCCGATATAGACGAAATCACGGTAAAAGTCTGCACCTACGTGTGACACGAAAATTGATTTCAAGTGTGGAGGTTGTTCAATGGCGGTTTTTAATTGTGAGCCGCCGTAGTAAGAGTAACCTATCATACCAACCTTGCCATCACACCATGGCTGTTTGGCAATCCACTCCACGAGGTCATGTCCATCCTTACCTTCCTGGCTTGACCACATACCAGGGTATTCGCCATCTGAAACACCTGTGCCTCTATTATCAGCAATAACATGGACATAGCCTCTGGATACGATATCTGGCGTATCACCAGCCTCTATATTCCCATCCCAAACAGCGCTTTTATTTAGCGGTTGTGGCGGTATTAATACTTCCTGAAGTTCCTTGCCATAACCACCCATAGCGAGCAGCGCGGGAAACTTGCCCTTGGCATCAGGGCGATAGACATTTACTGCCAGGCGTACGCCGTCACGCATTGGTACATAGATATCCTTTTTTGTAATGATGCCGTACTTGGGTTGACTGATCAGTTCACGCCAGTTTTTTTTCATTTTTCCTCCTTACTTGATATTTTGCTCTATTAAAACCTATTTCATGCTATTCGCGTGCTCAACCATTGCCATTGGATACTGATGTTTTTTTTAACTGATCTGGCATATTCCAGGTTATCTGTAATTCTGCTCTTAAAGTATGGAATATACTTTGTCGAGAGGATTCTTGAGAGAGCCTATTCTATATACTACAACAGATAAAAACCGCTGAATTTGATAGTATTTCAGTTTTTCAGGAATTTTTATCTATCTTGTTAGGAGCGCTATCCAATATAGTGTTTTCTTTTATGATTGTCAATGGCATAATTTATACCTGTTGGCAATTAAAATTATCTTAATCATAGAATACTTCTTATAATCAGGACAGGTTTTCCCTAAAGTAAAAGGCTTCGGCGCTGGAGGGTCATTTACTTGTTTAAGGATAATTGCTATTATTCAACATAGCTCGTAAAAAAATGCATAATAATAACGGTATTTCTTCCATGAGTTTGGTTGCAAGGCTACAATGTTGGGAGTAGAATGATGCCACTAAGGATGGTCCAGAAAAATGTCAGGGCATTCTAAATGGTCAAAGATTAAGCGTCAAAAAGGTACCTCAGACGCTAGTCGTGGTCAGTTATTTACCAAGCTTACTCGAGAGATTATAATAGCCGCCCGTCAGGGTGGGGCGAATCCCGAATCTAACTTCCGCTTGCGTTTAGCCATTCAGAAGGCTCGTGATAGCAATATGCCGCTGGATAATGTTGACCGAGCTATCAAAAAGGGTAGTGGCGCCGCGGATGCCTCAACTCTGGTAGAGCTTACCCTTGAAGGGTATGGTGCTAATGGGGTAGCTGTGATGGTTGAAACGATGAGCGACAATCGCAATCGTACTATTGCAGATGTTCGCAGCGTATTTACCAAGCATGGTGGAAATCTCGGTGAGAGTGGTTGTGTCTCGTGGCTTTTTGAAAGTCGAGGCATTATTACTGTCGATACCAAAGGTACGAATGCTGAGGAATTGGCTTTATTGGTCATAGATGCTGGTGCTGATGATGTGAAGATAGAGAAAGACTATCTCGATGTCTATGTGAATCCACAGAAATTAGAAACTATACGGAAGGTTATAGAGCAGAAGAAGCCGATTGTTTCAGCCGAAGTGTCTTTAGTGCCGAAGAGTACGGTCATGGTAGATGAACAGGCAGCCCTTAAAGTATTGAAGCTGCTGGACCATCTGGACGAGTTAGATGATGTGCAGCACGTTTTTTCCAATGTTGATTATTCAGAAGCTGTCCTGGAGAAACTGCGGGTTCAGGTATAGTCATGCGTGTTCTCGGTATTGACCCGGGCACTTTGAATATGGGTTATGGCCTGGTTGATGAGGCGGACGGGGAAATCTCCATGATTAATTGTGGTGTCTTTAGTATTCCCTCAAAAATACCTATCGAAAAAAGGCTGTGCCATTTATTCGACAAGCTTGGCGATATCATAGCTCGCTACCAGCCGGGCGAAGTAGCCATAGAGGAACCCTTTGTTGCCGTGAATGTGCGCTCCGCATTAGCTATAGGCAGAGCACAGGCAATAGCTATTTTAGCAGCAGCAAGTAAAAATATTCCCGTCTTCCGATATTTGCCAGCACAGGTAAAGCAGCAGGTGACTGATTATGGCGGCAGCAGCAAGGAACAGGTACAGAGACTGGTAATAATGCAGCTCGGGCTTACTGAGTTTCCCTATGCTGAAGATGCCGCTGATGCCCTAGCCGTTGCTATCTGTCATGTATATCAAAGTAATTATAATCGTCGTCTTGCGACATCTACGTGAGGAATTCCGATGATAACTGCCTTAGAAGGTAAACTGGAAAGTCTTCGTAGTAACTCAGCGATACTCAAGGTAGGTCCCTTAAGTCTCACTGTATCTGCTCCTACTTCCACCTTAAGCCAGC
This sequence comes from uncultured Chloroflexia bacterium, assembly GCA_963775935.1. Classification (GTDB taxonomy): domain Bacteria; phylum Chloroflexota; class Dehalococcoidia; order GIF9; family UBA5629; genus JBBIPA01. Next base: position 22,621 of record CAVZKR010000003.1, on the reverse strand, counting down.
TTGGAAATGTTGGCGATAAAGTCTACCTGCATACTCATCTGTATTTGAGAGAAGATAATATTGCCCTCTATGGTTTTGCTTCAGCCGAAGAATTGGGGCTTTTCCAAAGCTTGATTACGGTTTCTGGCATTGGCCCCAAAATCGCTTTGGCGGTATTGTCAACGTTAAACCCTGCACAAATTGTTACCGCCATCGAAGGTAACAATATTGACCTGCTCAGTCAGGTGCCTGGAATAGGCAAAAAAATGGCTGGACGGATCGTGCTGGAGCTGAAAGGAAAACTGGAGAAACAGTGGGGCAGTGCTATTGCACCATCTTTAAAGCAGGAAGATACCGATGTGGTCACTGCTCTTACCGGACTTGGCTATTCGCTACGGGAGGCTATCCATGCTGTTTCTGCACTGTCTGATTCTAAAGGGCTGGCTCTAGAAGAGAAAATGAAGCTAGCACTACAGCAGCTTGCGAAAAAGTAGCTAATAGCAACTTATGATTCTGTTTTGCCTGCCATTTTCCTCGATTGACCACGTTCTCGGAACTACTTTTCTCAAGGTCGGTTATAATTATTGTAGTACAGATACTCCATAGATTGTACCAATACGCTGGCGTACGATAACGGATAATTACATGCCTCTATTCAAGATTTTTTCTGATTTTAAACTCACTGGCGATCAGCCTCAGGCAGTGGATAAACTGGTTGAGGGGATAGAAAAGGGGTATATGAAGCAAGTACTGCTTGGGGTAACCGGCAGTGGCAAGACGTTCACCATGGCTAATGTGGTCGAAAGGTTACAACGGCCAACGCTGGTAATCTGCCACAATAAGACACTGGCAGCGCAACTAGCTACAGAATTTCAAGAATTTTTCCCTGAAAATGCCGTGGAGTATTTTGTCAGTTACTATGACTACTATCAGCCCGAAGCATATATTCCGAGCACGGACACCTATATTGAGAAAGATATAGATATAAACGAAGAAATCGATAAATTGCGCCATGCCGCTACCCGCGCCTTGTTCGATCGTCGAGATGTCTTAATCGTTGCTTCAGTGTCCTGCATCTATGGTTTGGGTGAGCCTGAAGAGTACCATAGTTTTGTGGTTACGTTAAAGAAAGGTGAGGAGTATCCAAGAGACAGGTTGATTCGCAAGTTGGTGGATATGCAATATGAGAGGAATGATTTTGAGTTTGTGAGGGGTAAATTTCGCATTCGGGGTGATACCATGGAGCTCTATCCAGCCTATGAGGAGATAGCGATAAGGATTGAGTTCTGGGGAGATGAGGTTGAACGTATTGTTGAGATTGACCCCCTTACCGGAGAAATCTTAACTGTTCGTGATGAAGTAGCTATTTATCCAGCCAAGCATTTTGTTACTTCACAAGATAAGCTCATACTGGCCATTGAGGATATTAAAGTTGAGCTATCACAGCGATTGCAGGAGTTGGAAAGCCAGGGGAAACTGGTTGAAGCCCAGAGATTGGAGACGCGGACCAATTATGATATCGAAATGCTCAGGGAATTTGGTTATTGTAATGCCATAGAGAATTATTCCAGGCATCTCCAACGGCGTGCTCCCGGCAGTCCACCATGGACTTTACTTGACTATTTCCCTGATGATTTCTTATTGTTTATTGACGAGTCACATATGACGCTTCCCCAGATTCGAGGCATGTATCATGGCGATAGTTCCCGAAAGCACACTCTGGTGGATTATGGTTTTCGCTTGCCTTCAGCTCTCGATAATCGCCCGTTGAACTTCGATGAGTTTGAACGTCGTATTCGTCAGGTTGTTTATGTTTCTGCTACGCCCGGTGTTTTTGAATATGCACATAACCAGCAGGTGGTAGAGCAATTGATTCGTCCTACCGGGTTGCTGGAACCTGCTATAGAAGTCAAGCCAACAAAAGGACAGATAGATGACCTTATTCATCAAATAAAAACGAGGGTGTCAAAAGGTGAGCGTTGTCTCGTAACCACCTTAACCAAGAGAATGGCTGAGGAACTGGCAAATTATCTCCAGGAGGTGGAAATTAAGACTCATTATCTGCATTCTGAAGTGGATACTCTGGAGCGGGTGGAAATTTTGCGTGACCTCCGTCTTGGTGTATACGATGTGGTAGTTGGTATAAACTTGCTTCGTGAAGGACTGGATTTGCCAGAGGTAAGCTTAGTGGCGATATTGGATGCTGATAAGGAAGGCTATTTGAGGTCAAAACAAGCACTTATCCAGACTATGGGTAGAGCGTCTCGTCATATCGAGGGACATGTCATAATGTATGCAGATTCTATAACGACAGCGATGCGTGAGGCTATAGAAGAGACCAATCGCCGCCGTTCTATCCAGGAAGTATACAATGAAGGACATGGCATTACCCCTCGCGGCATCCAGAAAGCCGTCAGGGATATTACCGAGCGCATCAAAGTAGTAGCAGAGGCTAAGGTTCCGTATACTGCTACACCAATATCAAGGGAAGAACTGGTACGGGTTATTAAGGACCTGGAATCTCAAATGAAAAAAGCTGCTAAGAATCTGGAGTTCGAGAAGGCAGCTTTGATTCGCGATCGCATTATTGAGCTACGGAAAGATGAGGAGTTGCTCTCACCTTTTCTTAAGAAGTAGCTGCCTTATCTAGATGAGATAGCTCGGTATCCAAGGCTAATGTAGCGACATTACTCACTGCGCGCGTGTATTGACAATGCTATAAAAAATATCTAGAATGTAGGTCATTTCAGCACTTACTATCGCATTCGATGTGACTATGTGAGAGTTATGCACACCACCTGTTAGGAATCAGGGAGTGGTGAAATGGGTGAAGAGCGTATATTTAAAAATACTATAAGGAGAATAAACATTGCCCGAGAAATCCGAACACGGAAAAATGGAAATAGCCATTGGAATGCTCAAGGACACGACAGCTAATCCGGCACCTCTGGGATTGGTTGCTTTCGGTTTAACAACGGTTCTGCTGAACCTCCACAATGCCGGGTTGTATGGGCTAGCTCCTATGATACTTGCCATGGGTATTTTTTATGGTGGCATTGCGCAGATTATGGCTGGTGTCATGGAATGGAAAAAGGGTAATACCTTTGGAACCACGGCATTCACATCGTATGGTCTTTTTTGGTTGTCCCTGGTCGCTCTGCTCATTATGCCGAAGCTAGGCTGGTGGGATGCACCGAGGGATAATAACAGTGCTATGATCGCTTACTTCATCATGTGGGGTATTTTCACGCTGGTCATGTTCTTTGGGACATTGAAACTGAACAGGGCTCTCCAGTTTATTTTTGGCTCCCTCGTGGTTCTGTACTTTTTGCTGGCAGTGCGAGATATCACTGGTAATGCAGTTATTGGTATGATTGCTGGAATAGAGGGGATTATTTGTGGTGCCTCTGCTGTCTATACCGGATTAGCTCAGCTTTTGAATGAGGTATACGGCAAAGACGTACTCCCCATCTGGCCTGTTAAAAAATAGATCACGTTATTTGCGAGTTATCTGCCCATAGCTGGCGTTTTTTCTGGCAAGCGGATATGTTATTTATGTGCAGGTAACTCAGTAAATTACCTAGTAGCCTTCTTCTTTGAGTTTGTCATAGAGTCGGGCGGCTCTAGGGTAACCGATGCGGAGGCGGCGTTGAAGGAACGAGACAGAAATGTTCTCATGCTCCTCAGCCAGTTTCCTGGCTGCTTCCAGTAAGGCGTCGTCAGAGTCAATTGCTGTTGAAGGTAGCTTTGTAGCTTCTTCAAACTTTACTGGCATCATATCTGCTCGTCTTTGTTCGCTCCAGAAGTTGGTAAGCCTGTCTATCTCGGCATCGGTGAGGAAAGGACCTTGAAGCCGTTTTGGCTTGCTGGCATCGGTAGGCATATAGAGCATATCGCCTCTCCCCAGCAGCTTCTCAGCCCCGACGGTATCGAGTATGGTACGTGAGTCTACCTGTGAGGTGAGAGAAAAGCTGATGCGGGTAGGAAAGTTCGCTTTAATTAAGCCAGTTACTACATCGACCGATGGTCGCTGCGTGGCTACAATGAGGTGAAGACCTGTGGCTCTGGACAGTTGAGCTAGGCGGCAGAGCGTATGCTCGACTTCATCAAAGGCAGCCATCATCAAATCAGCCAGTTCATCGATAACGAGAACAATGTAAGGCATTGCTTCGCCTGGCTGTCGGTTTTTATTATAAGCTTCTATATTGCGCGCTCCGGCCTGGGCAAACTTAAGGTATCGCTCATCCATTTCCTCGGTGAGCCAGCGTAATGCTGCAACCGCTTTCTCTGTCTCGACGACGACAGGGGCTATAAGATGGGGAAGGTTATTAAAGTTGACTAACTCCACTCGCTTGGGGTCAATCATGATAAACCGTAAGTCGTCTGGCGTATTGGAAACAAGCAGGCAGCAAATAATTGAATTGATGTAGACGGTCTTGCCGCTGCCAGTGGCTCCTGCGATGAGAAGATGAGGCATTTTCGTCAAATCAGCAGCAACTGTCTCTCCACCAGCGCCTTTGCCAAGTGCTATACTCAACTTTGATTTGGCACTGCTCTTCTGGAAAGCGGGCGACTCTATAATGCTGCGCAGGTTTACCGAACCAAAGGTGGTATTGGGCACCTCGATACCTACGATAGATTTGCCGGGGACGGGCGCTTCGATTCTGATGCTGGACGCAGCCAATGCCAGTGCCAGGTCATTGGCTAATGAGGTAATTCGATCTACTTTGACCCTGGTTTTTGATACCTCCTGCAATTTAGATTTGACGGTATCGTCTTTGTCACGTTCTTTAACCTCTTTATATTTCACATCCCAGCCCGGTTCGATACCAAATTGCGTTACCGTTGGGCCGATATTAATTTGCACTACCTGAGCGTCTACACCATAGCTAGCCAATGCCTCTTGAATAATTTCTGCCCGCTTTTTAACGTCTGACTCGCTAACATTTGTTTCTACCGGCTTATCCAGAATATTGACCGGTGGTAATTGCCAGCCTCCGACGGTAAGAGAGGGCTTGATTTTTTTTGGCTCAACAGTTTCGCGCGAAGTCGTTTCTCCAGGTGTGATAGTCGCGCTGATGACAGGGGTGTTTTCCTGTGCTATCTCTGGTTGGGTTACTTTCGCTGTCTCGATTTTGAATTCCTTTGCAGATTTGGACGCGGCTTTACGGTTTTCTACGGCTTTCGTGAGAGCTTTCCATATACCTCGAAGCATGAACCATATTGCTCTCCCGATCACTTTGAAGAAGCTTATAACCGTATGCCATGTTCTCCGGGGAGCGATGAAAAGTGCTCCGAGTAGCACGAGACCCAGTAATTTTAATACTCCAGTTGCTGAAGGAGCTGCAATGATGCCTTTCCCGAACGTTCCCCCCAAATCAGGCTTAATAAAAGCAATAAGTCCCCATAAGGCAAACGTTAGAGAAATAGCACCAAACCATTTGCTCCAGTATTTGGTGAGCAGCGAGGAGCGCTTTAGTCCTAAGATGACAGCAAATGCGATGATATAAATGGCTATGAATGCAATACCGATGCCGAGAAGCCTGAACAGACTGTCCCAGGTAGCAATGGTCCAATTTATTATGTTTGGTAAAAACCAGTAGATGAGACCTGCGACGACAATGACGAGTAGTGCGATTGCTATCGAGCCGACTGAGTTTGCGTCGTTTTTCCGATTTGTCGATTTGTCCGAGCCTTGTTTTCTGGCTGGCATGGTTATACTAGACCTCAATAGTAGTGGTGAGTATCATGGGGCGACGCCTGGTCTGCTCGTAAAGGAATTTACTGAGGGTGTCCTTTACCTTAGCATTGATGGAACTCCGCTCCATCGGGTGTTTTCCGCCGTGCCCCAGGCTACTTGTTACTAAATCTTTGCCTTGTTCAAGAATGATTTCTCCGTCTTTAGTATCCACAAAACCTTTGGAGACGATATTGGGGCGACCTAAAAGCGATCCCGTGTTCTTGTCAATGGCAACTATAACGACAACGACGCCGTCTCTTGATAGCAGTTTGCGATCGCGAAGAACGACACCAGCGAGGTCACCCATGACCAGGCCATCTACATAGACGTTTTCTGAGGGCAGCTTACCGATGATTCTACCTCTATTTGCTTCGATTTCCAGGATGTCGCCATCCTCCATTATGAAGATGTTGTCTTCGGGCAGGCCCATTGTCTTTGCCAATTTTGCATGGAGGCTCAGGTGGCGATATTCACCGTGGATTGGTACGAAGAACTTAGGTCTTACCAGATTGAGCAGGAGCTTAAGTTCTTCCTGGCTACCGTGTCCGTGGACATGGACCTGGGCGAGCCTTTCATAAATGACATGTGCTCCCTGGCGAAATAGGTTGTCTATCGTCCGGTTGATAAGTGATTCATTGCCCGGTATGGGTGTAGCCGAGATTACGACGGTATCTTCGGGTATAATGCGCACCTGGCTGTTATCTCTATTGGTGATACGTACTAAGGCTGAGGTTGGCTCCCCCTGGCTGCCAGTAGTGAGGAGTATGATTTGATTGTGAGGGAAACGATGAAGTTCATCAGCGCGACGCAGGATATTCGCTGGTGCTTTCAGATAACCAAGATCTAAAGCCATCCGTACTGTATCCCTCATACTGCGACCAATGACAAAGACGTACCGCTGATTTTTGGCAGCAGCGTCGATTACTTGCTGGATTCGTGAAATAAGTGAGGCAAATGTGGTGATAATGACTCTTCCTGGCGCCTCAGCTATGATTCGTCCCAGAGTCTCCCCGACTACAGTTTCCGATGGTGTGTACCCGGGCAAGTCAGCGTAGGTGGAATCAGCGAGGAGGAGGAGTACCCCCTGGCTTCCCAGTTCGGCTAGCCTGGCTAAATCAGAGGCTCTGCCATCTACTGGTGTATGGTCGATTTTGAAGTCGCCGCTGTGAACCAGTATACCTGCTGGAGTATGGATGATAAGTCCTATGGAGTCGGGGATACTATGACAAACTGCGAAAGGCTCTATCATAAAATTACCGACTGAGAATTTAATCCCGCTGTGTATTAATCTGGCGTCGACTTTTTTGACTTGACTATGTTCTTTCAGCTTTACTGAGATTAAGCCCTGGGTAAGTTTGGTGGCATATACCGGCAAATCAAGCTCGGGCAGAACGTATGGCAGGGCGCCAATATGGTCCTCGTGGCCATGTGTGATAATAATGCCCCTCAGTTTTTCTTTATTTTCTAATAGATAGCTAATATCAGGGATAACCAGGTCGATTCCCAGCATATCTTCTTCAGGGAACATAAGCCCGGCATCGATAATAATAATGTCATCTGCATATTCGATGGCCATCATATTCTTGCCGATTTCACCAAGGCCGCCTAATGGGATTATCTTTACTTTTTGTTTGCTCATAATTTACACTCAGAATAAGTCTAGTTGTTGAGGTTCTGCTTCTTTGCTTGTAACCTTTTCTGTTTCTGTTAATAGTTCTGGGATTTTAAGCATGTCAGCCTCGATTGTCTTGCGCAGGTTTCCCTGATGAAGTGCTGCTGCGGGGTGATACATGGCATAGTAAATAATGTCGCCGTGTTTCCTGGCTTTGCCATGGACTTTACTGATGCTTTCATTAGGAAAATATCGTGCCATGGAATACCGTCCCAGAGTGACAATCATCTTTGGCTTCAGGAGTTCTATCTGTTTGTCAAGCCATTTGCTACAGGCTTGAATCTCTCCGGGCAAGGGGTCCCGATTGCCAGGTGGGCGACATTTAATGACATTGGCGATATAGACCTGGTCTCGTTTCAATCCTATCGAGGCGAGGAGTTGTTCCAGGAACTGCCCAGCGGGGCCAACGAAGGGGCGTCCTTGTTGGTCTTCATGCCATCCTGGAGCCTCGCCGATGAAAAGCAAACTGGCATTTTCTGGTCCTTCACCGGGCACGGCTCTGGTGCGGCGTTTCGCTAGCTCACAATCTTGGCAACGTTCAACTGCTGCGTAAATATCGGTAAGAGCTGACATCTGACGAAATCATAGCATAGCCTTATTACCTGGTCAATGTATTCTGCCGATAAGCAAACCTAATTTTATTTGCCCACGTTATTAGTTGCTGGTTTCGGTATAAACGTGCTTCCCTGCGATGTCTTGCGCATAACACAATGAGGTTGTATTTTAAATCATCATTAGACCGATTTCCATCTATATGGTGCAGTTCCAGATTTCGCGTCTGTAGGCAGTTTGGAAATTGACATTGATGCTGCGCCCTATCGTAGGCTAGTTCCTCTGTTTCTTCGGGTGTTTTAACATCACGGAGAGTTATCATGCTCTTTATTCTCTCTCACTACTTTTCGCTGGAATTACGTATTCACTAACTTATTATCATATATTTGATTGCTAGAATAAATAACCAAGAAGATACAATACATGAACCATGCAGTCAGATTCGAAAGTTTGAAAATGGTAAAAAGCTATACTGATCAATTACTATTAAAGACTTCATACTAAGACAAAGCTCATGCCAGGAGTCAACTGGAATACCTTGCAATTCCCACAGCTTCAGGCGTGGCTTTGCCTGTAATTTGCACAGGAAAGGCCTATCTACACTTGACATCATGTACCTGGGAGGTTGGTCTGATTTGAGTATGGTTCTGAGATATACTCGAAGCATTACGTTTGAGGATTGTTTAGTGCATTATAAGAAGGTCAACTGCTGATACACGATTGCAGTTCACTTTTGGGCTAGCATCATTCTACAAAGACGCTAAGGGAATACCCCAAAGATGTCACTGCCCTCACATGCATACCATCACCATTTTGTCGCATATTCCTGAGGTGGGTCATAATGTGATATAATACCTCGGCCTGCGAGGTAACAAAAATAAGAGGGGAGGTAATTAATTCATGAAAAAAACTTGGGGATTGGTCGCTTTCGTATTATTTTGCATAGGACTGGTACTAAGTGTTATTGGAGGTATAGGACTTCCTGCGAATGCCATCGTTACAATGGTGCTAGCAATCTTCGGCCTTGTAATAGGGATTATCTATGTTGTCCTTGTCAAAGACGCTACTAACTTGCATACCTTACTTCTTGCTACTATAGTCCTGTTGGCAATGGCTGCTGCATTCGCTCCCATTACGGTTTTGGGATTAGGTGAATTAGTTTCCAGCATGCTCGTGAACTTTGCTGCTCTGATGGCACCAGTCGCCATTATCGCTGCAATAAAAGCACTGCTAAGAATAGGTCTCGTAAGTAAGCTTTAATAAAGAGTCTAATCTATTAACTAGTTGCCCCAATTTGTAGATACATATGCCCTAGCTAAGTCTAGCAGCAAGTGTATGCAGTGTATCCTTTTGCTTTTTGGATAACTGGCTATATGAAATATTATAAGTTACCCATTGGCTGAATCTCCCTGTACCCTGACAGGTAGGTTCAAGACTTCATTTAGTGAGCCAGAATGGGCAGTGGTTGCTTTGCCTTCACCCCTCTAATTGATGTTCTGTCTGAGGAACACGACAGCTGGCATCAAATTTGAGATAACGATTTGTCGAGCTAGAAAGCAGAATAAAGGATGGAAGTATGAAACAGGACTTTGCAAACAACAGGCATAACTCTGGGCTGGTAGATAGGCATTCATTTTTGAAAGCGCATATACGAGATGTGCCAGATTTCCCCAAAGAAGGTATCGTGTTCAAGGATATCAGTCCACTTCTGAGAAACCCTCATGCTTTTACTTTGGCAATTACAGATATGGCAGACAATATAAAACAATTCGGTAGAGTGGATGCTCTCGCATGCATAGATGCAAGAGGATTTTTCTTTGGAGCAGCTATTGCTCTATACACGAAGATAGGTATAATTCCTGTTAGAAAGCCAGGCAAACTACCTGGAGATGTAGTTATAGGATGTAGTGTTAACGAGTATGCACTGGCAGACCTTTGTATCCAGAAAGACAGCATTAAGGAAGGTGACAGGGTAATAATTATTGATGATGTTTTGGCGACTGGTGGCACTATTCATACAGTTGCCAGCTTGCTAGAAATGAATGGGGTGACGGTTTTGGGAGCCATTGTGCTTTTGGAGTTGTCGGACATGAACGGTAGAAACACTGTTAAGATTCCTGTGTACTCAGTCCTAAAGTATTGACCAAAACACATAGAACATGCTTGACAATACCTGTTAGTCAGTCTATGAGGTAGGGGTATGTCCTCCATGGGATTCTGTCCCAATAGCCCTGGGGGGCTTAGAGAATGATTGGGTTAAATGTAGTGCTCCCCTTAAGAGTATGGCTTATGTTAATTTCCAACAGTAAACAAAGTATTAGGAATAGGGATGTTGCCGTAGCTACAGCAGCATGCTATAATCCAGACATACTGGGGATTAGTCTAGCGGTAGGACAGCGGACTCTGGATAATCCTAAACAAATACGACTGATAAGCAGCAATAACCTCTCTACGTTCGGATTGGTAAGCAAATTTCTTAAATCCCGCAGGCAAGGACTCTCCCAAGAAGCCCTCAAATTCTATAAAGGATACCTTATTCGTGCGCTTCCTGTTGTTGGCACAAACATAAAGGCTTCACACATTGTCCGTTTTCTTAGCAGGCTAGAATGTGGCAATGGTGGTAAACATGCGTATTTTCGAACCCTGAGAGCCTTTTACTCCTGGCTTTATTCAAATAAGTCAGGCTTCAGCCTTAATCCTCAGGATAACCCGATATTACTTGTTGAAGCTCCTAAGATTGAAAAACGGTTGATGCCCAGCGTTACAGAAAACCAACTTAATGCTCTCATTGATTCCGCAGAGAGCATGAGGGATAAATCTATTATTTGTCTCTTAGCTGATAGTGGCATGAGATTGAAAGAACTATCAAATATCAGAGCTAATGATATTAATTGGGAGTACTACACAATTACGATATGGGGAAAGGGAAACAAGCAAAGAAAAGCACCATTTACAGAAAGAACTGCTAGCCTACTAAAGCCTGTTATAGCCAATGATGGAACTGGGGATAATATATGGGGAATAAATAAATTTGGTATTCAGAAGATGTTTAAGAGATTACAGCAAGATACTGGTATTCCCTGCAATCCTTATAGCTTTATACGTGGCTTTGCTTGCAATCTGCACAGAAAAGGTCTGTCAACCCTTGATATCATGCACCTGGGAGGCTAGTCAGATTTAAGCATGGTACTTAGATGAGACCGCTGAAATAATGACCATTTAATTCTCTATGTTCATCTCAGCGAGCAAGTTTCCTTATCGCCGACTAAGAAATTTCATGATTTACCTGGTATTCACCCTTTTTATTCTTCCCTGACCTCTTTTTCTCTCTCACCTTTCCTTCATCTCCCTCAAATGGGCACAGGTATCCCTTTAAGGGTTCTCTATAGGAATAAAGGGCTTACCATTTTGCTGAAATATGAGCTTAACCATCCTCTTCAAATTACAGGTGATAGCTGTCATGAGATTCTGAATGCTCATTTTGGCCAGTCCCCAATAACGAGCTACTGCAAGTCCGTGAAATCTCTTAAGCTCGGCAAACTTCCTCTCTATCTTTGGCCTCTCTTGTTGTGCTGCTTGAACCTCCGCCTTCATCTGATTTTTCTTCAGTCGCTTGCTCTTCCGGTTCTTCTTGATAATTATGGCTGACTTCTTCTTCTTCTTCTTCAACAAACGGTGATTCTTTTTGCTGTCATATGCCTTATCTGCAGTAACCATCTGTGATTTGTCATCTACTACCTTGCGAAACACGTCACCATCATGGACATTCCCAGGAGTGGTTTCCACCTTCGTGATAAGTTCACTGTCGGCATCTATACCTGTATGAGATTTATAGCCAAAGAAGGGCTTATTGTGCGTCTTGTATCCATAGCGAGCATCTTTATCTTTTACACGGTCTGGTTTACTCTGCATTTTGAAGGTGTCTACTTTAGCCTTGACATGAGTACTGTCCACTATGGAAAGACGATCTGAGATAAGTCCCTCCTCTCTTGCCAGCGACACGATTTGATTGAAGAGGCTGGCAAACCTCTTCACTCCAAGGCGTTCACGAAACCGAGTGAGGCTGGTGGCATCAGGTGGTGATTCGTTGATAGCTAATCCCACAAACCACTTGAGAACAAGATTGAACTTTACCTCCTCTTCTATCCTGCGATCAGAGATATCGTAGAGAAACTGAAGGAACAGTATCTTGAACATCATCTCAGGTTCATATGCTGGTCGCCCTACATCAGGATTATAGGCATCTCGGCAAAGGTCATTAACAAAGGAGAAATCAACTGCTTTCTCCAGTTGCTTCAGAAAATGATCGTCAGGAATTACCTGGTCATAAATGTGGTCACCGTAAAAGGAAAGTTGGCTTGATCTCGGCTTTAGCATTCTGTACACTCCATTATGAACTTGTTGAGTGTATAATACCGCATAGCATACTTTTTATAAATGCTATCGGGACTTTTTCAGCATTCTCTTAGATATACTCGAAGCATTACCTTTGAGGATTGCCTAGAACACTACAAGAAGGTTACTTGCTGAGAAATCAAGTCTGTGATTTGTTAGGATAGTAGGAAGTTTTACCGGTCGCCGTTGTCCTAACGTCTTATTACCAGCCATAAGCCTGCAGTCTACTGCACCTTTTCAAACTTTCTCTTTCTTCTTTGTAATGTTAATGTACAGGGCATATATCACGGTCATATATGCCAGAAATCGGATTATGATGAGCGGCACTATGAGGTCTTTTGCCAGTCCAAGAAGTGTGAGTAAGTGGGATATACCAAATAGGCCAAAAGCTACTCCCACGTATAATGCAACGCGAGATTTGGTCCTAGTGTATTCCCAGACCCCTAGGACAACTATAACGACGCACAGGATAAGATTTACCAGTACCACTGCATCCATAATTATGCCTCCTATATAACACTCAAGCTATTTTATAGACCTGCAATGCTCGATGTCAATTGGACTATAAACTCACCAACCCGGAAATGATAAATAGTAATCCAGCAATACATGCAGCCCGGTTAACTTATAGGAAGTGGTTTGGGCATTTAACACTTATTGGGGGGTCAGGTCAAGAAGTCATTAAGGCAACTGGCTAGAGAATTGGGAGTTAGTCACCCATACCTTTCACAAATTAAGAACGGTAATAGGCCTGCTAGCTTCGAAAATGGTAAGCAAAATTACCAAAGAAATGTTGCCGCAGCTACAGCGTCATGCTATAATCCAGACATACTGGGGATTAGTCTAGCGGTAGGACAGCGGACTCTGGATCCGTGAGGCCAGGTTCGAATCCTGGATCCCCAGCCAGTCTTACTATTATCTTGACCGCAAGTTAGCTTCGATTTGTCCAAGAAAATCCATATTATTCCGTTTTGCGCTTGGTATCAAGGGTGATATGATTACCAAAGTGTATGGATCAAGGGACATAGTGGTTAGTAATTGAAGAGGGTATTTGCTGGGTCACTTTCTTAACCTGCATTACCTAATCGTAGTAGGTGTTCTCATGCTATATATCCTGTAGTATAATACCTAGATGGAGGTATACGGTTTATGAGAAAATACTGGGCAGAACTGATCGGAACTTTCTCACTCGTATTAGTTGGCTGCGGAACAGCGGCGATATTTACCAAATTCACTGGCAATTTGGCTCTATCTCAAGTAGGTATTGCATTCGCTTTTGGACTGATAGTGCTGGTGATGGTATACGCTATCGGCAACATATCCGGTTGTCATATTAACCCTGCAATATCCATAGCCATGCTGGTGGCAGGTAGGCTTAGTTGGAAAGATACTATCTTCTATATTATTTTTCAGTGCGTGGGCGCTATCCTAGCAACGGCAGTCCTCTGGTTGATTGTTAGCGGTGTGTCTGACTATTCATTATCGGTAAACGGATTGGGTCAAAACGGGTATGGTGAATTTTCCCCGGGTAAATTTTCGTTGCTCTCATGTTTTGTAGCTGAGGTTGTATTTACCGCTCTTTTCCTATTTGTGATCTTCGGTTCGGTCAGCAAGAACGCCCCTGCTGGTTTTGCAGGGCTTTCAATCGGTTTTTGCTTGGCTCTTATACATCTAGCGTGTATACCCGTAACAGGTACCTCGGTTAATCCTGCCCGCAGTCTGGGGCCGGCAGTGTTTGTCGGCGGTGCTGCTCTTTCACAACTATGGTTGTTCTGGATTGCTCCTATTATCGGGGCTATACTGGCGGCAATTATCTGGAGATTTGGATTTAAGAACCAATAACAAAGTATTATAATTAGGTAAAGCAATTATTATTGTGAGGTGTAAAGGAGGGACTTATGGAATTAATTCAAGAGCTGGTGAAAAATCTAGGAGTTAACGAAAATGCAGCTAAAGGTGGTGCCGGGTTAATTTTCAAATTAGCACAGAATAAATTGGGTGCAGGGGATTTCAGTAAAATAGCGGGAGCAGTCCCTGGAATAAGTGATTTGATAAAAGTAGCTCCAGAATCAGGCGGGTTGCTTGGTGGATTAGGGAATTTGGCATCGGGGCTTGGTGGTGATGTAGGCAAGCTTGGGAATCTTGCTAGCCTTGCCGGGGGTTTCTCCAAGCTTGGGCTGGATAGCGGAATGATTGCCAAATTTTTACCAATTATCCTTTCGTTTGTAGGGAGCAAAGGTGGGACGGCTGTACGGTCTATCCTGGAAAAAGTTCTTAAATAATATTAAGGATTCTAAACATCATAACTTAGTCTACTCTCTATCAGTAGTCACAAGGAGAGTATCTACTCCGTTGCTGAGAAGCTTCTCAGGGTTGATATCAGGCAAGGCAGAAATAGCATCCTTATAGCATATCACGCGGCACAGGTCGCATTTTATGCAGTGCGATAGCTGAAAAGTAATAGAAGTCTTCCCTGCGTCCTTTATCTTTTTAAGGGCTCCGGTGGGGCAAAAGTAGGCGCACATGCCGCAGCCAGTGCAGCTATCATTAATTTCAAGCTGATAGAAGGGCAGGTTATCTATCTTAATACTGGAGCAACAAGGTTCCGGCAACATTTTCATGGCCTCCAAAAGCAGACTCCGTTTTGCAGGGAGGTAAAAGGGCAGTCCTGACTTTCTTATGTCTTTTTGTTCATCGTCAATGCTGGTCGGGACAATACTGCTGGCAGCCAGCAGGGTTGCCTTCCTGGTTTGATGAGCGATAGTTTTAATGAATTCCCGGCGTGAATAGCGCTCGTCGTCCGAATTTGGCGTGTGCATCTGTGTTGTCTTGCCCTTTTTCGCTTTTAAAACTGGTGCGATTGAACATAATTCAATCTTCTGCGAGATGCCGAATATGGTCAGGATGTTATTAGCAGTAGAAGCAGTTTGGTATATAATCCCCCAGCCAGATTTGTACTCGCAATCACGGCAAGGAGCGCTTAACAATGAGACTGAATCGGCGCCGAAAGCGATGCAGCCTATCAATATTGACTCGTCAATTCTACCCAGGCAGGGCACTGTAAGGACGTTGCCAGATTTGGTAGAACTCATATAACTCTCTGTTTGGTGTTTCGTGCAGGCAAAGACGATTTGATCAAAGCATTTGAGGCCTTCGCTAATTCTTTTTAGTAGTACCCTGTTCGTAGGATTCTCCGCCTCGAATACACCATTGGGGCATACATTGGCGCAGATACCACAGCCGGTACATTTGTCTGCATCAATGTTAAGTGATTCCCCCCAGCTTATAGCTCCAGTGGGGCAGTGGGTGCTGCAATGCTGGCAGGTTGATAGCTGGTGCCTGAGCCTCGAGCATTGCAGGGGGTGAACATGGAGTGCCTTGCTTTCCAAAGCCTCCATTGCTTTCATGAAAAACTTGACGCCAAACATAATACTTCTCTGTATTATAAAGGAAAAGGGTATTTCAAAGGCAGTTACTTGCTCTGTAGTAAACAGTAACCGATGAGCTTATAGGCGAGTTTTGCTGCCAGGAAGGCACAGGCGGACTGCCCCTCTCTGGGGCAAAGTTCCATCAGGTCGAACCCGACAATACGCTTTTGTTTGGCTACTGTCTTTAGTATATTCAGGGTCTCGTGCCATTGCATTCCACCCGGTTCGGGAGTGCCCACGGCTGACATGATTGAGGGGTCGAAAACATCAAGGTCGATTGTTATATAAACATTGCTACTGAGCGATTTCACTATTTGTGGTACTGCTGCCAGGTCAAGCGTTTGGGTTGAGCTATAGAATGGTTTCATATTGTGCTGGCTCAAGAATTGCTGTTCTTCCAAGCTCAAACTCCGTATTCCGACCTGGGTAATGGGGCAATATTCCAGGATACGGCGCATAACGCAGGCGTTATTATATTTTGTTCCCAGATACTCATCACGAAGGTCGGCGTGGGCATCGAGTTGTAAAACAGAAAGGTTCTGGAACTTTTCTTTAAGGGCCTTTACTGTACTCAGGCTAAGTGAATGTTCACCCCCCAGCATCACTATGAACTTGCCCTGTTTTATCAGTTCTCGGGCTACTGTGGAGACCCTGTGTAACATATCCTCGATGCTGCCTGAAACAGGTTGTACTGCTGGCAGGGTATTGATGCCAACCTTGTGAATCTCCTGGTCAAACTCCATATCATAGAGTTCCAGGTACGGTGAGGCATCGATAATCGCTTGTGGACCTTCTCGAGTGCCGCAGTGCCATTCGGTAGTACCATCGTAAGGTACCGGTAAAATCACCACCCTTGAGGATTCGAAATCAGAATATGGAGAGGTTAAGCCGGCAAAGTTCTGGGGTGGGTAAAACAATTCCCCTCTATTGATCATAGTGAACGCAGCAAGGTTACTTTATTGGCTTCTTTAAAGTCTGTGGCATTCCAGTCCCTGTTTACCAGGTAACTTTTGTATTTAGTAAGATGGAGTGTCTCCTGAAAATACTCCATAGTTTTATCGATATCGAAGTCCCGGCAAGAGAATACATCGATATTAATATACGATAGCTCGACAAAAGTGTGAAAGCTAATATGGCTTTCGGCAATAAAAACAAATCCCGATATTCCCCACTCCTCTGGTTTATCGCCAGTGTATCTGAACACAAATGGCTCCGAGATTTTAGTCATTCCGATTCGTGGAGGAAGGGTGTCAAGCATCTGACGAAGAGACACTTCATCTTGTAATATTTGTTGGTTGCTGCTGTAACCGTCGATAATCAGGTGCATTGGTTCCTCCCTAAAGTAAGATTTTTCTCAACTCGAAGAGAGCTGAAATCACCGCTCTTTGTTTTATTTGATATTGATGTCCTGGTGCATTTCGTAAAAATCGATGCTTTGTTTTGCCGTCATCGATACTAATAAATGTGCTGCCGACAGGTTTGTCTTCGACGCCTGTTGGTTCCAAGACTAAAGTAATACCGATACCGATATCGGCATTAAATTTCTGGCGAGCTTTTGTTGCCATTGCCTCAGCCATTTCAATACTTGCAGAAGTATAGCGTGAAATAAGGTTAGCATCAATCCCAAGGGCTGTTTTGGCTTTATCTGAACAGGCAATCAAACCACCTTTAAAATATTTCGAGCTTTCAGGAATACTGGTAACAGCCTGTGCGAATACGCCTCCAGTCTCAGATTCCATGATAGCCAGGCTTAGCCCTTTCTTGATGAGCAGTTCTCCGACGATACCTTCGAGTGTATCGGCATCGGTGCCCCAGATATGGTCATTTAGAATCGCTCTAATATCAGTTTCCCGTTCGTTTATCAAGCGTTTGGCTTGTTCTCTGGTTGGCGACTTGGACGTAATGCGGAGATGGATACCATCGCGTTTGGCGTAAACACCCAGGGTGGGATTGGTAGAGGAGAGAAATGGACTCACTAGTTCATCCACCTTAGCTTCACCTATGCCAAAGCTCTTAAGTGTTCTTGACACTATGGCACCGGACTTCATCTTTGGTTTTAATCTGGGAAGTACTTCATTATCCCACATGAATTGCATTTCATATGGTGGTCCAGGCATGGCTGCGATGATATGTCCATCTCTTTCTACCCACCAGCCAGGAGCTGTGCCTCTGGGATTGGCAAGAGGCTGAGCAGAAAGAATGACCGATGCTTGTTTAATGTTGCTCTGCGGCATATCAAGCTTGCGATGGCAGAAGAATTCTCTTAATTTCTGTATAAGAGTTGGGTCAATGGTAAGCTCTTCTTGAAGGAGTTCGGCAATAGATTCACGAGTAACATCGTCCTGGGTAGGCCCCAGGCCTCCAGTGGTGATGATGAGCTCTGATCTTTGCCATGCTTGTTTGAGCGTGTTGACCAGTCTCTGTTGGTTGTCGCCGGCTGTAGATATGAAATAAAGGTCAATCCCCAGTGGGGGGAGTTGACTGGCAAGAAAACTGGCATTGGTGTCAGTTATCTCACCAAGAAGCAATTCAGTACCGATGGAAATAATTTCTGCCTTCATTGTCGGGATCAACCATATTGATTAGCACCTGATTGCTGAAACGCCCAGGTATTTTTCTACTAATGCCATAGCGCAGTAATCACCGCACATGCTGCAGGCTGGGCCACGGGTGGCATACTTGCTGTGTACTCGATGTACTTTCTCCGGATCAAGTGATAGCTCAGCCTGGCTCGTCCAGTCCAGTTTTTTACGCGCAGTTGACATTTTTCTGTCCCAATCGCTGGCAAACTTTATACCTCTGGCTACATCAGCCGCATGGGCTGCAATGCGTGAGGCGATAACTCCCTGTTTCACATCCTCAACATCGGGTAGAGAGAGATGCTCTGCTGGAGTTACATAGCACAGGAAGTCGGCACCGGCAAGTCCGGCAATAGCTCCGCCGATAGCCCCGGTAATGTGGTCGTAACCGGCGCCAATATCGGTTACCAGAGGGCCGAGGACATAGAACGGTGCTTCATGGCAAAGACTTTTTTCTAGCTGTACATTGGCTATAATCTGGTTCAAAGGTACATGTCCTGGACCTTCTACCATCACCTGCACCCCGGCTTCTCTGGCTCGGTCAACCAGTTCCCCCAGGACAATTAATTCTTCCACCTGGGCTCTATCAGTGGCATCGGCGAGACTGCCGGGGCGCATCCCGTCGCCAAGGCTTAATGTAATATCGAACCTGCGTGCCATGTCCAGAAGTCGGTCGTAATGCTCATAGAGCGGGTTTTCTTTCTGGTGGCACAGCATCCAGCCGATGATGAAAGCTCCGCCCCGGGATACTACGTCGGTCAATCTGTGTTGTTGCTTCAGCCGGGCGATGGCTGTTTGCGTTACTCCGCAATGTAATGTCATAAAGTCAACGCCGTCTTGGGCTTGTTGCTCAATTACAGCAAAGAGGTCGTCAATAGTCATATTAATGATAGCACCATGCTGTTCGATAGCCTGGATACCAGCTTGATAGATGGGGACAGTACCTACGCTTACTGTGCTTGCAGTGACAATAGCACGCCGGATAGCCTGGATATTGCCTCCGGTGCTCAAATCCATGATTGCGTTAGCACCGAATTGAATTGCTACCCGCATTTTTTCTAATTCCGTCTCGATGCTCCCGTAGTCTGAGGACACCCCAATATTCGCATTGACCTTGATGGTTAATTCTTTGCCGATACCACAGGGAATAAGGCTGGTATGATATGCGTTGGCAGGTATTACGACCTTCCCCTCAGCTAGGTACTGCAGGATTGTCTCCTCTGAGATATTTTCCTGATGGGCAACATGTTTCATCTGAGGTGATAGGATGCCCTTTTTAGCCAGTTCTAATTGTGTCATCTTATTTCCAAAACAAAAAAACCAAGAGTTTTAAGGGATAGCACTAAACTCTTGGTTCGGTGCCGCTTGCCTACGCTCGAATTACCAAGATCAGGTTCCCAGGGTTCTCCGCAACGCGGAATCTCAGCCTCAGGTACTTATCTGAGCACCCCTAGCGGCAAAAAACTACTATTCGATTGGGATTACTATATCATAAGGAGGTAAGAAAATACAAGCAATATGATCAAAACTCTATTGTAATTGCTCACTGTTAGCTTCTCGATGTTTCCTCTTGAAATAGCAGGCTGTGTCTCATATAATAAAGGTCTCATCAGCAGGTGGAGATCGGTTGCCTGATATTACCATTAGTAGTAATAAATAGAGGATGTGAGGTTTTTTAGGTATAGCTGATGACTATTCAAACTACGGCGTAGCTGCATTAAAGTAAAGGAGATACAGCTGAGATGGGCAAGAAAGCGAAGGAATTTGTACCACCTGGATTAGTCTATATTGCTGATAATATTACATCCAAGCAGAATATACTGGGAGCCCCGAAAAGTGAGAAGGCAAAATGGGCTCAAGGTATTGAATTTGCTAAAACAAATGAGACGATATTTTTTGCGGGATGTGGTTACCAGTACTCTAATTCGCTGGAATCAATGATGTCTCTGATACGGAAGACCGATAAAAGCGTTATCGGCTCTGATTTTGCCATGGGACTTGCCTCATTTCAAAAGAAGCTTGGTATTGATGCTGCCGGAATATATCGCAAGATGTCAGTAAAGGAGAGTGAATCTGAGGCGAAGCCTCTGAAAGATGCAGTTAAGGTACTCAAAGGTCTTGGTGTAGAGTTCGGCTACCTTGGTGAAGATGAGCCATGTTGCGGCGGACTGCTGTACTATGCCGGAATGAGTGAAGATTTCACTAAGAATGCGCAACAAGCCTACAGTAAGTTTAAGTCCCTGGGGGTAAAGCGGATTATCAGTATTGTTCCTTCATGTACCTATGCTCTAAAGACGTTGATCTCCGATTGTGTCCCGGGATATGACATCGAGGTCAAGCATTTTTCACAGGTGGTATTGGAAAAGGTAAAGTCCAGATCATTACATTTCCCCGGAGAAGTCAAAGTTGCTTTTCACGATCCCTGCCAGCTGGGACGCTATCTTGGTATCATCGATGAGCCGCGTTTGTTGCTGAAATCTATTAGAGGGATAGAGCTTGTTGAGCCCGAATGGACAAAAGGCGAGTGGGCTACCTGTTGTGGAGGGGGTGGTGGCTTTGAAGTTGTCTTTCCTGAGTTAAGCGAGATGCTTGCGGTGAGAAGGGTCGAAGAATTAATAAAAACTGGAGCTCAGATACTCGTTACTCAATGCCCGGGATGTATCATGCAATTGAAGGATGGGCTTAAAGCGCTCAAGATTGATACTGTCGAAGTTCTTGACCTGGCCGAGGTTATCGCCAGGGCTATGGAGGAATAACGATGTCCATTACCTCAGATTTTAAAAAAGAAATAATGGAAGCAGCTCACAACGACAGGATAAAGTTAGCTCTGTCACGCGCCATTGCGAGCTACCGTTCAAATACCAATAATGCTATGAAGAAATTCCCCCATACTATCAAGTTGGCTGAGGAAGTTCTAGAGATAAAGAAAAAGGCGATAGGCGAGATGGAAATGCTGGCTAAACAAGCAAGCGAAGTGATACAGGAAAATAAAGGTAAAGCTTATATTGCTAAAACTGCTCAAGACGCATTAGCGATTATCGATAATCTGGTGGGGAAGGGGAAGCTAATAGTTATGGGGAAGAGCATGACCGCCGAGGAAATCGGGCTACGAGATCATCTCGAAGAACATGGCAACGAGGTTTATGAGACTGACCTTGGCGAGTTTATTATCCAGAAACTGGGTTCGCGACCCATGCACATCTTATCGCCGGCGATTCACGTTCCCAAAGAAGATGTGGCCAAACTTTTTTCCAAGATTACAGGCAAGGAATTAAAGCCAGATATCGAAAACCTGGTAGCCACTGCCAGAGCTTTGCTTCGTGAGAAATTTTTTAAGGCGGATATCGGTATGAGTGGTTCTAATGTGGTCTCTGCCGATACAGGAACCATGTTCATCATCGAGAATGAGGGCAATATCCGTTTATCGACCGGTGCTCCGCCAATTCATATTGCGCTTATCGGGATGGAAAAATTGGTTCCAACTCTTGGTGATGCATTTAAGGTATCTGAGGTAACATGGCGATACGCCAACTATACCGTGCCTTCATATGTCAGTATGATCTCGGGTCCAAGCAAAACCGGCGATATAGAGAAAGTGATTACCTATGGTGCACATGGTCCCAAAGAAGTGCACGTAATCTTTTTGGATGCTGGTAGAACGCAGTTAGCTAAGCATCCAGTTTTGCGGCAAGCGCTTTACTGTTTGAGGTGTGGTGGTTGCCTTTATGAATGTCCAGTATTTGCTTTTACTGCGGGGCACTTTGGGGATAAATACTTTACCGGCATAGGTGCGGTATGGGCATATTTGATGAGCAATAAGGAGGAGAAAGGGGCGGCGATGGCATATACCTGTTTAACCTGTGGCAGGTGCAAGGTGAGATGCCCTATGAAGATAGATGTGCCCGAGATGGTAGTAGAACTAAGAAAGTTGGTAGCAGAAGGCAGCCAGCAATAATATTGGATTTTTATGAGTTCTTGCTTTACCCATGCCGCTGTTTTTTTGAGGTTTTGTATTGTAGTATCTTGTAACACGAGCCCATAGTGATATTGACATAGCAATTAATATTATGCTATCATACTTGTTCAGTTTTGAAAGCACCTTAACAACTGAATAGTGGAAGGAAGACAGTTTTTTTGAGAGTTTGATCTTGGCTCAGAATGAACGTTAGCGGCGCGCCTGATGCATGCAAGTCGAACGCCCAAGTTGTCCGCAAGGATGATAAGGGAGTGGCGAACGGCTGAGTAATACGTAAGTTACCTACCTCTAAGTGGGGAA
>CAVZKR010000002.1:0-801188 GCA_963775935.1 uncultured Chloroflexia bacterium | reverse complement strand
GCCATTTTGAAGGTAATTTTTATTATGATCCGACTAATATTGGAGAAGTGGATACTATCACGAAGTTGTTTAATGAAGCGGCTAAAGCCGTGCTTGATAAAGGTGGGCTCTTCAGCCGGCCATACGGCCCGGTTGCCAATATGGTCTATAGTCGAACAGCGACTTACACAGCCACGCTGAAGAAGCTTAAGAAGGCATTAGACCCCAATAATGTCATGGCTCCCGGTAGGCTATGCTTCTAAAAAATGGATGAATAAAAGGAGAGTGATATGCTAGGAGTTGAAGAATACAAACGCCACGCCAAATTATGCGTAAGATGTTCATTCTGTAAATATATAGACATGAACTGGATTGACAGTCTGAGGTTTTCCCGCCAATGTCCGATAGATACTAGATATGGATTTAACCTCTATTCGGCACATGGTTTACTTGCTGCTGCCAAAGCCGAACTGGATGGGAAGCTAGAATTCACCCCAAAGCTTGTAGATGCACTTTATCACTGCACTCTTTGTGGTGGCTGTGATGTCCGTTGCAAACGCAATCTGGATATTGAGGTTCTCCAGGTTATTGAAACATTGCGGTCAAGATATATTGAACAAGGGAATATTCTACCCGCACACAAGGTGCTGGCGGACAATATACGTCAGACTAAAAATGAATACGGTGAGCCCCACGGGAACCGTTTAAAGTGGCTGTCTAAGAATATGAAGATTGCTCCCAAAGCGGATATCGTTTACTTCGTCGGCTGTCATTCAGCCTATAAACAACCCGAGTTAGCCAAGGCTGCGGTAAAGCTTCTTAACCAGACCGGAACTCAGTTTGCGCTCTTAGCTGATGAGTGGTGTTCTGGTAATACTGTGTTTGCTACCGGTCAGACTGCCCTGGCGCGTGAATTAGCTGAGCACAATATCAAGGAAATCCAGGCATCAGGAGCCAAAACCGTTATCACCAGTAGTGCCGAATGTTATAAAAGCCTGAAGGTTGACTACCCCAAACTTATGGGAAAGTCAACGGAAGAGATGCCTTATATCGTCATACATATCACTGAGTATATTGACAAGCTAATGAAAGACGGCAAATTTAAATTCGATAAGGCTCTTCCGATGAAGGTCACCTACCACGACGCCTGTAACCTGGGAAGACTCAGCGAGCCTTGGCAGGAATGGGAACCAAAATATGATGGTACCATACCGATAGGTAAGATATGGCGCCGTGGTGACAGAGGAATTTATGACCAGCCAAGGAATATCCTCAAGGGTATCCCCGGTTTGGAGCTTGTTGAAATGGAAAGGTCTAGAAGTAATGCCTGGTGTATCGGTAGTTGCGGTGGCGTAGTTCAGGCGTTTTACGATTTTGCTCTCTGGACTGCGGGAGAGAGAGTAGAGGAAGCTAAGATTACCGGTGCTGAGGCTATCATAACTTGTAGTCCCGAAGTAAAAGAACTGCTAAGCGAGGCAATCAAAGTCAAGAAGGCTGGTATGGCAGTCTACGATATCGTTGAAATTATACTCAAGGCAATCTAATCTAGCAGGAGGTGTTTATTATGGCTATAATTAAAGAGGCTTATCAGGCTTTACAAGCTATTGTTGGCCCAGAATGGGTTAGTGATGACCCGGCTATTTGTGAGGCTGATCGTCCTAGGGGTACTCATAGTCTTTCACAACTTCCGTTGCCGAAACCGATCTGCAGTATTCAACCAGAAACTGCCGCAGAGGTCCAGGCAATCATCAGGGTCTGTAACCGGTATATGATACCTTTTATCGCTACCAGTTCCTACGGCTCTGACCCTCCCGGCTCTGAAAGGGAAAACCAGCTTTTCATTGACCTGAAAAGAATGAGAAAGCTCAAGATAGATGAGAATAACCTTTATGCTATTGTCGAGCCTGGCGTTGCCTCCGCTTCTTTGCAGGCTGAACTGATGAAAAGAGGTTTGATGACCTTTGTCCCGATGAGCGGCGGCGAATGTTCGGTACTAGCTAACGCAATCAATATCGGTGAGGGAGCCCTATCATACCGTCTTGGTGATAGGGGTTATCGGCGTGTGCTGGGTGTAGAATGGGTAACCCCGGAAGGGGAGTTACTCAACCTCGGTTCGAGAGCCACATCAGAGGATTTCTTCTGGGGTGAGGGACCCGGCCCTGACCTTCGCGGCCTTCTAATTAGCTCTGGATATGGCAGCCCCATAAGGAAGGGTATTGTAACCAAGATAGGAATCCGGATATTCCCGTTCATCAAAGAGAGATTAGTCCCGCGAGGAGATTCCCCGACTACAACTCTGGAACTGCCCGCCAAAAGATTTAAATGGTATAACTTCACCTTCTCCACCAGGAAAGCTGCCATTGATGCCTTTTATGAAATCGGTAAGTGTCAGATTGGCCTTTTAATGATGACAGTACCGCCCTGGTTTATCTCTATGGCTAGAGCTAGAAGCTCGGGTAAAGACGCACTAACTGGTGCCGCAGGCTTTTGGGACAACTGGAATAAAATCACTGGCCCGGCAGCTCGTGAAAAACCAGAACAGACTACCGGTCGTATCCTGCTCTATGGTATTGGTTCCGACAAGCGGTTGGACTACGAAGAGAAAGTACTGCTGGATATCTGTAACTCATACGGTGCTGAAGCCCGGGCAAGCCGCGGACTCCGGGATCAGACTCACTTTATGTCTTCGGATGCTATTGTTTCCAACCTGGCGGGGGGACGGTTTTCCTCGATAATTTTCTTTGAATCCCTGGATAGTGCTCTAAAAGTAGCTGATATTGTTAATATACATACTAAGAAGCACGTACCTCCAATATTGGACGACTATGGTACCACCAATTGGTTCTTGCCTTTTGACATGCTTCATATGTCCAAAGAGGAAAGCCTGCGTTTCACCGCAGTCGAGCATCAGAGCGAGCTAATGTTATTGATGAAGGATTGTCACGAAGATTTTGTGCAAAGAGGTGGTTTCCCGATGCATCCTGATGTTGAGTATTATGGTGCCGCCTGGGAAAACTACCCAGAAAAAGAGAGAGTAATAAAGCAGATTTTAGACCCGAATAATCTCGCTCCCTTCTAAAAGGGACTCTGCTAAGAAGTAAACTGATGACCTGTCTCTGAGAGTAATACGTATGATCTAAAGTAACCGAGGCATGGTTAATCGATATAACATTTTTAAGGAGAGTAATAATGAGCTATAAAATTGTTATGATGTCTTCAATTGTTTAACAAATTATGGAACTTTCAACATACGAATCTACTATGAATTTTCATTCCTTTTACTATCATTGCATCTGACTGACCATGAACAAGCTAATTTGCGGGAAGGCTATCAAAATGATAAGAAACAAAATGCATGTTATACAAAAAGGTATTACGCCTTTGAATACAGTACCCATCGAAATGCCCATTGGTTTGACCATTCCTGCAACGATAAAGAGGGTCGTACCTACGGGTGGTGTAATGTTCGCCAACTCAACCTGGACTATCGCCAGAACACCAAACCAAATGAGATCGATATTATAAATCTCAAACAGCGGAAGCAAGATAGGAAGTGTCAACACTAGCATACCTATAACGTTCATTGGGATACCCAGAATAAAATAGACGACCATAATGAGAATTACCAGTCCAAGGGCAGACAAATTTAGTTCCGTGAGTAACGTACCGAGTGCTTGCGGTAGTTGGGAAAGAGCTAAGAACACAGTAAAAACTCGGGCACACATAATGATTGCAAAAATCATGCCCGTAGTAGCGAGGGTATTACTAAACGCCAGTTTAAGCTTTTGTCCGCTCACTGTTTTTCTAGCAATTGCGTAGAGAAAGGTTAGAATAGTACAGATAGAAGCAGCTTCATTGGGGGTAAAAACTCCCAACTCGAGGCCACCCAATATAACGACAAGTGCTATCACCACTGGCATCAGGTATTTTGTGGCAACTAGTTTTTCTCTCCAGGTGCTACCGCTGGCTCTGCTGGGACCTAATGATGGATTTAACACACACTGAATATAAATCTGTAGTAAATACATAAAAGCCAGGAGAAATCCTGGAATATAACAGGCAATAAAAAGCTTGCCCAGGGAAATCTGGGCAAGAATTGCATAAATAACAAGAATGGTGCCAGGAGGAATAAGGTTGCCCAGAGTACCACCTGCGCAAAGGGCGCCTGTAGCCAATTTAGGGTCGTATTTATAGTCAAGTAATTTCGGCAGAGCGACCCTGGTCATAATGGCAGCACAAGCCATGCTGGAACCACTGATACAGGAAAAGGCAGCGGCTCCGAGAACGCTGGCCATTGCCAGGCCACCCCGAATTTTCCCCACCAGGGTATTCAGGGAATTATAGACTGCAGTCATCATTCCGGACATTTCGGCGAACTCGCCCAAAAGCAAGAACACGGGCAACACAGCAAAGTCATAATCTCGAGCAATCGAGTTAATAGTTATTGCGACGACACTAAAAGCCTGATCGACACCACTGAGAAGAGCTATAAATATAGTACCTGGTAGCAGCATAGAAAGCCAAATAGGCATACCCAGGAACATCAAAAACAGCATAATACCGATTACCATCACACCCATTAACTCATTACTCATAGCCCATGTTCCCCTTTTTCCCCTATCCTGTTCGGACACACCATGATGAAATGTTTGTATGAGCGAAATCAAGCTGGAAAAAAATAGC
Organism: uncultured Chloroflexia bacterium; assembly: GCA_963775935.1. Lineage (GTDB taxonomy): Bacteria > Chloroflexota > Dehalococcoidia > GIF9 > UBA5629 > JBBIPA01. Next base: position 796,526 of record CAVZKR010000002.1, on the reverse strand, counting down.
GCTACCGACAATACTATCAGGAATGGCCCACGGCTTACGGGAAGCAAACCTGGCATTTGACCAGTACGCAGTATGTCCAATGCGAAAAGATAAATTAAATAAGCTACTCCAATCCAGGCCACAAATCCTAAAAATGAAAACATACTTTGTAATATTATAAAAATACGCCTATTGAAACGGGAAATAAGTATATCGATAGACACGTGCCTCCATGTAAAAGTAGCCCACATAACTGCTGACCCAACTAAAATAGTCATGCCAACCTCAACAGATTCATATGCGCCCAGAAAAGGACTGTTGAAAAAATAACGTCCACAAACATCTATGAAAACAATTACTACAATACCAGTTAAAGTGATGTATCCAAGCCAGACTATCACCTCAGTCAATGAATAGAAGTACTTAATTACTGCCCCTATCCAGTTTCTCATATTCATCGTGCCACACCCCTTTATTTAGATATCCTTTATAGTTTCACTATTTGGTCTCCAAAAATCTCATATATTTCAGCACCGGGAATAACAACCTTTAATCACCTATTATCGTATTCTAGTCCACACTGAATTACGTTCATATCAGTGGTCCCTCCAGTATGCAAAGTACGATATGTGCGGCGAACAAAGCTTTCAATAGGCATATCGGTTGACCCACCGATGCCTCCATAGACATCAGATGCTATTTCACAAAAACGCCAGCACAATTTTTTACAAAGTAACGAACGCCTTCAGTCCAAAAATATATTAAACATCCGCCCGTTTTTCTCACATTGGTCGTATTCCCATGCACCTCTCCGTATAAATGCCCTTGCTGCTTCCATGTTGACAGCCACTTCTCCCAACAGTGATGCAATATTAGGATGTCTAATAATAGCCTTACCACCCTGAATTCTCTGTTTTGTGTATTCTATCATTGATGTGTGATTTCTTTGCTATATTTGCCATTATGATAGTGGTGAAGATTACTTACCTTCAAATTTCGGTTTTCTCTTTTCTACGAAAGCCTTTGTCCCTTCAATGAAGTCTTCAGTTTTCATAATGCGTTCCATCATTGCCCTTTCAAAAAGTAAACCCTTTTCCAAGCTAATATCAATTCCTGTATATAATGCTTGTTTGGAGGCTCTAACCGCTAGTGGTCCCACCTTACAGATATCCTCGGCCATTTCTATAGCCGCAGACATAAGCTGCCCTAACGGGACAACTTTGTTTACCAGGCCTATGCGGTATGCTTCCTGAGAATCTATAGGTCTGCCAGTAAAGATCATCTCGGCCGCCTTAGCCAGAGGGATAGCGCGAGGTAACCTCTGGGTCCCTCCACCACCAGGCATCATACCTACAGTCACTTCAGCTAGGCCGAGGCGTGCATTCTCTGAAGCTATCCTGATATCACAAGCCAGAGCCAGTTCTAGGCCACCGCCTAAGCACCATCCATTAATGGCCGCAATAATCGGCTTCCACAATTCAAACCCATGCTTTAGGGGAGGTGGTATAGCCCAAAGACGGTCTAAATTCTCTTTTAGAGTAGGTAAAAACTCTTTTATATCAGCACCGGCGCAAAAGGCCTTTTCACCAGCACCGGTAATAATACCAACCCACAATTCATTGTCATCCCGGAAGTCTACCAATGCCTCACGAAGTTCACTTTGTAACTGGCTATTTAAAGCATTTAATACATCTGGGCGGTTCAAAGTAAAGATAGCAATTCTTCCTTTCTTCTCATAATTAAGAAACATTATTTCCTCCTTGACTTTTATTTTGCTCGGTTCTCTCAGTAGCATCCCGAATCTACCCCATTAAAGTGCCTCATATGTGTACCATTTTTGTTAATGATTTGCACATCTGCACATAGACCAACTTCATGGTAATTGATGAGGCGATTCCATTCCCATTTCTCATTTATGAACGACTAGTAGCCAAAGGCTATGTTTTTTATTCTTCGCAGTGAGTCAATCCTTGTCGTTTTTTTTAGGTTTTTTGGAGTACAATTTAACTGCCTTCGCCCAAGCAGGAACCAATTCAGTGGTTACATATGTGTAAACACTCTCCCCTTCGCTTATTCTGCGCCTCTCCAGCTCTGAGGCAATACTATCTATTATTCTCTGCGTCAGTTCCTTCTCCGATATTTTTTTTCGCAAAGCCTCCGATAATATTTCGTCACGTACTTTCATGGCAACTAACGCACGCTGCATGATGTCTTTAGGCTTGTTACAAATCCCGTAATGGCCTAGGAAAAGCCTGGTGATAGGTATATCCACAAGCTTCTTTATTGTTTCCATAGACTGCTTCATATCAGACCTGGGGGGAGAGGGAACCGTGAGAACATCCGATTCGGTACGGTAACCTCCCGGAGCATCACCGATGAATAGGCCTCTGTTTTTCTCATCGAGTATGGCTATATGTTCCGGTTGGTGCCCCGGCGTATAGATAATCCGTAATGTCTCACCATCACCTAGATCAATTAAATCGCCATCATCTACGGTTTCGACACGAGATGATGGGACAGGCATAGGTTCACCAAATTTCGCGACGAAATTTTTTCCAAGCTTTCTTTTATTAATTGTAATTCTGGCAGAAGGGTGTATTATGACTTCTGCACCTGCGGGATGGATCATAACTCTTGCCCTAGGCATCTCTTTTAATAGTATACCGGCGTTGCCCATGTGATCCTCATGCGCGTGGGTAATAACTATATATGAAATATCATCGATAGCAAATCCGTGCGCTTTGATAGCTGCCCGTACAGCTTCAGTTGAATTTGCTGTGCCGGTATCTATCAATGCTATCTTTTTCCCTTCTACTATATATGCTGAATGGTATCGGTCAAAGCCAAACATTTTCGTATCTATTACATACACATTGTCAACTTGCTCAGAAAGGTTCATTATGAATATACCTCCTCTAAAAACGAATATGTATCCCCTAAGCAAGAATCGCTCCTTATCTCATTAACGCCGGCTCCTGAGTCTTTTCGTTGTATTATAATCAATTTCCAGGTTGTCTGAGTTCAGAACAACCTTATAAATATCTTGTGCTGCTCCTATTGAGACTAGCTCGTTCTTTACATCCATTTTTACGGCTTCGGGCTCCCGCTCTTCCGGAGGTCCTACGCCAGCGCCACCTCCACTCTTGCTAAAAATAACATCTCCAGCCTTCAGGTTTTGTTCTATCTTCGGTTGAGTAACCTTAATACTCTCATTACCCTGTATTACGTATAGCTCGTTGTTGGGGGTTGGGTATCCACCTTGACAACCTTGTCCTTGAGTATAGTATCCATCGGATACTCCTCCCGGCGAAAGCAGTCTCCACCCTCGTTAACAGCTTTCCAGATTATACCAGGAGCACCACGCCACCTCCCTGCTCCGGCTGAATCGGTCAGAAATTCATACTCTATCACACGCCAGGGGAATCTTACCATCTCGTCCTCGACATCAGTCTTGCTAATGGAACCTAGTGCATTCTGGTCACAGCAGCATTGATATCCATCATACCCATATATCGCCCCGCCACCACCATAAGGACCAAACGAAACATATGCGTATAGCTCGTCTGTCCTTGGATCTATTCCCATGTACGTACCACCAACAAGTTTAGAGTAATCAGCGTGTGCTTTTTCTGGTAAGGCTTGCGACAGTGATGAAAAGACGCATTGCGTAACCATGCCAGCAGTTAGTGGCATACATGCTGTCAAAGCACCAGGTCTGGCATGCACAATCGTACCCTCTCGAGTTACCACGTGAAAAGGTCTCATGCTCCCCTCGTTGTGATACTCTCTGAGTTCAGGCCGTAGAAACAGTAAAGACTTACTTATTGCACCACTAAAGGTCGTATAATAAGTTTGATTGCAATTCCCCTTACGCTGTGCATCACTATCTGAGAAGTCAAATGTCGCCTCGTCATCTTTGATAGTTAGCTTGCACCTGACGGTTAAAGGTACACCTATCTCAGCGCCGTCGTTATCAATCTGTGCTTCCGAGTAATACGTGCCATCTGGCCACTTGGCAATATCAGCACGCACCGCCTTTTCAGTACGATTTATCATTTCCTCTATACTAGCAAATACCACCTCCTTGCTATACTTGTTAAGCAACTCAATAAGCCTTCTGTCTGCTAGTACAGTGCTACCCATAAGAGAACTCATCTCATGCCGCATCAAACCAGGCATTCGATTATTACACAGGATGAGATCAATCACATCCTCCCTTTCCCGACCTTTTTCCATAACTTTTATTGGTGGGATATGCAGGCCCTCTGCAATAGCATCGTGGGCAAGCCAGAAGGCACCGGGCTTTGCACCGCCGTTGTCCGGGACATGAGTACCCATACAGGTGAAAAACACTAGCTCGTCCTTATAGAATATCGGCCGAATGAAGACCCAATCCGGCAGGTGATTAGCCCCTGCTCTGAATGGGTGATTAGTCAAGAACAGGTCTCCAGGGTTAATCTTCCCGCTGAATTCTTTTAATATTGCCCTTATCTGAAAGGTACTTGCTACCATCCGGCCCGGTAGACCTTCAGGGATAGCCACAGCCCGGCCCTGGGCATCCCATATCCCGTAACCAATATCGTGAAGCGTGACTATCAAAACGTTAGCGGCTGTCCGTTCCGTAGTCTCGCGCATCTCCCTACAGACTCTCTTCAAAAAATGCCATATTGTAGCCACAGTGGTTGGATCGGTCTGCACCATTTTTATGTCCTCCTTATAACATAGTTTCCCCAGTCATCAATATTACAATGAAATTCCCTGGTGATTACCACAGTAGTTGTTGCCTCCTCGATCACTGCAGGTCCCTGAATAACATTCCTGGATTTCAAACTGCTACCATCATAACTTGGTGTCTCTACATAGCTACCGTTAAAGATACACCTTCTTTTTCGCTTTAGTGCCTCTGAAGGGTCTTTTGTGCCAGCGGCTATCCTCTTCGGCTCTATCTTCGATGCCAAAATCTTAGTTATTGTTCGCAGATTTCGAAATTCAGGCAGAACCCATGGCAACGAAAAAGTATATAACTCTTCATGTTTCCGTTTAAACTCTTTTACCATTTGCTCCAGGTCTGCAGAAGTAATGTCACTTTTAGGAAAACACATCTCGAGCTCATGATATTGTCTCATATATCGGACGTCCGCAGATTTATTTATTATCAGGTCCTTCTTTGATATATTCAGTACCTCAAACTCGGCTAAGGCCTCTTTTATCATCTCTTGATAGAGCTGGTTTATAGCGTCCGGGCTAGAGGTGCTAACCGGACAGATGTAAGACCGCAAATAGTCCCTCCCTATGTCCAAGTAAAACATGCTCCAAGCGCTGAAAGAAGCTGCGAACTTCGGGACAATAACCTTTTCGATACCAAGCAATTCAGCTATGAATGCTCCACAAAGAGGACCACCACCACCAAACATCAGTAGGCTGAAATCCCTGATATCATAGCCTTTCCTGGTAGATATTTCGACGATTCCATCTGACATTGTAGAATTGATTATGGCGAATATAGCTTGTGCTCCTTCTTCAATGCTCATTTTCAGCGGCTCAGCTATTTTTTTAATGGCTGACCTAGCTAATTCCATATCCAATTTGAGCTTGCCACCCCAGAAAAAATCAACCGGAATATATCCTAAAACTACAGCAGCATCGGTTAAAGTGGGCTCCTTTCCTCCCCTACCATAGCAAGCCGGCCCTGGATCAGCACCAGCACTTTGCGGCCCAACGCGCAGAAATCCCAGAGAGTCCAGCCAGGCAATACTTCCTCCTCCTGCCCCTATACTGTTGACGTCCACCACTTTAAGTCCAATCCTGTCATCTCCAAGCCATTGACCTGCAGTTAAATGAACCTCTCCATTTCTAATCAGACTGGTATCAAAAGTTGTGCCTCCCACATCGCCTGCGATTAAGTTTGGTTCTTTTATAATACTGCCAAGGTAAGCACCACCCGCTGGTGCCGCCGCCGGGCCAGAACCTATTAAGTAGACTGGCTTCCTCGTTGCCGCTAATACCGATTGTGTAAATTGGTTGGCTTGCATTATCAGGAGTTGCCCTTTAAAGCCAGCTTTTACCAGCCTTTCTCTAAGGCTGGTCATATAGCGGGACACAACAGGCCCAACACAGGCATTTATTACGCAGGTACTTTCTCTCTCATATTCCCCTATCTTGGGAAGTATACCACTGGAGTAGGTGACAAATACGCCTTTAAGCTCCTGCTCGCAGATTTGAGCCGCCTTTTTTTCATTCTCAGGATTGGCATAGGAGTTTATGAAACATATAGCGACGGCTTCAATCCTTTCCTTTCTTATCTGCTCTATTACACTCTTAAGTTCATTCTCATTTACCGGTTTAGTGATTTCACCAGTGTAACGAGTCTCCTCTTCGACCGTGAATCTGAGATAGCGAGGTACTATCGGTATATAAGGAGGAATATCTTCATACATAGAATGTGTCTCGATTTTCAGGGCACGACGCATCTCAATAATGTCTCTAAATCCTTTAGTAGTGATCATTGCCGTCCGAGCCACATTTCTATTAATCAGGGCATTGGTGGCTATTGTCGTCCCATGTACTATCAATTCAGTTTCACCAATGAACTGTTCGAAGGTTTGGGAGTAAGCGGATGCGGCTTCTAAAATAACATTAATTACCCCCTGCGAAAAATCAGCTGGCGTACTTGGTGCCTTAAATTCGGCAAGGTTATCTTTGTTATCTAAAACCACACAATCGGTGAAGGTCCCTCCTATATCCAGGCAAATTCTAAACATTAATATTTACTCCTTACTTCATTTTTTATTGCTTTTGTGTGCTTGACAACATAGTCACCAACATGATTTCGTTCAGAGATTGGTTATTTTTCGGCAAACCTGCAAAAAAGTTATATCATTACCTTGTAGATACATGCAATTGTCAGTTAACATCGCGAGTTCCGACTATTGAGCACAGTTGCTTCTTGCTACTTAGTTGTAAACTTCTGTTAATACCCCCTAACTGCCTACAACTCAAAAAAGGCTGCTTAGTCTTTTCTCAAATACTAATTAGCTAATTAATGACCTCTGTCTCTACATGTATTTGGCCTTATTTATTCCCCTTTCTATTTAGTTCGCGTATTGTTTTACTGATGTGCCTTTTCCTCGGGAGCAATCTTAAAATCCACCCTTTGCTATTATTATCCTCAAGCATATTTTTTATCAAGTCCCGATTTAAGTACCTCGAATTAAGCTAAGGCCTCTTCTGTCATGTCTTAATGAGCCGGTTTATAGCCAGCCCTGCTAGCCTCATATATCATCTGAGACCGCTGAAATAATGACCATTTAATTTTCTATGTTCATCTCAGCGAGCAAGTTTCCTTATCGCCGACTAAGAAATTTCATGATTTACTGGTATTCACCCTTTTTATTCTTCTCTGACCTCTTTTTCTCTCTCATCTTCCCTTCATTTACCTCAAATGGGCACAGGTATCCCTCCAGGGATTTCTATAGGAACGAAGGGCTTACCATTTTGCTGAAATATGAGCTTCACCATCCTCTTTAAATTACAGGTGATAGCTGTCATGAGATTCTGAATGGTCATTTTGGCCAGTCCCCAATAACGAGCCACTGCAAGTCCGTGAAATCTCTTAAGCTCGGCAAACTTCCTCTCTATCTTTGGTCTCTCTTGTTGTGCCGCTTGAACCTCCGCCTTCATCTGATTTTTCTTCAGTCGCTTGCTCTTCCGGTTTTTCTTGATAATTATGGCTGACTTTTTATGTTTCTTTTTCAAAAAACGGTGATTCTTTTTGCTGTCATATGCCTTATCTGCAGTAACCATCTGTGATTTGTCATCTACTACCTCCTGAAACACATCACAATCATGGACATTCCCAGGAGTGGTTTCCACCTTCGTGATAAGTTCACTGTCGGCATCTATACCTGTATGGGATTTATAGCCAAAGAAGGGCTTATTGTGCGTCTTGTATCCATAGCGAGCATCTTTATCTTTTACACGTTCGGGTTTATTCTGCATTTTGAAGATGTCTACTTTAGCTTTGACATGTGTACTGTCCACTATGGAAAGACGATCTGAGATAAGTCCCTTCTCTCTTGCCAGCGACACAATCTGATTGAAGAGGCTGGCAAACCTCTTCACTCCAAGGCGTTCACGAAATCGAGTGAGGCTGCTGGCATCAGGTGGTGATTCGTTGATAGCTAATCCCACAAACCACTTGAGAACAAGATTGAAATTTACCTCCTCTTCTATCCTGCGATCAGAGATATCGTAGAGAAACTGAAGGAACAGTATCTTGAACATCATCTCGGGTTCATATGCTGGTCGCCCTACGTCAGGATTATAGGCATCACGGCAAAGGTCATTAACAAAGGAGAAATCAACTGCTTTCTCCAGTTGCCTTAGAAAATGATCGTCAGGAATTACCTGGTCATAAATGTGGTCACCGTAAAAGGAAAGTTGGCTTGATCTCGGCTTTAGCATTCTGTACACTCCATTATGAACTTGGTGACTGTATAATACCGCATAGCATACTTTTTATAAATGCTATCGGAACTTTTTCAGCATTCTCCATCTGTACTCCTTCGCTGGTGTACGTCGAAGGAAAAGGTTTTTTCATTAAGAATGTATATTAAGAAATCTCTCATCAACCATCTTTGATGCACCTACCGGACATTCCATAATGCATCTACCACAATAGTCGCCTCTATCTTTAATACACATAAGTTCTGCGGCTTGAGCGGATTCTCTTCTCCCTAAAGCCGCGAACACATCCTCAACACTAACATTTTCTGGCATTGGGATATCCTGAGATTGGAAAGTCTCTTTGGTAAGCCCCATAGAGCCCCACATACAGCGGAAACGATCAAGTCTGGCTACCTCAAAGTGCTTATCTCCTAAAATAACTTCTGCTGAATCAGTACCAAGCGCCTTTGTAGGGCATACTTTCCGGCAAATAGGTTCACCCTGGCCCATCTTTTTGCATTTATCCAAGTCACACAACTTTGGGCCATTATACATTCGGTCTGGGTCAAGTTTGGCAGTAGTGATAACCGAACCAAATCTGACCCTCGGTCCGACATCCAGAGTAAGCACTAATCCACTCCATCCCAGGTCCCCCAAGCCAGCAGCAACGGCAGTATGATTGTTGGAAAATTCCATCAAGTTACTTTGAATATCAAAATTAGAGCCTGACATTACGGGAACAGCTATATATCCAGATTTTTCTAAGAGTCTGCTTACTAGGAGGGCAGTACGGTCTAAAAAGTGCCAGCTGGGTAAGTTAAATCCATGCCATAGGTACGGAAAAATCTTATACCTTTGACCAAGCCTATGAGCCAGCTTGTTGCTGAGTTGCACACCCAGGCTCAACTTTATTCCTAAGGAAATGACTGTTTGAGCGCCCGGGAGATAATTAGTTGGTTTTCGTCCGGCGGGTTCTCCTTGCAGTGAGTCTACAGCAGCCATACCTACATAATCCAGATTGTTAGCCAGAGCCAGTTGTTTAACCGCTTGCTTTAATTCCATCGCTTTTGTTCCTTTTCTCCTGAAGTTCTGGGAACTTTAGCTATAGCCTTCTCCAGGTCTTCTGAGGCATTAATAGGACATAAGAGGAAGCAAAGTCCACAACCGTGAGCCCGTAAATAATAAAACGCGGCCTCCATTTTTTGCTGAGGGTGAATTTGCTTATCAATTGTACCCAACATGCCTTCATTAAATTTTCTGGGAAGTTTGATGTCCTTTAGACCCAGGGATTTTTTACTAAATCGCTGGCCCATGGTGAGGCATTTGAGCTTGTCCAAAAAAGCGTAATTAAATTCCCTATCACCAATAACAACCTTTTGCATCGCTTCATTGCTGAAAGCATGCAAGGGGCATACTTTCAGACAAACAGGTTCACCCTGGCCCAGCTCTCGGCATTTATCCAGGTCACACAACTTTGGGCCATCATACATTGGGTCTGGGTCAAGTTCGGCTGTAGTGATAACTGATACAAAACGAGCCCTCGGTCCCGCATCAGGTGTCACACACAGACCATTCCACCCAAACTCACCCATACCGGAAGCTACCGCAGCGTGTCTGTTTGAAAAAGGTGCTATAAAATTCCGACCAGCTTCCACCCCACTGGCTACTATTGGCACCGCCACATACCCCTCTGTTCCTAATAGCCGTGCAACCAGAAATGCAGCTCTATCCAAGAAATGCATGTTCAACAGACCGTATCCGAACCACTGGTAGCTAAACGACACGTGCCTAAATCTCCTGTTTGCCATAGCGATTCTATGAGATAGCTGTACCCCCAGACCAAGTCGAATGCCCATGGAGACCACTGATCTCGCTCCAGGCAGTAAATCCGAAGGCCTATGCCCTTCCGGCGCATTGGCAAACCTAGCTACTGGTGTAATCCTGGCATAATCTAGGTCATTTTCGAGAGCCAACTCCTTAACCCTTTTGGCAAGTTCCGAATAGCCCAAAAATGCCTCCTTGTTAAAAACTTTAACAGTCAATCGTCTTAGCCAATATCATGGGATGTTCCTTTACCTATTTGAATCATCCCACAAAACTCTCACTTTGTCTGGTCCAGTTTTCGGGGAGAGGGTCACGTATGAGACGCCGATGACAATCGCAGTAAAGGTTATGCTACTCAATAAATTTATCTTACGCCTTCTTATTTCACGCAGTCAATATACATGCCAACTAGTCGGTATTATGCTGTTATATACCCGGTTTACGTAGCCGATAAGCGCAATTATAAAGTAATTGTCCTCATGTATCAGAATCTGCAATTGTTGTGCCCTGTACTCTGCCAGGAAGGGTATTATTAAAAAAGGAGTAGAAACGCAAATATCATTCACCCGTCAACAGAAAACAGCGGAATTATCACTTAGCCCCTTGTAAGATTAGCGTTACATCTTTCTGCAATTGTGCATATTCCGGACTGATCATGTTTTCAAGTGATTCTTTATCTCTGCTAGAGTAAACTATGGGTAATCCCTCTTTTTTGGCTGCTTGTGCCATATCATATACAGCGTTGCCTGAGTATAAATAATTACCTTCATGGGTTGTCTCCCAGACTAGTTTAGCACCTGACGGGCTGGCTATGTGGATGGAAATCAGCTTTGCTGCGTTGGGGTGTGGTGCTCCTAGTGGTAAAACTAAGATAGTCTCCGTTATGTCATAGGGTCCCATAAGTTTATATTCTGCTGGTACAGCCTTCTCCTTTGCCTGTAACACAGCAAAATCTTGTAAAACACAAATCCAAAGTTCGCCGAGCACATAGCGGCTTATTAATTGAGATGTCTCTGCTATGAAAGCGTCATTTTTAATTATTGCTCGCAAGACATCAAAAGCCTTATCCATCCCTCCTACCTGTTTGGAAATCACTAGAAGATATCTGGCCAAAGGACCACTGAGGTTGAATATGCCTACTCGGCCTTTCCATATGGGGTTTGCGAGGTCACTCATAGACTTCGGTATCTTATCGGTAGATACCTTGGTTGGATTGTACATGATACCCCCCTGGCCTGTATTACTAGCAACTGGAAAACCAAAATTAGCGTATTCTATTGTTGCATCAGGATTGGTATCTTTGGTGATTAATGATTTCCAGTCCACCTTAGTAACAATACCTTCGTTCAGTAATGGAAGTGTACTAGTGAGAGTTGTAGTGATGAGGTCATAGTCTGGAGCTTTACCCGCTTTTTTTTCTGCAATGAGTTGAGAGGCTGTTCTCGGTCCACTTTGGGTTGGGGTAATTCTAATGTTCAGGTCGGCTCCATACTGATCAGAGATCTCCTTTGTGAGCCGCGGCAAAAAACGTGGGTCTAAAAAGGCGTTATTGAAATATAACGAGACCGTGCCCTCTTTCCTGGCTCCTTCAATAATTGAAGAATCCACAGATGTTTTTATCGATGCGGGTGGTGGTGTAGGTATCTCTGGTGGCAAGGGAGTTGGTGTTGAGCAGTTTGACAGGAAAATACTTGAAGTAAATATTAAGATTAATCCCAGCAAAAAATATGTATTTGCACGCATTTCATCCTCCTCTATATTGCTTTTTGCTGATTTCATTTATTGACTTATTCGCTCTAATTTTATTTCATATCCATCTCCTCTCTTGCCAATTGTTATTGAATCTTTAGCTTACTTATATCTAATTTCATTATAACACATTATACCATGTCGCTAAAGGTCGACAAAGATCGGGGGCAAAATGTAAATATACTTGTTGCCCCATCTCCTGTTGAATCAACCCTCTTAGCCTGCCACCATAATTACGAGGGTAAGCAATATTATAAACAGCGCTCATATGAGGCCAGATAGCATAGGACTGAAATACTATGCCGACATTTCGCTTCTCCATAGCAAAGCTCACCCATGCTACAGCCTGCACCATTTTACCTTCAGCTATATAGTTTTAATGCAACCTGTTTACCTGCAACATCAGAAATTCTACCGTGTCATTTTAGTCTTTCCCCAGAGAGCTCAGGGTAGGCTCTCAAAAGGATATAGACGATTATTCCCATAGCCACTACCATAATCACCGCAGTGGCAGTTGCAGTGGATGTATCATTACTCCTCCACATTTGCCAGATAGCAGTGGATATAACAATATTTCTTGGACCCTGCAGAAACAGAGCCAGCGTAACTTCTCTGTATGCATGAAGCACAGCCATCATAAAAGAGTAGAATATAGCAGGACGGATCAGTGGTATTAGTATACTATTTATGGTAGTAACCCGGGAACCACCGCAAATCTGAGCGGCTTCTTCCAATTCCTGATGGATTTGAAGTAGAGACGTGCTGATGGTTCTGGTGTTGAAGGGAATACGGCGCATAGTCTCGGAAATAGCAATCACGGCGACACTGCCATAAAGAAAGGGCACAGCTTTGACCAATAAAAGTGAAACTATTAACACGGAAAAGGCAAGTGCTATACCAGGAACTGCAAGCGGTAACATTGAAATAGAATCCAAGACAAATCTCCCTGGGAATCGGGTACGCATGACAATCCAAGAGAAGAACAGACTAATGACGACACTCATCATTCCGGTAGCTAATACAAGTTGAAGAGTATTAACCAGTATTCCGCCTTGTACTAACAAGCGAAGTGCTGAATTATAACCGGCTAAGGTCAATTGTCCTAGAGCTGCTAAAGAGGGCAACTGAATATGTGATAAAAAAGAAGACCATAGTACTGCCAAAAAGGGAAGAAATAAATCTATCAAGTAATAGAATCCGAGGAAGCAAACCGCAACCCATGTCCACTTACCCAGTTGGGTTAGCTTTGGCCGATAGCCTTTCCCGGTTACAGTGGCATAGTGGTGACTGAGTTTTATCATCTTCTGATAATAACTGAGAATAAGTAGCATCGGAATAAGCATTATCACGCCATATACCCCCGCAATTCCGTAGCGGGGAAGGGTATGTTCTGCTTGAATAGAACTATACATCAGAGTGCTGAAAACCTGGATTTGATAGGGAGATCCCAATAGAGCTGCTATCTCGAACATGGATACTGCAGTCATGAAGACGTATATTGAACCAGCCACAAGTGCGGGCATAACAAGTGGAAGAGTAATGTGGCGAAGGGTTTTGAATCCCGATGAACCACATACCGCAGAGGATTCCTCTAAACTGGGATCCATGGCCAAAAAAGCCCCAGATAGTATAAAAAAAATACTAGGAGTAAGAGTTAAACCCTGCAGAAGCGCCATGAAGGGTATATTGTAGGGACTAAGAGGACCTGACTCCAAAGGAATGAAGACCCTGATGAATTGATTAATAAGGCCGATGTTCGGGCTTATCAACATTACCCAGCCCATGACCTTGATGAAACCTGGAAGCAGTATGTGTAGTAGCATCAGTGTCAAGAAAAACTTCTTCAGCGGAATGTCAGTGCGATGCAGTAACCAGGTAGCAGGAAGGGCAAAGAAGACAGCCACCAGTACTGTTCCCAATCCCAGTATCAGAGTATTTTGCGCTGCTTTAGGGGTAATAGGTGAGAGAAAAACATTTATATAGTTATCTAATGTAAACTTGCTCTCTAAGCTAGGCATACCTTCAAAGAATGTTGCCCAAATAATAACTGCAATTAAAATAGATATCATCGCAGCAGCTAATATCACAATTATGTAGATAGGTAGCTCAGGCTTCCACCACGCTCTGAATAACGGTTTTACTTCTTGCATGTGCTTTTAATACGCTTTCCGCAGCAACGTAATATGCTCTTCGTAATTAAATTACTAATGGTCTCATAATTAAATGGATACACTCTTTAGTCTCGAATTAAGGTATTTCAAACATAGAACATGCGCTTAACGAGAGTAATTTGTAGGTACAAATTATTATGAGACTTTTGGTATGTCAGTATTCTTTGGCCCCTGAACCATTATTTCGGCAATATCGTAAACCTTCAATTGTATTTGCAATGAGGGCGGCAGCTTACTATTGCCTCGACACCAATGTCACTAGCCTCCTAATTTCTCTCTACAGCGCATCCATCAGTTTTAGTGTGAATTCAAGCTTGGCATCCAACTCAGCCAAAGCTGAATGAAGCAGACGAGGGGCAGAATAAAGATTAAATCTGTACCTATATGTAACGTCTTAAATATTTGAGCATAATACTTTAAGAGTGTCATTAGGCTGCTCCCATCTCGTAAATTGAGATATCAAAGCGGTTCTTAATTCTTCGACGGACGGGAAATGACGATTGTGAGTTACCTGCCGGCGAGTGATTCGCCAGACCCGTTCCACCGGATTGAGTTCGGGTGAATATGCTGGCAGGAAGATTCGTATCAGTCGGTCTTGATTGGACTCGAACAAGTCTTTCAAATCTTTCGCTCTGTGCCATTTGGCATTGTCCAAGATAAGGTATATTTTCCCTTGTGTAGATTCCAGCAGATAACGGACAAAGTCGCCAAAGGTCTCGGAATTGAAAGTTGAAGCCTCTTTTGTAAGGAGACTGCCTGTTTTTAGGTTGAGTGCCCCGAAGAAACCCACTTTGTGACGGACTAAAGGCGAGAGTACGCGAGGTTGCCATCCTTTGGGAGCCCACATCCTTATCAGGCTGCTGTGCCGCTGGAAATGGACTTCGTCCTCGCACCAGAGCTGGATAGTTGGGTCTGTCATCCACTGGTAGAAGTTTTTTAAAGGCTTCCTGATGGAGAGGATCGGCTTCGCTAACCTGACGACGAGGTCTCTGGAGGCTAAATCCCATCTGATGGAATAGCCTTTGGCATTGTCGCACACTGAGCGATATAGAGTAGGCCTTTTCCAAGTGATGTGATAATAACACGCCATCCCACAGGTTTTGGTCATAACCTGTATCCCTGGGAGAACGCCGTAATTCTTTTCGTAATCTTTGCTTTTGCGAAGCTGAAAGGCGGCTGGGTCGACCAGGATGCATTCCGTCCCAAAGTCCGCTAAGCCCCTTCGAAGCCAGTCTTTTAACCCAGTATTCGATAGTCCTGGAGGAGAATCCGAAAGCACGTGATGCCTCGTAAGCACTAGCTCCACGTAACACATACAAGACAACGGCAAGCCGATGAAAATATCGTCCTTCCTTGGTTCGGGATAATTCATCTTGAATCGCTGCAATAAAGGTTTCTGCATTTGGAATGGTTATCATTTTCATGGGAGCAACCTCCTCCAGCTTTGCTCCCATGATATAGTATTAATGAAACATACGCAATATATTATGTCGCTTCATATAGTATATATGGGACATTGCCGAGAAAATCTGGCGCTCTTTACACACGTCGCCTCTCCATCTTCTTGCGTTACTTTCGTTCAGCTTTTCTAAAGATAGGCGCATCGTTGAAAATACAGAAGAGACATCTAGTAACATCAGTAAATCAATCATCTATATAAAGCTGCTACAACGGAACCAGCATTTAAACCTCTAGTAGCCACGAATATATAATAATCTCGATTTTTATCACTAATAATAACAGCACCAGCTAAATTACCAAACAAATAAAATTTAGGTTTCATAATGCCAAACGGTTGATAGACCATATCCCCTTCATGATTTGTTGATAATATCGTCAAGTAACGGTTTCCACTTACTAGCAATCTTTTTTCTCAGTTCATCACTTAATTTCACCATAGGATACCAATCTTTTTTCCATTCAAGTGGTCGGCAAGCGTCGATGACAACGCGAGCATTATGGATGGGTTTTGGTGCAACTTGATATTTTTTCTTTTCTTCAATAGAAATAGTTGGATCAGCAGAATTACTTCGGCAATGATGAAGTATTTCAATTGACTGATCTGGTTTACCTCTGGTTACAATTGCCCAGTTTACTTGCTCCAAGTCAGAAGGGTCAATATCCTCTTCAACCACCACCGTATATCTACCCTGATTTGGTAACTGGGAGGCAATAAATCCGACTTCTCGTGAGTGACCAGGATACATTTGTTCAATCGACACAACAATAAACAAGCCATTCGAATAAGACCAGACACCTTTGATCCCGGGAATACCGCATGCCTCCAGTCGTCCCCAGATTGTGCTTGAATAGCTTACAGAAAGGGGTAATGCACTTGTATCCAGGCCGGGTCTCCCCTGTAAATGGCAGGTAAGAATAGGATTATCACGATAGTAGATTGCTTTTACGTCAATCACAGGTTCGGGCACTTTTGAAAGCCCTAAATTACCATAATATCCATGCCACTCTCCAAAAGGACCCTCCTCATATAAGTTTCCTGGTTCACACTCTCCTTCGACAACAATCTCTGCTCGAGCGGGTATGGGTAAACCTGTATAATCCCCCATGATAACCTCCATAGCCTTGCCTTTTAATCCCCCAGCATATTCATATTCTGAATAGCCCCAAGGTATTCGGCTACAAGAGGCAAACCATAGCACCGGATCCATTCCAATTGCTATTGCTACAGGCATTTTTTTGCCTTTTGAAAAATACTTCTTATTCATGATAATACTGCCATGCTGCCCTTCTAAAATGTGCAAAGCAAGGCGCGTTTTGTCAATCAACATTACACGATACGTTCCTATATTTACATACCCTGTGTCCGGATCTTTTTGGATGACTCCATGACATGTACCAAAATAGCGGCCCCCATCCAACTCGTGCAATTTAGGTGCCGGGAATTTTAGAAGATCGACCTTGTTATTAGTTTCAATATTTTCCAGTACGGGAGCATCTTTAACGAGTTTTGGTTCAATTTTGGGAATCTGATTAACCCTCTTCCTCCAATTTTGCAGCAAACTCATTCGATCCGTTTTGTTTTCAGGAAATCCCAGAGTCTTTGCCACTCTCCAAGGGGAGCCCAAAATCCCAAATAAGGTTCGGAAACCTTTCTGATAACCTGGTATGTCATCAAACATCACTACTGGTTTTCTATCTTTTGATTCACTCGCTATAATTTCACAAATGCCACTCATTTCCAGATGGCAATCAACCCCGCTGATATGCTCCAATTCTGAGTGACGCTCAACATCTTCCAGCCAATCTCTCAAATCGATGTACATTTTTTATATTGTTCTCCTGTAGACTATAGTTAAAATTATTAAATCCGTTATACAAAATTAAAGAGTTCAATGCTTAAATGACTTCATCCCGCCGATTCGGTGTGATTCCATGGGAAGGCTTAAACTAGCTCTTTTCCTATGATTAACTCCCACTTCTTCCTAATGTTTCGTCAGGTTATTAACTGAACTGATAATCATGTCAGCTGTCTTTGTCCAGTGAAAGACTTGACCTTCTTCGTTGACTTTCTGGGTGTAGCTCATAATCGCCTCTACCAGCGGCTGTTTAGAGGTGAATATCCCTCTCCGAAGCGCTTTGGCTTTGCAATAAATTGAACAGTACTTCAGCCAGATTAAGCCACAAAGAATAAGTAGGAATGAAGTGAAAAATCACCCTCCTGTGACGCGGCAGCTTGTACAACTTCTTCACCTCTTAAAATTCTCTTGTCTATTTATTTGCCTGACAAAACATTAGTTTATATCGATAACAAAATAATCGATTAACTTTTATCGTTTCTTCCTTGGTTAACTCGATTCAAATGTGATACGAATACTAGAGCCATTTTAGTACGATTATATCAATATGTCAACACGGCGCATTGCGTCATAATTAAAGTTACCGAAAATGGTATCGTTGCCTCATAAATACTGTTACTCAAGGAGTTTATATGACAAGAGGCAGCGTAAAAGAATATGCCGCAGCGATAATTGATCGATATCGCTCAGCGAACAAAGTAAGAAAAGGTAAAATGTTAGACGAGTTTATAACAGTAACTGGCTATCATCGGAAAGCAGCGATCAGGATGCTGCTTGGCCAGAACGAACGGTATGGCGGTCACCGTGGTAGACCTGGACGATACAGCGTGGTGATTGAGCCCTTAAGAGCTATATGGGAAGCCAGTGACCGGTTATGTTCCAAACGTCTTCAGCCATTCTTGCCCGAGATGATTAAGGTACTCAGGCAACATGGTGAGCAACAGATTGATACTGTCCAGGAGAAGTTACTTTGCACCATGAGTCCAGCGACCATAGATCGATTACTAAGATCATGTCGTAAGCTGGGAGGACGCAGGCCATTGAGCACTACCCGGCCAAGTAGTGTACTGAAAAGTTCGATACCGATCCGGACTTTCGCAGACTGGCAGGAAAACAAGCCTGGCTTTTTGGAAATAGACCTGGTGGCTCACTGTGGTGAGAGCGTCGAAGGTTTTTATCTGACTACTCTCTGCGCTGTAGATGTTGCCAGTGGCTGGTCGGAATGCGTTCCGGTCTGGGGTAAAGGTCAGACGCGGGTGCGATCAGCAGTGCACCGGATACGGCAACGTCTTCCCTTTCCTCTCCTCGGTGTGGATTCAGACAACGGCAGCGAATTTATCAATCAATGCCTCTACTCCTACTGTCGCTTGGAAGGAATTAACTTTACCAGGTCTCGTGCCTATAAAAAGAATGACAGCTGCCATGTGGAACAGAAGAACGGGAATGTCGTACGGCGATTAGTAGGCTATGACCGCTACATTTCCAAGGTTGCTTATCAGTGTCTGGAAAGAGTCTATGATAATGTTCGACTGTATATGAATTTCTTCCAACCTACGATGAAGCTCATGTCCAAGACCAGACATGGAGCAAAAGTACTCAAGATATATGAAAAAGCACAGACGCCGTATCAGCGCCTGCTACAGTCGGGCATATTAAGCCTTGAAAGGCAGACTGAGATGGCTTCTATTTATAACAATCTGAATCCAATAATACTCTTGAAACAGATAAATGCTAACCTGGAACAGTTATGGAGAATGGCTGAGCGTCAGGGCAGTTTCGGTAACCGCAATTAGGAGGCAATCAGGAGGTCTTCGGTAACCATTTAATTTGACGCAATACGCACGTTGTAAGCTACTAGTGCAATTCTGGCATAATCTAGGTTATTTTTGAGAGCCAACTCCTTAACCCTTTTGGTAAGTTCCGAATAGCCCAAAAATGCCTCCTTGTTAAAAACTTTATCAATCAATCCTCCTAGCCAATATTGTTCTATGTTCCACGCAAATCATTACTGGCTGTTAATTATGCATTCTTTTGCTTGGTTCACTATTTCGCTAATAATCTCAGGGTTTCCTACTGGGCATTCCATTATGCATTTCCCGCAATAATCACCTCTGCCGATGACCATGAGCTCTTTATATTGAAGAGGGTCCTTTTCCTTCAGTGAATTAATAACATCGGCAATTTTGACTTCGTCGGGCATGGGAATTGGCTTCAACGCCAGAGAACCCTCGCTCAATCCCATAGATGCCCAAAAACACCGGTTCCGGTCAAATTTGGCTATTTCAAGGTTTTTATCCCCGATGATCAACGTCTGACTTTCTTTCTTTAAGGCACCTACAGGGCATACCTTCAGGCAAATAGGTTCACCCTGGCCCAGCTCTCGGCATTTATCTGGCTCACACAACTTTGGACCATCATACAGAGACTCTGGCTCCAGTTTAGCAGTAGTGATAATTGACACAAATCGAGCCCTCGGTCCCACATCAGGAGTTAACAGAAAGCCATTCCATCCAATTTCCCCCAAACCAGCAGCTACTGCAGCATGAATATTGGAAAACTCCGTTAAGGAGCCGCGGAGATCAAACGGTGAAGAGGCATGCATGGGTATGGCTATATGCCCCTCTCTTTCTAATAATCTGTTTACCAAAAAGGCGACGCGATCTAAGAAATGTAGATTTGGCAAACCAAAACCATGCCATAAATACGTACTTATAGAATGCCGATAGTTCTGATAGGCCAGTTTACTAGAGAGTTGGGCTCCTAAACTGAGCCGAATTCCCATAACGACTACCGACCGCGCACCCGGGAGATAATCATCGGGTTTTCGGCCTGCGGGTTCGTCTCTCAACGAGTCTGCCGAAGCAATGCCAACATAATCCATGTCGTTAGCCAGCGCAAATTCCTTAACTCTTTTTGTGAGTTCCGAATAAGTCAACTATGCCTCCTTGTGAAAAATGCTTGTTAACTAACCCTCTCACCAACCAGTTCAACTAAATCCTTTACTCTGCTCTCTTCTCCTGCAGATAGAGCTTTTTGAAATGCTTCTTTACAATAAGGGCAAGCTGTAATCAACAAGTCGGCTCCGGTTTCTTTAAATTCCTGTAGCCGATCTTCGACAACCCACTTGGAAAATGCTGGGAAAGCCTTGCCTCCACCTCCACCACCTGCACCACAACAGTAGGCATTTCCTTTATTTCTCTTCATTTCAATTAGCTCCACCCCAACTAAAAAAGATATCACCTTTCTAGGAGCATCGTATATTCCCAGCTCTCTTCCAAGATAACATGGGTCGTGGTAACTCACCTTGATGCTCTGCCCATTTTTAACTTTTAGCTTCCCAGAGTCAAGTGCATCTGCTAAAAGCTCACTAATATGCTTACCTCTAATCTCTTGGTGCCCTGATGAAATTTGTGGGTACCTTTTTATCATGAATTCCTGACAGTGGGGGTTGATAAAAATAGTCTCCTTTCCCTTTAATCTCACCATTTCCTCCGAATTTTTTAGTAGAAGTGTACTCAATTCATCCCAAAAACCCAGATCATACAGGGTAGAACCACAGCAGCCCCCATGGCTAAAAACGTCCACGGCCTTTCCTATTTTTTTAAGTAATCTTAATGTAGAGTGATAAATATCTTGCTGACCTTTGGTATGAAGACACTCCGCAAAAAGGATGGCATCGTATCCCTGTTCGTTGGTCTTTTGGGAGATGCTCACCTTGTCTCCCAAATAATCTCCGTCTTTCTTCACCTGTTTATATAGTTTTTTCATTTCCCCGTCAGGAACTAATCCCCGCTGCACTAGTTGGTGTCTCAGAAAACGTATCAATTCGGTTGGGCTGATATGTGGAGGTCTTAATGACATGACTTCGCATACATCACAAAACCCGCAGGTAGGACATTCATAGGCGAGTTCGGCTATTGTTGAGACATAATCAATCCTATTTTCGGAAAGGGCTGCCATAAGGTAAATAAGGCCGCCAGCGCTAGCAGTGAATATTCGGTGGTAACGGTGAATAGGACACAAATGGTAGTTTTCTGGCCAGTCCCCATAAGTGCATTCCCGACACCGCAAACAAAGATAAAACAATCCTTTTAGATCATCAAAGGTAGTCTCAAGTTTCATTTATTCTCCTCCGTGAACCATCCCATGTTGGGATTTAGAATGTTATTGGGGTCGACTGCTTTCTTGATTTTCGTCAGAAAACTGTAATATCCCCCCAACTGATTGACTGGTAATTTTGGTACAATGGGACAGGCTCCGTATTTTTCCATAACCGCATCGAATAGACGTTTATAAGTTTTGGTAGACTCATCCATAAGCTCACGATTATCTGGGTCAACGTAAGTAAAGATCCTGAACAACATAGCACGGCCAAAATCAAAAGGTTGAGCGTAGTAGCAGACCGGTCTTGCCCCCGTCTCACTTATTTCTTTAACGGCCATTTTCTCTATCTCAATGCATTTTTCAAGTCTGTCCATGACAACCAGAGTTGGATTAGCACCCAGCCCATACTTTTTGTTATGTTCCATTTTAGGCTGATGATACTCTAGGTAGAATTGCTTCCAGGTTCGTACCGGTCCCGGGGCTTTCGCCTCCAACTCTTCCATAGAAATAGCCTTACCATCGTATTTCTTAGCGACCTTGGCACAAACGCTTTCCGCAGCCACCATCATTTCTTCATAACCAGACATTAAGGTAGTTACTATGTTATATGGCAAATCTGCTGGAGGTTGTCTGGGATCATCCGATAGCTCCGGAGGCAAATATGGTTTACCCATGGTATGGACGGAGATATCGTAGGTTTTGTAGAATTGCCAATTCCAGATGATATTATGCTCAGCAAGATTATTATTGGTAACATCCTGCACAAACTTTACCGCAGACTCGAAGTTATCAAAGGCGGTCAGGTGAACACGATTTGACTCATTTATGGGATAGATTCGAAGTGTTGCCCTGGTAATTACTCCCAGCGTTCCACAAGCACAACAGAAGAGTCCAGCAATGTCCGGATAGGTTACATATCTACTGTAGGGTTCACCACAGGGGTACGCCTCTGACCCTGTATGCACGATTGTCCCGTCAGGCAGTATAACCTCTAAATTAATGACGGGATCCAGTTGCCTGGTGGCAAGGCTGCCATTCGGTTTTACCAGGGCAATTCCCAATGCTGATGATCCCCCTGGAGCCGTGGGAATATGGCATCTGAATCCCTTTTTGCTTAGGGCAGCAGTGAAGTCAGCATAGGAAACACCTGGCTCGATCACGGCATAATTTGAGTCAGTGCTTATTTCGAGAATTCTAGTCATATTTCTAAAATCTATGACAATCCCACCCTCTGAAGGTATGGAATCGCCTGGATTTACTCCTGCTGACATCACTGTTACTGGTATCTTCTCTCGGTTAGCTACCTTCAAAATTTCTAGAGTATCCTCTCGGCTCTCAGGGAGAATTACCAAGCTTGGTTTTTGGAAGGTGAACATTCGCATGCTCCTGTTATAGCCGTAGCTAACCAATATTGCCTCATCGTTCTTTACCTTCTCTGCACCGATTTTATCGCATAGCTCTTTATATACTGTAGTAATCAATTTTGTATTCATTGCCACCTCCGTTCATTGTGTTGGTAAGAACCGCTGAAATTTCTTAGTATTGCAAGTTATTTGAGTCAAATTACAAAGATTACACAGCAAGTTTCTTACCCTTTTGCATCAAAAAATTAATGTTTTGAAACTCAGACAGTTACTATCAAATCAAGTCATATCTCCACCGCTAAATCTTTAATAACTCGATGACCAACGAGGGGCTCAATGAGCATTTCTTTCTCTGCAAGAACACCACAGGCTAAAACTGGCTTCTTATTGACCATTGCGGTGCAAGACCCACATACATGATGGCCACATGGTTCCCGGAAAGAAAGACCGGGAGCAGAATGTTCATAAATATACCTTATTACATCTATAATCTTTTGCCCCTTCCAGGCTTCAGTGGGAACTTTATATGTCTCGTATCGTGGCTCTTTGTCAACAGTAGGGTCAAACCTGAATATCGTTACCGTAGCTTTATTTGAATTACTCATTCTGCAATCCCCTCCTTTGCAGGTGGTCTCATTTTGGTAATGACCGGAGTAGTAGTAGTAAGCATCACTTTTCCATTTTCTTTCTTGATAATCGTATTCTTGAACCAATTCTTATTGTCTAAATTAGGAAAATCGGTTCTATAATGGGATCTACGGCTCTCTTCACGCATTAAAGCTGCTCTAACGACTATCTCAGATAAAATAGTCATATTTATTGCTTCTAATGCTTCGACTAACCCTTTGTTAAATACCTTAGATGAATCTGGAACAAAAAGTCTGGGAAGATCACCCCTTTTAATTTTATGAATCAAACTTAATGCCTTCTTTAAACCATTTCCATCTCTCACTATGGCACAGTACTTCCACATTATATCTTTTACCTTATTTTTGATCTCAAAACCTTTAATTCCTTCTTTTCTGCTGAATAAAGAATTTATCCTCTCAAGCTCTTCGTTAACTTGCTCCAAGCAAATATTTGGCCAGTCTAACCTCCTTGCTGATTTGGCAGCCTCCTTGCCAGCAACATATCCCATAGTCAAGCACCAGGTGATGGCAGGACCCCCATCTATCCTCTCTGCCCCATCCATTCCCGCTGCTACCTCTCCAATCGCATAAAGGCGGGGCAAGGAAGTACCACAATTCTCGTTAACCCTTACTCCCCCAACACTATAATGACAACCTGGGCCACATTCTACAGCATCTTTACGAATATCTATTCCGATTTTCTGAAACATATAATTGAATTGCGGATTTTCACGCATCCACTCATTTAATAGATTTTCGGGGAGATGTGTTACAGATAGGTAGGCTCCACCATGAGGACTACCACGTCCATACATATTCTCCAAATAGATAGCTCTTGAAGTGGGATCTCTCAGTCCCCAGTCCTTAGCTATGGGAAGATACCTTTCCATAAATGCATCCCCTTGGGAATTATAAAATTTACCACGGAGGGAATAACGTAACGAAGCGGGAAAATCCTCCATATCGAAAGGAGGGGTATAACTACAAGTAGGGAAAAACTGCTGAAATTCCATGTCCATCAACTCGGCACCTGCCTGGTAAGCCATATTCATGCCATCACCAGTAGCGTCTCGAGAAGCATCAGTCCTGCGATATATTTGTGGACACCCACCAGTAGCTAAGATAGTATTCTTTGATCTCAGCACAATAAATTGACCATCACGCAAGGATATGCCCATTGCTCCAACCACTTGACCATCAGAAAATAAGAGATTTGTGGTGAAGAAATCTTCCATGATTTTAATCTTTAGTCGCTTTAACTGAGATAAAAAAGCCCTTCTGTATTGAGGTCCTGAATGACCTATTGGCTCTAAACTCCGGGGGTAAGATGCACCAGGTGTCAGATATTGAAAGAATTTATTTCCTATTTTTTTGAACTTGACTCCCCATTTCTCCATTTTAGGAACTTCAGTGACAGCTAGATTAACTAATTTCTCAACAAGCTTTTGATTATTTAGATAAGCCCCGCCTTTAATTACATCTTCAAAAAAAACCTCAGGATTGTCCCTTGGATCCATGTGACCTAAAGGTGTTTGAATTCCATATCCAGCCACTATTGTATCTCCACTCCTGCCCACAAGACCCTTTGTCACCATGAGAACATCAATCCCCTCCTCTTGTGCTTCAATAGCTGCTTTGGCTCCGGCTGCTTCAGAACCTATTACAAGTACTTCAGTCTTTATTTCTTGAAATTTTTTACTATCTCGTCCCATGGCAACCTTCTACTCTCCTTACGTTGTATATTATTTTTGTAGCTGGCATCTATCCACTCTTCGATAGATGTTGACCATATATCCTGTATATTTGCCTAGAACAGTAATCCCATTGTTTTAAAATGAACTGTTTGTTCATATACTGACAAAATTTTAAATGCTGTATTATAATTTTGATTGACTTAACTAGTTGGAATTAAATCATGCACTCTTACCTTTATCAATCTATTTGTCAAGTCTTATCCATAAGAAATGGTTGATAATTTCTTGTGGTTTGAACCATTATTCTAATTTGGTATAATTATCCTGAAATAGCTATAAAGCTAAGGATGAGGTCAAGGGGGGCTTTTGTGGGATGAACAATGATATCGTGCAAAAGTGTAAGCATTGTGGCTCGAGTAGATATGTCGTCAAGTTCGGTAAATACAAAAACCTACAACGCTGGTGGTGTAATCAGTGCCAACGAAAATTCACTAATACTAATAAATTGCCAAAGATGAAAACTCTCACAATTTATATAGCACTGGCTTTGAACATGTATTACGATGGCATGTCGTTGAATTCAATTCGCTGGCACTTTCTCCAACAATATGGTTATAAACCATCTGAATCTACGTTATATAACTGGCTGATGCAATTTTCCAAGTCAGCTCTTAAAGAATACAATAAAGTGAAGATAGAGGCTGGAGATATCTGGATTGCTAGCGAAACCTCACTCAAGATAGATGGGGGGAAAATGTGGATCTGGGATCTTATGGACTATAAAAATCATTTCCTTTTAAGTACACATATGTCCATGTCACGCACAACTAATGATGCTAAAATATTACTAACAAAGGGAGTTAATAAAGTTAACAAACCGCCAAAGGTAGTTATTACTAATAAATTGGCTGCATATATTGATGCTATCGAGCTCGTTTTTGGGGCCGATACGAAACACCTACAGGTTAAAAAGGCTGGCACAAGTCAATCAATTGACATCGTTAAAAGAGTTCGTAACATGCTTGAAAACCGCAAAAAGGTAATGCGGAAACTAAGAAAGTTATCTACTGCTGTACTTTTACTCGATGGTTGGTCAATTCACTATAATTTCTTCATTTCGGATTTAACAATGGGTGCTATAACACCAGCAGAGAAGGCCGGCGTTATGTTTCCTGCTAGCTTGCGCTTAGCCCATCCAAGTAAATCGCTTAGTATTTGTGAATAAATTGTCACTCAGTAAAATAACAAGGTGTATCATTCCCCCACTTATAGTGATCAAGATTAATAATGTACTACTTTTCACCAGCGGTGCAGGCAAATTTTGTCTTTTAATAAGAATTTAGCAATCTAATTTATCCTCTGCGTATTATCGCCAAATTATCAACAAATTGATTCCTTATCACCACAATCGTATTCTTGACTGTTTTAGGAATGTTTTTACCTCATAAAAATATTCCTAAAATTCAGACGAGGACATACTCATAACTCGCTATGAAATGTTCACTCCCTCATCCAAAAGAACAGCAGTAAGTAAAAAAAGAGATAGAACATGTACAACAAGCAAGGATATTAAAGCAACCATAATTATTATAATTATTATCCAACCTAAACAGAATAGTCCTGATAATTAATTGCGTTGACAGTTAACACTTTTTGTATGACTATAAAAATATACATTTATAAGCAAGCACGAAGAACGAAGTCTAAGTATGTGACAGGAAAACTAATAAATCGTATAGGCCAATTAGGCTTAAGTTTAAGAGAAGCTTCATAAGTAATAAACGTGAGCTGAATGACTTTTTTCATACTTTTAATCTCCCGACAATTCTATCACGTAGCCAGAGGGTGAAGATAAAAAGAAAGGCTGAAAAACCAAAATTTCGTAGCTGAAAAGAAGCCCTAAAGGAAACTAAACAGACTCCTATAGAGGGTGTTGAAAAAATAAACGATCAAAATGTCATGAAAATTTTTCTGGGGTTTCTAAAACTAAGGTTTAGAAAAATAAGTGGTTTACATTAGCTTAAACTCCTTTAGCAAAGGATTTTAGCACCTTAACAACAGCATAATCAGCTATTAGAGGCAAACCTATCCCTCTGGCTTTGAGATTGTTGTCCATGCGTCTCAAATTGTTCAAGCTCATATTGGACAGAGCACAGGCTTGGATTTACGAAGCCTCTCCGTTATGGTGGTCCCGATACGCTTTATCACTTGAGCAGAGAGAGCAAGGTAATTATGAATTTCGACCTTAGCCAAGCCTCTTCCCCTGAGATTATCAAGTCGGTGGCTGTCCTTTCCCTCAGAGTAGGCCCTCTCCACACTGGTACGAGCATTGTACTTTTCTTGCCAAGAGTTGCTGCCTCTGGGAATGGGACCTATCAAACGGTAATCTCGATCTGGGTAGAGATAAAAAGTTCTGCCGTAGGAAGATTGGGAACACTCAGAGCGAAACAGGCATTGACACTTTCCTAAAGCCTGAGGGCAGCGAAACTTAAGTCGGCCACGCTTTTCTTCTCTGCCCCAATACACCACCTTAAAACCGGCAAAACAAGTGTAGCTTCCATCATCTGTGAGATAAAGTGAGCTCGAGGTGATGGATTCTACTTTGCCTCTGGGGTTTAAGGCAATGATAGGACTTGCACCTATATCTTCGATAGCGAAACGATAAATCTCCTGGTTATCGTAGACAGCATCCATCGATGCTGAATTTATCTTGATCCCGGGGTGTTTATCCTTAGCTCCTGTGAGCAAAGGTTTAGCCTGAGGTGAGTCAGCTTCATTGGCGGGAGTTACCCTGACATCCAGAGGCAACTGCGATTTGGCGTCGGAGTCGTAGTAATCTTGGTGGGCAATGGCATCTTCCTTTACATGAGTAGGTTTTTTTACCGAATTTGTTAGAGTAGGCCCAAAGGTGGGTGGAATCTATAGCGGTATCACCGCCATGAATCACTTTGAGGACTATGGCTTGAGCAATGAGGCGATGAAGAATTTCGTAGAAAATTTCCTCATCAAGTCGGCCACGGAAGCGTGTGAAAGTGCCACTGGAAGGTGTCTTGAGGAAATTAAAACCACAAAGGAGACAAAGTCTGGCATTGTAGCGAAGGGCAGCAGCCAGCTTCCTATCAGAGCTCACTTCACCAAGATAGATAAGAAGCTGCGCCTTGAGCAAGGAGATAGGGTCATAGCCATCTGCTCCATGATGTGAATGTTTGTATTTCTTCTTGACCAGAGGATGGATAAAAGACCATTCGATATTGTCGAAAATGATTTTGATGGGATTATTGGGGTTAAGTTTAAGGGAAGCCTCGTAGGTAGTGAAGGTAAGTTGATTATCTGTTTTCATGCTATTGACCTCAAAGCTATTTGGCCAATTGTATCATACGTAGCTTGGGGGGGGGTGAAAACTAAAAATGAGGATTGAAAGGTCGAATTTTTAAAGCTAAAAAAAAGGCCTTGTAAAAATTCAACAGCCTTTCCTATATAAAAGGAGGCGAAACGTGATATTTGAGGATTTGAGACAATATGTAGATAAGGTTAAAGAAATAGGTGAGTGCAGGCTATTTGAGAATGCAGACTGGGATTTGGAAATAGGGACTATAACAGAACTCATGTCAAAACCTGGCGCACCCTTGCTTTTATTTGATAGGGTTAAAGGGTATAAAGCTGGATATCGAATTGTTACTAATCTTGTTGCTTCACACAAAAGAGTTTGTATGGCTCTGGGATTGCCTGAAGAGAAGACAGGGGTCGACCTCGTTCAAGCATACAGGGAAAAGACTAAAGGGGGATTCAAGCCAATACAACCTGTAGAGGTCAACACGGGGCCAGTCAAAGAAAATGTTCATACTGGGAAGGATGTTGACCTCTTCGAGTTTCCTACACCCAAGTGGCATGAGCTCGACGGGGGAAGGTACATTGGCACAGGAGACCTTGTTATAACACGCGACTTAGAAGAAGGCTGGGTAAATTTAGGATCATACAGGGTTCAGATTCATGATAAAACCACAGCTACTATGCAGATAGATGAGAATCACCATGGTTACCTAATGATGCGGAAGTATTGGGCCAAGGGATTAGCTTGTCCAGTAGCTGTTGTCTGTGGGCAGGATCCCACTTTGTATTTTGTAGGAGGTATGTCTTTACCATGGGGCGTCTCTGAATACGATTATGCTGGATGGCTCAGACAGAAGCCTGTCCAGGTCGTACGGGGAGAAACAACCGACTTGCCGATTCCAGCTACAGCCGAAATCGTCCTCGAAGGCGAAGTGGTACCGCCTGAAGTTGATTCAGTAGTTGAAGGACCTTTCGGAGAATTCACAGGCTACTATGCAGGCATAGCAGAGCCGCGTGCTGCGTTTAGGGTCAAGGCTGTTCTTCACAGAAATGATCCCATAATGCTAGGCGATCCACCCTATAGACTGTGGCCGATGTACTGGGGCGGAAGATATATCGGTAGAGCAGCGATGATGTGGCAGGAAATGGAAAAACTAGTACCGGGTATTAAAGGAGTTTGGATAACCGATGATACAGGACTATCGATACCAATAATATCCATTAAGCAACAGTTCGCCGGGCACGTAAAAGATGCAGCTATAGCTGCTAGTGCTACAGGTCGTGCACTGTTCAGATTTATTATAATAGTTGACGACAGATATAGACCCGTCCAATATTTCGGAGGTTCTCTGGGCTATAGGAACAAGGTGCGATCCAGCTATCGGAATTGACATTCTAAGAGAGGTACACACTCTCATAAAAGATCCCTTAATACCGCCTGATAAGCGAAAGCGCGGTGAACTTACCGGCTCAGCTGCAATAGTCAATGCATGTAAACCATACAGCTGGATTAAGGAATTCCCTCCTGTACTGAAAAGCAGCGAAGAACTTATTATGAAGACAAAGAAAAAGTGGACAAAGTTACTTGAGTAACGCAGCTAGAATTTAGGTTGTAACTCGATAAATTGGTAGGCAGGGTTAAGATGATCTGGTATAATTCGCTTCAGAAAGGATGTTCAGTATAACTATTGGGAGCAGGTCAAACCCCAGCTTATGAAATAAATGTGAAGTAAGCATTAACAATTGACCAGAAAGAACACATGATGAGAAATACAGTTATATAGGAGAATAGTGTTATAGGTTTTTCCCAAGTGAGTTGAAAAATAACCAACATTTGAACGAGAACTACTATAAAAAGTCAATGGCTGGACAACCGGGGTAGTTTGATGAGTAATCATCGAAAATGTAATGCAACTCTCAGTCCCTATCGTATCCTGGATCTGACTGAAGGCGGTTGTATGATTGGAGCTAGGATACTTGGTGACCTTGGAGCTGATGTTATTAAGATTGAGCCTCCAGGCGGCAGTCCCTCACGTATTGCACCCTTCTATAAAGATTTGCCTGACCCTGAGAAGAGTCTCTTCTGGTTCGCCTATAATATTAATAAGAGAGGCATAACATTAGACATAAATAAAGTTGATGGGCAGGAGATATTTAAGAGGCTGGTGCTAACTGCTGATGCCGTGATAGAGTCGTTTGAGCCGGACTATATGGATCAAATAGGCTTGGGCTACGATGAACTCAGTAAAATAAAGTCTGACATCGTCTTAACTTCGATAACTCCATTTGGACAGACTGGACCGAAGGCGCATTATAAAGGAAGCGATTTAACCGCTTGGGCAAGTGGCGGCTATCTCTATATATGTGGCGACCCTGACCGTCCTCCGATCTGGATTAGTTTCCCTCAAGCTTCTCTCCATGCCGGAGCAGAAGCGGCTTCCGGTACAATGTCAGCGCTTTGGCACCGCTGTATTACCGGAGAAGGACAGCACGTTGACATTTCAATACAGGAATGCGTAATCGCATGCTGCTTTCAGACCCCAGAGATGTGGGATTTGAATAAGATTGAGATTACTAGGGTAGGACACAGTTTACAGACGAGCATTAGTCATATTCAGTTCAATGTAGTCTGGAGATGTAAGGACGGCTATGTTGTAATCGTACCCGGTGGCGGTATCGAACCTTTTGTAAGCAATATGAAGAGTCTCGTGAGATGGATGGATGAAGAGGGTATGGCTGCGCAGTGGCTAAAGGAAATGGATTGGGTAAAAGACTATGATGAATCGAAGATAACCCAAGATTTGGTGGACCGAGTTGAGAAGGTCCTTGGAGAATTTCTAATCAAAAAGACCAAGATGGAATTATATGAGGAAGGAGCACTCAAGAGGCACTTATTGATCGGTCCTTTATACACTACTAAGGATATCTGGCAAGATAAGCAACTTCGGGCTCGTGATTTTTGGGTTCCAGTGAAGCACCTGGAACTAGGGGATATCCTGACTTACTGTGGACCTTTCGTTAAGCTTACTGAGACTCCTATAGAATATCGACATCTTGCACCGCTTATCGGGGAACATAACATTGAGATTTATCAAGAAGAATTGGGGGTTACTAGGGAAGACTTAGTGCTACTGAGGCAAGCCATGATTATTTAACGTAAATATGTGCTGTAGGTAATGAGAAGGTACAGAAATGTCAGTAAAAGTATTTAAAGGCATAAAAATTGCTGAGTTCGCTTGGGTTGTTGTTGGTCCTCAGACTTCGAAATATTTAGCTGACCACGGTGCAACCGTGGTAAAAGTGGAGTCTCACACAAATTTCGATCTAATAAGAGGAGTAGGTCCTTTCGCAGAAAACAGACCAAGCTTAAATGGAAGCATGTTCTTTGGAAAGTACAACGCCAACAAGTATAGTGTCAGTCTTAATCTGAACCATGTGAAAGGTCGAGAGATTGCGTGGAAACTCATCAAGTGGGCAGACATAGTAACGGAATCCTTCCGACCTGGCATTATGAAAAAGTGGGGGCTGGATTATGAGAGCGTGAGTAAAATCAAACCTGACATTATATACCTCAGTACTTCAATGCAAGGTCAATCAGGCCCCTTTGCCCAGTATTCAGGCTTGGGAATGCAGCTAGCGGCCGTAGCTGGCATTGGAGAGATTAGTGGCTGGGCTGATCGCATGCCATCACCACCGTATGGTGCATATACTGATTACATTTGCCAACGATTTTGCGCAACGGCTTTAATTGCAGCGCTTGACTATCGTCGAAGAACAGGCAAAGGACAGTGGATAGAACAATCACAGCTTGAGACATATATCTACACCATTGCTCCACTTATCATGGACTTTATAGTAAATGGTCGGATAGCTGGTCGCAGTGGAAACCGCCTTTCCTATGCTGCTCCTCATGGCATTTATCCCTGCAAGGGAGATGACCGCTGGGTGGCCATAGCCGTATTTAACGATAAACAGTGGCGGTCTTTCTGTGAAACTATAGGCAATCCAAGTTGGACAAGACTAAAAAAATTCAACACGCTTGTTAACAGGAAGAAAAATGAGGACGAACTTGATACGCTTATAGCTAATTGGACAATTAATCATACCACTGAACAAGTAGAAACTATTATGCAAGCTGGTGGGGTATGCGCTAGTATGGTAGAGAAAAGCTCAGACTTGTTTGAAGATATACAATTGAAGCACCGTCAGTTTTACGTGCGGCTAAACCATCCAGAGATGGGGAATCCAGCTTATCAGCAACAGGCTGGCTTTGTTCTATCAAAGACACCTCGAGAAATAAATATACCTTCCCCATGTCTCGGCGAACATAATGCCTACGTATTTAAGGAACTGCTGGGGATGACCGATGATGAGATTGCAGACCATTTGGCTGAAGGTAGTATCACAACTGAATAAAAGTCCCACAAAAGCAGGCAAATCAACCCTTTACATATATTTCAAAGCATTAAGATACTAGATTAGCTATAATAAGGTATTATCCTTTTTGAAGTGAATAGAGCTGGTTGAAATGAACAGAAATAAGGGGGATTCCTACTGCTGTGGCGCTGGAGGCGGTGGCGCCGACAAAGCTTTCCCGGAGTTTTCTAAATAGATCACGGAAGACCGGCTGAAAGAGTTTAAAGAGACAGGAGTTGATTTATTAATTACAGCCTGCCCTTACTGCAAAGAAGCATATCAAAGTATATTGCCCGCTTAAGAAAAGAAACGGGTGAAAGATATCGTTGAATTAGTATATGAGAGAATAAGTTAATAAGCTTTCCTCTATTCTAAAAACAATTTAAAGATCTCTCTTACAATTCGTTGTGTATTATCCTGAAAAGGTGTCCTGTCTGTAACCTCGAGCAGGTGGATATCAGTTTCCATAATATCTAGTCCTAAGATGGGCACACTAGCTGCTCTAATAGAGAGGGCTAATCCTGATAAAAGACTAAGGAACTTTTCAACAGGTAGGCCATAACATGTCATGTATCTGGCCGAAAAAATTGAAGACAAACTACCAGCATCCATATCAATAGAAATGTACGTTGGCCCGTTTAACGTTAATTTCATTTCTTCTATGTCAATATCTTCCTTAAACCTGACATGAACGCCTTTGCCAATCCACTTTTTCGCCTCATCTGCATTGTTACGGGATATACTATCCATCTGGTGATAATTATCCGCAGTGAATGCTTTTTCTGAGACACCTACTATCCACAAATTTTCTGGGTGAATAGTGCCTTTTTCCAAAATATAGGAGAGAAAATTACCACAATGGTAAAAAAGTTGCTGTTGTCCGTCACTTTTAAAAGCTGATCTACTAAACTTCATCACATCAAAATGAGCATCAACAACGATAACATTAACATTGTCATATTTTTTGGTTAATGCAAGCAAGAGTCCTCCGGTTAAGCTATGATCCACCCCAATCATAACCGGAGCACTAGGAAATATCTGTTTCTCTACAAATTCTGCTGTCTGTAAGCTATAATCCCAGCATCCATTCTTTTCCAAAAATTCAGTACATTGATAAGCGTTTAGCAGAGGTAAATCACTTAGCCTAGGATGTGGCGTTAGCCAGGAGTCAATCGGTACTTTCCCTACCCAAGTATATTCGTGTGAAATGCGAGGTACTAAGTCACTTTTTATAAAGTCATAAGGGTCATCGAATTGTTGAGATAAGCCAGCAGTGTTTTGCAAATATGAAACATAGGCACGTTTTAGCTCAAGCCTTTCAGGTGAATTAGCCGGGTCAAAGGAATTACCAAAAATACGGAATTCTCTGTTCATCTATTTGTTCAATTCACGGCTGTTTCAATTTTTCCACCTCTCCCCTCAACGGTAGGGCGGAAAGTATAATCGCACTAAACGATGAAAAGTTATACTCGGCATGCTCAGAAAATAAAAATATGTTATGAGTATGGATGAGAGAGCGATCAATTATTGGTTAAAAAATAACCTGAACATATATCGAGCAATTACAGGGCCATAGCCGGCGTGTGGGACAACATCTTTCTCTAATGCTTCGCTATTAAACCAAGAAGCAGATGAACCCCAGAATCCGGCCACCATTTCACTATAGGCATTATCAAGCCCATTTTCGCTGTCTTCTGGCATATCATTTGGTCCCTTTGGGTCCCAGGCAAAAGCCGGAGTTACAAAGGATAAGGTCAAGACGATTGATAAAACCAACATTACTACCAATTTCCTTATCTCTATTCACCTCCCATTTTGAGATCTTCATTCACGAATCTAGGCCAATTACACTAAAACCTTCATATTTTTTAATAACTATGAATGGTTTAGAGCAGGGGGTCCTTTACATTTATAGTCGTGCCCTAGGTGGCACAGTAGTAATCACCCTGACCTACGCGGTAAGCAGCCTTGATAATCGATATTGTTTTCTTTCTCGGGTTCTCGACTTTTATCCTCTTTAACCCTAGCTGCTTAATGGCACTGATAATCTGTGAATCTCTTAGTGTTCTAGGGTCAATCGTCAACTATATTGAACAAACGTCCATATTGTGCAGTCTTAAATAAGAAAGCTGGGCATTTGAAAACCAAATACCCAGCCCTATCGAATGTCAAAATGAACTAATTTAACTCTTCCCAATCCTAAACATCTTAGTCCCACATTTTGGACAAGTCCCCTGTGTTGCTGGCTTGCCATTCTTCATTTTGACAGCCTTCGGACTATTCATCTCCCTTTTGGTTTTGCATTTCATGCAGTATGCTTGCATTGACACACCTCCCTTTCATGTTTGAGTGTAGGATACAACACGTTCAGGCGAATTGTCAATTGTTGTAGTTTGAACGAAAGCCTGTTCTATGTGAACTAATGCTTGCCATTAGCTTCTAGGTTTATTTCCCCCACAATTTGTTGTACCACTCACGGTGCTCCTCACCGGCGACCTTGCGGTATTTAGCAGTCGTATTAAAGCTAACATGACCAAGATGTTCCTGAAGTAATCGAAGTGAATCGCCAGAATCATCCATCTTCATTGCATGGACACTAAAAGCATCCCTCAGGCGATGTGGACTCACTCCTCTTGTCTTCCCTGTTTCTGGATTTATTAAGGGTGAAATACCTGCCCGTTGAGCACACTCTCGCAGTATTTGCCAAGCGCGATGGCGGTTCAATTTAAACAGCCGAGCATCGATATTACGTATAGACAGGATATTATCAAGGTAATTTTTGATTAATTCAAGAGAATGGTTGTTAATTGGTAGCACCCTGATACGGCGATATTCTTGGAGACGTTGTTTGATTTCTCTAACTTCTTTGCCACATTCTGGGCAGAATTGATGTCTTCTAGCTAAGCTGGCTTTGCATTTATTACATATAAACTTGAAACGAGTTTTAAGGTGCAGGATTGTAATAGTCTTCCTCTCAAAGTCCACATCGGACAGTTTAATAGCTAGAATTTCTGAAATCCGACCACCGAGGTGAAATAGAAGCCTGATAAGCAACTTGTCCCTCATGCATTTAGCAGCCTTCTCCATTAGTTCAACATCGTGTGGTTCTATATGTAACGTCTTAAATATTTGCGCATAATACTTTAAGAGTGCCATTAGGCTGCTCCCATCTCGTAAATTGAGATACTAAAGCGATTCTCAATTTTTCGACGGATGTGAAATAACGGTTGTGAGTTACCTGTCGTCGAGTGATTCGCCAGACCCGTTCCACCGGATTGAGTTCGGGTGAATATGACGGCAGGAAGATTCGTATCAGTCGGTCTTGATTGGACGCGAACAAGTCTTTCAAACCTTTCGCCCTGTGCCATTTGGCATTGTCCAGGATAAGATATATTTTCCCTTGTGTAGATTCGAGGAGATACCGGATAAAGTCGCCAAAGGTCTCGGAATTGAAGGTAGGCGCCTCTTTTGTAAGGAGACTGCCTGTTTTCAGATTGAGTGCCCCGAAGAAACCCACGTTGTGACGGACTGAAGGCGAAACTACGCGAGGTTGTTGTCCTTTCGGAGCCCACATCCTTATCAGGCTGCTGTGTCGCTGGAAATGGACTTCGTCCTCGCACCAAAGCTGCATCGTAGGGTCTTTCATCCACTCGTAGAAGTTTTTTTAAAGGCCTCCTGCCGGAGAGGATCGGCTTCGCTTGCCTGACGGCGAGGTCTCTGGAGGCTGAATCCCATCTGATGGAATAGTCTTTGGCATTGCCGTACACTGAGCGATATAGCGTAGTTCTTTCCCAGGTGGTGTGACAATAACACGCCGTCCCACAGGTTTTGATCATAACCCGTATCTCTGGGAGAACGCCGTAATTCTTTTCGCACTCTTTGCTTTTGCGAAGCTGAAAGACGGCCAGGTCGGCCAGGATGCTTTCCGTCCCAAAGTCCGCTAAGCCCGTGAGAAGCCAGTCTTTTAACCCAGTATTCGATAGTTCTGGAGGAGAATCCGAAAGCACGTGATGCCTCATAGGCACTAGCTCCACGCAACACATACAAGACAACGGCAAGCCGATGAAAGTATCGTCCTTCCCTGGTTCGTGATAATTCATCTTGAATCGCCGCAATAAAGATTTCGGCATCCGGAATGGTTATCCTTTTCATGGGAGCAACCTCCTACAGCTTTGCTCCCATTATATAGTATTAACAAAATATACGCAATATATTATGTCGCTTCATATAGATAGGTTTTCATCGTATTATTGTGTTTTGTGGCATTCCATGGTTGTGTAAGATTACCCTTCAGTAGTAAGAGATAAATCTAATGTAGCCTTAAGATCAATTTTTCGGTAAGTAAATCTACTAGCTGTCGTTTAAGAGCTCTACTAGCATATTCTGGTGTTATACCTATATCTCTGCTGGCTTCTGTAACTTTTTTCCCTTGTCTTGTTAACATGATAAACTGCTTAAGCTTTGCAACGCCGGCATGACCATCCAGTTCGCTCTCAATCTCACGAAGACACTGCAGAGATAGCTCATGGAGAGCTCGCCCGCGCGGGACTATGCTGTCAGAATATTTTGCTCTGGCTAGCCTGTCCAATGCAGCCAATCGGCACAACGGAGAGCTTTGCAGCGTGATAGGGTCATCAAGATGCCGCAACACAAATCGGGCACGCATCTGCCATTCGTCCTTAGAATACCTGCCTCGTTTCGAGGCGCCGTCTATCCCGAACAGGCTGCCTTCTCTGTGAATCTTCATGGTACTCATAGCATTCTCACCTGATATCCAAGCCCGCCCTTGCGGGATGAATATTGTTTCTGATAGTACGGAAACAATATTTGCCCTGATAGAAGTAACAGAAACCACTGTTTTCATACTACAACATGCCCCATAACTCAGTCAGAAGGCAGAAACGAACCTTCTCCATCTCTTCCGTTCGCAGAGTCTCTCCGGCGAGCTTTTGCACGCTTTCCATTTGATCGGGATCGATGCAGACCACAACAACGTTGTCGATACCGTTGACCAGACATCTCTGGATATTAGCGACTTCGTTGACTTCCTTTGAGAACAGCGAAATCTCTACAGCTATCGTTTTACCTTGTTTCTCCAGGCGGACATCGATGCTTTTGCCGCTCTCGCTTATCTGTGCCTCGATGGTCGTCATATACTGTTTTCTTGTGCCGAGGCTTGCTACCATCGCCTGCAGGAATTTATGCAAGGTGCTTCCTCTGCCAGCTAAATCAGACGAATCAAGAAGTTTACTTCCCGTAACGGTTGGAATAAGAAACTTGGCCACCCTGGAACCGGAACCTGAATTGGTGACCAGTTCTGACACAAAGCCTGAACCGGTCAACTCATTCTTTATACGGTTGCCCATGTAAGCGCTCAATCCCAGCTCAGTATATAGCTCGGTAATCGACAACGCCGGATGGTTCAGTAGGCATTCCATGAATCTCTTCTGTCGATCGCTTAGATCGGGTGTTGATAAACTCGCAGCGTTGTCGGGTTTCCTGGTTTCCCTAAATTGCTTTGACCCACGGATCAACTGTTCAACATCCGATCTGGGACGACAGTACAGTCTCCTCGACAGGTTGATGATGTCATTGTTCAATACATTGATTGGACGCGACAGCGGGCTCACATCTAATCCGAAACACGCACTGCTCTTCTGCATTCTTACGATGATGAAAAATAGAGCATCATCAAATGCGTGCAATTCAAAAAGCGATACCCTTTAATTGACAGGGATTCCAGTATATCGAGGTCATGTGGACTGAGAACTAGGGGATGGGAAATTGTATTTACAGGTCGTGGCATGAAAACAATAGCAAAAAATTGTGCCCTCACCGGGAAAGAAGCTTCTGCCAGCTCGCTTTCCCGTAAACCAAGGCATGGCAGACTGCCGGGCTTGGCAGCTACATACCTTTTGTTTGGAGTGCTCCTGAGGACACCTTTTATAAGGACATGAAATTAATTTTTTGTCAAGAGTGAAGAGTTAGTAGTGGAGTGAATATACTTTAATCAGTATAAAAATGAGAGTGTAATTCAGTTTCTGGAATATAGCGTGTCGCCTGCCGTATTATAGCTCGCAGTGTGCCTGTATCCAATTCTGGATGCAAAGGAATAGTTAAAGTTTGCTTTTCGGCATTAACTAACTTTCGGAGCTTCACGTGACTTCCTCTTTGTGAATGCATCTGGAATCCAAATGTCGTGAAAATCGCCAATACTTCAGCGCCCGAGAGCCTCTTCAGCTTAGGCGACACCCAAAGGCTCCAATTCCAAAGTTACCAGGAGAGAAGGATTCGGGACTAAATTAAAATCAGCAGGGTTTTCACCTTCCAAATGAAGGGCTACAGCCTCCTCAAGATTAGCAACAGTCTCATCCAGGGTTTGCCCTTGGGTTACCACTGCGATCTCCATACATTCAGCAACATAGTAATTATCACCTTTATAAACAAATGCTTTTATAGATCGGTGCATAGTAGCCTCCTGTTTAACCTCTGCCAAAATATTATTTGACGGTCAGTTTCTATAATGTCGCCCATTTAGCTGAATTGTATCCAATATTGGGCAAATTCTCAACTAGCTTGGCTTAGTACCATGAATTCATTTTGGTTTCTGTCTGCCGTATATTTTTTTACCAAGTACGAAAACATGGCCCCTCTGGATTTCCTTATATTTTCTTTTTTCATCGCTATTTAACCACTACAATTTCGTTTGGCTCCAAATATAGCTGAGATACTGGCTGAAGTCAATATAGAAAAAGAGCTGGCACAACACATTTATTGTTTATATAATGTAAGAATAACTTACAAAGACTTGACAGAATTTAATACAATATATTAT
The DNA here is from genome assembly GCA_963775935.1 of uncultured Chloroflexia bacterium. Lineage (GTDB taxonomy): Bacteria > Chloroflexota > Dehalococcoidia > GIF9 > UBA5629 > JBBIPA01. The sequence goes on along the minus strand of CAVZKR010000002.1, from coordinate 756,669 downwards.
AATTTAATCAAAATAAGGAGAATGTTATGGCTGAAATTAGTCAAAGAATAAAGCAATTGAGGACAAGCACAGGAATAAGTCAGCAAAAGCTTGCTGATATGTTGGGTGTTTCGCGTCCAACAATTACACAGGTTGAATCAGGAGAGAGGAAGGTTTCTTCTGATGAGTTGATAAAGTTGGCTGAGATATTCAATGTCTCGGTGGAACAATTAATCTGCTTAAAGGATGAGCCAGAGGTAATTCTACACGAAAAGAAACCGGGTAAAAGAGTGGAATCTAAGATGAGGATTAATGTCCCACAGAAAAACTTAGACAAGTTTAAGGAAATATTAATTTATATCCTCAATAGAGTTGGTTCAAAGCCAAGCATTGGAGAAACAGCGATTTATAAGCTCCTATATTTCATCGACTTTGATTTCTACGAAAAGTATGAGGAGCAACTGATTGGAGCTACTTACATCAAAAATCACTATGGTCCAACACCAGTGGAATTCAAAACAATAGTTGAAAAGATGATGGCCGACCAGGATATTGTAAAAATCAAAGATAGCTATTTTGATTACCCACAGACTAAATATTTACCCTTGAGGAAGGCTAATCTTTCTGGAATAAAGGCAAATGAGATTGAATTAATTGATGGTGTCTTAAATAAGCTATCTGACATGAATGCTACTCAAATAAGCGAATATTCTCACAATGATGTTCCCTGGTTAACAACAGGAAACGGAGAAGTAATTGAATACGAGTCTGTTTTTTACAGGACACCAATATATTCTATGAGGGAATACACTTAAATGGGAGTGTTCAAGGATGTTTCTCGCCTTCCTGAATTTGAGAGTGAAATAGGGAAACTAGGGAAAAGATTTAGAACCATTGAGTCTGACCTTGAAATCTTTATAGGAAAGCAACTTAATCTTTATCACAAGTTAAAGGTGGATAACAATGGAATCTTCCAGATTACTGACTTGTCGATAAACAATCCTAGGTTGTATAAGGCAAAGAAATTTGCTTACAGATCTTTGAAAGGTAAGGGTGTGCAATCCGGGATAAGAGTCATATACGCATACTTTGAACAAGACGATAGAATTGAGCTGGTTGAAATTTATTATAAAGGGGACAAGGAGAACGAAGATAGGCAAAGGATTCTAAAATATTATAGAAAGGGAGGTCTTAAATGACTGAAAAACACAAGCCTGGTGAAATAGCTAAACAATCCGGACAATATCCATTGTCGGGCCGCGCGGTGGAGAAACTGACAAGGAAAGAACGGTTGTTAAGGGAGAACCATTTCCGCCGACACCTAAACCTGGTCAGACTTACGGAAAGCCTGATAAAACGAAACACTAACCATGTAATCGATTTGCCTTCGTAATGGGCTCTTGTTGTCTTAAGAGCTTGAAGTCAATAGTATTATATAATGTGCGATGCCGATCTTTGAATGGGGGTTTTTTAAGTGAGCAAGCTTCATGTAAACCATATATGGAATACAGCACAAGCTTGTCTTGAGTTCGGTATCCAATGTGGGCTACCACTGAACCATTCTGGAATCAATGACTTTAATTCTTGAATCTGACACCAAGAGCTCGTCTTTTTGTCACTAAATCAATAATTGTACGGTACTGACGTAGGTCGAGCCTCCTTCACTTCCACCAACAAAGATCTTATTTCTGTCTGGAACCAAGCCTCCGTGGCAATAAAATCTCATCCATGGGACATAGTGATCTTTCCAGTACTACCTGCTGAAGCGCGCCATGCTTAACATATCTCTGCGTCGTTTCAAGTCGCTCATGTCCCATAACTGTTTGAAGCCACATAGTATCGCCACCTTTCAAAACAAACCTTGTGGCAAACGTGTGACGGAGAAGATGAACGTGCAAACGGAGTATATTAGCCTTATCCGCAGCCCTCCGGACAACCATCTTGACGGTATTTTCGGTGATCGGGTAACCTTCTGATGTCAAAAATATCTTGTCTTTCTGCAACGGCTTTGGCCTGAGATGATATATATAGCGCTCGAGAAGCCGTTTTACCTGGTGCCCGAATGGCACGATTCTTTCTTTACGGCCCTTACCAAATATTTTTAGCCTCCTGGTCTCAAGGAACAGGTTCTCCTTGTCCAGCCCAATCAGCTCGGCACAGCGTAGTCCTGTATCCAGGAAAAGCCAGATCATTGCTGCATTGCGACAACCTATCTCCCAGTTAAGGTTGAAGCATGACATTAAACGGGGAATCTCCTCATCACTCAATGGTTCCATCCTGATGTCATTGGCTCTCGGCAACTTCAAGCCTGACAGAACATTGAATCCAGTGTAACCCTCGTCTTCAAGCCAGCTGGCGAAACTGCTTAGAACTCTGCCATGATTCCGAATACTCGTGGTTGATAGTGTTTCCTGTGTCGACGGTGTATAAGGATGACCCTCCCACTTCTTTGCTTTCTGCAGATCCGTGAGATGCTGGCGAACTGTCTCGATGGTAAAATTACCGAGAATTCCACCTGCAACACGTACATATCTGCCGAGTTTCTCGTTGTAACCGCGTAATGTCTTCGGGCTCATACCGGCAGAGCGGCATGCCGAAAGATAACGGTCAACTAATGTTGCAATGGGGATCGAAGCTTTTTCCACGGTTTCCCACCTCTTCTGTCTAGAAGACATTTTCTATCAGCCTCCTTTTCTGGTCAACAAAACATGAACTAAAATTGATGTTTAATTGACCGGGAAGTGACCTGAAATTGTCTTCCGAACAGGGTGTCAATTTTGTGGTAAAAAGCTCTTTTGGGGGTAAATTTAGCTTCGTGGTACCCCTGGGGCGATTCGAACGCCCGACACGCGGTTTAGGAAACCGCTGCTCTATCCGTCTGAGCTACAGGGGCAGCCTTCTAAAGTAGACGCCGTACTCTCCTGACCACAAATCCTTCAGGAGTAGTGTAGGTTTCGAATGCTTGCAAGCCTCGCTCATCCCTCTCCGTCTCCATCTCCGCCTTTTCCAATGCCACAACCTCCGGCTCTTCAACTTTCTCTTCCACCACGGGTCTTCTATTGCCTTCTGGTAAGGCGGCAACCTTACCGGGCCCGCCGCGTAGCTGAGACAAGGTTTTCTCCAGGTCCTTTACCAGCTCTGCCAGGCTGACCTCATCACTAGCTTCAGCCGCTTCCACTGCTGCCAGGCTCTCTATCTCAGACGCATAGTGCTGTAGCTTCCAGCTATGCTCCTCAAGCTGTTTCGTCCATTCCGTCAATTGCTTTGCCACAGACTGGATCTCTGGAATTTCTGAATCCACCAGTGTTTTTATTATTTCCTGTACGCCAGGTTTCCTTGACTTTCTTACCATTCTATTAAATGCCTCCCTGTTTCCATAAGACCAAACGCATCATCCGATATATAACATATCTACAGCAACCGCTTCACAAAAGAAAATTATACCAACGGGATATTGACAATGCAAATAGATGAGTTATTCTGCAGCTGTCTGTTGCCAGTAGAATGAGTTAATGCTACTATTTAACAGCTACAAATTTTTGTGTACAAGTTACCCGCCCTCGAGTAAATGCATTACATCTTCAGGTGAGGGAAATGAAAAAACACTATGGACAGATTACCACACAAACCATCGAAGGGCTTATAGCACTTCTCGATAAAGATAGTATCTCCACCAGAAAAAGCGACCTGGAAAATTACGCTAGCGACGAAATGGCGCTGCCCCAACCACACCTCCCACAGGTTATCGCTAAGCCCGTCGATACTGCTTCTGTTTCCAGATTACTGGCTTATGCTTATAAACACAGGATAGCAGTAACACCCCGAGGTGCCGGGACAGGGTTAAGTGGTGGCTGTATACCCATTTACGGTGGAATTCTTCTCTCCCTGGAACGGATGAACCGTATCATCGAGATAGACAGAGACAATTTCACCGCTATCGTGGAACCGGCAGTTACTCTTGCTGACTTCCATAATGCAGTAGACGAGCAAGGGCTGTACTACCCTATCTTTCTAGGCGAGATGACTGCTTCCATCGGTGGCAGTGTCGCCACCAATGCCGGTGGTAGCAATGCCGTAAAGTATGGTGTTACCAGACACCATGTCCTGGGTTTAGAAGCTGTGTTGCCCAATGGCGACATCGTCAACACTGGTGGCGAGTTTGTGAAATGCTCTACAGGTTATGACCTGACCCAGCTCATCGCAGGTTCCGAAGGTACGTTAGCCGTCATCACCAAGATTATTCTCCGTCTCTCCACCAAGTTAACCAAGAAAGAAGTCCTCTTCGTACCATTCAGGAATCTGCAAGATGCTATAGACGCTGTCCCTGAGATACTTCGGCTCAACATTACTCCAATAGGGCTCGAATTCATGGAACGGAGCATCGTCGAAATCGTAGAAAAGTATCTCAATGAGGAGATACCATTCCATGAACATGAGGCTTTCCTTATGATAATTATGGAAGGGGAATCGACAGAGACAATAACTGATTACTTCACCACGGTTGAAGCTATTTGCAGACAACATGGAGCAGTTGAGGCTATGGTACCAGGCAGTGAAAGAGCCAAAAGGAAATTGCTCCATGCCAGGGAGCAATTCTCTTATGCCCTCAAACGTTATGCCCCAATGGAGATCATAGATGTGGTCGTGCCTCGCAGCCAGATAGCCACATTAGTGAAGGAGGTCAGAGGAATAGCACAGGAGCATGGTGTGCCTATTATTGCCTACGGTCATGCTGGCGATGGGAATGTTCACCTGCATCCTATTTGCGTAAATATGGATGTAGAGGAATGGCGAAAAAAGTTACCTGCTATCATGCGTCAGGTTTATCAGGCAGGTATTGCACTGGGAGGCTCTCTATCAGGAGAACATGGCATCGGCATGGCGAAAAAAGCATACCTTGATATAGAAATGAGCAAAGATAAGCGCGCTATTATGAAGCGCATTAAGAAAGCTTTCGATCCAAGGAATATTTTAAATCCAGGAAAGGTTTTTGACCTGTAGTAAAATATAGTCATTCCATGTCTTTCCCTCTTTCCGCCACTCAACTTTCCACAGCTTTGCCTTTACTCGCGCTGGCAAAAGCATAAAAAAGATCTTTGGTCTCGAATACAAAAACTCTTTTCAAATATTTATGAACGCTCTAATGATTTTGTCGTAGTACTTTTTTCGCTTTTAATGTCGCCGCATGTATAATTTAGTTATTATGAAATCATCGTGGCGAAGATGCAGGTGGGCGGTTTTGGCGATTATGGTACTGCTTGTTCAGAGCGCCAGTTGCATTACCATTCCCATTGGAGAACCACAAATTTCTACTTCTGCGACTTCACCTGGATCTCTACCTCCAGTGCTAACTCCACCTGTCATCAATTCCTTTACAGCCAGTCCGCAGATAGTCACCGCGGGTCAAACGGTAACACTAAGCTGGAGTGTTACCGGGGCAGAATCTGTCAGTATTCAACCAACATACGACAAGGTAGAACCAATTGGAACTACCAGGGTATTACCAGCAACAGATACAGCCTACACGCTTATCGCCACCAACATAACAGGTAGCGTCACCAGCTTCGTTACCATCACCGTAAAAACCGCCGATACGTCTACCAGTCAGCAGTTTGTCGGCGTTGACCCGGTCACCGGTAGAAATGATGATATCGTCTTCGAGCTGGAGCAACTATGCCTTTCCACAGAATATCAGGTGCAGATTGCGAAGGACCCCAGATTTACTCTTATGGTGTTCGACTCCGGCATCTACACTCCCAGTTCCAGTACAGCACCGGCAATGCTGTACCTGGCTGGAGGAAGGTTGGAAGCAGGGCATACCTACTATTGGAGAGCGAGAGTACGCCAGGCAGCTACCGGTCAGGCAATACTGGGGCCCTGGTCTTATCCACAGCAGTTCACCATTGGCGCAGGCTATCCGGTAGTGACCCCCTACCTCGGAGTCCACTTATTCAGCCCTGTTAATGGCTGTTGCAGCTATCCGGTAAAATCAGTACCCTTTAGCTGGTCACCGTACAAAGAAACTACCAGGTACCGTTTCATTCTGGCAAGAGATCCCAGTCTGACTAATATAGTGACTCTGGCAGAGGTGACCACGACTGCATATGTTTACGAAGGTGCTCTCGACTACAGTACCAGCTATTTCTGGCAGGTCATGGCAATACAACCTGCTCCCAGCGATCCCAGTCCAGTATTTACTTTCTATACCGAAGCGAAGCCTGCACCGGCACCTGTAACTGTATCTGAAATAGCACCAGAAGAAACGCCAACGCCTCCCTGGGTATGGGTGGTGATTGGCATTGGTATTGCCTTGCTTATTGCTGTTATTGTCCTGGTGTTTCTAGTGCGGCGGTAACCTGAAATTCGGTTTATGCTTGACAACAAGAAACGGCAATCTTATTTGACTCTAGAGCAAGTCAAGCATATAAATTAGTCAATGCCTATCATTACATTGCTGGCTTTAATAATGGCGTAGACGTTTTTACCTTTAGCTAATTTCAACTTCTCAGCTGATTCCTTGGTAATAACTGAAACGACCTCAACCCCATTAGCAAGTTTAACAATCACTTCACTATTTACTGCCCCATGTTTAACTTGCTTTACTTTTCCTTTTAATACATTACGTGCGCTGATTTTCATCATTCTCCCCCATCAATAAGTATTTGATTCAATTATACAGTTTTTCAAAATTATCGTTTTAATATCTCTCAACACTTGCCCATAAGGTGGACTGAAGATGCCTTAAATGAAGCAATTACTCCCTGTCCGACACTCAGTGCTAATTCTTCCCAGGAGCGTTTAGTGATAAGGGCTATTAGAGGGAAGCCACAATCTATGGTAACCTTTAGCTGAGAATTTAGGGGGAATACCTTGGTTATTCTTCCGGTCATTTGATTACGCGCACTGCTGCGTATTGATTGTGGTGTCGGTAACAAAATAGTGATGTCTTCATAGTGAAGGAAAATAGTGACTTTGGTTCCCTCTGGCAAGTCGGATACAACACAAAGCTGTTGCTGCCCCACATCGACTAGGGCTAGCTTATCACTTTGTGAGCAAACCACTCCATTTATAACATTGCCAGCCCCGATAAAGTTGGCTACCTCCTCATCTATCGGACAGGAAAATACTTCTTGTGAAGTGCCTGATTGGCGGATTTTCCCGTTCATAAGCAGTACTACCTGGTTAGCCAGTGCCAATGCTTCATTACGGTCATGAGTCACCATGACAGTGGTGACCTTAGTCTCCCGTAGTACACTATCAAAATCTTCTACCAAGGACTGATGAGTTGGGGTATCCAGGGCAGCAAAAGGTTCATCAAGAAAAAGAACTTCAGGCTGTAAGGCAAAGGCACGTGCCAGGCTTACCCTCTTTGCCTCGCCCCCGGATAGTGCCTTGGCTTGTCTTTGCGCCAGCGAAGCGATACCGAAACGCTCCAGCCACATCTGAACCCTCGGTTTAATGTCTTCCGTTTTGCACTTACGCAGACGCAAGCCAAGGCTAATGTTATTCCATACTGTCGTGTTAAGCAGCAACGATTCTTGAAAAACTACGGCAAAACGACGACGTAGTGCCAATATGTCGGAACCGTGGTTGACAGGATGCCCGAGATAGGAAATAGTGCCTGTTGCTGGTTTCAACAGTAATGCCAAACAAAGCAAAAGAGTAGTTTTTCCTGAACCGTTAGGGCCTATAACGACAAGTACCTCATTGGGCAATATCTGTAGTGATGGTATTTCCAACACTCTTTTACCACCAAGGACTACAGACAGGTTACTGGCTTCTAATGTATTAGGTCGTGCTGGCAGGTGGTTCTGATTCACCGTACTCTACTCCGCTGTTGGACTATGGTAAGACATAGATTTACCAGGTATACAAGTGCCATAAGTATTATACCCAGGGCTATGGCTAGAGCAAAATCACCTTTGCTTGTCTCCATGACTATGGCAGTAGTGAGCACACGCGTTTGGCCAGTAATATTGCCACCTACCATCATAGCAGCGCCTACCTCAGATATGACGGAGCCAAAACCAGCCATAACCGCAGCGAGGAGTGGCAACCGCGTTTCCTTGATAAGTAGCCACAAAAATTGTGAGCGCGATGCTCCCAGCGCCAGAATTTGAAGGCGGAGCTTGGAGTCAAGCTGCTGTATGGACGCCATGCTGAATCCGACAATTATAGGTAAGGATATGACCACTTGAGCTATCACTATGGCCGATGGGGTATACAGTAGATGTAATACGCCAAATGGGCCATTGCGCCACAACAGGATAGTTACAATTAGGCCGACCACTACCGGTGGTGCTCCCATCCCTGTATTAATCAGGCTGACAAAAAAACGTCGTCCGGGAAACTGGTTCAGTGCTAGAGTCGCACCTAGTAAAACGCCAATAAGCAGACTGATTGCTGTTGCTAAGAGAGAGACGCCTAATGAAAGCCCTCCGATTAGTAAGACTTCTGGGTCACCGTGAATGAATAGCTGAAAAGCCTGAATAATACCGTCAAGAATTAGATCCATATAGTGTCACCTTGCTACGTATTTAAGGTCTTTCCCCTCCCAAAGAAGGGAGGGGAAAGAAGAAGGTCAATATTGTCCTAAACACTTCCCATTTGTGCTTCGGTTTTACCAGCATCAGGGACGAACAGTGGCTGACCAAATTTGTCCACTCCAAATTTACTAATGGCCTTTTGTGTATCAGGAGCCACCATATAATCACAAAATGCTTTGGCGCCTTCGGCGTTAATCTTGGGCGATTTCTGCGGGTTTACCTGGATAACATGATAAATGTTTAAAAGAATTGGGTCACCCTGGACCAGGATATCCAGGCTAAGATTCTTCTTCGTAGCCAAGTAAACAGCTCTGTCAGTTATCGTGTAGCCTGCCTTCTCAGAAGCGATATTGAGCGTTGCTCCCATGCCCTGACCGGCTTCCTGATACCAGGTTTGTCCTTTGGGTTCAATGCCGGCAGTTTTCCATACCTTCAACTCCAGTTGATGAGTACCGGAATTGTCGCCACGGCTGACAAAAAGGGCTTTGGCAGCAGCTAATTTCTTCAATGCTTCAAGAGCAGAAGTTATCCCTTTTATACCCGCTGTGTCTGTTGCTGGGCCGACAATAATGAAATCATTATGCATGACCAGTTTGCGATTGATACCATGCCCAGCTTGCATAAATTTCACTTCCGAGTCCGGGGCATGAACCAGCAGGACATCAGCTTCGCCCTTCTCCCCCATCGTCATGGCGGCGCCAGTGCCAACATATATGGGTTTAACTTTGTAACCTGTCTTCTGTTCAAAGATGGGAATTAAAACGTCCATAAGACCGGAGTCACCAGTGCTCGTAGTGCTGGCCAGAATTAGTTCCGGATTAGCTGGCTTGGGTTGTGCAGGAGCACATCCCAGTACCAATACAAGCAATACTACTACTCCAATAAAAAACGAGACCATTTTTAGACTTTTTTTATTCATTGATTAAATTCCTCATTCCTTTCTATTATTAATAACCTGAATGCCTTTTCTTAAACAATAACTCCTTTTTGCTCTCGCCTCCTTCCTAAATAAATGAATTGGTGATTTCATCAATTACTTTTATTCTGCCTTCCTTAATTATTGATCTCAGGAAGACGCTACTTGATTAAAATCGAAGTCCATTAACAGAAGGTCGTAACACCGGTCTGGGAAGTGTCATAACCCCGCATAGTATCAACGACTCTCTTGAACTCATCGCTTTTAATAATATCTAGTAAGGGCGCAAACAACTTGCTCTTATAATTCCCCAGTGGCATTACCAGGTCATATCTTTCCCGAAACAAAGGCACAAATCCCAGGTTGCAGGTATTCGCCGCCGCTTCAATACCTAATCCAACATCGGCATCACCATGGTAAATGTCAGTTGCTACAGCGAGGTGTGTATCCCGTTCACGTTCATAGCCTCTCACTTCAGAGTGCTGAATACCCCGCTGCCGCAGCGCACTGTCCAGAAGCACCCTTGTTCCTGAGCCTTTCTGTCGATTAACAAAAGTAACATCAGAACGCTTTAGGTCTTCTATTTCTTTCACCTGCTTGGGATTCCCAGTAGCAAACATCAGCCCCTGCACACGATACGCCAGATGCACAATAGCTACCTCAACGCCAGTGAGAATACGTTTCACATAGGGATAGTTATACTCACCTGTCTCTTCATCCAGCAGATGGATGCCAGCCATATCAGCTTTCTGCTCCTGAAGAGCAATAAGCCCACCAAGGCTGCCGGCATAGGTAACATCGATATGTACCTCCGGGACTTTATATTTTAGCTGACTTAACAGTAAACTGAGAGCTAAATCATGGCTGCCTACGATAAATATAGTATCTCCCGGATGCTCATGCCTGGTTTCCTGTGGAGCAAATACTTCGGTACTCTGCCTCCGTTCCTCGCGCCAGCGGTCAAGATGTCTATGGAAAGTAGCTTCAATATCCTCAGGAGTATAGCCCTGGCTCAGCGCATCAAGGATGTTGCTGCTAACCATATTGGAAAGACGTCTCTGCCGCACTACAACAAAGGAGGGATCACTGGCGCTCTTAGAAACGAGAGTACCTCCACTTCGTCGAGCTATTACCAGTCCCTCCCGCTCTAATTCAAGATACGCTTTTGCCACAGTACCCGGATTGATGTTCAAAGACTGCGCCAGTTGCCTCACAGTAGGCAAGTGCTCACCTAGCTGCAGTTGATTGGTGGCAATAAATTGCCGTATTTGCTCCACAATCTGTTGGTATAGTGGAATTTGCGAGTTATCGTTAAGTCGAATCTCTATCATCTTTGCCTTTGTATTGGTTAGACTAGCACAAGTATAACAAGATTAATGAGAAAATACAAGCAACTTGATTTCATGCACTGGTAGCATTAATACAAATGCTACTTTTATGTTGAAAGGGGAAGACTAAGTGAGAACGATTACATGAAACCATTTAATGGTAAATTGAGGGATGAACTTCTGAACCGTGTGATATTTACTACATTGGCTGAATCCAGAATATTGATAGAAGGCTTGATAAAGGAATATAATCTTGCGACCACATAGTACACTCAACTACTAGCCACTTGCTCCAGAGGCTATTGTGGTGGCAAGTCTAACTTTAGAAGTTATATAAATATTGGGAACAGGTCCTGTGGATTAAAAAGAGTAAGGTATCGCCAAAGCATTAAACCTGGAAAAGGGTCCATTCCTACTAGAAAGGTGAAGTACTGTGACTGATAAGCTTTATATACCACCTGCCCTACAAATCATCAGCGAAAATATTGCCAAGTGGGGCAACCCGCTTGGCTTAACAGATAAGGACTGCTCTGAATGGGCTCGTGGACTTCAAATTCCCGAAAAAGGGAAAACTATCCTATATACAGGCTGCGAATACCAGATGACATCACGCATTGGCCCCCTATTGGACGTTGTTAAGAAAGTCAAATTTGATGATGCTGCCATTTCCACTCTCAAAAGAATTCAATCGGCTACACACAGTATTGGAATAGACGTAACTAAGGTTTATGCCCGCTTCGGTGGAGCAGACAACAAAATTTATGACCGCATCCTGCAAATGGCCGCCTTAGTCCTCAAGCGCCTAGGTGTGGATTTTGCTTACCTGAACGATGAACTATACAGCGGGGCATTGCTTTACGAATATGGACTTTTCGAAGATTTTACCAAACAGACGGAGAAGGTGGTGAATCAATTCAGAGAGGTGGGCATTTCCAGGATAATCGCTCTCAGTCCCCATTCGGCTGAGATATTCCAGAAGATTTACCCTCAGTTTGTTCGTAACTTTGATTTCGAGGTAATTCCATACGTCTGTGTCGTCGCTGAAGCTTTGAGAAAGTCCGGATTGGAACTCTCTCTCCCTGAAAAACTGACCCTAACTCTCCAGGATCCCTGTCATCTGGCTAGGTCGCTTAAAGTGACCGAGGAGCCAAGGGAAATTCTCCGTTCAATTAAGAATATGGAACTCAGAGAGGCTACTTCAAATAGGGAGTTGACCATGTGCTGCGGAGCGCCCTGTGAGATAGTCTACACGGAGCTCTCTGAGCTAGTGGCTTCCAGGCGTATACAGGATTTTTCGGCTACCGGTGCTGAAGCGATTGCGACGCTCTGTCCGTTCTGCTACGCAAACTTGACCAGGGGAGTAAAGCTGACCAAAAAGAACCTGGTAGTATTGGATTTTATCGAGATTTTATACCAAGCATTAGGAGTAAAAAATAATGGAGGCTAAACAGATATTCGAGCAGTATTATAAATGCCTTTTAGATGCCGCCCATAACCCTGATATTGCCAAAGGTCTCTTCAGATCAATCAATGCTAATAAGGAAAGAAGAGCTTTAGTCATGCAGCGTTTTCCTGACACTGTCGAGTTAGGCCAGCAAGTAAGGCGTATCAAGGAAGACGCAATAACTCATATGGACGAACTTGTTGCCAGAGCGAAGGCATCTCTCGAGGCAAATCGGGCAAAGGTATATCTGGCAAATACAGCAGATGATGCTCTAAAGATAATAAGTGGGATAGTAGGTTCCGGAAAAACAATTGTATCAGGTAAGACTCTGGTCAGCGAAGAAGTAGGCCTCAGACATTACCTCGAATCACTGGGAAATGAGTTTTGGGAGACGGACGTCGCCCAGTTCATTCAGCAGCTCCGCGAAGAAAAACCAATGCACTATGTTTATCCTTCCTTGCATGTAACCCGAGAGGAAGTAGCCAAATTATTAACGGATTTATTACACAAAGATATCCCTATTGAAATTCCAGTTCAGGTGAGAACAATCAGGGAATTCCTAAGGAGCAAATATTTTAAGGCGGATTTTGGTATCAGTGGCGCTAATGTTCTGGCGGCAGATACCGGGTCCATTTTCTTGCTTGAGCATGAGGGCAACATCCGCATGTCGACCAATGTGCCTCCTGTGCATATTGCGCTTATTGGGATTGAGAAAATTGTTCCGACTATGGACAATGCTTTTACCGTGGCGCAGGTAATCTGGCGATACGCTGGTTTTGTGGCCCCTTTATACGTAAGCATAATCAGTGGTCCAAGCGGGACCGCAGATATTGAGAATGTCATGATTCAAGGGTCAAGTGGCCCACTCGAGCTTCACGTCATCCTTTTGGACAATGGCCGAAGCAATTTGGCTAAGGACCCCATTCTAAAGGAAGCACTGTATTGCATAAAATGCGGCACCTGTCTTTTTGAATGTCCGATCTTTCAGCTTACCGCTGGTCATTACGGTGGCGAGGCATATTTTGGCGGTGTAGGTTCTATATTATCTGCTTTTATTGGCGGTAGTCTTAAAGAAGCTGCCCCTATTAGTTTTACCTGTCTGAGATGTGGGTGTTGTACTAATGTCTGCCCCACATCGATAGATACATCCAAACTCACCGCCGAACTAAGACAGAGAATTGTAAAGGGCGCCAGAAGCTAAAGACAAAACGCCTCGACCGATTTAATTTTTCGCACAATCGAGTTGTCTCTTCACTACGGCAAGCTCCGAGTTAATAGCGTCAACAATGCCGGATTCAACGACAACCTTTGTTTGAGTGATAGCTCTGGTAAACTGCAATGCCTGGCTGCGACCATGCATTACCATCGCTACTCCATTAACCCCCAACAATGGCGCCCCACCGACAAGGTCTGCGCCAACCATTTTCGCCAGCAAATCCTGCTTCAGCTTGTCAACTTCGGCATCAGGCAACCTGCCATTCAAGCTAACCTTTAGCCATTGGACAATGGCACCACCCAGACCTTCGACGAATTTCAGCAACGTATTCCCCACAAAACCATCGCAGACAATTACATTTGCCTTGCCGGCGACGAGGTCATTCCCTTCTACATTGCCGATAAAGTTTAATCCGCTCTTCTTAAACAGGGGAAAGCTTTCTTTGACCAATTCATTTCCTTTCCCCTCTTCGCTTCCCACGCTTAATAAGGCTACGGTAGGATTGGGGATATGTAAAAGCTTCTTAGCATAAGCACAACCCACTACTGCAAAACTGAGCAGGTGATAGGGTTTACAATCAACATTGCCACCATAGTCCATAACGACTGTATTGGGACTGAATCCCAGCATAGGACCTCCAACCACAGGACGCTCCATACCTTCAGTGCTACCTAAGATAGTGAGCGCACAGGCAACCACAGCACCGGTTGGTCCAGCACTGACCACAGCGTCAACCTCTCCAGCTTTCACCAGCTTGGTAGCAATGATGATAGAGGCATTACGTTTCTGTCGAAGTACCAGGGCTGGCGGCTCTCCTTCTTTAACGAATTCATCAGCATTAAGGCATTTGACAGGCAGATTCGAGACATCGTATTTAGCCAGTTCTGTCTGCAATATAGCCATCGGTCCCACCAAAATAATCTCAATATCTCCCTGTTGAGCAGCATCAATAGCGCCCTTGATTACTTCGCCAGGAGCATAATCACCACCCATAGCATCGACAGCAATTCTTAACGTTTTATTACCCTGTGACATTGCTATTACTCCTCATACCTTTGTATTTTGGTTATATAGTCTACACTATACTGTCAATGTACAGTTAGATAATTGTCAAGGGGTACATACAGTCGTCGTTTGTCGCTAGTGTCTTAACGGGTGATACGATGTAGATATTGCAAGTGAAAAGGAATGAGTAATTATTATGTAAATAATAGAAACGATCAGTTTTATGAGATACCCGCGGCCTTGAGAATAGCGGGGACTACCTCTTCCTTGCCTATTGCCATGATGTGGACGCCATCGCACAGCGTCTCTTTCTTTAGGATAGCGATCATGCGCCCAGCGATTTCAATACCTTTATTGAGCGCTTCACCTTTTGGTGCCGCAGCCAATTCATCAATCAACTGCTGAGGCACAAAGATACCGGGTACATTCTCCGTCATATACTTCGCCATTCTGGCGGATACAAGCAACACAATCCCTGCCAGTATTTTAACTGGAAATTGGCGGGCATGTTTCATAAACCTGGCGAAGTTATCAAGGTCATAGACAGCTTGTGTCTGAAAGAACTCAGCACCAGCTTCCACCTTTTTTTCAAACTTGATTAATTGAGGTTCAATGGGATCAGCCTCAGGGGTAACTGTGGCACCAGCACAAAATTTCACCGTACCGTCAAGGTCATTTCCACCCAAATCTTTGCCAGATTCCATGAGATGTACTGTCTCAATCAACTGTAACGAGTCCAGGTCGAAGACACCTTTAGCTTCTTTATGGTCTCCGACGGGGACAGCATCTCCGGTGAGACAGAGCACATTTCCAATGCCCCTGGTATAGGCAAAGAGTAATTCAGACTGAAGCGCCAGGCGATTGCGGTCACGGCAAGTCATTTGCAGTATCGGTTCACCACCACGTTCTTTAATAGCCAGACAACCTCCTATAGACGGGAAGCGCATCACCGAGCTCTGATGGTCAGTAACATTTATGGCATCGACTTTATCCTTGAGCAGGTCAATATGATGGAGCATCTTGTCTAGATTGGTGCCCTTTGGTGGACCAATTTCACTGGTAATGACGAATCTGCCAGAGTTTAGAGCCTCTTTAAAGCCTGTTGTCATGGCTTTGTCTCCTTCGCTTAAGCAATTATTTTTACCTTCCGCGGCTTGGGAGCTGCCTGGTAGTTCTTAGGAGGCAGATGCTTATGCATCAGGTCAAGCCTACCCTGCTCTTTGAGCCGATTGTAAATAAGAGTCCATGCGCAATCCTTATCTTTATCTACCTCACACTTGCCTTTATTGGTACCACCACAGGGACCATTCAATAGGCTCTTATGGCAAAAGGTGATAGGGCAAATGCCTGCGGTAAAACCGAGGACACATTGACCACACTGGGCACAAACTTCATAGAAGTTACCGGGCACATCCTCAACCCCTATGAAGAGCGTGTCCACCGCTGGAACAGCTGGCTTCTTGATACAAGAAGATATCTTGAACAGCCCCAGGGCACAAGACATCACCAGAATGCAGTTAGCATTCTGGATATTAGCGCTATGCTCCTTGAGAGTTGCTTCAGTCATGTCATCACAACTGGTAGGAATCACCGTCCATCCGGTTATCAGCTTGCCAGCATCCTGCAAACGCTTTTTCATTTCCTCAACCTGGTCTATGCCGCCAGTTTTGGTCATAGTGGTGCAGGTGCCGCAGCCAGTAATGAATATCCTGTCGCAGCCTTCCAGTAGTTTCATGATTTCATCAAACGGTTTCTGCTTGGTGATGGACTTCATAGTAACATCCTCCTTGGTCAGCCAATAAAGCGCTTCTTAAATCCTCTTGTTACAAATAGCTCACTGTTATTTCTCCAGATCGCACCTCAAGCATCGCTTGGCTTCCTGTATTGCTATCTCTTCTCCAAAGCTAAGTTCGATTTCTTCGAAACTATGTTTTCTTGCCTCAGTCGGCAGTGTTGTCACCTCAAGGCGTGACTGTTGTTTCCACGTCTCCTCTTCCACTTCCATAGTGGGCGGCAAAATAACCTCTTTCTTGATGTCGTACATCTCTATCCAGGTAGTATCACCCCTTAGATGTTTATCGATGGCAAGAGCACCACGCTTACCTGCAGCAATTGCGTGAACAACCATGCCTGGACCAGTAACAAAATCTCCGCCAGCAAAGACACCAGGGATATTGGTTGATAAAGTATGCGCATCGACTTTTAGCGTTTCCCAGCGAGTGCGCTCCAGAGCGCTATCGGGTGGCAGAAAGGATAGGTCTGGCGCCTGACCTACTGCAGCGATGACAGTGTTCGCCGCAATAAAAAAATCAGAACCAGGGATTGCCACCGCACGGCGGCGCCCGCTATCGTCCATTTCACCCAGTTGCATGCGCACGCATTGCAGACCAGTTACCTTCCACTTGTCGCTTACAATTCTGGTAGGACTTGTCAGGAAGCTAATGACAATACCTTCTGCGATAGCTTCGTCATACTCCACCTCGGTGACCGGCATCTCTTCCCTTGAGCGACGGTAGAATATGGCTACATTATCAGCACCAAGACGGAGTGCTGTACGTGCAGCGTCGAGTGCTACGTTTCCTCCTCCAATT
The DNA here is from genome assembly GCA_963775935.1 of uncultured Chloroflexia bacterium. Lineage (GTDB taxonomy): Bacteria > Chloroflexota > Dehalococcoidia > GIF9 > UBA5629 > JBBIPA01. The sequence continues at coordinate 739,644 of CAVZKR010000002.1, read as the reverse complement.
ACCGCGACATTTCGAGCAACTTTGATATTTTTGCCGACCTTGATATCTCTAAGAAATCTCAGACCATAATAAAAACCTTCGATGTCCTCCAATTCACCAGGTATGCCCATACGTTGGCTTCTCTGAGCGCCGGCAGCAATGAAGACAGCAGCAAAGCCATCTTTCTTCAGGTCTTCTACTGTGAGGTTGACGTTGATGGGCGTGTCGTATTTTATTTCCACACCGCATTTAGTGATGTAATCAATGTCCTCCTGGATTATTTTCTGAGGCAAACGAAATTCCGGTATTGCGACAGAAAGCATACCACCGCCAACCGGGAGTGCTTCGAATACAGTGACTCCGTAGCCCATCTGGACAAGATAGTAGGCACAACTCAATCCCGTAGGTCCAGCACCAACCACTGCTATTTTCTGAAGCTTGGTTCTGGGGAAAGGTTCTGGGGATGGTAGTTCAGCAAAATGTTCGGCATACCAGTCGGCAGCAAAGCGTTTAAGAGACCTGATAGCAACAGGTGCATCGAGTTCACCGCGACGGCATCTGCCTTCACAAGGATGAGGGCAGATTCGGCCGCAGACAGCAGCAAATGGATTTCTATCCCTGATGGTTTGAATTGAATCAGCATATTCTCCAGCGGCAATATGAGCAACATATTTAGGTATATTGATACCAACGGGACAGGTATGCTGACACGGCGATATCATCAAGGCATCGCACACAGCAGCGGGACACCGTTTGTCCTTTATATGGGCTTCGTACTCGTCACGAAAATAATTTAAGGTGGTAAGCACAGGATTAGGGCAGGTCTGTCCCAGGCCACAGAGTGAGCATTCTTTAACAGCCTTAGCAATACTAAGTAAGGTAGTAAGGTCCTTTTCCTCCCCTTTGCCCTGTGTTATCTTAGTTAATATCTCAAGCATCTGCCTTGTGCCCAGTCGGCAGGGGACGCATTTACCACAGGACTCCTCCTGTGTGAAACTGAGGAAATAGCGTGCTACCTCGACCATGCAGGTATTTTCATCAAGCACCACCATACCACCGGAGCCCATGATGGAGCCCAGCTTTGCAAGAGTATCATACTCCACGGGAGTATCTATGAAGTGGGCTGGGATGCAACCACCGGATGGCCCACCGGTCTGCACTGCTTTAAAACGTCTACCACGAGGAACACCACCACCAATATCGAAAATGATTTTGGACAGCGGTGTTCCCATGGGCACTTCTACCAGGCCACTATTGGCTATTTTACCCGTAAGGGCAAAGACGGCTGTACCACTGCTCTTCTCGGTACCAATTTTACTAAACCAGGCAGCACCTTTATCGATGATGACAGGAATACTTGCCAGGGTTTTAACATTATTAATGTTGCTTGGTTTTCCATCGAGACCTGATTGTGCAGGGAAGGGTGGGCGTGGACGAGGCATACCGCGTTTGCCTTCAATCGAAGCCATAAGAGCTGTCTCCTCGCCGCAGACGAAAGCACCGGCTCCCTCTTTCATATGGATAGTGAAGTTGAAACTTGAGCCGAGAATGTTTTTACCGAGGAAGCCTTTCTCACTGGCTTGCTCCAGGGCGGTGCGAAATCGTTTCACCGCCAGGGGATATTCAGCGCGGGCATAGATGTATCCTTCCTGTGCCCCTATGGCAAAACCAGCAATAGTAAGTCCTTCGATGACTGCATGTGGGTCGGCTTCCAGTATGGAGCGATCCATGAAGGCACCGGGGTCACCTTCGTCAGCGTTACAGATGACGTATTTAGTGTTCCCAGGAGCGTTTCTGCAAAATTCCCACTTACGTCCCGTGGGAAAGCCAGCGCCGCCACGACCTCGAAGCCCTGATTTCTTGACCTCCTCAATAACCTCCTCTGGTTTCATTTTCAGGACGGCTTTGGTAAGTGCCTGGTAGCCTCCTCGGGTGATGAAATCATCGATTTTCTCCGGGTTAATACGGCCGCAGTTTCGAAGGATAACACGTTCTTGCTTCTTATAGAAGTTTACCTCGGTATAACGTGGTACGGTCATATTAGTTGTAGGGTCAACGTAGAGAAGACGCTGCACTGGTTTGTTACCTCGAATAAGTGAGGTAACAATATCTCTTGCATCTTCAGCCTGCACGCGTATATAAAAAATTCCGTCAGGTTCTATAACTACACTGGGACCATTCTCACACAGTCCATGCCCATGACAGCCACTCTTTTCTAGCTTAGCGCTTTTTAAACCCTGCTTACCCAGTTCTACTTTGAGTGCTTCGTAAACAGTGTCAGACCCCATGGAAAGACATGGGGTTTCTTGACATACAAAGATTATCTTCAGTTCTATCTTGCTATTCATCACTCTTTTTCCCACCATGCAACTGCCTGCTACCGAATAATTGGGCTATCTTTTTAGGATTCAAGTGTCCATGGGTAGTATTGCCAATGACCATGTTGGGTGCCAAGGCACAAACCCCAATACAGGCTACAGTTTCCAAGGTATATTCATAATCAGGAGTGGTTTCTCCTTCGTCAAGGTCGAGGTACTGTTTCACCAGCTTGAGGATTGTCTTGCCACCACGCACATGGCAGGCAGTACCACGACATACCCTCACCATATTTCTTCCCTGTGGCTTGGTATACAGTTGTGTGTAGAAGGAAATCACCCCTTGTACCTGTGAGGGAAATAAACCCATAGCTCTGGCAATGGATTGAACAGCCTCAAGAGGAATATAGCCAATTTCCCCCTGTATTCTCTGCAGCAATGGGATCAATGCCCATCGTTCATTGCGTGCGCTTTCGATAAGCTCTTGTATTCGCTTCATATCAGGTACCGGTGACCTCTGTGTTGTTTCAGTCATGGCTATCAATCCTTTCTAACTTTACTCGGCACATTTTCAAGGCTGGTGTTTTCGACTGAGGATCGAGAACATGGTCAAATAAAGCCATAACAGGGCTGTTTGGGAACGATATTGGCATGAATATCATCTCCTGTCCAACAGTATCGGTAATTCTGGCGACAGCGACAATTTCACCCGCAGGCGATGATACTTTGACACTATCACCACTGTTGATACCCAGGTGGTCGGCATCAGGCTTACTGATTTCCATAAATGCCACTGGCAATGATTTTTTTAGCCTTGGAGCTCTTGAGCTTCTGGTACCGTTACCGAAATGGTTGAGTATACTCCCTGCTATCAAAGTAAAGGAATATCCATCTGGTGAGCCCTTCCGCGATGTATATTCAGTAGCAAAGAAACACTGTGATTTGCCTGACCCATATTTATTCTGAAAGCGTCTGCTGGTTAGCTGGTTACCATCTGATCCAGTTGAGACACGAAGTGACTCACGGTACATAGGTACCATCTCCTTTATTTCACTCATTACGTCGTCAGGCGAGACATAAGACATTGAGATACCCATTGCATTAGCCAGTTTTATTATAATGCGCCAATCAGGCAGGCTGTCGCCCAGCGGCGGCAGAGCTTGGTGTAGTTTTTGCAATCTCCCTTCAAAATTGGTAAAGGTACCATCCTTCTCAACAAAGGACGCGGCAGGAAAAACAACTTTAGCCAACCTGGCTGTTTCGGTAAGGAACATATCCTGCACTACCAAAAACTCGAGCTTTTCAAGAGCTTGTTTCACTAAAACCGGTTGCGGGAAACTCAAAGCAGGATTCTCACCGACGATATACATTCCCTTGATAGTACCTGCTAATGCAATTGGCATTAATTCAAGAGCGGTCACCCCTTTGGTCACTGGCAAACGGCATCCCCAGCAGCTTTCGAATATTTTCCTGACGCCTTCATCATCCAACGGCTGATAACCCGGCAGAAAACCAGGTACTACTCCCATATCACAAGCACCCTGTCCATTACTGTCTCTCTGTAGGGCATAGACATTGCATCTGGTATCATTTTTCCTGTTTCTGAGCATTGCCAGATTAGCTAGAGCAATAACACAATCTGCGCCATTTGCCTGTTGTGTGGCTCCATTGCCAAAAACAATAGAAGCTCGGTCTGTGGAAGCAAAAAGTCTGGCAGTCTTTTGTATCTCTTGAGCGGGAACACCAGTAATTTTTTCGACATACTTGAGTGTATAACTCTTTAAGCTAGTGATGAATTGGTCAAAATCAACCATTCTATTTGTGAAATATTCTTTGTCCAGCAGACCTTCATCGATTATTATTCTTGCCAAACCATTGAGCAACGCCACATCGGTATTGAAGCGAGGTCGTAACCAGATATCAGCAAATAAAGTGAGTTTAGTTTGCAAAGGATCAATAAGTATTACTTTAGCACCCTTATATTTGACAGCACGCTTAATAGCGTACCCCACAAGCGGTGTTGATGATTGGGGATTAGCGCCCACGACCAGAATCACCTTAGATTTCTCCATCTCATCAAGAGTAGCGGTAGTACCGAAAAAACCAAGAGTTTTACTAAGGTTTAAGGAACTATCAGCGCTATAAAGTCGACTTCCATTGTCGATATTGTTGGTACTGAGCGCGCATCGAGTAAACTTTTGCAGTAAGTAATTTTCCTCGTTAGTGCACTTGGATGAGCCCAAAACAGCCAAACTATCAGAACCATGGTTTTCCTTTATTTGTTGAAGCTCTCTGGCTACTACGCTCAGGGCTTCCTCCCATGTCACTGGTTTAAATTCGCCATTTGCTTTAATGAGAGGTTTTGTGAGCCGTTCCGGGCTGTGGACAAAATCATAGCCATAACTGCTACGTATGCAAAGAGTGCCATGATTAAGAGGATTATCTTTATCTGGCATGCACCGTATTAGGTAATTGTCCTTCATTTCTAGGGAAATACCGCAGCCACAACCGCAGTAAGGGCAAATAGAACGGATGGTTTTGGTTGTGGTACCACGATATACTTTTTCCTTTTCCGACAAGGCACCGGTGGGGCACATTGCCACGCAGGTGCCGCAGAAGGTGCATTCGGATTTTTCCAGTGGTTGGTCGTAGATGGTGGCAGGTCTGGAGATAAATCCTCGATGAAGATAGTCAATGGCTCCTTCGACAACCAATTCCTGGTCAGCTCTAATACACTTGGCACAGAGAATACATTTGCTCAAATCTCTCTGGATGAACGGATTTACTTCCTCGATGGTATCCACTTGAGGGATCCTTTGAAAATCAATAAAACCGATGCCCATATCAGCAGCAATTTTACGCAGGTCGCAGCAGTTGCCCTTATCACACACCATGCAAGTATCAGGATGGCTGGCTAACATAAGCTTAAGCAATATAGCTCTGCGTTCCTTTACTTTTTGCGACTGCGTATTAATCACCATGCCAGATGTTATTGGTGTAACGCAGGAAGATATCAGAACACCAGTGCGTTCGTCTTCAACGATACAAATACGGCAAGCTCCTGCAGAAACCAGATTAGGATCATGGCACAGCGTAGGAATATCGACGCCTGCTTCGCGTGCCAGGTCAAGAATAGTTGTGCCTTCTTCTCCACTTACTTCACGCCCATTAAGCGTTATAGTAATCATCCCCAATTCTATATTGACCCCCAATTCCACCGTTATTTTTTATAGGCTGTCGAGGTTTGTAAAAATGTTAAATGATGTATCTGCTAAGGAGAAGAGGTCTTTACCTCAAAAAACGGGAGGATATTACCCTATTTTTAAGTTATGCGTATTTGACGTGCTCCATGCTGAGAGCGCTCTTTACCTCTATGATGACTCTGGTTATAATTGATACTTGGTTTTACAAATATATCAATAGTATTATCGACGAGACATGAAACAACATGGCCATAGTATCAGTACTGAAGCGGTGTGAGGTTTTCGTGGGGCTAGAAGACGATGATGTAGAGAAGGTGGCAGCTCTCCATTCCTGGCGGAGGGAAACTTACGCTGAAGGTGCCTTTATTTTTAAAGAGAATGTATTAGCCAGTGATTTTTATATTCTTGAAGAGGGTGAGATTAGGCTGCTGGTAGAGGTGTATAAAGCAGGGTCAAATAAAGCCACTCAGGTTCCTGTAGATACCATCACCAAAGGAGATGTTTTTAGCTGGTCGTCTCTGGTAGCCCCACACTCCCTCACCCTATCCGCAATTTGCGTCAAGCATTCTTCCGTCCTGGTGGTGAGCGGTGCTGAACTCGCTGCTTTGATGGACAGCGACCATTCACTTGGCTACGAGGTAATGAAGGGTCTGGTACGTGTCATCGGTACTCGATTACGTGATTTGCGAGGTAGATTCGTCGGAAAAGAAGAAAAACTGTCCCGACGGCGATACCTTCACATCGAGTAACTACCTCATCAATTGTTTCTCTACCCTCTTGAGCAATTCCTCAGGTGCTACTGGTTTGTCAATATAGTCCTCTGTATCCAACAGAAGCCCCTGGCCGCGACTTAAATTGGTTTCACTCACCTTTTGTGAGAAGCTGGTAAGCATGATAACGGGAATTTTTTGTAGTTCAGGGTCTTTCTTTAGCTCCTCGGCAGCATTAAAACCATTCTTGACCGGCATAATAATGTCCAAAATGATAAGGTCGGGTTTTTCTTTTTTCGCCTTAATGATACCCTGAGTACCATCAAAGGCAGTGATTATTTCGTAAGGCTTACTCTCCAATACCAGTTTCGTTGCCTCCACAAAGTCAGCGTCATCGTCGATAAGTAAAATCTTTGCCTTACCTTTCATTCTATTAATACCTCCTTCAAATTCTAATTTTATATATATTTATCTGTGTTTTCGTCTCAAGAGATGTCTTACTAATTCAACCAATGCTTCTGGCGATACTGGCTTTTCCATGTATCCATCAACACTCAACGTTAGACCTGTTTCCAGTTCATAGCGTCTCTTGCTAGCTTCCTCACGTACTGATGTAAGTATTAAAATAGGTATGTCCCTATATGTTACCCACTTCGTATTTTGCAGTTCCTTATACACCGCGAATCCGTCCATCCTGGGCATGAGGAGATCGAGAATCAGCAGGTCTGGCTTTTCCTTGTTCAACATCGCAAAACATTCAACACCGTCACGAGCGGTGCTTACCTGATACCCTTGAGCCTCAAGGATTAAACCCATTACATCCTGAATGTCCGGGTCATCATCAACTACTAGGATTTTTTCGCCTGCCATTTTTATCTCCTATTCCAAAGTTCACTCGTTTTTTAACCTCAATGGGATGGTAAAACTGAACTTGCTCCCCTTGCCAGTTACCTTACAAGGGCTTTCAATCCAAATTTTACCTCCGTGAGCTTCAATAATCCTCTTTGAAATAGACAATCCCAGTCCTGTACCTCTGGCTTCTATATTACTGCCACGGAAAAAATCTTCAAATACTCTGGGCAATTCCTCCGGTGGAATGCCGCAGCCAGTATCCATGACTTCCACCAGAAGTTCGTTAGTTGTCTGTCTGACACAAACTGTTACTTCACCGTCTTGCGTATAGCTAATAGCATTATTTATCAGATTGGCAACAACCTGTTGCAATCGGGCTGACGAGCCACAGATTAAGGGAATGTTGCGAGCCATATCTAGTGAAAACCTTAATCCTTTCTGCCTTGCTAGGCTCAACGCTTCCTCAACAAAACTATTGATTATGGGCTCTATCGAGATTTCTTGCATCTCCTGTACCAGTTGGCCCATCTCGATGCGTGGGATATCAAGCAAGTCACTTATTAGTTTCAATAATTCGTTGATTCTCAGTGAAGAACGCTCCATCATATGCCGTTGCTTCTCGTTCAACTCGCCAACATAGCCATCAAGCATCACCCTTAGGAAACTCTGGATAGCTGCGAGAGGAGCTTTCAGGTCATGAGCGGCAATACTAACAAAGCGAAGGAATTTTCTTTTATCTTCTTCCAGATTACTTCGTTCAATCAGACATTGAGCAAGGTCTTTATCCATCGACTCATGTCTCTCAGCTCTTTCCAGAGCAATAGCACCAAGGTTAGCCATAGCACCAAAAAAATCCATTTCACCTGCCGTGAATTTCCTTGATTCCGAGGCATATATACGAATGATGCCAATGACCGTGCCTCTACGCATAACTGGAAGGGAAAGCATAGACACTATTCCTTCCTTTTTTGCCTGCTCACGATATTGCACGCGTAGATCAGTAGTAGCATCAAGGACTGCCATCGGTTTACCAGCAAGAGCCTGGGCAATATTATAATCGACTACGACAGGACCCTTGCGCACATACCAGTCGCTCAGCCCACAGGCTACAGTATGCATCAATTGTTTCTGATCTGCACTCAATAACATTAATGAACATCCCTTCGCTCCGGCCGCCCCGCAAAGAGTTTCCACAACGGTGTACAGTATCTCATCTAGCGATAGACCAGAATTGAGCTTCTGCGCTACTTCGTAAAGTATTTTGTAGCGTTGTCCTACATGCATCTGCTTGGTTTTAGTAATTATTTGTTCTCTCCCCTGCTCGCCTTTCTCACATCTGCTATGAGACGGGAACTGGCGCTGCTTTTCGGAATAAATCCGACTGCACCTGCCTGATAGCTAGCAAAAGCAGTATCATCATCTTCATATTGTGAAAGTATCAAAATCTTGGTATTCTTACACACTTTGCATATTTGCCTGGTTGCTTCCAGCCCGTCCATAACGGGCATGACAACATCTAGCAACACCACATCAGGCATAAGTTTCAACGTCTTGACAACAGCTTCTCTGCCGTCAACAGCTTCTCCGACAACCTCTATGTCTTTTTGCAAATTCAACAAAGTGCGGATCCCTTCCCTGGCAACAGCGTGGTCATCTGCCACGAGAACCTTGATTTTTTGTATTGCCTTGTCAATTAATTTCTCAACGAAGGGCAATAGCGCCTCAGACTTCACCGGTTTGCAAAAGTAATCCTCTGCTTCGAGCCGTAATCCTTCATCTCTTGTCCAGCCTTTTGTAAGCTGTTTTTCTGATGAAGCATCAATAACAACAAGAGGAATGTCACAGAAATGCGGATTTCGTTTCAACCACTGGTGGAAAATAAAAGCTTCACCACGGGGAACAATAGTGCCTAAAATAACCAGCGCAGGTTTTTCATGGCGCATAATATCTTGCGCTTGCGCTTTGCTGCTTGCGGTAATAACCTGGTAGTTCTGCTGCTCGATTGTCATTTGCAGTTCAGCTTTAAACTCAGGCTCATCATCAACTAAAAGAATTATCCCCCTAGTTTCCATACTCCACTCCAAGTTGCTCCGCTAGCAATGAAACATTTCTCACACTTACTACAATGGTAAACAATGTTCCTGTAGAGGAGAAGAGGTCTTTACCCCAAAAAAGAGGAGGATATTACCCTAATTTTTCCAGTAGTTGGTGAGGAATAAGATAGTTCTTGAACTAGGAAAAATCACTCCGTCATTGAGAGCGAAGCAAGCGATTCTCTTATCTTTCATCGAATTTAGCGATTACGTCGGCACTATTGCACTATGCAATAACATTAGAGATAACTAAATAGTGATGATGCCTTTACGCAGAGCATACTTGACCAGTTCAGCACGATTATGGATATCGAGCTTCGACATGAGACTGGTCTTGTGTCCTTCCGCCGTCTTGGGGCTGACAGACAACATATTAGCTATTTCCTGAATAGTGTATCCCTCTGCCAATAACTTGAGAACTTCACGTTCACGGCCAGTAAGCTCATCATAGGGATCGCGGGTTCCTTTTAAGGTACCACCCTGTCGGTAAACTTCTACTAAATATTTGGCGACCGAAGGGGATAGAAACGAATCCCCTTTTGAGACCGAGCGGATGCCAGTGGTCAGTTCTGACGACGCTGCCGACTTGCTGATAAAACCATAAGCTCCAGCTTCAATGACGGGGAAAACGTATTCCTTATCGTCATACTGGGTAAGCGCTATCACCTTCACATTAGGAAATTCCTTATGGATTCGGTGTGTTGCTTCCAATCCACCCATAATAGGCATAGCAATATCCATGAGCACTACATCGGGTAACAGTTTTTTAACCATATCCACGGCTTCTCTGCCGTTGGAAGCCTCTCCTACCACCTCTATATCGCCAGCGAGTCCCAGTAAAACACAAATGCCGTCGCGGACAATGGTATGGTCATCCACCACCATCACTCTAATCTTTTTCATTGACTAAGCCCCTCATTATCGGCACTATAACATCCACCCTAGTTCCTCTACCTGATTGAGAATCGATATGACAACGACCACCTAATAATCTTGTCCTTTCTTTCATACTGAATAACCCTGCACCCCTTCCGCTTTCCTCAATGTGGGTAATACGATCAACATTGAAGCCAATACCATCATCAGCAATCTGAAGTATGAGCTCATCGCCATGTGACTGCAAACTTACGGTGACGTTTTTGGCTTTGGAATGATGCAAAACATTGCCGACAGTTCCCTGGACGATACGGAAAAGCCCTGCCTCAATTTGTGGAGGAAAAGTACTCAGGTGTTCGCCGAATTTAAATGAGACGTTTATACCGGCAGGAGTCAGATTGGTTTCAACGTAGTGCTGGATGGCGGGAATAAGTCCGAGTGTGTCCAAGAGAGAAGGACGTAAATCTGAAATTAAGCGGCTAACCTCAATACTTATTTGTACTGCCAAAGTATGCACTTTCTTCAGTCTGACTTTGAAGTCGTTTTTGCTGATATTAGGCATATCTGCCATTTCGACTAGAGCCTGAAGGTTAAGCGCTAGACCTGAAAGAGTTTGACTGGTCTCATCGTGCAGCTCACGGGCAATTCTCCTTCGTTCCTCCTCCTGAGCTACCAATATTTGCTGTGCCAGCCTGCGGTATCGTTCTCTACTCCGTCTCAACTGTTCATAGAGATTTGCCTGTTCGATAGCGATGCCGAGCTGATCGCCAATCGAGTCTAAAATAACCATATCTCTTTCATCAAATTGATATGGTTTGTAACTGGCAACGTTCATGACACCTAATACACTTCCTTTTGCTCTCAGGGGAACACTGACAAAGGCCCTAAGTCCCTCGGTGCTGATTAAACTGGGATTAGCAGCATTGGGTTCTGAAGATAGGTCTGCGACTAATTTCGCCTTGCCTTTTTGTGCGACTTTTCCGGCAATTCCTTCGCCTAACTTCAAACGCATCTCTTCAGCATAGTTTGATGACAAATTATGGTAGACACGATATTGGAGCGTTTCGGTTTGCTCATCCAAAAGCATAATACCGCCAACATTACCGCTAATAATATCAAGAGCAGTATCTAACCCAATTTTGAGGATAGTATCAAAATCCCGTAGCCCGCTTATAGCTGCTGATACTCGACCAAGTGCCGAATCCTTCTCCATGTAGGCTCACCTCGTTAGAATGATCTACGTAACCTATCCCGTGATTTAACTGATATTCTATAGTACTTTAAATAGCATGATATCAAAAAAGACTATAGCAATTCATGATTTTTTGCAACTCTGGGTACTGGTTGTCCAATAATTCGGCGACTTGTTGAGAATATCGAGGTAGTCGATTATAATGCTGGACGTGATTATCGATTTTCACACTCATGTCATACCTCCTCAAGTAAAAGAGAAGCGTGCTGACTATATTAGTCGCGATCATTGCTTCTCACTCCTCTACTCGCAACCGAAGGCAAAACTGGTGACATCTGAAGAGACAGTAGCCACTCTGGACGAATGCGGGATAGATAAAGCGGTTATCTTGAACTTGGGGTGGCAGAGCCACGAACTATGTATGGAAACAAACGACTATATTCTTGAATCTGTAACCAAGCATCCAAAGAGACTAATTGGTTTTTGTACTATCCAACCTTCAGCCGGTGATAAGGCCCTAAAAGAAATTGAGCGCTGCGCTCGGAATGGAGCCAAAGGTATCGGTGAGATGAGACCTGATGTTCAGGGATTTGACCTTAGAGATACCAAGACGATGAAACAGCTCATAGACCTCATCGTTTCGTATGATTTGATTTTTCTTATCCATGCCTCTGAGCCAGTGGGTCATCACTACGCCGGCAAAGGAGAGATTACTCCAGATGTCATCTATCCATTTATTATGGATTTTCCTCAGCTAAATCTGGTTTGCGCTCATTGGGGTGGTGGCTTGCCTTTCTATGCATTAATGCCAGAGGTTAAGAAGGCATTTACCAATGTTTATTTTGATACCGCGGCTACGCCATTTCTGTACAAACCACAGATATTCCATCAGGTAACCGAGATCCTGGGAAGCGATAAGATTCTTTTCGGCAGCGATTATCCCCTTCTTTCGCCCAGGCGAATAATTGACCAGATTGAATCGGTTGGACTTAAAAAGGAAGAGAAAATCGAAGTGCTTGGCGGCAATGCTAAAAAACTATTATCTCTTTAGGAATATATCTCGTCTCTCTGAGAGAAATTTTACATGAACGATCAACAAATTCGCTCGTTCATTGCTATCGAGTTGCCATCGGAGCTTAAGTCCGGATTGCTTCAGTTACAAACAGAGCTGAAATTATCTGGTTATACATTTGTGAAATGGGTGGCCACTGAGGGTATTCACCTTACCCTGAAGTTCCTGGGTAATATCCCGTCGCTAAAGATAGACGAAATCACGGGAGCTATGGTGAATGCGATTGAGGGAATATCACCATTTCAACTGGAAACTGCAGAGCTAGGCGTTTTCCCCAATCTAAAACGCCCCAATGTTTTCTGGGTTGGCATCGCTGGAGATTTAGACAAACTAGCTTTATTGCAAAAACGGATTGATAATGTACTGGAACAAAAGGGTTTTCCCAGAGAGAAGCATACCTTCAATCCCCACCTTACCTTAGCCAGGATACGTGAAGACGCCTCGCCACAAAACAGACAGGACTTTGGCAAGCTGGTCGCAAAAAAAAGTTTTACTGTCAAGTATCAGCTTAAAGTAAACGCCATCAGTTTGATGAGAAGCCAGCTTTTACCTGGGGGTGCAATGTATCATCGTTTGTTTGAGGTTACACTGTCAGCTTAGGATATAGTTGTGTACGATTATTTTTTATGATAATTGTTTGGATTTGCCTAATATTTCAATTTACTGTATACTTCTAAACTCGTAATTAAAAAAATAAATCCATATATTTATATGGAGGAGGTGGAAAGTGGAAAATATTTCCTTTCCTAAATGTCAAAGATGCAAGGTCGGTGATTTAGTACCCCTATCTGACTTTGGCAGTCAGGGGGCTCCAATTCATTATAAATCCTGGGTATGCACCAATCCTGAGTGCGGTTATAACATCAAGATCAGGAATGGCGACCTTTACCTGGATGAACCTATCCTCAGTGGGGCATCTCATACTGCGCGCGTACGTTCCTAACTACGGGTAGTTATCCAATCTCATAAACTTTTTTGAGGTTGTCACTTGGCCACATGGTTAGGACATGCAAGGGAACGAGCTATCGATTTCTTTTTCCCGTCTCGTTGCATTGGCTGTGGTAAATCGGGAACATTCCTTTGTGATAGCTGCCAATGCACGTTGTCCCGTATTGTCCCGCCAATATGCACCAAGTGCGGAAAACCTGAATCAACCGGCAGTTTGTGCCCAACTTGCTGGGGCTGGCAATCTCAAATAGACGGTATTAGGTCACCATTTCGCTTTGACGGAGTGATACGCCAGGCTATTCATGAGCTTAAATATCGCAATCTCAGGGCTATTGCTAGTCATCTGGCTAGATTGTTATACATTTATCTTCAAGCCAGTCCTGTTACAGGAGATATTTTGATACCTGTACCTTTACATGCTAAGAGGTTACGGTATCGCGGCTATAATCAATCAAGCCTTATCGCCAGATACCTGGGAGAGTTGACTGGTTTGCTAGTAGTTGAAGGTTGCTTGATCCGCGTGAAAGATACCCCAGCTCAAGCCAGAACAGAAACCGTTGATGAGAGGCACCGCAATGTTATCAATGCTTTTTCTTATACAAGGGAAGGAATTAATGGAAAAGGTGTTTTATTAATTGATGATGTATGTACTTCAGGAGCAACTTTGGAAGCCTGTGCCACAGTTCTTAAATCTGCAGGGGCTTCTTCCGTATGGGGATTGACTCTAGCCAGAGAGATTTGAAAAAAGGAGTGAATGTTATGGAGTTACAGGTTGTTGGCAAAAACGTAGAAATTACCCAAGCACTGAAGGAATACCTTGGTAAAAAAATGGATAAACTGACCCGCCATTTGCCTAATATCGACGAGGCGAAAGTTGAAATCCACGAAGAGAAGACGAAATCTCCAAACCACCGAGTCACTGTTCAGGTTACCTTGAAAAACAAAGGCACTATACTGAGGGGCGAAGAGCGAAGCGCCAATTTTCACACAGCTATTGATGCGGTAACCGAGGTACTGGCACGACGGATTGAGCGGTATAAGGGAAAATATAATAAGAAGGGTAGGAACGCTGAGATAGTGCGTCAATTATCCCTTACTTCGGAGCATTTAGCTGTTGAAGACGAAGCCAACGCATCAGTAGAAGTGGTGAGGGTAAAGCGTTTCCTGGTTAAATCCATGACAGTCGCAGAAGCAGCGGAACAAATGGAATTGTTAAGTCATGACTTTTTCCTTTTTATCAATACTGAAAGTGGGAAACTCAATCTGGTATATCGACGCAAGGATAATAACTACGGTGTTATTGAACCTGAGCTTGCATGAAGCTATTGATATGGAATTGTATATGAGCGGGATTACGGATATGACAGCAGAGAAAACAAGAATAAGCCTCATTCAAGGAGACATCACCAAACAGAATACCGAGGCAATTGTCAATGCTGCTAATTCAAGCTTGATGGGCGGTGGTGGCGTAGACGGTGCTATACATCGCGCTGGTGGTACAGCCATTCTAGAAGAGTGCCGCAAGATCGTAGCCCAGATTGGACGATTGGATACTGGGAAGGCGGTCATCACCAGGGGTGGTAATTTGAATGCTAAGTACGTCATCCACACTGTTGGACCTATATGGCATGGCGGCAACCGTGGTGAAGTGGAGTTGCTATCCAGCGCTTATTGGGAAAGTTTAAAGCTGGCAGTGGCTTATAGGTTGAAAAGCGTATCCTTTCCCTCTATTAGCACTGGTGCTTACGGCTATCCCTTGGCTGCCGCAGCAAAAGTAGCTCTGGATGCAGTGGCTTCTTTTTTGAGAGAAAAACCGAATGAACTGGAACAGGTAGTTTTTGTCCTCTACGATGCAAATACATATCAGACCTATGCCAAAGCATTAACAGATCTTATCAAGGTATAGCGCATTTCGAGTATGTCTAGTCCATGTAAATGGTGAAGATATGCTAAATTTAGTTTTATTTAATACCAACCTAGGCTGGATGGGAATTACCAGTTCTTCAAAAGGGCTGAGGGAAATCATCCTGCCTCAGAAATCCAGAGAGGAAGTTCTTTCTCAGATTAAAGGCACTTATTGTCGAATTACAGAGAATGACCTCGCCGCTTTTAAAAATTTAGTACGGAGGCTTGTACGTTATCTGGCTGGCGAACCAATGAGTTTTTCTGATAGCGTTGACCTTGAAGGTACAACCGTTTTCCAGCAAAGAGTGTGGCGTATCACTCAAACCATACCATATGGTGAAACCGTAAGTTATTCCTGGGTATCTGAGCAGCTAGATTATAAGGAGAAAGCAGCCAGAGCCGTAGGTCAAGCCCTGGGCAAAAATCCCCTGCCTATTATTATTCCCTGCCATCGTGTTATCAGTGCCGACGGTGGTTTGGGAGGTTTCACTGGAGGGCTGGAATTAAAAAGATTTTTACTTCACTTAGAGTCCAAAACATAAACAAGCTTTGACTCTATTCAAATTGGTTTGCTATAGTTAAATTAAGAACCACGCATATTCACTTTTACTACTCGGAGAAACAATGGAATCACTGAAATGGCAGTTTGAATGTAACCGGTGCAAATCTAAGTTCGAGCGTGCCGTGCCACGTGGACCGGAAGAAGAACGAAATATCGGATGCCCCAACTGTGGCAGCAAAGACATTAATAACCTTTGCCTTCATTGCGCGGAAGCTCCAGCCTGCGGAGGCTGATAGCAATCGATCTGAGGCAGTTTGCTTCAGTAAGTCTCACCCCTCTCTCGGTAACCGAGAGAGGGGATTTTGTATTTGAAAGCCAGAATCTGTAAACTCCTTACACAACTAAAATTAATATTGTGCTTACTTTCTTTCCTCTATCGACCTTCTGATTGCCCAGGTAAAGTACGCAGACCAGGCAATTGCTATCAGAGCACAGCCGATGGTAAACATAATGATAATCGCCTTAATCAGTCCTCCCCATTCGTTATCAGGAACAAGGCTGGTTAACCACAACGCCAGGAATACACAAACGGCTGTCAGCACCACTGTGGTGACTACTGGTACTACGATAGGAAGATGTTTCATTCTTACCTCCTTTTTATTACCTTCCCCTATCCATCACCTCATCTTCTTCAATTACAGTATACCATTGAGGTGACTCCCCTGACTTCCGTTATTGCACCTGTTTACTTATGGACAAAATACCTGAAGTCTTATATTCTCGCTGGCATTATTTGCCTGCTAATTGTGGCAGATGCAGGTAAAAATACTTGTTGGAAAATATAGATAGTGCCACAGGACTATGACGATTCGCGATAACGAAAAAAACAGTCATTCGCAGGACAAGAGAATAAGAATATGTATTTTCACCTTGACTCGATGTATAATTTGTGGGTAATGAAATTGTCATCATCTAACAGGAGTGTCATCAATGCAAGATAAGTTAAGAGCAGCATTCTCCAAGAAGGAAAAGACTGAAATGTTCCTAGCAAACCTGGAAAAGCTAAAAGAAGAGAAAAATGTTGGAGATGTACAATACGGGGTGCTTAAAATCGAGTACACCCAGATGCGCGATGATGCTATCTCCGAGATAAACACCGTAAAGAATACTATTAAAAGGGAACTCGATAGTAAAGCGAGTAGACTTGAAGTTCTGAAACAGGAGCTAGGTTATCTGGAAACCAGATTTAAAGTAGGACAACTATCATCTGATACCTATCTAGCAAAGGAGAAAGCGCCTAAGAGACAAGCCACAGAGTTAGAAAAACGAATTGCAGAGCTTCAAACATTCCTTAATGCTAGTGGTTCTCCTGAACTTGGCATTACTACAGAAAGCGGCATCAAGATATTGGGCTTTAATCTGGGATCAGCAAAGAAACAGTCTTCTGATGAGATGGTTACCAGTACGACTAATGCACCTGCGATCAGTCAGGTGACGTCACCTGAAAGCAGTGAGACACCACCTGCACCATCTGTACCTTCTGCTGCACCTCCTCCACCTCCACCACCTCCTCCCTCGATCGAGATAAGCGGTTTACAAATCATGCCAGACCGTGTCAGGGAAGGCAGTAGCGTAGGCATTATCGTTACTGTTACTAACATAACCATAGGGAATCTGCAACAAAAGGTATCACTTAAGATAAATGATGAAGTCAAGGATTCCAGAGAGGTGCATTTATTCCCCGGAGAGAGTCAAGAGGTCACCTTTGTGACCTCAGCCGGGAAGCCTGGTAATTATCAGGCTGATATTAATGGGGTAACAGGGGTTTTTACTGTAGTCGCTGTTGATACTGCTCGTGACTTGCAGTAAAAAAGACGTCTCCTGCCTACTATTCCAAAGCTGAATACACTATACTAATATAACAGTAAGTAACCTTTCATAGTCTACCTCATTCTAATTCTCGCAGGAAAAGAATGATTTAATATTTCTCTTGTTCACTTCACAACTAAACCATTATCAAGAGAATTGACTGTTTTTTTATTTATTTCGCTATAGGTATAATATACAAAATTTATTTGTGACACAGGAGTTTTAAGTTGAAGAATAAGCTACAAATTCTCCTATTTACCTGCATTACTTTGATACCGCCAGCGCAATGCACAGGGCAATCTGCGACCAATCAACCGACACAAACTCCAGCGGCAGCAACACAGCAAGCGCAGAAGTTAGTGGCTCAGGGTGATGCCTATTTCAGCCAGGGCAATTACGATAAGGCTATTGGAGAATATACTACCGCAATTGAACTGGACCCCAAGCTGGCAACAGCCTACGGATCCCGAGGTAGAGCCTACTATTTTAAGAAGGCATACGCCAAAGCTGACGATGACCTCGTCAAATCTATAGAACTCTACCCCATTTACGCTCATGCATATTATTACCTGGCATTATCGAATGCAGCTAATGGGGCATATGACAGGGCGATTGCCGATTCCAGCAGGGCAATTGAGATCGATAAAGGTCTGGCTAAGGCATACAACCTTAGAGGCTGGTGTTATGCTCATAAGGCACAGTGGGATCAGCCTTCTCAACTTTATCTCTATCAGTTGTTTGAGAGCGATTCAGGCATTGCCAAAGCTTACGAAGGCCGAGGCTGGGTGTATATGAGGCAAACGCAGTGGGAATATTTTGTCGTCCCTGACCTCTTCAATAAAGTGGAGCAGGACCCAACAGTGGCTGATGCCTATATAAATCGTGGCTTTGCTTATTTTAAGAAAGCCCAGTGGACAAAGGCGATTAAAGATTTGGAAAAGGTATATGCTCTTGATCCAATGCTGAATAGAGGGGCATGGAATAGAGATTGGGCTCTGGGTAAGAAAGCGCAGTGGGATATGGTTATTGCAGACTATCAGAAAATCATTGAGATAACATCTGGTTTAGCGGCACCATCCCCAAGTCCAGGTACCCTAAAGGAAGAACTAGCTCTGGCAATTGCCGATTACAATAAAGCTGCCGAGACGTCCAAAGACCCTGCGCTACTCCAAAAGACCAAGGATGCTCTCAAATTCATTGACGAGTGGAGTAAGGACATCGAGAGGTAATCCCATTAGGCATTCAATGTTATATAACTCTACTTTTTTACAGATTGGTTTTTGCGTTCTTTAGCTGACGTCTCCAGTATCTGCTTCATCGGTGTCCAGTAAAACTCATGCCAGCCATGGCTAATATCTTTATAGAATTGGTCAGGAACACCCGTTTGAGTAAACTCCAGAAGGGTACCATCTCCAATTTCCTTTAACAAGAAGGTAACCTCAGAATAATGTCCCTCAGGCCAATCGCTCCCCCGCCATGATTGCACTATCTTCTGATCGGATATAAGGTCAAGAATAGTCCCTTCGATGTACCCATCATATGCCGTGAATTTATCACCTTTCTTCTTGCCGACAACTGCCTTGCTACCGGTGAATTGAGAATGTTGGCGAGAATCCATTAAAGTTATGTAAACCTGGTGAGGGGTGGTTTTAAACACCTCGGACTGTTTGATGGTTTTTATCCTCATATTTTCCCTTTCTTAACTAGCTGCTCATTACATCATAGCAGAAAAAAATAAATAAAAGGAAAATCACATAAAATCACCAACGATTCTCCATAATCTCTCCATATTCCTGGTTTACAATTAAGTCTGAAAGCTCAAAAGAGCAATCAAATAGTAGAGAAAGGAGGTAAACTAGTTGAATAGCAAAGTAAAATTATCCATAGGTGTCCTGGTATTAGTGGTTATCATGACCGCTATTTTTGCTACCACCGTCTTCGCTGCTCCTCCATGGGGAACTGATACTACTACACCCGCCTATTGCGGACAACAGAATTGTCGTGGTGCTAACGGTGAAGTTTGTCAGGCAAACTGCCAGGGAGACTGCGATGGTGATTGCGATGGTACCTGTCAGGGCAATTGTCAGTCTGGTACCAGTTGCCAGGGAGTTGGCGGATGCGGCCCAGGCCAGCAGGGACAAAGCCAAAGCTGTCATAGCAGCAGCGGCAGCAACCAGGCTTGCGGTGGACCATGCGCCAGGGGAAGATAATAATAAAATCATTGTTCTTAATAACTAATAACTCGGCAGGACTCGACCCCCTGCCGAGTTACATCCTCTAGCTAGAAAGAGACAGCACCTCCATCTGTCCCTTTCTAGCTAGCTTAATATTTAGCATTTGACAATTCTACATAGATAATAGATATTTAAATTTATACGATACATAAATACTGAAGTAGATTATTATGCCAGCAAAGAAAATCCTTATGGTTGACGACGAGAAAAAGATCGTCGATATTGTAAAAGCTTATCTGGAAAAAGAAGGCTATCAAGTCATCGTTGCCTATGACGGAAAGTCAGCATTAGAGTCCGCCAGAACTCAATCTCCCGACCTGATTATTCTCGACCTGATGCTCCCGGAAATTGCTGGTTGGGACGTCTGTCGCACCCTGCGAAAAAACTCAGACATCCCTATCATTATGCTCACAGCACGTGACGAAGTACCTGATAAAATCGTCGGCCTGGAACTGGGAGCTGATGATTACGTGACCAAACCCTTCAGCCCCAATGAAGTGGTCTCACGGGTACGAGCCGTGCTCAGGCGCTCGGAAAGCAAGGCTGTATCTAAAACTATTCTCAATGTCGCCGAGTTAACTATCGACATCGAAAAACGTCAGGTGTACCGTGACCATGAAGCGATTGAATTGACTCCTATGGAATTCGACCTCCTTAGAGTCATGGCAGAAAATCCCGGCCGTGTCTTCAGTCGCATGCAGCTACTGGACTCGGTTCAGGGCGAAGCATACGAAGGATATGAGCGCACTATAGACAGCCATATCAAAAATCTGCGTAAGAAGATTGAGCCTGATCCAGCCAATCCCAAATACATCGCCACCGTTTACGGAGTCGGCTACAAGCTGGAGGAAAAATAGAGTGCGCAGTTTAAGCTGGAAATTGGCTGGTGCTCTTCTCCTTGTCGTCGTCGTCTCCGTAGGATTAACCGCCTTCTTAATCAGCCAGAGCACTACCCGCGAATTTCAGCAGTATCTCTCTTATTGCGACACGACATATATCCAAATTGCTGACGATAACCTGAGCCAGTTCCATATCCAGAACAAGGGGTGGAATGGAGTACAAGAAACGCTTAGCATTCAGATTAGAGCAAAAAATGAAAGACTGGTTCTTGCAGATAGCTCTGGCACTATAGTAGGTGATACGGCACGTGAATGGCTGGGGAAAAATACAAAAGATATCGGGCTCATAAACCCCACAGCTATTACCATTTCCGAGAAAACAGTGGGAAATCTGTATCTTCTGTGCTATGGTTCGCCTTCCAATAGTTCCATGATGAGTCGCGGTTGCATGGGTGGACCAGTAATACTCAATGTGGCCGAACAAGATTTCCTCAACCGTGTCAATAACTATTTGTGGCTCGCTGGATTCATCGCCGTAGCAGTTGCTCTTTTACTGGGAGTACTTCTAACCCGACAGATTATCTTACCGGTTCGTGCTCTCCGCAAAGGCGCCCACCAAATCTCCGAAGGTAACCTCGGTTACAGGGTCAAATTCGGCTCTAAAGACGAGCTCGGGGAACTGGCACAATCCTTCAACTCCATGGCTTCCAGCCTGGATAAAATGGAGCAGTCACGACGCAGGATGACGGCGGATATCACCCATGAGCTACGGACACCACTCACTGTCATCGAAGGTACGGTAGATGCTATGCTCGACGGTGTCTACGCGCCTGACAGGGAGCATTTTCTCTCCATCAAGGAACAGACCGCTCAACTCACCCACCTTATTAATGACCTCAGAGACATTTCACTCGCTGAATCAGGACAACTGAAGCTGGAGCTTGCTCTTACCAATATGGTTGATCTCGTACGTCGCAAACTCTCGCAAGTTGAGGTAAGAGCGCAGGACAAAGGTGTACAGCTTCACCTCGATGTCCATGGTCAAATACCCGAGGTTAAGGTCGACGCCACTCGTATGGAGCAGGTTATTACCAATCTGCTCACTAATGCCATACGCCATACACCATCAGGAGGCAAGATAGTAGTATCGATGGACACAGTGACCAGCGCCAATACCTCTCACCTTGATACACCAGGCCTCTTGATTTCAGTTGCCGATACAGGAGAGGGAATTACCTCAGAACATTTGCCCTATGTTTTCGACCGTTTTTACCGTGTGGAAGGTTCACGTTTGAAGAATGCGGGGGAAACCGGCCTGGGATTAGCTATCGTCAAGCAGATGATCGAAGCACATGGCGGCAGGGTCTGGGTGACAAGCGAACCAGGCAAAGGTAGCACTTTCTCCTTAACTATACCATTAGTTTAATACATGCACATCCATATTACTTATTACTTCGTGTCTTCTCACTCTGGGTATTACTGCTCTGATCAAAATGATAAACTTATAATCATTGTTTCCCGTTATTACTTGTATCAGTTGTCAGGAAAGACAAATGGGGGTAGCTACTATGAAAAAAGCATATTTCTGGGTATTTAGCTTATTGATTTTTACTATGCTGGCAGCCTGTGCTCAGCCGGTATCGAGCGAGGTCATTAAATCAGAGAAACAACGGGCAAGCTCGGTGGAAGTAAACAAGGCTGACCTGTCAGGCCTGGTCGGTGGTAACAGCACCTTTGCTTTCGACCTGTATCAAACACTGAAAGATGCAGACGGCAATCTCTTCTATTCACCTTATAGCATATCGCTGGCGCTGGCAATGACATACGCCGGCGCTCGTGGCGAAACAGCACAGCAGATGGCAAATACCCTTCACTACACCCTCTCACAGAACTTATTGCATCCAGCATTCAATAGCCTTGATATCGAACTGAGTCACCGAGGTCAGGGTGCTAAGGGTAAGGACGAGAAAGGCTTCCGACTGAACATCGTCAACGCCATTTGGGGACAAAAAGGATTTAAGTTCCTCGCTCCGTTTCTAGATATTCTCGCTGAAAACTATGGCGCTGGGCTAAGACCACTTAACTTCAGTAGCGCACCAGAAGATTCCCGCGTTAAAATCAATGACTGGGTAAGCGACCAGACAGAAAATCGAATTAAAAACCTGATTCCACAGGGCGCTATTACCCCACTGACACTGCTTGTGCTCACCAATGCCATCTATTTCAATGCTGCCTGGCAGTATCCCTTTAAAGAGAATGCTACTGACAAAGCAGGTACTTTCTATTTGCTCGATGGAAGCAAAATCAACGTCTCCATGATGAAGCAAACGGAAATGCTCGGTTATGCTGAGAACGCCTCATACCAGGCGGTTGAATTACCTTACGATGGGCGCGAGCTCTCTATGATAATCTTGTTACCCAGTGCTGGAAACTTCAAGACATTTGAAAAAGCTCTCGATGCCAAGCAGGTAACTGCTATCATAAAGGATGTGAAACCAAGGCAAGTTGCATTGTCCCTGCCAAAGTTCAAATTTGAATCTAAGTTTAATCTCAATAAAGCACTATCGAAGATGGGTATGCCCATCGCCTTCTCCCCAGACGCTGACTTCTCAGCTATGACAGGAAAACATGACCTATTTATCTCAGACGTAATCCACAAAGCATTCGTAGCTGTGGATGAAGCGGGCACCGAAGCTGCCGCTGCCACTGCCGTAATAATGCGTACCACGTCTGTACCACAAGCACCTGTCCAGGTCACTGTTGATAGACCCTTTATCTTTCTGATTCGCGATAACAAAACAGACGCTATCCTGTTCATTGGCCGTGTAGTGAAGCCGAGTGAGTGATTGTCCCGCAATCAATTTGTTAAAAGAGAAGCCGCCTCCGGGCGGCTTCTCTTTTGCATAATCGATCATTATTAGTCTGGTTTTAATTGGTCTTGGACATGCCTTTGTGGTATCGCCCAACACCAATGCTATTATGAGTTCCGTAGCAAAGAAATATTACAGAGTGGCTGCATCAATAGATGCCACGACGAGAACTGTTGGTATGACATTCGGTATGAGCCTTGTTTTGTTCCTTTTCTCACTCTATATGGGCACAGCGCAAATAAAACCTGAATATTATACAGCCTTTGTAGAAAGCATCAGAATAGCACTCCTTATCTTTTGCGGATTTTGCTTCTGTAGTATTTTTATATCAGCAGCAAGAGGCAAAATAGGAGTTTCACCCCAACAATGACCTGTCTAAGGCGGCTTCCCTTTGTCCCCCAATCTTGGGGGACAAAGGGGTTTGATAGTTCTTAATCTAGTGGTAGCTTAAAGAACTTCTTCGGATTATCATAGACAACACGCTCAATCTCATCGTGTTTCATCCCCAGGCGTTTCATAGCCAGAATAACTCTGGGAACCGTAAAATAACCATCGCCCGATGCGACTTCTGTGTTTATCAATAATTTGTCCCGCTTATCCGGGTTATTAAATACGTAGTTTGCCGCAACTTCTGTAGGCATCTTGTCATGGCAGACGCTTAATCCCACCATGGCGCCAGTAGTAACCCGATAGTCGAAGGTACTCTCTCCAGTATGGTCAAGCACTACTCTGCGTATATCAAAATTCTCTTCTTTAATAATCTTCACTACTTTCCTGATTACTTCGGGCGCCTGAGGAGCTAAACGAATAGGAGTATGAACAATAATGGGCAAATTATGCTCTTTTGCAATCCGCAATTGAGCGCGGAAAAGCTTCTCCTCATTCTCGCTACCGACATCGAGTCCTATTTCACCCATAGCCACTACTCGCTCATGTTTAAGGTACTCCGGCAACTTTTTGAGACATTCATCGATTCCTTCAGAAGTCAATCCGTACATTGGGACACTGAGAGAAACAAAGGCTTGATATCCAATAGTGTCACCCCTCTTTATTTCGAAGCCGAGAAACCTGTCCCACAGCCGGAGCGCACCTTCAGCATTGAAAATGCCCGATAAACAATGAAGCATAGGGATTATAGCAGCCTCCATACCGGACATGGCTAGCCTCTCGGTAACACCATCGTCAATCAAGTTCGTATGAAGATGACAATCAATAAATCTCATATTTGTTTCCTCCCTTTTTTATTTCCGATATTTATTTGGTTTTTACTTGGGGGTTATCGTATAAAAAGCCAGGAAACTATTCTAGCATATTTCAGGCTCATATCAACAATATAAGCCAATTTACCCTGGTAATAAACTGAATGGTTATAGTGGAAATAGGGTATCGACAAATAGAACTTGCGAGATTAATTTCATCTTAAACTTCAGACTTGTTAACTGGATAAATTGAACAATACAGGTAACATGAACGAATAATGCACCTCCATAAACTATAGTGTACAGTTTAGTTTAGAAAATAAATACATGAGAAGGAGGTGTTGAATGAAGTATATCGGGTTGGACTGCCACAAGCAATATGATTTTGCTACATTAATTGACTCCGAGACAGGGGAAATCAGGTCGAAAAAACTGTCTCACAAAAAGGAGGAATTTCAGTCTTTTATCGGTGGCAGACGTAATACCAAAATGGTAATAGAATCATGCTGGAACTGGTCCAAGACGTATGAGCTGGCTAAGAACCTCGTCGATGAGGTCATACTGGCTCATCCACTTAAGATAAAGGCTATTGCCTCCGCAAAAATCAAGACCGATGCTATCGACTCTAGAACACTGGCCCAATTATTAAAGGCTGACCTTATTCCCCAGGCTCATTTAAGAGAAGCTGACAATCGCATTAAACAAAAGGTAATCAGACACAGATCTTTCTTGGTAGCAATGCGGACCAAGTTCAAAAATAAAGTAAATGATTTAGTAAGCAACCGCATCCTGCCTTCAGCTATCGAAGAAACAAAGCCGAAGAATCTTTTCTCCAAGGTAGGGAAGCGCGAAAACGGCGTACCATGGTTGAAATCATTGGAATGGCCCGTAGAAGAAGATAAAAGAGTGTTCGAATCATCTATGAGGCTTATCGAGCAACTCAGCGCTGAGATAGCTGTCAGCAATACTATGATTAACGAGCTATTCAAAAAGAACCTGGGACGCTCAATTGCTTTGTACTATTCCCGGAATAGGAAAAACGCTCGCCATGCTCATCAGCACCGAAATTGATGGGATTGGTCGCTTTAAATCACCATCACATTTATCCTCTTATGCCGGCCTAGTGCCGTCAACTCATTCATCCGGGGGAAAGACGTATCATGGAAAAATGATCTTGGAAGGGAATCGATGGTTGAGGTGGGCACTTGTCGAAGCTGTTGTGCCAGCGTCATATGCCGATTCGGGGATTAAAAAACGGTTAGATTCCTTAAGAAAAAATAAGAAAGCAAATATTGCGAAAGTGATAATGGCCAGGTGGCTACTTAAGGTCGTTTACCACGTACTTAAAGAAGGTAGACCTTACATACTATCTGAGCTAATCGATTCCGGAGCCGCCTTTTTAAAGCCTTAGCGAGTTCTTAGAGAACTGCGCTCCAAAATTCAGGTTAAGGGGCTCCGGGGTCTGACGTTACCTTGTGCACCATAATTGGTGGCACGAATAGGAGGCTGAGAAGATCTTAACCAGGATTAACAGGATCGGCTTGCATTATTTGTTCATAGGAGGCTTTCGTTCTAGAATGGGAAAACTATTAATTTTCTCTGGACAAATGGGTGTGTTAAAGGATTGTATCCTTGAGCTAAGCATTAATTTTCAGCCACCGTCTTGACTCTCCTCATCAGTACAATCATGTAAGGGGTCCCCATTTTTACCATTTTTTACGATTTTTTCACCTTTTGTTTACTAATTTTTTACAATAATTTTAACCTATAGAGCGTATTATACAATTAGACCTAGCAATCGTGGTGGAAGTAAGAATGAACATTAAAGTAAAAGAAAAACTCCGGTGGTTCCAAATACTTACGTCCCTCTATGAAATTGCAACTCCACACATTGGGGCTTGTACTGGACTCCAATGCCGAGCAATTGAAGAACGTATAATAGATTCTGAAGCGGTTAATCAAAATGCTCGCATTCTGAGACAACTATTGGCTGTGGTAAAGAATATGCCTGAACCTCGGTCAGACGAATTAAATTGCACTAAAAAGCATTTCGAAACTGCATTGTCTAGTTGTATCAATGCTAGTGACGCTTTAATAAAGTATGGTCAAGTCAACGAGCATCATACAGAAAGCCAACTTCAGCTTGATAATCTCATCAATTCAATCGTGCTTGCGCGTGAGTATTCAGAATCAATACAAAAGAGACTGAATGCTTACCGTGAATAACGCGTATACAAATCAAAAAACAGCTCAATCTCGTGAAATAGTCTAAGAAATCGATCTAAAACCGGGTACAAGGTACTTTTCCTAAATGCGCGCGTTGCTAGCACAAAATGGACAAAAGTGACATACTGGACAACAGGCAATTGCCATGTCTGGAAATCAGCGCTATTTAAGCTGTATTATTTTGCTCTCTATTTCTTCTTTTGTTCTGTCTTCTCAGCTTTCTTTTCTGATATTTGTTTCTTGGGTTTTTTTACATTTTTTCTTCCCTTACTACCCATGCCTAAACCTCCGTATTCAATTCCTTTTCAGGTCTTACTTGCTAACACCTTACCTGTAAATTCTCTTCAGGTCAAATTATAATGCGTTCTCTATTTGAGTCAATAGCATCAGATGTTGCAGCTTTCTTCACTCCTACAGTTGCGGTAGATTGCGCAATATACCCAATTCTGACTTCAGGTAATAAACCAAGCTTTTATTATTCTGGATATTATCTCTATCATGCTTTATTACCCATGCAATGACCACAATATCACCATACGTTATTGGATATCTCTCTTCCGTATAATTTCCGCATCTCTTCTCGAGAGGTTCCCAGACCCGGAGAGAGTTATCGGAATTAGCTCCAACAGCGGTTCCACAGAAGACTACCTAAGCCTCGGCTCGAGTACATCTGGCAGAAATGTCATGGTTTCTCTATTCCTCACCAGAATTTTACATCAGTGGCTCACCGGTACCTAATATAAGGCAGCTAGGTTCGCTAAATGAACAATCACGAGGATTGGTTAACACTGAAGCAGGTCGTGGGGAAACGACAAACAGCACAAAGCAATCTTCTATTCCTGGATTTTCCTCCGGACCTAATTTCGCAAAGGTATCTCATAAGCCCGTGGTTAGCAGGTCAAATCCTCTTACTGTTACGTACTTTTTAGCAAAGCGTTACCTTCTCAAAAGCTTCCAAACAACAGGAATCGCTATTATGCAAGCAATAATTATAAAAATCCACCACGCCCACGTAGGCAACCAATTTGCCAACAGTACACCTATGCCTACCCCACCGAGAACTTTAGCCGTGATGTATAAAAGGGCGTAAGGATTTGGTAAATTTCTTAGTTTCTCTATCTTGTTACTACAACAACCCATTGTGCTTACCTCCGATACTATGATGTAATTTGCCTATAGTATAGCTCATATATCAAATCTTAGCCTTTACCCAAATTCAACTTCTACTTAAGTTTAGGCTACAAGTTTAACGGAAAACCATAGTACGCATATAATCATTAACCCACATATCACCAACCCATACATCGGCAATTATGATGTTACCAGATTTTCCTACTTGTTTGTAAACTATAGTCTCCTTCAGTATCAGTTCCTCTAATACTTTTTTATAAATACCATCCACCGTTGTTCCCGATCTGTGAGAAATTACTCCAGCTAACCGTATCCGTAGTTGATCTGTTGTACGGAAGGTATTACCACTGCTTACGCATCCACAAATTGCACTTTTTTTAAGCACACCACACACTACCATTATACCGTTAGGTTTGAATATACTACACATTATGTCCAGATTGACCCACTACCCCCATTCTACAAATTCGCAAGAATACGATTTACTGAACAGTCGTCAGTTCTGTGCAACCCATAGTTCGGCACATCACATGGGGCATTTTATATGGATTAACTTGTTAGTACAGTTTTACAGTTGTATAATTCGGCCAGAATGAGATTGAAGCTCGATGAAATAGGTCATTGGACTGAAATCAAGCTTAAGATTATTGAGGAATATGCTGGTGCATATTCGAAAATATTGAAAAAGCGCAATTTCCATTACGTATACGTCGATGGTTTTGCTGGAATTGGTGAACATATATCCAAAGGAACAGGTAGAACTATGCGAGGAAGCCCCCTGATTGTTTTAAGCATAAAACCTGAATTTGAAGAATATCATTTTGTCGACGTAAACAAAGCCAAAATAGATGGATTAAAAGAAGTGACTGGAAATCGACCTAATGTTTATCTTCATCCAGGCGACTGTAATACTATATTGCCCAAAAACATTCTCCCTACTATTCGATATGATGGCTATCGTCGAGCCTTTTGCCTTCTCGATCCCTATGGGCTACATCTTGACTGGAATGTTATCCTAAGCGCTGGGCGAATACGAACCGTTGATGTACTCCTCAATTTCCCTATTATGGATATTAATCGCAACATACTCAGAAGCCAACTTGAAAATATCTCCGCTAAGAATATCTCGCGCATGAATCGGTTCTGGGGTGATGATTCATGGAAGGATATTGCCTATGACCGGTCTAAGAATCTCTTCGGCTGGCCAATAAAGGTGTTTAATGCTGGTAGGTTGATAGCAAGCGCATTTCAAAACCGAATCAAAGAAGTTGCGGGATTTCAGTATCTCTCGGAGCAGCTGCCCATGCGGAATTCAAAGCGTAACATAGTATATTATTTGATCTTCGCTTCGCAAAACAAAATAGCTGCCAAGATCATGGGGGATATTTTCCGAAAATATAACTAATAGGAGAAACTCTGTGGCATTATCATCGTCTATCGAATGGACTGATTCAACTTGGAATCCACTAACTGGCTGCTCCAAAGTTAGCCCAGGATGCAAGAACTGCTATGCGGAGAGGATGACAATACGATTGAAAGCTATGGGTAATTCCAATTACGCTAATGGTTTTAGACTTACTACTCACCACGATGTGCTTGACCTACCTTTGCGCTGGAAAAAACCGCAAACAATATTCGTCAACTCAATGAGTGATCTTTTCCATGAAGAAGTTCCAGACTTGTTCATTCTTCGCGTATTTCAGACCATGCAGATAGCAGACTGGCATCGGTTTCAGATACTAACTAAAAGGCCAGAGAGATTGTTGAACTTGAACTCCGAGCTTCAGTGGGTGCCCAATATTTGGATGGGAGTTAGTGTCGAAAATGAAGATTACATGTTCAGGATTGAGTACCTACGCGACACTGGCGCGAAAACAAAGTTTCTATCGCTCGAACCTCTTCTAGGACCGCTGCCTTCTCTCGACTTAAAAGGGATTGATTGGGTGATTGTTGGTGGCGAATCTGGTCCTAGAGCACGGGTTATGAACCCATGCTGGGTAATTGACATCCGTGACCAGTGCCTAAATGCTAAAGTGCCGTTCTTTTTTAAGCAATGGGGTGGATCGAGGAGGAAAAAAACAGGTCGGGAGCTTGAAGGTCGAACATGGGACCAGATGCCATTTGTAATAGATAAATCTGTTATTTAACTAAACGTCATAATGTGCAGCGGTCGGCGTGGTACCTAATTAGATATCCGAGAGAAATGTGTGTAAATGCTGGTAGTCTTGACTCTTGATCCCAATTAAGCTGTGAGAACGCAGCTTGTTTGACTGTGATTAACGGATTTGACGCCAAATCCATGAACTAGGCAATTTTCATAGACTATGATAATCAACTTTATTCTTTGGCTACACCTTTATAATGACCAGCTGATTTTTTTGTTGAGACTAGACGACCTGTCTTCCTATCATATTTTTGCCATGCTTTTAACCTTGTATTATATTTCTGGAATACACCCTTTACTTTTCCAACTCTGTGACCCTCTTTGTTCTTAACATTCTTACCCATACTTCTCCTACACGCGTGGTTTCCATACTTAATACATTAGGTTAATGATATCAGGTTGATTATTTGATTTCCACTAAATACACGTTACTTCTTATTGGAGCGTAACAAATAGCCAAGTTGTGTAACCGGGCTAGGATTGGATTTTACATGCATAAGATTGTTATTAGTCTGGTAGTATGTTACATTTGACCGATACTGAAGTGCCGATAAGTAGTTTGGCAGAATTAGGTACCAAAGGAGGATTAAATGGAGACATCAGAAGTAATACGTAAAAGGTGCAGTTTAAAAACCCACTTGTCCGGAAGAGAAATAGAACCTGAGAAAATCGATACAATTTTAAACGCTGCTCGCCTGGCACCCTCGGCCAGGAATATGCAGCCGTGGCGTTTTGTTATAGTCAATGGCAAGAAGGCAGTAGATGCCTTGGCCAAAACAGCGTTTCCTGAGACAAATATGGTAGTTAAACAGGCCCCGGTTATTATAGTAGTTTGTGGCAGGCCGGGAGACTCTGTAGCCCGTGACGGTAAAGAATATTATCTATTCGATACAGGTTTAGCGGTAGAAAATATGTTATTGGCGGCAACGGATCTCGGTTTGGTAACGCATCCGATGTCAGGTGTTAATGAGGCTGAAATAAAAAGGATTCTGCAAATACCGGACGACGTTCGTGTCGTTGCTGTTACCCCCCTAGCATACCCACTAGAAGCTTCCTACGATGAAGCTGCGAAGGAAAGATTAAGCCAGCGTGAAAGAAAAAGTTTGAAAGATGTGGCATATTTTGACAAATGGGGTGAGGTTGAGCCGGCATGAGTCAAGCATAGTTCAATAGCATATTTTATTTGAGAACTTAGGCTTTCCACGGCTAACAAACACTCTGACATAAGGACGCTTGATATAGTCGGAAATGCCAATTGCACATTTCAGGCAAATGTTACCTAAAGGATATACTTCTGCAGGAGACGTTTTCTCAATACAGCACGCCATGTCACCATTGCCGGCCTGCTTTAATGAGGAGCAGTATGTGTAATTATTTTTCACCTTGTAATTTCCCTGTAGGATACACGAACCCAACTTGCCGGCCTGCTTTCCAAGCATCATCATAACCTTTGTCATATCCTACTTCGTAAGCCTCTTTGTAACTTTTACTATTAGCTTCCATGTATCCCTTATTATAGCCATCACCCAAACCCCTATTGTAGCCATCGCTGACGCCATTCTCGTATCCTTTATTGCTTCCCGAAATATAACCTTGGCTGTATCCTCCTTCTTCCCCAAGCTTATATGCGGAGCTAAACCCAACTCCTCTCCCCCAACAAAAGCCAGCAATAAAAACTCCGATCAAGACAAGAACTGAAATAAATACATAAATAGCTCTCTTTATTGACATAGCCACCCCCGACTGTTTATGAACAACTAGCTCATAGTATCGATTATAAATCGCCCAACTTTTATAGATTGTAACATTTCTTGGTATTCACTGGTACTCAACCTTCGGTAAGATAACGAGTTAAGAACTATTTGTACCGGACGCGCTAGTATCGGCAAAAAATACTACGAGGTCCCTGAGGCCTGTTAGCCTTGCAACTCACGATCTATTTTCTAGCACAGGCAGTGACAGTTACTGCACAAAATGGACTTTTAGTTACGTCGACTACTCCTTCGTGATTGCATGGTTCTCCAGTTCCCCTCACTGGATCACGGATAATAATCTACGGCATCATTCCTTTGGGTATAATCCAAAAGCGGAGGCCGTATTCACCCTCAGAACATTTGAGGACTACCATGTAGCCTCCCTCACCTACTTGGAGCTTATGCTTATCTTCCTGATTCCAAATCCACTCTTTATGTTCACCAGGTGCCAACCTGACTATCGCCTGTAGGACAACAGGTTCAAAGACTATTTCACCTTCCCGGCTTTGTATCTTCCAAGGGGCGGAATTGTTTAAGATTATTTCCCTATCACCAATGTTCTTGAAACTAAACCTAACTGCCATCCCTGGTTTATAGTGCTGTTCTCCCGTATACGTTTTACCCGAAGGCAGAAGCGGTTCTATTCCATTAAAAGCCTGCAACTCGATAGGGCTGGGGATTATGCTTATTACGCCTTTTGTTTCAGCAAATCCTGGCTCTCCGGTTTTTCCTCTCCTGGCAGATAGCTGGTAATCGTTAGGCTCCTTAAAGAAGGTACGCAAACTGCCGTCTATAGCTGTATCCCCAAGATATTCGGGACTGTAGACACGCACCCCTGAGACAGGCTTACCGCCCTCGCCAATTATGTTTATAACTACCACCTCACTGGTTTTAGCTTGATAGGGGTTTTGCATATTCAAGCCATTCGTTACCTTACTACCACTACTCAGGCAGCATAGGCTCAACAGCCCTATTACCATCAGCATATATAGGATAATCCTTTTCATTTCAACTATCTCCAACTGCCATCTTATCACCATATCATCCGTTCTGTTTAACAATAAGTATAACGAAAAAAACTGATTTTGGTTGTTACCCACTCCAATTGAAGTGCAGCAAAGTAACACCCAACTCTTTAGGATGAGCTTATTAGAAGACAGTTATGTAACAATCCGCCCTTTTGTTGAACTATTCTTCGGGACACTATCGGTTGGTCTGAAGGTTGCGGTCATCATTTGCCTAACAATCCGTTGGCTTCTTGAGCCAGCCTTTTGGTTTCTTAATAGTTGCCCTTGTCAAAAGATAGGGCAGCTTGCGCTCGTAGCTGTCTAGCTCCATCAAGCCCAAATGTTTTTCCTTCAGCTATGTCTTCAGCTACATCGCTATTAGCCATCTTAATAATGTCTCGGTTTCAAGGAATGGTATCGGCTTTATCTGCGGTTGTGATTTTGATTTCATAAGAAAGGCCAACCTTTCGCAGCAAAATAATAGCCAGATTGTTCTTGGTATCTTTGAATATCTCTCTCTTGCCGATGTCAAAAGCAGCACCCTGAAGATAGGGAACACTTGGATTAGCATCCATGAGCTGCACTGGCCCCTTTCCATCCATGCATTCACCTACGTAACTGTCATCGCAGTAGAGTACCAAGACGCCCATTGATGGGGCATACTCATCAAAACCAACCTTTTGACGGTTTTCAACCAGGTAGAAAGTGTCTGCGGTTAAGGGGATTTTAACCACCAGGGTAGATGAGGTAGCACTCCCCAACGGGTCAAGCCTAACAGTGGTGGTCTGTCCTAGGTTGATTACAGCCACCTTGGAGGGCTCAATCCACCCCAAACGCATCTTCGTCCAGGATGACAGCCCTGTCGGAGGCAGTTGCCACTTATAGACGTGGCAGGACATCGGGTCCCAGGCGCCCATATAAGTCAGGAAGAATTGATGCCCTCTGAAATCTCCAGTAATAGACTGTAAAACCTGGTCATATAAGCAAGGTACTATGCGCTGATATCCCGTCTTACCACGCGGTATGTAACCCCCTAACGCATGAATAGAGTCATGAACAAAGCTGCCTAAGTGCGAATCCTCACACAACATAGCTGCACTGCTAATAGTCTGTCCACTTTTCGTGGATATCGTCGTCGTACCAATCTGGCCGGGAATCATACCTCCCCAGGGCGCCGTCATACGTGATGCCCCCAAAACTATAATTACATGGGAGTATTGGGAGAAGTCCACATCACCGTCAGCGGCATCTATAACACTCTGGACCAGAGACCGGACAACTGTGCGGTCGATCATTAGGTTGTATGGCGACACTTTGTAAAGCGACACAGGTTGAGGCAGCAGATACCGTTTTGTTATATTTCCTCTTAGCCACATTTGGCCATATGAAGCATCACGGAAATACTTGTCCAGTTCTACGAAAACCTTATTATATATTTGCTCTTGGGAAAGAGTAGGCTTTACATCTGGAAAATCTGCAATAATGACGATAACCTTTTGTTCGCCTATGGCTTTTGTTGTATGTATCCCGAGTATGCTCTCTTGCGTTGCTCCAGGTGGCAGTGGTGCTTCTGAAGGCGTCGGGGTGGATGTAGGCGTAGATGTGGAGAATGAATCAATCATTTGTTGTATGATTCCAAAGAAGTCAAAATATCTATTCGATTCTGCAACATACGTTATCATGTAAGCTTGCTTGTTTATTATTGTCCATATACGCAAAATCTCAATATTGTGTTGTCCCTGCTTCCCGGTGTATACCACCTTATGCGCAGAACTACCCGCAAGAGTAGTAGCACCTGATTCGATAAGATTGAAATCCGTAATCGTTTGCCCTAATCGACTGATAATCAATTGAGTATACGCACTTAATGGTATTGACGATGAAGGCAAATCTTGAACTGTAATAGCAAGGGATTCCTGAGTAGCTGAAACGCTTTCCTTTGTAGCGACAAATGTTACAACAGTTCCCTTGACTCCTTCTTGTTTTGTCCAGTCTTGAGGATACTTAATTCTTACGCCATAAGCACTACTTTCATAGCTTAAGCTCAGGTTCGGGGTTGGTGTGGCTGTTGGCGCAGGTGTCGGCGTAGGCTGAGGTGAAGGTGTTGGAGTGGGTACGGCAGTCGGGCTGATACACCCTAGAAGCATGGCAACCAAAATGAGAAGGGAAAGGATTACGGACAATACTTTGAATCTCGCCATGATACGCTCCCAGCCGCCGATAAGCATATTATTTGCAACCGGGCTCGAAATGTCAAGAACGCTTGCTATTACTCTGCAATACCTGCATTGCTTTTAAGGCATTGCCCACGAGAGAACGTGTCGAAGGCGAGGCATACTGCACAATCCGCTAGAAAGTTTTCTTTTTATATTTAAACAGCGGGGATAAGCTGAACTGACGGGTTGATTTAAGAACAATAGGGATGCAATAATGGAAAAGGCTTTTGAAAATAAATGGCTACGTCTCTTTGATCTGAGATAGGCAGTTACTATAGCTATAGGAGGAAGGAAATGGCAAAAAAAGGTGAGTTACGGAGAATAAAAGAAATGCTTTCCAGAGGCCAACTAAGCATACCTGACCCAGCCACAGGCTTTCACCATTCCCTATACGCATGTTGTCCTAAGCGCGGTCATGACTCTTCGGTTCACCGCATTGAAAGGTCAGGAACGGCAATAACTAGAGTGGTATTTCGCTGCCCCATTTGCAGTGAGGACTTTGATGCAGGCGTTGATAGTATGTTCCTCCGATAGGCAATTGCTCACAAGTGCACAATCTGAGTGTTTGTGCAATGCTAAATGGCCCCAGACGGTTTAGTTGCCCGCCTTTCTTTTATAGTATAGAGACAACAATTTCGACAGGTAGACAAGCAACCTTATTTTTTCTATGGGTGCAGTAAAGGCTCTCAGTGGACAGGTGACCAATGGTGCGGAATGGATGATACGATGTTAGGAAGTAAGGGAAATTTGACTGCTGATTGCACCCTTTTATATGTCTTTGGCAAAAGTCCGCCAGTTAGCCAACGAAGACATAGCGAGGGTCACTTCCCTGCTTCTTGTGGATGGCTTGTACGAGGGTCTAATTTTTTACTGTTACTTCGACTATGTTTTGCCCGGCGATAG
The DNA here is from genome assembly GCA_963775935.1 of uncultured Chloroflexia bacterium. Lineage (GTDB taxonomy): Bacteria > Chloroflexota > Dehalococcoidia > GIF9 > UBA5629 > JBBIPA01. Next base: position 703,585 of record CAVZKR010000002.1, on the reverse strand, counting down.
TCTTTTCAGCGTTGCCTACAAGGACATGTATATGCATCAACCCCAAGACTTCATATACACCGTTTTTGGATTCGCGTGTATCCCATGACACCGCAAAGTTGTCACTTTTATTGTCTGATTCTCCTAACTTTATCCATGTCGTTGTACCCTTTGAGCGACAATACCAGGGATTGTTGACCCTTAGAATACGTCCCGAAAATCCAAATTCTTCAAGTTCCTTGTCGAGAAGCTGCTCATCGTACTCCTCGCGGAGTTGAACCATGCCGGAGTAGCTCTTGATAATAGCCGAAGGAATAATATAATGCGGTCCCCAATCGTATGACATTGCTTACCTCCTTTGACCGTTTTCAAACACTTCGTGCTCCACCCTAAAGTCGAAACGGTAGCGCACACCGCTATCTATACTAATATTCTACCAGGAAATGTTACAAATATGTTACAGACAGGTTGAAATTTGATAAAAAATGCGAGTGACGCTTTGTTAATGCTAAAAATAGGGGCAAATTTGTATATGGGGGTCTCAATTTAGCGGCATATTGGATCACACTTTTGTCAGTTTTGTTCAATGGTACTCCCACACATGAAGCCAGGGTATCTATGGATAGAAATAGCGGAGATAAATTCTATTTTTAATAACTTCGGTTGTTCTTATTGAAGCTCTGGTGGAGATAGGGGGATTCGAACCCCCGACCTCTGCGATGCGAACGCAGCGCTCTCCCAATTGAGCTATATCCCCGTAGGAAACCAATTCTAACAAGTAATATAACTTGTCGTCAATACAGATATACAAAACTGCCGAGATAGATCTCACAGTTTCTACCTCCTCTAACCTACTTAAGCCATTGTACATGAAATACCGCCCCAAACTAATACGATTTCATGAAGAATAACAATATATTTATACGATTATCATATAGCCTTTGCTGAGCTTGCCAAATGCTGCTAAAATATAAGTAGTCGTTAATTTGGTTAGTAAATAGAGGAGAGATACCATGTCCAGTAAAAGTAAGCGAGAATGGCATGATACCACCCTGGCTACCACTCTGAAGAAATCACCAGAGCGCCAACAAAAATTCGAGACGACAAGCGGCATCAACCTCTCCCAGGTATATACCCCAGATGACCTGGCGACATTCGATTACTCATCAGCCATGGGGTATCCCGGTGAATATCCCTTCACCAGAGGCATCCAGCCAACCATGTATCGTGGCAGGTTATGGACTATGCGCCAGTACGCCGGCTTTGCCACTGCCGAAGAGTCCAACCGACGCTACCGCTATCTCCTGGAGCAGGGACAAACAGGACTCAGTATCGCCTTCGACCTGCCCACGCAGATTGGTTACGACTCAGATCACCCCATAGCCAGAGGTGAGGTAGGCAAGGTAGGAGTTGCCATTGACACATTGGCTGACATGGAAATTTTGTTCAAAGAAATCCCCCTGGATAAGGTCAGCACCTCAATGACTATCAACGCCACTGCTCCAGTGCTGCTCGCAATGTACCTCGCCTTAGCTAAAAAGCAAGGAGTCAGAGCTAATAAACTCGACGGCACCATTCAAAACGACATTTTAAAAGAATATATTGCTCGCGGCACTCATATCTTCCCGCCACGCCCATCGATGAGACTGACCACAGATATTTTTGCTTATTGTAGTAAAAATGTTCCCAACTGGAATACCATCAGCATCAGCGGCTATCACATCCGTGAAGCGGGCGCTACCGCAGCTCAGGAAATCGCCTTCACTCTAGCTAATGGCATTGCCTATGTCCAGGCAGCGCTCAATACAGGGTTGGATGTCGATAAATTCGCCGGCAGGCTTTCCTTCTTCTTCGATAGCCACAATAATCTGTTCGAGGAAGTTGCTAAATTCAGAGCGGCACGCCGGCTCTGGGCGAAAATTATGAAACAGCGATTTAAAGCCAAAGATCCACGCTCGATGATGCTGCGCTTCCATACCCAGACCGCTGGCTGCACCCTTACCGCACAACAACCTTATAACAACACTGTCAGAGTAGCTATTCAGGCACTGGCAGCAATCCTGGGCGGCACACAATCACTCCACACTAACTCCTTCGACGAAGCCTATGCCGTGCCAACAGAAGAAGCGGTCACTATCGCCTTGCGCACTCAGCAACTCCTGGCTTACGAGAACGGTGTCGGTGACATAGTTGACCCTCTGGGTGGTTCGTATCTCATAGAATCGCTTACCGACACACTGGAAAAAGAAACTGAAAAATATATCGCCAGGATAGACAGCCTCGGCGGTGCTGTTGTTGCCATTGAGCAAGGATTTCAACAGAAAGAAATTCAGGAAAGCTCCTATCGACAGCAGAGAAACATCGATGAAAATAAAACCACCGTAGTCGGCGTCAACAAGTTCGTCTCTCATTCTTCCCAAATACCTCTGCTAAAGTTTGACCCGGAGCAGGAAAAGAAGCAGGTCGAACACCTGGCCGAGGTGAAGAAAAAGAGAGATAATGATAAGGTAACAAAGGTTCTTCACTATCTGGACGAAGTATCGCGCAGCGCAGATAACACTATGCCTGCCTTTATTGAATGCGTGGAAGCATATGCCAGCATTGGTGAAATCTGCGAAGTGCTGCGTAAAAGCTTCGGCACCCAGAAGGAATATCTCGTCTTCTAACAGAGAGGAATTTGCTGTGTGAGGGAGGGAAAGACTATGATTAAAAAAATCAATCATGTTGCTATTGTTGTGAAAAACCTGGATGAGGCATTAAAACTCTACGAAGGGCTGTTCGACGTCAAAGCAACCAGGATTGAAACTATGCCGGAGCAAGGTGTAAAAGCTGCTCTCATTCCCATGGGTGATAGCGGTGAAATCGAATTACTGGAACCAATCGATTCCAATAGCGGATTGGCCAACTTCCTGAAAAATAAGGGCGAAGGAATCCACCACATATGTCTCGAGGTTGACAATATCGACCAGGTATTAAACACTATTGCTGAGCGGGGAGGCCAACTGATTGATAAGAAGGGACGTAAAGGATTAGTCGGGCAAATAGGCTTCATCCACCCCAAATCAACGAAAGGGGTGCTTATTGAGCTGGCACAAGCATATGATCAATCTCATTAACCCTGTTGCCATTATGGACATTACTGACAACACTATGGGAAAATGTATGCGTCCTGGGAAGGAGCGACATATGGTAGAAGAGAGAAAAATCAGAGTATTAGTAGCCAAGCCTGGGCTGGATGGTCATGACCGTGGCGCCAAAGTAGTTGCCAGAGCTCTTCGAGATGCAGGTATGGAGGTAATCTATACCGGCATCCGCCAGACACCAGAAATGATAGTGGAAGCAGCAGTCCAGGAAGATGTGGACGTGGTTGGCTTGAGCATTCTCTCAGGGGCACATCTGGAACTTTTTCCTGCGATTGTGCAGGGTCTGAAAAAGAAAGGTTTGACCGATGTCCTGGTCATTGCTGGCGGCATTATTCCTGACGAGGATAGCACTGTCTTACAAAAGATAGGGGTAAAAGCTGTCTTTGGGCCGGGTACCCCCACACAAAAAATAGCCGAATTCATCAAAAAGGAATTTGGTACAGCTCAATAGAACAAGAACGTTATACTCTGGCAATCCCGATGATGTCGTCCAGCTTCTCTATCCCATTTTCTTGCATGTACCGCTCAATGCCCTCCAACACTTCAACAGCAGCTTGAGGATTATTCAAATTAGCAGTACCGACCTGTACAGCACTGGCTCCTGCAAATAAAAATTCCAGGGCGTCTTCAGCACAACGAATGCCACCACAACCAACCACAGGCACCTTCACTGCTCCCGCCACCTTGTAGACCATATAGAGGGCTATCGGTTTAATCGCTGGACCTGACAACCCACCAACAACATTGCCCAGCGAAGGCTTCTTTCCTTTAATATCAATCATCATACCACGAAGCGTATTCATCACCGTGAGTGCATCAGCCCCTGCTTCAGTAACAGCCAGAGCTATTTCTGCAATATCCACAACATTGGGACTGAGCTTCACCAGCACCGGCAGGCTGGTAGCAGCCTTCACTGCCGAGGTGACCTGAGCTGCAATCTTAGGGTTAGTGCCGAATTCCATCCCGCCAGATGACACGTTGGGGCAGCTTATATTCACCTCGATACCACCGATACCTGCTACACCATCCAGCTTCGATGCCACCTCTATATACTCATCGACACTTTCACCGGCTATATTAACGATAACCGGTACATTCCAGTGAGCCCATACCGGAGCCTTTTCTTTCACTACAGCTTCAACCCCAATGTTCTGCAATCCTATGGAGTTGAGCAGTCCTGAAGCTGTCTCCCAGAGTCGTGGTTGGGCATTGCCATCCCTGGGTTTGAGTGTCGTTCCCTTGCAGACTATTGCTCCCAGTCTTTGTATATCTACTAGCTCACTATACTCGACCCCATACCCGAACGTGCCGGAGGCTGTCATCACCGGATTAGCCAAACGTAAGCCTCTGGTATGTGACGGGGCCAGTTGAACGCTGATATCTGCCATATTACCTCTTTATCGCTGTTCTGGTCGGTGGGTAACGCTTTACTACTGATGCCACCTTCCCATCTATGGTTAACGCCTTGTCCCTTCGGTCATCGATCTTCAAAGTGGTGAGCACACGAGATACACCCTTGTTAAAGGGAGCTTCATGCAACTGTCGAGTGACTTCGAGCACCTTGTCCAGAGGTCCCTCTATCACTGTGCCCATCGGCGTCAGTTGATATGAAATATCCTTCCTGCTTTCCAATAACTCCATACATCCAGCAACATAGTGGCTCAGGCTGGTGTTACCGGTACCCAGAGGCACCACCGAGATTTCAGCAATCACATGTCCTTGCATCATCACCCTCCGTCATACTGCTTTACCATAGTATACCCAAGCTATCAATAAAAGAATAGACCCGCATGCTGCGATGCCAGAATGAAAAATATGTTAAAATTTCCTAGATGCATTAAAATGGCAACGCTAGAACAAAATATATACTACACTATCCGCCCTATGCAGGATAATGATATATCTCAGACCATTGAGCTTGACCGGGAGGCATTCCCCACCCAGTGGCCACACCCTACCTATACTTCCTTCAAACAAGAACTTCGCAACCGTCTGGCACACTATATCGTTGCCTGTAAACCAGACAATGGTGAACTACAGGTATCCGAAAGCAAAGAAGCTAATAAAAGCTTCTGGGAAAAGTTTAAACATCTCCTCAACCATGACCAGCCTACCTATACATTGTCACCACCAAAGGAATATGTCATCGGTATGGCTGGCTTCTGGCTCATGATGAATGAGGCGCATATCACCACTATCGCCGTCAGAGAAGCCTATCGCCGGCTGGGTGTCGGAGAACGGCTTCTCATTTCGCTTATCGACCTGGCAATACAACTCAACGCGCATATAGCTACGTTAGAGGTGCGTACCTCTAATGAGCTAGCACAGGTACTCTACCAGAAATATGACTTCTACAAGACAGGCATCCGCCACCGCTACTACACAGACAATGGCGAAGATGCCTTCATTATGACCACGGATACGCTTACTACGTCGGAGTTTCAATCTCGTTATCAACAAATAAAAAAAACCTATGAAGAGAAATGGAATTGCACATTAGCGGGCAATTGCGACATGCCCAATAATAAATACCCTGGAGGACTATAATGGGTGAAATGAAAAGCGCCTGGGAAAAAGCATTGGAAAAAGTAGAAAAACTGGGAAAACCAACCGAGGAAGAGCTCAAGAAGCTGGAGTATATCCCCGCAGGGAATACGCTTGCCGCTAAGTTCCTTCAAGAAGAAAAATTTGACCTCGATGCCGAATTGACCAAATACAAAGCTAGTGGCATCAGGCAATACGTCATCCAGGGCATTCAGGAGATATTCATGAGGAATATAGCTCTCGCTCACAACGAGCATGATAAGAAGGTCACCTTAAGGGCGATGACTGGTATTAAAATGCTCAAAGACAATAAGAAACAGGTCGATGTTATATCTGAGCGCATCAATAATTTGCTGTCGTATTACGAACAGGCGCGTCAGCAGGCTTTTACACAGTTCAAGAAAAACTTCGAAACCAAGCTCCAGGAAATGAGCAAGACCTTGCAGCAGAAACCGGGGGCAGCAGCTAATCTGGAGGTCCAGATTCAGCAGCAATTCCAGGATGAGTGGCGAAGAGCCAGTAGTGAGCTTGACGCTCAGTACGAGAAAGCATTAGAGGAACACAGGCAGCAGATAATTAAACTTACATAGCTATCGCCCTGTTCGTCACGCTATTGTAAGACGTAGTGGTAGCGTGATGACATCATCGACATTGAGAAAAACCAGTCACCAATGATAGATATGAAATATAAAGACAACTAGTGTTTGTTACCTCTCGTCCTATGCGGGTGAGACGAGATGATGACAACCCGACACAAATAAGGTAAAATCTGACTGACCGTAAGGGGGGGAAAAGATATATGGGACTTCCTGACTGGGCGTTTATCGTTATACTGATCATCATTTTTCTGCTGGCAGTCTTTGTGGTACAACCCCTCATGATTGCCAGGCATTGTCCTAAAGTAATTAAAATCTTCCGCCAGAATAGCGCTGTGGGCGAAAAAAACGCCAAGTTTGTTGACGAATTAGGTCTCCAGCAAAGAGGATTCGTCGAGAGGATGTGGCGCGGTCGTGATTATAAACCACGTGCTTTACAGCTCTTAATGCAAATCAACGTTGTTCGTGTAACTGAAGAAGGGAAAATTTATCTCTCCGAACAGGACCTGGCTAAAACCAGATGGAGTAAATGCTAGCTCGATATACGCGATGACAGAGTAAATTCACTTCAACTTCACTGCAAGCGACATTCAAACCTGAAGCTCTTTTTGCCCCCACTGCCCTAGCAATAACTGCCATAAATGGAACAAAAGTCACATACTTCCAATCCATTATGTTCTAAAATAGTGACACTATGAGAGGTGTTCACAGAGAATTTACCGCAAGGCAGTTTTTACCGATACTGTTCCTTTTAACCTTATTTCTACCTGCCATACTAACTGCTTGCAACAGCATTAAACAGAAGGAAGTTGATATGGTTGTACCCACTACCATTCCACCAATAGACACCAACGCCCCTACTAAAACTGAAACAGCAACATTTTCCCTGGGCTGATTCTGGGGACCTGACTCCAGGTTTGGGAGTCTCAATGGCGTGATTCGTACCCGTGTTGGGTATGCCGGAGGCACTACTAATAATCCCACATACACTAATATCGGCGGCCATGCCGAAACAGTCCAGGTAGAGTACGACCCCACAGTCATCTCCTATGATGAACTGCTAGATATTTTCTGGAAAGAGCACGACCCCGTCTTTGAACCGTATTCCAAACAATATCGCTCTATCATTTTCTATCACGACGAAGAGCAGAAAAGGTTGGCTCTTGAATCAAAACAACGAGAGGAAGACAAGCTAACTAAGAAGATTTATACTGAGATTGTACCTTTCTCAGCATTTTACTTAGCTGAAGACTACCACCAGAAATCCTATTTAAGACTGTTCCCTGAAGTTTTGATGGAATATGAACGTATCTATCCTGATCTCAATAACCTGGTAAATTCCACGGCCGTAACACGAGTAAATGGATATCTCGGTGGCTATGGCACAATCCAGGATTTGGAGAGGGATCTCAGCAGCTTCGGCTTGTCACCGTCCTCAGCTAAACTCCTTCTTGAAATTGGCAAAAGAGCCTTATCCAGCAGTAATGAAGGTCCCGTCTGCCCAACCCCTGAGTAAATTAACGGGAAATATTTGTTACTGAGTCAGAGGTGGTGCCCCCAAGGGAATTCGAATCCCTCAAATACACTCAATCTGCTTAACAAACTGCCTGTTTCTACTCTCGCTGTGTTAAGCAATTGTAGTAAAGCGTACATCAGCCAAGTCAGAAAGGGCAAGCGTCCACCATCAGAGAAGCTTTTAAACAAACTAGAAACATACTATTCTAACACCAAGAAAGGACAAAAGGTTGCGAGCTTAGAAGGAACAATGCAGTTATTTCAATGACTATCAAAGACCTTGGAAGATGGGAATCCCTGGAGATGGTACAGCGATATACAAGATCGGTCACTTTTCAAGATAGCATGAAGTTCTACAGGTCACCGCTGGGATAAGCTAACAACAAAAACGATTTAAAGATTCTAACTATGGGGGCAGGTCTGTAATACTTGCGCACATGCAAAAATATGACTATAACTCTCTTATTCCAGCTTTTTTCTTAGCCAAGCACCAACACAAGCTAAAATCAGGGCAGCAATACCTGAGGCACTTAACGCTACTACTTGAGATTCCGATAACTGTATTGTAGTGCCAATTGTGCCCATTACCACATTGATGAAGCCTTTGATGAATAGAACCCATACTGTTATAGTAACAACAGCTTTGAGTTTAGGCATTTTCTCCTCCTCCTTACTTTATTTTGTGCCAGTATGACCTGCCACCCCAAACATTTATACCACTCTTGAGATACTTATGCAATACAGCGCATTGACTCATAATTAAAGTTACCGAAAATGGAGTGGTTGCGTCAAAATTAGTGTTACCGAAGGAGGTTAAAGGTGACACGACGCAGTATATTGGAATATGTGCAGGCACTACGGCTCCGGTACTCACGGGCGTCAAAAGCAGAAAAAGGTAAGATATTGGACGAATTTACGCAAGTTACAGGTCGGCACCGTAAAGCAGCTATCAGGCTATTAAACAGAGCAAACCAGCCCAAGATAAGCAAAGGACGCGGTCGACCAAGGAGATACGCCTCTGATGTGGCAGGGATGCTGAAAGCAGTCTGGGAAGTCAGCGACCGGCTATGCTCCAAACGTCTTCAGCCTTTCCTTCCAGAGATGGTGAAGGTGCTCAGGCGATATGGTGAGCAACGGATAAATGCCTTTCTAGAAGAGCAACTCTGCCAGATGAGCCCGTCCACTATAGACCGATTGTTACGACCATATCGAAAGATTGGAGGTCGGAAATCGTTTTCCACTACTCGGCCGGGCAGCCTGCTGAAGAGCTGTATACCTATCAGGACATTTGCTGACTGGCAAGAGAACAAGTCTGGATTCATGGAGACAGACCTCGTAGCTCACTGCGGGGAGAGTGTGGAGGGCTTTTACCTGAACACACTCTGCGCCGTAGATGTTGCCAGCGGCTGGACGGAATGTCTGCCAGTGTGGGGTAAATGGCAAGAGAAGGTACGGCAGTCGGTACACCGTATGAGACAGCATCTTCCCTTCCCTCTACTGGGAATAGACTCGGACAACGGTAGCGAGTTCATTAACCGCTGCTTCTATAATTATTGCCGTGATGAGAAGATCACCTTCACGAGGTCTCGTTCCTACAAGAAGAATGATAGCTGTCACGTTGAGCAGAAGAATGGCAATGTGGTACGCCGCTTGGTGGGATACGAACGGTATGCCTCTAAAGCCGCTTTTGAATGTCTGGGGAGGGTATATGACCTGGCTCGGTTGTACATTAACTTCTTTCAGCCAACTATGAAGCTTGTGTCTAAGAGCAGGCACGGGGCCAAAGTCCGCAAAGTCTATGATACCGCTCGGACTCCCTACCAGCGCTTGGTGCAATCAGGTATACTTACAGAAGCTAAGCAGACTGCGCTGGCAGCTACTTACCACGGATTGAACCCCGTACTCCTTCTGAAGCAGATAAACGACAATCTGGAGAAATTGTGGCGGCTAGCAGAGCGTCCTGGCTCGGTAACCGGAATTATGAGGCAATAAGAAGGTCTTCGGTAACAGTTTAATTTGACGCAATACGTACAGTACACTTTATGCCCAAATTGACCTATTACCTAATGAATATTGGAAATGTACTGTTTGAACTGAACTGACCACAATAGTTATAACAATTGCTTAGGTAGCAAGTATTCAAAGCTAAAAGTTCACAAGGTAAGGCTGATTGTTCACAATATTGCAGAAGTATTACCTTTGAAGATTACTTGGAGCATTGCAGACGGGTTTTAAGCTCAGACAAAATCTAGCTCACTAATAGTGAAGCCAGGTTAAAACTGCCACAATATTCCACAGTACGACCAGTGTCATACCAGCATTCAACAAAAATATAAAATAAACACGGTGAAATATCACTAATCCTAGCACAACCATACCTGTCAGAATCATTTTGGCCGCTATCATTGAGATGGGATTTTGAAAAGCAGCGAACAACAAATTTAGTTCTTTTACTCCAAATGATAGTGCTGTTATCGTGAGTGCGACATCTACCGCACTAAGAGCAATAAACAAATATACATGCAGGGGTTTAGGGTCTTTGCATAATACTGACATGACGTTGAATAGTACTTAAGTACTAATTACCAGAATTCTACCACAACATATTTTGACGTCAAGCTCATCAAACCTAACTTATCTTCCAAAAATATTATTGTGCCGTTGGTTTCTTCAGAGACCAGTTGACCTACCACAAAAAAGCATAAGAGACTAAAATATACAACTACCTCTCAAGATAGTATGAGGTTCTATAGGTCGCCGTTGTCCTAATCTTAAGAAACGTTGTTTAAAAAGTGCTAACAAAACTTGATGTAAAGTCTAGCCATTTAATAAGTTATTTAGTCTGGCAGTGATAGGAAATTAACAATGTTTAATGGAAAGCCCGTTAAGGCGAGCGATTAACAATGGTGATTTCACCATCTCTGGTAGTAGCTGATATGATATAGGGTAGCTTGTTATCATCAATACCAAGCTGCTTTTTGAAGTCCCAGCTAAGAGGAAAAGCAATCCACGTTAATATCCCTGTATTCTTTTCGTTGTATTCAAGAACATCCGTGCTATTGGTGTGGTCATACCAGTATTTTGGGAAAGGCGACAGTGTAAATTTGCCATCTGTTACAATAATGTCCGAAACAACAACTTGTCCGTAGTAATCCATAGATAGTTTATTGCCACTCATAAAATGTGCTTTGACTCGCCTTGAAGCAAAAAATTCTGTGATGATTTGGCTGATTTGCTCATCGGTTAAAACCCATGTGCGTGTCGTTGGCTCTGGTTTTGATGAAGATACTGGTGGGGGCTGTGGAGGTGGTGTGGATGGAGCAGGTGGTGGAGGTGCTGGCTGAGGAGATGGAGTAGTGGGAGTACTAGGTGCAGTTGAAGGCTGTGAAGCTTGTGGTGCACAGCTTATTAGAATTGGTGATATTACCAGAAGCAGTAACAAAGCAGTAGTGAAAATGATAGTGCGTAGGTAGTTCATAACCACATCCTCCCTTTATCTGAAGTTGGCAGTATTATAGTACAGACAAAATATCTTGTAAAAAGTCCGATAATTTTCACCCATAAGTTAATCAACAAGAGGGGTATGTCCTCCGAGTAGATTTTCGATAATCCTTACATTAGGCTCAGACGAGGATTACTTCAGAATTTGAATCACTCTCAGAAAATATTTCAGGATAGTATGAAGTTTTATAAGTCGCCATTGAGTTCAGTGATTAAAACAATGGCTCTTTTTTATTTCGTAGTTGCTTCCATTCCTCTTCAACTTGTTGGTAATTTATGAATTGGCAATTGTTTTTTGATAATAAAGTAAAAGATGACCTAGCCATTTGTTCGTTAAATCTATCCCTGTTAGATTCATCTGAAATAATAAAGAATTTGACTTTCTCAATCGGATAACTCTCTGCAATGTCATTTAACCTAAGTAGTCCCGAATAAATAATAGGTGTATGTTCAACCTCAAAAGCATGGGTTAATACATCTCGCTTCCCGTCAAAGAAAAGTACGTCTACTCTTCTAGCACCATCCAAGACGTTATCATTATGAAACTTTGGTATATCATCTAGAATCTCTTTCAAATTCTTTTTTATCTTACTCTTATCATTTGTAGCTACATGAACCCTGAATCCACTTTTTATACCTACCTCAGCAATTTGATGCTGTAGGTGTAAGTGTTTTCTGTATTCTGGGAATGTGTTTTCCTGCTCTATACGCTTACTTTCTTGTGCTGCAGTAGATAATGCCTTTTCAATGGTATTGTAATCATTATCTGTAAGTAGAATTAAAGCATTATATATGCCATGTAGCTTAAGCCCCCATCCTCGCTGTCGGTTAGGTAGGTCTTTAAATAAATCAAGAGACCCTACTAACGGTTTAAAATCATATGGTTCGTCCAATTCTATTATTGGCTTGATTTCGAACTGAAACGTAGACTCAGTCCATTTTGGTTCTTTTTTGTCAGCAGCTTGGACAACTTCAAAAATTCCTTTGATAACCGAATCACCATGACAATAATAAATGATTTTGTCTCCAGGTTTGATTTGAGAAACTTTTTTTGAGGCTGGTATTTCGTTGCCCTTTTCGTCGACTGCTGGAGTTCCATCCAATCTATTCTTACCAACAAAACCAATCATTCTTGGATTCTCACTATATGCTTCTAAAGAATGAACAACAAGCCATTTTTTCATGCGACACTCCTAAGCATTTATATTCAATAGACGTTTGAGTCAATTATACACCCAGCCAAAACCAGGTGGAAGCAAATCATTACGATGGAGGTGAAGCTAAAGTGTTAAGCAAACGAATAAAATCGAGAAATTATCGCAAACGTGACTTAAGATGGTGCCCCCAAGGGAATTCGAATCCCTGTCGCGAGCTTGAAAGGCTCGTGTCCTAGGCCTCTAGACGATGGGGGCAGGACGGACTACGGATAGACAGGCAAATCCTCAAGTCCGGCTTTCTCAGGAAAGCCGAACATTATATTCATATTTTGAATAGCTTGTCCAGCAGCGCCCTTCACCAGATTATCAATACAGCTTATGATAATAACTCTACCAGTTCTGATATCAAAAGAAGGATGAATCAGGCAAAGGTTGCTGCCCCATGTCTGCTTGGTGCCAGGCGGTTGTTCCACCACTCTGACAAAAGGCTCATCCTTATAGAAGTCATGGTAAAGTTTGTTTAATTCCTCTTTACCCTGTAATAACTTCCGTGCCTTGAGCGTGGTATAGCAGGTGCTTAATATGCCTCTTGTCATCGGTATCAGATGCGGCACAAAGGTCACCGAAGGCAAGAAACCAGCGCTCAGGGTCTTCAACTCCTGGACAATCTCCGGTAGATGGCGATGCCCTTTCAAAGAATAAGCGCGGACATTGTCCACTGCCTCACTGTAATGCGTAGTTAAACTCAATGCTCTGCCAGCGCCAGACACACCGGACTTGCTATCAATGACGATATCAGGATAAATAAGCCCTTCCTTGACCAGCGGCGCCAGTGCCAGTAAAGCGCTCGTCGGATAGCAGCCGGGATTAGCCACTAGCCTGGCAGCAGCAATCTGCGAGCGGTGCAGTTCAGGTAGACCGTAGACTGCCTCCTGTAACAATGAGGGAGCAGGATGGGTAAACTCGTACCAGGCTGGATATTCGCTGGCATCTTTAAGTCTAAAGTCAGCGCTGATATCAACGACCTTGATACCTTTTTTAAGCAAAGGCACAATCGCCTCAGCGCTCGCCTTATGGGGCATTGCCGAGAAAGCAATGTCTACTTGATCAAGGTCAGCAGTAATAGGCAAATCGATATCCGCCAGGTGAGGAAAGACATCAGCCAGCCTCTGACCAACAGCGCTCCTGCCGGTAACCGAGGTAAGCGTTATAGAGGGATGAGCGTAGAGCAACCTGGCCAGCTCGGAGCCGGCATAACCAGTTACGTTGATAATACCTGCTTTTAGTTTCATACGAACCTCTCACCCCCTGCCCCCTCTCTCCTTATCAAGGAGTGGGGGTATTGTATTACCTTAGAGTGTCTTCGTCCCTTCAAAACCATTAACTCAATCCTAACGTTTTTAAATGGCAGGTGTCATTGAGCAAACGAGCATGGGCACTGCCACCATTAACCTCAAAAACATTTAAGGCACAGACATCCTGCCCGATTTGCCAGAAATGGGAATTATCCAATCCCAGCAAGTGGAGTATCAGAATCTGGCACACTACCCGATGAGACACCAGAGCTATTGTTCCCTGGGGATACTGCTCTACCAATTCATCCACTGCTAACGCTGCTCTCTGCCTTACCTCAGTTAGACTTTCGCCTCGAGGAAAATGTACCAACTGAGGACTTTTCAGCCACATGGTATAGAGTGCCTCATCCCTCGCTGCTGCCTCCTCCGGTGAAAGCCCCTGCCATTCACCAAAATCAATGTCAATTATTCCCGGTAACAGCTTCGCTTTAATGTTCAGTCGTTTAGCTATAATAGTGGCAGTGGTCAAAGCTCGCTTGAGCGGACTGCAATATACCGCTGTGACAGGATATTCCACAATTCGTTTTGATGTCGCCTCAGCCTGTCTGATACCCACCTCATCCAGTTCTAATTCCGCTCTACCCCTGAATCGCTCCACTCGATTCCAGCCCGTTCGACCATGTCTGATAATAAGTAGTTGAGTCAAAAAAACTCCCTTACTCTGTCATCGCGAGCGTAGCCTGTTTCTCCTACCGCATCCCTAACAGATTGCTTCGTCATCCCGATTACATCGGGATTTCTCGCAATGACAACAGAGAATAGCCTATTTCTCCACAACCATCGCCATACCCTGCCCACCACCGATACACATGGTTACCAGGCCGCGCTTAGCATTTTGCCTCTTCATACCATAGAGAAGCGTCACCATCAACCTGGCACCGGTACAACCAACGGGATGCCCCAGTGAAATTCCACTACCCCAAACATTAGTATTTTCCTTGCTCATCCCCAGCTCTTTCATGCAGGCGATAGCTTGAGAAGCAAAAGCCTCGTTGAGCTCAATAAGGTCAATATCTTTAACAGTTAACCCAGCCTTATCAAGTGCTTTCCGCACTGCAGGTATTGGGCCAATCCCCATATAAGCAGGGTCAATGGCACCTGCAGCATATGACTTAATCACCGCCATAGGCTCCAGCTTTAACTCCTTCGCCTTTTCCCGTGTCATTAGCACCACCGCAGCAGCGGCATCGTTAACGCCTGAAGCATTACCAGCAGTCACTGTACCGTCTTTCTTGAACACGGCTGGCAGCTTTGCCATCTTTTCCAGACTGGTATCCATAGGACGCTCATCAGTATCAAACACTACAGGGTCCCCCTTCTTCTGTGGTATCGTGACAGGTATAATCTCTTCCTTGAAAATACCTTTTTTAATTGCCTCTCGGGCACGCTGATGACTGAGCAGTCCCAGTTCATCCTGCTCCTGGCGGGAAATAGCGTACTTTGCCGCTATATTTTCAGCAGTCATTCCCATATGGTAACCGTAGAAAATCTCAAAAAGTCCATCGTAAACCATCAGGTCCAGAACCTCCCCACAACCACTTACATCCATCCGGTATCCCCACCTGGCTCGGGGCATGGCATAGGGAACAGCGCTCATATTCTCCATGCCACCGGCAATAACTATCTCAGCATCATTTGCCATAATCGCCTGTGCACCAAGGACTATCGCCTTAAGCCCTGAAGCACATACCTTATTCACCGTAAAAGCATTGGTTTCTTTGGGCAGACCGGCATAAATGGTAGCTTGCCTGGCAGTATTTTGCCCCTGACCTGCGGCAAGCACATTACCCATAATCACCTCATCAACCTGAATCTCCCGTAGAGAAGTATCCCAGTCATAGTGCTTTTTCTCCAGCTCAATCAAGTCTGTACCTTTCAATGGATCGGGAGCATACCTACGCAGTTTTTCACCTGTTTTAGGTCGCAGTCCAGCACGCTTTAATGCCTCTTTAATGACCAGAGCCCCCATCTTCACCACCGAAACATCCTTCAAAGAGCCACCAAAGGCACCAATAGCCGTCCTGACACCACTTACGATTACTACATCTGACATCTTGTCTCCCCTTTCAATACTGTTTTATTTGCTTAAAAGTTCAGTTGCTATGTCTCTGAAAAACTGAGGATTAGAGCCATCCAAATTACCGTGAAACGGGGTAATAGATATTTTGTCCTGCTCCATCGCCCAGATATCCGTACCAGAAACGACACTCCATTCAGGCACACCACGCACAATCCAGTAATACTCTCTCTTGCCATCATGTCCCTGACCGATTTTGTCCGTATAGCTTCGCTCACCCAAACTGGTAATTTCTATTCCGCCAATCTTTTCTTTTGGCAAGTTGGGTAAATTAACATTGAGCAAAAGCTTTCTTGGCAGCACACCCTGCTGAAAACCTGCAGCCAGCAATCTCGCCAGCCTGGCAGCAACATCAAAGCGCAATTTTTCAAAAGCAGCTACGGAAACAGCAATAGCTGGAATCCCATAAAAATAACCTTGCAGCGCGCCACCGATTGTACCTGAAATGAAAACATCGTTACCCAGGTTAGGACCCTCATTGATACCAGAAACCACTAAATCTATGGTATCTTTCACTGCAAATCTGAGCGCCAGAATTACACTGTCACCTGGAGTACCTTCGACAGAATAAGCTTTTACTCCAAGCACAGGTGATTTTATCTCGGTTAACCTCAGGGGATGGCGCATTGTAATCGCCGTCCCGATGCCACTCTGGTCTCGGTCAGGAGCCACTACAGTCACCTTACCTATGTCCTTAAGTTCTTTGACCAGCGCCCAGAGCCCTTCAGCATGAACCCCATCATCATTGGTGACTAAAATTTGCAAAGCCATATCCCATGAAAAAACTATTTGAGTTTAGCACAACAGGTCACTGAGGACAAACCTGCCCTTAAGTCCAGTCCATTGGTACCTAAGAAAATAGGCGTTTTACCCGTTGCTTTCGACAAATCTTACATGATATAATTGCGACTTGATTATTTGGGCATCGCAGAATTGTGTGAGTGTAGCTCTCATCAATTACGCTACCGACAAGCATAAGCAGTAAAATTTATTTCCCATTCAAATGCAAGTATATAGAACATTATATTAATGAGGAGGTAGAGATATATGACCGCAAAAATTATCAGTGGCAACCAGGTAGCTGCCGAAATCCGAGAGGAATTGAAGGGCAGAGTCGCTAGTCTGAAAGCCAAAGGGGTGACTCCAACATTAGCCGTGGTGCTGGTGGGAGAAGACCCCGCCTCAATATCCTATGTAACCGCCAAGGCGAAAGGCGCTGAGGAAATCGGTATGCACGAGGAGACAATTCGGCTACCAGCTAATACCTCGGAAGAGGAAGTCCTTAAAATAGTCGATAAGCTCAATAAGGATCCAAAATTCCATGGTGTCCTGGTACAGTTGCCCTTACCCAAACAGGTCAACACCGATAAGGTTATCAACTACATTTCTCCAGAAAAGGACGTTGATGGCTTCCACCCGATGAATGTGGGTAAACTGCTCCGCGGTGAGCCCTGCCCACTTCCCTGCACCCCACATGGTGTCCAGGAACTGCTGGTCAGAAGCGGCAATGACCCTTCTGGTAAGCATGTCGTTATCTGCGGACGAAGCAATATTGTAGGCAAACCTTTGACTGGTATCCTGATTCAGAAAGCGAAGGGCGCTAATGCTACCGTTACCGTTTGCCATACCGGTACCAAAGACATGGCATACTTCACCAGGCAGGCAGATATTGTCGTCGCCGCCATGGGTAGACCCAATGCTATCACCGCTGACATGATTAGAGATGGCGCCGTTGTCATTGACGTTGGCGTTAACCGCGTAGAAGACAAAACCAAAGAGAAGGGATTTCGCCTCGTAGGCGATGTCGACTTCGAAAAAATCAAGGAAAAGGCTTCGGCGATTACCCCAGTACCGGGCGGCGTTGGCCCTATGACCGTCACCATGCTCCTGCAAAATACAGTCGAGGCAGCAGAAAGAAAAGCAGGAATAACCAAATAATTTAGCACTGACAGCGCAAGCTGAAAAATAAAAAAATTAAGGAGGTTTTCCCTATGGCGTATGATGCCACAAAGTTAAAGGACTGGCAGATTGCGGAAGAGGCGGAAAAGAAAATGCCCACCCCCGATGAGTGGCGGGAAAAGTTGAAACTTCAAAAAGATGAGGTCATGCCCTACGGCAGGATAGCGAAGCTCGACTTTCTCAAGATTATCGAGCGCCTCAAGAACAAACCAGATGGTAAATACATCGAGGTAACAGCCATCACCCCCACCCCACTGGGCGAAGGCAAGAGCACCACCTCGATGGGCCTTATTGAAGGTCTGGCAAAACGTGGCAAGAACGTAGGCGGTTGTATCCGTCAACCCTCTGGCGGCCCCACCATGAACATTAAAGGCACCGCTGCCGGCGGTGGTAATGCCCTGCTCATCCCCATGACCGAGTTCTCCATGGGACTCACCGGTGACATCAACGACATTATTAATGCACATAACTTGGCTATGGTAGCACTGACTGCCAGGATGCAGCACGAGCGTAACTATGATGACGCTGAGCTAGCAAAGCGCAATCTGCGCCGACTTGATGTCGACCCCACCAGGGTTGAGTTCGGCTGGATTATTGACTTCTGCGCCCAGAGCCTCAGGAACATCATCATCGGCCTCGGCGGCAAGATGGACGGCTTCCTGATGCAGTCAAAGTTCGGCATCGCCGTAAGCTCCGAGCTCATGGCTATGCTTTCCATCGTCACCGACCTGGCAGACCTACGCAAGAGAATGAGCCAGATTATCCTTGCCTATGATAGAAAGGGCAACCCGGTGACCACTGGTGACCTCGAAGTAGGTGGCGCCATGACTGCCTGGATGCGCAATGCCATCAACCCAACCCTGTGCTGCACGGCTGAATATCAACCCTGTATGGTACATGCCGGCCCATTCGCCAACATAGCGGTCGGACAATCTTCCATCATCGCTGACCGCATTGGCCTCAAGATGTTTGACTATCATGTTACCGAGAGCGGCTTCGCTGCCGACATCGGCTTTGAAAAGTTCTGGAACGTAAAGTGTCGCTTCAGCGGTCTCAAGCCACACGTATCAATACTCACCACCACCATAAGGGCATTGAAGATGCACGGCGGTGGACCTAAAGTGGTGCCAGGCTTACCGCTTCCGGATGCCTATACTAAAGAGGACCTGAAGACATTGGAGAAGGGCCTGCCCAACATGCTGCACCACATTAACACTATCAGGACAGCGGGCATCAATCCCGTGGTCTGTATCAATAGCTTCCATACTGACACTAAAGCCGAGATTGAAATGGTCAGGAAAGCGGCTGAGGCCGCCGGCGCACGCTGTGCTCCAGCCACACATTGGGCTAATGGCGGCGATGGCGCCCTGGAACTGGCTGATACCGTAATGGATGCCTGCAATGAAAAGAATGACTTTAAATTCCTCTACCCCAATGAAATGAAACTGCGCGACAGAGTTGCCAAAATCGCGAAAACCGTCTACGGCGCTGACGGCGTATCGTGGGCGCCTGAAGCTGAAGCCAAAGCTAAGGCTTTTGAGGCTGACCAGAAATATGATGAGTTCGCCACTATGATGGTAAAGACTCACCTTAGCTTGACGCACGATCCAACCATCAAGGGCGTCCCCAAGGGCTGGACTTTACCTATCCGTGATGTCTTAATTTACTCCGGCGCTAAATTCCTTTGCCCCTGTGCTGGCACCATCAGCTTGATGCCGGGCACCAGCTCTGACCCCGCTTATCGAAGAGTAGACGTGGACCCCAAGACTGGCAAAGTATCAGGGTTATTCTAATCAGAAATAATTATACCAGTGATAAGGGCGGTGCTTTGCACCGCCCTTATCTTTTTAGCTAATACCGGTGAGGTTTGGAATCAAACCCTATTTGCCCTACAATAAGAAATGAGCGAAATGTTAACAGGATTCGGGAAGATACTACTGATAGTCGGTGGCATTATTATAATCCTCGGGCTTATTTTCATATTCAGTCAGCACGTCCCCTTTCTGGGCAAACTACCTGGTGATATAACTATTAAGAGAGAGGGTGACTCATTTTACTTTCCCATCGTCACTTGCATTATCATCAGCATTGTGTTGACCGTCATCATCAATGTTATTTTTCGCTTCATCGGTAAGTAGGTAACCTCTTCTATGAAAATCACCGATTTCGATTACCATCTGCCTCCCGAGTTTATCGCTCAAACACCTGTCGAACCGCGAGACCATTCGCGCCTCATGGTTCTCAATCGAGCCAATGGCTCTATGTCTCATCGCCATTTCTTCGAGATAGCCGAATACCTGCAACCCGGTGATACCCTGGTATTTAACGATAGCCAGGTCATTCCCGCACGCCTGTCAGGTATAAAAACTGATAGTACTACCAGAGTTGAATTATTACTACTGCGCCGGTTAGATAACTGCATCTGGGAGATATTAGTTCGCCCTGGTAAAAAGCTTCCTGTGGGAGCAAAAATTCAACTTAATAATAGCAGCCTTAAAGTGGAGCGAGAGGTAACCGCAGAGATAGTAGAGCGAGGTGAAGGTGGCATCAGAGTAGTGCGTTTTTCAGACGAATATATGCTCGAAAACCTGGGGCAAGTTCCACTACCTCCCTACATCAAACAGCCCCTATCTCAACCAGAACGTTATCAGACAGTCTATGCTCGTATAAAAGGGAGTGTAGCAGCACCTACCGCAGGTCTCCACTTCACCCGTCACCTTCTTAATCAGCTTCAGCAAAAAGAAGTGCAGTTTGCTTTTGTTACCCTGCACATCGGCCTGGATACTTTCCGCCCGGTTCGGGTTGATAATCCTGAACAACACTCAATCCATACCGAATACGGGCAAGTAAGCCCTGAAACAGCCGACTTGATCAATCAGTCCAGAAAAAATGGCCAGCGAATCATTGCCATAGGCACCAGCACAGTACGAGTAATCGAAGCCGCATCACAATCCGGAACCATCAAACCTTTTGCTGACCAGGTTAGTCTATTCATTCTGCCCGGATATCAGTTTCAAGTAACCGATGTCATGATTACTAACTTCCACCTCCCTAAATCCACCCTAATTATGCTGGTTTCCGCCTTCGCTGGCAGAGATTGTATCCTTAAGGCATACCATGAAGCCATGAAGCAGAACTACCGCTTCTATAGCTTCGGCGATGCTATGCTCCTTTTATAAAGCATACACTTCATCACGATCCCTGAAAGTTATCGTCGCTCATAATATCTACCAATGTCTGTTTTTTCGATATGATTGGCAAAACAAGATATGACTGGTGTTCCCTATCGCGATAAATCTTATGCAGCGTCGTTTTGCTGCTGCATAAATGAGGATGGTGGTGTATCTGCAGCTCAGGGTCTCTCGGTGATTCCATGCTCTCAATCGTCAATTTAATACGATGACCCGGTGTAAAAACGTTTGATACTACGCCAAGGCTCACGTCATATTCATACATCTCACCAGGAATAACAGGATCAGATTTAGTGTGCTTATGATAGGGTTTGTATGGCTTTGACTTAGCAGGATCAAGAGCACGGTGCGACGCCTTAAGAAATCCCTTTCCCAGTCTTTTCTCTGCACCTGTCGGAGCGACATCAGTTAGTGAAACAATCCAGTTCGTATCGTCCTGGTCAATGGTAGCAGAGAAGTGAATAGCTACAGGGCCTATCAACTCCATGTTCTCAGGTATGGGTGGACTGATGTATTTCACCGAATCTCTCTTGTTGGATAAATGTAATGGTTGCTGCAAAAAGCAATCAGGCTCAGGCTGATACAGCTCAGGTGCGAAGGATAGTCCTTCCCAGCGGCGTAAGTAACAATTAGTCCATTCTATCCCCGATAACGGCCATTTCTTCTCATACCGCCACTGATTAACCCCCATGACAAACAACTTTATCGGAGGTTCGTCCATTATGCCCGTGTCATTTCCCTTGAGCCAGTGGTCGTACCACCGCATAAGCAGGTCCAAATCTTCACGCCATGGTCGCTCTTCAGGACCAGGAGGCTTCACTATAAGTTTTTTCGGTCCTTTAATGCCATTGTAAATGTCATAAAAGCTACCACCGTCATGAGCACACTTGCCCACCACATATGTTGGCACCTTTATCTTGTTATAAAATGGATAGATGGAACCATCTTTCCAATAAGGACCGTCAAAGGGATTCAGGAGCATATCAAAGAACCAGGGATTCTTATATGGATAATGCAGTAAATGAAATAGATTAGGGTAATGTTGTATATCTGGATGATTCAGGAATTCGTGGCGGAGACGTTCAAAATCTTTTTTAGGAAGTTTTTTCATCATTTGTGATACAGCGTTTTTAGGCGCAAAACCGCTTGTCCCATGACGTCCATGCCACAAGCCGTAATGGAATAAGCCAAGGACACCTCCACTGTATGCATGGTCACGATAGTGATCCGCCGATATGTGCCCTGGGGCAATAGCCTTCAAATGAGGAGGTTGTTCAATGGCAGTCTTCAACTGTATTCCGCCATAATAGGAATAACCAATCATGCCCACATTGCCATCACACCACGGCTGTTTAGCTATCCACTCTACAAGGTCATGACCATCTCTTCCCTCCTGCGTCGACCACATACCAGCATACTCGCCCTCTGAATAACCTGTGCCTCGAAGGTCGCCAATAACATGCGCATAGCCTCTGGGTGCAATTTCTGTAATATCTCCGGCTTCAATGTTCCCATCCCAAACAGCGCTCTTTTGAAGCGGCTGCGGCGGTATCATACAATCCTGGAGCTCTTTACCATAACCTCCTATGGCCAGCAAAGCTGGGAATTTGCCCCTGGCATCAGGGCGATAGATATTTACTGCCAGTCGTACACCATCCCGCATCGGCACGTAAATATCCCGCTCTTCTTTGATGCCATACTTGGGTTGACTGATGAGTTCACGCCAGTTTTCTTTCATTTCTTCTCCTTTTCTACTTTCTTATTTGATTCAGACTTGTATCAAGTACACAAGCCCGAAATTTTCTTATTTTCTAGTGTCAGACGCAGCTTTAGTTTATTATGATATCAACCACAATTTTTCTATGTAACTACTTTTGACTCACCCTGGTACATCGCGACATGGGTAAACGAGGAATCTTCGGTAGCTCCATGCATATGAACTTCACCCGGAGGTATGACTATTACTGTACCCGGTGTGACGATATACTTCTTCTCTTTCGTAGCTAATACACCCTTCCCTTCAATAACATAGAGTATTTGCTCGGCTGGATGCGTATGATAATTTAGTTTAGCACCCGGGCTAAACTTGACTAATGACACAGAAAAACCGCCAGTCGTTTTCTCTTCAATTAATTTTTGCAGAGAAATCGGCCCCTTTGCAACCATGGGGTTTCGCTCTGGATTTTCAACGGCTTTTATATCACTGCTTTTCACGATTATCATAGTTATCCTCCTATTAATATCTCAAATTCCAAGGTTATTTATATTACTGCAAAGAGCGAAATCGTCCAGACCACCCCACCCCTCGTCTCCAGGAAAAAGACTCTTTGGTGCCGCAAATTTATCAATAACAACTACATTAGCCCCTTCCCTTGCTAGTCTCAATGCAGTAGCATGTCCCATACCCCTCTTACTGACTGCACCAGTAACTAGAGCGACCTTGTTTTTCAGGACTTGTCCTTTACGTCTCTCTTTGTATTTACTACCAGGATATACTCTCTCTATCGTGTAACAGTATCGAGATATTGTCTATACCAGGCTAAATGCCGCATCACCTTAGCAGCACGACGTGCATTAGAGTAGGTTAAAATTTTTTCAGTGTTAAATAACGATGAGAGTTCCGAGTCACTTTTAATACCACCTATTTGTCCCAACAATGCCACTGGCTTCCCGCTCTTAATCTACCGTGGCAGGCAGCAGGACAACGCCAGCAGCCCGTCCTACTTTCCACATTTGCTATTACTGCATCTTTATTCAGACCTGCGACATCGGGCAAATCAACGATACCAACACCACCCCAGTTCTTAACCGGTGATTCACCACTATGTACCGAGAGGTCGGCGTGACTAGCAGTTCCATATTTATGAAAAGACT
This sequence comes from uncultured Chloroflexia bacterium, assembly GCA_963775935.1. GTDB lineage: Bacteria > Chloroflexota > Dehalococcoidia > GIF9 > UBA5629 > JBBIPA01. Next base: position 679,694 of record CAVZKR010000002.1, on the reverse strand, counting down.
CTAGAACTGGTCCTCTCTTCAATTCAGCTATATGCTCTTCTCTCAGCCTATTAGCCCTCTCGATACAGGCAATCGTAACCTTGAAGTCCCCTCTTACCGCTACCGCCTTGAGTTTTTTCGAGCCCATCACTGCTCCCAGTCCCAAGCGCCCAGCAGCAGACCCTCGCTGGGTGATAATACTGGCGACAAGAGCGCACCTCTCCCCTGCTGGACCAATACAAACGACTTTGGTTGCAAAGGTGGGCAATGTACAGATCGAATTATACCTTCACCAGTGCAACTAATAGTGTTACTTACTCCTGTAAAAAAGGAGGCTTATAATCCACACCAAGCAAATTGCGTGATTTTTTGCGCAACACTTTTAAGCATGAAGCTAGCTCTTGTTTCTGTTCAGACGACAGGGACGAAAATATCATATCGATAGAGGAACGGGGTGCTTTCCCATATAACTCCTTACCCTTTGGGGTGATAGCTACTCGTATTTTATTATCGCCAGGATTTTTCACCTTTTTTAGCAATCCGTGTTCAATCATCCTTTTTATAAGAGTGGATACCGAATTATGTTGCTTCATTGTAGACTTCGATATCTCATAAAGTGTTGCTTCGCCACCAGCATTTTTAAGAAAAAGTAGAATACCCGCCTGTGTTAAAGTAAGGCCAAAATGAGCAAGTTCAAGTTCACGAGACCGAGAAATCGCAAACCGTGTTTGATCTAATAGTATCCATAAATCGAAGTTGGCCATAACTGTAGTTCGGCCCTTATTTTTTAGTTCTTTGTTATCCATATTTACTATCCCTCGCAAGAAAGATATTCTAAGCCATACGGCTATGTAGTAATCTCAATACAAATACCAGAAATACGTATGAATTTTAGCATACTCACTCAGGTTATGTCACCTGCACATTGATAATTATATCATATAAGTACTCTAATACGCTATCATTATTGACAGTATGTTTATAACTGCTATATGCTTACCAACAATAGATAATTTTCATACTATCACATTTTGAAAATTGCTATCTAGAAATCCGGCTTCCAGTCTATACTCGCGGAGAAACCATAGGGGAAAGTGCGTATTAGCTGCAACAAGAAATGCTGCATTCAAACTGTTGCTTATGTCCATATGATACGTTACTAGGAGATCAATTAGCTTATTAAGCTTTCTTCAAATATACCGTTGCGGAATATAGATTTGTTACCCAATTGGTATTTTAAATGACATTTAGTAAATCTGTTCAAAATTTTGTAGAATAGTAAACAGTCTACCAGCTTGAAATAAAAATAATCAGGAGCTCGAACACGGTGAAAGAAATAAGAATTCATGGACGTGGTGGCCAGGGTTCAGTGCTGGCAGCGCGTATGCTTGCCAGTGCTTTCGTATTAGAAGGAAAGTGCGTCGCCAGCTTTCCTATGTATGGTTTTGAACGGCGGGGAGCTCCTGTCCAAGCGTTTACCCGTATTGATGATAAACCCATTCGGGAAAAAACACAGGTCTACAATCCTGATTGCATGGTCGTTATCGACCCTACCTTACTTAAATTATCGACGCTCTTTGCTGGGTTAAAACCAGAAGGTATTCTCATCATCAACAGTTCCAAGCCATTGGAAACCAAATTAGATAACAACCTCAAATTTATGGGGGTAGTAAATGCCACTCAGATTGCCCTTGAAGAAATAGGACGGGATATTCCTAATACCTGCCTTCTGGGGGCATTTGCAGCTACTACTCAATGGTTGAAGCTAGAATCCATTATTACCTCCTTGAAAGAATATTTAAGCGGAGACATGCTCCAGAAGAATATCAAGAGTACTGAAAGAGGATTCCGAGAGGTGAAGATAGTACGATGGCAATAAGGAAATTTAGTTATGCTCATGAGAGTGCCTGGTCAAATGCTGATGAGTTGCTCCTATTCTTAGACACTGGGAGCTGGCGCACCTCAAGACCAGTGCTGGATAAAGAAAAATGTACGTATTGTGGATTATGTTCTCTCTATTGCCCTCCCCAATGTATGATAAATAAAAACGACCATTTCGAGCCTGACCTTCAATATTGCAAGGGGTGTGGAATATGTGCCAAAGAATGCCCCAAAGGTGCGATTATTATGGTTCCGGAGGGATAATATATTGAAAACAATGCGAAAAGGTGAAGTAAAGGTAATAACCGGCAACGCTGCCACCGCCTATGGTGTGATGCTTTGCCGCCCTGATGTTATTGCATTGTACCCGATTACTCCACAGACCGAGGTGGTAGAACAGCTTTCTCGCTTCCACGCAGATAAACTTATTAACGCAGAGATGATTGAGGTCGAGGGCGAAAACTCCGCTATGAATGCTGTTTTAGCAGCTTCCTGTGCCGGCGGAAGAACCTTTACGGCTACATCTTCTTATGGCCTCGTCTATATGTACGATGCTTTATTAGAAGCCGCCGGCTATCGAGCTCCCGTGGTAATGGCAAACGTCAACCGTGAAACACCAGGAATCCATGGTGTTTCCTGTGGGCAACAGGATATGATTTCAACCCGTGATTCAGGATGGATTCAGATAATCGTGGAGGATTGTCAGGAAATCCTTGATTCTATAATAATGGCATTCAGGTTAGCTGAAGACCACGATATCCAGTTACCTGTAGTAGTCAACTATGATGGCTATTATATTTCTTATTCGGCAGAGGCCGTAAACATCCCGGCTATCGAGGATGTAGACGAATATTTGGCGTTGTTAAAACAGCAACCACAACGATTAAAGCTGATACCGGGAAAATCAATGGGTTGTGGCACGCATGGTATTTTGTTACCGTATACGGAACTCCGTTATAAACATCTTGCTGCAATGGAAAGAGCAAAACAGAAATTCGATGAAGTGGACCAGGAATTCAAGGAGTATTTCGGTAGAGGTTATGGCGGACAAATCGAAGAGTACCGGACGGAAGATGCAGATATTCTACTTATTACCTCAGGCAGCGCTACTGGAACAGCTCGCACCGTAATCGACACAAAGAGAACACAGGGAATAAAAGTGGGATTAGTCAAATTGAGGCTATTTCGACCATTTCCTCGAGAGAGACTGGCTAAGGCACTTAAAGGGAAAAAAGCCATCGGAGTCCTTGATAGGAGTGTCTGTTTTGGCTGGAATTGCGGACCTCTTTATATTGAAACCCGTGCAATTTCCCCAGAGGTTGGGCTGGTACCTATGCTGAGCTTCATCGATGGACTGGCTAATATGGACATCACGATTCCAAACATAGAGAGAATGATCGATAATGTCTATGCCGCCTCACTGGGCAAGCCTTATCAAGAAGTAACGTGGATTGCTTTAGAGGAGTAAATGCAAACATGACCCAAAAAGAAAAAAAACTACCTCGAGTATTTGATTATTTCACTGAAAAAGACCAATTTGCTGGAGGCACGACGTTCTGCGCCGGTTGCCCCGCCGAACTTACCCTAAGAACAGTACCCAAAGTGTTGGGGAAAGATATTATCATGGTAGGGACCCCATGCTGCGCAGCTCCTGTACTACATGGACAAAATATCGGAGCATGGCACAGATTAGCTTATTATAGTTGTGTGATGACAGGTGTAGCTTCCAGTGCGACTGGATTATCCAGATATTATCGACATATCGGTCAGGATGTAACTGTAGTATGCTTTACTGGAGACGGTGATGCCACTGATATCGGTTTTCAAACTTTGAGTGGAGCTGCTGAAAGAAACGAACAGTTTATCTATATCTGTTACGACAACGAAGGTTATATGAATACCGGCAATCAAAGAAGCAGTTCAACTCCTTTAGGTGCTGCAACCAGCACTACTCCAGTAGGCATAGCAGGAAAGGGAAAAGGCACAATTGCTAAAAATATGCCCCTTATCATGGCTATGCATCCATGTGCATATGTAGCAACTGCCACATTAAGCAATATGGAAGATTATGTAAAGAAATTACTAAAGGCAAAAGAAAGGAAAAAAGAGGGGTTGGCTTATATTCATGTTTTCTGCCCTTGCCCTGTAGGCTGGAGAATAGCTACTGATGCATCAATTCAAGTTTGTCGTATGGCTGTTAGAACTAACTATTTCCCGCTATGGGAAATGGAAAATGGCAGATTCCGTTTTACCTATGAAGTAGATAATCCCCGACCGATTCAAGAATTTTCCAAGCTGCTTGGCAAATTCTCCCATTTTAAAGATGCTGATTTAGCAAATTTTCAGCGGATCGTAAATGAACGATATGAACTCATAAAGTCTTTAGTCGAAGCAAGTAAGAAAAAGGCTCAATGAGTTAATCCGGGGACGAGCTTCTACACTCTTATTTCTTCTACAGATAATCCCATATACGAACAAACTAAATTCTATATCTGATGAGCAATACGCGCCCCTGCAGCTATCGCATCTACCATCAGATCGGGCTCAGGTTTGACACAGCTGCCAACAGTATAGATTTCAGAAACCTTTCCCTTCAGAGCTGTGGCCATATCGAGGTTCTGTTTCAGGAATAAAGAAGGCATTATCGTATCGGCTTCGAGAGTCATCCTCTTCCCTTCCTTGGTGGTGATAACCAACCCTTTATTGGTAACCTCAATATATTTGACTCCGCCATATCTGACTACACCTTTGGCATCAAACCATGGAAATAAACGTAGCTTATCGTCAACTGTCATCCCTTCTGCAAACTCCTCCCCTGTATGCACAATTGTTACCTTTCTACCACGCTTGACCAGAAATTCAGCTATCTCGCAGCCGTGATGCTCACCACCCATAACAATAACCCTTTTCCCGACCGGCATCCACATTTTACTGCCCCAGCCAGCAAGGTTAGGTCCTAATAATGCCAGTAACTTATCTAATTTAGTAAGGATCATGACATTGGGACGGTTTATTCCTGGGATGTCTGGGATCAAAACCGTTCCTCCCAGTCCTAGCACAACGACATCTGGCTTGATCTTATCAATAAGTTTCGGAGTAACTTCCGTCCTCATCTTAATGATAACGCCAATTTTTTTCAGCTGGTGTTTGAAATAGCGAATAAGGTCTAAGAGTACATCAGTTTCGAGATCCTTGACCAGAGCAGCGATGGGCACTAATCCGCCCAGCTGGGAAGTTTTTTCATATAGAGTAACCTGATGCCCACGCTGGGTAGCTACCAGCGCTGCCTGCATGCCAGAAAGTCCACCACCTACTACTATAACCTTCTTTTTCCTGGCAGCGGGTTTGATTAAATATTCTCGTTCTTTCCCTAAGTCAGGATTCACTCTACATTCAATAGGTTGATTTCTGTTGCGCACATCCATACAGTGCAGACAACCTGTACATGGTATGATGTCTTCCAGTTTACCAGCGATAACTTTATTAGGTAGTTCGTGGTCTGCCAGAAGGCGTCTAACCATAGGAACAAAGTCTAATTTGCCTTCTCGCAAGTATTTCTCACCGAGCTCTGGATTTAACCGACAAGAGCAGAAAACAGGTACTGTAACCACTTTTTTAACAGCTACTGCCAAAGGCACTATAGCGCCATGCCCTTTACGACTCCAATCAAGGTCTTTGAGGTCAGTGTACAACCATTTCGGCTTCTCTGGATAAAGGAGTCTATCAGGGTGTAACAATCCTTCACGGTGTCCGTAGATATGAGCACGACATTGAATAGCAGCAGCTCCAGCATCCTGCAGTAGTTTAGCAAACTGTACTCCTTCTGCAGTCGTAGTTGCCCTAGGATGATTGTATTCGCGTATATTAATAAGGCATGTTATTGTAAACTCTGGCCCACACCGCTTTTTAGCTTCGCGCACTATTTCACACATAAAACGAGCCCTATTTTCCAGACTTTGCGGACCATATTCATCATCCCGCTTATTCCAGATACGGGAAAGGAAAGTATTAATCTGATGACAGGTTCCACCGTTAATCTCACAACCGTCAAACCCAGCCTTAGCAGCGCGCTCTGCTGCCTTTGCCCAGATGTCTACATACTCCTTAATCTCATCACGGCTCATAGCCCTTGGAACAGCAAAATCTGGACCAGGCAGTTCTTCTTTCGTCAATGCCGAAGCGGCTTTGGTATCACGTTCCGGCAGCAGCCCTGTTGGATTCCATGGACCGGCATGCTGGAACTGTATCATTATCGGGCAGCCTTGTTTGTGAACAGCCTTGGCTAATTCAGCGTAGCTTGGGATATATTTATCGTCACTAAGACGAAATTGAGCTTCGACATGCTGACAGGCTAGAGGAAATTCTACTCCACAGGACTCCACAACGAGCAAGCCCACACCACCCTTAGCCAGCGCCTCATAGTAAGCTATGGCTCTATCGCCTACGAAACCTGTTTTTTCAATAAAAGATGTACCATTTGCGGTTTTTATCAAGTGATTTCTGGTCTTTATCTTGCCAATTTGACCCGGTTCAAGCAATCTTGCAAATCTTGCGCTTCCGCTCACTGAAATCCCTCCTCTAGTTTTGAATGATTAGTACATTTTTTAGCGTTGCCTATTGTATCATTATCTATTGCTATTATCCATAGTGTCAATAATGACAGCAGTGTCTTAGTACATATATGATATACTATTCGAAATAACTATACCTTAACTATGCCACATGTAGTAAAATCGGAGATGCTAATGATAGGGCTTATCGCATGTGCTCAAGACAAAAGCAGATTCCATTGACTACTTGTTACTTACTATAGTAAACGATGAACTATTGAGTAACAATAAGGGAGGTCTCATGAAAATTACTATTATTGGTGCTGCCGGTACTTTAGGCTCTTGCGCTGCTTTCAACCTGATCAATAAAAAATTAGCCGACGAAATACTGATGATTGACCCTTTTGAGAACGCGCTGAAGGCTCACTGGCTGGACCTGGTTACTGTGGGTGCCAGTCTGGGTGTAGTGGTTAGAAAGGGCAGCTATGAGGATATGGAGGGCACTGATATTGTCTTGATGACTGCCGGGGCACCCTCTGGTGCCATAAAATCTCGAGCAGAGCTGTTGCCCAGTAGCATGCCTATCATCAAAACCACTGCTGAAAAAATCAACCAGTACTGCCCTAAGGCAATAGTAATCATGGAAACGAATCCCGTTGATCCTTTGAACTATGCGATGTACCTGATGAGCCCTGATAAAGATCGCCGGAGATATGTAGGTTATTCTCTTAATGATTCAATACGCTTCAGAATGTGGTCTGCTGAGGCTTTAGGGGTTAGCGCCACACGGATACAAGGAACAGTAATTGGTGAGCATGGCCATAGCCAGGTCATGTTGTTCAGTACTCTCCGGTTAGATGGTAAACCTGTGAAACTTGATGAAGAAACCAAAAAAAGAATAAGAGAACAGCCTCCCATCATGTTAAATGCTTTTGAATCCCTCGTTCCAAGACGCACGGCAGGTTGGACTTCCGCCTATGGGAGTGCCATCCTTGTTGAGTCTATTAAGAACAACACCAGGGCAGTGATACCATGCAATACCGTTCTGGAAGGGGAATATGGTCTTCATGGGCTAAGTATGACCGTCCCGGTAGTATTGGGCAAAGACGGAATCGAGGAGGTTCGGGTGCTCCAGCTAACCTCTGAAGAGAAAGAAGGGCTGGAACATTCAGCACAAACATTAGAACCTCCTATGCGTTTTGTAGAGGACAATCTAGGTATTTAGAGATTAAATCAATGTACCATAGCTACCTTTAGTTCAACCAGTTAACCTTAACCTATCTTATAAATCACCAGAAAGTTGACTTTCCTCACACTTTCTTGCTACCCTGTAACCAAATTGAATAGTTTTCAAGGCGCCCGAGGGAGACCGAGGGCTTAATCTAGGTGCAAGCCGGTGTAATCCCGGCACAGTCCCGCCTGCTGTAACAGTCAGAACACTAGCCTTGCCAGTGACAACTGCCTCCGCGGAGTAAGGGGGTGGGATTTATTGTTTATAAATAAAATCCCCCTGCTCATGGCAGGGGGATTTTATTTGCAATAATAAAAAGGGTGATACTACTATGGCACTGGGATCACTAAGAGATATAACCGTACCCAAAACTGCTACCGTTTATTCACTACGGTGGCATAGCCGTATCTACGCTATTATTGGTCTGGCTTTCTTTCTGGGAGCAGTAATCGTAATAACGTCAGCCATTGGCACCACGCCAATCTCTTTTGACACGATATGTCAGATTCTTCTGAATAAACTACCTTTCATCTCCATCGAGCCAACCTGGACAAGCAGCCTGGAGACTATTGTCGTGGACATTCGCCTTCCCAGGATTCTACTGGCAGGTCTCGTCGGTGCTGCACTGGCTGTCGCCGGTACTACATACCAGGGACTATTCCGCAATCCTCTAGCTGATCCTCGCCTTATTGGAGTGGCACAAGGGGCTGGACTGGGGGCTGTAGCTGGCTTTTTGATCCCCCTCCCTTTACAGGCAGCCAGCATCCCGCTATTAGCCTTTGTCGGAGCTATAGTGGCGGTAGCTATAGTCTATTACATAGCCAAAGTAGGTAAAACACTACCAATGACCACGCTCATTTTGGCTGGCGTCGCCCTGGGAGCATTCTTAGACGCCATCACCTCTTATCTCCTAATCGTCTCAGGCGACAAGCTCCACGCTATCATCTCCTGGCTCCTAGGCACATTTTCACTGACCAGTTGGTGGCAAGTCACCATGGTGCTACCCTATATAATCATTGGCATCGCCATCATTTGGCTTTTTGCTCGACCGCTCAACGTGTTGCAGCTCGATGAGGAGCAAGCGCGGCAACTGGGCATCAACGTGGAGCAAATCAAACTGATTCTGCTCGCAACAGCCACTTTAATAACCGCTGCCGCAGTGAGCTTTTGTGGTATTATCGGCTTTGTAGGCCTAATTGTGCCCCATGCAATGCGCCTCATCTGGGGACCAGACCACCGTTTCCTGTTACCGCTGGCTACCTTCTCTGGGGCCAGTTTCCTGATACTGGCTGATACTGCTGCCAGGACTATTATGGCACCGACAGAAATACCAGTTGGTGCTATTACTGCTTTTGTCGGAGCGCCCTTCTTTCTCTACCTGCTGCGACAAAAGAAGAGGGCTGTATTTTAAATGTTAACCCTGCGTTTGGTACAGGTAAGTTTGGGCTATGGTAACCAAACCATCCTCAAGGATGTCAGTCTTGAAGCCGTGCCCGGGGAAGTTCTAGGCATTATTGGACCCAACGGTTCGGGTAAATCTACCCTCATCAGAGGCATAACCCGATTACTCACCCCAAGCCATGGTCAGATTTTCATTGATGGTCACACCATCGACAAGCTTAAGCCCAGTGATCTGGCTCAACTGGTTGCTGTAGTACCACAAAATGCGGTTTTGCCCGAATTGTTCACCGCGGTGGAAGTGGTATTAATGGGACGTACACCTCATTTGGGCTTGTTCAGATATGAAAACAACAAGGACTTCACCATAATCCACAAAGCCATGGAGGCCACCAACACTGCTCTATTGGCTGAGCGCAGAGTTGGCGAGCTTTCAGGTGGAGAGAAGCAGCGCCTCGTCATCGCTCGCGCTCTAGCGCAGGAACCTAAAATCATCCTCCTCGATGAGCCCACTGCACACCTTGATATCAACTACCAGATAGAGACCATGGAGATGATTCGGCATCTCTGTCGAGAGCAAAACTTGATAGTAGTGATAGCCTTGCATGATTTGAACCTGGCAGTTCAATATTGCGACAGGCTGATTATACTGAATCATGGTAAGATATATAGCCAGGGCACGCCTGAGGCTGTAATCACAGCGCCAACCATTAAAGAGGTCTATGGCGCCGATGTTTATGTCTATCCCCATCCGGTGAATAACTTACCAGCGACACTGATTGTTCGAGAAAAATGAATTTCAAAGAAAGATAAAACTAACATGACCATGGACATCGTATTCATGCTTTTGATAGCCTTAGTCATCGACCTTGCTTTCGGTGAGCCCCCCAACGCCTGGCACCCGGTTGCCTGGCTGGGCAATCTCATCTCATTCGGCATGCGACTAGCACCCAGACGAGGAAAAGTAAAACAACTTGTTTTCGGCATTATCATAGTCATCATTGCTATCGCAATAATTACTGCATCCGCTCACCTTCTGCTAGGCTATCTAAAAGAGACAAACGCCTTGCTCTCTGTCGCATTATCAGCGCTCATCCTCAAATTTACCTTCTCTCTCCGTGGGTTGAGACAGGCAGCCACCTCAATCAAAAGTTTATTAGTCAGAGATGAGTTAAACAAAGCACGCTTCAGCTTGAGGTCTCTGGTCAGTCGCGATACCGCCACCCTGGATAAAAGCCAGATAGTAGCTGCTACAGTGGAATCGGTCGCAGAGAATAGCTGTGATAGTTTCATTGCTCCTCTTTTCTATTTTCTTATTTTCGGGGTACCCGGTGCTATCGCCTACCGCATTATCAACACCTTCGATGCCATGATAGGATACCGCGGAGATTACGAATATTTAGGTAAATTCGCTGCACGTCTAGATGACGCTGCCAACTTTATCCCCGCACGTCTCGCTGCCCTCATTATCGTAATCTCGGCATGGATATCTCGGAACAGCCCATCACAGGCCTGGTATATCATGCTTCGCGACCACAACAAAACTCAGAGCCCTAACGCTGGTTGGACAATGAGCGCTATTGCCGGAGCCCTGGGAGTGCAACTGGAAAAAACAGGTTGCTACATACTAGGAAATAACCATCGCGCTCTGTCAGCCAATACGATTGACACTTCCTTGCGAATCATAACTATTGCAGCTCTACTCTGGAGTCTGCTCACTCTACTACTTACTGAGGTGATACATTATGGTACAGCCTAAACCGAATATCGATAGACTTTTCCCCCACCCTCACGGTGGTCTTAACTACCACGAGATTCACAACCTGGGTCTCTCCCTAAAATACATCCTCGATTTTAGCAACAACTGCAATCCCTACGGACCACCGCCAGGAATAGCCGAAGCTATATCCACTGCCCTCATTGACAGCTATCCCGATACTGAAGCTACGGAACTGAAACAAGCGCTGGCGAGCAAGCTCAGTATATCGCCTGACTACCTGCTCATTGGCAATGGCTCAACCGAGCTTATCAGGCTAATCGCTCTCGCCTATTTCGGTGTTGAAGACCAGGTCCTCATCCCCAAACCAACCTACGGCGAATACGAACTCGCCTGTCACCTGGTCGGCGCTAAGGTAGTACACCAATCAGCATTGAGCCAACCGAACTTTCAGTTTAATGTCAGAGATACCATAGACCTTATCCACCAACATCAGCCCAAGGGTATTTTCCTGTGTAACCCCAATAACCCCACTGGGCAATATCTCTCACAACAGGAAATCGACCAGGTTCTATCTGCGGCGTCGAAAAGCCTGGTAATAGTTGACGAAGCCTATATTGCTTTTACAACAGGCATATGGTCATCACTCGATTTACTAAAGAAATATAACAACCTCATTATCCTGCGATCAATGACCAAAGACTATGCATTAGCTGGATTGCGGCTGGGCTATGTCATCGCTGCAGAGCCGATTATTTCTATACTGAAACGGGTTCGTCCTCCCTGGAATGTCAACGCCATCGCTCAAAAAGCGGGCATAGTGGCACTACAAGCAGATGATTACGTCGAGGAATGCAACAAAAAAATTCGAGAGACTAAGAGCTTTTTAGTCAAGGAATTCACTAGTCTGGGACTGGAAGTACTACCGTCACAGACAAATTATTTCCTGGTCAGATTGACTAACGTTGCATTCGAATTCAGATATGCATTACTGCATCTGAATATAGCAGTCCGTGAGTGCTCTTCCTTTGGTTTGCCCAACTATGTTCGCATCGCACCGCGTACCAGACCCGAATGTGAAAAACTAATCGAAGCCACAAAGGCGTTCCTATTAAAGTAATATGCCAGCCAGCGTTGTAATGATACAGGGCACCGCTTCATCGGTAGGCAAGAGCGTTCTGGTTGCGGCGTTGTGCCGTATTTTTCATCAGGACGGCTATAGTGTCGCTCCATTCAAAGCACAGAACATGGCGCTCAATTCCTTCGTCACCAAGGAAGGCGGTGAAATCGGACGGGCACAGGCAGTGCAAGCAGAGGCTGCCTGCATCGAGCCATCGATTCACATGAATCCCGTATTGCTTAAGCCTGAAGCCGATGCTAAATCACAGGTAGTAGTGCTGGGCAGAGTAGCTCAGAACCTGGAAGCCAGCAAGTATTATGAGTACACCCCATACCTGCTGGGTATAATCGAAAATTCGTTGAAGATACTGCGCTCAAACTATGATGTCGTGGTCATCGAAGGTGCCGGCAGCCCGGCGGAGATTAACTTCAGGGAGAGGGAAATTGTAAACATGCGAGTAGCCATGATGGCGCATGCTCCCGTGCTGCTGGTGGGAGATATCGACCGAGGCGGTGTCTTCGCTTCGCTGGTCGGCACATTGAAGCTGCTGACCAGAAAAGAGCGCTCACTGGTGAAAGGGCTAATTGTTAACAAGTTCCGCGGTGATATAGAGTTATTGAAACCAGGATTAGAGATGCTGAAGCAACATGCACGAAAACCGGTTCTAGGGGTCATTCCCTACTTTCATGGTATATCCATTGCCCAGGAAGATTCCGTCTTTCTGGACGATAGACCTCATCCCTTAGCAAATGGTAATTTAAAAATAGCAGTAATACATATACCTCATATGTCTAACTATGACGATTTCGACCCCTTCGAAGAATTCGGCTGCACCGTCAGCTATGTGAGCAATCCTGCAGAACTAAATCATACTGACTTAATCATTTTACCCGGCACCAAAACCACCATTGCAGACCTCTGTTACCTACAGCAAAATGGTCTGGCCGATGCTATTATTCAGAAGGTTGAATCAGGTACACCAGTGATAGGTATCTGCGGTGGTTATCAGATGCTGGGTCAGAGGATTACCGACCCTGATAACATCGAATCGGAACAAGGGTATGTCGACGGATTAGGCTTGCTGGACAATGAGACTGTATTCCGCGCCGAGAAAACAACCACGCAGGTTAAAGCACAGGTCATCGCTGACAAAGGATTGCTTCAGAACATGGAAGGAATCGGTATCACCGGCTACGAGATACATATGGGACAGACCACTAATAAGAACTACCTGCCAGCCTTCAAAATTGTGGATACTCCGTGTGGAGACAAAAACTATTTCGATGGCGCTATCAGCAGTGATGGGCTGAGATTTGGCACCTACATCCACGGCTTGTTCCATAACACCGAATTCACCCAGGCTTTGCTCCATCGCCTCCGACAGCTACGCGGGCTGCCCCCCACCACAACTACCCCCATCAACAAACAAGAGCACTATGATAAATTGGCTGATTTGGTCAGACAAAACCTCGACATGGAACGGATTTATCAAATAACGCTACAGAGGAAAAGGCATGACTGAAAAAATACCGAAGGGACTCATTCAAATTTATACCGGTGATGGCAAAGGCAAAACCACTGCTGCTTTGGGACTGGCAATACGAGCTACAGGACAGGGTATGAAAGTTATCGTCATCCAGTTCATTAAAGGTGTATCCACTGGCGAGCAGCATTTCGCGGCAAAGCATCATCCCTTCGACATTGTGCAACTAAGCGTTGGCGACAGCTTTACCAAGTCGACTGAGCAATTAAAACAAGAAGCGCAACAGACTTTAATCTACGCTGAAAAAGAGATGCTCAGCAGCAAGTATGATATCGTTATTCTTGATGAAATTTTCGTGGCTCTCGGCAAAAAACTAATAAGCATCGAACAGGTACAAGGCTTACTCGATAAAAAGCCTGAGTCAGTTGAGCTCGTGTTAACCGGTCGCAATGCGCCTAAAGAGATAATCCAGCGTGCCGACCTGGCAACCGAGATGCTCATGATTAAACATCCATTTAACGAAGGGGTGGGAAGTAGACGGGGCATAGAATATTAAAAAGACATTACAACTTTGATTTTTGAGGCTGAAATGAAACTAGAGAAAACCCTTCATTCGATAAAACCACTGGATAAAAACGCGATGGCAGTTGCAAGACAGCGCCAGGATACGTTAACAAAACCGCTGGGCAGCCTGGGGAGACTCGAAGAGCTTTCTATACAGATCGCTGGTATTACCGCCAATCCGCTACCAAAGCTGGAGCACAAAGCTATTATCACCATGGCTGCCGACCACGGGGTGGTCGCCGAAGGGGTAACCCTGTACCCTCAGGAAGTCACCAGGCAGATGGTTTTAAACTTTCTTAATTGTGGTGCTGGCATCAACGTCCTGGCAAAACACATAGGTGCACGCGTAATAGTGGTTGATATGGGCGTAATCGGAGGCTTTCCCCCAACCCCTGGCCTCATCTGCAAAATGATTGATTTTGGCACCATGAATATGGCACAGGGTCCATCCATGACTCGTCAGCACGCTATTGATTCTATAGAAGCGGGTATCGAACTGGTTGAAGCTGAGGCAAGCCAAGGGCTCGATATTGTCGGCACTGGCGATATGGGCATTGGCAATACCACTGCCAGCAGTGCTATCTTCGCCGCCATGAGTAAACTTTCCATAGCCAGGATAACCGGGCGAGGTACCGGCATTGATGATAAGCAGCTCGCACATAAGGTAAGCATCATTGAACAAGCTCTGGAGATTAACAAACCTGATTGTAAAGACCCTCTCGATGTACTGGCTAAAGTCGGAGGTTTCGAAATCGGCGGGCTGGCTGGGGTTATGCTCGCGGGCGCTGCCCGACGAATCCCCGTAGTGATTGATGGCTTCATCTCTAGCGCAGCAGCGCTCATTGCCACTGGACTATCGCCAGAGGTAAAAGATTACCTCATCGCCGCTCATTGTTCCGCTGAAGCCGGTCACAGGCTCCTTCTTGAATTCCTGGGATTACAGCCGCTTCTTGATTTAAAAATGCGGTTGGGGGAAGGCACCGGTGCCGCATTAGGTATTTCCCTGGCAGAAGCAGCCGTTAAAATACTAACACAAATGGCGACGTTTACCGAGGCTAATGTCTCCGAAGCTAAACCACCTGAAAAATAAGGAGCAGAACACAATTGGGATTCTTCACCGCCCTGAAGTTCTTAACCATACTACCACTGCCGAGACGCCTTGAAAAAGCTACCGAAGATTTTGGCAAATCCTTGCCCTATTTCCCTGTGATAGGACTGATAGTGGGAGCAATACTATTCGGCCTCTATTACGGACTATCCCTCATCCTGCCTCCTCCTATAGTGAGTGCATTGCTCATCGTCGCCCTGGTCATCATCACGGGCGCGCATCACCTTGATGGACTGATGGATAGCTTCGACGGTATCGTTATTGGAAAATCAAAGGAGAGAAGACTGGAAATCATGACTGACAGTCGAGTTGGCTCTTTCGGCATCATCGCCGCCATACTATTACTTCTGCTGAAATACACCTCGTTTATTTCACTGCCTCCCGTTATGATGATGCCAGCATTACTACTTATGCCCACGATCAGTCGCTGGCTCATGGTAAGCGCCCTTTTCAACTTCCCCTATGCAAAAAGCTTTGGTATGGGGCTAGCTTTCAAACAAGGTTCTACCTGGCAAAGGTTCACCATAGCCACACTCATCGCAATCATAGCATCAATGCTTCTTTTAAGCTGGCAAGGCATTGTGATATTGGCAGCATTGTGGCTTATTATCTTCGGCATTGCCAGCTACTTTCGCTCCCGGCTGGGTGGACTCACGGGCGACGTTTACGGAGCCATTAACGAACTGTCCGAGGTTCTGGTTCTTATATTCATCGTTATCCTTACCTGGAGGTTCTAGCAGAGTCGATATGCCCATGCACCAGAAATTAATCCAGCTTAACCCGATCGTCACATTCCTTGCTTTCCTCGATACACACCTCCTCATCCCTGTCATCGCCCTCTATGCTACTTCTCTCGGCGCTGATATCGGGACATTAGGACTGGTAGTCGGCGTCTATTACATCACCAATATTATCACTAATATCATCGGTGGACGTTGGATTGATAAGTTCGGCTGCAAAGCGCCGCTCATTATAGGACTCTGTGGTGATGCCCTGGCCATGATTGCCTATGGTATACTATTCCCCGCCGTATCAGCTCTATTAATTGACCATACGACGCCTGAAGAGTATGGTATAGCCACCGGTATATTTCATGCTCTCATTACCATTGGTGTCGCTGTAGGCGCACCTGTTATGGGATGGATTGCTCAATATACCGGGCTTAAGGTGGGATTAGCCGTGCTTTTTATCATTTTTCTACCTGCGTTGATTTTAACGATGGTTAAGCTGAAACAAGAAAGGGGCTCCAGTATTGCCAACTAAGCGGAAAATCATAGTGCTACTCGGTGGCGCTCGTAGTGGTAAAAGCACTTTCGCTCAGGAACTCGCCGCCAAACTGGGTGGGAAGGTCTTGTTTGTAGCTACTGGAGAGCCACTCGACGATGAAATGAAGGTTCGTATAGAAGAACATAAAAAGAATCGCCCCAAAAGTTGGCGAACAGTTGAGGCACCTCGACATACCGGTAGAGCCTTAAAAGAGCAAATCAGCGATGCTGCAGTAGTCATCCTCGATTGCCTCACTTTACTCGTTTCTAATATGATAGGAGATAAAGTTGACTACCTCGAAGCTGAGAGGAAAGTCATGGCTGAAATAACAGAGCTGGTAACCATTATGAATGCCTCTCATGCCAACTTCATCATTGTTTCTAACGAGGTTGGACTGGGGCTGGTATCAGATAATAAGCTGGGACGTATCTATCGTGACCTGCTGGGTAAAGCTAATCAGCTTATTGTCCAGAATGCTGACCAGGTCTACTTTCTGGCAGCGGGGATACCACTAAAGATTAAAGGTGACTAAACGCATGCCTAGCCAAACCAATAAACCATAGTACCGCGAACTTTACTATAGGATAAAACACGTGGTACAATCCTGCCGAAACAGGCATGGCTACGTGGATTTGGGTTGTCCTGGCAGTTGTTCTTCTGATACTGGTAATCCTGGTACTGGGCTCCCGCCCATTGAAAGTTCCACGTAAGGTAAGCTTTGAAGGTATCGAGGATGACGATATAGTCCGTGCCTATGACCAGATCAGCCAATGGCCACAATTCAAAGCTATCCGATGGCTCATTGTCCGTGAGTTGAAGAACTATCATCCTTCGGGTATTCTGGTAGACGCCGGCTGTGGACCAGGTTACCTTATCACCACCATAGCGAAATCTCTACCACATCTCTCCATCATCGGGGTCGACATCGCCGAAGAGATGGTGCAGAAAGCCGCTAAAAACATGTCATCGCCCGGGCTGTCTGAGAAAGTAAGCTTCCGTCAGGGTGATATACAGGCGCTCCCATTAGAAGCCGACTCTATCGATTTTCTGGTCAGTACCTTGTCCCTGCACCACTGGTCGGAACCGAAGCGGGCGCTCCAGGAAATATATCGTGTTCTCAAGCCAGAAGGACAATTCCTCATCTTCGACTTAAGGCGAGATGGTCGGCAGTTATTCCACTGGCTAATACAATTCGCCCAGAGATTCGTTATACCCTCTGTTATGAAAAAGGCCAATGAACCTATTAACTCGCTCCTGGCAAGCTATACCACAGCTGAACTGGGAATCTTACTCTCAGAAACATTTTTTAGACAGTGGGATGTCAAACCTGGGCTGGGATGGTCATTTGTCTGGGGCAAAAAAAGTAATATCCCGCAACAAAATGGATCACAGAAGTGAGCATATTGAAGCAATAAAGTAATTGTCACGAGAGCTAATTGAATTTTTTATCCAAGCTGTTAGAATAATAATGACGTTTTTTTAGATACTATGCCAATCTATTCTTACCTGGCAATACCTATCGGTTACCTGCTGGGCTCCATTCCATCCGCCTATATCATAGGGCGACTGATAGGCAAAACCGATATGCGAACCGAAGGAGACGGACGCATCAGCGCCGCTGCAGTAAAAAAACGAATGGGTTTCTGGCCCTTTTTACTAGTGGTGGTCATGGACGTGTGTAAGGGTGTTATAGCTATAGTCATCGCCCGTCTACTTACCCTTTCTCCAGTGGAATTCTTCGGAGATTTCTCACGGCCTCCTTTACTCATACCACTGTCCCCTCTCCTTATTGTACTAGCAACCGGATTTGTGACAGTTATCGGACATAGCTGGTCTCCCTTTATCAAATTCCAGGGGGGACTGGGCGCAACCGTCATCTATGGCGTGCTCTGCGGTTTAATGTTCTTTCCGCAGGAACTCCTTGCATTGGTACTCGGTGGTATTGCTGTCCTCGTAACCAGAAAATCAGGGCTCAGTACGGGCGTCATCATTGGAACACTCGTCCTCATCCTGCTCCTGCAGAAATTATTATGGTCTCCTGAAATGTCGCTACTACTGGTGCTCTATCCCATCATTCTCATCATGCTCATGGTAGCCAAACGCTTTCAGGTTAGCAAAACCAGAGGGATAAAAGAACACGATTTGTTCGAATACTGGAAAAACGACAAGAGCTAGCTTTTCAAACGACAAAATTGTAAACTCTAACCCAGCGCTGCTTGCACCTGATCAGGGAAATCAGAAATAAGACCATCAATGTCCAGTCTCAGCATCTTTCTCACAGCCTTCATGTCGTGGCAACCCCAGACGAAAATAGAAAGGTTTTGAAGTCGCGCCTTCTCCACCAGCCTCTCATTAACGAAAGGGAATTTGACCACGATGCTATTACAATGAAGTGACTGAGCTAGTTTCACCGGATCAACCAGAGGAAGTGCAGTAATGCTACCCTTCTGAACCTCAGGAGCCAAAAACCAGAGCTCGGAGATTATATCCTTATCGAAAGAAATCACCGTAACATCGTTCGGCTCAACCTTTGCCTCGACTAGTTCAAGAAATTTATCTAACGACTGCGCCTTTTTCAGTTCCACCAGCAACTTAGTCCGCTTTCGGCATAACTCCAAGACCCGCTCCAAAGTAGGAATTTCAAACTTATCTTTCAGTTTAATACTCTTAATATACTCCAGAGATAGCTTCGTAATATCAGTCCCCCCAATTTTCGGGTCGTGAAACACGATAAATCCCCGATCTGACGTCTCGCGGACATCCAACTCTATACCATCTACCCCTAATTGGATAGCTGCCTCGAATGCTTCCAGCGTATTATCGGGGAAATTTTTATGAAAACCTCGATGCGCTATGTTCAGAACTATACTCATAGAAAACCTATTACGGGTTAGCCTCCTATTCTATTAACATCCTCAACACCCGCTGCAGGCAAAATATGAGACCTCGCTAACGCCTACCTCAGAGATTATCATGTCGCCCGCAGCCTTGCAATAGCCTAACATATGGACTAATGTATATTGACAAAGCTCGTATGCCGTATTATTATGTGCCATTACCTAGCATAACTATGTACCTGGAATTCAGGTACTGTCGTATGCAAATCATTCGAGGTTGAATAATCCAGCAGTGCAAAAACAAAAGATAGACTATAGTGAGCTAACCACAGGCTATGAATTCCCTCAGACCAGCTTCCGTGTAGATACAACTATGGTTGCTGCCTACCTCAGAGCAGTTGACGACACTACCACGCTCTACCGGAATACCAATCTGGTTCCACCGATGGCCTTAGTAGCTCTTGCCATGGCAGCGTTATCGAAAAGCATCTCACTTCCTGAAGGTGCCATTCATGTATCACAAGAGTTGGAGTTCCTCGATACTGTCAGCCCCAAAGATACTATTACCAGCAGTGCCAGGGTAAGTCGGAAGCAAAAATCAGGCAGATTTCACCTGCTTACTATTGAACTTCATCTCCGCAGCCAGAATAACGTAGAGGTACTATCCGCGCAAACTGAGTTCATACTACCATTTCTCAATGACACCGGTGGAAAATAATAAACATGGATAGTCGCATGCAGATAACGAATCTTACCGTTGGCACAGCATTACCTGAGCTTGAGAAAATCATCACTCAGGAAGCCATTAATCGCTATGCCGAGGTCAGCCAGGATTTCAATCCTATCCACACAGACCCTGATTTCGCCAGAAAGACTCCCCTCGGCGGGACCATTGCCCACGGCATGCTTACTCTCGCTTATTTATCCGAAATGATGACGCTCGCTTTCGGGCAGAGCTGGCTTAGCAGAGGCAAACTTGGCATAAGATTTAAATCCCCCGCTCGCCCCGGTGATACCATCCGCACCAGCGGAAAAATACGCAAGGTAGAAAATAGCGCCGAACACACAGCTATTGAATGTGATATTCTTTGCAGCAACCAGAAAGGTGAAACCGTGGTCATCGGGGAAGCACAGATGAAGGTTAAGAAGAGTGGGGGATAAATGGGATTGAACAGAATAGCATCTAAGATTGACTTATAGTTAATATTATGGTGAAATTTGACAGGCATTTGACAAAAACTATTCGTGCCCGCAGAGCAGTCGTAAATAATCGTTAGGAGGAAAGCGTGCCAACATCAGTAGAAGCAACAGTAAAAGAGATAGCATCCAAAATCCTGCATAAGGATGTCGATTTCAGCACCGTAAAAGACTTTAAAGAGCTGGGCGCTGACTCTCTCGACATCGTCCAGATCATGGTGAAGGTAGAAGATACCTACAATATCGAGATGGTAGATGAAGAGATGCAGGAGATGAAAAATATCAAAGATTTTATTGCCTATATCGAGCGCAAGGTAGCAGCAAAGGGCGGGAAATAAGCCAATCATGGAAACCGCATTGCCTCTCAAAGGGAAGATTGCCCTGGTCACCGGCGGTTCCCGAGGCATAGGTCGTGCCATATCGTTGAAGCTGGCGAGCGAAGGCGCTGATATCGTCGTTAATTTCTTCCGAAAACGGAGCGCTGCCGAGGATACCGCCAGGGAAATCCAGGCAAAAGGTGTGAGGGCTCACATCATCAAAGCCAATGTCGGCGAGCCTGAAGAAGTCGACCGCATGTTCACTGAAATAGCAGATAAGTTCGGCAGGCTTGACATATTAGTCAATAATGCCGCCTCCGGCGTGGCTCGCTCTGCCCTTGACCTGGATACCCGCGGCTGGGATTGGACTATGAATATCAATGCCAGGGCATTTCTACTCTGCGCGCAAAAAGCAACAAAGCTGATGTCCCATGGCGGCCACATGGTCACCATATCCAGCCTCGGCTCAAGGTTGGTTTTTCCCATCTATACCGTCGTCGGTGTATCCAAAGCGGCGCTGGAAGCGCTCACCCGCTACCTCGCCATCGAACTGGCTCCGAAGGGAATTCAGGTGAATGGCATCGCCGCAGGCGCAGTGGAAACCGAAGCGCTGAAGCTCTACACCGCCGATCCCAACCTGCCTAAACCCGCCTGGAACAATACGCCAGCGGGCAGGATGGTGCTGCCCGAAGACATCGCCAATCTGGTTGCCTTCCTGTGCAAGGACGAATCAAACATGATTCGAGGGCAAATCATCGTGATTGACGGCGGCGCTACCCTGGCTCCAATGAGTTCCACATAAATAACAGTTAACAGGGGATTCTCATATGTCACAGCAAATAATAGTTATCACCGGCATGGGCGCTGTAACGCCCCTGGGGCTTACCGTTGCAGAATTCTGGAAAGGGCTCGTCAAGGGACAATGCGGCATCGGCCCCATAACCCTTTTCGATGCCACTGCCTACCCCGTTAAAGTAGCATCAGAAGTGAAAGGTTTCGAGGCTGCCAACTACATGGACTTGAAGCGGGTCGACCGTACCTCGCGCTGCACTCACTTTGCTATTGCTGCGGCAAAAATGGCGCTGGAAGCCGCCCATCTTGATATGTCGAGAGAAAAAGCGGAAAGAGTCGGTGTCGTCATCGCCACCAGCGGTATGATGACCCTCCTCATGGATATGGGAGAACTTTTGAGGACGAGAGGCCCCGCAAAAGTTGACCCGCTCCTGATAAACAAGATAACGCCCAGCATGGTGCCGACGCAGGTTGGACTGGTAATCGGCGCCAAAGGTCCCAATACCAGCATCAACAGTGCCTGCGCTAGCGGCAGCGATGCCCTGGGCACAGCCTTAAATCAACTGCGACTAGGACGCGCTGAGGTCATCATCGCCGGCGGCTCTGAGACTAATGTCAACCAGATAGCCGTAGCCTGTCTGGGACGGTTGGGAGCAGTCTCCCGAGAGACAAACCCCACCAAAGCCAGCCGTCCCTTCGACCTCAATCGAAACGGTTTCGTCCTTGGAGAAGGCGCAGCTATGCTCGTCCTGGAAACACTGGAGCATGCACGGAAACGCGGCGCTCCCATACTGGCAGAGCTTGCTGGAGCCGGCTGGTCATTCGATGCCTACAATGATACCGCACCAGATGCCGAAATGCAGGCAGTTGCCAT
This sequence comes from uncultured Chloroflexia bacterium, assembly GCA_963775935.1. Taxonomy (GTDB): domain Bacteria; phylum Chloroflexota; class Dehalococcoidia; order GIF9; family UBA5629; genus JBBIPA01. Next base: position 657,380 of record CAVZKR010000002.1, on the reverse strand, counting down.
GAACATGGCGCTTCAGGATGCCGGCGTATCGCTTGAACAGGTGGATTACATTAATGCTCATGGCACCAGCACCAAACTGAATGATGCTGCTGAAACTAAGGCAACAAAAATAGTATTTGGTGAGCATGCCTATAAGATACCCATCAGCTCCAATAAGTCGATGATAGGACACCTCGCCTGCGCTGCCGGTGCAGTCGAGGCGGTTGCCGCCGTCATGACTATCAAAGAAGGTATCATCCCGCCTACCGTCAACTATGATACCCCCGACCCCGACTGTGACCTCGACTATGTCCCCAACAAGGCACGCCGTCAACAGGTAGACATCTGCCTTTCCAACTCATTCGGTATGGGCGGGCAGAACTGCTGCGTCGTGATACGGAAATTCAAATAAGGAAATGAGTATGAAAAAGGAACTTGAAGGAAAAGTAGCATTGGTAACCGGCGCCTCGCGAGGTCTGGGCAGAGCCATCGCGGTGAAACTAGCCAGCCTCGGCGCTAAAGTGGCTGTCAACTACACATTAAGAGAGGAAGAAGCCGGCAAAGTAGTGAAGGAGATCGAAGGGCAGGGTGGAGAGGCCATGGCAATCAAAGCTAGCGTTGCTGATGCCGCAGCAGTCAAAGCCATGTTCCGCGAAGTGACGGGGAAATGGGGCACCGTCGATATCCTGGTCAATAATGCCGGCATCACCAGGGATAACCTCATACTCAGGATGTCTGACGAAGCCTGGGACGAGGTTCTGAACACCAATCTGCGCGGCGCCTATCTCTGCATCAAAGCCGCCCTGCGCCATATGATGGGACAGCCTTCAGGACGTATTATCAATATCTCTTCCCTGGCCGGTATCCTTGGCAATGCCGGGCAGGCAAACTACTCCGCAGCCAAAGGAGGGCTTATCGCCCTGACCAAGAGCATTGCCCGCGAGGTGGGCTCGCTCAATATCACCGTGAATGCCATAGCCCCGGGATTCATCGCTACCGAAATGACGGACAAGCTGCCGCAGGAAACCAAAGATATGATTCTGTCTCGCATTACGCTCAAACGCTTCGGCACCCCCGGAGATGTGGCTGAACTGGTGGCTTTCCTCGCCAGCGAACGTGCCAGCTATATCACCGCACAGGTTATCGGCATCGACGGCGGCATCCTTTAAAGATAATCATTACTCGTCGAGCTCATAACCCGAAGGTCGCTAGTTCCAATCCAGCCCCCGCTACCAAATCTCAATTGTCATTGCGAGGAGCGAAGCGACGTGGCAATCTCGGAGTTCAAGGAGGACTCCGACTACCTTATCTTATTAGTATATTAAAGGCAGGCCGTCCCGGTCTGCCTTTTTCGTTTCCCTAGCATAAAATAGGATACCGATTGGTCGCAGGTTCGAAACCTGCCGAGCCCACCACAACTCAGGATGCCCAGCCCCGTCGCCAAGAAGAAATTGAGCCCTCGGTTTCATCGCCGGGGGCTTTTTCTTTAGTATTATCAGTTTTTAATTGAATATAGTAGATGGCAAGTGTAAAATAAGGAATCGGAGACATATACATGAAATGTCCACACTGCTTAGAATCATTTCATGGTAAACCAAGCCTATCTTGGAATATAAATGATGTAGACGGTTGGTGGGCTATTTCTCAAGCTACATGTCCTGCTTGTAAAAAAACAATCTTATATTTAGATAATGCACCACCAAATAGGACACCAATTACACATGAAAACGCTGACTGCTCAATGTTGATTAGACCGAAAAATGCGAATCGTCCTATACCATTAGAGGTTCCAACTGAGTTCACCGAGGACTACAAAGAGGCATGTATTGTATTACCAGAAAGCCCTAAGGCCAGTGCAGCTCTAAGCCGTCGTTGTCTTCAACATCTACTCCGGGAGGTCGCAGGCGTGAAGAAGGGTGAACTCGCAGATGAAATACAGCAGGTACTTGATAGTGGTAAACTCCCATCCCATATATCTGATGCTGTAGATGCAGTTCGTATCACGGGGAATTTCGCTGCCCATCCGATTAAAAGCAAGAGCACAGGTGAAATTGTGAATGTCGAGCCAGGAGAGGCCGAGTGGAACCTCGAAGTTTTAGAATCCTTGTTTGACTTCTACTTTGTTCAGCCAGCAATATTGAAAAAGAAGAAGGAAGCACTGAATCAGAAACTTAGAGATGCTGGCAAGCCAGAAATGAAGTAGACCTTTTCATGGGAGCCACCCGCCCGCAGGCGGCCAGACTCTCGCCCGTTCGATCATTGCCGAGCCCACCACGTACTCAGAGCATGCCGCATGCCGCAGACCGCCACTGTCATATGAAGTTGTGGCTATTACACAGGGAAAATCCTAGACGTACTGTCTATGACAAGTGCCTTCTTATTTCTGACGTACATATCGTTCCATAACATTTCTCACAAACTTTTTCACAGCTCGCCTCAAATGATAGCAATCACCGCAAAGGCATTGATTGATTTCCTTTTGTCCTGATAGCAGCTCCCCGCATATTACACACTTGCGCTGGTCTATCATTCTACGAACTTCAGACTTACCCATTTAACTCTTCCTTTCTAGCCTCTTGATAATTGTCGTGAGGTATAGTAACAATATCAGCTAGGCAACCAACAAATAATTTTCAATTAGTCTCTAATAAATGAATCTCTCCCACTTATTTCATATCGAGCAACTTTAGCAGCTTTTTCTCCTTTTAGCCCTGTCGTTTCGAAATTCCAAGTCTCACCAGCCCCTAGTCGCTCTGTGTAAGCAACACCTGAATCGATTAATGTTCCAGATGCATCATAGTATTTTATACTAACCCGCGCAAAGAGGTTTCTAGAGGTGACGTTTTTTGCTGTGCCAGTAACTTTTACCCCGTAATCATCCTTATTCATTTTATGGTTAATTATCTGCAGTTGGTCTGATTGTGTAGAACCATTTAAAGTAAAATAAATTACCCCTATAAAAACAGTAATTAGACAAACTACAATTAAAACCCAAATATTCCTTTTTCGTTTTGACTCTTCTGCTCTATAACCATAATATACTTGCTGCTGTTGATAAGATGGAGGTTGCTGGTATATTGGTGGTGGGTTTGACTGTGATTGCCAATGTAATTGATTACCACAATATTGACAAAACTGAGCACCATAAGGCACAGGTGCTCGGCATGTGGGACAATAATACGTTTGTTGCATCCCATCCTCCACGCTTTTATATCAGTTATTATACATGTGACCAAAGCTAAATGAAATACTTCATGTCTCCCACGCCACCCCAGTGCTGACCCCAAAATTCCCGTGAGGCGTTAAGTACAGGCACTGAGCACAGGCGAATCACCGCGAGCGCCACGGTGAACCCAGAGCACGTTAATGTCTTACACCTGCATACAAACATTTAATGCTTCTTATTGTTAGCACGCTTAGCTTCACAGTTGTAGGGCTGAAGCTACGTGGCTTACCCCAGGACTCCCGTGGCTCGCCAGGACGGCCTCCAAAGTTTAAAGCTATAGGTTTGGCCTCGCAAAGAAACGAGCCAACAAAATTTTGACAATTAAGAAAATTAGCAATATAGTAATTTCGTAATATATAGCAATGCTCATACCGAAGAGATTAGTCGATAAAAATCAGGCTTATTTCTGGACGAAAAAGTGGCAGGAGGGGGAACAAGCGGCTGATGACGATATCAAAGCTGGACGTGTAAAGGTATTTGACTCAGTTGAGAAATTAACCAAAGATCTGGAGTGAATACACCTCGTAGTACTATGCTTTTCACTACCATAAAGCACGAGAGGAAGGAACGCCATGCGCAGCAAAGTGAAAATAGCAGCAGTGCAAATGAATCCCAGGATACTGCACAACAAAAGAAATCTGGATGCCATACTGCGTAAAGCAAAGGTCGCTGCCGGGAACGGCGCTGACCTCATCGTGTTCCCGGAATGCGCCCTGACTGGCTATGTGTTTTCCAGCCGTGAAGAGGCGATGCCATATGCAGAAACGATTCCCGGTCCCAGCACCAATACGCTGGCAGCCTGCTGCAAGGAGCTCGGAGTCTACATCGTCATCGGTATGCTGGAAAGAGATGCGGATAAATGCTTCAACGCAGCGGTGTTGATAGGTCCGAAAGGACTGGTGGGGAACTACCGCAAGAACCATCTCCCGTTTCTGGGCATCGACCGCTTTATCGACCGCGGCGATAGACCCTTTGAAGTCCACAAAACGCCACTGGGCAATATCGGACTTCATATCTGCTATGACAGCCATTTCCCGGAGAGCGCAAGGGTGATGACCCTTATGGGAGCAGATATCCTGGTCCTTCCCACCAACTGGCCGGAGGGCAGAGAAAAGGTGCCCGCATATGTCATGAACACCCGTGCTTATGAGAACAAGGTGCATCTCGTGGCGGTAGACCGTGTCGGAAAAGAACGCGGCACCAGATTCATCGGCAACAGCAAGATTATCGATGCCCAGGGAGAAACGCTTGCCCAGGCCGGCGATGACGAAGAGGTAACTATCTATGCTGAAGTGAACCCGTCCGATGCCAGACAGAAACAGGTCACGTTTAAAAATAGCGAAGTCAAGACTAATTTCATGCGTGACCGCCGCCCCGAACTATACGGCAAAATTACCGAAATCAAATAGCAAACAAATACACTGCCTTGCTTCTCACCTTAGTTCTTATCAATAAAATCCTCAGATTATGTCAAATAGCAAACTCCTGCTATCCTCGTCTTGAGCTACCTCCAAAACGATAACAAAATTTGGGACTTAAGTCGCATACAATAGCTATGTACTGCGCTAGCATTGTGTCCAATGGGTAAGCATGAGCAAGCTTAAAAAGCTCACCCATTAAGGAGAAGGGGGAAGAAAGAAATGAACAAGAAAATCGGGTATCTTGGTATCGCAGTCATAGTCTTGGCGGTGGTATCACTGGTCATGGGCATCGTATTTCTCCAGCAGGGATTCAGCAAACAGTCATGGATGCTAAGCGCCATGGCAGAGGAGAAAATCACGTTCGATATTGACGGCCAAAAGACGACAATAGACAGCGCCGAGAAAGCGGAAAAAGCCGGGAATACCGTGAGAGAACACAGGCATGGTATATCCCCAACCTATGGAGATTTGCTCGGTGGAAAGCAGTATGACCCAACCAATCCCAAACAGCTCACCTATGCACAGGCTTTGAACCTGGAAAATTATCTCTATCTGGCGGTAGCAACCTTTGGTCTAATTACCTGTAGTCCTCGGTTCAGGCGCTTTCATGATTATTAACGGTCTCGCTCTCGGAGCGACCGGTTTTGCCCTTGTTAAAATCGCAAAGGGGTAACAAGCAAAATAAGCTACCCCAGGAGCCTAGCCTGGGCAAAAACGGTTCCTGGGGTAGCTATTAATAGCGGTCAAAGCTGACTCACTTGCAATCGAAGATACGCTAGCTTACACTTTAGGCTGTTACTAAAGGAAAAATATGAATAGCAACAGCCTTGAGATGCTGGAATTTCCCAAGGTAAGAGAGATACTGGCTGGCTTTACCTCTTTTTCTACCAGCCGGGAACTGGCGCTCAGTTTACAGCCATCACCAAATGCTGAACTTGTCGCCCTGTTGTTAAAGCAGTCAGCAGAGGCGCGCCATCTCCTCTCCCTTAAGCCAGGGTTTTCCATCGGCGGCGCTCACGATGTCCGCGAAGCGGTGAGGATGGCCGCCAAGGATAAAACCCTTGACCCCAAAATGCTCCTGGAAATTCGTGATACCCTGGCCGCTGCTCGCGTCGTATATAACAACCTCAAAAAACAATTCCAGGAATTCCCTGCGCTTTGGGACATTGCCGGTCAGATAGTAGAGGAAACCAAAATCGAAGAGGAAATCGGCAGGTGCATCACCTCAACAGGAGAGATAGCCGATTCAGCTTCACCAAAACTGGCTGACTTGCGACAGCAAGTAAGAGAAACGCGTCAGCGCTTACATGAGAAACTGGACGCAATGCTCAAGTCCAAGACCAGACAGAAATTCATCCAGGAAGAGCCATTTATCACCGAACGTGAAGGACGATATGTTATCCCGGTGAAAGCTGATTTCCGCAGGGAAATCAAGGGCATTGTCCATGACATCTCAAATACCGGCGCCACCATATTCGTGGAGCCGTGGGAAACCGTGGAAATGGGCAATGAGCTGCGGCAATGCGTTATCGGGGAAAAACAAGAAGTGGACAGGATTCTGGCATCGCTCAGCACCCAGATTGGCGCCAACGAGGAAGATATCTGTCGCAACGTAGTTCTGGTAGCCGAAATAGACCTGGCGCTGGCTAAAGCCCGGTATGCTGAGAAAGTGAAGGGTACTGAGGTAATAACAATTAAACATGATGGCAAATCAGTTGTACTGAAACTGGTCAAAGCCAGACATCCGCTGCTGCGCGGTAAGGTCGTACCGCTCGATATAGAGATAGGTCGCGATTTCTCTACTCTCATCGTCACTGGACCGAATACCGGAGGTAAGACCGTAGCTCTTAAAACGATGGGGCTGCTCGTTCTGATGACACAGGCAGGAATACCCGTACCCGCTTCGGAGGAAAGCTGTATCCCCGTTTTCGATAATGTATTTGCCGATATCGGCGACCAGCAGAGCATCGAGCAGGCACTCTCCACCTTCAGCTGGCATATGAGCAATATCGTGCATATCATCCGGGATTCCACACAGAATAGCCTGGTGCTCCTCGACGAGCTTGGCATCAGTACTGACCCCGGCGAAGGCTCAGCCCTTGCCAGAGCTATTCTGCTTCATTTCCTGGCAAGAAACACCCTGACTATTGCCACAACGCATTACAGCGACCTTAAAGCCTTCGCTCATACCACACCAGGCATACAGAATGCTTCTCTGGACTTCGAACCCACCACGCTGACTCCAACCTACCATCTGACCATCGGTATTCCCGGACGAAGCAATGCCCTATCTATCGCTTCGCGACAGGGCCTATCACCCGAAATCATAGCTGCTGCTAGAGAAATGATCTCACGGGGCTCGCAGGAGATGGACGACTTGCTTACAGACCTGGTACGAGAAAAGCAGAAGTTGGAATCTCTGACCAGCGAGCTGGAAAGAGAACAAAAGCAGGCGGAGGAGCTTAACCATCACCTGGAGCAGGAAAGCCAGAGGCTCAAAGAACAGGAGCGGATTATCCTGCAAGAGGTGAAAGACAAACTGCTCCAGGATGCTGCCAGCCTGCAAAGGCTGATCCGTGAGACAGAATCGGAACTGAGAAAAGCCAAAAAGAAGGAAAGCATAGAACATGCCCGAAAAGCGCTGGAACAGGTGCACGAGCAGATGGGCAGCCAGGCATGGCAGGCAAAAAACAGCCGTACCGCTGAGCTGTCACAGAGCAGCATATCCGTGGGCGATAGAGTGCGGCTTATCGATAAAAACCTGGAAGGAACCGTCCTGGCATTGATAGAACAGAGCAATGAGCTTGAACTACAAATCGGCAATTTTAAACTGAGAGCAGGCTTGTCTGAAGTAGAAAAGATAAAAGCAACAGCCGGGGATGGCTCTTACAGCTTCCCACAGGTTACCAAACGGCAGAGTCGAACCTTACATTCGCTGGAGCTTGACCTCAGAGGGAAACGCGCTGACGAAGTATCGGATTTGCTCGACAGGTATCTCAATGACGCTTTTCTCTCCGGGTTAAGCCAGGTTCGCATTATTCATGGCTACGCCACCGGCACCGTGCGCCAGGTGGTGCGAGACATGCTCGCTTCTCATCCGCTGGTAAAATCGTTTCAGCCCGGCGGAAAAGGAGAAGGCGGCGATGGCGTGACCATTGTTCAATTGTGAATAGTAATGCTTACACCAACTACCCGTCGACTGAAAAAGCGCCAGATGCTCCGCCTGCTGGATGAAGTGGACACAGCCAGCGATACCGGTGTTTCTGTCTACCTGCCTCGCGGGATGCCACCGTCGGAAATCGAAAAAACGCTGGGTGTGGTGCTGAAACAGGAGCCAGCATTACCCGATATCGCCAGTGAAATCAGCAAATCAACCACAGGCGCCGCACTCTTTTGGGGTGAGCAGCACCGCTATCTCATAGTACCACCATTCATTATCAAGGAAAACCTCATTGTGCAGGGATACGATATCGATGTCCTGCGCACAATGATGAGCCAGGAGCTTACCATTGCGCTGGTGCTGGTGCGCCTGGGGGCTTATGCCATCGGAATATTTCAAAACGACAAACTCTCCGCCAGCAAAGTCGGCACTGGCCTGGTGCATTCCCGCCATAAAAAAGGCGGCTCTTCAGCGCACCGCTTTGAGCGGCACCGTGACAAGCAAATAGAGCTCTTCTTTACTCGCGTTTGCATGCACGTGCGTGAAATAGTGGAACCATATCTGACACAGGTGGACTACCTCTACTATGGAGGTGAGAACTTCACCATACGCTCATTCCGTGAGCAATGCCAGTACCTGAAAAAGCTCGACTCTCGCGCTATGGAATCACTGCTGAACATCCGAGAGTTGAAGCAGGCATCGCTGGAAGCAGCCATAGCAGAAGCCTGGTCAAGCAAAGTCATCCAGTGGCAACAAGACTAGCGTCGTTGCCTCAAGCAGGTACTATCCCCCGCTTTTCAGCTCTTTCCCTATAGCCATCATCTTGCCAATAATATTCCCCGGGAGCATATAATTGGGCGGAAATCCAATGGTTTTTACCAGGTATGGCTTATAGCATCTTTGGGACAGACACTATGACAATTTACCTGACGGCCACAGCTACGGAAACCGGGACAGGCAATGGCTATTTTCTTTCTCAACTCTTCTTTCACTGCCGCTTTCGGTTTGCCGCCTTCATCATTGGCAAGAACAAAGAGCCCTGCCGGACAGGCTTTGACGCACTCGCCACAGCCATCGCATTTCACGGTATCGATAGTGATAAAATATTCCCCGGTGCCATCGGAATAACCGTAGTTTACCTTCATCCCCCCGATAGCCACCCCCTTAAGCCGTTCCTTAGCGAAGATAGCCGCACCCAGAGCTCCGATGATTTGCGGGTCTTCCGAGAGCATCGGCTCCATCCCCACCTTTTCCTTAATCTTGGCTACCATGCCCTTATTCTTAGAAATACCGCCGCTGATGCTGAAATCTTTCTGAATGCTCACGCGCTTCAACAAGTTAAGACAGCGGGTCGCTATCGCTTCATGTAAACCAGCCAGGATATCGCTCTTGGCAATACCTTTTCGCAGATTATTGATGGCATCGGATTTAGCAAAGACAGCACAAATAGTATTAAACGGAACGGCTGTGTTTGGATTCCAGGGATACCTCACCAATCTTCGTCAATGGAAGATTGAGCACCTCGGCAATCATCTCCAGAAAACGGCCGGTGCCACCAGCGCATTTATCGTTCATAACGAAGTTAGTCACCTGCCCCTTTTCATCAACGCTGATCGCCTTACAGTCCTGCCCCCCCATATCGAGGATAGTGCGCACCGAGGGGAAATAGTAGTTCACGCCACGGGCATGACAGCTTATCTCGGAGACATTCTCATTGGCAAAGGGCACCAGAACCCTCCCATACCCAGTCGCCACGACATAGTTAATATCTTTCAGGGACAGTCCCGACGATTTCAGCAGCTCAGCCATCACCATCTCGGAGGTTTTCACGCTTTCCGGCCCAGTATCTCCTATAAACCAGGTCAGAATCTCGTCGTCTTTAAGAATTACGCCTTTTGCTGCCCTGGAACCAATATCGATACCAGCAACTATCATCTCTTAGGCAATCCTCTTTTCCAGACTTTCTTTCGATAAAATAGCTGCACCCAGTGCCGCTACCATCTGTGGTGTTTCGGGCACCAGTAGACTGAACCCGAACTCCTCCTCAAATATATGTACAAGTCCTTTATTCAAACCGACACCCCCGGTAACCGCTACGTCCTTCTTGATGCCAATTCTCTTGCACAGTGTCATCATACGGCTTACCACAGAGTAAAAAATACCAGCGATAATATCTTCCTTGGGAGTAGGAGGAACACGGTGAACATGCGAAATAACCTCGGACTCAGCAAAAACAGCGCAGGTATTAGTGATATCGGCACGGCTCTTCGCCTTGAAAGAGGCTGCAGACATCTCCTCCAATGACATTTGCATCAGCCTGGCCATCTGCTGCAGAAACATACCAGTGCCAGCAGCGCACTTATCATGGTTGGCATAGTCACTGAGGCGACCTCTCTCATTAATCTTTATTACGGTACTGCTTTCTGCCCCCATATCAATGGCTAACTGTACCGAAGGAAGCAGTTGGTGAATACCCCGCGCCAGGCAGGTGGTAATCCCTTTCTGCTGATGACTGAACGATACCGATTTAGCACCTGTTCCAGTAGCAGTTATAAAGAGATTGCCATCGTACTGAATGCCTGCTTTTTGTAAAGCCTGCTCCAGGGCAGCTCTGGCGCCCTGTTCGACATCGTCTCCGGAAGGGATGATGTGCGCGGCTAAAACGCTGGTACTATCTAAGATAACAACTTTAGTAGTCTGGCTGCCTACATCCAGACCTACAGCTTTTTTACTTTCCATAGCTACATTATTAGCGTTCTTCGAGAAGCTCGAAGAAATGCTCTAATTTCTCCGTTTATCTCTTCTTTCGAGCTAATGGTAGGATCAACCAGATCACAATCCACGGTTAACATAGGTATATCTATCTCATTGAGAGTATCTTTAACCAGCTTAATGGTGGCACAGGTATGGCGGCAGCCGATAAACGCCCAGTATACCGCACCATCAACCTTGTAGTCCTTGGCGCTTTGAGTTATCTCATCCAGCACCCGCTGTGTGAGAGGCCCATACATACTACGGCTCTCCGGAATCAGGAACGACTTTCTCGCCACGCTCTCTAACGGCTTAGATGGATCGAGGTTACCTTCTTCCAGCCAGAGGGTAAACATAGGTTCAACCACACTTACCGCACCAGATTCCTGCGAAATCTTCTCCAGATGCCCCATAAGATACAGCGGAGGGATAAATAACGTCATAATACGGAAACGTTCCTTTGGTCACCGCGCCCTTACCAGACTTCACCATATCAGCCAGCTCATCGCGAAGCGCTTCCAGAAATTCAATCGCCTCAGGTTGACCGGAAAACAAATAGTCAGCAGATAATAGTTTTAGAAATCCCTGAAAGGGGTAAGGAGAGGGAACTGCCTTGCGTAGTTCGGCAATTTCCCGCAACAGTTTAATCTGCTTATTCATCCGGGCCACCATTTCAGAAAGACGGTCCCAGTTCATCTTTCTGCCCGATTGCTGTTCCAGAAAGTCTATCATTGCCCTGAGTTCGCCAACAAAATAGTCCATCTCTTCCTTGCTCTGTTGGAAGGGACGGTCAAGGAAAAAGCCCGGGCACTTATTGAGCTTCATGATCAGTTCACCGCTTTTAGCGGTGTTATCACAGACAAGATTCGACCAGAGTATTACATCGGGGCGGGGCAATGCTTTGAGAAGAAAAGAGCCGGCAAGTCCACGATGGGGTGAACAGATTTCAGGAGCCAGCCCCAGCTCGGCACCAGCCGTTAACAGCTCTGCTTGCTCACCAAGAAACATCGCTGTCATCCAGGTGGTCATTTCGGTATGCATGGGAACGATATCCATGGCATAGAGAATCTCCGCAGGGAAGAAAACGGTATGAGCAGCCATGAATTTACCTTCCTGAGAAGCCTCAAGCAGGCGGGTATAGTATTTGCTCAGCATCTCGTTGTATAACGTTTCGCTCTTGCGAAACTCCGGGCGAGGCGGATTTAACCTCGATACCAACCGAATTGCTCTTACAATTGAGCCGATCTTGCTCTTTCTTTCTTCAGAGATAATCACTTCTTCTTCGCCTCCAGCATCTCCAGGAAAGCCTGCACCCTGGTCTGTATCTGTCCCGAACCGGAGGTGCCATACTCCACATCCAGCGCCAGCATCGGTACTCCTATCTCCTTGAGCCTTTCCCTGAGCAGTGGCACGTCATGGGCATAAGGCACGCAATATCGGATGACCTGGCTGATAACGCCATTTACCTTGAAATCTGCGGGCAAGGTCGAGTATGCGGTTAAAACGCTCGTCCGAAGGCACCATGCGGGCGCAGGGGAAATTATTGAGATAACGCCGTGATAGTGATTTCAGAACAGGTTCGCCCTTTTTAAGGACTACCGGGTCAGACCAGTACCGGGTACTGGTGCAGAGCTCATCGGTTACCACCAGCGCGCCCTGTCCTTCAATACACCTGAGAAACTCCGGATTTGCCATGACGCTGCCGACTACCATTACCCTCGCCCTGCTTTTATAGGCATTGCCTGACTTTCCCAGCTCAGCAAGTAAGTCACCGAGATACTTGTTGAATAGCTCCTTGGGCATGCGGAAGCTGGCGTCCAGCACTTCCATAGTTTCTGCTCCGGTAATCGGCGGCTCATCCAGTTTGCGTAATTCGTAGAGCTTCTTGAGCAGCGCTCTCGACTCATTATAGACGTCAATGGACTTAAGCAATGCCTCGTCGCTGATCTTAATGCCCAGAAATTCCTCGAGGTGCTGTTTGAACTGCACAATCTGCTGGTAGTAAAGCTCATGTGCAGGCTCAGTGTACTTGCGTGGAACGGTAATGATGTGATGGAAGGGGGTACCGATATAATGATGCCACAAATCGAACAGGCGGCGTGCGCCATCACAGGTAGAGCCGCCCACCACGCCATCCAGAAAATCATACCCTCCCCTGAGACCGAGCTGCAAGCAGCTCCGAGAAAAAGAGCAATTATTGATATAGAAATAAGCATTGCCATCCTCAAGCTCCACCTCTTCGGAATAGCCGGTGATACGGATGGGCAACGCGCCGGCAGCATGAATAATTTCCTCGGGAACATAAGTGCAGAGCCAGCCGAATATCTTCTTGCCCTGTTGTTTATGCTCCAGAATATGCGCTGTCTTGGGAAAGGCAGCATTTACTTCCCGGAACAGGTCAAGCGTTTTGAGTTGGACATTATGTTTCTGTGCAGTAGTCATATTCCCTTATAATGAATATATCGTGTACCGAGGTATCTGAAGCTGGTTTTGCTTCAGAAAAATAACCAGCCAAATAAAAATACATAGTATAATAAGCTGACATTATTTTGGCAAATTTATCTCCGGGTGAAAGCCTACAAAGACAGCCCCGGGACCCGCTCCATACCCCATAACTGGGCTATAATCAGAAATAATCATGCTGAGGCAATCGAAGTCCTTCTTCAGCATATCGCTCAACTGATTCGCCAGGTCAATATCAGCAGCATGGGTTACCATAAAGTGAATGGCTTTTGTTTTAACGGTATCTTTAATGAAATTGACTATTATCTCCAGTCCATCGTCTCTGTTCCTGGTCCTGTCCACCATTTCAATTTTGCCTTCTTCAGTTACCTTATTAATCGGCTTGATATTAAACATAGCAGCTATTCTTGAGCCCATCTTCGACATACGACCGGTACGGTAGACATAGCGCAGGGTATCCAGCATCATCACGCCATGCGTTTGCTGCCTTACCTTTTCCGCGAAACCAGCTACGGCGTCAAGGCTCAGACCGCTGGCAGCCGCTTTCGCTGCCGCCAGAGCAACCAGTCCCTGGGCGCTGGCTACCGTTCTGGAGTCCATGATTCTGATGGTCGTCTTGGGCGACGTTTCTTTAAGCAGGTCTGCTGCCAGCGCCGCCGTCTTGCTGGCTGCGCTCAGCGCCGAGGAAAGACAGATAAACAGGATATTCTGTGATTCTTTACTGGCTTTGGTAAACTCTTCCAGCAGGTAAGACGGAGTAAGCGCCGAAGTAATGAACCTATCCGGGTCTTTGGTAATAAGCTGATAGGCTTCAGCAGCGCTCAATGTTACACCGTCAATATACTGTTTGCCGTTATAGTGAATGTGAGCTGCCGGAACAACGCGTATGTTATACTTCTCGGCCAGTTCCTTTGGAACACAGGCTACAGTGTCTGTCATAACCATCACCTTTGTCATAGTGTCACCTCCTCGTCTGATAATAAAATTTTGTCGACCATATTATGAAATGAGATAGCCGCCATCGGCAAAGATAACGGTGCCGGTAATATAGCTGGCTAAGTCTGATGCCAGGAACAAAGCCACCCTGGCGATATCATCGGCATTACCCATCCGCCCCAGAGCCATCCGCGCCATGAATGCTTTAAACATCGACCTGTTAAATCCTGTTGATGATTGTCTCATTGCAGATGTAGCACCCTCGGTCAAAATCGCCCCTGGTGCTATGGCATTCACCCTGATATCATGCTGACCCAGTTCCAGCGCCAGGCTTTTCGTCATGGTTAGAACGCCACCTTTCGAAGCATCGTAAACAGAAAAACCTTTCGTTGAGGGATGCACTGCATCGATTGAAGCCAGATTGATGATACAACCACCCCTCTTCTGCTCGATCATCCGCTGACTCGCCTCACGGCTGCACAGGAAAATACTTCGCAAGTTCACTGCCAGCACCCGATCAATGTCGGCTGAGGTCATCTCAGCCAGAGGTATCATAGGAAAGATACCGGCATTGTTTACCAGAATATCGATACCACCTAGCTTGCTTGACGCAGCACTGACCATAATTTTTACCTCATCTTCACTACTGATGTCACAGTGCAGCGGTATAGCTTGATAACCAGACTCAGCAAGCTGCTGGCAAGCCTTCTCTGCCACCTCATCATTGATATCAGCCACCACCACAGCAGCACCGGCTTCGGCAAGGCGGCAGCAAATAGCATAGCCAATGCCCCTGGCGCCACCGGTAACAATCGCCCGCTTTCCTTTCAGGGCAATAAGCTCATTAATTGGGGGAAACTTTTTCGAAGCCATTGCTCTGTAAAATTGCTCTTGTATTTTTTGTACCTAGAATAACTAGGTATTATATACTACCATCCTTGTGGCAAGCAAGTTCTCTCTTCCATCAGGTCTATCGCTGTTCTTTAGTTTGTGCTAGACTTCTCATATCAATACAGTAAGAGGAGGTGTTTTCATGGCGGAAATTGACTATCCAGCAAAATTATCCATCGACTACCCCGATAGAAACCTGAACAGGCTGACCACGTTCTTCAGAATATTTGTGGCAATTCCCATCCTCATCATCCTGTCACTGCTCATAGGTGGTTCATACGGCTGGCATGAGGGCAACTGGAGCAGCCAGATCGCCGCCGGCGGTATTGTGTTTCTCCCCATAGTATTAATGCTCCTCTTCCGCAAAAAATACCCCAGGTGGTGGTTTGACTGGAACCTGGCCATCATCAGGTTCTGCACTCGTGTCTCCACCTATGTTGCGCTTATGACCGATGTCTACCCGTCAACCGATGAAGAGCAGTCAGTCCACATTGACATTACCTATCCTGATGCCCAGAAGCTCAGCCGCGGGCTGCCCCTGGTGAAATGGATCATGGCTATTCCTCACTATATTGTTCTCTTTTTCCTGTGTATAGCCATGTACGTGGTGGTCATCATCGCCTGGTTTGCCATCCTGTTTACTGGTCGCTATCCCAGGCAACTTTTCGATTTCGTCGTTAGTGTCAACCGATGGTCACTGAGAGTAGTAGCCTATGCCTTTATCCTGGTAACCGATACGTATCCACCGTTTAGTCTCAGCGCGTAGGCATATAATCTTCAAAGGCAAAACTTATTCTACACTTTGTTGCCTTGCTCTCCTTTTCAAAAAGAGCAAGGCAACTTATCCTGTCATTGCGAGAAGTCCCGATGAATCGGGACGACGTGGCAATCTCAAGGGAACCAGAGTAAAAGTCACGTATCAGTAGCCCTAACCTAAACTAATCTATCTGTCCTTTCGTTTGTATCCCCAGAATCCCCTTTCACAGTATAATGAAACATTCGTAAGGAGAAACCACCGCTTACTATGAACATGATGCTCTCCGATATCACTGATTATGTCAAATACCACTGGAAGATAGTGATTGCTGGAATGATTGTCGTCATTGCCGTGGTGGCGATAGTATTCACCCTACCGGTCATCACTATCACCAATGAGGCAACAATCACTGAATATAGCATCGAGATGAGCCAGGAATCCTACGTGGAGAATGAGCCTTTAATCACTACAGAATCAGTAGAAAAGACAAAGGTCATTGCCACTGGACAATACAAAGTAGTACCAAGCGGCGTGATAATCCCCTTTTCCATAGAGAAAGCCGGCAGTATTCTCGTAGGGCAGTTCGATAATACTATTCCCGGCAGTTTCACCGTGCTCAGCGACATCAATCGCATCGTCTGGGAAACAAGGGGGTCGAGAGAGACAGTCAATTTACCGCTGCCACCTGGTAATTATTGGGCAAGGTTTCGAGAGGACGTGATGTGGGGAGAAGACTGCTATCTCCATCTGGCAATTCAATGGTCGGAGATCGAACAGATCACCAGATACCAGCAGGTGGTCAAATACCGTGAGGTGCCTAATCAGGTAGAGAAACAAAAGACAGTAACCACCGAAGACAAGATTTCCGTCTGGAAATATCTATTTAGCCAGCCATAATAAAAACTCTGTAGGGGCAAACCTTCAGGTCTGCCCGTCCGCCATCGGCGGAGCAGTATACCACCTCCGCCAATTTTACTACGCTACAAGCATCGCACTTTATTGGAGCTATTTTCGTGACCGCAAACGCTATCTGAGCGCTACATTTGGTGCAGTAACTGGCATTACGGGGAATAATAGCGCCCTGTCTGACTTAAAAAGAACGCATTATAAGCAATGTAGAATTGCTCACTACCTTTAAATTCAGCTATAATTCAGGCGGGCCAACGTAGCTCAGGGGTAGAGCAGCGGTTTCGTAATGATGAGTCCAATATACAGTCCTATCCCATCATATACTGTTTAATACGTTCCTATATAGGAGACTTTTACGGGTCACCACATATCGTCACAGCTTGTACCACCGTGCGAAAGCGGCACGGAAAGCGTCAAATTAAGTACAAACGTGGCTGAAAATAACCAGTGATTTTGTTAATTGGCCCAACTTTTAGGGTGGGTCCGCCCGCTTCAACTCTAACTTAAAAGGTGGTACACTTGTTGGGGCAGGCCAGCGATATGAATAAACTTGTTTTGGCTTTTCTTTCTATTCTATTGTCTGTGGCGGTGATCATTGCATGTCAGCCATCCTCGCCATTGCCCACTACTGTTATTCCAACTCAACCTACTGCGCCGCAACAAGCCCCCTCGACCGTTCCATCACCTCAACCCCCTCCATCTACGCTACCACCGACACCAAACACCCCGCCAAACACTTACCAAAAGCTACCCGGGTCTTATCCCAGGCTGGCCAATTATTGGGTTTCGAGTTTAAAGATCGGCAAGTCAGAAGCAATGTCCCTCACTAAGTGGGACCTAATTGTTGTCAGGCACCCAACCGTTGATACCGAACAAGAGGCTCTCAAATGGATAAGAAAGCAAAACCCAAACATAAAGATTCTGGCATGGATTAATGCCGGCCTCGATCGGTCAATCCAGTTCTTCCCAGAGGCAGACGAGAGTTGGTTTCTGCATTATGCAGATGACGTTTCTAACCCAAAAACTCCTAAGGAAAGACGTGTTGTCTTATGGACAATGAAAGCTGATAATACGGATATCGTCGGGTTGGGCATGAATCCTGCGAGCGATTGGTCTACATACTTACCCCAATTCGTCCAAGAGAAACTAATGTCCTCCGGTCTATTTGACGGTGTCTTTTATGATTGTCCTTGGGAGGCGATGTGGAAGCCACGTATAGACATTAACAACGATGGTATCCCAGATAGCCCAGGCATAGTTAACCAACTTTACCAAAAAGGTATGACAGGCCTTTTAAAGTTAACTAGAGAGCTCATTGGACCCGAAGCAATAGTATTCGGAAATCCTGGCTCCGAATGGGGCGATAATTCACCATATTGGGAGTATGCTAACGGTCATATGCAGGAAAATGCACTGGGCACACAATTTGGCAATTCCTGGCCAAAAGTTTGGGAGATATACCAGAGGAATATGAAAAAGCCCTCACCCCCACTCAGAATGCATTGGATAGCGGCTGACACCAACGATGAAAGATACGACCAGACTAACCCCCGTCTTCCACCCACGGAACTGCAGAAAATGCGGTTTGGGCTGGGTATTACTCTCCTTGGGGATGGTTATTTTGGCTTCGATCAAGGTTCTCGCGGAGGACATGGGCATTTGTGGTGGTTTCCCGAATATGATGCGAATCTAGGCTTGGCAAGGGGAGACGCCAAAGAACGCTCCGACGGCATCTGGATCAGGGAATTCGACAACGGGATAGTAGTGGTAAACCCAACTGCTGGGGAGAAAATAATTGATTTTGAAAATACTTACCAAGACATAACTACTAGCACAAGGAGTTCGCATTTTGGGATTTTACCTAGGGACGGTAGAATTCTCATTAAATGATGAACTCAACCTCCATAAACTAGTATCTTAACTACGGCTGTGTCCTTGTATCTTAAACAAGTTGGTGGCCTGCCCCCAATAGTCATACCACTTCTCAATATATTTTCACAAGCAGCTGGACTTGCCCCATTTTCTGATCTGCCCCCGAAAACGATATCAGTACCAAACCTGCCATTGACATGCTAGCGTGGCTTTTACAATGGACACTTACTCGCATATAATATCAGGCATGCAGGAAGATGCCATGGCACTGCTTGATGAGGTGCTGCCATGCGGAGTAACCAAAGCGGCAGGCGAGCGGCAAGAATTTAGTCCTGCATTGTGCAGGCCAGCGTAGCTCAGGGGTAGAGCAGCGGTTTCGTAAACCGCTGGTCGGGGGTTCGAATCCCTTCGCTGGCTCCACTATTTTAAGGAATTCAGTTGCTTCTGCTGTAGATCGCAATCACCATATCAAATGAGAAACTTCGTTATTCTGTGCTCGAGGAAACCTAACTCAAAAAGTAATATATGTTATTTGAGGAGAGGTTTATCAGATAAAACAATTTAGTATTGACAATTCAGATAACGATGTATATTATACTTAACAGTCGTTCCCTCCACACTGTAAATAGAAACCCAAATTTGAAATCCATGGTTTTTTCAAGAGCACGAACTACAATTACAATACTGCTTCTTATTCTAGTAGCTGCTGAGGTTATGCTGTTGCCAGCATGCCAGCAGAAAAATAGAACAGTAGTAGTAGTCTATACTTCAGTAGACCAGATATACTCTGAACCGATTTTCAGGAAATTCGAGGCGGAATCAGGCATTACCATATTACCGGTTTTCGATGTTGAGGCTACCAAGACTACCGGACTGGTAAACCGTCTCATAGCTGAGAGAGAACGACCCCAGGCAGATATATTCTGGAACGGTGAATTTGCACAGACTATAATGCTCAAGGAAAAAGGGATTCTCAGCGCCTATGATTCGCCTCATGCTGCCGGTATCCCAACACAATATCGTGACCCCGAGAAATGCTGGACAGGTTTTGCGGGCAGGGCAAGGGTGCTACTAATTAACACAAATCTGCTGCCAATCCAGAACTACCCCCGCTCCCTTTTTGATTTACTGGAGTCACGCTACCGTCCCGAGCAGGTGGGTATTGCTTACCCCATGTTCGGGACTACCGCCACCCATGCTGCGGCTCTCTATGCTGCTCTGGGCGATGACAAAGGTAGAGCGTTTTTCGATACGGTAAAACAACGTGGCATACGCGTCGTGGACGGTAATTCCGTAGTCAGAGACCTGGTGGTGAGCGGTCAGCTCAGCATAGGACTCACTGATACTGACGATGCCTGCGGAGCTTTAAAGAATAAAGCCCCGGTAAAAGTCATTTTCCCTGACCAGGATGGACTTGGTACGCTGATAATACCCAATACTGTGGCGCTCATTAACAATGCGCCTCACTCTGACAATGCGAAGAGACTGATCGATTTTCTCCTCAGCGCAGAAGTAGAAAATCTCCTGCTCGAGTCCGGCTGGAGTCATCTTGCCCTGCGCCCAACCAGGACTGTACCGCAACTTCTCAAGACTGCCAACATTAAAGGAATGGCAGTAAATCTCATCGATGTGTACTCAAAATTAGAAACAGTTAAGAATGACATGACTCAGATATTTATACGGTAAGCGTTTATTTTATTTGTACCGGCTATGGTAATCCATACACAGCTATCGACAGCGAGAATCCTTAAATGGCTCAGCCTGTGTCTTTTTATTTTACTGGTATTCGTGCCCCTGATAGCCCTTTTTCTGTCATCAATCCGTTATGCACCGGGGCACTTAAATGAATTAATAGCATTGCTTATCCCCACAGAACGACGCTTGATGTTACTGCTCCATAGCCTGGGACTGGCCTTCGCTGTTTCAGTAAGCGGAGTAATCATTGGTGTACTGGCGGCAACTCTCCTCTGGCGCTGCGAAACAGGAATACTGTCTTACCTGCGCTGGCTCATTTTTATATTCACCCCCATTCCTCCTTATATTCACGCGCTGGCATGGTCTTCAGCCACACAAAAAATAAGCATGTCCTTAGCAGAATCAGGAGTGGCTCCCATATTCTTCCAGGGCTGGATAGCTGCGTGGTGGGTTCAGCTCATGTCACTACTGCCGCTGGCGGTGGGACTAGCTCTGGTGGGAATGAAATGCGTTGAACCGCTGCTCATCGATGTCGCCAGGGTAATGCGCTCGGATATTCGCAGTTTCATGCGTATTATACTGCCGTTGTCAGCACCGATGCTGCTTGCAGGAGGGGGTATACTGTTCCTGCTGAGCGTTATGGACTACAGCGTACCGTATCTGTTTCAATTAAATGTATATTCGCTGGAAATTTTTGCCGAATTCAGCGCCAGCAACGAACCAGCCAGAGCATTTATCTACTCATTGCCCTTACTGCTGATAGCGGTCATCGTTGTTGCCCTGTCACAGCATGGACTCAAAAATATAGCTCAAAGCACCGCATGGCGCAAACCTTCCTGGCAAGTAGCTCCTGCCTGGCCTCAATGGTTTTCGGTAATACAATGGCTGGCTATGATAATCGTCCTACTTCAAGTGGCTGTGCCCCTGATTAGCCTGACCACCACTGTAGGTACCTGGCAGAACTTGCTCACCTCTGTCACATCAGCCCAAAACGAAATCACCTATACTCTCTGGATAGGGCTTATCACGGCGCTACTATGCCTGCCCCTGGCCGCTGGGGCTGCCATTAAGCTGCACAAACAACGAAAATGGGGATGGCTCTGGTGGATTATCGTGTTACTGCCCCTGGCAATACCACCACCACTTGTTGGGATTGGGCTCATCGCTCTATGGAACAAACCCATGGTTTTTGATATCTACGGCACTACTTTGATGCCGGTCCTGGCAGCCCTGGTCCGCTTCACATCATTTGCGGTGCTGGTTCTGGCAGTACAATTAAAATACATCGATAGCCTGCTCATTGATGCTGCCCGTATCATCCAGTCACACCGCAGTAAGATATGGTTGAAAATCTGGTTACCGATGGTATTGCCAGGCATTATGGCAGCCGCAGGTATTACTTTGGCGCTCACTATTGGTGAACTGGGAGCTACTCTATTGGTCGCTCCTCCAGGTCAGGCAACACTGACCATGCGCATCTACAATTTCCTTCACTACGGAGCCAGCAGTGGAGTAGCCGGCTTATGTTTGCTGATGGCTGGTATTGCTCTGGCAGCAGGGCTAGTAGCAATCGGAGCGCTGGCGTGGTGGGCACGCTTCTCTCTCAGGCAGGAGCATTGACCATGATTGTACTTAATCGGGTTACTAAATCGTTCAGCGGGATAAAAGCGATAGACAATGTCTCACTCGACATTGCTCCCTCAGGTTCTATTGTCATAGAAGGGCCGTCGGGAAGCGGTAAAACAACCCTTTTACGCCTGATTTCAGGACTGGATATGCCGGATAGTGGTGAAATATATATAGACGGAGTCCTGGTCAGCAAGAACGGTTTTATAGTGGAACCTCACAAACGTAAGTTAGGGTTTGTGTTCCAGACACCGGCTTTGTGGCCACATATGACAGTAGCACAAAATATCCTCTTCGGGATGTACGGCAAACCTAAATCCGAGATTTATCATCGTCTCCATGAATTGCTCAATGCTACATTATTGTCTGACATGGAGCATCGTTACCCTCACCAGCTTTCTGGCGGCGAAGCCAGGCGCGTTTCTCTTATTCGTACATTGGCTCCGCAACCCAAATACCTCCTCATGGATGAGCCGCTGATCAATTTAGACCCTGATTTGAAGAATAAAATGCTCTCCCTCATCAAGGACGAAGTTGCCCAAACCAATGCATGCCTGATCTACGTTACCCATGATATTGATGAAGCACTGAAAATCTCAGCATGCATAGTGAGACTTAGAAACGGCAGGCTGGAAATACCATAATCCCGGATACAACGAATGAGATAGGCTTAATACGGTTGTGTTTCAACGTGTAAATTGACAATTTGCCAACCGCAATCTAGAATAAATCCTGTGGTTTCCAGTTCTACCGATTAACATCTGGGTAACAGCTAGGCAAGCGCAGTGTATAATTGCTACTAATTAAACATAAGGACGCTTAGTTTGAAAAAAGTTTCCATCGCGATAAGAACTATCTCCATCTTCCTGATACTAATCACCGCAATTATATTCCCCAGCCCTATCATTGCTGCCGAGGCACCAATCCCGGAGGTGGATATCTGGACTAGTAAAGGGGGGAAGGGACTGAATGCTCACGGGGGAACATTTGGAGTTGGAGAGGAAAAAATTTTCTATGTCATGTTAAATACCAATTGTCAGGCAAATTTCATTATATTCGGTCCCAGCGGTAATAAGGTAGTTGAAGAAAATAAGTTACTAAATGGCCCTGCAACCTATGAGTTCAGGCTGGGCAAGGCAGAGAATAAAGACCTCGGCGAGTGGCAGGTTAACTTCTACGCTTTTGTCGGTAATTACTACGCTGCCGATATCATGAAGTTCATTGTGGCTCCCGCTTCATCTACTCCTGTACCGCTGCCTCCCACACCTTCTACACCTCCTACATCGCCTACCCCGCCCCCATCGCAATCAACCACACCTCCATCTACATCCACCCCTACCCCATCTTCTCCTCCCCAGCAGGGTAGTAAAATTCTGGCAAAGGTCAGTCCTGATAATTCCAACGAATTTCTTGCTCTCCTGGCACTGCGGATGACCGAGGGTCTGCTCACCGGCGATCCCAATTTGGATGCCAATAAAGACGGCAAAGTCACCATGGACGACGTCAACCAGATATTACAATGGTCTGTAGATAAAGGAACTGGCGGAATATCGCAGCAGCCTTCTGGTACAACACCACAACAGCCTGCTGGAGCAACATTACCGCAGCCTCCTGGCACTACAGGCACTACTGGCGCTTCACCCGCCACAACCAGCAATGCAAATAGACAGGTGCTGGTGGGCAAATGGACAATGAATCGCTTGAGCCTGGACGCTCCCTTTCCCAAAGAGGTACCCAAAATGCTGATAGATATGCTAATTCCTAAAAATGCCACCTGGGAAACCAGCCGTAACCCCGATCAGTTGACTATTAAATATGATGGAGGTATCAGCTGGTATAAAGAACCATTCTTTATGTCGAACTCTTTTACAGAAGGCACCACCTCTGTCCAGGAAAAAAGCGA
The DNA here is from genome assembly GCA_963775935.1 of uncultured Chloroflexia bacterium. Classification (GTDB taxonomy): domain Bacteria; phylum Chloroflexota; class Dehalococcoidia; order GIF9; family UBA5629; genus JBBIPA01. The sequence goes on along the minus strand of CAVZKR010000002.1, from coordinate 633,791 downwards.
TGGTCTCTCCTGCACATTCCAAACTCCTGTCACCTTCTATATTAAATCCGTACCTTTCGGTGATATAGAACAGATAAGAGGTTCTTTTACCAGCACCGTCACCATATCCGCCTCAGGGAATAACCTCGACGCAGTGTGCACCATTACCAATGTGAAAGGCTCCTACCAGTCGAAAGAGAAAGACGGCAGTGTAAAAACGAATTCAATCAATTTTGCCGGTATCAAAGCTACTTACGCAGGGGTCAGAAAATAACCAGCATGATAAAAAATCATAGAGAACCATTCTCTTTATTGACGAACCAAATTCGATAGTGAATTCTTTACAGTGACCATCAGTTACTAATATCGCAACAAGAGTATAGTAATGGCAGAAGAAATAGAGAACCTAAGTCAGGCATTTGCCGCAAAAGAAAAAAACGAAAAGTTGCTTTCTAACCTGGATAAGCTCAAGGCAGAGGGCTCCATTGAATCTGACCTCTATCTTTCCATGAAGGCAGACTACGAGCGACAAATTGACGCATCGCTGCTGGAAATTGATCAAATTAAAGGCTATTTTAAAAAGCAAGGGGAAACCCTGCAACTAGAACGTGATATTTACCAGCGTGAACTGGCTAAGCTGGAAACCAGATACAACGTTGGCGAGCTGCCACGGGACACATATGAAAGCTCTGCCCAGAACTTACGTGCTACTATTGGACAACTTGACCAGCAATTAGAAAATCTCAAGAGGTTTGTTGCTGCTCAGTCTTCAGCTGACCTCGGGATATCAGCAAAAAGACCTGCTCCTGCCATTAAACAAGCGCCTCCAGTTGCACCCCCGTCTGCAATTCCAGTCCCGCCTCTGTCTACACCTCCAGTCCCACCTCCCATCACGTCTCCAGTTATACCTCCAGCCACACCAGAAAAACAAAGGAAGTCACCTGGGCGAAAGTGGCTGGCAATTATCGGAGGGGCGATCGTTCTTGTTGGTGTCATCGTGCTTGCCGGTTTACTGCTCGTACCCAAAGAAGATACCAGCATAGCAGAAGTGAAAATACCTGTTGACATAAAAGGTGCCTCCAATATCGGCAGCCTTCATTTTGAGATGGTTTATGACACTACTGGACTTACTCTTACCAGTGTTAGCAGCGGAGCATTGCTCGGCAATGCCATTTTTAAATACAGCAGCGTTCCCGGCAGATTGGTTTGTGGCATGGTGAGCAGCAGCGGTATTAAAGGAGACGGCTCTATAATCGTCATCACTTTTCAGGTTCTGGGGAAAGGTGAGAAAACCATCCCCCTGACACTGGAGAATGTCACTGCTTACGATGGAACCAGTTTGACCAAGCTCTCCCTGAGCATGTTGAACGGCAGTTTCTTGCCCAGGGACGGTTCTTTCATACCGCCCAGCCTGTCGTTTGCACCTGCATCGAAATAATAACCTGTACCTTGTAGTACTATCGTTGGCTCTCAAAAATCAATGCTCATCGTAGGTGGCGTGATACTAGCTTTAATAACGGGGACAGATGCTTAACCGTAGATATCAATTGGTCATCGGCTTTTCCCTCCTCCTTATGCTCAGCATTTCTGTAACTGACTGCATCATGCCCATAAAAATTCAGCAGAAATTAAAACCTGGCTGGCAAATCATACGCCCACCCAACGTGATATCGGCATTAGCAGTCCAGGGAGATATTATCTGGGCTGGGGGCGAGAACGATGTCTACGGCATTGATCGGCATAGTGGCACAATCGTGAAAAAGCTGGGATGCAATCCTCCTCTGGAATATGTCAAGGCATTGCTTCCTGATCGCTCAGGCGGCCTTTTCATCGGGCATTTTAACGGACTGACCTACTACGATGGTAATACGTGCCAAACGCTCACTAAAAAAGACGGATTACCCGATACTAAAGTAAATGCACTGCTGGAAGACAGAGATGGGCGGTTGTGGGTGGGCACATGGAGCGGAGCTGCCATTCGCCAGGGAGAAAATTGGAAAATCCTTACCAAGGCAAATGGCCTCATCGATGATATGGTAAACGTACTGCTGCAGGATAGCAAAGGTGGCATGTGGTTGGGCTCTTATGTAGCGCCGGCTGGTGGCATCAGCTATCTTAAAGATAATTTGTGGCAACTGTTCTCTACCAAACAGGGACTGTCCCATAACAATATTACTTCAATTATTGAAGACCGCGACGGTACTATTTGGGCAGGAACCGGATTTTCCGACCACGGAGGTGCAGCCCAATTCTTACTAACAGATAACGGTTGGAAAATCCAGCGAATACTGACACGCCGTGATGGGCTCGCTGGAAATAAAGTGCGCTCTTTGATTCAGGATAGGGATGGCGCACTCTGGTTTGGCTCAGAATACGACGGCCTGGCACGGTATCAGAATGGGCGCTGGCTGGTGCTCACCACGAAAGACGGGCTGCCACATCCAGAGGTACTTTGTATGGTGCAGGATGAGGACAGTAACCTGTGGATTGGAACCATAGACGGGCTTATGCGACTCAGCCATGATGCTATTCAAGCATTACCATAAAAATAAGTTTTTCTTTTTTCTAATAGGAACAAAACATCTTGCAACTACCATTTAAAAGTGCTAAGGTATCAACTAATGGGGAACTGCTTTTAGAGATAATAATACCTTGTTGCTGGAGATAACCAAATGAGTACGCAAATAAAGTCGAAGACTACTGCAACAACTACAGCACAACCACTACCCCGCAAGTTCTTCCCCCTTCTCTGGTATCTTGTCAAAAAAACACTTGCTACCGTTGTTAAACAGCTTCCCAGAATGTTAATTTTCGGCATACTAGGATGGCTGTTTCATACCTTCCTGATGGTATTTGTCAATGAAGGCTTTGGTTCCGGTACATTAATAGGGGGTTTGCTGGCCACTCAAGGTAACTCACTTGGAGGCACAGTGGTCTGGACCATAGCCTCAGGATTCATCTTTAGCTGGCTAAGCCAGGCAAAGCAGAAAAAGGGCAAAGCCCGTTTTGCCATGCCTCCCCTTAAGACCTATTTTAGCAAGGCAGGCGACCTGGCACTGGCAGCACTGGTAGCAGCCGCCGGTATTGCCATGGTGATAGGGACTGCAGTAAGTAGTACTGCCAGTATCGTCTTGGCAGCAGGAATCGGGGCACTCCTGCTCTCCCAGGGTAGAGCTGTACTTTCCCTGCTAATCCGCTCAGCGTGGACTTCCACCTATGGACTGGTGCAAAACAAAAAAGTAGCCCAGTTCGGTATGGCTGCAGGTTACGTGGCTATAATCGGTGGCGCTCTTGGTTTCGTTCTCAACGCTCTCATACCCCTCGCTATGATAAAGGCAGTTATCGGCATAGCCCTTCTGGCAGCTGCCTTTTACCTGACCAAGCAGAGCGGGAAAACCGTAACAACCACAGTGCTTTTCATAGCTGGTTTTATTGGTCTTATCTATTTGCTTAATGCAACGCCAATCTTTGCCCATGACGGTGGCTGGAAAGAAGCTGGCGGCGACTTTATCAGATGGATTAGAAGCCAGGGGGCATTAGAAGCAATTATTAGAGGGCTTGGGCCAGGCCTGGGAATCCTGTTGGGCCCAGCTATCGTGCAAATGTTGCGAGACCTCACCGCAGGCCTTAATCCCGAGGATTTTGAAGGAGATGATGGTGGATGGGGTGATGATGGCAGCCCGACTACGCCGGAAACGGAGGAGAGGACCGAGCCACCAGGTGAAGTCATCATCGATTATATCGACAAAAAACCGCTTGAGAACTGGAAGCCCGGTGCTGATCCAGATAAAAATGGCAACACGGGTAATCCCGGCGATGTGAAGTATAATGGCGAGTGGATGGACGCTCAAACTGCCAGAGATAAGGTTGCAGATGATGAATTCTGCGACAAGCGCGATAAGGCGCGAAGAGATCAACAAGATCAGGAGTTTAAAGAAGACCAGGAGATAAAGCGGCAAGAGAGAAATGCCGAAGCCGATAGACTAACAGCGGAATACGAGCAGAGACAGGCTGCGAGAGAAGCAGAAACTAAGAGGTCTGCAGAGACTCGAAAACGCAATCGGGACGCCATGATTAGAAGGTTATCCGAGGATGCCGATACGGCAGACAGGGTAAGATATCTCCAGTCGATAGGGGCAGAGGATGAAATAGAGAGACTCTATAGCGATAAAATGTTTAACCAGATGAGCCAGAATCGTAAGGAGTTGAGGTACTGGGAGGATAAAGCAACCAAGGCGCGGATAGGAGAGGTAGGTTCAAAGATTTTACTCGCTGGTTCCAAGGCCGCCATGATGACTGTGGGAGGAGCTGTTGGCATAGCAGCAGCAGCCGTTGGTGTGGGCACCATCTCTGCAACTCAGGAAGGGTATGATAGCTATGACCGCGGGCATTCAGCCACCAGGGTTGTGGGCAGTACCATAGTTGGCTTCCTTAGCGGTGCCAAGGACGGTGCTCTCGGCGCCTGGTCGAATGTTGCCAATGTTAGCAAATACACCAAGCTCTTTGTGCCTGCAGTCGGGGATACGGCCGAATCCTATCTCAAAGCGCGCCGTGATGCAGGTTATGCTCCAGTAGACAAAGATGGGAAAAGTACAGCAGAAGGTCATGGGACAAGCTTGTTAAGGGCAGGCGGTACGGGGCTACTTTCTATTGGAAGCAGCCTTCTTGGTGACAAAATAGATGCTTCAACTGTGAAGGGCAGCTTCACCCAAGAAGGAGCCAAGGTTGCCCTTTCTACTGTTTCTGGAGGTGTAACCAGCGTTATGAATGGTGGCACCTTCGGCGAAGGAGCACAGGAAGGGCTGATTGGGGGTATTGGAGCCAGAGCCGGTGATAGAATCGGAGGGCATTACAAGGCTCAGGCAGAAAAATATGAAAAAGCTCAGCGAGAAGCTGACTTGGAGCAAGGTATTGCGGAGTCACGTGCTTCGGAGGAAGGGATAAAGTCTGCCATGAAAGGTAATAAATTAGATGCGGATGATATCCCACTTGATAAGCAACCGAAGATTATAAAGCAACTTGGTGACCCTGACAATCATCACCAGGAAGTCAGGATGACTACCGAAAATGTCTTTATTACTGACGAGAATGGCAATGTAAAGTTAGTGCAAAGACAACGGATACCAACCACACTCGAGGGAGAGATGGAACTCGGGAAATATACAAGTGCCCATCGTACCCTTGACCAACTGAGTGATCCGGCGTCGAGCCAGACAGCAAAAGGAGCTCCTCAGGAAGTACAAGATGTAATAATGAATACACGCAGGGATTTGATTTACGAACCCGCTAACAACGAGACAATTAAAAATGTAGCCCCAGAATTAGTAAAACGAGGTCTAATCAAGCCTGGAGACAGGCTGGTTGTTGCTGAATTCTCGACACCAAAACAAAATCCAGACGGATCTATTGAGCCAGTCAAAGTTGGCGCCGACCGAGACGCACGCATGTTAATTGAGCATAAAGACGCGACAACCGGGAAAGTGACATATTCCGAAGTTGACAGTAGAATCTGGGCACCGAGGGCCCGTGAGGACTTCTTCAATCATGGCATGAAACTCGTCGGTGGCGAAGATGCCATCAACTCTCAGAATCAACCGAAATATTTTGATCGACTGAGAGAAGCGAAGAGTGAGGATATAGCGAAAATAGAGGCTGCACGTGGCGGGCAAAGAATGTCTGATAGGGAAATTTTAGCAATGGCTGACGACAAGACCAAACATGAATGCTGGGCAGAGTCCAAGAACCAGGTCTTTACCGATAGATTTCATGTTGAGGCGGGGAGAGATGTGTCCGACCACCGAATGGCAATTGTTGATGGCAGGCCAATGATGGTAAAAGAAGAATCGAACGTTTTAAAGGTAGCACGGGGAGAAACAACGCTGGAGGATGCAACGGGAATGGCCCTTCAATACCCGGCGAAATCAAGACCATATACGAACATAGACCCGCAGGAAGGAGTATCACAGACACAAAAAGGTATAGATATGTTAATGAAAATGCGCGAAGGCTATCGTAAACAGGGTTGTGACGTTGCACCGCTCAAGGACAGAGACGCTGCAGCAATGGAGCTTTTCCAGAGAACTCCCAAGGGAGCTGATTGCAAGCCTTCTGATATAACAAATCTTGAAAAGGGGCTAGAAGATTTGGGCTACGGGACGCATGGCAGGCCACCTATCACTGACGCCCAGGAGAAGCTGGCTGGACAATTCGAGGTTCTCCATAAATTCAGCAGGCCAGCTGTTGGACCGGCACCTGATCTGGGTACCTCCGCCGACACATCTAGAGTAGCCAGGTCTGTACTTCCAGGGCAACCATCCCCAGAAGAACCATCTCGTGTTCATGAAGAACCTTTATTCGACGAAAAGCCATTTTCATCAGCTGGCATAGGAATGGACCATAAACCAGTCTCACCAAGGGGCTCACCAAGGGAACCACAATATACACCAGAGCCAGCACGAGGTATACCAGCAGAGCCCGCTGGTCCTGCGATTAGACATGCAGCAGCAGCTACTCCGGATATCAAAGAACCTGTAACTCCACGGGCTTACCACGAACAGCCATCTGAGCCAGCACCAAAATCAACGGCAGAACAATTTGAGTCCCAAACTGAAGCTCAAGAAATTCACAGAGGTATTGAAGGCATGGGCAGACCTGTCGAAGGCATGGGCAGACCTGTCGAAGGCATGGGCAGACCTGTCGAAGGCATGGGCAGACCTGTCGAAGGCATGGGCAGACCTGTCGAAGGCATGGGCAGACCTGTCGAAGGCATGGGCAGACCTGTCGAAGGCATGGGCAGACCTGTCGAAGGCATGGGCAGACCTGTCGAAGGCATGGGCAGACCTGTCGAAGGCATGGGCAGACCTGTCGAAGGCATGGGCAGACCTGTCGAAGGCATGGGCAGACCTGTCGAAGGCATGGGCAGACCTGTCGAAGGCATGGGCAGACCTGTCGAAGGCATGGGCAGAACACCGGAAGGTTTTAGCAGTGAGCAATTACATCAACAAGAACTTCGTCAGAGCGGACTTCAACATGAAGGCTTACAGCAGCAGGGGCTCAGTAGCGAAGGGCTTAGCAGTGAAGGGCTTCAGCATCAGGGTTTAAGCAGCCAGAATTTGCAGCAGTCCCAACTTATGAGAGAAGAACTTGCCCAAGCCCGTGAAGAGCTGGCAAAACAACGAGAGGAACTCGCTCGACTTCAAGAGGAAATGCGTAAGTGGAGAGAACAAAACGAAAAGTAGTAAGTAAAGAATCTGACAGCGACCAAGAGAATCGCGAGCTAGCTCCGGGCGCTAACTTAGTACTCAAGGCAGATATTCCACGCTCTGTGCTAGCAAGACTGCTGGACATTGCTGGAAAACCAACCAGTATTTCGCCACGGCTGCTCATGGGGAATCCGGCTGAGCTCTATTCATTTCAGCTGGCTGAACTGTATGCCAGTGATTTCATCGAGTTGCCCAAAGGCGATAGTATCAAGCTATCTCCAACCTTTCTCAAGATTGCCAGGGTGCTGCTTAATCCACAGACTAACCTCACCTTCAGAATCTGGGGAGACCTGGATATGTGCGCTGAGGCCAATGTCCAGTTCCCCGGCCATATTATTGATGGCAGCGGTGTTATTCTGAACCAGGTTGATACCCGCTACAGGATAAGTGCCTTCGTGGATCAGTCTGACATCTTCAAATTAATATGGCCTTTGATCCCTCCTGATTCGGAGCAGGAAATAAACTTCGATTTCGAAGGGCATTTCAAACTTCCAGTCATTGCCGTCCTCTTCGGCTTTATTGACCTCGCCCGTAGGAAGGCGAAAGGTGGCACTGCCCAAGCAGGAAACGATATCATGACCTCTTCGTTACAGCAGGTCAACGACTATTTATCGAACCAGTGGGGACTGACTGGCTTTGAAGACTTCATCACCTACATTACCGTAGCTGGCATGAACTATAATCCACCATCTCTATCACAAATTCTTGAGTCATTGATACTATTGACCGATGCGAAAGTGCTTATCAAAGAAAAAGGCGACAACTATACTCTGGCGCCAGTTTTCGTGCCGCTGGTTACCAGGACCATTGGAGATCAGGCAGGCTTACAGTGGCAAAGAGTCACACAATTGCCATCAGGAGAATTACTATGGAGCCATCGTATTTATGTTTTTACTGATTCATCGCTAATTCTCCAGTTTGCGCCTACAGTAGAAGGCAAAGTGTTCGTCTCTAAAGTTACCCCTAAACAGATAACCGATTTCTTAATTGAGGAAGTTACCCTGCCACCGCTGATTGTTTCTGTAAAACCAGAGATTCCTGAAGCGAGTGTAGCACGACCAGGTGCATCATCAGGTACTCGAGAGCCGACGACTCCAATCGCACGCGTTGATACACAATGCAGGTTCTGCGGCAAAAAAAATAGTCAGGAAGCAGTTACCTGCAAATCCTGCGGTCATCTATTAGCTGACAATCAATCTCCGCGATCATCACCAGCCCCTGCTGTGAGTGTAGAACAGCTAGCAACTACACAGAAACAATTATTGGCATTACAGCAGGAAATGAAGTCCCATAAGCTGGAACTGAGCAAGCTTGAAATAAGATATAAAGTGGGGGAAATATCCCTGAATCAATATCAGGACTCTGTTAGTACATTACAGGCCAAAATCAAGAAGCTCGAAACTACTCTAGAAGGTCTTGCCAAACAAATTTAGTACCCATATTCATACCATATCACCTGAGTAGACCTGCTCTTATCCAGTTGGGTGATAGAAGTTGAAATAGCCAAGCTGAGGTTTTTCCTTTCGCTCATTGGTGACGAGCAGATAGCAGTAAAGAGGTTTTTTATCTCGCTTGTAATAAGAGATTAGGACTGAAGCGAGGCAGTTGTGTCATTTAGACCATAAGATTTGCCAATCCCGAAAATAAGTTTGATAATTACACCATGAAATGTTACATGAACACGGGAGGAAATAAATGCCAGAATTTGATGCAAAGAAAATGGATGATGCCGCTAATGATGCATCTCTGGAACTGGAAAAAATAAAAGAGGAATATCCAGATGGGGTAAAAGCTATTGAGGATTGGGCAAAAAAGTGGGTTCGATCAGCCGGTTATAAGCGTCTGGCGAAGATACTTGCTGGAAAATGGGAATAGCGTTTTTTCAATAGAAACATAAGAGCCAGCACCCGGGAGAAAAACAGGTGCTGGCTCCTGGAGCTACTAAGCCCTGAAGGTAAGGGTAAGCGCATCGGCAAGCTCGATCACATCACCATCATTCAATAAGAACCTGCCTTTGTCGTTGATTCTGGACCCGTTAATCTTAGTGCCATTAGTGCTATGGCGATCTTCAATGTAGTATTCGCCATCTTCGAAATCGACTCGTAGATGCTCTCTGGAAATCAGGCTGGCCTTGTCTGGCATCACCAGAGACCGGAAATCATCCCTTCCCAGAGACCCGACATTTGTTGAGATGGGTATATGTCCCCCATCTGCCGCTATAAACTTCGCCGCAATCCCTGCATCGATGGGCGTCGTCTTTGGCGTTTCAGTTGCAGGGAGTGTAGAGGTACTCCAGGACGAGTATCCTACCCGGGTGCCGGCACGGTGTCCAGCATAAGCTGCTGCAGGTTTCCTGGCGACAAAAACTACTATCGCCGCGGCTGCTACCGCAAGCAGACCAATCAACAGGACATACAGCGGCCATGAATTAGACGTTCCATTGTCGCCTCCGAAACCTAGGGTCAAGATGCCGCCCGTGCCAGCGTCAGCAACGTTCCCACCGCTGGCAGTTTCTGAGCCGCTGCCTGTATAAAGGGTGGAAATGTGTAGAGCGGCCGTCACGGTGGTGCTGGCGCTCACGCTACCGGCGCTATTCGTGGCAGTAAGCGTATAGGTCGTGGTATCTCCCAGGGTCAGGCTGTGTGAGCCGGAACCCGGAACTGAACCTATTCCGGGGGATAAGGTGACTGTATCGGCATTGCTCACGTTCCATGTAAGCACAACTGTCTGGCATGGCTGAATGTAACTCGGACTAGCAGTAAACGAGTTGATTACCGGAGCACAAACAATCGGCTGTGGAGGTGGCTCAATTATTACCACTCTTGGCAGTACACAATTGGAGCACCTCCAGGAAGGTGGACAGGGAGGACATCCCAGATAACAAGGCAAAGACCAGCAAGGTGCAGGTGCAGGTGGAGGCGGTGGAGGTGGAGGTGGAAGTGGTGGTGGTACAGGCGGAGGCGGAGGCGGAGGAGGTGGCGGTGGTGCAGGCGGAGGTGGCGGTGGTGCAGGCGGAGGCGGAGGAGGTGGCGGTGGTGCAGGAGGAGGTGGCGGTGGTGCAGGCGGAGGTGGCGGTGGTGCAGGCGGAGCCTGTAATAATGCCTCCTGTTCATTTGTGGTATTGTCCGAGGCAGCGGATACTGGCGTGACCTGGAGCAAGAGCGCAGAGCATACTAGCAATGCTGCTGTCAGGATGAGGATTGACTTTCTTAAATTCATTAGACCTCCTTATTTATATTTCCTTTGAACGTGATATTCAGTTTGCCCGCAAGCTCAATGACATCGCCGTCAGCAAGCGCATGACGGCCGGTTCCCTTAATATCCGTACCATTTAACCTGGTACCGTTGGTGCTGCTGCGGTCTTCAATAAAGTACTGGCCGTTTTCGTACCAGATATTGACATGCTGTCTGGATAGGTAAGAGACATGCTCAGCCGGTATAAATGCTTCAAATTCACGCCGACCGAAGGACCTGGCATTGCCTGCCAGTAGTATCTCATTCCCACCTGGCATAATGAGTTTGGCCGGGGCAGCTTCCAGCACTGGCGTGGTGGCTGGTAAAGTATCCGTGGAATGTGTCTCCTCGGACTGCGCAATGTGACCTGCCTGTGTCTCCGCTACCGATGCCTGTTGGACTTTCCTCGGCCTCCTGAAAATTAAGAACAATATGGCGATAGCCGCGACTGCCAGAAAAAATATAAGGGCCCAGAGTAAGTAAGTCGGCTGTTCCACGTTAACCGTTACAAATGTAGACTGCGCAGTGCCGTCAATATACGTGGCAGTAAGAGTGTACGTCGTCGTCTTATCCGGAGATACCGGTGCAGTTCCCCTGATGTCAACATTGCCAATACCGGTAATCGATACCCGTATTGCCCCTGGGGCGTTCCAGGAGAGGGACGTCGACTTACCGCTCTGTATGGTAGCCTGACCAATGCTGATACTGGGTGGTATCCTGGGTATAACTGTTATGGTGGCAGTCGAGGATACGGGCTCACCCGATTTACCTTTCGCTGCCAGGGTATAGATGATCGTGGAGGCAGGAGTAACTGATGTGGAACCGGAAGCAGCGACCGTTCCAATACCCGGCGAGATAGTCACGCTGACAGTATTCGTAGTCGTCCAGGTCAGGACTGCTGTTTCCCCTGCCTCAATAGAAGCCTTATTGGCAGTGAACGAATTAATCACAGGGGAAGGCATTGGCCCCGGCGTCAGGCCTGGTATGTCTGGCGGATAATAGCTCCTGGTATAGTTAAAGTCCAGTGAGCGCGTTGACCAGGTATACCCGGAAAGAAACCACATCTTCCAGGTGTATTGGCCGGCAGGGTCTAACGATTCGGCAGCGAATGGCCCGATCCTCCAGATGCCGGCGCTCGGGCGGTACCATCGATAACAAAGCCAGTGCCCGTAGGAGGCTGTGCCGGAAGGATAGTATTCCCATAGATAGAAGTAACCTGGGCCGTTGACGGATGCAATAAGATAACATACCTCGTTTCGGTGCAGGTCGGTCAGGATTTGTCCATAGTTGTTAACCAGGTAAGCATTTATTATAGAACTTGGAATGCCCGGCGCCACAGCCGCCGGCGGTGAAATTAGCAGGTTAGACCAGGTATGGCCATACGCTTCTACTCCCACCCGGGGCTCCAGGATCCCCCCTCCTCCATACGGAGGTTGCCATGACTCTTCAGGACTGAACGGCGGAAACGGATAGTCCTGGGCATAAACAGGTGAAATGGCAACAAGAGAGACCAATTGGATTATGAGAACGATCAGAATTGTTGCAAAAATCTTCTTCATGTGTGACAGTCAACTCCCCAATATAATATTTCCTTTCAAGATTAACTATACTCATACCGGGAGCGGGCTGCTTGACCGCAGGCTGACAGGTCACTGACAGTTTCCTGACAAAATGGAGGACGGTTAACAAACTGGCTGGACGGGGTAAATATCTGATTAGCTTTTGCAGGGTTAAAGAACGTAAAACGTTAAATGTATTGCGCCGGCTGGCTCTATAACGTCATCGGTACTGAGACTGACCAGCCCTTTGCCGCTGATATCCACGCCATTGAGTCTGGTGCCGTTGGCACTGTCCAGGTCCTCGATGTAGAACTGCTCGCCTTCCGACTTAACCTCGAAGTGCCGTCTCGATATAAGCCCCAGCTCATCCAAATCCAGCGCCCTGGCAAGGTCACCCCGGCCTATAACCCTGCTGTTGCCAATAAGCCGGAGCTCCACACCGTTGGGCAACGCTATTTTGGCGCTGGCTGTAGCTGATGGTAATGCAGCAAAGGCATTTTCCGGCTCTTCCTCAACTGGCAATAATGCTGTATCCTGAATTCTCTTCCTTCTGGCATACCGCCGATACATATAAAGGCCAACTATGACGATGGCGATCAACACCAGGGGGCTGAGCACCATTACTACCGGTTTGGTGATAAAACCGTGCAACCGTTCAAGGAACGTGGCTTCTTTTGCAGAAGTGATTGGTGGTTGTGGTAGTATCTGCCCTGCAGGTTGCTCAGCGGGCTGGCCTTTGGAATACGTCCAGTAAATTAATATGTTGTTTGAACTTTTCGGGTCTTCCCCAGCCCAGAGACCATCACTATAAAACCAGAACCGGTATATATGCTGCCCCTCCAGTTCATCAGTACTGGCAGTGAACGGACCAAGTTTCCAGAGGCCGCTTTGCGGCAATTGCCATTTATAGGCTATCCATTTCCCCGAAAATTTCTCGCCGACTGAAAAATATTCATAGATATAAAGCCAACCGGATGCATTGATGTCTACCTGCAGGTACCAGTTTTCAGTTGCAGTGATCTTAAATTTGTCCTGTTCCGATACCCCGATGAAATTCGGTATAACATTGGGCGTCGTGCTTTTGGTCTGTGACGTGGGTCCCAGCCGAACATACTTCACCAGCGGCTTGATTTCATCCTGAGCCTGGTCACCGATAGGGAAATTCGGTATCGTAGAGTTATCTGTCGGTGCGCCTACCGCCCCGACGCTCGCCGTCTGGCTAAGCAGCATAATAAGAGCGCCGAAAATCAAGGTAATAGCAAGGAACAGTACTGTGCTTCTCACTTCTGTGCCACTACCTCCGCTGGCTTGATGGGATAACCTTCTACTGATGACAGGGCAGTCTTCATAGCATGTGCGTCGGCAAACCTGTTACCCGGGGAGAACAAGACGCCCTGTGCCAGCCACTTTGCCGTACGATTCGATATGCCTTCGGCAATAAGGTAATCAGCAATAGTTTTAGCTTCGCTGTACGATCGCGGCCAGTGAGACTTAAACAAATCCGAGCACATCTCGTTGGGATGCCTCAGCGTGAGGAGATAAATACAGGTCTGTGCCAGGCCGCAGAGGTCGCACCGCTGGTCGCTTTCCCCGCCTATGAATAGCTCCGGGATATCGAAACCTTTGTTGGTGATCTGCGTGAACGGGTCACGGCTTTCCTCGTCTTTATCGACACCATTCAAGTTTTTGGCCGTGCCGAAATCGATCAGTTTGACCGTACCGTCGCCGCACAGCATGATGTTCTTGGGATTAATGTCCCTGTGAACTATGTTGCCGGCGTGTAAGTAAGAAAGCGCATCGAGCAACTGACAGGCCCAGTCGATGACCTGCTGCTCGGTGAAGGGAGACCGCGGTGATGATGTGAGCAGAGTTTCACCATTGAGGTACTCAATGACAAGGTGAAATTCACCTTTATAATAGAAATCGTCAAGGTATTTAACGATGCCGGGATGCTTGAGCTTCTTTAAATAGCTGGCTTCCAGCATGAGCTTATCCAGGTATACGTTATCCATAATGGTACCCCTGCGCGGTGTCTTGATAATGCACGCCTTGCCTGTTTTACGCTCAGCCGCAAGCCATATAGTCGCCATACCGCCCTGCTTATAAGGCGGCGACCTCAGCTCATAGCGTCCATTAACAACGTAGGTGCTATGACCTATAGAGGTAGCCGGCTGTGCCTTCTTGTGGTCTGAGCGTGAGCCATTACGTTTATCGCTTTCGTATACTGAGGAGTATACCGACAGTTAATCCCAAAGCTACGTAGATCACAGCCATTAATAAAAAAATATCGTTTATACCCCACATTATAGTCTCCTGATGCCGGTCTGAGCCGTAATCACAGCCTGCCAGGATGGAAGATTGCCTGGGCTTACTACTATGACCGATATATTATCCGGCCCCCCCGCCAGGTTGGCCTGAGCGGTCAGGTCAATACAGGCCTGGTTGGTGTTGGGAGAACCTATGACAGTCTCCGTTATCTTATTCGAAGGCAGCACGCTGTAGAGACCATCAGAACAGAGGAGTATGCTATCACCTGCATATAGTTTTATATGATGCAGGTCCGGGACAATGTCACGGGAGTAACCAAGGACACGCGTTATCTCATTCCTGCGATGGTGGTTCCTGGCCTGTTCCGGTGTGATAGTCCCGCGTCTACAAGCTGTTGGACTACGGAATGGTCTTTTGTGACCTGGATGGTCTCCCAGGTGTTGATTACATAGCACCTGGAATCACCTATATGGGCCACATACATATCCCCGCCGATCACGAGTGCAGCGGTCAGAGTGGTACCCATGCCCTGTAGCTCCCTATCGCTGGCAGAGTCCAGAACCTTGCTGTTCGCTTCGTCGAAGGCAGCGGCTAAAATAGAGAGAGGTGGAGCAGGGCATTGGGCAATGAGGCCGGAAATGCACCCTGTATGGAGGCTCCTGGTGGCAAGGTCGCTGGCGATTTCACCAGCGCTGTGCCCTCCCATTCCGTCTGCAACTGCGAAGAGACCAACGGAGATCACTCCCTTGTGAGTCATGAGATCGAAGCTGGTGCACAGGATGCTATCTTCGTTGATCTCTCTTAATAGTCCTGTGTCCCAGCAATAACCTGTTTCCAATCAATCCTCCCGTATTTCTCCTTCAGTTCGACTCCTGCAACAACCTGAACGTCATGGTAAGCTCCGGTTGACCAGCCAGTTCAATCTCATCGCCGTCTTTGAGAGCCTTCTTTCTCTTATTATAATATATCAATGCCGTTAAGCTTCGTATGGTTGGTGCTACCCTTGCCTTCTCGCCCATAGTCCTTCAGATAGTATTTGCCTCGACTATAGGTAATTAAAATATGTTGTCTTGAAATGCTCATCAATATGTCATGCGGCAGCGTGCTGTCAAAATCGCTGCGCTCGATAAACACAGGGAAACCAGTGAGCATGATTTCAGCTCCACCCGGCATAATCACCTTAGCTTTCGGTGCAGAGCGCAGCGGTGCGCTCCGTTCGCCGTTTACTCGGCCTCCAGCCTGTTTTTGCTTCCTCTACATCAGCGAAATATTTACCGCAGGAGTAACAGAAAAAACTGCCAGCATTGTTCGTGTTCTGGCACCGTGGGCAGATGATTTTACATTCACCACTTCCTAGTTCCTTCATGGCAAGAGACAACCCGCATCTCTGGCAGACTCCTTCGTCGGGATTATTCTCCGTATTACATGCCCGACATAGTACTTTCGGTCGCTGCACTATCATCTTCACTTATTCATCGTTTTCATAAAAGTTTAGCTGATTTACAGCTACATTGCTTGACAGCTATCTGACAAATACCTAATATGAATCTGACAACCACACGGTTTGGTAACAATTGTATTCAATATATTATACTGCAATGGGCAAATATAGACTCTGCATAGCTGGAGGTTACGCTTGGCTTTTATAATTGTAAAGAGAGGTGATGCCGAGGATATTGGGAAGACATTCACCTTGAATAAACCGGTTATTGTGGTAGGCCGCCTTACTTCGCAGAATAAACCGGATATCGAATTGAACGATGAGGTTATTTCGAGACGGCATATAGAAATCCTGTCGAAGGATGACAGTTACTGGGTAAAAGACCTTGGCAGTACCAATGGCACCACGTTGAATGACGATAGGATAATCGCCGGCAATGTATATGAGCTCAAGCATAACTGCAAGATCGGCCTTGGCTTGGAAGGCACTTCAGCACATATCGTGCTGGTGTTCAAGGAAAGTGAAGACACCAATATCATTCACAGGAATGAAGGCAGGGATTATAAACACGGCAAACTGCCTGCAGTGTCATGGCTGAAGGTTGAAGAGGGGAAAAAAGAGGTGGTGATAGATGGCGAACAAAAGAAGCTGTCCAAGAAAGAGTATGAACTGCTCCTGTTCCTTTATCAACATGCTGGAAATGTCTGCTCGCGAGACGAGATAATCGAAGCAGTGTGGCCTGAAAGCAAGGACCCTTCGGCTATATCCGATGCCACTATCGACCAGCTCATTCACAGATTGCGTGAAAGAGTGGAACCAGAACCTGCTAATCCCTCCCGGATCATAAGCAAGAAAGCATTCGGTTATATGCTAGTATGAAGAATTGTGAGAAAACGCTGGCAGCTCCTACCAATAAGGTAAAAGTCTTCTACGCTTGTTTGTAATCATAAAAGCCTTTTCCCGACTTACGTCCGAACTGGCCTGCGGAAACCATCTTCTTCAGCAGCACAGGGGACGCAAAACGAGAATCCTTCAGGTCATCGTACATGGCATTGCAGATGAAATAGGTAGTATCCAGACCAATGAAGTCAGCGAGGGCAAACGGTCCCATTGGGTGATTCAAACCCAGCTTAACGGCTTTATCGATGTCCTCCCTGGTAGCCATGCCGGATTCCAGCATTTTAATAGCTTCCAGCAGGAACGGCCACAGCAGACGGTTGACGATAAAGCCGGGGGCATCAGGAGCAATAACTACCTCTTTCCCTATTGATTCACCGAATGCCCTGGCAGTTTTGAGCGTCTCCTCGCTGGTAGCAATAGTCTTTACCAGCTCCAGCAGCTTCATCATGGGCACTGGATTGAAAAAATGCATTCCTAAAACCATAGGCTGCCTTTTGGTGGCTGCGGCGATATCCATGACCGATAAGCAGGAGGTATTGGTGGCGAGTATGGTCCGTGGTGGGCAAATCCTATCTAAATCGGCAATAATCTTTTTCTTCAGCTCCAGATTCTCATGAATCGCCTCGATTACCAGGTCGCAGTCCTTAAAATCCGCGGCACTGGTTGTGCTTTTCAGAAGCTTCATAGCAGCAGCCTTTTTCTCTGCGGTTAATTTACCACCTTTAAGCGACTTTTCCATAGAGCTATCAATAGCTGCCACCGCTTTATCCACCAGCTCCTGATTAATCTCAGAAATGACCACGTTAAAGCCATTGAGAATACTTACTTCAGCAATTCCTCTGCCCATTAAACCACCACCAACAACACCAACGTTCTTTATCGCCATAGTATACCTCCGATTCATTTGTGCTAATGTATTATTTTGCCTTATACGAAGGTTTTCGCTTCTCCAGGAAAGCATTGCAACCTTCGGTAAAGTCCTCAGTATGAGTTACATAATCGGTGAGAGTCCTTTCCAGTTCCAATCCTTCTGTCAGTGACATGCTTGTCCCCTGGAGCATCGCTTGTTTAGCTGCTCTCACCGCCAGAGGCGCCGGTTTGCAGAGCAACTCAGCCATCATCATAGCCGCGGTCATAAGCTCAGCTTGTGGCACCACCTTATTGACTAATCCAATGCGATAGGCTTCCTGAGCATTGATGGGACGTCCTGTAAACAGCATCTCAGCAGCCAGCGCCAGCGGTATAACCCGGGGCAGACGTTGTGTGCCTCCCCAGGCAGGAATCAGTCCCAGAGTAACTTCGGGCAGAGCAAAAGTAGCATTTTCCGCAGCAATCCTGATATCGCAGGCAAGACATACCTCCAATCCACCACCCATCGCCACCCCATTTACCGCAGCGATCATCGGTTTCCACAGATCAATCCCACGCATCAGTGTGGGCGGCTCTGCCTCGTGCTTCCCGGCCATATCCCTGAGTAACGGCAGCATTTGCTTCACATCGGCGCCAGCGCAAAAAGCCCTGCTGCCGGCACCGGTGACAATGCCAACCCAGAGTGAATCATCGTTCTTGAAATCGAGCAATGCTTTGCTCAGTGCTTCATTGGTTTCCGGGTCAATGGCGTTATGAGCCTCAGGGCGGTTCAGCGTGAAAATAGCAATTTTTCCTTCTTTTTTATAATCGATAGGCACCAGAAGACCTCCCTTTATGAGTTATTGGTGTAGGTGCAATTCTCTATTGGGCTATTTGCCCTTATAGCTTGGTTTCCTTTTTTCCAGAAATGCCTTAGCACCTTCTTTTTGGTCCTCGGTACCAAAGCAAAGGGCATAGAGATCGCGCTCATAGCTCATCCCTGCGCTTAATGGTGTCTCCAGGGATTTGTTTATGGCAATTTTAGCTAACTTCAATATCGCAGGACTATTTCTCAGAAGATCTTGGACGAAGCGCTCAGTAGTTTCCATCAATTTATCCAGTGGCACAACCTGATTCACTATGCCCAGCTTCATGGCTTCCTCGGCTGAGATCATACGCCCAGTGAATATGAGCTCTTTGGCTTTCTTTTCCCCAACCAGACGCGGTAAAATTTGTGTCCCTCCGCATCCGGGTATCACTCCAACTCTTATCTCAGTTTGTCCAAGTTGGGCATTTTCGGAGGCGATTATTATATCGCAAGCCAGGACTAATTCACACCCACCACCCAAAGCTAAACCATTGACCGCAGCTATAACAGGTTTGGGCATCTCACGTATCGTTTCATAAGGCCGTCTTATCCACTTGGATTTTATGACATCGATAGGGTATCTCTGTGGGAATTGACTGATATCAGCCCCAGCGCTGAATGCTTTTTCGCCAGCTCCAGTAATGACAACTATGTATACCTCATCATCTCTCTCAGCCTGCTCTAGAGCTTCAACCACTTCAGCACGGAGGACATCATTCTGAGCATTAAGCACCTCTGGTCGGTTTAAAGTGATCCATGCCACATTGTTTTTCTTCTCATAAATAATAGTCTTCCATTCACTCATTAGTAATCTCTCCTTCTGGCGTGTATTGCCTGTGATAAACCACGAGTTAGTACTATTACTACGATTATGTTGATGTTTTTACTGGTGGCGGCCTATTTTAGCACCACAGCGCAATGGGGTCAATTAACTTGAGAACAGCGGCGTAGTATTGTACAATAATGCAGTCGGTTGAAAAAATAACTACCCGCTAAATATAACCACGTCATCAAAACTGGCCGCGCAAATAGCAATTAAACAACATGGAGGTAAAATCATGTCAGATATACTTAAAGGTGTAAAGATTGTTGAGGTAGGTCATGTAGTAGCTATACCAGCAGCTTCCTCGATGATGGGCGACTGTGGAGCAGAAGTGATTAAAGTAGAACCGATCACGGGCGACCAATCACGTAAGTTTCGAGGGAGCGAAATGAACCCTGGCTTCTATCTGCACAATAGAAGCAAGAAAAGTATAGCAATCGACCTCAAACAGGATGCTGGGAAAGAAATTGTTCATAAGCTTACTCGGGAGTCCGATGTTTTCCTGACCAACTATCAAACAGGTTCTCTCGAGAAGCTTAAAATGGACTATGAAACACTCAGCAAACTTAATCGCAAGCTCGTTTACGGGATCGTTACTGCTTATGGGACAATAGGACCAGATAAAGATATGCCCGGTTATGATTTTGCGGCAGGATGGGCACGCTCTGGAATCCAGTACATGCTCTCTGTACCGGGGCAGATTCCTCCCGGGTCTCGCCCAGGCATTATTGACCGAGTGTCTGCTCTACAAATCTTTGGCGGCATTATGGCTGGTCTTTTGCACAAAGAAAAGACAGGCAAAGGACAGAAGGTAGAATTCAATCTTTATCATACAGGTGTATGGATGGTAGGCGCTGATATTATGGACGCTATAGTTGGCGTACCATTGCGTAGAACCGATCCCACTAAATCGGCTAATCCATTCTACGACGTTTACAGAACCAAGGACGACAGATGGATACAATTGACAGCAGCAGATCGATATGCCGCCGCTTCAGACCCCGCTGGCAGAGCTTTCTGGACGGCTTTTTGTCGCGCCATAAGCAGAGAGGAACTGGTGGATGACCCCAGATTCACCACAACAGCATCAAGACAGGAACATCGCCAGGAACTGATGCCGTTGCTGGAAGAAGCGTTTGCCTCCAGAACCTATGCTGAGTGGGATAAACGCCTTAAAGAAAATAACCTCATGTACGGTCCGATTTTGTCTCCTATTGATGTTATTACTGATCCTCAAGCCTTAGCAAATGATTTCTTTGCTGAAGTCGAACAGCCTGATGCCGGCCGGATGAAGCTCATTAATATGCCCACTAAGTTCTGCCAGGATCCGGCTTCAATTAAGTCTGCGACCCCTCTCCTGGGGCAACATACCGAGGAGATTCTTTTAGGTCTGGGCTATAGCTCGAAGGATATTCCCAAGCTGAGAAATGAACGAGTAATTCTGTAGAAGGAAATTCTCATTTTATGGTAAATATACCTTAAAGTCCTGAACGCAGGGTTTACTCGTTTTTCAGAGATGTTTTAGACGATAGTCGGACGAGATAACATATTGAATTCTTAGAGGCTTTATGCTATGATGATTGGCCATCTGGAGAATAGCCATTGGGGGAAAAGCAAAGGCAACTGGATGAGCTTCTAACCCAGCCAATTTGCACGATCATTATCACATCCGACGCAGTAAACAGAAAAATAACCAAACTCAATAAACACAAATATAAGGAGGTTCCGGTGACAGAAGTTAAACAAAAACCCATCGCCGAAGGATTATTTACTTCGTCCGATAAACCAGCTCTCATTGTTACCCATTGCAAATCGTGTGGAGACTATTTCTTTCCCAAAACGTTTACCTGCCATAACCCGAAGTGCAAGAAGAAGGAAGTAGAAGATGTTCTGCTCAGTCGGAAAGGCAAGGTATCCAGTTACACGGTTATGTGTTACCCACCACCTCCACCTTTTATAGTACCCAAGGATTATAAGCCGATACCAGTTGTCGCAGTAGCGTTCCCCGAAGGCATTAATATCATTGGAATGATGGAGGGTTGCGCCGAAAAGGATTTAAAAATTGGCATGGATGTGGAGGTGATTACAGGTGCACTCTATACAAATAAGGATAACGAACAGATAATTGCCTGGAAGTTCAAGCAAGTTTAGTTTGCTGATAATGAATCAATTTATTATAAGGGAGTGATAACAATGAAAGATGTCGCGATATTAGGCGTAGGATTACATCCCTGGGGAAAGTTTCCCGAGAAACCATGGACTCAACTGGCAGCGGAGGCAGCCAATGAGGCGCTCAAGGACGCTGGCGTCGAGTGGACAGACATTCAGACTGTGATTTCTGGCTCGCAGCTATGGGGTGGACGTAAAGGCATTTACTCTGGCAACTATTTTACTGAGGTGATGGGAGAGACCGGGCTGCCTATCGTCAACATCAATAATGCCTGTGCCACGGGTGGTACGATCATGAGTATGGCATGCGCGGCAATTGCCTCCGGAGCTGCTGACCTAGTTATGGCAGTTGGTGCCGATAAATCTGCTAAGGGTTTTTTCCCATTTCTGCCCACCTATCATGAGGAACCGATCCCATCCAACGATACTCTTCGCTGGCAGATGGGATTACCCAATCCAATTTATTGGGCTTTCGAGATGCGGAAGAGAATGATTAAGTATGGAGATACCGCGGAACACCTGGCTAGGGTAAAAGTTACCTGCAGTAAACATGGTGCCTTAAATCCCAAAGCCAGATATCGCAAAGTATTTACCATGGAAGAAGTATTAAACTCAGCGATGGTAACAGACCCATTGAGGCTTTTTGAAATATGTGCTACCAGTGATGGTGCCGGTGCAATAGTTCTCGGTAATATAAAAAAGGCGAAAAAACATACCACCAAACCCATTATGATTGCAGCTGCAGCAATAGGTAGCCCTCTTTATGGTGATCCGACCACACGTATTCCGGTAGTGAGCTTTACCCCGAAGCCAGGAGTACCTATCATCAGCGAAAGTTACGTAGCAGCTAATAGAGCCTACGAACAAGCTGGAATGGGACCAAAGGATATGGATTTTGTTGAAGTGCCTGACAATAGCGCCTGGCACTTTTTACAGTACCTGGAAACAATGGGCTTCGCAAAGAAGGCGAAGCTCACGTTCTGCTTGATCGAGGCGATTTGCTCAATCGGTGGCAAAATCCCTGTCTGTCCCAGCGGTGGCTTCTCAAGTTTTGGCGAGGCTACGATGGCTCAAGGATTTGCCCAGGTATATGAGATGGTTTTACAGTTGAGAGGACAGTGTAAGGACCGTCAGGTACAAGGAGCCAAAGTTGGCATGTCTGAAGTGTATGGAGCAGCAGGCAATAATGCCGCGGTGATACTAAAGATATAGTCCAGGACCATCTCGTTCAATAAGAAGGAAATAGAACACCGTGGTTCATTCTGTGTGGGGTATCAATAGACAGAACTGGCATGGTCTTCCAGTTGACCTCCAGTCTCAGTATTTGAACCCCACACCCTTACGTAAAAGTGCCCCCGCAATGGCACCGTCACCTTAGTTCAAATTGTCTACGAGCTGGTATAGTATAATCAAATGAAGTTCTTACCTACCTGCGATACCGGGTCCTCATAATTAAAGCAAGCATGGCAATGGCAAAGACCCCGTATATTAAGATGCCTATCCAGATGCATAGCGATATCGATTCCGAAATCTCTATTCCCAATAGAGAAGTACTCTTTGCAGAATCGGTCACTGCAAAAGAACCGATGGGACTGGCTTCACTCACCATCGGTTTGATAGCCTTTACCTGCCAGAAATAGGTCCCCTTCCCCAGATTGCCTTTATACTCATAAGCTGTGGTGTCTACCACAGCTTCATCTATTATCTGCGTTAGTGCTGCGTCTCTGGCTAAAACAAACCGATAGCTTGTCGTCTGGAACATCGGCGACCAGGAAAATGCCGGCGCAGAATTGTTTATCACACAGTAATTTGGAGGATGGAGCAGGGTGGGACCGAGGTGTTTTGACTGTACTGCAAAGCCTGCCATAGCAGTGAAATACATCGTAGTTGACCAGGGGCTGCGGATAATCTCCCCGGTAGTGGCATGTCTAGCCCTTACTCTCCAAAAATACTTATGACCAGCTTCCAGCAATCCGGGAAATTGTACCCAGGCTGGCGACACCGAATTGAATGGCACAATATTGTCATTAACGAACACTCTCAGGATAAAGTCTTGATCTTTGGCAATTTGCAGCTCGTATCCCCGAGCATAGCTTAACTGTCGCCAGTCAAAGTTGACCTCATTAGCTCTGCCTGTCACCGGGTCAACGGCAATCACATCACTGCTGGCTGGAGCTGTAGTCCAGGGACCTTTCCTCGCCAAGGTATCGGTATAGTTCCAGAGACAACCCTGCTTGGGTGTCGCCCAGCTGAAGGGCTGATTATCAATTGCCCAGAGATTGGTATCAACGCCGCCAGATATTTTGAGCGCAGAAGGCTCCCTGGTAAATCTGACTGCGCCAGGCAGTTCAGCGGTCAAATCATCCCACTCTGGTGGTGGTGGCACCCGCACCCGGGGATAGAGGGTACGGTCAACGCCGGAGTACGGTATAGCAGTCAGATCGAATGCTCCGTATAGCACTCCTCTTTTTTGCTCCAATCCATGGAAATTGCTGTTGAGAGGCTGAAGCTCATCCCAGACAGTGCTTTTACCGATAACCCAGCGATAGATTTTCCCATTGCCAACATTCCCATTAGCGGCATAAATGGTAGTATTAGCCTCAAACTGCTCGTCGGCAAGCACATGCACATCGCCAGGCGCCGGCAGCCTTCTCCCCTGTTCGTCAGACGGTTCGAATTTCACTGTCACCTTCGAGAAATCAGCATATGTTACTTCACCCACCATCTTAGACCCAACAATCACCCAGTCTCCCATCTGCCCCTGTTTGCTCGTGGGATTATTCAACGGCGTAGTGATGCTATGTCCTTCAGTCAGTCTCGTGTTTTCCTTGGTTCCCCAATTCCAACTGACACCTTGGTTAACTCCTTTAACAACATAAGTATCCATAAGTATATACATGGTAGTGTCGCTCGACAGGGTAAGATCGGTTATAGCGACATTGGGATAGAGCACCTGCCAATTCTGGCCTTCATCCTCAGAACAGCGGATGTAACCGAAGTTCAACGTATTCAGATAAGCACAGACAATCACTTTGCTTCTCACGTTCGTATCCGTTATTCTGGGATTGAGACGGAGAATAAGGTCATCATTTATATGGGGCATGCATAGTACCCTTTCCCAGCGCACACTCAATGGCTCGCTGATGCTCCGCCAGATGCTGTCGAAGCGAGTGCCAGCGCCACTATTGACAGACGTTAAGTAGAGCACGCTGTAATCCTCGGAGTCTTCAGGAGCTTCGATAACAGCAACGTCAGCAAGGCGAGTTATCTCCGTATCAATAAGACTAAGCTGGTTCCAGATTTTACCGCTGTCAGTACATACAGAAAAAGCTGACTCATCCAGCTCGACCTTGGTCAGCAAACCTACAGGCCACGTACCCGGGACAGATATTGAGGTACCTGGGACAGATAGGTTAGCCGAGCTACTGAAGCAGTATATCGCACCGCTGCTCGTATTACATGCTAACAGAGCATTGGCGCGCCCCGATGTACCACCGCCTGTCGGCGATTTCATCTGATCAGATACTGTCCAGCCAGGATTGTAATCCCTGAAAGGATCGTTACAGCGCCAAGTATTGACAAGACCTCTGTTTGGGTCGGTGGTGACCTCACCGGCAAGGAGCTTGCCGGTATCACAGGTACCATCGTATGTAATGCTGGAGATGCGTCCGGAAGGAGTTGCCTGTGGTGATGTGTTATACAGCTGCTGGTACATTCGAGTGTTATCAACACGGTAAACACCGCTGAAGTAGGTGATTGGCGCTACATTAGTCCGCGCATCGAAGCTAACCCAGCATATCCTCATCGAACCGGGATCAGTGCCAGAGAAATCAGCAGGCAGCTCCAGGTCAGCAGTGATAATCTCATCGTACTTCGGTGAGAGATACCCTGGCGTGGTACGTATCCTCACCGGAAAACCAAGGCCACTCTTCCAGGTAGTGCTATTAGCGATAACATCATGAAAACCATAATTAAGAAATAAGCCGCTCGTGCTTGCATAGACAACTGCAATAGTGGAATCAAGGGCGTAGGAAGGTGAGAACTGCAACGCTACCACATCGCCAGGTACCCAGTTCTGTGACGGTGCTACTGTCTGGGGCACCCAGCTGCTGGGACCAGGCCCTTTGTATATAAGGACTCTGCCCTGGCTTCGAAATGGGTTGAGGATATCACTATTACGGCGGGTACCCACAGCAATGTAGCGCCTGCTGCTATCCAACGCAGAGGAGACAGCCACACAACTGATGAATTCATCGGATGATGATGTGAAATTCGTATTCACCCAGTTCTGCCCGCCATCGGTGGAGACAAATACATTTTTGGGCCCATTGGGAGTCCCATCCCCATCCGTAATAGCCACCACGAAAGTAACATCATCAGGGGCTATCGCGATATTCCAGCTAGGCGGCTGTGCGCCAGCAGCTGAGAGGTTACCTGCCAAATCAACACTGGCTGGCCAGGTTACCCCTATATCCACCGATGTATAAATCTTATTATTCGGAATGTCAACGGCATAGAGAGTCATTCCGTCCGAGCCAACAGCAATGGCATTGACTTCAGACTTGCGCACAATAATGTTGGTAGCTAACTTCTCGGCTGGAGTATCAACGACAGTCCAGCTAAGTATCGATGGATAAGCACGAACTGGCGCGGCACTGCCAAGGATACACTGCGTAATAATTACCACACACAATATGGCGCAAACACACCTGACAACGGCTACCACCCTTTTCATCCGAGCCTCAGGCTTCCTATCAAACAAAACCATCGATCATTGAAAGAATGACACAAACATGAAACCACTACAGGTACTTATCGGCTTAGTATACACCACAACTTGTAGTATGTCAATGAAAAATGATTTTTGCTACATTATGGATTTAAAATCTTTGCGAAAGTTTCCGCTGGCATTATTATAACGAGATTCGGTAGTACTAAGGTACTATCTGTGATGGAACTAAAAGCCTAGATAAATCGCCTGATTTTCGTTGCTTTTCGACCAAGAGTCATGTAACCTGATTTCAAACTGGTAAATCACAGTGGCACTGGATGCCGAGGATAACGAGAATAGTGTCTCATAACAATTAAAAGAATGCAATAATGTATGACATGGGAAAATGATGCAATGGCTTCAATGATAGAAAAGAGAATCCATCGGAACAGAGTACAACGCTTCATGAGGTGGTGTAATCTTGGTGAAACAAAGGGATTCACGCTTATTGAAGTCCTGGTGGCTCTAAGTATCTTTGGCATGATCGCTATTGTCTTTGCTGGGGCACTCGGTGTCGGCGTCAAGGCGACAATAATCAGCGATGAGCGTACTATTGCCGACAGCCTGGTACGAAGCCAGCTAGAGGAGATAAAGGATGCTACGTATATCATCGTCAATGTCACCTCGCATGATATTTACCCTCCGATGGTAAACGGGTTCGCTGCTGATGGCTATGAGGTTCACCATGACATTACCCCGATGTGGCGATTATCAGACGGCACATTAATTGCCGCGGATACAGAGCCACCCAACAGCGAGGCAAAGGCTGACATACAGCAAATAACAGTTATGATAACGCGTAACAGCCCTGAGCGAATCCAGCGCACAGGGACAGCAGAGGTGGTTCGCGTCAGCACCTACAAGGTGACATTATAATGAAATTGGCACGATTCTTTACCACACTCTGCCAGAGAAAAGATAACGGGCTTACCCTGGTGGAACTACTGGTAGCCTTGGCTATCAGTAGTACTATCATGGGCGCAGCGTTTGCCACATTTAATCAGTTAATCTTGTTCGGCCCTCGCACTGATAGCCGCATGCTCGCCATGCGCCAGGTTCAGCAGGTTGGCATCTGGATCAGCCGTGATGGAATTATGGCACAAAAGGTTATGACCGACGATCCTGGCACCTCGGAGACCGAATTTATCACCCTTATCTGGACTGACTGGGACACCAATACTAAATATCGTATTGCTTATATACTGGATGAGGAAAATCAGCTTACCAGAAATTCACAGGTAGCAAGCGACCCTGTGCAGACTTCCCTCGTAGCCACGCACATTGAGCCTTCGGGAACCAGTGCCACCTGGCAAAATGGGGTGCTTACCGTAGTGGTAGCCGCCCAGGTAGCACTGGAAAGCGAGACAAGAACCTATCA
This sequence comes from uncultured Chloroflexia bacterium, assembly GCA_963775935.1. Classification (GTDB taxonomy): domain Bacteria; phylum Chloroflexota; class Dehalococcoidia; order GIF9; family UBA5629; genus JBBIPA01. Next base: position 606,290 of record CAVZKR010000002.1, on the reverse strand, counting down.
GGTCAAACCCAGAAGTGTAGGTGCCACCTGAAAACTCACCGTGGAGGATTTCATGCGGAAACTAGTGAAAAGCTTAGTTAACAATGACCGGGGAATAGCCCCTCTGCAATTGATGCTGCTGCTGCTGGCAGTAGGCTCTCTTACTATCCCTGCACTGCTCAGTTTCATGAATACCGGACTCAGGGTCGGTCAAATAGCTGAGGAAAAGGCACGCCTAGTGTATGCCGCCGACGCTGGTGTTGACGATGCCCAGTGGAAAATCAAGAACGATGACCCGTTGTTGCCCTCTGCATGGCTGGGCAACTGGAATGCGACTACCTATGGAACAGCTTTCACCTATTCTGCATCTTCGACTCCCCACATTCCCCAAATCAATGACATGAATGTAGAAGTTACCATTCTGCCGCAGTGGGTTCTCAATGGGCTAGAAACTCCACCGACAGGAATGACAACGTACCCTGGCATCATCGTCGCTGGTGACTACATAGGCGCATCGGGAGGTAATGGCGTCTATCAAATTACCATAAACTATGACACCGCTCTGGGCACGTTATCGATGGATAGAATAGCAGCCTGGCTGCCGCCAGGATACCAGTATGCCGGCAACAATAACCTCGGCATTGAACCTACGCTATCTGACTACCGTGGTGGCAAAACAGTCGTCTGGGATTTTAGTTCTCCCGGCAGGAACTTTACCACGCTTCCCGGCTCAGGTAATAAAAGAACTATCACCTTCCAGTATAACCCGAACAACGACCCCACAGTGGACTTCTCCTGGGTGAAAGCAAGACGAACGGATGCGTACCTTTCCTGGGACACCAGCATCAAACTGTTCAAGATTACATCTGAAGCTACCGACCCGGGTTCCGATAAATCCACAACGGTAACCACTGCCTCAGCTAAGAAGGAATTTCAGCAGGTGGGGGGCGGCATTAACGGTGACTATAGCGCTACAGGTAATACACTCATGAGGGACGATGGAGGTACATCGGGAAGAAGGGAACGGCTCTACCTGGAGACATCGGCTACGCTCAGCGGTATCCCCAGTGACGCTCAGATAGAGAGAATCTTTCTCTATTGGTCAGGATGGAAATGCAAACCGTGGTACGCCTGGAACCTGACCGAGACAAATAGAAATGCTCTGCCGCAAACCAAGAATGTTGATAAAGTCCGCTTGCAGGTTGACGCCGGTGGCGTTACATTCCCCAATCCAATAGTAGTTACTGCCGACAAGACCAAGGTACTGCCGAATGGCACCTCCAGCAGTCAGCATGGCTGGTCGTATAGTTGTTTCGTTGACCTCACCGATAAACAGTTCGATTTCGGCACTGGACTCAAGACTATCGGAGCGTTCTTCCAGGAAAGGAGCATCACCTACAGAGGCAATGCCAAGTATACCATACGACACTGGGATGTACAGTCATCACAGTCAGGGGAATGGAGATACCCTATGTACACATGGAAGGATTCCCACTCCAGCGAGACTGTTGGGGGCTACACTCGCTATCCGCTGGGCAGCCCCAAAGACGGCGGTACCCGAGATTCCGAAACCAGCCCCTATTATGAAAGCTATGGCTCGGAAGACGAATGGGCTTATGCTGCCTGGTCGGTGGTCATCATCTATTCCAGCCCTTCCACCAAAGGTCACCAGCTCTTTGTTTATGATGACTATCGCTACTGCGATAATAATCAGACTTTGATCTTTACTATTAGCGGCTTTCTGGCCCCTCAGGATGTCGCCAGTGAACCAGATGCCGCGCGCCTTACCTGCTTCGTGGCCGAAGGTGATTTACAGTACACTGGTGATGCCCTCAAAGTCAACGAGTACTTGATGTCCGACGCCGTCAATCCGTCGAACAACGTGTGGAATTCAAAGTCCAACGTCTTAGGCAGCTCCACCAATGATGGCATAGACATTGACAAATTCAATGTTAGCGGTAGCAGCGGCATCATACGGCCCGGGGACACGCAGGCGACCATTAAGTTGCCCACAGGCACAGACTCCTGGAATCTGGTCTATATCATCCTCTCCTTCCGCAGTGATATTACCATGGGGGGCACCATCAACTACAAAGTAGAATAAGCCCATCCCAGGCGAAATCTCCGTCAAAGAAGAACAGCAAATAGCTTCAACAGGCTCATTTCATACCACTCATTTATTCTACAGTTACTGCTGATACCGGGCACCATACCCAGATTCGCTGGTACAAAGGTACTACGTTCAACATAACCATAAGCCTATATCAAAACGGTTTTTTTTATTGCTATCTGGCAAATGGTAGTGTAGTCTAGATTCAAAAGAGAGGGCACGAAAATGGACAAACGAAAAACTAATGGAACAACTATAGCGATTGCGGACAAAAGCGTTGTTGAGAGATTTCTGAACGAAATGAAGTCGGGTAGCATTAGCGAAATCAAACCGCTCATCGACCTGGAGCAGGAAGCTGGTTTTACCTACCCCAAATTAGAGCACCTCTTGGAAATAACAACCGCAGAGGTGAAAGCCCTGCTAGAAATGCTCGCAAATGAACATATTTTGGTACGAAGCTCTTTCCACAAACTTACCGCATGTCCACGCTGCCACAATCCCAATCTTAAGAGCATCTCATGCTGTCCTAAGTGCGGCTCTCAACATATTACCACAGGACGTATTCTGGAGCATTTCTCTTGCGGCAACGTTGCCACCGAGGATGAATATAAAGCCCACGGTGATTACGTATGCCCTAAATGTATGACAAAGATAAAGTTTCTGGGCACTGATTACCGAAGCCTCGGTGCCAATCATATATGCTATGATTGCCGCGGCATTTTCAGTAAAGCTGTTGATAAGCTGTACTGTGTAAAATGCATGTTCGCATTTGATAGAAACGAGGCATTGGAGGAAGAGCTCTACTCGTATAGGATGAATGGTGGACAGGGGCACCATGACTGGGTAGATTTCGAGCTGAAGATTAAAAAACAATTCATAGAGTTATTAGAAAAATCTGGCTATGACATCATGGAAAATGTCAACATGAAAAGCTCAGGCAGCAAGTCGGGAGTTGAACATACGCTGAGCATGTTAGCACGAAGGGATAATGGATTGATCGTCAACACTCTTGGCATAGGTATCATCTTCAATAGCGAGGTTGAAGAAATAGGATTGGAAGAAGTTTTCAGGTTTGATGAAAAAGCGTTTGACCTGGGTATACATGACAAACTAATAATAGCCATGCCAAAACTAAGCCGGGACGCCGGGCTATTTGCTCAACAGCAGAAAATTAAAGTGTTCGAATACAGGGAACTGGAACAGCATCTGGCAACAATGAGAGAAATGGCTCCACGGCAATTCAAAAAGCAGCCACTGCATTTCGAAAATAAGACCAAATTACTAGAGCACTTGAAACAGCTTGGCTACGTTGCCGAAGAGAACGGAAAAGTACAGGGGAGGTCCGGTGTGCAACATACGTTCGACATCCTTGCCCTCGATAATGACGGCATTTTCAACCACACCGTCAGCATCGGTTTTATATCAGATACGAAAGACATCCCCCTCGACCCTGTAGTGCTATTTAATGCCAAAGCGTATGACGCTGGTATCCATGACAAGCTGCTCTTTGTATCCCCTTATCTCAGCAGAGAAGCAGAGCAATACACCCAAAAACAAAAAATCAAGGTTATCGAGGTTGAGAATCCAGCCAACTTAGCCTGATGAGCACGAGACAGTCTTGCATAGAGGAGATTCACCATGAGTCAGAATTCAAAAAATAGTGTGACCGAGCAACCGAATAAGTCGAGCGAATCACTCACTGTGACTGCACCGCGTAATGTACTGCGGCGATCACCAACTCCGGAAGCGCTTCAGTTGATCCCTGAAGCGAAGGCAAGGCAATACACTGCTCTTCCTATATCCATAGAGAATAACACGCTGCAGGTGGTAATGGCCGAGCCCAATAATCTCCACATCATCGAGGCTTTAGCTGCTCTTACTAAGAAACGGATAGAACCTGTTGAGGCAGCAGTTGATGAGATTCTTGATGCAATCGATTTTAATTATGAAGCATTTGGAGAGATAGGGAAATACTTTGTAAACGAAGAGGATTCGGCAGTAGAGGTTATCGGCAGTATTGATGAAGTAGAAAGCGACTCTGCTATATCTCAAACGCTCAATGTCATTATGCAGGAAGCAATAAAGTCCCGCGCATCAGACATCCATATTAAACCAGAGTCAGATAAGCTGCACGTCAGGTACCGAATTGATGGCATTCTCCACGAGGTCTCTTTACTCCCATCGAGCACCCACAATGCACTGATTTCACGAATTAAGATTCTAGCCGGGATGAATATAGCCGACCATATCCGCCCTCAAGATGGACAAATATCGCTATCATTCAAAGGGAAGAGTATTGATATGAGGGTGGCAACGATAAATACTGTTCACGGTGAGATGGCGGTGCTCCGAATTCTGGATAAGTCTCTCGCTGCACTCCCACTATCTCAACTCGGCTTCCTGCCTGAGAGTATGGAAAAAATGGAACAGGTGCTCATGATGCCCTACGGCATGATGTTGGTCAGTGGTCCTACCGGCGCTGGGAAAACAACCACATTATATGCTGCACTTAATTCACTGGATAGAGTGGGACGTAACATTATCACCATAGAAGATCCTGTGGAATATCGGTTTGATGGTATAAACCAGATACAGGTTAACACTCGAGCTGGTTTAACGTTTGCTACAGGCTTGAGGTCTATTCTCCGTCTCGACCCTGACATTGTATTAGTGGGAGAGATTAGAGATTCAGAAACGGCAGAAATAGGTATTCAATCCGCGTTGACAGGTCACCTGGTATTATCCTCTGTTCACGCCAATGATACTGCTGGCGTATTATTCAGGCTTATCGACCTCGGTATTGAGCCCTTTCTCATCTGCTCGGCAGTGGTCTGCGTCGTTGCTCAAAGAATGGTACGACGGGTCTGTCCCCATTGTGCCCGTAAAGTCACTGCGCCTCTAGTCGAGCAACTAGCGTATCACCGTGAAACCGGGGAGGAGCAAACTCAATTTCTCTACGGCGCTGGTTGTAAGGCATGCACCTATACTGGTTATTCGGGAAGAACAGGAATCTTCGAAATAATGCTGATGAGCGATGAAATCAAAAAACTGATTGTTGGTGGAGCATCAACCGCAGAGATAAGGACGACTGCGATCAAAGAAGGGATGGTAGTTCTGGCTACCGATGGCATGATAAAAGCGAAAGCCGGAATGACGACACCGTTCGAGGTATTACGTAATGCATTTACTATACAGTAAATACAAGGGCTATTTGGTGAATAACGATGAAAGTTTCAAGACAGTATAGCACGGTATCGTACGATAATGTATTTGGAGGTAAATCTAGATGGAATTCAGTTACGTAGCATACACTGACTCGAAGAATGTAGTGACAGGGAAAATGTCTGCTGCAAGCGAAATGCTGGCCGAAGACGCGCTGGTAAAACTCGGCTATAAAATTATCAGTATCAAGACAACCAAGCTTTCCCTGCTTCGTACTACCTTGTGGCAATCAGGCGTTAAGAAAAGTGAACTGGTCATTTTTTCCAGACAATTCGCCATATTGATTGAATCAGGCATCAGTATTGTCAGAAGCATAGAACTACTCCAAGACCAGCTGGGAGACAAGGAATTAAAGAGGGTGCTGAAAGAAGTAGTAAATGATATCCGCAGAGGTGACTCACTCTCCACCGCACTCGAAAAGTACCCCCATGCATTCCCCTCAATGTATACCAAGATGATGGCTGTTGGCGAGCAAAGTGGTTCACTGGAAACAGTATTGAAAAACTTGGCCGACTATATTGAGAAACAGGTCGAATCCACAAATAAACTGAAGGCGGCACTAACGTATCCGGCCATAGTCTTCTGTCTCGCCATAGTCGTCGGCGGCATCATGGTCACCTTCCTGTTGCCCTCGATAGTGAAACTATTCAGTTCCCTGGGTGGCGAGCTACCTTTGATAACACGGATATTGATGTGGTCTATGGATTGGCTGCAACACTATGGCTTACACCTGTTGGCAGGTATCTTAAGTTTCGTCATTATTTTCTTTGCCTGGACCAGAACGAAAGCAGGACGCTTTATCTGGGATACCTTGTTACTAAGAATGCCTCCGATGGGACGTGTTATCCGGCTTAATGAACTATCCCGCTGTTGTAATACATTGTCATTATTGTTTCGAGCTGGTATACCTTTGCCCGAGGCACTCGCTTTAACTGCTCAGGCAAGCAGAAATACCGTTCTTATTCAAGCGTTCAAAGGGGTGGAAAACGAAATGCGCAATGGTGAAGGCTTATCGCATCCCATGAGAAAACGCTCGATATTTCTACCACTCATGGTCGAAATGGCAAAGGTAGGGGAGGAAACAGGAAATCTGGATACAACCTTGGACACGGTATCAAAAGCTTTTCAGGCTGATGCTGACAGGCGCACTCAAGCCCTGCTTACCATGGTCGAACCGGTCATGACCATAATTATTGGTCTTGGGGTAGGTTTTCTTGCCCTGTCGGTTATCGGTCCTATTTATTCCAGTCTCAGCTTAGTAGGGGGGAAGTAAATTAACTACGGCGACGGAAAAAAGGCATCAGTCGAAGCATGACATTGACAAGAAACCCTGCTTACCAGCTAAAAAAGGTAATCAAGGCATTAGATAGACAGATAGCACACATAAGCAGGGCGATGGAGGGAAATAACCATGAAACAGGAAGCAACAACACGAAAAAAGTTTATTGACAAACTAGGCCAACTGGGAAAGACAAAACGTCTCGTCTTGATTTTCGTCATTTTCGTAGTGGTGTTTGTGCCACTAGTAATGATTTATCAACAGCAGCCAGCGAGAGTAGTTGCTCTCAAGCAGGAACTTTCATCGCTGTCTGCGGTAGTGTTAGCATCTAACACCAAAAAGACAGGGCTCGAATCCGCGGTAAATAAGGCTGAGGCAGAGCTAAAACTTGCTAAAAACATGTTTGCACGCATTGAGAACAGCCCTGAAATTGTCGACCGATTTTTATCGCTGGCAAAATCAAACAATCTGGAAATCGTAAGGACCCAGCAATCGAAATCTCCAGCGAAGATGACGCAAAACAAAAAAACGATAGAATATATCCTTTTAACCGTTGAGCTAGATGCGAAGGGTCAGATTCCCGATGTTCTTCATTTCCTTATCAACATAGATTCCGAGATTCCTATGTCTCGGATCAAAGCAGTAAAAATAAACGTCGCTCCTTCAGAGAATGAGCTTGATACCGCCACCATAGTCATGGAGTTATTCTGTATCAAAGAGGAGGCAGTAACAAATGGTTACCTTGGATATTAGTGATACTCATATCAATGTAATGGTAGTGAATGGTCGAAGGACGGAGAAGGCTGCCAGCCTGCTATTGGAGGCTGGATTGGTCAAGGACGGCATCATAGAAAATAAGGCTAGCGTGGGGCAACGAATTAAACAACTTATGTCCGAACAGGGCATCACGGCAGAGAAAGTTGCTCTCTGTGTTACCGGAATTCATTCCATATACCGGGTCATTTCCCTACCCAGAATGTCAACAGACTTGTTGGACGAGGCTGTTAGACGGGAGATGGAACGGATTATGCCGGTGCCTCTGCATGAGCTGTATGTCTTCTGGCGGACGCTCGCTCAAGGAAAGGCTGAAATCACTATCGCCATGGTTGGAATCCCGCGCACGATTATCGATACTACGATTGAAGCCTTGCGCCACACAGGTCTCCGACCAATCTTTATCACCATCAGGCCACTTGCTCTCGCCAAAGTTGTTGACGAGGCGAATGCCATAGTAATCAATGCTCAATCTAACACTTTCGACATAGTCGTCCTGTATGACGGCATCCCGCAGCTAGTCCGCAGCCTAACCTTCCTTAATGAACAGATGTCCGATGATGAAAAGGTGAAAGCGGTAAAAGACGAACTGGAAAAAACGGTATCTTTTTATAATTCGAGTCAAACCCACAATGCCATTGGTAAAAATACCGCCACCTATGTTAGCGGAGCATTAAGAGAGTTGGTGGTACCATCGATTGACTATAAAGTAATGCAATTACCGGCTCTGCTGGCAAACTCCGGTGACATGAACCTAGGCACCTACACTGCAAGCATTGGCCTGGCAGCCCTACTGAAAAGAAATGGCATCAGTCCAGTAAAATTATGTATAAATATACTACCGGATGCCTATTTGCCACACTCTCATATTAAGTTATTTGCCGGCCTGGGATTCAGCCTTTTTTCTATCATACTGGTTATCATATTCGCCACGCTGGTTCTCCAGGAGATGGCTGGTACATCGTCATTGCAGGCTAAAGTTGATGCCGCAAATGCTCAGGTCAAACAGATTAAGAAAGATGAAGAGGCACTGAAGAAGGTAGTAGTCAAACGAGACGAAACGCAGACCCTTGCCAATCTCTACCATCAACCGATTGTCGAATCTGAAGCGCAAAGGGCAAAAGTGATTAGAGATCTGAGCAGCATCACTGAACAGCTTCCGGGAACAGTGAATTTGGAGTCAATAGAATACAGTAAAGGCATCACCATGAAAGGGGAGGCTCCTGACAAGGATACTATCCTGTCGTATGCCCGTTCCCTGAGAAATACCAACAGGTTCTCCTCTGTGATGTTAGCATCTATGTCTGAAAAGGAATACAACGAATGGGTCTTTATGTTCAAGATAGACTAGCTCATTTGTTACTGATCAGCAGTGGTAACGAGGTACTGGATTGTATGTTATTGGGATCTAGTGAGAGAACAATACACTTAAGGAGACAAGAGACACATGGATATCTATAAGTTGTTAGAATATGGTGTAGACAAAAAAGCTTCAGACCTGCATTTGATACACTCATCACCTCCCATACTTCGTATTAATGGCACCTTGCAGACCATTAATGGAGCCGAGGTACTTAACGGGGATGACATATATCAGATGTTTTGTCAACTTACTACGCCCGACCAGAGAAGCCTGTTTAGCAAGACTATGGAATTGGACTTCGGCCACAATCTCGAGTCCGGTGGCAGAACACGAGGCAATGCTTGCATGCAGCGGGGATTCATTAGCCTCGCCTGCAGGTTGCTTCCTTCAGAAATACCCACCCTAGACGAGCTGCAGCTCCCCAAAATGTGCAAGGATTTGATAGTAAAGCAACGGGGATTAATACTGGTTACTGGTCCCACCGGCTCAGGCAAGAGCACTACCTTAGCCGCTATGCTCCAGTATTTAAATACCACGTCAAATCGTTATATTGTTACCATCGAGGACCCTATTGAATATATGTATAAGAGTATCCAATGCTACTTTTCTCAACGAGAACTGGAGACGGATACAAAGTCGTTTGCGGCGGCGCTCAAGCATGTGCTGAGACAGGACCCCGACGTCATCCTGGTAGGCGAAATGCGAGACCTGGAAACAGCATCAACCGTCCTTACCGCGGCTGAGACTGGCCACCTCATCATCTCCACAGGACATGCTCCCAGCGCAGCACAATCCGTGGAGAGAATCATTGACATGTTCCCACCCCATGAACGCCATTTAGCCCAAGCACGACTGTCATCGGTGCTCGTAGGCGTACTATGCCAGACTCTGGTGCCACGTATAACAGGCGGAAGAATAGCAGCCGTCGAAATCATGCTGGGCACTCCGGCAGTGAAGAACTTGATTCGGGAGGGCAAACCGTATCTCCTGCCTAACTCAATACGTGCACAAACCAGCTCTGGAATGCAGTCAACGGATGATGTTCTTGTCAAGCTGTACCAAACTGGCGTTATTGAGTGGTCCGCTGTTATGACATATTGCCAGGATCCAGAAGAAGTAAACAAAATGGTTGGTGGCGTACCAGTCTGTAAGTGATGGTAATACTCAATACCAGTACTTTTTTACTACTCCAAAAGTTACCTTGGTCATATTTACAGCAGCTTCAATGTATATGATAATGAAGCATAGACAAGCGTAAAACCCAGAACTATAAAAAGAAAGGAGGTGTTACATGAGTTTTCTGAGAAAAGTGGTACGTAAACTCTATGGGCCAGCTACCAATAAGGGCTTCACCTTAATCGAGTTACTGGTAGTGGTTGGCATCCTAGGGGTGCTGGCAGGAGTGGTTACCTTGGCAGTCGGTAACTTCATTGGCCGCGGTCATGCCGAGGCAGCTTCTACCGAGCTCCACAATATGCAGACCGCTATCGTTGCCTGGATGGCAGATAACCCAAGTGCTGATCCTACTACTGTTGATACCGCCGGTTTGGTGAGTGCTGGCTACCTCGTCGATGACCCACGGGGCACATACAGTTGGGACAATAAGGGTCTGGTAACACAAGATGCCTATCCTTAGGCAACACTCTTCTTAGTTGCAGGAAACACCTGCAACAGTTACTGACACTATCAAATAACAGGAGCCACAATTTGTGGCTCCTGTTATTTTCCCAACCAGAACATGAACTCCGATTCTTCATCTCCCCTCTCATCACAAACCAGAGCGTGGCGATCTCTACACGATTTCACTACCATCCCGCCGAAGGTTACCCAATACTTATATTCACGTTCGATAGGTCTAAAGACCTTTCCCTGCATTCCGGTCGCTCCTCACTATCAAGGATAGGAACTTCCCATGACCAAAGTACCACGTTAACACAGCACCGCAAAGTACTATACGGATTCAGTACCTTTTGGTGATGTACATCGTAACTAGTTGAACTATGATGAGTGTACCCAAATATAAAGGAGGATGATGCTGTAATGCCGATTACTATTGATGGCACCACGTTTTACAGGACTGCTGAAGTTTGTAGGATAGCAGGAGTAAGTAAGAACACCTTGCTACGATGGATAAAAGGTAACAAATATAATGACGTAACCTACCGTGACAGGAGAGGATGGAGACTGTTCACGGAAGATGAACTCACTAAATTGAGGATAGAAGTTAATAGAGTACAAAGGTTTGCTGATTAACAGCACGCTTGAGTGAGTGCCATGAAGTCGTATCATCACTATCAGGGCCAATAAAAGGAATTGTAAAACACCAAAGGAGGAAGGTAATGAACCACGGAGGGACATTAGTAGGACAATTTCCAGACACTGACCTAACCCCCCGCATATTGTGGCAAAGGGAATTCGGTCTCAATGCTACCTCTTTGACACCGAAGGAGATTGAAATCCTTCATCATATGGCGCAAGGGTACCTCAATAAGCAAATTGCAGGTAGCCTGGATATTAGCGAGCAGACCGCCAAAAACCACGTATCATCCATATTGAAAAAGCTTCAGGCCAGCAACCGAACCGAAGCAGTGATACGAGCTATGAAGTTAGGCATCGTATCAATAATATAGGAGTGTAGTAAATCCGTACTCTACAACGTGATGACGCGCTAGTGAATGGCAAGAGTAACTAAAAAATAGCAGGATAGAGATGACCAGGTTATTTAGCTCAAAGAAATTAAACCACGCTTCACCGCTATTATCACTGCCTGAGTCCGAGCATTGGCATCGAGCTTCCGGAGTATCGAAGTTACATGGTTCTTAATAGTTTGCTCACTAATAGAAAGGGCATCAGCAATTTGTTTATTCAAGTAACCCTGGGCCATATACTTCAATATCTCAGTTTCCCTCGCTGTTAATGGCGAGATAAAGGATTCAACCCCTTGCCCCCAGGACAGGTCTTGAAATTGCCCGAGGACACGCTCCGCAACCTTTGGCTTTAACAGAAAGGCATCATTGATAGGGTGTTTACCAGCAGCCGACGCAACTATAGTATCAATCAGCTCTTCCCTGCGCACATTACGGCTGAGATAAGCAGAAGCACGAGATTTGATAGCCTCAAACAATTCGTCTTCGCTAATCTCCGAAGTAAACAGTATTACCGCGATGCTGGGCAATTGCTTTTTTATGGCCCTGGCAATCTCCAAACCACCTTGGGGAGGTAGTTTAATGTGAAGGAGTATCACATTCGCATCCGTCGTAGCGAGTGCTGCCTGCAGCTCATCTCCAGAGGTAAACTCCCCACACACTTCAATAGATTCTTCTTTGGCCAGTACAGTACGTATTCCTTGCCGAAATAGCTGTTGCTCATCAGCTAAATACACTTTGATTTTTTCAGGTTTATTAGCCATCTTATCCCTCTCAATAAATTAAAACGGCAATCTACAAATCCAGCTTCGAGGATATTATACCATTCTGGTTGGAGTTGCTTTAATTGCACTTGGTAACGCTACAGTATTAATGCATTAATTCTAGCACGTTACCCGAAAAGAAGCTACGGGAAGTCTTCGGTAACAGTTTTATTTGACGCAATACGTACTATGCCCCAATAGAGAAGCTATACTTTGATATTATCAATAGGTGCGTATCTTCTGTGAGCCTCCACCACATCCTCGCACCCAACCTCCTGACAATACTTATTTTAATGAATTAATCTATCCACCGAACTGGCTACTATATACCTTTAAACACATCATCAATGACTACTATCTATGAGAATCTATTTAACGTTGAGGTTCCAAATATTTCTTAAGTTTTTCTGCATCGGTACTTTTTATCAAGGCTTCTTCCTTAGTGACTATATTCCCCCTCACTAGATCAGCTAGTGCTTGGTCCATAGTCTGCATGCCCTCTCTAGAACACATCTCAATGGTAGTTAGTATATCGTAAATCCTCTCCTCACGAATAAGTCTTGTGAGAATGCTGTTGGCAAGCATAATCTCAAAGGCAGCTACTCGACTTCCATTAATACGATATAGGAGCCTCTGTGACAGTACAGCTAATAGTACCTGTGATAATTGTAGTCTAATTTGACGTTGCTGACCATAAGGGAAAACATCAATGATACGGTCGATAGATTGGACAGCATCGATAGTATGTAGTGTGCCAAGCACCAAATGGCCCGTCTCCACAGCCATAATGGCTGTGCTTATTGTATCTAAGTCGCGCATTTCACCAATGACAAGTACATCAGGATCATGCCGGAGGGCATGTATTAAGGCGGTTGAGAATGACTTCGTATCATCTCCCAAGTCCCGTTGGCGGATGATGCATTGCTTATTATGAAACAAGAATTCGATAGGGTCTTCAATAGTAATGATATTTCTCTTTTTGGTTTCATTAAGATAATTTATCATCGCAGCCAGAGTGGTTGACTTGCCAGTACCGGCAGCGCCTGTTATCAAAATAAGCCCCCTCGGTTTGATAATAAGCTCCTTGCAAATCTGAGGAAGCCCCAACTCATCAATGGTCGGAGTCTTAAATGGTATGAGTCGGAAGGCAAGACTTATCGTGCCCCGTTGTCTTAGCACGTTAACTCGGAATCGAGCTAAGCCCGGAACGCTATAGGCAAAATCAAGCTCGCGCTCTATCCGAAAAGTAGTCTGCTGTTCTTGATTGGCAACCTGTTCAAAGATAGATTCAACCTCTCCCGCTGAAAGTGATGGCAGGTCTTCTTGGGGAACAAGATCGCCATGAATGCGAAGCACTGGTCTGCTATTCACCATCAGATGTAGATCTGAAGCATCCTTATTTACCATTAGTTGAAGAAGTAATCTTATGAATTCGTCTGCTTGCATACTGGTATCTCCACATTCTTAATATGCCAGAGCAATCGTCCGACTATCCTTATGAGCAAGTCTCGTATTTACCTTGTATTTGTTTTTAGTCAATTATATCTTAACATGATAGTCTGTCAAGTTACTACACATCCACTTAAGCCCAGGGAGGCAGGCAATTACCGCAGGAAAATCCTGTTTATTGAAAACTTCGGCCAAGGATACGCTATACTTGTGGCTACTCTCTCCCCCACCACAAGAGAGAGAATTATACATCATAGAACAAAAATATAAGTGGGCAACTGTTTTGCATGGGACAGAAATCCTGGCACATGAGCAGCACGTATAGATAATGCAACTGAAACAGGGAATGTTTTATAATAGAGCCCAAATAGTTTATGTCATTAGAGAGGCACAACCGGCCAGACCAATCGTCTCGTTGAGAGAATGCAGAGCGATTGCCAGGCTGCCTTCGCAGCTCGCAATGACATGGTACTATAAAAAATTAAAGGTTACTATATGTTCATATGGCTAATCTTCTTTTTCGTGCTGGGAGCCACTATCGCCAGTTTTCTTAATGTCGTTGCTGATAGGCTGCCCAAAGGTGGCTCACTAGTATCACCGCCATCACACTGTCCGGTCTGCAAACACAGGATAGCGTCTCGCGACCTGGTCCCGATTTTCAGCTTTCTATGGTTAAAAGGGCGCTGTCGCTACTGTAGTACAGCCATACCTTTACGTTCTTTCGTCGTAGAAGTCCTGACTGGACTTCTCTTCGCTTTTTTGTACTGGCGCTTTGGGTTAAGCTATGAACTGCTGATAATGGTCATTTACTGCTGCCTTTTCATTGTTTTAGCCATAATCGACTCCGAGCACGGCATCCTGCCCAATAGAATAGTATACGCCGGTATGATTATCGCCCTGATTATAACAGCGCTAGGCACTTTATTCAGTGTTGAGCCATCGTTTACCGTCAATGCCATCCCCAGGATTCACCATCTCTGGGTAGTCAATGCTGCTATCGGCGGTGCTGCCGGTTTCCTTATCCTGTTTATCATAGCTCTTATTTCTCGCGGGGGTATGGGCTGGGGTGATGTCAAGCTGACCGGTTTCATTGGCCTAGCAGCTGGCTTTCCCCTTGTCTTCGTTGCTATCTTTCTCGCTGTGGTCAGTGGTGGTTTAGTGGCTGTCATCCTGCTTTTACTGAAAGTGAAACGCAGAAAAGAGCCCATCCCCTTCGGTCCCTTCCTTGCCATTGCTACCATAGCAACATTGGTCTGGGGAAGCGAGCTGCTCCACTGGTACCTGTCGACGAGCAAACTACCTATCCCATAAAAACGGTACTTTTGTTTGACTTTCATCGGAGCGTTAGGCATAATAATTCGGTTTTCACAAAACATGTACCTGTGTCATCCTTCTATAAGTAAGAGACAAAATCAACGACGCCCAGTCTTTCGATAAACAACTTGCCACCGTGTTTGTCGATAGGTAAAGTACGCAAAAGGAGATAAACGAAGAAATGGTAGGAATTACTTCGTATGGCGCTTACATACCACTCTATCGGCTCAGTCGAGCTGAAATTGCTCGTGCCTGGGATGCACCACCTGCACCAGGCGAAAAAGCAGTAGCCAATTATGATGAAGACAGCCTCACGATGGCTGTTGAAGCAGCCCGAGATTGTCTCAAAGGTATTGATCCGGGAGGTATAGAGGGCGTCTTCTTTGCCTCAACCTCATCTCCCCATAAGGACAAACAGTCCGCAGCTACCATAGCCACCGTGCTTGGTGTTAAGAAAGACGCTGTAACTATGGACTTCAGCGGATCATTGAGAAGCGGCACGAATGCCCTTCGAGCTGCTGTCGATATGGTTAAAAGCGGTTCAGCCACAGGTATTCTGGTAATTGCCTCCGAAGTCCGTTTAGGGTATCCGGCAGGTCCTGGCGAGATGACTTTTGGTGATGGCGCTGCTGCTGTCGTTATAGGTAGTAAAGGAGTCATTGCCGAGATTGAAGGCAATTATTCTATATATGAAGAATTTCAAGACTTCTGGCGGACAGATAAGGATACCTTCGTCCGCTCTGCCGAGGACAGATGGATAGTAGATATAGGATACAACAAGGTAGTGCCTGCGGCAGTCACCGGAGCTATGAAAAAATTTAACCTGACCCCGAAAGACTTCACCACCTGTGTTTTATACATTCCTAATCAACGCCAGATAAGTGGCTTAGTTAAGAAGCTGGGATTCGATCCTAAAACGCAATCAAAAGACACCCTGTTCACTGCAATGGGGGATGCTGGCGCAGCTATGGCGCTGCTGTGCCTTGTCGAAGCCCTTGAAGAGGCCAAAGGCGGCAATAGAATACTGCTGGTGAGCTATGGTAACGGGTGTGACGTGTTGAGCATCAAGACCACCGATACAGTAGAAAAAACCAAGGGTAGCAGGAGAGCAGTAAAAGGTCATATAGCATCAAAAAAAATGCTCAGTAACTATAACCGATATTTGCGCTGGCGTGAGTTACTCACCATACAACCCCCAGCACGTCCTGCTCTTGAATATCGCCAGCCAGGTCCTCAAGCGCAGTGGAGAGAAAATACCAAGGAACTACAGTTGCGCGGGGTTAAGTGTCTGAACTGTGGCACTCCTCAATATCCGCCACAGAGAGTGTGCGTAACCTGTCGCACCAAGGATAAATTCGAGTCTTATTCATTCCTGGACAAGAAAGCTAATCTTTTCTCTTTCTGCCATGACCATATCATGGCTACCATTGACCCGCCTGTAACAGTGTCAGTACTTGATTTTGAAGGTGGCGGCAGAATACTGATAGATATGACTGATCGAGACCCTGCAGAATGCAAAGTCGGCATGCCTATCGAACTTACCTTCAGGAAATTGTTCTATGTCGGTGGTATTTACAACTACTGGTGGAAATCCAGGCCAACACGATAAGTTAATTAAAATAGCACAAGGATGGTAAAAAATGGAAAGTATTAAAGATAAAGTTGCCATAATTGGCATGGGTTGCATCAAATTCGGTGAGAACTGGGAACAGAGCATCGATGATATGATAATCGACGCCGTCTATGAAGCTTATGAGGATGCTGGGGTGGGACCAGAAGATATTCAGGCTGGGTGGTGGGGAACTGTCTGGGCAGGTGAGACAGCACAAATTGTCACAAGTCCGACTAAGCTTGGCTACATACCTTTTACCCATGTGGAGAACGCCTGCGCTACTGGGTCAGAGGCATTGCGAGGCGCCTGCTATGCTGTCGCTGCTGGAGTAGTAGACATAGCCATAGCAATAGGTGCAGAGAAATTGAAGGATACCGGTTTTATGGGATTACCACAGGTGCGGCCCGCCGCTACCTGGAGCTACCGAATAGCCAGTGAGACAGCTCCTTCTGAGTTTGCCATGATGGCAACGGGCTACTTTGCCAAACATGGACTGACACTAGAAGAAGGCAAGAAACTGCTGGCACAGATATCGGTGAAAAACCACTTTAATGGCGCCCGGTCTCCCAAAGCACATTTCCAGAGAGAAATCACGCTCGATATGGTAATGAATGCCCCTATGATTGCCTTTCCTCTGGGGCTGTTCGACTGTTGCGGCGTAAGCGATGGCGCAGCCGCTGCCATTGTCACCCGCGCCGATATGGCGAAAAAATTTCGCCCTGACCCCATCTATATTAAAGCGATGACTATCTGCCAGGGACCACGTGAAGGTTATCTCAGCCAGGTATATGATTTTGCTCATG
Organism: uncultured Chloroflexia bacterium; assembly: GCA_963775935.1. Classification (GTDB taxonomy): domain Bacteria; phylum Chloroflexota; class Dehalococcoidia; order GIF9; family UBA5629; genus JBBIPA01. Next base: position 588,976 of record CAVZKR010000002.1, on the reverse strand, counting down.
TCGAAGAAACCCACCGGGCTGGAATTGCCTCCTACAAAGAAGCTGGAATCAAGAATCCTCGTGAAGAGATTAGCTGCGCCGAGGTGCATGACTGTTTCTCGATTACGGAGTTGACGATTTACGAAGACCTTCAATTCAGCCCCAGAGGGCATGCCCGGGATGATATCGAGGCAGGAACATTTACACTTCAAGGAAAATTGCCAATAAATACAGATGGCGGCTTGAAGTGTTTCGGACATCCGATTGGCGCCACCGGTCTCAGGATGATGTATGAGGTATACAAACAACTTCAGGGCAAAGCCGGCCCGCGCCAGGTGAAAAATCCCAGGCTCGGATTAACTCATAACCAGGGTGGTGCTCCTGGTGCCGCTACCGTCAGCGTAGCTATTGTCGGCAATGAATTGAAATAGTCGGTATGATATAGTATAAAAGGTATTGCCTCGTGTATAAATCATAAAACCTCTCTCTATTCTATCGAGAGAGGTTATGAGAAGGAGAGGAACTATCAGTGAGCAAGAGTCAAATTTTCAGCGATGCTATAAGGCAAAATAGGACAGTGCTCACGGAAATTGAATCCAAGCAACTGCTTAAAGAGGTGGGGATACCTACCACAGAAATAAAGCTGGCTGCTTCTGCAAAAGAAGCGGCTGATACCAGCCAGAAGATTGGCTTTCCTGTGGTACTGAAAATAGCTTCACCGGACATCTCCCACAAAAGCGATGCGGGTGGAGTCAAAGTGGGACTGAAGAACAAAGATGATGTTGCCAGCGCTTATAAAGAAATAATGGCTTCAGTGAAGCAAAAATTCCCTGAGGCAAAAATAGACGGGGTCTCAGTGCAGAATATGGCTCGACCTGGTACCGAGGTAATTATCGGCATGACCAAAGATGCGCAGTTTGGTCCGGTGCTTATGTTCGGACTTGGTGGAGTCTGGGTTGAAGTGCTAAAAGATGTTGCTTTCAGAATTGTCCCACTAACCCGAAGAGATGCCAGCGATATGATTAAAGAAATAAAAGGCGCTCGCTTGCTCGAAGGGTACCGGGGCTCGGAGCCAGCTAACATCGCCATCTTGGAAGATATGCTGCTTAAAGTATCTGAGTTCGTGAAAAAAACACCTGAGGTCAAGGAAATGGACCTCAATCCCATATTTGCCTACAAGGATGGAGCTATAGCGGTCGATGCCAGGGTTGTACTGGAGGCAGAAGCTAGCAAATAAGATAGAGATGCTGTAGCAAACCTCTTTACCCCTCTCTCTTCTTTGTCTAGCTTTGTATCAAAAGTGTCTGTTGTATCAAAAGTCTGTAAATCTATCTCAGAAGTTGCTTTAAGTGGAAATTAAGACAATAAATATTTTGTGCAATGTGTTATAGCAATTAATGCACGTTGCATAGGGTCTTTTTCAAGAGTGAGGATATTAACTAGTTCACTCCTGTCGGTAGTATCCATTTTATTCCAACCATTGATAATTGCTGTTCTGGATTCAGGTGGCATTGAAGTACTGCCAAATAGGCGTTTTAGTTCTGTTGGGAGAGCAAATGACTCAACATACTTCAATAGCCGTTCCCATTCTTCACGAGTTAAAGTAACTGTATATGTTTGTTTCGCACTATCAAATTTGGTAACGATAGTAACCATACCATCTTCGCCCACAGTAGCTTCATAATGGCCATCTCCAAATGTACCTACATGTTTGCCTAAATCTCTAATAGTTCCCATGGGTTTCCCACCCCCGTTTTTTAAATATTGCTTGAATAGGATAATGATTTAATATAATCTTCCATAAATTGCCAATCTGGATTTCCATTATTGTCAGATGGCAAATTTATCTTTAGTTTTTCAGTTCTTGTTTTATCGAGAACTCTCCCAAACGAATATTTATATCTCTCCTTTTTAATAACGGATACTATAAACATTCCTATGTACTCATTAAATTTAAATTTCGGGACTAATATATTAATATTGTTAGTACCTATAAAAGGATAAGGTTGATAAAAAGCAACACCTACACTTGATTGCCCTGTATTTCCTAAAGTAATCACATTCCCACTAAAAATAGCTTTCTTGTCTAGAAAATGCGAAAATCCATTATTATTTGTGTTTGCAGATATAACCATTGTCCCTTTGCTTAAGTCGTTATTTTCGACTGGTATATTAATCCCCCTAGTTACTTCAAAAAATCCATTATTTCCTCCAATATTAAATGGCATCCAATTAACATTATCTAAAGTCAATTTCCTGTTAACATTTCGGGAATCAACAAATCCATTCAATCTAGTAAAATCGGCATTCAATGCTAAGAACGATAGATATTCCAATATCGTTTTGATAAAAAGTTGGTCGGTAATATCTGTGTATTTAGTATTTAAATAGGCCTCAATACACCATTCATCCTTCTCGGTAACTTTTCTCATTAAACTCAATCCATCTATCGTTTCCCTATTCCTATACATTTCTATCCATCGTTTCTTTATATCTTTCCAAGTATTATTAGAATCCACTCTTCCCTCTCTTCTTTTAATGACAAAACCATCATTCCTCCAATACCCAAACCATGTTTTTTTATCCGATTGCTTGTGTGGGATATTTGTTCTAAATACCATAATACAAGGAACTGTTCCACTCTTAGAATCGTGGAACAAATTTACTGGCATTGACATAACAGCTTCTAATGTATGTTTTTCCAAAATAAGTTCCTTTAGTGAATCACTCACAGCACAACTCATCGGAACAATTGCAATACAAACCGAATTAGGTTCTAGTGCTTCCAAATTGTTCAAAACAAAAGCCAATTCTTTTTGAGGTTCTGTTTTCTTTGCGTAAGGTGATATACTGCTCCCCATTAAGACAGGGCTTCTGCTAAGAGAGTACAATGGCTGAAAAGAAGGAGAAAAACAGCCATGAAACGAAGGAAATGGGATCCGAAAACCAAAGCAATGATTGTGGTAGAAGGGCTGAAGGGAAAGCAAGTTTTCGAAATCTGCATCGAGCACCAGATTAGCCAGGCACAGTACTATCAATGGCGGGATCAGTTTCTGGCCAACATGTACCAGGTATTTACCAGCGATGACCGCAGAGAGAAGTCATTGACTCAAGAGAATGGTCGACTTAAGAGGATCATCGGGGACCTCACCGTGGAGTTAAAAAAAGTAAACGAGTTGTTAGAATGAGACGGAAAGAATCAACGTTAGTAGCGGAGCGAAATTCCCCTATTGTCGAGCGGATCAAAGCAATCAAAGCTGAGCATCCGTTCTGGGGATACCGGCGTATCTGGGCGCATCTGAAATATGTCGACGAGCTTGAGATCAACAAAAAACGAGTGCTCAGGTTACTCCAGAAGCATGAGCTCCTGGTGAAGCCAGATACAAAGCTTAAGGCGATAAGGACACCAACCAGGAACAAACCAAAACCAGATCGTCCTAATCAGTGGTGGGGCATCGACATGACCAAGGTTATGGTAAATGGGTTTGGCTGGATGTACATCGTGGTTGTCCTGGACTGGTACACCAAGAAGATTGTTGGGTACTATGCGGGCATGCAATGCCGGAGCAAACACTGGCTGGAAGCTCTGGATGCTGCAGTGAACAGGCAATTCCCTGATGGAGTGCGGGAGCAACGACTGTTTCTCATGTCGGATAATGGGAGTCAGCCAACATCAATCGGCTTCATGAAAGCGTGCCGGGATATGGATATTACCCAGACGTTTACCAGCTATAACAATCCGAAGGGTAACGCGGACACAGAGCGAGTTTTCAGAACAATGAAAGAGGAGCTTCTCTGGCTCAGAGAGTGGACTAGTCCGTTTGAGATGGCAGATGCCCTGGGCAAGTGGATAGAGTACTACAATGGCAAGTATTTACATTCAGCGCTTGGATACAAATCGCCAACCAAATTTGAGGAGGAATATCAAAACAGCCAGGCTACTCTCTTAGTGACGGCTTGATTTCATGGGGTGCAGTACAGTGGATTTAGAAAACCAACATTTGGTTTATGTTTTTTCTTAATTTCATTAATAATTTCAAAACAATCACCAGGATATATGTTAGATTTACCATCACCCCGAATCAACATATTTGAACATGCTAAAGAGAACATATTTGAATTGGACTCAATACCAATTAAACCATAATCATAAACAGCCTTTTCTTTCTCTGCGTCCTTATTGCATAAGCTAATCATTTGCTTCATTGAACTTATTAGAAAACCACCAGTTCCGCAGCAATTATCCAAAACTACGTTTTTTTCGTTTATGTTAGCTAATTCAACAAAAAGCTCAGTTATATGTTTAGGTGTCAAAACAATACCCAGCGTCTTGTCTCCATTCGCATATCTTAGGAACTCACTGTAAAATTTACCCAGAACGTCATAATACTCATAAGTTTTAGTAAAGTTATTAACTTTCTCATTTATTTCCGTAATTAAATTCATAAGAATAGTATTTTGAGGTTTTTTATCATCACAGAGTTTAGAATGAGTTGCTATAAAGTTATAAGATTGCATAATATTAGACGTTTTAGTTCCAATAATATTATCTTGTTCTAATACTTTATTAATTGTGTTAATTAAGCTCTTTGCCAAGTCACTGGGTCTTTTTTCCGATTTATAAGATGACCTAAATGCCATATCCTTTAATGCAATCAGAATTCCACTAACTAGCAGAGGACGACTGTTCTCAGATAAATCTATATCACGTAAATATTTATTGAGTTCACGTGAATATTTTAATAGAGTTCCGAAAGACTGTTTCTCCTTGCTTTCATCGTATAGGCAAATGTTTAAATAAGTCTCAAACGAAACAATTTCTTTAATATCTAAATCCTTTTCTCTAGTCTGACTTTTTATTTGCAGAAAGTTCGATATTTTCAATCTATTCTTTTGTTGGCCACTTATAGCAATACTGAGAACATCAAATTCTTTTGACAGATAAGATGAATATAATAAAACACCATCTACTGCGTAGTCTTTATATTTGTTCCTATCCTTACTCACATGTTTAGATATATCAGATTTACACTCAACAATAATAATAAATTCTGAATTTGGAGGCGGAAATGTAACAATAAATTCTGGTTTTCCTATTCCCTCTCCGCTTTTAGAAGCTGTCTTTAATAACTTATCAATTCTAGGATTGCTCGATTTTTGTTCTTCTACAGTAACTTTACCAAGCTTATATAACTTATCGTTCTTGAAGATGTCCCTAACGATATTTTCAGTTATTCTCTCATTGCCCATAACGCAAACTCCTACGCTCAACTCTTTTTCCTGCGAAATTGAAAGGGTTTATCCCAATTAGCACTCTTGCATTTTGGGCATACTCGTGGTCTCTCTTTAGGATTGCGGGGATACCATTCATGACCGCATCGGCACCTGTACTTAATTGCTGGAATCTCACCAATCTTTTTATTTCCCACTGGTAACTCCTACAAATATTTATTAAAAGTATATACCAAAAGTATTGACAAGTCAACCCCTAATAGTATATACTATCAGTATACAGGATAAGAGGTGATAACATGACAGTATGGCAAGAAAAAGGATTACAAATAGCAAATACAAATCAGATTGAGAAAAACATACTTGGCTGGAAAGTTCCTTCACAATCTGGCAACGGAACGTATATCGTGAATCTTGACCACGGTTCACCGTTTTGTACATGCCAGTATTTTGAATCTACTCATAGGAAGTGCCAGCATATTTATGCGGTTGAATTTATCGTACAGCGAGAGCAACGCCCAGACGGTACTGAGATTATTACCAAAACCATGAGAATAACCTATACACAGGATTGGACACCCTACAATGAGGCACAAACGCATGAACAAGAGAAATTCGTGGAATTACTCAAAGACCTATGCAATGGCATTGAGCAACCATTGTACAAGTTCGGTAGACCTAGATTACCGTTATCCGATGTAGTGTTTGGTCTTGTATTCAAAGTCTACAGCACGATGTCTGGCAGAAGATTTATGACTGACCTTAGAGAAGCAGAAGCTAGACAATTGGTTACTAAATCACCATCCTTTGCCAGTACCTTTCGTTACTTGGAAAATCCCGAATTGACTTCATTACTTAAAGCTCTGATTGAACAAAGTGCTACTCCATTGAAAACTGTTGAGACAGATTTCGCTGTTGACTCTAGTGGATTCTCGACTAAAACATATACACGTTGGTTTGACCATAAATATGGCAAGGAACGGAATAAACAAACTTGGATTAAAACTCATTTGATGTGTGGAGTTAAGACTCATGTTGTTACCAGCGTTGAAGCCACACCGTATGCATCGGCTGACAATCCTCAGTTGCCGAATCTAGTAAATCAGACGGCAAAGACATTTACTATCAATGAAGTATCAGCAGACAAAGCCTATTCTGGTAGAAGAAGTTTAAGGACTGTACAAGCAGTAGGTGGCACTGCTTATATACCCTTCATGTCTCATGCTACTGGCATGGCAAACAAGCGTGATAAATTTGATGGACTCTGGAATTATATGTGGCATTTCTATCATTTCAATCGAGAAACCTTCATGCAACACTACCACAAGCGGTCTAATGTTGAAACAGTATTATCTATGATTAAAGCGAAGTTTGGCGGGGCTGTACGCTCTAAGACACCGATTGCTCAGGTCAATGAAGTGCTATGTAAGGTCTTATGCCACAACATATGTGTCTTGATTCAGTCCATTTATGAATTAGGCATTGAACCTACATTCTGGAAATCAGGATTTAAACAACCAGTCCCCATAAAGGCACTTGAAACAATAGCCTATTAAGAAAAGACTTTTGATACAAAAATACTAAAAACATGACTTTTGATACAAAGCTTCTTTGTCTAGAGAGAGGGGATTCCTGTTTTTTATGCGAGTCAATTGCCCGAATAGATAGAACAGTATAATGAAAAGCAACTGGGCAACGAGTCATTCGTTGCCCAGTACCCCATATGGTATATAATTATGTACGAGATAGCTGCTCTAGTACCAGCAGAGGATATAGTATGGGAGTAAGACTTTATAAAGAACCCAAGCTGGAAAATCCAATTTTGGTAGCCTGCTGGCCCGGCATTGGCAACATCGGACTGTTAGCTGTGGATACCCTCAGGCGCATGCTGGAGGCTGAGGAATTCGGTGAAATAGAGCCCTGGGATTTCTTCTATCCCAGAAAGCTCGTGATCCGACAGGGTGAATTAAAAGAACTGGAATTCCCCAGCAATAAGTTCTTCTTCAAGCGGACTGGAAAGAGAGACTTGCTCTTCTTTCTTGCCGACGAGCAGCCGGCCTGGGAAGGTAAAGTATATGCGGAAGGAACCAAGGCATACCAGATGGCTCACCTGGTACTGGATGTAGCATCACAGTTCGGCTGTCGCAGGGTATTCACTTCAGGAGCAGCAGTATCTTCAATCCATCACAGCATGAGATCAAGGGTCTGGGCAGTACCCAACATGGTCCACCTCATCACCGAGCTCAAAAACTACGAGAATACTGTGCTCATGTCAGATATCGAGGGTAGAGGTGGAGAGGGTAATATCACTGGCTTAAACGGACTGCTGCTGGGAGCTGCTCTGAAGAGAAATATCGAGGCGGTTTGTGTTATGGGCGAAATACCGGTTTACCTCCAGGGATTCCCTCTGCTCTATCCCAAAGCATCAAAGTCAGTACTGGAAGTGCTGAGCACAGCCCTTGACGTCAATATTGATATGGGCGATATTTCCGAATTTGCTCAGCGTAGCGAACAGGAGATTGATAAGCTCTACAATGAACTACCGACAGATGCCCAGGAGCAGCTCGATAAATTGAAACACATTAACCATACCAGACCATCCAGCACCAGGGCAATAACCGAAGAGGACAAGAAAAAGATTCTCGAGGACATCGATAAGTTTTTCAAAAGAAGTTCAAAGGAAGACGGCAATTGACCAAACGTATTCCCTGCACATTGTACAACAAACCAAAATTACGAGAATGTTCCCTGCTCGTATGCTGGAATGAAGACACAGGTAAGCTAGGACCGAAGGTCATTGATTACCTCAATAGTAAATTACCCAGCCAGCTCTTCTGCGAGATTGAGCCCGAGGGCTTTTTCCCACTGGGTGGAGTACTTGTCGAAAACAACGTCGCCCAGTTTCCGGAAAGTAAGTTCTATTGCTTTCCCGACCACGAGCTGATTGCTCTCAGAAGCAATTCTCCCAGGACGGAGTGGTACAGGTTCTTGAACACAATTCTGGACGCTGTGGAACAGGTCTGTCCTATCAAAGAGCTTTATACTATAGGCAGCATGGTTACCTTCACTGCCCACACCACACCTCGCCCACTATTCGCCACTGCCAATTGCCCTGAGATAAAAACAATACTGAACCAATACAACCTTGCTGCGGACATGAACTACGAAACCCCACCAGGGCAGAGACCAACTATGAGCTCATACCTCCTTTGGATAGCCAAACGGAGGAACATTAGAGGAGCAGCCATCTGGGTGCCAGTGCCTTTCTACCTGCTCTCCACCAATGACACCAAGGCATACCGCAAGACCACCGATTTCCTTAATAAAAAATTCAACCTGAATATTGACCTCTCAGACATCGACGAGGAGGTACACAGGCAAAACACCAAATTAGCCAGGCTAGCTAACCAGTTTCCTGAACTCGATGACCTGTTCCACAAATTAGAAGATAACGTCACCCTTACCGACGAAGAAAACAACAGGTTGGTGCAACTGATAGAGGAAAACATCAAGGAAGAACTATGAAGAAGGCGGAAAATTCATATGAGGAAGCTTCTCACGAAAAGTTGTTCAATTTCTTACCGCAGGGCATTGTTATCGTAACGTTTAAGAAAAAGGTAAGCCCTCGTCTCTTAAAATATCAGCCGCTTCCGTTACGTTAATTTCCAATATTCGTATATTAGTTAAGATTCGGTCGACATTACAGTCAACCGCTGGAATTCCATGTGATGTGGCCTTTAACGCAAGAGCTGTTTTTTTTAGAGCCTCAATCTTAGTTACCATTTCTTTGATATCGTATTGTTGTTCCATTTTTCTATATCCCCGCTTTAATGCTGTCTTAAGTCCTTGAACCTTTTAGCCTTTGCATCTGTTCTGGGTAAACTCCCGAAATCATGAAATTCCAAGTTATAACCGATATTTGTTTTGAGTCTTAGCTGGGTTAAAAGTTTGTTCTTGATAGAGTCAACGGTACTCTCACATCCAGGATTTATCTCCAGCTTCAAAGTAATTTCATCCTCATTACCTTGCCTGATTACTATTATTTGGTATTCGCTACCAAGTTCAGGGAAACTTCGTATTACCTCCTCACACGCTGTTGGGGCAAATAAAACTCCTTTCACCTTGGTAATATCGTCAGTTCTCCCGATTACGCCTCCATCCAGCAATCTGAATGTTCGGCCGCATTCACAACTCCTGGAATTCCATTGAATGACGTCCTTCGAATCAAAACGGACACAGGGCTGTGCCATTCGGTTTAAATTGGTTACCATCATTTTTCCTTTCTTACCAGGCTTATTTATTGGTTCGCCAGTCTCCAGGTCTTCAATCTCTACCAGGAAGAAAGCCTCATTTATATGAATGCCTGCTTGAGCTGTGCACTCCCACCCCCAATGTGCCGCCTCTGTACTACCCACCTGGTCATAGACCTTGGCCCCCCAGGCTTCCTCTAACCTTTTTCTGGTGGCTGGGATACTACCACCAGGCTCGCCAGCCACAGTTATTTTCCTGATATATAAATCTTTAACAGGGTCGATGTTTAGCTTCCTCCTGGCTGTATCTGCCATTGCCAGAGCATATGTTGGTGTAGCAGCCATAGCGGTAGCCCTGATTTCTTGCATTTTCAGTATGCGAGCTTCGGTATTGAGGACCCCACCAGGAACTACCTCGCAACCCAGTTTCTCACCGGCATAGTGAACGGTCCAGAAGGCAATGAATATGTTATAACCAAACGGCAGAAACAAGCGGTCTGTATTTCGATAACCCTGAGCATAGAGAGCATAGCAGTATGCTTCAACACCATTCTCCCAATCCAACCAGGTATCTGCCTGATAGACCGGCTGTCCTGTAGTACCGCTCGTTTGGCGATACACAGTCACATCCTCCAGAGGCACACATAACATATCCCCGTAGGGATAAGGGTCTTTGCCCTGTGCCTCCCTGAGCATAGCTTTTTCTATTTTAGGTACCTTGCGGATGTCTTCAAATGTTTTAATGTCACCTGGTTCTATTCCAACACGATCATATATTTTACGATAGAACTTGGAATGGTCGTAAGCCCATTGAAAAATTTCCTTAAATTTGACGAGTTGCAGTCTCTGTAGCTTTTCGGGGGGTAGTGTCTCGAGCAATGGATTCCAATAAATCTCTTTTCCACTCATCGATGGGCTATTCCTCAAATAAGAATGTTTGTTATCAGTTAATGTCTATACCTATTACCAGACTATTATCTGTCTTCTCGCAGGTGAAGTCAATAGAGAAATCAATAGCGATGTCAACGCATAGACTTGACAGATGTGGTACGGCATGATAGAGTAAACGCTACTATTTTAGTTCAACACTATTGTTGTGCCTTTCTCTTCCAATAAGCGGGGTTATAATCGGGAAACCGTGGGATGGTATATATGAATAAAAATCATAGTACAGGAGGTATTTTATGTGGAAAAGGAAGAGAACCTACTTTCTGTCAGCAGCAATCTGCCTGTTAGTTATGACAGCAGTTCTTTGCAGCTGTACAGCCTCGCCTGCAGCTCCAACAGTGATAAAACTGACGTCTTCAAACTATTTGCCCACAGCTCACCTATTTACTTCAATGCTAGATGAATGGGGCAAAGAAATAATGAAGCGCAGCAATGGTCGTGTGGAAATTGCCTATTTACCTGGCGGTTCCTTACTTACAGCTCCCAAGGTACCGGAAGGCCTGGCAACTGGTATTGCTGACATTGCTCACTCCCATGTCGGCTATAACCCGGGACGCTTTCCAGAAAGTGAGGCACTCCAATTGCCGTTGGGCTATCCTACTGGCTGGGTAGCAACGTTCGTTGTCAAAGATTTTATGGAGAAATACAAGCCCAAGGAATGGGATAAGTTAACATTACTCTTTGCTCATGGTGGCAATACCTCGGGTATTCACATGGCCAAGAAGCCGATACGCAAGCTCGAAGATTTCAAGGGAACGATCATGAGGGGTGCAGGTGAGGTAGCTGACGCTGAAGCGGCACTGGGAGCCACGCCACGTGATGTGCCTATGGGAGAAGTCTACGAGGCCATGTCCAAGGGTACTATCGACGGGCTTCTGGTTGGCATTGAGACGCTCAAGGCCTTCAAGATAGCTGAAGTCGCCAAATATTCCACCTTTGCCTGGCCGGTGGGTAATATGTACTGCTTCTACTGGGCTATGAACACGGATAAATGGAATAGCTTGCCTAATGATATCAAGAAAATTTTTAACGACGTTGATGCAGAGTATATACCGAAGTTTGCCCTAGCTTGGAACAAAATCAACAAGGAAGGCTTTGAATATACCAAGAGCCTGGGCAATGAGGTCATTACCATACCCCCGGAGGATGTCCCGAAGTGGAAGGCTGCTGTCGCTCCAGTAGTAGATAAGTATGTGGAGAAGATGGTGGCTAAAGGTTATTCAGCACAAGAGATGAAAAACCGTATTGCTTTTATCAAGGAACGTACTGATTACTGGACGAAAAAGCAAGCAGAGCAGAAAATACCTTCCGAGTTCGATTTGTTCAAGTAGCATCTCATATAGTGCCCTAAATGTGAGAGTGAATCCCGGGGAGTTTGATTCTTACTAGTCTTCTCCGGGATTCAGTATAAATAACGCTGATAAGAGAAGAACGCGAGGGCAGGTGATAGAGAAATTAAGCACCATATTAATCAACTGGGACAGATTAAACCATTCTGTGAGTGCCTGGTTTGAGCGTATAGCTATAGTAGCAGTAATGGGTATGATACTGGGCACATTGATTGATGTTGTGGGTGCCAAGCTATTTCAATGGCCTATGCCCGCAGGCACCGAGTTAATTTATCTGCTTCAAGTAATTACTATTGCTGGAACTATCGCCATTACCAAAATCGACGGGGGTCATGTCCGCATAGAATATGTTGACAGCCTTCCCAAATGTGGCAGAGCCTTTTTTAGTATTCTTGTTTCTATTCTGGGGCTGAGCGTTTTCATCATCCTCTGCTGGCAAAGCTACTTATTCGCGCAATCAATGAGGATTAATAATGAGGTTACCGCTACCGCCAGGATAATACTTTACCCCTTCGTGCTCTGGGTAGCCCTGTGCTGTATTCCCGTAGTTTCAATTTTGCTTAAAGAGTTAATCAGTACACTGGTGGAGATTAGCAAAAAATGAACCCTTTTTTGGTAGGTGGTATAGGCACTATTGTTCTATTACTGCTTTTTGCCATAGGTATGCCAATCTCCTTCTGCTTGGCTCTGGTTGGAATGACTGGTTTTATCTATCTGGTTTCACTAAATACCGGTTTCGCAGTGCTACCACGAGACATTTTTGAGCAATTTACCTCTTACCCCCTAACAGTCATACCTATGTTTGTGATGATGGGTTGCTACGCCTTTGCCTCAGGGATAGGCAAAAAACTATTTGACACAGCCTATGTGATCGTGGGCCAGCTGCGGGGTGGCCTGACTATTGCGGTTATTGCCGCCTGTACTTTGTTTGGTGCTATCTGTGGTTCAACTGCAGCTACCTGCGCCACGATAGGTAAAGTAGCCATACCTGAAATGAAAAGGCACAACTACGATGATAAATTCGCAACAGGTACGCTGGCCGTTGCCGGAGGGCTGGGCATCATGATTCCACCCAGCACCTCCTTCATCGTCTACGGTATAATAACCGAGCAATCCATAGGTAAGCTGTATATCAGCGGCATAATTCCGGGGCTGGTTCTTGCTACGCTTTTTATAACCACAGTTTATATTCTCTGTCGGCGTAACCCAAGCTATGGTCCTCCTGGTCCACATACCACCTGGAAGCAGAAGCTGATATCGTTATCAGGGCTAACTGACACCATTATTCTATTTGTGGTGAGCCTGGGAGGCCTATTTGCTGGTTGGTTCTCTCCTACCCAGTCAGGCGCCATTGGCAGCGTGGGTGCACTGCTTATCGGTATCATTAACAGAGAACTTACCTGGCAGAAATTCCTGCAGGCGACCAAGGACGGCTTGCGCATATCCTGTATGATTTTATTTCTTATCGCCACAGCCGTCGTATTTGGTCATTTTATAGCCAGAACGACTATACCCATTGCTCTAGTTCAGTATGTCGGTTCCATGGAGGTATCACCACTGGTGGTTATGATACTGATACTTGTCTTCTGGTTCATCATGGGCACCTTTCTGGACGCTATGGCGGTAATGGTGCTCGCTTTACCCATATTGTTCCCTCTCGTAGTGAAACTTGGTTATGATCCGATTTGGTTTGGAGTCATAATCACGGTACAGTGCATGACCGCGGTGGTTTCACCGCCAGAAGGGGTAAATGTATCCGTGGTTAAAGGTATTGCCCGGGATGTACCCATGACAACTATTTTTAGAGGAACAATTCCCTATCTTGTTGCTTTTTTTATCGGTACAGTATTGCTCTTTGTCTTCCCTCAGCTTGCCACTTTCTTACCCAGTTTCCTTACATACTGATAACCCCACCACCCTTATAGATTCCGTATTCTTTAACAGCTTCTATCATAGCACGTAGATTCTCTGGTTTTCCTTTATCAAGGTTAGCTCCACCAGTTAATATGAAACCACCGCCTTTACCACAAACCTCGATAAGCTTACGGCAGTATTCCTTGACAGCCTGCGGTGTGCCGACAACCAGTAGCGATGTAGGCACATTACCGGAGATACAGGCGTTGCCACCGAGGACTTCCTTAGCCTTAGCCATATCGGTCTGGTCAAATTGCCATATCACCATGCCCCTCGGCAATTCTTTAATAATCTCCAGACGATTATTATATTTTCCCTCGGCGAATAACAATGGCACAATACCCTCCTCTATGAGACCTAACACCACCTTTTTCAGGGTAGGCCAGTAGAATCTCTCGAACTGCTTGTTAGACATAAAAACATCGTCGCCTTTATGCAACGGCATAAACACTGAACAACCCCCCGAGGCATTGACTGCGGACACTGCTGACGCAACAGTCAATAGCGCTATTTTGTCCAAAGCTTCAAGAAGCTTTTCCGGCTGCCGGTACATGTCCATGATTACACCCTGAGTCCCCCTTAAGGTGTCCCCGATAGTATCGAAGGGCGCCTTCACAATGCCACCCCTGAGAGCTGGAAACCCTGTTCGCAGCGCCTCTCTATCACACTCCCTGACAACCTCTAGCCATTTCGCTGTCTCTCTGCCAGCATCCACAAGTGCTTGAAATGCCGCTTGAACGTCTGGCATTGTATATGGTATGAAGTAATTCGATGGAATTTCGACTATAGTAGTAAATGATGGAATTCTCTTAAAAGGCTCTAAGGCTCCAAATAAGCGGGGCAGGTGAACCCTCATCCAGAAATCAGATGGGTTTTCAATGAGAGCATCATATTCATCTGCCTTCATGTACTCGCCTTCAATAAACTGGTATGATGAGACATTCGAAGAAAGTCCATGACCCGGCCACTTGTATAATTTAAAATCGAGGATTTCAAAGACCTTTCCAGGCAGCACCCCACCTGGACTACTATAAGTATCCGCATCAAATTCATGTAAAAATTTTAGCCAGGCTTGGCGAAGCTCATCGTAATCATATATGACTGTCTGGAGCGTTTTCCCCGCATAGTAAGCCGGGGAAAAACCAGCGGGTAGAATAACAGGCACCCTATCAGGCTCTTTTATCTGAATAGCATTGATGAGCCTCATTACCTTTTCTTTGTATGCCTTCTCGGCTGCTGGACTGGAGAACTGGACGTCAGGCGAAAGCCACTGTTTGAACCTTTTTTCACGCCTTTCATACGGAGTCAGATCTGCCCATTGTTTTTCCATTTTCAGTTGCCTCCTTGAACGTCCCTTCGCCGTAGATACAGATGCCGTGTTATGTTTTGCTCTGCATGATGAATTTCCTGAACCGCACAGTGATAACGTATTACCAGGACAACTCCCCACTATGTACCAAATCGACAGATTTTGTAGAATACTGACAGTATCCACTTTATCACCCGATACCTATACCGTGCAACTAGCAACTGCTCCGACTATTATGCTATGAAAGGTGATACAATGGTTGGCGATAGGTTAAACAGTTACTCGGGATCCTAGTATGAAGAACGAGGCTGGCAGCAATACGAACAAATGGATAGCGTTATTTATTGCCGGCTTTGCGCTCTTTTCATCACCAAACACCAATGCGGTCATGAGCTCCGTTGAAAAAAGGTTCTATGGAGTGGCGGCAGGAACGCTGGGCACCATGCGAATCGTTGGGCAGATGCTCAGCATGGGTATCGTTATGCTCACATTTGCCCTCTACATTGGAAGTGTGCAAATAACACCGGAATACTATCCGCTCTTTCTAACAAGCAGCCGAACGGCATGCATCATCTTCGCAGTTCTTGGCTTCATTGGCATATTTGCTTCGCTGGCAAGAGGTAAAACACAGAGAAATCTTTAGCGATACTATCCGATTACGCCATCCCCATTACCAATAGCGCAGTAAATCGCATGTAGACAATCTCACTTAAGCCTTAATACTATGTCCTCTAACTGAAGGTTCAAAATTCATTACTAAAGGTTCATTGCTTAACCCTACTGTTACTGTGGTGCCTCTACCAGGTTTAGACTCTATTTTCAAAATCCCATCAATTAATCTCACTCGTTCTTGTATCCCAAGGAGTCCTAATTTATTGAACCTCGAGATATCAAGGATATCTCGAGGTTCAAAGCCTTTGCCATTATCCCTAATGGTAATTTTAATGTCTTCTGTGTTAAAGTCCAGAGTGACAATCACCTGAGTTGCTTCCGCATGTTGTCGTATATTGTTTAATGCCTCCTGAACAATACGAAACAAATGAGTAGTAATCTCAGGGGTAAGCTGACGATGGTTACCATGTACCACTATTTTAGCTTCTGTCAATCCCTCGCTGCTTAATTGATCAACCTGCCACCTTATGGCAGGGACAAGTCCCAGGTCATCCAAAATTCCTGGCCTCAAATCAAGGCTCAACCTCTTGACATCTGTTGAAATGCTTGAAATCGTGTCTTTCACTGTCTCCAGTTCCGACACCACCTGCGGAGCAGTGTTACGGAGTTTATCGGTGATCAAACTTTTTATACTATTCGTTACAATCCACAGTCTCTGGACAGTATCATCATGAATCTCCCTGGAGATACGTTTCCTCTCATCCTCTTGTACTTTAATAATCTGGGCAATATAAGCTTGACGTTCCTTTTCACTTTCCACTGCTGATTTATTAACAGAGTCCCGCCATTTTCTCTGGTAATCTAAAACAAGCACGATGAGCAACGGAATACACAAATAAACTAAATTTGCCACGAATGCGCTCATATCTTCAGATAAATCTCGTACTCTCGGTAAAATCAAAACCATTGAAAACAACCAGGTAATCAAGATTCCTCGCCACCAGAAGACAATTGCCGCATATACAAATGGGATTACAAAAAGACTGCCGGCCACATTGCTCTTAAACTCAAAAATTGTCAGATACCATACCCAATCCCCTTTTGGACCAGTAATGCTTGTGGGTGCATTATAGATAATATTGAGGGCTATAATAATACCGATAATAGCCCAGAAATGGGGATTACGGATAAGTTCAGTTTTTCCTTTCCAACATGTCGTAAGAAATTGCCTCATAGCCACCCCTCCGTTAACCCAGATCTTCAGATTTGAGAAGACCGGTGCGTAATCCGACGATGACTGCTTCGATTCTGGATGATAAATTCAACTTGCGGAAAATATCTACCATATGACTTTTTACCGTTCGAGAGCTTATATTCAATTCCGCAGCAATTTGTTTGTTGCTCATGCCTCTCGCCACCAGTCTAAGAACTACCAGCTCACGCGAGCTGAGCTTCACCTCGGTATTGATAGGCAGAGGTTTAGTAACATTCCGGAGAGCGTAGTTCAGAACTCGTTGGAAAACCTGAGGGGATAACACCGTTTCTCCTGAAACAATTAAGCGCATAGATTGAATAATCTCATCAACCGATACACTCTTAATCAAATACCCATCAGCCCCAGATTCAAGTATTCCAAGCACATGTTCAATATCGTCGTAGACCGTAAGAACTAATACAATTGTATTACTGGCGGAGGCTTTGATTTTCCGGGTGGCTTCGATTCCGTTTAATTTAGGCATGCCAATATCCATAACGACGACATCAGGATGCAACTCGGTGACAAGTCTAACCGCTTCTTCACCGTCACTTGCTTCAGCTATGACTTCAAAATCAACTTCTTTAACCAACTCACTTCTTAAAGCCTTGCGCACGATAGGGTGGTCATCCGCCAACACCACCCTGATTATGTCTGTTTTCTGCTTATTGCACTCGGTCATCGATAATTCGCTATCCACGATGGGCATTATACCAGAAAAGGAAATTGGATTAGTACTGGAACCACCAACCGTTGTACTCGCGTCGTCCATTAGTTGGAGGCCATTAGCATCTTGACAATAAGATGCAGATGCTATATCTTTAAATCTCTAAGGCGCTAAATAGATCCGCTTTGAGTATCATCAGATAGATTAATACTTCCGATATATTACCGCTAGATTCTGTGGAAGGGGATGAGATAGCTAGATCAATACCTCGCAGCAGTTCGCCTTTTTCTATCTTATCATTATTGAGTTTCGTGCTACGGTTATTGAAACAACTATTCATCAATTTTGATTAATAAAACGAGGGGGTGATGCCTATCGGCCACGCTAAGAAAATTCAAAAAAAACTAGGATCATTATTCAGAGTCGTGTTCCATAATAGTAAGGGAGGGGTCAATTATGAAGAAATTTTTCCTGGTTTCACTTGTGGTTGTATTTATAGGTCTCTTTATTTTCGGTGGTTGTGCAGCACCTGCACCGACACCGACTCCAAAACCAACACCAACACCCACTCCAGCGCCAACACCATCAACGCAAACTTTTGAGTTAAAATTTGCCTATTGGATCCCGCCAGTAATTCCAATTGCCAAGCTGGGATATGATGCCTGGGGAAATGAGATTGAGAATGCGACCGGCGGAAGGGTCAAAATAAAATTCTTCGGTGGTGGGGCAATGGGAGCACCAGCAGACCATTACAAATTATGCACCTCCGGCACAGCTGATATCGTCAACTTTGTACCAGAATTTACTCCTGGTGTTTTTCCATTAACTAGCAGTTATGCTCTACCTATGATATTCCCATCTTCAGAAGTTGCTGCTGCCTCATTCTGGCAGTTTCATCAGAAATACACACTAAAGACAGAACTAAAGGGTATCAAGCTCCTCGCAGTCAGCCCAACTGCTCCCATGCAACTGCTTACCAATAAAGTACAGGTGAAAACCCTTGCTGACCTCAAAGGTTTAAAGTTAGCTGTTACTGCGCCTGTACAGACTAAAATAGTGGAAAAACTGGGAGGGACTCCAGTTTTTATGCCTGAAGGAGACGTTTATACCAGCATGGAAAGAGGGATGGTAGATGGACGCCTTCACCAATGGGACGGTGCCGTTAGCTGGAAAGGCATGGAGGTCACCAAATATCGCACCGGTGGTGCCAACCTAGCTTTGGACATAATGCATATAGCCATGAACTTAGATACCTGGAATAAATTGCCAGCCGACCTTCAGAATATTATAACAGGAGCCTCAGGATTGCTCTGGTCTCGTCATCTGGGCATGGTTTTTGACCGTGCTAATAACACATATCTCTCAGTAGTGCAAGAGTATGACAAGAAAAAAGGTAATCCTGATATATACTGGCTGCCTGATGATGAACGACAAAAATGGGTGGCTGCGATAACACCGTATTATGACGAATGGATAAAGGACATGGATAGTAAGGGATTACAAGGGAAAGCTGTAGTAGAGGACTTAAAAGCCTGGGTAGCACAATATACAAAATTGTATCAATAAGGCTGGGTTCTATGCCGGGATTAAGAGGAATTGGCAAGAATCTAGAAAAAGCTTTTTTCTGGTTTAACCGCCAAGCTAGCAATCTGGCCATGATTGTGCTCATGGCAATGGGACTGTTGGTGGTGGTGGATGTCATATTGCGCCGCCTTTTCAACAGCCCATTGTCATGGACCTATGAGGTCATCGAAGTAACGCTGACGGTGGTAGTATTCTTTACCTTAGCGTATTGCGCTGTCCAAAGAGGTCATATAAGCATTGATGTGCTTACATCGCGACTTCCACCAAAGTCTCGAGCAATCGTAGATGTGTTTGGTTGCTTTTTAGGCATTGTATTGTTTGGTTTTATGGCATGGTGCAGCATACGTTCTGGTATAGGAGAGCTTGCTTCTCACCGCGTGACCGGGCTACTGCATATTCCCATTTATCCTTTTATCTTTGTCGTAGCGTTTGGCAGCATACTATTGGCGCTGGTGCTCGTGGCTCAGTTGATTCACTCGGCTAGCAAGGTGGTGCAGAAGTGACCCTGTTCGAATGGGGATCTGTAGGAGTTGGCATCCTTATCTTGCTTATGTTTTTGAATGTTCCCATCGGTTTTGCCATGGCTTTAGTCGGTTTCTTCGGGGTGTGGTTGGTACGAGGTTTCAATCCAGCGTTCGCACTTCTTGCCAATGAGCCGTTTTCAGTATCATCTCATTATGTCTACAGTGTCATACCGTTTTTTATATTTCTGGGCAACCTTGCCTCTCATACCAGACTGAGTACGGATGCCTTCTTTGCTCTGGACAAATGGGTGGGACACTTCCGCGGTGGGTTAGCCATGGGCACCATGGGAACATGCGCCATTTTTGCCGCTATTTGCAGCGACCCTATCTCCTGTGCAGCTACTACCTGTAATATATCGCTCGCAGAAATGAGGAAGTATCGATACAATGACCAGCTTTCTCTCGGTACCATAGCCGCCGGTGGTAATCTGGGCTTTTTAATCCCTCCCAGTCTCGTCTTTATTATCTACGGTATACTCACGGAACAATCCATAGGAGTACTTTTCATGTCCGGTATCGTGCCGGGGATAATGCTCACCCTTATCTATATGCTTACCATACACCTTGTTTGTAGAGTTAATCCTCAAATGGCAATGTCAAGGCCAGCAGTAAGCTGGAAGGAAAGGTTCCTGGGAACACGAAAAATTTTTGGAGCGCTGATAGTAATCCTGCTGATACTGGGAGGTATTTATGGCGGGATTTTTACTCCTACCGAAGCAGGAGCAGTAGGTGTTTTTGGGATTCTTATCGTAGCCTTAGCCAACAAATATATAACGTGGAAAGGCTTTACCGGTGCTGTTACTGCAACAGCGGGGATGCTGGGGATGATATTTATCCTGGTTATCGGTGCCATGACTTTCAGCCGGTTCTTAGTATTGACAGAGGTTCCTATGGGACTGGTAAATTTTGTAGCGGGACTCCACATATCACCCCTTCTGGTACTCATTGCTTTCTTAATAATTTATGCGATTATAGGCTGCCTTATGGACATCATGTCGATAGTCATTGTGGCTACACCAATTCTCCATCCTGTACTGACAGGTATTGGATTTGACCCCGTTTTTATTGCGGTGCTCACGGTAATAACGGTTTTGATGGGAAACATCAGCCCTCCATTTGGTATAGTCGTCTTTGCTCTTGCCGGTATGGTTCCGGATGTACCTATGTATACCATATTCCGTGGCGTACTGCCCTTCATAGCAGCAACAATTGTCGGTCTAGCCATTTTAGTTGCTTTCCCGCAAATCGCACTCTGGTTACCTCATACGATGAGGCCATTCTGATAATAAGTATTATTCATAGGAGGGGTAGTTTATGTGAAACAAAAAATAGTACGTACAGGGTCAAATAGTCTCAGTAAGTGCTCAGAATACAAAAGGTTAAATATAGTTGACATCTTGAAAGGAGGACAATTGCTGTGCCAACCAAAAAAAAGAAGATAACTGCAGAAACCAAGGAGAAAACGTACGTTAGGAGCGTTGGTTATCTGGGTATACCCGGTGGCGGAGTGGCCGGGGCGGTTGATGTTAAAGATGGGAAAATAGTCAGGATTAGACCATTACACTATGATTGGAAATTTAATTGGGAGAAGATGAACCCCTGGAAATTAACGAGGAATGGTAAGAGCTTTGAACCAACACGAAAATCTCTACCCCCTCCTTATTCTTTAGCTTATAAGAAGCGTGTCTATTCTCCTAATAGGATAAAGTACCCGTTAAAGAGGGTCGACTGGGACCCCAACGGCGAAAGAAACCCTCAGAACCGTGGCAAGAGCAAGTATAAGAGAATTTCCTGGGATGAGGCTACCGATATCATAGCCAGCGAGATAAAGAGGATACATAAGAAATACGGGCTTTACGGAATACTGCATATGGGAGACGGGCATGGTGAGAATAAGATGCTGCAGGGACCTCATGGAATGCACGGCTGGTTGCTGAAAAAGATGGGAGGCTACACGCAGTTTATTAGAAATGCAGACAGCTGGGAAGGTTGGTACTATGGCGCCGAGCACGTCTGGGGTACTGGCTTCTCTGGCCATATGTTCCCGCAGGACAATGTTTTCAAGGACGTTACCGAGAACACGGAAATGATTCTGGTCTGGGGAGGCGATCCTGAGACAACCCCCTGGGGATTTTGCGGGCAGCTTGCCAGCCGGTTATGTTATTTCTGGACAGAAATTGGGCTGAAACAAATATACATCTGCCCTGAATTAAATTTTGGGGCTGCTGTCCATGCCGACAAATGGATACCGATATTACCTAATACTGATGCTGCCCTGCAATTGGCGATAATATACACGTGGATCAAAGAAGGCAACTACAAAAAGGATTACGTAGCTACCCACACTGTTGGCTTCGATAAGGTAAAAGCCTATGTCATGGGCGAGGAAGACGGCGTGGCTAAGACACCAGCCTGGGCTTCCCCCAAGTGCGGCGTGCCAGAGTGGACAATTAAAGCACTGGCGAGACAGTTCGCTGCCAAAATAACATCAATAGGTCACTACTTTGGCGGTGGCTTAATACGTGGGCCTTACTCCAGTGAACCAGCAAGGCTGGAATGTATAATGCTGGGGATGCAGGGATTGGGTGCTCCAGGTGTTCATCAGTATGAGATAACCTGGCTGGGACAACCCAGAAGCGAGGTGCCCAAAATCATGCGTTATGGCTTCGAAAGGTCCGGTGAAGAATGGTGCTTTGAGGACCGGGTAATGTATTCCATGATCGCCGGTTCCCGTGTCCATCAGAAGCAGTTTTTCCCAAAGACATATCTCCACGAAGCTGTCCTTAATCCACCTATCTCCTGGTGGGGCAAGAGCCAGAACTCAGCGCCGGTAGAAGACCAGTTTATTCAGTACCATTACCCGGTTGAGGGATGCTCTGAAGTGCATATGCTCTGGGCTGATAACCCCTGTATGACTACCTGCTGGCATGATGGCATGAAGACGGTAGAAGTTCTCAGAAACCCGAAAATAGAGTTCGTGCTACACCAACACCCCTGGTTTGAAAACGATACTTTCTGCGCAGATATCATCCTGCCGGTAAGCACCATATACGAAATGGATGATATTATCACCAATAACTTCCCGCAGGGTGTAGAGTTTAAGAATGCCATGTATATGAAACAAGCCATCAAACCCATCGGGGAGTCCATGAGTGACTATGGTGCAGTATGCGAAATTGCTAAAAAGCTTGGGATGTACGAAGCAGTCACCGAAGGTAAAAGTGTTGATGATTGGATTAAACATACCTATGAGAACCTGGGATTACCTGAATTTATTAACTGGGAAGACTTCAAGGAAAAGCAATATGTCATTTTCCCAACTGCGAAAGACTGGGAGAAAGACACACCCGGCTTCAGGTTGTTCTACGATGACCCAAAAAAGAATCCCCTGCCCACGCCGTCAGGCAAGCTGGAATTCTACTCTGAGCGATTAGCCCAGCATTTTCCTGATGATAAGGAAAGACCGCCAATACCGAAATGGATAGAAAAAAGCATCAGCCACGACGAGAGGGTCTCCGGTGAAAGGGCTAAGAAATACCCGTTGCTCCAAATGTCTAACCACGGTAGGTGGCGTGTTCACGCTGAGCATGATGATATCTCATGGACCAGGGAAATACCGAGCTGTAAAGTCAAATGTCCAGACGGCTATATGTACGAACCTTGCTGGTTAAATCCCAAAACCGCTGCCGAGAGAGGAATAAAAGATGGAGACATCGTTAGGGTATATAACGAGCGGGGCTCCATCCTCTGCGGTGCACGGGTATGGGAAAGAATAATGCCAGGGGTATCCTATATTGACCATGGTGCCAGGGTTGACTGGATACTACCAGGTAAGCTTGATAGAGGAGGCGCTATTAACCTCATTTCACCAAGTAAAACGGTATCCAAGAACTGCCCCGGCATGGCTTCCAGCGGTTATCTGGTGGAGGTTGAAAAGGTACCTATGGCTCAAATGGAAGAATGGAAAGAACACTATCCGGAAGCATTCGAAAGAGAATATGACCCGGCTTCTGGACTACGGTTCAATGCCTGGGTTGAAGGAGGTATGGACTAAATGAAAGTCTTTGTTCATGATGTTTCTATCTGTAATGGTTGTTACTGCTGCCAGATCGCCTGTAAGGATGAACATGTCGGTAACGACTGGTCACCCTATGCCAAACCACAACCAGATACCGGCCAGTTCTGGCTGAAGCAACACGAGTTCATCAGGGGAACAGTACCCAAGGTCAAGATGTACTACCGTCCGGTTCTCTGTATGCACTGCGATGAAGCTCCCTGCATCCCTGCTTGTCCCATAGAAGGTGCCATCTACAAAAGAGATGACGGGCTGGTTATCATCGACCCGGTGAAGTGCACCGGCTGCAAGAACTGCGTTGACGCCTGTCCCTACCATGTCATCTACTTCAATGAAGACCTGAACATAGCTCAGAAATGTACTGGCTGTTCCCACCTTCTCGATAAGGGACAATCGATAAAAGTACCAAGGTGTGTTGATGCCTGCCCCACGGAAGCACTCAAGTTCATGGAAGAATCTGAGGCAAAGGAGCTGATAAAGAAAGCCGAAGTGCTGCATCCAGAGTACAAGGCTAAGCCAAGGGTATACTACCTGAACATACCCAAAAAGTTTGTGGCTGGAACCATCTATGACCCGGCAGAGAAAGAGGTGATAATAGGCGCCACCTGTACACTCAGTGCCAATGGTAAGAAGCTGACGGCAACGACGGATGGTTTTGGCGACTTCTGGTTTGAGGGGCTTGCGGTAGGTAAATATTCGCTGAAGATAGAAGCTAAGGGATTCGCCACTAAGTCAATAGACTCAATCAGCACCGAAAAGGATATAAATCTGGGAGACATACCACTATCGAAGTAAAGAAGCACAAACATAATAAAGGTACCAATAAAAGAAGGAGGTAGAAATGGCAACGAAAGGGAAGACTAAAGCTAATGAGCAGACATTCCTTAAAGGTATGGGTTTTAGCGGTCACTCTGTTGGCTCGCATGTATCAGCAGTCGATGTGAAGAATGGCAAAATAGTCAGGATCAGACCATTACATTACGACTGGAAGTACAAACCTGAGGAATGGAAGCCCTGGAAACTCGAGGCACGTGGCAAAGTATTTGAACCACCGATGAAGTCGTTGATAACCCCTTTTAGTATAGGTTACAAGAAGCGTATCTATTCTCCGAATCGGATTTTATATCCTTTGAAGAGGGTCGATTGGGATCCTAAAGGGAATAGAAATCCACAGAATAGGGGAAAAAGTAAATACGTAAGAATCTCCTGGGACGAGGCTACCGATATTGTAGCCGGTGAGATAAAACGGGTGATTAAAAAATATGGCCCTGAAGCCATATTTGTACAAGGTGAAGGACATAGCGAATCAAAGGTGGTGCATGGCCCACATGGATGTTCCACATTGCTTCTGAACCTTCTCGGAGGATATACACAACAAATCAGAAATCCGGATAGCTGGGAAGGATGGTACTGGGGAGCCAAACATGTATGGGGCTGCGAGCCTGAAGGACTAGCGTCGGAATACCAAACCAATCTTTACTCGGATATTTCCAAGAATACTGACATGATACTATTTCAAGGATGTGATCCGGAAACCACACCCTGGGGGTTTGGTGGAGGGCAGATGGTGAGCAGACTATGCTACTGGTTAACAGACCTTGGTATCAAGTCCATATATATCTGCCCCGACTTAAACTATGGAGCAGCTGTCCATGCCGATAAGTGGATTCCTATTTTACCCAATACCGATGCAGCGATGCAGCTTGCCATAGCATATATCTGGATTACTAAAGGAACCTACGATAAGGACTATGTTGCTACCCATACCATTGGTTTTGATAAATTCAAGGATTATGTATTGGGTAAAGAAGATGGCATTGTCAAAACACCTACCTGGGCAGCGGAAAAATGCGGGGTTCCTTCCCGGGTAATAAAAGCGTTAGCACGAGAATGGGCAAAGAAGAAGACAACAATAGCACATGGTCTGGGGGGTCCCTATATCAGAGGTCCCTTCTCCCACGAACCAGCAAGGCTTGAGATTGTATTGCTAGCCATGCAAGGAGTAGGTAAACCCGGAGTAAACCAGATCAGTATGGTAGAGATAATGTCCTTTATTGCTGCTGGCGTTTTACATCTCCACGTTCCCCCGCCGACACCTGGAGGCGTTAAAAGGCTGTTTATGGTCGAAGCTGTCCGTGGGTATATGCCATTCTTCCCTATGAAGAAACAAATCATTCCAAAGCCACTGCTTCAAGATGCGATTCTGAACGGACACTTTGATATTTACGGCAGCTCAGACCAGATGTTACCAGTTGAAGATCAATTTAAGAGATATGTTTATCCTGTGGAGGGCTGTTCGGAAATACATATGATCTGGAGTGATACACCTTGCTTCACCACGTGCTGGAACGATGCTAATAGCGTGCATAAAGCATACCAAAGCCCAAAGATCGAATGTTATATAGTTCAGCACCAGTGGATGGAGAACGACTGTCAATTTGCCGATTTAATCTTTCCTGTCAATACTAAATTTGAAGAAGATGACATCGGTACCGATGGCATAGCTTGTCATTACGACACACTTTTCCTTGAAAATAAATGTATAGAGTCTAGAGGGGAGTCAAAGAGTGACTATGAGACTGTCTGTCTTATAGCCGAGAAGATGGGATTATTGAAAGAATACACCGGAGGCAAGTCCATTGAAGAATGGATAAAATTCGGTTGGGAAAAATCAGGTGTCGCCGATATGGTGAGCTGGGAACAACTCAAGGAAAAGCAATACTACGTCGTGCCGACTGACCCCGATTGGGAGAAATATCCTGCTGGTATGATAAACTTTTATAATAATCCAGAGAAATATCCTTTATCGACACCGACTGGCAAGATAGAGATTTATTCCCAGAGACTGGCGGAACACTTCCCCGACTGATAAAGAGAGACCACCAATTCCAAAGTGGATAGAGAAGAGCGATTTCCACGATGAGAGAATTGCCGGTGAGCGAGCCAAGAAATATCCTTTGCTGGTATGCTCCAATCATCCCAGATGGGGAGTACACGCCCAGCTCGACGATGTAACCTGGTTTCACGAAATCGAAACTGGCAAGATCAGAGGTTCGGATGGATATCTCTATGAGCCTGCCTGGATACACCCCAAGACGGCTGAAGAGAGAGGTATCAAGAACGGAGATATCGTCAATGTCTTCAATGAAAGAGGCGAGGTCCTCTGCGGCGCCTATGTGACCGAGAGAATCATACCAGGCGTTGTCTATGTGGACCATGGGGCACGGTATGATCCAATAGTGCCGGGCAAACTGGATAGAGGTGGCGCCATTAATACCATCTGCCCCCATAATCCCACATCAAAGAATTGTGCTGGACATGTAGTCAGTGGTTTTCTTGTTGAGGTTGAACGAGCTAATATGGACGAACTGCGAAGGAAATATCCAGAAGCATTCAGCCGCCCCTACGACCCGGCATCAGGCTTGAAACTTGAAAGAATACTCGTTGGAGGTGAACAGTAATCATGAAAGCACTAGTCATCGATATTACCAGATGTAACGGTTGCCACAATTGCCAGATCGCCTGTAAAGACGAGCATGTCGGCAATGACTGGACTCCCTACGCCAAGCCACAGCCTGATACTGGACACTTCTGGCAGAAGGTCATCGATGTGGTCCAGGGAACGGTGCCCAAGGTACGGGTACGCTACATGCACACTATCTGCCAGCACTGCGACGAGGCTCCCTGCATCACCGCCTGCAAGAGCAAGGCAATCTACAAGCGGGAAGATGGCATCGTCATCATCGACCCTGAGAAATGCGTCGGTGCCAGGCAGTGCCTTGACGCCTGCCCTTACGGGGTCATCTACTTCAATTCCGACCTCAACATCTCCCAGAAATGCACCTTCTGTGCTCATTTGCTTGACGATGGCTGGAAGGAACCGAGATGTGTTGATGCCTGCCCTACCGATGCTCTGAGATTCGGCGAGGAGAAAGACCTCAAAGAATGGATAGCCAAGGCAGAAGTGCTTCACCCTGAATACAAGGCAAAGCCACGGGTGTACTACATCGGACTGCCCAACAAGTACTTCATCGCCGGTGCGGTCTACGACCCCGAGGCGGATGAATGTCTGGAAGGGGCAACGGTTACCCTGATTGGGGCCAAAGGTAAGAAGTCCACGTTGAAGACAGACAACTTCGGTGACTTCTGGTTTGAGCGGCAGGAGCCGGGGACCTATTCACTGGAAGTAGCTATGAAGGGATATCTCCCCAGAAAAATGGAGTCTATCGATGCCAGCAAAGACGTCAATGTGGGCGATATTGCACTGTATAAGGGTTAAATCATAGCATCCTTTACATTGACTATAAGGTTGTTAATCGGCGGCATTGTATAATGCCGCCGATTAACTAAGAGCACAGTAGTGAAAGGACTTATATTCACTACATACACACCCCCAATTAACACGACACAATCCCTTGACAACCAGATAATAATCAATCATAATTGTAAATGAAAATTGTTTTCATCTACCAACTGGAATGCAGATTACTGAGAACAGGATTACATCACTCTTAAGGCAGCGCGGCTACAAGCTCACCCCGCAACGGCGACAGGTGATTAACGCCATTACCCTCAGCCATGAACACCTCACCCCTGCCGCTCTGTACGAAAAAGTCCACCAGCAGCACCCCACTATTGGACGCGTCACTATTTACCGCACGCTGGATATGCTATCTGAGCTGGGACTAATCTGCGAGGTGCATACCGAAGGAAGCTGTCATAGCTACTTACTGCGACGGCCTTCAGAGCACCATCACCATCTCGTCTGCTCTGACTGTGGAGCCGTGGTTGATTTTACTGATTGCGACCTCAATGAGCTTGAGCAAAAGCTATCCCGGAAAACCGGCTTTGATATTAACGGTCATCTCCTGGAATTCTCCGGTCTCTGCCCCGGTTGCCGAAACACAAATAAACTGCAGTAGAGATAAAATAACAATGAAAAAAACAGGCTGGTCACTCATAGTAACTTCGATTCTGCTGCTATCCACAATATGGCTGACAGCAGCCGCCGGCTGTGGCAGCAATAGCTCTTTCAGCCAGAAACTCGGAGTGGTGGTCAGTATCATGCCGCAGGCTGATTTCGTGGAGAATGTGGCTGGGGACAAGGTGAACATCACGGTAATGGTGCCCCAAAACGCCAATCCCCATACCTACGAACCAAAGCCAAATCAGATGAAAAACCTCTCTAAAGCGAAACTATATGCCAAGGTCGGTTCAGGCATCGAGTTCGAGCTGGTCTGGATGGATAAGATAATATCCACCAATCAAAAGATGCTGGTGGTTGATTGCGCTAAGAATATACAGCTCATTGAAATGACCGCTGAGGATAGTGACGAGGGCGAAGCCCATGGTGGACTGGACCCCCATATCTGGATGTCCCCGGCAAATGCTAGAATCATGGTGTCGCATATCTGTGACGGGATGATGCAGATCGATCCCGCTAACAGGACATACTATGAACAGAATCGCGACCTCTACCTCCAAAAGCTCACCCAGCTCGACAGAGATATCAGAAATGGACTGGCTAATATTAAGAATCGCAAGTTCCTGGTCTACCATCCCGCCTTCGGCTATTTCGCCAACGACTATAACCTGACCATGCTTGCCATAGAGGAGGCCGGCAAGGAACCGACAGCAGCGGGCATTGCCCGGGTGATACAGCAGGCAAAGGAAAATAACATCAAAGTGGTTTTCGCTTCGCCTCAGTTCAATCAGCAAAGCGCCAGGGTGATTGCTGATGGTATCGGTGGCACGGTGGTACTGGTTGACAATCTGGCAAAAGACTACATCCCCACTATGCGCCTCATCCTGAGCGAACTGTTAAGAGTGATGAAATAAACATGCAAGTTGCCGCGGTAGTCAAGCTGGAAGATGTCTGGGCACAATACGACAGCGAACCTGTGCTGGAAGGTATCAACCTGTCTATAGGGCAGGAGGATTTCCTCGGCATCATCGGCCCCAACGGCGGTGGCAAGACTACCCTGCTCAAGCTAATCCTGGGTCTGGTGTCACCGAGTCGCGGTAAAGTCTCTGTGCTAGGGAAACTGCCCCAGAAGAGCCGAACCAGCATCGGCTATGTTCCTCAAACAACGACATTTGATCACAACTTCCCCATCAATGTCTGGGACGTAGTCTTGATGGGACGCTATAGCAATACCGGCTTGCTCAAACGCTATCAGAAATCAGACAACGAGGCAGCACAACAGGCTCTGGAAACAGTAAATATCGCCAATCTGCGGAATCGCCAGATAGGCAAAATCTCCGGCGGTGAGCAGCAGCGAGCATTTATCGCCAGGGCGCTGGTCTCTCAACCTAAACTGCTGCTGCTCGATGAACCCACAGCCAGTGTCGATCCTGCCATGCAAACCGAGTTCTACGAGCTTCTCAACCGCCTCAAGAAACAGATGGCAATCGTCCTGGTATCACATGATATCAGCGCAGTCTCGATTTACGTGGATAAAATTGCCTGTCTCAACCGGCAGTTATACTATCACGGCTCCAAGGAACTCACCCCTGAAATACTGGAGGCAACATACAAATGCCCGGTGCAGATGATAGCCCACGGCACGGTACCGCACCGTGTCCTGAAGGAGCATTAGTACACGATGGAAGTGCTGCAATACGAATTTATGAGGAATGCTCTTGCCGCCGGCCTGCTGGCTGCTATCGCCTGCGGCGTGGTTGGCGTCTATGTGGTGGTCAAGAAGATTGTCGCCATTAGCGGCGGCATTGCCCATGCCTCGTTCGGCGGGGTGGGACTGGGCTACCTGCTCGGTATCAATCCCGTCCTCGGCGCCCTGTTTTTCACCCTGGCATCGGCCTTAGTAATGGGTCAGGTCACCCGTAAAACCAAACTGCCTGAGGATACCGCCATCGGCATACTCTGGGCAATAGGAATGGCTCTGGGCGTCATCTTTATCGGCCTCACCCCAGGCTATGTTCCTGACCTGTTCAGCTATCTCTTCGGCAACATTCTCACCGTGCCCACCAGCGACCTGCTGTTCATGCTTATTCTCGATGCCATCATCATTATCCTGGTGGTAGTATTCTACAAAGGATTCCTGGCGCTTTGCTTCGATGAAGAGTTTGGCATTGTTATCGGAGCGCCGATATGGGCATTGTATCTGCTCCTGCTATGCATGATTGCACTGACGATTGTAGTGCTGATACGGGTGGTGGGCATCATCCTGGTCATCGCCCTGCTTACCGTTCCTGCGGCGCTGGCAAAGCAGTTCACCTATGACCTGCGTAAAATGATGCTCCTCTCCGTTCTCTTTGGCGCTATCTTCACTTTCGGCGGTCTATGGCTTTCCTTCGTGCTCGATCTCGCTTCAGGCGCTACCATCATCCTGCTCAGCGGCATCGTCCTGCTGGCAACCTTCGGCATCAACCGTCTGTGCCGCCATAAGACCACAACCATCACACCTTAACACCTCCCGCCTTGAATCATCATAGCCGAAAGATAGAGCTAACGGCTATTAACCTATTGGTCGCAGGTTCGAAACCTGCCGACTTGTTCTTTATCCGTAGTGAATACTTGAAGTTAGATACTGAAGTTTGCAAGGTAGGGAGGTGATATAATGTGGCAGAAAAAATTGCTACCGACTCTAATAGCTGGAACAATTCAGAAATGTGATAATCCCAATCAAAAGTAGCTTATAAATAGCATAAGGTTGATACGACTATTGGAGGCAAATGGGTTTAACAGAGTCGCTAATTAATTTTATTGTCACCTTCATTGGCAATATAGGCTACGGCAGTATCGTGGTTTTAATGATACTTGAGAGTATGGTTGTACCTGTGCCGAGTGAAGCAGTCATGCCTTTTGCAGGATTCTTAATAGCTGACGGTAGATTTAGCTTTCCAGAGGTGGTATTTTTTAGCACCTTAGGCAGTAGCATCGGCTCGTTGATTTCTTATTACATTGGTGCATATGGAGGCAGACCGGTTGTTGAAAGATTTGGGAAATATTTGCTTCTCAACAAACATCATCTGGATTTAGCCGAGAAATTTTTTAAACGTAGTGGAAATATTACTATACTAATTTGTAGATTTGTTCCTGTAATCCGACATTTGATATCAATTCCTGCAGGAATGGGAAAAATGAATTTACTCAAATTTATTATCTACACAATTATAGGCGCAGGAATATGGAATACGTTTCTCGCTTATATTGGTTATATTTTGAAAACTAATTGGGCACAAGTAATGCAATACAGCCATATTATTGATATTGTTGTATTGGTAGCCATGTTGGTTGCTATTAGTTATTATGTTTACAAGTTTTGTAATAACAAAAAGCGTGTCCATAAAGATAATTTTTAAATCGAGAACTGACCACGGATAGGTCAATAGTTCGATATGGTTTTTTAGGTGTCACCTGCCTGCAGGCGGCACGACGGGGCGGCCGCTCGGAAAGAGTAATCTGTGCAGTTATAAAATTGAGGACCAATCAATTCCGAATAGATTTCCGATGCCGCTTATAGTACAATGAGAACAATGGCTAAACCCTATTATCCTAATAAAAAAGCTACAAATTTGGCAATTTAGGTACTATAATGGCATCAGAAGCGAAAAACATTTTCGAACGAGGACCCTACATTCAATTAGCTGCGTTTTGTGAACGTGTACTACGTGAAGCTGATGGAGTCCTTTCACTAATCCGTATAGTCGATGTCATTAATCATACAGAGCGCAATCCAAATCCGCCTGAAGAAATGCCTGAAATTCACTATCCTTTGTATCTTGTGCTCAGCCTAAAGTCTGGCATTTCAAGAGGTCGTCACAATATTTCAATAACACCTGAGCAGCCATCTGGAGAAACTCTTTCCCCCATTAGTTTATCGGTAAATATGGAAGGTGAGGGAAAAGGTGCAAATATTGCAAGCCGCATTGATATACCATATAAATTGGAGGGATTATATTGGTTTATCGTTCAATTCGATGATCAAGTTATTACACGTATATCACTTGAGGTGCGCTACTCCAGGATGGTGACTGGCCCTGCCACTCCAAGTCCCTAGTTTCTATTGATGAGACGGATGAAATAGTCTCATTCATCGTAGGATTGTAAGGGTAAGGCTCTGAACTAATAGGGTTATGACCAGCGTATTTCATCAAAAGTCTTTTCAAGCTTCGCTCAGTTCTAATGCCAGCACGAATCTCTGCCAAGCCAAGTTCAATCGTACCAGCGAGCTGTGCTGCAGAACTGCTGGGATTCAATAGATAGGTTGGGAGCATATAAACAAGCCAAGATTCAAGGTCACTCAGTGTCATCCTACGTTCAATATAATTGTTAACTTTGGAATAAATTTCGATTGAGGTAGACATGTCTACTAGTTCCTTCTGGTCTCAGCCATTATGGGTCACTCCATATAAGATACAACAGTTGTTCAACAAAGGTCAATATTTTGAACGACTCCTTCGTGGTGAACTAAGGCAGCAAATCTTCGGTTACAACAATCATCTAACACGTAGACAGCGCGAGAAGATAAACGAACCAAAGTGCACTAGAAGCCAAATGGTCTTGTATTTTAGTTTAGAAGGCCAACCTCTAGCGCTCGTTCATCAATATAAACGGAAAAGTGGAGACCTTGGAGGTTCAGGTAGACCAGATCCCAAAAGACTTTTTATGTCTGGAAGAGTTGTTGCCGTGAGGCAAAGCCCCTAGCATTCTCTAGCCCTCCCCCCGTGTCTCCCACACCGTCCCAGGACTGCCACGAACCTTCACCGAAGCGTTAAGTTGTAGCACTGAGCACAGGTGAGCCAGGAGCACATCAATATGCTATACCTACAAGAAACGTAGGGGCGCACTTTCAGGTCCGACCGTCCGCTTTGGAGAGCTGCGGAATATAAAAACCTGTCACCCCTCGTAATTTAGCCTTTGAATTTCCTCTCCACCATTTATATTGTATAATCCTCTAAAGAGGCAGGTTTAAAAACCTAGTGTGAGTATTATATGATGCGGCAGTATCGACTAATTCCACCCGTTCATTCACAACCAGCGCCTGAACCAAAACCTCCACCATCCAGGCTAGGAGTCCTGCGGCAACGCCTCAGTCGCTTTTACACTCGCTTCCGCACTATTTTTCTGGTCTTTGCAGGTATCTTGATCACGCTTGCAGCCATGTTCCTGTACAACATGACCCAACCGCCACCGCAGCGTCTGACGCAGCGTGATATCAACGCTGCCGTCGAGCGTGCCCTGGCAGCAGCAAAGCCCAAGCCATCGTATGCATCGCAGGCATACGAAATCATCCGCCCATCGGTAGTACGCATCGAGACGCTGGTTGCTGAAAGCGAGGAAAAAGATGAAGGGTCAATTGGTACCGGCGTCGTGATCGACTGACAATGGACTAATCCTGACCAGTCTGCACATCGTCAAGGATGCCATAGAAGTTCGTGTCATCTTCGCTGATGGAACCGAATCAGAGGCATCGGTTATTGTGAAACAGCCGGAAAACGACCTTGCCGTCCTGCGCCCGCGTATATCCCTGATGATCTGGTGCCGGCAACGCTGACCAGCTCGGCCACGCTGCACGTCGGCGATGAAGTCGTCGCCGTGGGGAATCCGTTTGGCATCAGCAACTCGCTTTCGGCGGGAGTTGTCTCCGGCCTGGGACGAAGTTTCAAGTCGCCGAAGACCGGCGAAACGTTGACGAACCTGATTCAATTCGATGCGGCGGTCAATCCCGGCAATTCGGGAGGGCCGCTGGTCAACCGCGATGGCGAAGTCGTCGGCATTGTCACGGCGCTGTTGAACCCAACCGACCAGGATGTTTTCATCGGCATTGGTTTTGCCGTACCGATTGAGACTGCAGCCGGTGCGGCAGGAGCACCACCGTTTTAATGCTCAATGCAGATTGCAGAATATGGAATCGGCAAGGAGTGGGGAGGACAAATGACTGAAGAGATACTCAAGAAACCCGAAGAAGCTCCGCTGATGGAGCAAGTCCTGTACGAAGTCAAGAAGGTCATCGTCGGGCAGGACCATTTGCTCGAGCGCGTGCTGGTGGCACATTCTGTCGCAGGGTCATTTGCTGGTCGAAGGTGTGCCGGGCCTGGCCAAAACATTGACCATCAAAACGCTGGCGGAAGCGATTCACGGCACCTTCAAGCGCATCCAGTTCACGCCTGACCTCGTTCCCGCAGACCTCGTTGGCACGCGCATCTATAATCAGAAGACCGGCGAATTCAGCACATCGCTCGGTCCCGTCTTTACCAATCTCCTGCTTGCCGATGAAATCAACCGCGCCCCTGCCAAAGTGCAGAGCGCCCTCCTCGAAGTGATGCAGGAACGCCAGGTCACCATCGGCGGCGAGACGTTCAAAGTGCCCGAACCATTTCTGGTGATGGCAACACAGAACCCGATTGAGACCGAAGGGACATATCCCCTGCCCGAGGCACAGGTGGACCGCTTCATGATGAAAGTGCTCGTGGACTATCCCAGCGAGAGCGATGAATTCGTCATCGTTGAGCGAATGACCGGCACGCTGACGCCGGTGAAAGCAGTCGTGACCACGGAGCAACTGATTGACCTCCGGCACGAAGCGGAAAAGGTATATGTTGACCCTTCGCTGATCCAGTACGCGGTGCGCCTGGCGACGGCGACACGCGAGCCGGACAAGTTCGGCATCCCTGACATTGCCAAGTACATCATGTATGGCGCCAGCCCGCGCGCCTCCATCAACCTGATCATCACCGGCCGTGCGCTGGCATTTGTGCGCGGGCGCAGCTACGTCGTACCGCAGGATGTTGTGGATATGGCGCTCGATGTGATGCGGCACCGCCTCGTCCTTTCCTACGAAGCCATGTCCGATGGCGTCACCAGCGATATGATATTGCAGCGGATTCTGGAACATATTCCAGTTCCGGCGCAGCCATTGCAGACCCATGTCAATGTCAATACAGAATCCTGAGAAAATTTTACAGCGCCTCGATTGGACGGTTATCCGCCGCCTCGATGGTCTCCTGCAAGGCGACTACCGGACGCTGTTCCACGGTTTCGGTCTGGACCTGGCTGAGTTGCGCGAGTACCAGTTCACTGACGATGTCCGCTACATTGACTGGAATGTCACCGCGCGCATGCAGACGCCGTACGTCCGCCAGTACATCGAAGACCGCGAGGTGACGGCCTGGTTCTTGCTCGACCTGAGTCCATCGGTGGATTTCGGCACGGTGCAGACGCTCAAGCGCAACCTGCTGATTGATTTCGTCACCGTGCTGGCGCGTTTG
Source organism: uncultured Chloroflexia bacterium (assembly GCA_963775935.1). GTDB lineage: Bacteria > Chloroflexota > Dehalococcoidia > GIF9 > UBA5629 > JBBIPA01. The sequence continues at coordinate 553,044 of CAVZKR010000002.1, read as the reverse complement.
CTCACCCGGCACGGCAATCGCGTGGGCGCGATTTTCTACAGCGGCAAGGTCGAGCGTGTGATTCCGGCGCAGGGCGGCAAACTCCAGGTCCTGCGCCTCATCAACGACCTGCTCAGTCAGCCGCAACTGAAACGCGCCCGCCGACAAACCTGGCGGCACTGCTCGAAACCGCGCTTCGCATGATTCGACGGCGGTCGCTGGTTTTCATCATCTCCGATTTCATCAGCGCGCCGGGTTGGGACAAGCCGCTTGGCATGCTGACTCAGCGGCACGAAGTCCTGGCGATTCGCCTGTACGACCCGCGCGAGATGGAATTGCCGGATATCGGGCCGATCATCTTTGAGGATGCCGAGACTGGCGAACAACTTTACATTGACACACACGATAAGAAATTTCGAAAACGATTTATTGAAGCCGCACAGCGGCGCGAGTACGAATTGAACGTTGCCGTTGCGCCGCGCTGGGTGTCGATGTACTTGCGCTTTCCACCGAAGACGACCTGGTGAAAGAAATTGTGCGCTTTGCCAGGCTGCGCAAGCAGCGTAAAATGACACCGGCATCTTTTGCTAAATCGAATGTCACAGCACAGGACTGGGTGGATAACTGGAGGTAGGTATGTCATTTCTCTGGATTGAGATGTTATGGTTGCTGCTGCTGGTGCCGGTGCTTGTCATCGTCTATATCCTGATACAGCGGCGGCGGCAAAAATATGCACTGCGATACGCCAGTCTCTCACTGGTCAAAGAAGCGCTGGGACGCGGGCCCGGCATTCGTCGCCATATTCCTCCGATCCTGTTCCTCATCGGTCTGACGGTCATGATCGTCGCGCTGGCGCGTCCGGCTGGCAACCGTCATACTGCCATCACAGCAAGGCACGGTCATCCTGACCATCGATGTCTCCGGGAGTATGCGGGCGGATGACCTTAAACCGACTCGGCTCGAAGCGGCTAAAGCGGCGGCGCGAACGTTCGTCGAAAAGCAACCGAAGAATGTCCGCATCGGCGTTGTCTCCTTCAGCGAGAGCGCGGCGATTGTGCAGGCGCCGACGACAGGACCGCGAAGCGGTGCTGGCGGCAATCAACCGCCTGACATCGCAGCGCCGCACCGCCATCGGCAGCGGTATTCTCACCTCGCTGGATGCAATTTTCGAAGAGCCAGGTGCCAAACAAACCGTCCCCTCCGCGCGATCCACTTATGTCCCCCGAGCCAAAAGCAGAGCCGACACCAGTGCCACACGGCACCTACGCCCCCGCGATTATCGTCCTGCTGAGCGATGGTCAGAGCAACACAGGGCCTCCTCCGCTGGATATAGTGGAACAGGCATCGAATCGCGGCGTGCGTGTTTACACCGTCGGCGTGGGCAGCCCCGAGGGAACGATCCTGAGCATTAGAGGGATGGTCCATGCGGGTGCGGCTGGATGAGGAAACTCTCAAGCGCATCGCCGAGAAGACAGATGCCAAGTATTTCAAAGCAGACAACGAAACCGACCTGCGCCAGATCTACGAAAACCTGGGCACGCAGCTGGTCTTCAAACCGGAGCAAACCGAGCTCACGGCTGGTTTTACCGGCCTGGCGGCAGTACTGTTAATCATCGCTGGAATACTTTCCCTGCTCTGGTTCAATAGACTGCCCTAAAGAGATGAGCTTCTCATACTCAGCACCCATGAGATTGCTTCATGACCGAATTTCTCACAATGAACCGAAAACTTGACACCGTTTATCTAAAAAAGATACAATTCTCACTTTGGTAACCGAATATTTTCAGATTCGGTTAAAAAAAGACTCATAATAGAGAAAGGGTGACGTTCGTTGGCGCAGGTAAAAATTCATACTGGTGAAAGCTTTGAAAGCTTAATGCGGCGGTTCTCTAAAAAGGTAGAGCAATCAGGTATCCTCAGTGAAACTCGCCGCCGTGCCTTCTATGAAAAACCCAGCATAAAGCGCAAGCGCAAAGAGGCGGCAAAACGCCGAAAAAGCCATAGGAGCGCTTAAATAATGGGTCTGGTGGAGCAAATCAGGAGCGACCTGGAGCAGGCTATCAGGCAAAAGGATAATCTCCGCTGCACTACCCTGCGTATGCTCATCTCCAGTATCCACAATGCCGAGATTGACCAGCAGCACAAAGCACTGGATGATGCAGGCATCGGCACCGTCGTCTCCAAAGAAATAAAAAAAAGACGCGAAAGCATCGAAGCGTTTGAGAAGGGCAATCGCCCTGACCTGGTGGCCAAGGAAAAAAGTGAGCTAGACATCCTTTCCAAGTATCTTCCCCCGCAGATGAGCCGTGATGAGATCATCGCTGCAGCCAAACAGGCAATCGCTGAAGCAGGAGCCAGAGGCGCTGGCGATAAAGGTAAAGTAATGGGCAAGCTCATGCCGCAGACCAAAGGTAAGGCTGACGGCAAAGAAGTCAGCGACATCGTCACAGAGCTTTTAAACAACCTGTAAGTTATTCCAAAGTAACTCTAGAGCTAGTTATAACGTCTCAATCTTGATTTAGCAATGCAGGGACAGACCTGAATCACATATACTTCCGCAAGGGATACAGGTAACAATTTAGTGGATTAATAACAATAGGATTCGGCGGTACCAGCCGCCGCTCTTTTTATCTGGAGCAATAACTGTGAAATTCGGTATTATTATCTTCCCCGGCACCTGGAGTGACCGTGACTGCTATTATGCTCTCAACAATACCCTGGAGCAGAAAGCAGACTATATCTGGCACACCGAGACAAACCTCTCAGGCTATGACTGCATCATTCTCCCTGGCGGCTTTTCCTATGGCGACTACCTGCGCCCCGGAGCTATCGCCCGCTTTTCACCCATCATGGCATCAGTGGAACGCTTTGCTGCCCGGGGCAAACTGGTTATCGGTATCTGCAATGGTTTCCAGATACTTTGCGAGTCAGGACTTCTCCCCGGCGTATTGAGACAAAACGACCACCTTCAATACCGCTGCCAGTGGACATATCTCAAGGTTGAGAATAGCTCCTCCCCATTTAGTTCCAGGTGTCAGACAGGGCAGGTGCTTAAAATACCGATATCTCATTACGAGGGCAGATATCACGCCGATGAGGCAACGCTGTTTGACCTGGAACTCAATAACCGCATCGTCTTCCGCTATGCAACTCCGTCGGGTGAAATCACCCAGGAAGCTAATCCCAATGGCGCCCTGCATAACATTGCCGGCATTATCAACAAAAAAGGTAATGTCCTGGGAATGATGCCTCATCCTGAGCGTGCCTGCGAGCCCATACTGGGCGGCAGCGACGGTAATATCATCTGGGAGTCAATTATTGCCAGTATCTAAAGAAGTTCTCGATGAAATCGCCCTGAGCCAGGAGGAATACCAGCTCATCGTAAAGCAACTGGGCAGGGAGCCCAGTGAAGTTGAACTGGGCATGTTCGGCGCGCTGTGGAGCGAGCACTGCGGCTACAAGCACTCTAAAGCATTGCTGAAACAGTTCCCTTCCACCGGTAAACACATCCTAGTGAAAGCAGGGGAGGAAAATGCCGGAGTGGTGGACATCGGCGATGGGCTGGCCATAGTATTCAAAATGGAATCGCATAACCACCCCTCCGCTATCGAACCCTATCAGGGAGCAGCCACAGGAGTAGGCGGTATTGTACGTGATATCTTCACCATGGGAGCCAGGCCAATTGCCCTGCTCAATTCCCTGCGCTTCGGACCGCTGAGCAAGCCCCGTAACCGCTACCTTTTCGGCGGTGTAGTCGGTGGTATCGCTGGCTATGGCAATTGTCTGGGAATACCCGATGTCGGTGGCGAGGTCTATTTCGCTGACTGTTACTCAGCGAATCCGCTGGTCAATGCCCTATGCCTGGGCATTGCTGAAGCTGACAAGCTGGTAAAAGCACGGGCAAGCGGAGAAGGCAACCTGCTGATGCTGGTAGGCGCCGACACCGGTCGTGACGGTCTTCACGGCGCCTCAGGACTGGCGTCGAGGACATTCGCAGAGGACGAACCAGAGTTGCGGTCTGCTGTTCAGGTAGGTAATCCTTTCCTGGAAAAATTGCTCATCGAGGCATGCCTTGAGTTAGCCAAAACCGATTGGATTGTGGGTATGCAGGACCTGGGCGCAGCCGGCTTAACCAGCTCATCGGTAGAATCTGCTTACAAGGGTGGCACGGGACTTGAAATCGATGTGCTCAAAGCACCCCGCCGCGAAAAAAGTATGACTCCCTATGAAGTAATGCTCTCGGAATCGCAGGAACGGATGCTGGTGGTGGTGAAAAAAGGCTTTGAAGACAAGGTCAAAGCGCTCTTCGACCGCTGGGAGCTTCGCTCCGATATTATCGGACGAGTAACCAGCGATGGTATCGCCCGAATTAAAGAAGGAGAAAAAACTGTCGCCGAAGTACCCATCAAATTATTGTCTACACCACCTGTGTACAGGCTGCGAACGAAGAAACCAGCCTGGCTGGATAAAGTGCAATCATTCGATTTAAAAACAATACCTGATATCCCACTGAAAAAAATTGCGCCCACGCTGCTAAAACTGCTAGCATCGCCCAATATCGCCTGCAAGCGCAGCGTCTACCGCCAGTATGACCATCAGGTAGGTAATAATACAGTCGTCTCCCCCGGAAGCGATGCTGCAGTATTGCGTATCCAGGGCACAGACAAAGCTATTTCCCTGGTCACCGATGGCAACGGACGCTACTGCTATCTTAATCCTTATGTCGGAGGGGTAATCGCTGTAGCCGAGGCAGCGAGAAATCTGGCTTGCAGCGGTGCTCAGCCTGTAGCACTGACCAACTGTCTCAACTTTGGCAACCCCGAAAAGAACGATGTTTACTACCAGCTCAAAGAATGTATTGCTGGCATGGCTCGCGCCTGCCGCACCCTGAAGGTCGCTGTGGTCAGCGGCAATGTCAGCCTCTATAATGAAACCAAAGGCGAAGCTATCTACCCCACTCCTGTCGTAGGCATGGTAGGGTTAATCGATAACGTGGCCAGACACTGCACCTCTGGATTCAAAAATGAAGGTGATACTGTATTCTTGCTGGGGACACCTCAAGCTGAAGACAACAGTCTTGGCGGCAGCGAATACCTCTCGGTAGTACACGACCTGGTTTTGGGCAATTCATCAATCGACCTGGAACTGGAGGGACGCCTGCATCGCTGTTGCTTTGAGCTTACCCATCGTAGTATCATCAACTCTGCACATGATTGTTCCGATGGCGGTTTGCTGGTATGCCTGGCAGAAAGCTGCCTGGCGAATGGACGGGGCTTTACCAGCCAGGGATGGAGAACGGAAGGCAGACTGGATACGGCATTATTCGGCGAAGCACAGTCAAGAATTATCGTCTCTTTGCCGCCAAAACAGGTAAGCAAATTGGAGAAGATCGCCTCGAAGTGGCAGGTGCCGGTAACCAATCTGGGAATGGTGGAAGGCAGCTATTTGATAATAAAAGATTATGTAAAATTATCGCTGGAGAAGATGGAGAAAGCCTGGCTAACCGGGCTTGATACCTGACGATAAAATATTCTAGGAGGATTTAAGTTGGCTGAGATTTCCCCGTTCCAGGGCATACTCTATAACGAGGACAAGATTAAAGATATGGCAGCAGTAATCTGCCCGCCTTACGATGTTATCTCTCCTGAAGAGCAGCAGAGCTACTACCAGGCAAGCGAATACAACGTTATCCGCATCGAGCATGGAGTTGCGTTGCCCGGTGATACCGCTAAAAATAATAAGTATACCCGCGCCCACAGCACCTTCGCCCAGTGGCTCAATGACAGCATCCTCAAGGTGGACAACGTTCATGCGTTTTACATCTACGAACAGGGGTTTGTCGTCGGAGGCAGCAAGAAAAAACGGTTCGGCTTAATCGCCTGCGTCAAACTCGAGCCCTGGGAAAACAAGGTAATCTTCCCTCATGAAAACACGCTCCAGAAGGTAAAGAGCGACCGACTGGAGCTGATGAAAGCATGCAACGCTAACATCAGCCCTATACTCGGTCTCTACGATGACCCCGGGAATAAAGTTACCAAACTGATGCAGGCGAAATCGCTGCCCAGCAAATTATTCCTCGATATCACCAGAGGCAATGAAACACATAAGGTCTGGAAAGCGAATGAACCTGAATTCGTGCAAAGAATCAGCCATTTTATCATTCCCAAGCCAATTTATATCGCTGATGGACATCACCGCTACGAAACGGCGCTGGCATACTGTGAAGAGCGCAGGAAAGCTACCCCCTCCTATAGCGGTTACGAGGCGTTCAACTTCATCATGATGACGCTGGTATCATTCTCCGACCCCGGGCTGGTGATGCTGCCTATCCACCGTCTGGTAAAGGGAATACAGCCGAAACTTCTGCCCGACCTGCAAAAGCAGCTCAGGCATTTCTTCGATATAAAGTCCTCGCCAGTGAATAAATTTGAGCTTGTGGAAAACAAGATGCCCGGCATCAAAGTAGTGGGCATGGAGCCAGGGCAGGTAACAACCTTACGATTATTGCCAGCGGTATCATTAGATGAAGCAATGCCCAAAGAACGGTCGTCTGTCTATAAGAGGCTCGATGTCAGCATTGTGGAGCACCTGATTATAGAGAAATTGCTTGGCATTAAAAATGTCAGCGACCACGTCACCTATACGCCGGATACTGAGCAGGCTATAGAGCTGGTGGAAAAGGGAGAATACCAGCTTGGCATCCTGTTGAGCCCCATGCCCGTTACCACCATTAAAGCAATCGCTGACGCTAAAGACCGCATGCCGCGGAAATCCACCTACTTTTACCCCAAATTGCCAACCGGCTTAATCATCAATCGTCTCGATGGGAAATTGTAATTCGATTTTATGGAGCTAGTATCCCTCTTTCTTATCAATAACGTTTACCAGTCTTTTTCCATCGATATATCGCTTCAGGTTCTGGCAAAACAGCTCGGTAGCTAACGTCATGTACTGTTCCGTTTTGCCGCCGATATGCGGAGTAAAAATAACGCTAGGAAAATCCCATAGCCTGTTTTCAGACGGCAAAGGCTCAACAGCAAAGGTATCTAGTCCGGCACCCGCAATCCAGCCTTTCTCAAGCGCCTGGACCAACGCACTCTCGTCGACCACTCTACCTCTGGCAACATTGATGAGATAGGCTGTCGATTTCATCGCTCGCAGTTCTTTCGCTCCAATGAGTTTATCTGTTTCCGGAATAGAAGGAACGACAAGAACGACGAAATCGCTTTCAGAGCAGAGTTTTAGCAATTCCTTTGGAGATAGCAGAATATCCACATTCCTCGCCTTTGTCGATGATGTAGCCGACCGTCGAATAGCCACTACTCTCATCTTAAAAGCCCTGGCTAAACGGGCTATTTCCCTGCCGATACTGCCCAGACCTACTATGCCTACCGTTTTACCACAGAGTGACGCAGAGATAAATGGCTCCCATCTTTTTACCTGTTTCAGTTGAAAGCAAAATGGCGCTCGTTTAACAAACATAAGCATCATTTCAAAAACCAGCTCGCTCACCTGGAGACTATGAGTACCTCTGGCACTGGTCACGACGATGGGGCTTTGAATAAGATGGGCGAACGAGGGTTTATCCACACCCGCCAGCATGCTCTGATACCATTTTAGTTTTGGGGTACGGTCAAGCAAGTCCGGGGGCGGCCAGGGACCATAGATAATCTCCGCCTGGGCTAACAGAGCATCAAATTGAGAGCGAGAACGGAAATCACCGCGCTGCTCGGCATCGAATAAATCAGAGGCGTCTACTATTCTTATTCTGGGATCAACAGCGGAAATCTGGTCAATAAGCTTTTGTTCTAGCTTCCGTGTCACTACGATAGTGAGTTGGTTCGCCATGCCAGCCTCCTCTAAAGTTACCCTGACCCGTGGTTAAGGATTATATCACAGTATCAATGACTGCAGGCGAAAAGGACTTCAACGTTGTGCTGAAAGGACGGAGAGCGGAGCATTCTCACTCATGTCGCAGCGACTCTATAGGGTCAAGTCTGGCAGCACGAGTAGCCGGATACGTGCCTGATATTAAGCCAGTGCCGATTGATACCGCCAGCGCCAGAAGGACAATAGTAGGTGAAATTTGAGCGTGGATTGGGGTACTTCCCGGAGGCCCCATAGTAATATTACCCATCAGCGAGGTGCCACCCACGGCAATAAGCAAGCCAATCAGTCCACCGCTGAAGCTCAGTACCGATGCCTCGATGAGGAATTGAAGTAAAATATCGCGGCGCTTGGCGCCGATAGCTTTGCGGATACCGATTTCCCGGGTGCGTTCCGATACGGAAACAAGCATGATGTTCATGATTCCGATGCTGCCTACCAGAAGTGAGATAGCGCCGACGCTACTGAGAAAAATGGAAAAGGTAGCCAGCGTCGCCTGCATATTATTCAATATCTCACGCATGTCCCTGATCTGAAAATCATCCGATGCTCCGGATTTGATATAATGGCGGGCTCTTAGTATTGATGTTACCTCAGCAATAGCAGAATCTACCTTATCCGGGCTGGCTGCCTTTACCGCGATTTGCTGGATATTGTTACCGCCCACTATCTTGGACTGCATAGTGGTCAGAGGCATCAACATATAGCTATCCCCCCCGAACCCTCCCATCTTTTGAAAAGTGCCGATAACCTGGAACTTATCCCCCTCAACGCGTACACTTTTCCCTACTGCAGAATCATTGCCGAATAAGTCAACAGCTGCCTGGTAACCCAGAATAATCACATTCGTCCTGGCATCAATATCCTGGTCGGTAATAAACCTGCCCGTAGCCAGCGAATAGTTTCTTATTTGCAGTATCACCGGCATAACCCCTGTGCACAAACTGGTTATAGTATTATTACCATAAAATGCAGTGACGTTTTTACTCAGCGTAGGAGAAACGACACCGATAGATGGCGCCACTGCTTTATCGGCCAGTGCCTGAGCATCTTCGAAGGTAAGTCCACGTAATGTTTTTACTGTCTTATCTGTCGAGCTCGATACGTAAAGGGCGCTGGCTCCCATATTCTCAAACGTGGTCGTCATATTCGTCTGGAATCCCTCGCCCAGGGAAACCATTAGCACCACGGCACAGACACCAATCACAATGCCGAGCATGGTGAGAGAAGAACGCAGCTTATTGGAAAATATGGATTTCCAGGCGGACTTAACGCTCTCCCACAAGCTCATCGCTTCCTCTCCTCGACGATTTTTCCATCCCTGAGATAAATAGTTCTCTGGGTATATGCCGCTATTTCTTCTTCATGGGTGACCACGATTATAGTAATACCTTTCTTACATTGCTCGAGCAACAAAGTCATGATAGTACGGCTCGAGTTTGTATCCAAATTGCCGGTCGGCTCATCGGCAAGTATGGTCAGAGGATTGTTAATCAGGGCACGGGCGATTGCCACCCTCTGCTGTTCGCCACCTGACATTTCGCTCGGGTGGTGGCGTGCTCTCTTATCGATACCCATCGATTCCAGGGCTTCAAGGGCACGCTTGCGCCGGTGATTCTGTCTGGCATATATCATCGGCAATTCTACATTTTCCAGAGCATTCAACTTAGGTAGCAAATTATAGGACTGGAAAACGAACCCTAATTTATGATTCCTAAGCACTGCCAGGTCATTGTCCTTCAGTTTGGAAATATCCTGTCCATCCAGGCGATAGCTTCCAGCAGTAGGCCTGTCCAGGCAACCGAGTATATTCATCAGCGTAGATTTACCAGAACCAGATGGCCCCATAACAGAAACCATTTCTCCCTTCTCACAGCGAAAAGAGACGTTATCCAGAGCAGCCACCTTCACCTCACCCATTTCGTATATCTTGGTTACCTTATCTAGTTCAATCATATTCTCTACATTGACACACCCATGCAGAACTGAGTTGCTAGCGTGGCGGCATAGGCATTCCCGGCGGACGCGGCGTACTGGTACCAGTGGGCTTCACATTCGATACCTGGACTTTATCACCTTCTTTCAGGCCCGCTATCACTTCAGCGAACTGGAAATTTTGTTTGCCCAGAGTAAGCTTCCGTTGTTCGGTTTGACCCGTCGCCTCATCTATCACTGTGGCTACGGGACCCGAAGGGGTATTTACAATCGCCGATATGGGCACCAGCAGTATATTTCTGGCAGTGAAGACATTGATATCGGCGGTAGCGCTTAAGCCTCCCCTGAGCTCGACACCAGGCGAATCCAGCTCAATGGTAACAGCAAATTTAATGACCTGCCCAACCTTCGTGCCAAAGGGTGAAATGAACGTTACCGTGCCGGTAAATACTTTATTGGGTACGGCATCGATGGTAATTCTGGCTTTTTGCCCCTTTGCCACTTTAATAATATCAATCTCATCAACCAGCCCGGTGAATTTGATAGTCCTGGTATCGACCAGCTTGATTGCCGTCCTCACTGAATAGTCCTGAGCAGAGAGCACATAGTCTTTTTTAAGGTCCACGCTGACGACGACGCCATCGGAAGGAGAGATGATCACCGTTTTCATGATATCCTGTTTGGCTTTATAAAAAGCAATTTCCGCGGTCTGCATGCTGAGATTGTATTGCTGTAGCGTCTTCCAGTTGGACGCGCTGGTCCATTCATAGGTGAGCGTTTGATTTTCCAGAATATCGCTGCCTATCGATAGGTTCAGTTTGGCGATATATATTTTCCTTGCAATCTCTTCCGGCGTAGCAGCACCATGAGCGATGTAGGCATCTAAATCCTGCAGTGAGCGCAATGATGCTTGCAGGAAGTCAAGGCTGGTAGGGATGTCAGAATAGGTGAGAAAGCTTCTGCCCCTGAGGCGAACCGCATTTTCCACCAGTTGATTTGCTTGAATTGTTTCCTGCTGAATGATGGCTAACTCAGGTTTTATTTTTTCATAAGCCCCAGTCATCATCAACTGGGATATAAACATCAACCTCTGCTGATATTTTTGAAGGTAATCAATCACCGTCGCATCATTGGAAGAGATAGCGATACTGGTACCGGCATTACCGTCGGGATAGTAAATTGAGTCCGAGTTCGACTTCACCCCGGCTAATACGGCGGGGTCCAATCTGGATTTGAGCAGGTCTTCACATACCTGGATATCGAAATAAGCCATGCCGAGCTTATAGCCAGCATCTTTGTACTGTCCTTTGCTAAAATAACTGATGAATTCATCGAGGTCTTTTCTTGCCTCTTGAAACACCCGCGGCGCGCTTAACTCCGGATAGCTGTTAGGCAGGTCTTTGTCATTGCAGGCAACCGCAATGTTATTTACTGCAGAGCGTATATTAAACAGAGCCGTTCTAAGAGCATTCTTCTGTGCGGTATTATCGAGAAAAGCCAGGATGGAACCTTCCCTGACCCTGTCTCCCTCTTTAACCAGTATCTCCTGAACCTTTCCCGTGGTGCCAAACCGCAGGTCAAAGTTGTTGGGCATGGTCAGAGACCCGTTGGTAGACACCACAATATCGAGGTCACCCCGTTTCACTTCAAAGGATTGACCGCTGGGAGTCACCTTGCCATTGCAACCGCTCAACAATAGACAGAGCAGGCTCATGCTTATTACCAGTACCGTTATCAGTTTTTTTACTATCATAGTTTCCTAGTTAATCCACGCTGGATTACCAGTCTAACCAGCATTTTTTTCTACAGTCGTTACCATAAACTTATTCTGCCTAATTACGAGGCGGCGGAGGCGGAGGCGCCGATAATACCGGCGCCGCAGTGACCGTTTTCTCAATTAAAACTTTATCGCCCTCTTTCAGTCCGGAAACTACTTCAACAAACTGCTGGTTCTGGTTGCCAAGAGTAACCGGTCGTTTTTCGGACTGTCCGGTGGCCTCATTTATCACTGCCGCTGAGGACCCTGCCGGCGTGGTGGTAACCGCCGCTAGAGGTATCAGCAACACATTTTCAACATTAGATACGGCAACATCAGCCGTAGAGGAAAGACCGCCCTTAAGCTCTATATCAGAAGGGTCAAGCTCGATAGTGATAGCAAACTTAACCACATTGCTGGTACCGCTCTTGGCTCCATAGGGCGAAATGAATGTTACTGTACCCGTGAATAGTGTACTGGGCACGGCATCCACAGTAATCCTGGCTTTTTGCCCGGTTTTTATTTTCAATATATCGATTTCGTCAACCAGTCCCTGAAACTTGATAGCCCTGGTATCAACCAGTTGCACAGCGCTTCGGGATGAATAGTCCATAGCAGAGAGGATGTCATTTCTCTTAACACCCACGCTCACCACCGTGCCGTCAATAGGAGCGATGATGATTGTCTTCAATAGGTCGGTTTTGGTGTTTTCCAGAGTCACTGCGGCCTTGGCTAAATCGACATTGTATTGCTGGTAATTTTTCAAGGAGAGCCCGTGCTCCAGCACCATCACATTACTGCCCATGATAGAGTTGCACAGTTCCAGATAATGTCTGGCAATACGTAAATCTTCATTATAGTCAGCCGAATTCTGCTCACCCTTTTCCACAAGCAGCAATGCCTTATTCAATCTATCCTCGGCAGCCCGGTAGAAATAAAGGCAGATATCCTTATCGGGATATGACAGATCATATCGCTTCTGAATACTGTTGACGGAGGATATTATTATTCTGGTTATATTCTCCACCCGGTTTACCACGCTACCAAACATGGAACCAGCCCTGGCATAATTACCCTGCGCCATGAACAATTGAACTGCCTGCACATCTGCCTGGTACTGCTTGATACGCTCAATGGCTTTTTGTAGCTGCTCAAAATTGAGCCAATACGGGTCTTCTCGGACAAAGGGCAATATTTCGTGCTGGTTGGCGAACGGCGCTATGCTACCTAAACCTGACTGATTGCTCTCCATGGCGCTCTTAATGATTTTGAGGCAGGACTCTAAATCGGTCACGGCGATGCGCAATTCCGAGGCTGCTTCACCGTAGTTACTGCGCTGGAATAAATCTCGAGCTTTCAGAATCTCCTGTCCATACCACTCACTGGATAACAAGGCACTTGCGTTCGGATAATAGCTGGGAAAACCGGCGTTGCCAGACGACTGGGGAAATTTATCCGGATTTCCCATAAAGCCCTGCTGTATTGCCGGTATGGTTTCATAGAGGTTGCTCAATGTCTGCTGCAAACTGCAGTTGGCTGATTTTATGTCAAGCTGCTGCGATGAGTCATCCAGCTTCGCTAATACCGTGCCCGCTTTAACGAAATCCCCCTCCTCCACCATCACATCCTTGACATTGCCCGGTGCGCCGAAACGCAAATCGAAAGCCTGCGGCATTACCAGATTGCCATCCACCTGGACGGATACTGCCAGATTGCCGCGCTGCACCGTAACAATTTGCTTTTCTGCTTTCGGTGAGCTTGATGTTGCAGCGCAACTGATGCTGGAAGCAAATAAGGTAATTAGGCAAATAGCGATAAATAATGTGGTAGAAATTTTAGCCATGTAGTAGTGTATTAATGTATCATTTTACGGAGGGTCGAACAACATCGCCCAAACTAATCAAATAATGATACCACAAAACTGTGAGGAAATTGTTAAGACACTTTTAGGTGCCCAGTAGCATTTTATGTTCGTGACGAATAAAATTAACACTTCCTTAATGTTTTTGGAGTATAATAAATGCTGTCCTACTGGCTTGTATGACGTATATCCATTTTCTTAGTTTAATGGTTCTCAAAGTGTATAATATATCATAGCCTGAATTCCACTATGGCAATATCTTGAAACAGGCCTTATTGGATTATTATCAGCGACTTCGCTTATAAGTTTCATTCACTGCTTAGGAGGGAGGGCAGCAAATGACTAAAAAGAATCGACGCAACCAGATAAGAGTAGAGGAATCTGCAAAAATCGCCATGCCAGAGATTTACCTTGCTTCTGATTCAGAGCACAGCGTAGTTCCTGGAAAGGAAATGACACTGAGCAATGGTTCCAAAAAACTAAACCGTGTCCGCAGGAAAGCGAAGGGTGCCTCCATAGCGAAGGCGGATAGTCGCAATGTCTCCAAGTTAAACGCTGCAGACCCGAGTAGCAGAATAGTAAAGCCTGTGCGCTTACCAGCAAATAAGAAGGCTGAAGATAACAAAGGTAAGAATAACAACCCTCCGAGTGCCAGAAACAGTCTGGCAATTGCGTCACTCTCTTTCTCGATTTTTCTGGTGTTTTTTGTGCTACTCTTTTGTATAGCACCGATGAAACAGGTCAGCTACCAGGTACCGATAGCATATCAGGATATTGAAACCTATACGGAACAAGAGCCGTACGTGGCAACTATTACCTATACGGAAAAGGAGCCTTACACCACGACTGAGGCGTATACTGCCAGAGAGCCCTACATAGTAACAGAACCTTATGTAATTTATGAACCACGGCCTAGGCCACCAGCACCATATCCGCCAACTCCGCCTGCACCTCCGCCCATGCCACCGGGACCACCACCAGCTCCACCACCAGCTCCACCTCCACCTCCGCCAGCTCCGCCTGCGCCTCCGCCAACGCCACCTGCACCTCCACCAGCTCCCCCTGCACCTCCACCAACGCCACCTGCACCTCCACCAGCTCCCCCTGCACCTCCACCAACGCCACCTGCACCTCCACCAGCTCCCCCCACGCCTCCACCAGCTCCCCCTGCACCTCCACCCCCACCAGGTGGCGGTTCACCTACTCTATCATCTGCATCTACTCTATCCTCTGCATCTACTCTATCCTCTGCACCACCTCCACCACTGCCAACTCCGCCTGCACCATATCCACCCACTCCACCCCCACCTCAACCTATTACTCATTACAGAGAAGTTACGTACTATACAGACGTACTCAAATACAGAGATGTAATCCAATATAAAGATGTAGAAAAATCAAGGACCGAAGTACGGTACAGACCAGTCCAGAAACAAAGAATGGTCACCAAGGTCAGGCAAGAAACCAGATATAAGACAGTGCCTATGCTTTATTACTTAATGGCCTATGAGGCAAATGCCATTTGATAAGGGGGTAAATGGTGGCAGCAAAAACCAGCAAAGTAGCCCTGGTATATACCAAAAACCATGCTGAAGGCGTCAATAAAGCGGTACGTTTGCTTAATATAAACCCTGTAAAGGGCAAGGCAGTGGCTTTGAAGCCTAATTTCAACACCGCCGATCCTTTCCCGGCATCCACCCATAATGATGCTCTTTATGCGCTCATCACCACGTTGAAGGAGCTGGGGGCTGCTTCTATCGTCATCGCAGAGCGCAGCGGCCCTTCTAATACTGAGGACGTGATGAAAGAGAAGGGTATCTTCGATATGAGCAAGAAACTCGGTTTTTCCCTTATCAATCTCGATAAAGTCGAAACCGAGAGCTGGGTGCACCTGCAACCTGAGGGCAGCCACTGGGCTAAGGGTTTTAATGTTGCCCGTGTTTATGCAGAGGCAGAATGTGTGGTGCAGACCTGCTGCCTGAAGACACACCAGTATGGTGGCCATTTCACCATCTCCCTCAAGAACTCGGTTGGCATGGTAGAGCGCAGTTTTATGAATGAGCTACACAAGAACTCCTACCAGCGTCAGATGATAGCGGAAATCAATACTGCCTATACCCCGGATTTAATTGTTATGGATGGCATCGAGGCATTTGTCAGTGGTGGGCCGATGAAAGGTACCAAAGCCGAGGCTAACGTGGTGCTCGCTGGAAACGATAGGGTGGCGATAGATGCTGCCGGAGTAGCACTATTACGGCTTTTAGGCACGACAACTGAAGTAACTCGCGGCGCGGTCTTTCAACAGGACCAGATCGCCAGAGCTGTAGAACTGGGCTTGGGAATACAATCGCCTGCTGCCATACAATTTGTCACTGAGAATACCGAGGGTGAAGAATTGGCAGCCAAGCTAAGAAACATTATTTTAGAAAAATAGACTCTCCGCATATCATTAGCTTATATATCCATTATTTACCCGGAATTATTGGCAAACTCAAGTACGATGCATATTCAGGGTTATGGTAGACCTTGTGAAGCGTCGTCTTACTGCTACAGATGTGTAACCCGCCAACAGTGTCATCCATGCTGGCTATCTGTAGCTCCATACGATGACCAACTTTAAACACATGTGACTTCGGTGCTAAACCTATTCTATATTCATATATCTTACTTGGTACCACTGGCTCATTTTCGGTGTGAGGATGCCAGGGTCGCCATGGTTCGGATTTGCTTTCATCAACGGCTCGATGAGATGCCTTCAACCAGTCCTCTGTCAACATGTACCGCTTCATCCCATAGCCATCGACATCGAATAGTTTTACCTGCCAGTTAGTATCCTCCTGATCAATTGAGCCATACAGGTGGATTGCCATCGGCCCGGTGAGTTCCACATCTTTGATAAAAATTTCTGTTGAAAATTTAAGTGAATTTATTTCGGATGTCTCGTCAAGCGGTTGTTGGACAAAGCAGTCAGGTCCCTCATTGAACATGGGGGCTTGTTCCATAAGTCTGCCTCTGCTGCGAAGGTAAAATTTTGTCCACTTCGTCCTTGCCAGTGGAAACTCATTCTCTGTTCGCCAGGTATTAATCCCAGTGGTGTAGATTTTTATAGGTGGTTCATCCATGATACCGTTATCGATGCCTTTTAGCCAGTAGTCAAACCACCGCAGCACCTCGTCATGAGTCTGATACCATGGTCGTTCATCACCCGGTCCCATGATCATCTTTTTGGGAACTTTTAGCTTGTCGTAAACATACCAGCCGCCCTTAGCCCATAAATCTCCCCAGGGTCCACCAACGTATGCGGGAATCTTGATTTTATCGAGCCTAGTGTAGGGAGTCCTTTCCCAATAGAACGGCCCATCGTTGGGATTGAACAGGAAATCGGCAAAAAACGGACTCTTTGTGGGATACCTGAGGCAGCTCCAGTAAATGGTATATTTTTTCAGGTCCGGGTCGTCGAGTCTTTCCTGCCATAATTTTTTTAACTTATTTTTTGCTGTATTCTTTATGGTAGCCGATACGCAGTTTCTGGGAGCATAGCCACTACCATGAGTTTGCCCTGGATCCATACCTCGACCGCTGTAGAGCCTGTATATCATCGGTTGTATCACACCCTCATCTGTAGCTACCTGGCGGTAGACATCATAAAACACCTCCCAGGGGAAGATTGCCTTCAGGTGTGGCGGCTGCTCGGCGGCTATGAAAATCTGTATACATGCGTAGTACGATATGCCTACAAGACCTACATTACCGTCACACCATGGTTGCCTGGCAATCCACTCGACCAGGTCATACCCATCTTTTGGTTCATGCACGTCAAACATGCCCGCATGCTCTCCCTCAGAGTCACCACAACCCCTGACGTCAGCAATCACATGAACATAACCTCTACCAACGATTTGCCTGGTATTTCCAGCTTCTAAAGTGCCATCCCATACAAGGGAACTATATTTCTGTTCAAAGCCAACATAAAATGGTTGCGGTATCTGTGGAATCGCCTGAAGGTCTTTTCCATATCCTGACATCGCCAACAGAGCAGGAAATTTTCCCTCTGCATCAGGACGATAAATATCAACTGCCAGGCGAACTCCATCCCGCATGGGGACCATTATGGTTTCCTTCTGTTTTACTTTGTACTCCGGCTGTGAACTAATTTTTTTCTTCATACTTCCTCCTCTGTAGCTAACTTATTCGCAATTAAAAATGCCTTATGTGCTATGTTTGTAATGCCTAACAAAAGTATACCACTAAGTACCCATTTTCATTAAGCAATACATGTTACCTCACATTGCCATCATATATTTATTCCCATCATTTTCGGTAGTTAATTCTTAATGGGTGTATCGCATGGTAATTAACAAATTCTTAACATTTTAAGAGTAAACTAAAAGTATAATAAGTTCGTTATATATATCAGATAATAGTTATGGATTTAGTGGTGATTAAAGAAGAGGATGGCAGTTATGAAGCAGATTTATCTCTGTTCTCATTGCGGTGCACCAGTTGCTAATGGCTACAGGTTTTGCAGCAATTGCGGTAGTAAGCTAGATTGGGCAATACAACAAATACCGCTTAATTCATCATCTCTATCAGGCAGTTATCAGTATCCTCATCAGCAACCGGCATGGCGTCAACAGCCCATACAGAATGAATGCCAGAAACAGCATAAATATGCTAATCGTGACGTTGTTCCGCAGAATAAAAGCCAGGCAACAGACAGCACTATAACACCAATGCGCTCTGAGATTTTCAAATTACTGGATGAATTACTCGACAAGCCAAATAAATACAACTAAAGTGCTGTAAACATTCCGCCCAATTCTTCAACCTCATTAACCTGTTTCATTAAGCCATAGTAAAAATTAAATGCAAAATCTGGCGCCTGTCAAAATGACTACACTCCATCCATTAACCGTCTTTTAACATTTGGTAAGTATACTGGCATTAATTGTAGTTCTAGTAATGAGGTGCTACTTGCGACTTTCCAATCATGTATCGATGATCTCAGGGCTTTTAGTGTTATTTGTCGCTGTTTTGTCTTTCAGTTGTGCGGCTAAGCCAGCTTCGACGGCAACAATACAGCAGGTAGTAACCGTTCAGAAGGGCAATCTGAGAATCGACGTTACCGCCAGTGGCAACCTGGAGCTTTCTCAGACTGCAGACCTGGCATTCGATGTCTCGGGATATGTCTACCGGATTCTGG
This sequence comes from uncultured Chloroflexia bacterium, assembly GCA_963775935.1. Taxonomy (GTDB): domain Bacteria; phylum Chloroflexota; class Dehalococcoidia; order GIF9; family UBA5629; genus JBBIPA01. The sequence continues at coordinate 534,423 of CAVZKR010000002.1, read as the reverse complement.
TGGAAGAAGGCGACCAGGTGAAGAAAGGACAGGTAGTAGCGGACGTGGATGCCTTCGACTGGGAAAAGCAGAAGAGGACCTATGAACGGGCAGTGGTCTCGGCTCAGATCAGCCTCAATAATGCGCAAATTGCACTGGAGAAGGCGCAAAATCCCACCACTACCACCAGCACCATTTCCGGTTCTATCTCAGCACCCGACCCACTGGATATTGAGACCAAGCAGCTACAGCTTCATCAGGCGAAAATGTCGCTTGATGATGCCCAAAAAGAGCTGGACCGGTATCTCGAGACCAGCGCTCAGATAGAGGCGCCCTTCGATGGCTTTGTCACCAAGGTCAATGTAAAGGGCGGAGATGAGATTTTTAAAGGTGCCGTCGCCTTATCCATAGCTGATCCGACCAGATTTGAGACAAATGTCCTGGTCAGTGAGATGGATATCAACCGAATCCAGATAGGGATGACAGCCAACGTGCAGACAATGGCGTCGTCAACAAGCACGTTTCCTGCCAAAGTGACCGCCATATCTCCCACGGCTACCAATCAAAGCGGTGTGATTAACTACAAGGTAAAAGTCGAGCTGCTTTCAGAAGAGGAAATCAGACAGCTTCGTACCTCTCAAACTCAGGCAAATCAGCCGTCGCAAGCCGTACAATCTTCACAGACGACCCAACCTCAGTCTGGTCAATCTTCCAAACAAACGAATGGAAGCTCCGCAGCCAATACGCCGTTGACACTGGAGGAGTTGCGAGACGGCCTCTCGGTAACTGTGACTATTATCATCCAGGAGAAGCCAAATGTGCTTATGGTGCTGAGTCGGGCAATTACCCGTCAGGGGACGGATAGTATAGTCCACGTAATAAAAGGCGAGGCGACCGAGACCAGGGTGGTCAAGACTGGGATAACTAATACGCAATATACTGAAATTGTGGAAGGCCTCAGCGAAGGAGAACAGGTTGCCATCACGACCACCACGACAACCACCACACAGTCCACCTCATCACAGTCAATGATGCCGGGCATGGGAGGACCACCGTCTGGTGGACCGCCACCACCCTAGGGCAGCGTAGTGACAAATTTTTTGCCGTCACTCTTGCAGATAATCTGCACCACGTTTCGCCCCGTCATAATGCCTGAGGGCAAGCCGCCACCAGGAGCAACCCATTGCCCTGCCATATAAAAGTTATCAAGCCCTGGCAATGTCTTTTTCATCTGCATACGTAAAGTTTTCGTGGTAATCAGCCATCCCTCGTAAGAACCCTGCCAGTTGCCCGTATAACGGTGAAAGGTCACTGGTGTTGCCACGTCATACATCTCTACGTGGTTTGCCAGACCTGGAAAACGCTGGTCAAGTACTTTAATAATATTCCTGGCAACCTCTTCCTTTTCAGCTTTATAGTTATCGGGATTATTCTTTAGCTCCTTCCAATAGCGATAGTCCGAGTCAAAGAATACGGTAATTATCGTCTTTCCTTCAGGTGCCAATGTGGGATCGAAGTTATGAATCCGCACGGTCAGCCTGTTTAACTGTCGACCGCCAACTGTTAAGGGCGCAGCAAGCGGAAAGCTGATTATAGAGGCAGTCGGAGCAATGTCGCTAAACGACCGGGCAACACCAATGCCCACAAAGACCAATGATGGAAATATTGGTAATTTTTCATAATAGCCCTTAATTGTATCGTCAATGTAGTTCCCGTCCAGCATATCGAAGATTGTGTAATGGCCATCGGCAGCGGAGATGACGACATCTGCGTGGTGTTCGGAACCATCAGCCAGTTTTATACCAATAGCTTTATTACCTTCTACCAGCACTTTGGCAACTAATGATTTATAAGTAATTTCGCCGCCTAAATCAAGATAGCGTTTTTCGATAGCTTTCGAAAACGCCAGAGAACCGCCAAGCGGATAGCCTGCTGCTTTTTGGTGCATCCATGCCAGGGTAATTAACGCTGCCATCATGGGAAAATCAGGTAAGTCGAAAAACAGAGGAAAAACTTCGCGTAGAAATGGATTCTTGAAGCGTTTGGCAAAATCCTGGATTGATACCGTACCCCACTTACGCATGAATCCCGTGTGCGGTGCCATTTTGAATAACATCCTGCACAGGTCAACAATAGTATATAGCTCAGGAGCCTTATCAATAATCGTAGGGAAGCGGGTCGCTGCATAGAGACCATTCACAAGCTCATCTATAACAGTACCGTCTTCTGGAGCGATACTTCTTAGATGTTGCTCCAGGCGTCCGATATTGGTATACATGATAAAAACCTCACCATTTTTTCCCTCTACCCGACCGAACTCATCATGGTCAATCATCTGGCGCCCTTGAACAGCTCCGAGTTCTTCCCAGAAGCGATAGAACGGATTTGCAGGTGACGAACCGACCAGCCAGTCGATGCAGCAATCGATTGTATATCCCTGGCGCTTCCAGGAAGTACATAGTCCTCCTGCCTTCTTATGCATTTCGAAAATTTTCGACTTATAACCATTCATCTGCGCATAGCAACCAGCTGATAAACCAGCTATGCCGGCACCGATGATGATAAGCGACTTGTCTGCCATTTTCCCTCCACGGCATTTTATCCGCATTATACGTAACGCCTGAAGCTTAAAACAAATCGCTAAATCGTGCACTGTGATGAGCTTCACAACGACAGCTCACCCGCCTGTTAAAGTACCCTCTGTTCTGCAGGATAATGTTGGCCAGAGGAAACTAAAAAATTTCATTCTACCACCTTCAACGTGTACCCCATGCCATACATTGATTTAATGTACTGGTCGCCCGCGGGGTCAACCTTTTTTAGCTTTCGCCGTAGATGGAGAATGTGAACATCCAAGGTTCGATCAAGTGCCTCGTAGTCGAACCCAAAAGCCCTCTCCATGATCTCCCCTCTGCTAAACACTCTGTTTGGCTCCAACATCATAGTCGAAATGAGGCGAAATTCTGTAGGTGTCAACGTCAGTGGCGTACCTTTAAATTGAACTTCACGGCGGCCGAAATCCACTGTGAACTTACCGCGGGTAATATGAGTAGGTCCAGTGGGCAATTGGTCGTAGTTGCGGCGTCTCATCACCGCCTGAACCCTGTCTACTAGCTCCCGTGGAATGAAGGGTTTTGTAATGTAGTCGTCAGCTCCCATTGCAAACCCCTTAATCTTATCTGCCTCTAATACCTTAGCTGTTAACATAATTATAGATACATCTGATTCCGAACGTAGTCGTCTGCAGATATCCAGCCCACTTTTGCCTGGCAACGTGATGTCCAGCACTATCAAGTCAGGATTCTGTTTTTTTACCTTGGCTAGAGCATCCACTCCATCATAGGCAACGTCCACTGCATAGCCTGCTCTTTCCAGGTAGAGCCTCACCAGATTTGCGGTCCCCGGGTCATCATCGACCACTAGTACTCTCTGTTTCTTTCCCATAATACTTTCCTTTTTATAGGATAATTGGGAAACGAGATCAAATTATTCTTATATTTTAGTATTAAACAAAATTGTTAAAATTCTATTAACTCGTATACTGCTCCCCAGCCAAGAGAGCAGATAGTCACCAATCATGCCACACCGGGGAAAAGTGAACCTTGGTGCCCTGCTAATGTTCTGACATCGCTGGGCTCGGTGTTATAAACTATGGCTCAGTCCTCAATGTATGATGCTGACCGCATAAAATCACGGAGTTGGTTTATTCCTTTCATCTGGGTGCATACTAGCCCAGCCTGACAAAATCTCGTTAGTCAAGCGCTGTAGGCAAAAACTTCACATGGAGCATCGATTCTATGACAGGCACAGCAGAGGCAACTTTCCCAAGACGACTGCCTTTGGCTGCGTATGCTAAGGTATCCAGAGCCTTCGCTTACGGCTGAGGAGGCTGCCGAGTTTCTCTTCGGATTACCATATGCTCACATAGCAGGAGCAATCTTGACTGGGATAGCTGCTGTCACTTCTCTGGTCAGAGTTTGGCATGCGTAGAGAGGATTATTCTAAGAACCCGAAGGGCGAAGTGCTGCGGGCTTTGTCCGTGGGTATCTAATGTGAAACCTGTCAGTCGTCAGATATGCATTCTGGACGTACTGGCCCAACATCCGCTGCGCGGTGTAAAAGGAGGCATTCAAGGCAATGGCATGCCGCATAACGTCGGCGTAGTCGCGAGGTCTGCCGTAGAATAAAGGCAGGATAATATACTCCAGCTTGTTGTACATAGAAGAGACTTCCCTGGCCGGGTCACTCTGAAGGTACCAGTCATCGCCAATGGACCAACCAGTCACTCCTTCAATGTGTCCCTCTATCCACCAACCGTCTAATACACTCAGGCTCGGCACACCATTGAGTGCAGCTTTCATTCCGCTAGTACCCGAAGCCTCCTGTGGTTTGTAAGGCGTGTTAAGCCATAGGTCAACGCCGGAACACAGATACTTGGCTAATGCCATATCATATTCCTCCAGATAAACAATGCGTACGGTATCCCGCAGTACGGCGCTGGATTCGAAGACGCTTCTTATCATGGCTTTGCCTCTCTCATCTCTGGGATGGGCCTTGCCGGCGTATATAACTTGGATGGGGCCAGCTTGATATGCTATCTGTCTCAGACGGTCGAGATCAGAGGAGAGCAAGTTTGCGCGTTTGTATTCTGCGGCACGACGGGCAAATCCTAGAGTCATAGCGGTTGGGCTTAGCTTTGTACCGGTTCGGTGCTCCACTTCGGCAAGTAGACCCTGTTTGCATTCGGCGTGAGCTTGCTGAATTTCGTCAGGCGGGATGCTAATGGCATACCGGAGATAGAGGTTATCTAGCCGCCACTCTGGAATATGACGGTCGTATAGACTACGAAACGGTTCTGCTGTCCATGTCGGGGCATGGACCCCATTTGTAACAGAGTTAATCGGATAGTTGGGAAACATGCCGCGGGAAATCTCCTCATGACGCATAGAGACACCGTTTATGTACCTGGAAAAGCACAGCCCCATGTTAATCATATTCATGACACTGTCTGCCATGCATCCCGCAGCTATCAGGTTCTTTGTATGTTCTTGCCCCATCACTTTCTTGACCATTTCCAGGGGGAACTGGTCTATTCCTGCTGGCACTGGCGTATGGGTAGTGAATACACATTGCTGCCGAACTGCCTCGATATCCGTCTGGCCGATAGGCCGCTTTTCTTCGGCTATCCTTTCTTCTAATAGGGCCAACGTGAGGAGAGCAGAGTGTCCTTCATTCATATGATAAGCTTGTATATTGTTGTATTTCAGTGCACGCAGCATAGCAATGCCACCCATACCTAGCACCATTTCCTGACATAAACGGTAATGGTCGTCTCCTCCATACAGATAGTCAGTCAGGGTTTGATCCCAGGGACTGTTCTCTGGCAGACATGTATCAAGCAAATATACTGGAACTTCATGTTCGTTTGCTCCAGTTACCACGTAGCACCAGGCACGTAACTGTACCTGTCTTCCCTCAATACTCACTGTCGCGCGTGCTTCTAGCGGCTGCATGAACTTCTGTGGTTCCCATACAATAGGACTTTCCGTTTGGTTGCCCATCTCATCAAGGTGCTGGCGAAAATAGCCCTTTCGATATAACAGTGTCACGCCAACCATGGGGAGGCCCATGTCAGCCGCAGCACGCAGAAGGTCACCAGCCAGTATGCCTAGACCGCCGCTGTACGTTGGTATGGCTGGCTCAAGGCCGATCTCCATGGAGAAATAAGCAATTTCGCTCGGGAGACGCCTGAGCACTGCACGAACCCTGGCAGCAAGCTCTCCGGGGCTGAATGGTTTCGTCACATAATCATCTGCCCCTACGTCCAGACCAGCTAATTTGTCTCGTTCACTTATCTTGGCAGTAAGCATAATGATAGGTACGTCAGACTCACTCCTGAGATCTCGGCAGACCTGAAGTCCATCCACACCGGGCAACATGAGGTCCAAAACTATTAGGTCAGGGTGGTTTTCACGAGCTAAGCGCAGTGCTTCAAGTCCGTCATAGGCAACAAGCACTTTATAGCCATCTCGTTTCAGGTAGAGCTTGATTAGTTCCACAGTTTTGACATCGTCGTCTACTATCAGAACGCTTTTGCCTGCCATATTTTAATCATTCCTTAGTATTCTTATAACATAGAAATGTTAATACCCTATTAAAAAAGCTGACATTAGTGATTGCCTCAACACAGATTGCTGGCCAAATCATCCAATCTGCCAATGCATTCAGGTATTATAACCGATGATGTAATAGGCCTCCTTATCAGACACAATCTATTATCATAATGTTAAACGGACAAGCTTCGATACGAGGCATGGCTAAAAGTCTCAATTAGCTCTTGACAGGGCCGATGTAGCGGTTGGCACGATAGTCAAATTGTACAGGTCTTCACGGTAGGCATATGCTACATTGGTGACATGAAAGCCAGAAGCTTTCTTTTCCAATTCAGTCGTACAACTTCATCACGTAGTGCTGTTGTCTTGCTGCTGGCTTGCTTCATTATCCTTGGTTGCTGCCTCGGCTTGTTCAGTTTTAACCGGAATCTTTGGTCGTTTGAACATAAAGAATAACTTAATCTTCTCTAGCACTGTCACTATTCCCCTCCTATAACAACATGAGCCTTTTAAGGATCAACCTTTTAATTTCTGGGTTGCCCTCTTCATCAAATCCACTGACCAGGACTGATATTACTCACTTTGAGGTTGTACAAGTGTCACCCTGTCTGCCTGTGGACGACCATCATGCCCCTGTCCAACCTCAAATTCCACTTGTTGTCCTTCTCGAAGCGAATTATAGTCAATCCCCTGCAACTGGCTGCGGTGGAAAAAGAGAGATTCTCCCTGCTCTGTCTTGATAAACCCAAAGCCGCGGTCTCTAACCAGCCGCCTGATTGTGCCCTTTAGCATTAAAATACCCCAAAATACAATTTCGGTGATTATTCGGCCAAAGCATCATTCAAAAAAAATTTATAAAATTCTTAAATGTGATTCTTTTCTTTATCCCTGAAGTACGCTCTCAAACAGAACAACTCTTCGGTTTACCGCTAAAACGGCCCGAGTACGACTTTTGGCGTTATTTAAATCCTTTGCCAACTTTTGGTCGCCAATGATATCCCGTACCCAATTACTGAAATCTTCCTTCTCTGCATTGGAATGATAAAGATATGTATCATCAGTCATGGTAGCTAATGCGTCCTGAAGCTCCTTGAGATTATTGATAGTTCGACCATCCTGGCAGCAGAACACGTATTCTCCAGGGACATTGCTGAGAAATTTTTGCGCTTCCTGCTTGGTTATTTTGCTCATTGTTTACCTCCTACTTGTTTTTTTATCCTGCAAATCTCCACCGGATTGTTCCCTGTTAAGCTGCATTTAAAGGACACTGAGGTGATGTTTCGTTAATCGGTACACCAAATGGACGACATACCACACTATAGTCATGGATTACCAAGCCTTTTGCTATAACAATGATATCCCCTCGTTTTGAATCGAGCTAGATTTAGAGCCTACATAGCATGATCTGCCCACATTCACAGCCTCGTCCATAATACAATGTTCGACTATGCTATGTGCACCTATGACAGTGTTTGCCATTATCACTGAGTTTCTTACCACAGCTTGTTCCTCGACCATCACAGACGGCGATAAATAGAATTCTCCACTTGACCATTAACGGTACAGCCCGGACTGATGACGCTATGCACAATGTTATGTTCATCTCTTATTTTTGAACTTAATGAAGTCTTATTGCCTGCTAGAATTGGCTGATGGTCATTGAGTCTAATGGACGGGAACTCGCGGATAAGTTCCATGTGTGCTGCATAATATGTTTCTATGGTACCTATATCCTGCCAGTAGCCATCAAACGTGTAACCGAATACCTTTTTACGCTTCACCATCTCAGGGATAATAGTATGCCCAAGGTCATGGAGTGAAGAGGATTGGGTGCTATCCTCAATGAGATGCTCAAGAAGAACACGCCTATTGAAGATGTAGATGCCCATAGAAGCCAGGTTACTTCTTGGTGTTGTCGGTTTTTCCACAAAGTCTGCAACTCTGCCTTTAGTGTTGAGAGAAACTATGCCGAAACGCTGCGCTTGCTCGATAGGTACTGTCACAACTCCAATGGTTGCGTCAGCGCCCATTTTCCTGTGAAACTGGAACATTTTACGATAGTCCATCCTATAGACATGGTCACTAGCCAGTACCAGTACTGCCTCATTTCCAGAATCCTTTATATAGTCGAGGTTTTGATAGACAGCGTCTGCTGTACCTTTATATAAGCCATTCTTTGGCTCTAAGACGTGCAGTTTTCCATAATCTGTGTTGAATCGATTCCACTCGCCAAGATAGTCCAATATAACCTCTCGCTGGTGGTCGACCAGAACTGCAATGGGGTTGATATCAGAGTAGATACAGTTGCTCAAGCTGAAATCTATTACCCGATATTGGCCAGCAAAGGGCAAGATTGCTTTTGGTCTACCATAGCAAAGAATACCCATTCTTTTCCCCTGTCCACCAGCAAGAATCATTGCTGTAACGTTGTTCATAATTCGCCTCTTTCCGAGTTCATATAAACACCTCAATCCTTATTGAGTTGTCTCTAAGCCATAGGAGGGCTAAAACAGCAGTATTCTTTTTCCTCTTGATATCAGTTGGCACTCTGCGCTCGCGTTTACATAGTTAGGGTGTCTTTGGTCATAAAGGTTTCGGCATCTTCTTTTATTATTCCCGAAGGATTCATCATAATAAGGTTACGATTGTTTCTTTTATAAAATATCCATTGCTGACATCTAGAAAAAACAATTGACCGGCGTCTTCATAGAATGACTAACCGAATGGTGAGTAAATAGAATGTTCCATCTTCCCTCCAACACCCTGAACAATGACAAGAATGTCAGCGACTTAGCTCTATAAATTTAACAACTCACTATTCTGTAAATAACAAAATAAATGAGTTTTTTCAAATTACCTGTATCCGATGGATCAAACCTGAGATGACTCCTAAAATGCTGGATAATTTACCCCCACATCCTCTATCATATGGCTGGTAATATAATTGAATTGATGGCTTTGGCAAAACCACACCACACAATCAATCTATCGTTTAGAGATTTCTGACCCTTTTCAGTTATGTAGTAATATCGTCTCTCCTGACCAGTAGCCAACTTCTCCCACTTCCCTTTAAGAAGTCCAGTTTTTTCTAAACGATGAAGCGCCGGATAAAGAGTGCCCTCCTTAAATTGAAAATAACCATTGCTCTTTTTCTCTAGCTCCTTGATTATTTGATAACCATACATCGGCTGGCTGTTTATTAAACACAGGAGAAGAGAATCAGTACTGCCTTTGAGTAATTCGCGTCCATAATTCATGCCTGGCATATTTCTAAAATTTGCTCTACAGAAGTAATATATAAGGCAATTGTTAAACTCTAGTTAATACTTTGAATTCACCTTGTAAAATAAGGCTATTACGGAACTCTAAAAGCAATTGGCCTAGTTGAGGGACAAAGGCATCATTAACGAGAATTACCTCCACTTCCCACTTTTAAAAAAAGATTAAGTCTTATACTTGCTACGTTGTTCTCTTTCAGGCAAACGTAAGAAATTAAGTTGGACTAATGTTGTCTGTGGATTTAACAAAACGCTATGAAGTGCAATTCTGATAACATTGATTGACGTTAGCATAGTATTATCTGTATATTGACGACAGGCATATAAGACGATACTATATACTTATAGTTTCCGCCAAACCCTGTGGTGTGGTCCTCGTGGAGGAACAAAGTGAAACGATTATCCGTTATCATTCTTATCTTCTCCATAGCTTTTACGGTGTTCTTCATGACACCACCCCTGCTCGGTTACCGATTTGGACCATACCCCCTTATGCACATAGCAGACTTCTTTGATTTATTTACACCACTGGTGCTACTACCACTTTACTGGCTCCTATTTCGGCTTGACGAAAAAACAACAACTGCCTCAAACATAACCATTGTTTTTACAATTTTTGCAGCATTCTGGGTTTTAGGTCAGGGAATGCACCTGGCTGCAAATTCCATCGGCCATCTTCTCAAAGGGATGGAGGGAAGCGATGCTTATATTCTGGCCGATTTTTACGATGAAGTTCTCAGCCATTACCTCTGGCATTTCGGGGTAATAGCACTTTCCGGTCTGCTGATTTACCGCCAGTGGAGGCATCCCTTCAACGAAGGACGAGCACTGAACTGGGCTATTATTTTGGCTGGGGTACTCTATGGATTTACTTATTTCGCGTTGATTATAGAAGGTGCAACCACGCCTATGGGTGTGCCCTTTTCCGTACTGGCAGTATTGTTTATGCTCATCTATGGACGCAGGAAGCTGACGCAGCAACCTGTTCTTTTCTTCTTTCTCGTCGGTTATCTGTTTGCTATACTACTATTTCTTGTCTGGGGTATTTGGTGGGGAGGTTTACCCGAATTCAGTCAAGTTGGTATCATTAAATAGTGATTACCTCTGATACTATCCAGTGATTTCAATTATGGGAAATGATTGAGGAGGATTCATATGGCGGTTATGTCGAAACGACAGCGGATTCAGGCAGCGCTTGCAGGAAAATCAATCGACCGTGTACCGGTAGCCTTCTGGAGACATTGGCCGGGGGATGATCAAAATGCCGAATCACTGGCTACGGTGGTCCTGGAGTTTCAGCGGCAATACGACCTCGACTTCATCAAAGTTCCAGTATCATCCACCTACTGTGTTGACGATTATGGTGTGAAACATGCCTACCGGGGCAGCTCCATGGGAGATCGTGACTATCTGGAGCGTGTTATCAGAAGAGTGGAGGACTGGGACCGTATTGAGCCTCTGGATGTACACAAGGGAACGTACGGTCTTCATTTGCAGGCTCTACGTATAATCCTCGAGCGTAAAGACCCTGATACACCGGTTATATTCACCATGTTCAATCCTTTGGCTATGGCTCTCTATCTAGCCGGTGACGAGACCTGCATGGTACATTTACGACGCGAGCCAGAGCGGGTAGAGCGCGCACTGAAAGCTCTCGCCGAGACCAGCGCTCGTTTCGCAGGGGCAGCAATCGCCGCGGGATGTGACGGCATTTTTCTTTCTACGCGTTCTGCCAGCTACGAAGTTATGAGTGAAGACGAGTATCGCCGCTTTGGACGCCCCGGCGACCTGACCGTCCTGGCAGCCGCTGCTGGAGGCTGGTTTAATGTGCTGCATCTTCACGGCCAGCACCCTATGTTTGTGCCACTATCAGATTACCCTGTCCACGCTGTGAACTGGCATGACCGTACGGCATGGCCTGACTTAGCCGAGGCAGGACGATTGTTCTCGAGAGCCCTCATGGGCGGTATCGAGCAATACAGAATACTGCATCTTGGTAGTCCGAAGGATGTAGAGGACCAGGTTCAAAATGCTATCAAGCAGACGAATGGACAACGCCTGATAGTCACTCCAGGCTGCACGTACCCCCTTGGTGTACCGCATGGCAATCTTCTTGCCCTGCGACGGGCAGTAGAAAAATCGCGCCAGTAGATTAGCTCCGCTCAGGGCAGACGGACAGACCTGAAGAGACTGGCCTTACATTTTCACGACTGTAACGGTCACCCGTAGACGCGCAATGCGCAGAAACTTCTCTACTTTGAGTTTGTCAGATTGCTTAAAATAACCTGCCTACGGTTATAATATATACAAAAAATGCGTATCATCTTTCGAGTTGTGGCACTGTTCTGGAAATACCGACCGCGGGTCATACTAGCCTACTTCTGCCTCCTGGCAGGAGCGGCGATGTCCATGGCAATTCCCCGGTTTACCGGTCAGGCAATCGACCTGGCACTGGGCTCAAGCCAGATTGGCGCGGTGGTGTTAGCTGGACTTTCTGTTGCTGGAGCTGGAGTCCTTCGCAGCATACTTACCTACTGGCAAAGTTACCTGGCTGAGTCTCTCTCACAGAGAGTTGCCTACGACCTTCGCAATACGCTTTACAATCGCCTTCAGAGGCTCAGCTATGCATTTCATGACCGCTCACAAACCGGTCAGCTCATGTCCCGAGCTACTGCCGATGTTGAGGGCGTACGCATGTTCATTGGCTTCGCTATGCTCCGGGGCATGTATTTCCTGGTGCTCATGATAGCTATTGCCGTTGTGCTTTTGTTACTTAACTGGAAACTGGCATTGCTCAGCTTGTGCGTTCTTCCATTCATATCATTTCGAACTATCGCCATAAACCGAAGACTCCGAGTGTTATGGGCAAAGATTCAGCAAAATTTGGGAGTTCTGGGCAGCATAATTCAGGAAAATCTGACAGGGATTCGTGTTGTGCGTGCCTTTGCCCGTGAAGAGTTTGAGAGCCAGAAATTCCGCCGCCAGGCTGAAACGATATACAATCAGGAGATAGAAGCCAACAACCTTCTGGCTACGAACAGCCCGATTATGAGTTTTGCCCTCCTTCTGGCGATGGCGGCTGTACTATGGTATGGAGGGAACCTGGTGGTGGCTGGCGCTCTCACCCATGGTGAACTGGCACAGTTCTTACTCTACCTGGTCATGCTCAGCATGCCGGTGCGGATGCTGGGGTGGATGACCATACTCATTTCCAGAGCTACTGCCTCAGGACAGCGTATCTTCGAGATAATAGACCAGGTATCACCGGTTACAGAAAAACCTGATGCCATCGATGTTGATGAGATAAAAGGTCTGGTGAGATTCCAGAACGTGTGCTTTGGCTACGGTAGCCACAGTACCGTCTTGAAAGATATCAACTTTGAAGCGGAGCCGGGGCAGGTAATAGCTCTTGTCGGCAATAGCGGAAGCGGGAAGTCGACCATTGCCAATTTGATACCGCGTTTCTATGATGTAACAGCCGGCTCCATCAGTATCGACGGGATAGATATACGGGACTTATCGTTGACCTCTCTGCGGAAGCATGTCGGCATCGTTCATCAGGATACCTTTCTGTTCTCGGCTACGATACGAGAGAACATTAGCTACGGCAAGCCGGATGCCAGTCTGGAGGAGATAGCCGAAGCGGCGAAGACAGCCCGGTTACATGATTTTATTATAAGCTTGCCTGATGGTTACGACACGTGGGTAGGAGAACGGGGGATAACCCTCTCCGGAGGGCAAAAACAACGGGTGGCTATTGCCCGTGCTCTCCTGCTCAACCCGCGTATTCTGATAATGGATGACTCTACATCAAGTGTTGATAGTGAAACCGAATACCTGATACAGCAGGCTCTGAACGATCTACCAGTTGGCCGCACCACGTTCATTATCGCTCATCGCCTGCGCTCAATACAGATGGCTGATGTCATCCTGGTGCTGAAGAACGGTCAGATAGTTGAGCGGGGCAGACATCAGGAACTCCTTGAGAGAGACGGTCTTTATAGGCAACTCTATGGCCTGCAATTTCAGTACCAGGAAATCCTCAATAAGCCGGATGCTGTGGCGCCAGTCGTGGACACAACGACATCCTTTGGGCTGGACGAGAACCAGCAGAAACTGCATGTAAAAAGCGTACCCGAGGGCGGCAGCCTGGCTATTTCCGATGACATTATTTTTGGCAAAGCTTACGATTCCCGCATTGTTTCACGCATGGCCCCCTATTTCACGCAATACAAGGTAGCACTCCCCCTTACCATTGTTGCCACTTTACTGTTTACCTTTACGGTACTGGCTAATCCCTACCTTATCGGACTGGCTGAGGACAGTTATATAAGCACAGGCGACCTCAGCGGGTTGAATATGATCGTCCTGCTTTTCCTGGGAAATGCTGCCCTCAACTGCATAGCATATTATGCCCAGATCAGAGTCGAGGCGCGTCTGGGGCAAAGCATTCTGCTGAGGTTAAGAACTCAGCTCTTCGACCATCTACAGCGTCTTTCAGTGAGGTTTTTTGATAAGAACGAGGTTGGACGCATTATGTCCCGTGTCCAGAGTGATGTGGAAGAGCTCGGAGATTTCCTCGACTCCGGCGCTTTTTGGGTAGCAGGCGAAGTGCTCAGCCTGATTGCTATTGTATTCACCCTTTTTGCCATGGAGTTTAAGCTGGCATTGCTTACCTTAACGTTTATACCGCTGCTCTTCCTGTTAATACTATTCTGGCAAAAGGGGGCACGCCAATCCTTCATACGAGCAAGGCAAGCCTTAGCGCCGGTTAACGCTGCTCTTCAGGAAAATATATCCGGAGTACGAGTTATCCAGAGCCTATCCCGTGAGGACCTGAATTCTCAACAATTTGAACAGGTGAACTATACTCACCTTGGTACCAACTTGAAGGCAGCGCGTATTTCGGCTGCCATGATGCCCGGCGTGGAACTACTGTCAGCGCTCGCCATCACTATGATTATCATTTATGGTGGAATCGGAGTACTGGGCGGTACACTTCTGATAGGTACCCTCCTTGCCTTTATACTTTATATACAGAATTTCTTCGACCCAATCAGAGCCCTGACCATGTCATATGCGGAGTTACAGATGGCAATGGCCTCCGGAGCCCGTGTCTTCGAACTGCTCGATGTTAGGCCGGAAACAGATGATACCTCAAAAAGCATCGTAGCACCTCATCTAAAAGGAGAGGTTACTTTCAAAGATGTTTCCTTCAGCTATGAATCAGGCATTGAAGTCCTCCATAACATTAATCTGCACATCCCCGCAGGGGCAACAGTAGCGCTGGTCGGTCCCACCGGGGCAGGTAAAACTACCATTGTTAATTTAATAGCTTGCTTTTATAATGCCACCAAAGGAAATATTCTGATCGACGGATTGGACCTGCTCAGTTTGGAGAAAACGAGCTACAGGCACCAGTTAGGATTGGTACTGCAAGACCCATTCCTGTTTTCCGGCACGGTAAAAGATAACATTCGTTACGGCAACCCTGAGGCAACAGATGAACAGATAATAACGGCTGTAAAAACAGTGAGCGCCCACGATTTCATCATGTCGCTCGATAAAAAATACGATACCGAACTTCAGGAGCGGGGACAAAACCTGAGTATGGGACAACGGCAGCTTATTAGCTTTGCTCGAGCGCTCCTCGCCGATCCAGCCATACTTCTCCTGGATGAAGCCACCGCAAGCGTGGACTCATACAGTGAACATGTCTTGCAGCAGAGTCTTGGACGGCTCATGAAAGGGAGAACTACGTTAGTCATAGCTCATCGGCTGTCCACTGTTCGCGATGCCGATACCATTATTGTGCTGGACAAGGGACGAATTGTAGAGCAGGGTCAACATGAAAAGCTGCTCCGCCTCGGCGGCCTGTACACCAGGCTTTACGAAATGACCTATGCCCCACTGCCAACCTAGACTGTCCACCTGACCATAATCCCTCAATAGAAAACCCGCAGTCAAAGCAAAACAAAACAAGCTTATGTTTATTAAGAAACAATAATCCAGAAGTTATAACGTTTTGAATTTTTCACTTGAACGGGGAGTTCAACCCTCCCCCGCCTCCACCAAGCTTCAAAATTGACCTTAGTCATCATTGGCTAAGGTTTTTTTGTATCTAAAATCTTGGACGGGGAGACCAAGGTATTAAGAGGAAGCGAACTCCCCGTCCATTATCCAGTTGCCCGAACAAGCCTTGAACACGCCATAGGCGAAGGAATAAAATGTCCGTATGAATACGGCTGAAGATGTACTGAAGAAACTAAATAAAAAAGCCAAACCTGACCAGTTGGAAGGGATGGCGAGATACGGTATGGCGGTTGAAAAAAGGCTAGGTGTATCGATTCCTGAGTTGAGATTGCTGGCGAAGGAAATAGGAAAGAACCACGAACTCTCTCTTGAGTTATGGAAGACAGGAATAGATGATGCCAGAATCCTGGCAGCAATGATTGATGATCCTCAGAAGTTAACAGAAGCTCAGATGGAGGACTGGGTGAAGGATATCAACTCCTGGGACGTCTGCGACCAGGTCTGCATGAACCTTTTCGAGAAGTCGCCGCTAGCTTGGAAGAAAATCCATGACTGGTCTAATCGCGAGGGAGAGTTCGTCAAGAGGACTGCTTTCTCACTGATAGCCTGCCTTGCCTGGCATGATAAGAAGGCAGCGGACGATAAATTCATAGCATTATTCCCGGTGATAAGGGAAGGGGCTACAGATGAGCGCAACTTTGTAAAGAAGGCAGTCAATTGGGCAATGCGAAATATGGGGAAGCGCAACCGAAACCTAAACAAAGCTGTAGTAGATATCGCCAAAGAAATCCATAAGCTAGATTCAAAGGCTGCCCGCTGGATCGCAACCGATGCCATTAAGGAGCTTGAGAGCGAAGCTGTCCAGAGGAGATTGGAGGAATAGTCTCTTGCTCAGTAATTCATTTCATCACATATATTAGTGCGACAAGGGAGGAAGTGAGATTGATTAGCTATGTAATCGTAAGCTTTGTCAGTGGCATTCTTTTTGGCGTTCTAGATAGTCTGATTAATGCCAATCCCCTTGCTCGTAGACTTTACGAAGTCTACAAACCGATAGCAAAAACGTCTATAAATGTACCCATAGGAGTTATTATTGATCTTGTTTATGGATTTGTTATGGCAGGAATATTCCTGCTTCTATATACAAGCCTTCCTGGTGAAATAGGTTTAGTGAAAGGAATAAGCTTTGCCTTCTTGGCTTGGTTCTTTCGCATCGTTATGTCTGTAGCCTCAAACTGGATGATGTTTAAAGTACCCGTTGCAACATTACTCTATACGCTTCTCACTGGATTAGGTGAAATGCTTATACTCGGTATAATCTATGGGTTCTTCTTGAAACCTTGGGCATAAAGTGCAATTAGTCAGAGGAGTCTCTAATGAGTGAGTACCCGCTGAAGCGCTATCCCATGGTGGGGGCTTGTGGGCTTGATTGTGGTCTCTGCCCAAGGTACCATACCACAGGATCATCGCGATGCCCCGGCTGCGCCGGAAAGGACTTTGAACAGAAACATCCAGCCTGTGGTTTCATCACCTGCTGTGTCAAGCAGAAGCACCTCGAGGCTTGTGCCCAATGCCCTGACTGGGCAAGCTGCGAAAGAGTAAGCCGGATCATGGAAGGATCGAAACAAAGCGATTCGTTTATCTCGTACCGTCCGCTGGAGGCTAACTATAAGTTTATCCGGAAATATGGTATTGAGGAATTTGCCCGACAGGAAATGGTTAAGCTGGAACTCCTCGACTACCTTCTGCAACACTTTGATGAAGGCGCTATCTAAAAAAGTATCCGTTAGTCTGTTGACAATCGTTATGACATATGTTATATAACATGTGTTATATAATTATAAATAAATGAGGATAAGGGAATGCCGGTTAATCTTTCATTCACCAGGGAGATGCTCATCGAGTCGGCCTTTAAATTGGTCAGGGCTGAAGGAATCGAGAAGCTTTCAGCACGAAAACTCGCGAAAAAGCTTAATTGTTCAACACAACCATTATATTCGAACTTCAAATCGATGAAAAAACTAGATATGGAATTAAGAAAGATGGCCGCCGATGTTCAATCAACATATCAAACCATACCCAGGACTGGGCAGACTTTCCTAGATATGGGGTTAGGCTATATTCTTTTTGCCAGTAAGGAGAAAAACCTTTTCCGCTTCCTGTACGGTGAGAACAATAGAGGTAAAAGTGATGGCTACGGGAAGACACTGAGAAAAATCGCCTTTGAAGAGGCACTTCAGAGAATGAAAAACGAACCGATCCTGGAAGGGCTCGGTGAACAACAGAGGGAAAACGTCTTAACCAAGATGTGGATCTTTGTTCACGGAATCGCTTTCTTGAGCATTAATAATGCTTTTTCCAAAGGAAACGATGAATACATCGAGAAAATATTGAGAGAAACAGAGCTTAGTATCATCGAGGGAGAAAAAGCCAAACACGTCCGAGTATAAAAAGGAGCTTACTATGACGGGAACGATTAGCGAAGTCCTGCAAATCCGGGCTCAAGATGTAGCCAATCAGAAATTGGGTGAACTAATCGCCGGTGCCGAAGCAGTGGCCCTGCTAACCGGGGCAATTAACTCCGGTATTATTGATGCATTATCCACCGAGAGCACTGCTCAACAGATTGCCACATCCACTAGCCTGGAGAAAGAGAAGATTGATCGTGTCCTCGGCGGTCTAGTGTCCTATGGCTTTGTCCAGCAAAACGACGGCGTCTTCCGGCTGGCTCCCAATCTAAACCTTCTTACTTCGGCTGATGCTCTCCTGCCATTGGTTCATACGCTCCAGGTAACTAATATTCGACTGAGAAATTTAGCCAATTTAGAGAAGACGGCTACCGACTATACTGCGTTAGAAGTTGACGAACGTACTCTCCCTAGCTCAAGGAGTCATCTCGGCAATGTCACCTATTCGCGGCTTTGTTGGTGCGGCAATCGGGCAGGCGATGCCTGAGATAAAAAGACTCTGGCAACAGGGTGCAAACCATCTGGAATCAGGTTGTGGGGTGGGTAACACTTTGTTTCAAATTCTCGCAACTTATCCCAAGGTCACAGGGGTGGGAGTCGAGATTGAGGCTAAAACTGCAAGTGAAGCAAGGCGGCGGGCAGTTCTTCTAGGAGTTAACCACCGTGTTGAAATACGTCAAATCGACGCGTGCACGTTAAAAGACGAAGCCGTTTTTGATACAGCTCAATGGAGCCAATTTTTCTTTCCGGCCTCGTCCCGTGCCGGCACTCTGCGCACCTTGTTCAAAGCTGTCAAACCCGGAGGATATATGTTCATGCCATTACTGCTGGCGGTTTCGGATAACATCTGGGCATATCGCCGGGACATGCTGCTGGCAACTTTAAAAGCCCTTAAGTCTGACCCATTGATTTCACTACCCTACCTGAGCGCTCTCTTTTCGAGTAGCGCCGGACATCAGAGATCAGAAAAACGTCTTTCCGCCTTGCAAGAACTGTTGTATGGACTCTGGGGAGTACCCATAAAAACAGCCAAAGACCTGCAGTTAGAAATAGAGAGCTTTGGATTCCGTACGGTGCGTACGATACCAATGCCTGCCAGCCGATTATTTCCTAATCGTGGGTTCTTAATAGCTCAACGGCCTTAATTGTGATTTCCGCTATCTATTTCACTTTGAAAAGCATGGGAACAGGGGAAGATGGACATACGCGAAGCAAACCAAAATGATAATGGAGAACTCCAAAAACTGCAGGCCAGATGTCCCCAGGGGACTACCCTGATTGTATCCACGGTAAATACGCCGGATTTCTTCGCCCGCGTTAAAGCGTATAGTGACTATAAGGTCTATGTAGCTATTGAAAACAACCGTATCATCGGTTCGACGGCCTGTGCCCTGCGCAATGCATTAGTGAACGGCAAAGAAGAGAAGGTCGGGCATGTGTTTCAAGCTTTTGTCGATCCCGATTACCGTGGCAAACGGATAGCCGGGCAAATGCATCAGTTCCGTGAAACATATCTCAGACAGAGAGGCGCTATACTCGCTTACTCGCTTATTATCGGGGGCAACTTGCCTTCGATGCATTATATCGGTCGAGAAGGATTTCAGAGACATCGCACCCTTACCATGCCCGGCTTAGCTGTCTACAAGAAAATGTCGGTTGAAACGAGCTATCAGATAAGAACCGCTATTATAGATGACCTTCCGACTATTGCCAGTTTAATAAATGAGACCTGGCAGGACTACGAGTTATATGAAACAAAGACAGCGGCCGAACTGCAAAAATTTATCAGCAGGACACCTGGCTACCATTTAGATAATCTATTTCTCCTCGAGGACGAGAGTAATCTGCTTGCCTGCATGGGATTCTGGGACTGGAGCCAGGTTACGAAGATTACGGTTGAACGGCTGAACGCAAAGATGAAATTCTTCAAGCTGTTTACGGATATGACCCACCCTTTTTGGCCTATGCCTCGCATGCCCCGCCGTGGTGAACTACTCAAGCAAATGATGCTGACACCGATAGGCTTCAGGAAGCCAAAATACTTGGTTCCTCTAATAAGGCATATTAACAATCTGGCACTGCTTCGTGGTATCGGATATATCTACTGTGTCTGTGAGCCGGATCACCCGTTGCTATCCTCTATGCGTGGATTGACCCGCATAGATACAGCCATTCAGGTATATATTAAATACTTTCGGGAAAACACAAGCTTAAGCGACAAAGGTTTATTCATAGATGGTATCGACCTATAGCTCAAAATAAGGAGAGGAAGAAGAATTATCATGGGAAAAGTCAAGGAGATGCCATATGAGGAGAAGTACCGTATGGTTATCGACAATCTGAAGTATCATGAGACTTCCATTCAGCCTTTAGTAAGGAAACTCTTTGGCGACCAGGCAGCAGATGAGTTGAAGAGGATGAGTCAGGAAGGAACCAAGCCTATCCCCGAAGGAGCTTTATTTGAAGATAAGTATGAGATAGCCTACGGCAACTGGATCCAGTCAGGGAGAAGCGTGTACAAGGTCATCCGCGAGAAAATGGGCGAAGAAGGCATTAAGAAGTTCGAGCGTCCCAATGTCGAGGCTTTGAAGCGGAAGAACGCAAACCCAGCCCTGTTTCTCCTTGGCCTCGTAAGAGCATTCTCGCCAGGATTAGCCTTTACCATGACAGCGGGTAAGATGGCGTACCAGCTGCAGTGGTTAAGCCCCTTTTCCGTGCCTGAGTTAACTAAGGACAGGGCAGTGCTGGACATACCGCATTGCAAGATACTTGATTTCCCAGAAACTGAGGACTTTTGCCTTGTCGCGTGCGGGCGGACTTATCCTGTTTGGGCAGCTGAGCAGTTCAAAATTAAGATGGAACCTAAGCGAAGGGGTAATAGCTGCACATATACTCTAACTCCACTTCGGAAGCAATAAATGAGCCCTCTATACTCACGTGTGTCCACAAATGGGATAAAATAATCCAACACTTGGACACATTTTAGTCACAAAAAGAGCACATTAATTCACCAAAGGGGATCCGAACTCAATAGATTTATTCTTTATTGAGAAAAACCACCCCGAGTGCTCTTCTTCTCTTAAGCAAAGCAATAATATTTTGGTACGATGGAGCCCGGGCCTCCCCCACCTCCACCAAGCTTCAAAATTGACCTTAGTCATGATTGGCTAAGGTTTTTTGTATCTAAAATCTTGGACGGGGAGACCAGGGTATCAAGAGAAAACGGCCTCCCCGTCCACAGATACAAGCTCGTGCAAAAGCTCTCATAGATATTAGGTTTCATTTTAATCATAATTTTTGTCTGTTTCCAATCTAAACAATAGTCTTAATTTTTTCACGTCAGTAGTCGTATGTACTAACCTATGTCTACGATGATAAGTAAAGAAGGTAGGAAGCACATTCAAGAACTCGCCGTTAGAATATTCCCTTCATCACCCCTCAGTAAATAGACTAAAAAGGGAATTTCTACCTTCTTACCTTGCCCGACCATATAGGTTTCCATGACTTTATCCATTAAAATCAGCTTACCTACTAAAAATACTTGCAAAACTCTTTATGGCCACATTTTCCTCCTTCCTTCTTGGGGGGATGTGGGCACTATTGTTGAAATTCATCAGCACGAGTCATACTGACTATTGTGCAAAAATTGTAATAAGTCTCTGTATCCTTTCGATTTCTATCTTTTCTTTAAATTATCTTACACAGGCTCATTTGATTACTTTAATCGGTTGGAAATGGTATCTGTTTCTCCCAGCCTGGCATAGGTGGGGGTCTCAGTGCCCTCTTACATACTCCTACACCCTGTGCTCTCTGCAGATCCACAAGCATCTCCGCCATCTTCAAGGCGGCAGTATACGGATCGACCACCGGGGCACCTTCCACCTGAGTAATCCCTTGCGTAGTCAGTATCAGACCAGTGGGAACATCCGATATATACACTGCTTCAGCACCGTCATCATTGACAGCTTTAGCCATTTCCATAGAAATTATATCTGCAAGTTGTTTTTGCTCCTGCGGACTACCCTCCACCATTTCATGGTCTTTCTGCAATGTTAATCCAGGCAGACACCTCAAACTTGCTAGCCTGTCTTTCAGTCCATAACCCTTCACGAGATTCTCCATCGTACGCTTCATACGCCAGTCTATAAGGATGATGGAAAACTTGCTGCCCAGAGTGCAGGCCAAGAGCGATGCAGATTCTGCGGGCGCTACCACCGGGATTTTTGTTATAGCACGACATTCTTTATAACCTATGTCAGCTATAGCCCCAATAATAAAGGCATCGTATCCCTTTTTTTCAGCTTCATAAGCCCTCTGCGCCATCCAGAGGGTGTTGTAAGAGATTTCAAAAGTACCCAGATGGGGATAACCTTTCCTCAAACCAACATAGTCTACGGTTGTTCCTGGCCTGCCTACTATGTCCGCAATTTTCTGTGCTATTGGCCGGTAGGATGGTGGCCCTGATGGCTTATCTGGTATCGGTTCTGACATTAAAATTTTTATATTTGCTCCTCTTTTTACCATGTTCCCTCCTTTTTTGTTGCAAGCGTGTTACTCTGGTATATATGCTACTAATAGTGTGAAAGGAACGGAACTAGTGAAATAGGTAGGCAGTTCCTTCTTGCTAATAGTCATTACGCCGGAAATACCTTGTGTACCTCGTTCTTGTGTTTCTCCTACCTGGTCTCCCAAGCAAAGCCCGTATCTATCTAATAAATAATTAACCACTGAGCAAATCTATTTTCTCTTTTATCGTAAGGTACACAGACTCTGTCGAAATCTTCGAACTGTAATCGCACATATTACAGTGATAAACGTGGCATCATCATAGAGCATACGAATATATTTTTTTATTTCGCTACTATCCAAGGTGTGCAATAACGTCTTCTGTGGTAGTGACCAACGCAATGTTGGGAAACATCACATCTAGTACTACCTCTCGAACTTTGACCTCTTCCGGAGTTCTTGTCGACGCTTTAGTCGGAATACAAGCATCCTCCGGAATAACTACCGAATACCACAGGTCCACTGCCTGCAAAGTGGCATTATATACCGCAATATGAAGTGCACCACCAAACATAACCACAGTTTCAATACCATGTGACTTCAGTACTTGATCCAAGCCGGAATTGGTGAAGGCGCCCATGAGCCAATTTAACAATACTGGTTCTCCAGGCAGAGGAGCCAATTCAGGGATCACCTCCAGTTTTTTGGGATTTTCCTGGTACAATCCCATCCTCTTAAACATGCGCCCGTACTCCGGAAGTGATCCAGCAGGATTTTTTGAGGATTGTAAAACATTTATATATACTACTAACAGATTCCTATCGCGGAAGGCTTTGAGCAATGCTTGCTGGCGAGATAAAAGGTCTGGTGTAGTTCCAGGTGTATTGAAACTGCTTAGTGAGCCTACAATCCCCTCCTGCATATGTAATATGACCAGTGCCGGTTTACCTTTTATTTTCCAGTCACTCATAATTTATTCTCCTTATATCGCTAACCCTTCATCAAGCTATATTCCCCTCCTTAGCGAGCGAGCGAGCGAGATTTACCTACTTGAATCGCAGCTGCTTGAGGAGTAGGCGAGGCATCCATAAAGGATAGGTAGAAGCGTATCGAATTGTTTCCTGCTTTTCGATATTCTTTCTGTAGAGCCCTAATTATCTGGCTATATATGAATACGTTATTGGACCGGCCAATACGCAAATAAATTTTACGTAGTTGGTAGGCAAATATCGGCCGTACCAAACGGGGAATAAAACGGACCCCCTGGTAATCAAGTTCACTGAACTGGTTTATCCACCCAATTGGATCATATGTTTCAGGCTCTCCGTAAGCAGAATATATTATTGCCGTATGTCCTTTACCACGGTCTCTAGCAAGACGGGTAATTGGGGGACTTATCCGAATATCTTTGGCCCTAAGAAACATTATGGTCTTAAGCCAATAGCTGCAAATAAATAAGATTAGAAATAAAGGCAGAGCGACAAGATAGTCCCATCCTCTAAGCCAACTCAGAGCGATGAGTACTGCAACCATTATGGATAGCAAAGTCATTAGAAGTACCTGGCTCATTTTGAGAGGATGGGCTGTGAAATATTGGACTAGAAAAAAACCTGAGAGAAAAGCGACAACAGAGGAAAGAACCCATCGGAATATTTCCATTTATTATTAAGTCTCCATGACAAGATAAGTTGGAAGAGTTAATCTTCAATAAACATTTAATTTGTCTTTATGAATGATTATATTGGTATATTCTGTCGGTTTCAAGTCATAAAATGAGTGAATGTTCAAGAAAAGATATCCCTAATAAAGCAAAAAGGAGATTACTTATCTTAAGCTCAACGATACCGAGAACTCACCAAGCTCGACAAAGCAAATTGTCCCAAGGAGAAGTGTTCTCTATGACCTTCACGTGGTCTCCTGAAAGGTGTAAACCAAGCTAGTCGGGCTGCTTGATTATCGAAGGCTAGAGCGTGGCCTGGTATGCAGCGAAATCCATCTTCCCTAGTAATCTTTTCGGCTGTTGCGGCGGGCTATCACGACCCAGACTAGCATGCAGATGACTAAGACGGCGGCGATAATTCCTCCGTTTAGCCACCAGTTAACTGGTGTTTGTGATGTTGGTGGTGGGGTAGGGGGCGATGTTAGTGGTGTTGGTGATGGTGTAGGTATAAGTGTTGGTGTTAGCGTTGGCGTCGGTGTTGGTGTCGGTGATGGTGGTGGCGCAGGTGCAGGTGATGGTGTAAATGTTGTCGTTTGAGATGGTGTTGGCTGCGATTCGGGCAGAGGCGGCAGTGTGAGCTGGACGGCATCAATCAGCAAGCCAGAGTCAAAAAAACGGTCTACCTGGTCGATAACGGCAAACTCCAGGGTATAGCTACCAGCGCTAGTAATCACATATGAGAAGTCCTGAAAGACACAGCTTCCCCCCTCGAAGACGTCGCCATCGGTTAGCCCATAGGTCGTCACGCTGTAGCTAATCTGGTCCAGAGACGGAACATCAGGAAAGGATGACACGAAAGTGGAAGCTCCAGGCACACTGCCGGTGAGAATTCTGCTGCCATTCAAACTCACCATGAAAAAATCGTCGTTCCCGCCCGTCTCAGCGCTTAGGAAATTCCAGTGAAAGCTTAGAGTAGCTGGCACCTGGTGAGGCAATAGAGTAAAGGCCTGTCTCAAAATAGCACTATCATTGTCGGGGAACCCATTGCCGTCCAAGTCGGGACCAAGAGCCAAGTTTATCTCGCCTGGACCAGTAGACAATAAGGCAAACCAGCTACCTTCGGGAACTGTTATCTCAGGCGCAAAGTCACCAGCACTGAGAGCCTCAATAGAACCACCCAAGCCACCGATGGTCCATCCAGACAAGTCTCCAGCTTCGAAACCGCCATTTACAATGGTATCGGTGGCTGCCTTTGCATCTCTCGATGACGCTAGCGTAGTACACAACACCATAACCGCCACCATTATTAATAGCAATGATAGTGGCTTGCTTCTTTTAACCACTTTCTACCTCTTCATTAGCTCCTAGAAAATCAGAATGCGCCACCTCTTACACTGGTATCAAGTCCTGGCGTTGTTTGCACCGCAGGACCAACATCGCACTGTTTTCACTGCCTCAGATAGACGATGACGTAAGTCACCGTCATGCTTTCCGTGGTATCGTTGTTTATCCTTAGTCCAAAGCCTGAGACCGAGTAGGAAGCATTGCGCACACCTGCTTCTACGACGGTGCTCCACGCCGTTGTCGTCCAAATATCAACGTCGTACCTAAGTCCAGTGCTCTGAATGCCCATGGTACCCATAAACGGTAGCGCACCTGGCGCCAACACCTCTACAATGATACCCGGTGCCAATATGATTTCGCCTCTAACACTGCCGAGCAAAAGTCCTGGCGACGGAGGTGGAGTCACCGCGAAGCTTGCCGAAGCTTCAACGGTTCCGCCTGTAGGTATATCACCAAGAACCTTATAGACCTGCGGGGCAGCGGCTGGTACAATCAGAGTCACCCCTGCGGGAATGAAACCGGCTGTAGTAGTAGTCATTGATACCTGAGGCTCACCAGCATCTCTCGCACCATTACTATTGCTATCGAACCACACCCAGCCCAGGGTATCTGAGGTGAAGCCGCTACCAGTAATGGTTATTACTGTACCTGGGACCCCGGAGGCAGGACTCAAGGCTATGGCTCGCACGACTAAGGTGAAGCTTGCCGAAGCTTCACTCGTTCCACCACTAGGTATATCAGCGAGCACCTGGTAGCCCCCGGCGGCGGTTACTGGTACGCTCAGGGCAACTCCGGAAGGGATGGCACCAGCAGCCGTAGTCGTTACTGGCACTTGAGGTTCACCAGCATTCCTCACACTATCACCGTTACTATCAAACCAGACCCAACCAGCAGTGTTCAGCGTGAAGCCGCTACCAGTAATGGTTATTATTGTACCTGATGCCCCAGAGGCGGGACTCAAGGCTATGGCTCGCACGACCACAGTGAAACTCGCCGAAGCTTCACTCGTTCCACCACTAGGTATATCAGCGAGCACCTGGTAGCCCCCGGCGGCGATTGCTGGTATGGTCAGGGCGCCTCCGGAAGGGATGGCACCAGCAGCCGTGGTCGTTGCTGGCACTTGCGGTTCGCCAGCATTCCTCACACTATCACCGTTACTATCAAACCAGACCCAACCAGCAGTATTCGGCATGAAGCCACTTCCGCTAACAGTTATTACTGTACCTGGCGCTCCGGAAGTGGAGCTCAATGACATACTTACTGTGGGCACAGTGAAGCTCGCTGAGGCCTCAACACCTCCACTCGCAGGTATATCAGCCAGCAGTTGGTAGATGCCCGGTGCCGCACTCGGCACGGTAAGGATAATTCCAGCAGGGAGAGCACCGGCGGCAGTGGTAGTCAATGGCACCTGAGGTTCCCCTGCATCCAATACATTGTTGCCATTGCTATCAAAACCAACGACACCAGCGGTATTTAGTGCAAAGCCACTGCCGGTAACGGTTATTACTGTACCCGGTACTCCGGAGGTGGGACTCAACGATATACTTGAAATCGATACAGTAAAGCTTGCCGTAGCCTCAATAGATCCACCTGTAGGTATATCAGCGAGCACCCTGAAGGTGCCTGGTGACACACCTGGTATGGTCAGGATAACTCCGTCAGGGAGAGCACCGGCGGCAGTGGTAGTCACTGGCACCTGAGGCTCACCCAGGTCTATGGCATTATTACCATTGCTGTCAAAACCGACTTTCCCGGCAGTATTTGGTGCAAAGTTAGTGCCAGTAATGGATATTACTGTTGCCGGTGCTCCGGAACTTGGAGTAAGCGTGATACTTGAAATGGCTACAGTGAAGTTTGCCGAAGCCTCAATAGATCCACCTGTTGGTATGTCGGCCAACAGCCGGTAGATGCCCGGTACCGCACTCGGCACGGTAAGGATAATTCCAGCAGGGAGAGCACCGACTGCAGTGGTAGTCAGTGGCACTTGAGGCTCGCCCGGGTCTATGGCATTATTACCATTACTATCAAAACCAATGACACCAGCGGTATTTAGTGCAAAGCCACTGCCGGTAATGGTTATTACTGTACCCGGTACTCCGGAGGCGGGACTCAACGATATACTTGAAATTGGTACAGTGAAGGTTGCCGAAGCCTCAATAGATCCACCTGTTGGTATGTCGGCCAACAGCCGGTAGATGCCAGGTGCCTCACTCGGCACGGTAAGGATAATTCCAGCAGGGATAGCACCAGCGGCAGTGGTAGTTAATGGCACCTGAGGTTCACCCAGGTCTATGGCATTATTACCATTGCTGTCAAAACCAACGACACCAGCGGTATTTAGTGCAAAGTTAGTGCCAGTAATGGTTATCATTGTACCTGGTGCTCCGGAAGTGGGGCTCAGCGTCATACTTGGAATTGGTAGTACAGTAAAGCTTGCCGTAGCCTCAACAGACCCACCAGTAGGTATATCAGCTCGAACTTGGTAAGTAGCTGATGCCACAATCGGCACCGTGAGGATGGTTCCAGCAGGGATGGCCCCGGCTGCAGTGGTGGTCACAGCCACCTGAGGTTCCCCTGCATCCAATACATTGTTGCCATTGCTATCAAACCAGATCAGCCCCGCACTATTTAAAGTGAAACTACTGCCAGTAATTAGTAGTATCGTGCCTGCTATTCCGTTAGTCGGACTCAACGATAGACTCGGAGTGGATACTGTGAAGTTTGCCGAAGCATCAACGGCTCCGCCTACAGGTATATCAGCCCGCACTGGATAGATACCTGGCACCACACCCGGCACCGTCAGGACAACTCCAGCGGGGAGAGCACCCGCAGCGGTGGTAGTCACAGATACTTGGGGTTCCCCGGGGTCTCTCACACTATCACGATTGCTATCATACCAAACCCAACCAGGAGTGCTTGGTAAAAAACTACTTCCGGTAGTAGTTATTACGGCATTTGGTGGTCCACTGGAGGGACTCAACGATAAAGTCTGGGCCAGGACAATCGGCGGTGTGGTCAGAACGACGCCAATCGGTAGAATTAATATTAGTGTGACCATAAGAATACGTGAAATCACTCTTTCCATTGTATTCCCCCACTTATTTTTTCCATATACAATTAAGTGATGCATTAATGTTAACTCAATATTATATATGTTTTTAGTATACTTTTATAGGGGCGAATTGCGTCATAATTTTTGTTACTTAAAGTGGTATCGCTGCCTCAAAAGAAGTGTTACCCAAAGGAGGGTGACATGACACGAGACAGCATACGAGAATATACCGAGGCAATAGGAGAGCATTATCTTCGAGCCAGCAATAAAGAGAAGAGACGCATATTGGACGCATTTGTTTTTGTCATAGCATCCTGGCAAATTACGGTATTATCTCGGAAATCTGAAGTTATCCATGTAGTAGCGGGCAGGTTTGAACTTATACCTATAGAAGGGCACAGGCTCGGTACGTAGATTGAGTTTGTTGTCTCCCTGGCTGATTACTATCCACTTCAACCAATTTTTGTCATCACGGTCTGGATAGTCTTCCCGGTAATGGCCTGCACGCGTCTCAGTTCTCATCAAAGAAGCTCTCAGGTACATCTCAGTCATAAATGCAATAGCCTGCACCTCTATCAATTTCATGAGATAGTGGGCGTCGGCAGCAATCATCTGCGGCATCAGTTCATTCTTTAACTGTTCAATTTTACTCAAAGCATTTTTTATACTTTTTTCGCTCTTTATTATACATACCTCGTACGGGAAAACAGCTTCCTGAATTTTGGTGAGCACCTTCTTGGGTGGAATACCAGTTTTGCCAAGATGACCAAACAACGTACGTTTGAATGTTTCCGCTTCGTCTTCCTCTATTTGACCAGGTCTGTGTGACCTGGCATATTCGGCAGCGACAGCGCCAGAGATGTAACCTGTTACAGCGGTTATACAGAGATGAAGCCCCCCGATGCAGAGTCCCGGCTCTATACCTCGGGCACAACCGGTTATAAATAAACCAGGTACTCTGGTTCTACCGTCGATATCTGCTACCAGCCCGCCGCATGTCTGGTAGAGTTGTGGCATCCACTCCGTCCTGTCCTTAAATAAATCCATTCCGATTGCCACGAGCTTCTGGTAATTGAGCAGTTGCCAGCCGGTTTGTGGCTTTACTATCCTGCTATCATCAGATCTCATACGGCTGACGTCAAAGTAGATAGGGCCTCTACCCTCTCTCGCCTCAATAGCCATGCCGATTACATTGTAGTGCTGGTCAGTCTTGCTTCCCATCTCAGGACAGTATTTGTCCATGAAAGACTCACCCCTGGCGTTGACAAACCTCGCTCCCAGTGGGAGCAGCGTTGTTTGACTTTCCCAGGCAAATTGGGTTGGACAATTCCACACTCTAACAAACTCCATGTTCTTCAGCTCAACGCCAGCCCTGAATGCCATGTACGTCCCTTCTCCGCATGCCGTGTGTGAATGATATGATGACTTCCAGCCTCCTTCACCGGTGGCAATGACCACAGCACCTGCCTTAAAGATATAGAACACACCATCCCTCGTATTGAAACCTACAGCACCAACAACTCTGCCATCGCGCTTAAGCAGGTCTGTAATAAGTATTCTGCCTAACCGTTTAACACCGAGCCTGTTCGTTTCCTTTATGAGACCCCGAATCATGTCTTCTCCGCCTGTGCCTTTGAACTTAGCTGGATAAAGCTTGACATGCTCCAATCCTCGCTGAGGAATACCCTTTAGTTTGCCATCTGGCTCTGTGAGAAACTGGCATCCAAATCTCTGATAGTCGGTAAGCCTTTCGAATGAATGTTTAAACACTTCCTCAATCAGGTCTTGTTCGCATAGGCCATCGTAATAATAGACGAGGTCCTGCACAAAATCATCAACGTTTTCTCCAGGAAGAACAGCGTCAAAATCACCACCAGACAATGAGGCGAGGCCTCCCCAATCTTGTGGTCCCTTATCCACTACCAAAACATCACTGCCAAGTTCCCTAGCTCGATTCGCCGCCCATAAACCTGACGGACCACCACCGATGACAAGTACATCTATTTCAATAACCTTACCCAGATTTTCTAATTTAGCCACGCCTTACACCTGCTTTAATAGTTTATCGCTTTCGGTAATACCTCTTTGAATGGGTGAACAAAGATCGCCCCAGTGGGACACTTCAATTCACACGTGTAGCAAGTCATACAGTCATCAGGGTATTCGATGACGGCTTTTTCACCTTTTTCATCCATCCTGAGTGCATCTATCGGGCAAACGTCAACGCATACTCCGCAGCCTGTGCACTTTGTCTCGTCAATCGCTGTTATCATAGTAAGCTCTCACTGTCTCGAGTTGCCTGTTTGCGGCTATTTCAGCTACCAATTCGCTCCGCTTCGATTCATGAGGGATCGATATTAATCAACCCCCTCCGCGCAATGATATCTACGCCATATTTGATTGTCAAGCTTGCTAAGGCACTTGAATGCAATTTACTTCGACCCGACACGAGTCTAATAATTAGTCCAGTTTTAATGTCGGACTGTAAGGTGCAGCTAGCGTTTAAAAAAGACCTGCCGTACACGCAGCAGAACCACGATAATCACAAGCACCAGAATCACAATAACGATGATAAACGTGGTAGTGAGCATAATCCCAGCTTTTACCATCGATGATGCTGACCACTGGCTGGCATTACCAGCGCCATCGATAGCCCGCACGCGCCAGTAATATTCACCATGAGGTAACATTTCCTCGTCTGTTGACTCATACTGTGACTCTGTAAGATTAGCGTGCTTGATTATCGTACCTGGGAAATCTGCTTGTGTACTCACTTCTAAATCGTAAGAGACACCGCTGGGGTCCGATACATCAGACCAATCAAACATTATTTTGGTATCGCCGATAAAACCGACCGTGCTCTTGGCTTTTGGTGATTTAATCTGAGGTACTGATGGGGCCGCAGTTTCCATAGCGAAAGCAGTAAACGTGGTGACACCGGCAGTATCAGTGGCTACTACTTTTATGTCGCCACTGTTACCTCCCGAGGCTTTAAAGCTACCGGAAAAATTCCCCTGTGAATCAGCGGTCACATTGGAAAGCACTGTTACCGTGCCATAGATAATCGTCACGCGTTGCCCCGCAGTAAAGCCAGTGCCGGCGACACTAATGGTATCTCCCACATTGCCACCTGAAGGATTAAGAGTTATCTGAGCCTGAACGGCGATACTTCTATCTGCAACTGCGCTGGCGCTGGTTGTCGCTCCATAGGCATCGATAGTATGAGTACCACTGGTGCAGGCAGGTATGGCAATGTTCGCTGACCACTGACCACTGTCATCAGCGGTAAGAGCACTTTTCAGTATAGCGCCGTCGAACGTAACCACAATACTGCTTTCATTCTGACCGAAACCTTTACCGGCAATATTCACCACATCGCCGACACGTCCCGATTCCCGATCGATAGTCATACTGGGTGCAATAGCAAAGCTACAATCCGAGACATCAGTGGCAATGGTAGAACTTCCCGAGGCATCTATAATGTGGCTACCGCCGGCAGAACTGGGAACAGAAAAAGTTGCACTCCAGGAACCGGAGGCATCGGCGGTAATTCCCGATTTTACCTCTTTACTATCGTAGGTGACTTTGATGCTAGATTCACTGGCAACAAAACCTTTTCCTGTTATGGTGACAGTAGTATTGACGCTGCCACTGGTCGGGCTGATGCTTATCAACGGAGTAACAGTGAAGGTTTTATTTTCTACATTCGTGGCACTGGTGATGCTACCGGATGCATCCACTGAATGAGAGCCTTTGGCGGATGCAGGGGCAGCAAAGGTTGTACTCCAGGACCCGAGGCTGCCAGCGGTAATATCAGTCTTCACATTGGTGCTGTCATAGGTAACCAGGATGCTACTTTCCGAAGCTGCAAATCCTTTCCCGCTGACAGAAACCGTGGTACCAGAAGTACCTGAAATAGGGTCGATGGTTATCGAAGGCATAACCAGAAACGTAGTGCTCAGGACCTGCGTGCCAGTTGGATTTTGTACCTCTACACCGTGACTGGTGCCAACTGTTTCAGGTACGGTAAACGTAACATATCCGCTCAAGGGGACTGTACCACTGATAATATCGACACTATCCCACCTGACGACAAAAGGCTGATTGACTGTAAGACTGGAGATAGTTACCGTGCTGCCGACAATACCTTGTGATGGAGTCATTCCAGCGGCCTCAACGACCGGTGCCCGGGTGAAACAGGAAAGAAAAATAAGACCTAATGCCAGAGAGAAAGCCTTAATGTTCATCTTCCTCATTTCCGCTTGCTCGCAAGCTGCATTATCGTTTCTGTTCCAAAAAGAACTTTATAAAACAACTACCACTATCCAGTTAATAACATAATAAACCAAGGAGGTTTTCTGCACAACTCCCGTTCAGAATACTTCTCGGCACTATTTCTTAAAGGACATGTCCGCTTCACTACGCTCATAGCCAAATCCCGGGTAGTTATCGTATAGTCTCGGTCGGAAGTTCAGCAGCAGACACAATCTGTTCATCGGGGAGCTCCAGTTCTGACAGTCCCTCAGTATAATGTAATGCTGGCGGCAGCAGCTCCTTATCATCAGGAGAATAGATTTTCTTTTCAGTGATACTGTTCAGCAGGGTATACACGGTATTTGTAGCTCCTCTATGTTTTCCAGGATGGTTTAACGGGAGAGAACAGTTGAGAATCTCCCACTCATGAAAGATATATCTTGCCCATACTACCAGAAGCCCGGTGCTGCCCTTTGTTTCACCTGCGGTAGTTGACGGCAATTCGACAGTACTGCCTTCCGTCTTTTCCCACTTACGGGCGACTGTCCGCAGAAGTTTTTTAGCAGTATAGCGGCATGGCTGCTCTCCAAGTTCTTTCTGACTGAAATCGGCATAGGCCGCCGATGGCGAGACAGGCGGAGGCGCAGAAATCATCTTTTCCTGGGTGAAGGTCTCAACCCTGGGTAACGCTTCTGGTCGTATTCCTGATGTGGCTTTAATCTCAGTCTCGTATTTCTCCAGAAGTTCACCGAATCTTGCCATGAGCTCTTCCTTCGTTGATGAAGGTAGCTGCTTTGTCGTACCGCTCCCTTTATCTCCTATCATCACCACCGTAGTATGTTGTTGAGGTATAGGCCTGGGAGGTGGTGGTGGCATATATGGTGGAGAATAAGGTGGTGGCATATATGGTGGTGGATAGGGTGATTGAGCTGCGGACATTTGTTGAGGCTGAGGGCGAGGTTGCTGCCCCCTTAGCAGAAAATACATTCCCACAATCACCAGGACAAAGCCTAGAATCGCCAGAGGGATGAGTATATAGGGCATGCTATAGTCAGGCTTCCAGGATAGGGTGACTGTTTTTGGTCCGTCCATAAGCTCTTTACCACTCAATTTGGCCGTCGTATATTTTCCCTGGAAGAAGCCAATCAGTCCTTCCATCGGTACTTTATCATTTATCACCGCCCAGCGAGCCTCGCTCCCAGCCTTATACCAGCCACCCCCCTCTACTTCACCATAAATTGATTCCGTGGTTAATCTGTAATACGTATCGTAGTAGGCTACCACAGTCGACGGATTGTCCACGGTGAAGTTCAATTGCTCAGTGGTTATCTTCTGATTACTTGGCGGTAGCCAGTAGGCGAATTTGTACAGTACACCAGTATTCCCCTGGACATCGGTAGTCGTGTTGACATTGACAGCCGTACCTTGTCGGTACCAGCCGGAACCTGAAGGCTGCGTGCCAATCGATGGCTCGGTAGTAACGGTCACCTGATATTCGGTATAGTAGCTGAACTCGGCATTCGGTTGAAGCTCCGATATGGTTGTTGTTTCCGTCTGTGCTCTGTATCTTACCCCTGAATTTGAAGGGTCGGTAACCAGAGGTTCGACGGATATAGTCCTGGTCACCCCCAGATCGAAGTTGATATTGATATACTCACCGCCTTTGAGTATATTGACTGCTGTACCACCCACATACACTTTAGTGCTGCCCGACTTAAGGCTGGAACCCACGGTAATAGTGGATTGAAAAAGCCCCTTCTCAATATAGATAGTGAAGCTCCTCTGCGTAGATTGGGCTGTTGGCGAGCTATCGCTCACATTGACGGTGAACGTATACGTACCAGTGCTACCGCGAGTCGGAGTACCGGTTATATAACCGCCAGTTGTCGTTAGACTCAGTCCTGACGGCAGAGAGCCATCTATGATAGTCCAGTAATACGGCGTAGTGCCACCAGTAGCAGTTAAGGTGGCGGTGTACGTAGTGCCTTCTTTACCTTGTGCCAGGCTTGCTGCAGTAATGCTGAGAGGTGGTGGTACGATAGTGATTGAAAAGCTTTGCGCCGGCGAAGGACCAATGGTATCAGTGACCACAACAGTAAAGGCATACGTGCCAATCGTAGTTGGTGTGCCTGCAATAATCCCACTCGCTGCAGTGAGTGTCAACCCTGGAGGCAAAGTGCCAGGTTATTGACCAGGTGTAGGGACTACTTAATGGAGCAGCGGTTAATGTGGTGACGTAGTAAACATTGACCTGCCCGTTAGGTAACGAGCTGACAGTTATTGCTGGCAAAGCAAAAACCGGACTGACAGCAAAAGCCAGGCTTGCTGTGACGATAAGTAACAATACCAGCGTACAACGCAGTACTGTAGAGATAAGGGAACATGAGTTAAACCATTTAAATAGTCGTAAAGATTTCATACTATTTCATTCCTCACTATTATTGTGCTCCTGGCCTTCATAGGCTGGCAAGGAAAAGCTGAACCGACTGCCTGTGCCCAGTGTGCTTTCGGCTTTCATTTTGCCTCCCTGCGCTTCGATAAGTCGACAGGCGATAGTCAGTCCGAGACCGCTACCACCGGTAGCCCGCGCCCTCGATTTGTCTACGCGATAGAACCGCTCAAAAATATAGGGAAGCTCATCCGGTGGTATACCTATGCCGGTATCGGTGACACTCACTTCAATTTCTTTGGTATTTTTATGTACGGAAACGGTAATTTTGCCTTTTTCGGGCGTGAAATTGATGGCATTCACCAGCAGGTTAAGCAACACCTGCTCTATTCTGCCCCTGTCTACCATGGCATATGCTGGTATCTCAGGTACATCAAGATTAACTTTCAGCTTTTTAGCAATTATTTTAGGCTGTAGCGCTTTCACCGCAGCATCGGCTATCTCCCCGATATCATTGACCTCGCATGATAACTTCATTTCTCCTGACTCAGCTAAGGCAAGCTCATGAAGGTCATCCACCAGTCTGGTTAGCAATAACACTTCATCATACATATACTTTTTGCTGCTGTCATCAACTTGAATAACGCCATCGTATAAGGCTTCAATGTAACCTCGTACATTAGAAAGGGGTGTCCTCAACTCATGGGCAATATCGGCTATCAGGTTTCTTCGCAGTTTATCGGTACGCTCTAATTCCGCTCCCATGAAATTAAAATCATTTGCCAGTTTGCCAATTTCATCTTTAGACTTTACTGTGACCCGTTGACTCAGGTCTCCGCCCGCTATTCTTCTGGCAGCAGTAGCCAGTGAGTGTATAGAGACTGCCATACTGCGCGACAAAAATAATGTCGCCACTGCCGCCAGCGCTATACCGAGCAATCCTCCCCAGAGTATCGCCCAGTTCGTAGAGGCACGTAGCTCATCAATTTTAGCCTGACTGAGCTCTTCCCACCTTGGTGGCGGTTGGCTACCAGGCCCAGGGGGTGCACTACCAGGCCCAGGCGGTGGTCCACCAAATTGGCGCAGTGGAAAGGGCTTAGGTTCCAAAATAACTTTTCCATCAGGCTGCTGGCTACTTGTGAACATTACGCCCGGTAGTGGGCGAGGTTCGCCTGGTATTGAGCTATCAACAGATATTGCATCCGTAGATGCATTCGGGTCAAAAGGCTGTCCAAGGAGAGCTTGCCCTGAGTCACCGACAACTATAGCATTATCGACAACAAGCACCCTTAATCGGTACAGTTCGGCTATCTGCTCTACAGTGGGTTGAACTTCAGACCATCCCTTATTATCTTCGTAGTGCTGCTGTAATATAGTTTTCATTCGGTCGATGTGACCGAACATATCTTTTCCCTCAGAGCGCCTTATTTCAGTCGTAACAGTGCTGCTGATAAACAACGCAACTGCACCTATGCCTATGGCAAAGACTAAAATGAACGCCAGGAAAAGTCGCCAGCGGAAACTGAATATCTTCATTTATCTACCTTTAAGGTATAACCCATGCCATACATGGTACTAATATACTGGTCGCCTTCCGGATCAACCTTCTTCAGCTTACGTCTCAAATGAAGAATATGGACATCCAGGGTTCGCTCGAGAGCTTCGTAGTCGAAACCAAAAGCCTTCTCAATAAGCTCTCCCCTGCTAAATACTCTATGTGGCTCAAGCATCAGTGCTGAAAACAGGCGAAATTCCGTAGGCGTAAGTCGAATTGGCATATCTCCAAGTTGAACTTCCCTGCGTTCGAAATTCACAGTGAACTTCCCGCGTGTAACTTGAGTTGGACCACTCGGTATCCGGTCATAGTTGCAGCGCCGAATCACCGCCTGAACCCTGGAAACTAATTCCCGGGGACTGAACGGTTTGGTTACATAGTCGTCGGCTCCTCTGGCAAATCCCTGGATTTTATCTGTCTCCAATACTTTCGCTGTCAGCATAATGACCGGCACATCAGATTCGGAACGCAATCGCTGGCAGATATCCAGCCCGCTGGCGTCCGGCAGCATGATGTCTAACACAACTAAGTCAGGAGTCTGTCTTTTGACTTTTGCCAGGGCATCCGCCCCATCATATGAGACCTCCACCGCATACCCTGCTCGTTCCAGGTAGAGTCTCACCAGGTTTGCCGTCCCCGGGTCATCATCTACGACCAGTACTCTTTGTTTCTTTCCCACAGTATTTTCTCTTTATACAGAATACATTATGTCAAATTTACCTTTACCTTTAGTATGAAATATAATTGTTAATATCCTGTTAATATGCATTCCACTCCATCACTATATGAATAGCTTACCAGATATCTGCCGTCGCGTTAACTAAAAATTAACATTTCATGGTTACGATAGATAAAAAAAGAGTTGGACAATGAATAGAACAAATTTACTACTCGCTTTATTACTGTTATGCTTCCTGGTATTGACAGGCGGCATTTTATGGATAGCTCAGGTGATATTGTATAACTCACTATAACAGGCAGTTTTAAAATAGTTAAACTTTGTTTTTCCGAGATAAACAGTCATGCAGATAACAAACATTAAGACAATCATCCTAACAATACTATTCATCATAGTAGTAACCGCTGGCAGCACGGGTTGCTATCACGACACGGAAGAGCAAACCAGTGTCAACAATAACTACCCCTTCTACACTGACCGTGTAGCCACGGTGCGCATGGTTATGTCGGAGGATGACTGGGCATTCCTCCAGAAAAACGCACGCGCCGAGCAATATGTAAGAGCCGACATGTGGTTCGATGGACAACGTATACCGGATATTGCCATAAGACCTAAGGGAAACTCCTCCCTTTCCACAGCAGTTGGCAGCGGTTCCATCAAATTCGGCCTGAAAGTCGACCTCAATTTTTTTAACTCGGCTCGTAATCTGAATGGCATAAAGAAATTAAATTTTAGCAATGGTTTCAGTGACCCGACATTCATCCGTGAAGTTCTCGCTTACGAACTCTTTGAACAAATGGATATCCCCACTCCCCGCACCTCGCTTGTCGATTTCTGGGTAAACGATACCCATCTGGGGCTGTACACCATGGTAGAACAAATAGACAAGACATTTTTAAGCAATCATTTCGCTGATAGCAATGGCAATCTGTACAAGCCTGAGTTGTCTGCTGGCTCCCTTAACTGGAGTGAAAAAGACCTTGGTAATCTGGTATCGGCTTCTCCAGCTGATAAAAAGACAGAAATAAATATTGGTGGTGGAAACCTGACAGAGATTATGCAAGCCCTCGACCCAAAATCAGCAGGGAGCGAAGCAGCAACACCCCCTGGACTTCAAAGAGGCATGGGGCCAACACAGGGTAGAGCGCCTCCAGACGGTATGATGCCGCCGCCAGGGATGATGCCACCAGAGGGTATGCCACCACCTGGAAATATGCCACCGCCAGGTATGCCTGGCAGTCAAAGGGGTAATTTACTGCAGCAAATGGGACTGAAAACAAATGAAAACAAAACAGACCACTCACTCCTGCTGCAGTTCCTCGATATTCTCAACAACGAGCCTGATGAAACCTTTCCCGAGAAAATTAAGGAGGTGCTGGACGTAGATGAGACGCTGCGCTTTCTGGCAGTATCCGCTCTCATTGTGCACCTCGATAACTATATCGGAATGGGACATAACTACTACCTTTATGAAAATGACGGCAGATTTGTCATCATCCCCTGGGATATGAACATGGCTTTTGGCACATTTAATTACGGACTCCAGCGCGATGGGCTTATCAACTTCTACATCGACGAGCCTACCGGAGGAGCCGTTGCCGAAAGACCTCTGGTAAAACGGCTGCTGTCCTATCAGCCGTACCTCGATACCTACCGCGGTTATCTTAAGGAACTAGTGGAAGGACCATTTGTAGTTGAGAAAATGAATTCCCGTATTGATGAACTGTCCACCCTGGTGCGTCCTTACGTGCAGGCTGATGAGCGTAAGCTCTACTCGATGGAGCAGTTTGAAAAAGGTCTTACCGAAGGCATGGGGCAAACCAGCACCAGAGGGTTCAGCTCACTGGGATTGAAGAACTTTATTGCGGAACGAAGGACTTCAGTCGTAGAGCAGCTTGCAGGAACCAGAAAATCAAGCTCTGGAAATGGCAGTGGTAACGGTGGCAGCATGGGTTTTATGGGAAATAGAATGCGAAGATAAAAGGAATAATATAGGACTATGATAAATGTTCATTACCACAATGGAAACAGTGCGAAACTAAAGCAGCGGATAGAGCGAAAATTCTTCGTATTACCTCGGAATTTTGATTGTGCTATTCTCCTCCTGCGCCAGTTATGCCATACTGATGTTGAATTCCCATTCGAACAAATCACTAGCCTCTACTTTGATACCGAAGACCTCGACCAGCATGAAAGGTCGTCTTCCGGTGAATTCAGCAAAAATAAGATACGAATTCGCTGGTATCACCAGCTTGAATCCTATCAGGAAACCGTGCCCATATTTGTGGAGCTCAAGTCGAGGGAAGGTTTTGCCAGCAGCAAGCAGAGGCGCAGATTACTGGTGCCGAAATATCAGCTCGAGCCAGCAAATCTGCATAAGGGAATTATCCCCCGGACTACCCTGATTGATATACTGGCCAGCTTCGACTATTACCTGAAAGAGCCAATCCAGCCAGTTATCGCCATATCGTACTGGCGCTACCGGTTCAATGAGCTGCTTAGCGGCAGCCGCTTAGCTCTGGACTACGATATACGCTCGACTATGGTCAAGCAAACCCTGGGTTATCAGGAAAAAGAGCTGAAGCTCAGTGGGGCTGTTATCGAGTTAAAAGGAGCAGGCATGGAATTACCACTGACACTGAGAGGTATCAAACTGCTGGATTTAGACTGGAGTCGCTTTTCCAAATATTCGTCATGCATTGATTCTCACAACGAGGAGATTGGCGCTATTGGGCGCTTATCGCCCTCGGGGAAAATATTGTAAAAAGAGAAGGGAGATTACACTCATGGAAGAACTTACCAAACTATTCGAATCCCCATTGGGAATATGGGAGGCACTCATACCCATCGGAGTTTCATTGATCGCCTCCATCATCGCTTACTTCATGTACCAGTTGTTTTACGGGTCGAGAAATATTGGAGCCGGTGTGCATCGCACATTTCTCATCGGCGGACCTGCTATCACCACCCTATTTATGGGCATCCAGACATCGATCCCCCTATCGCTGGGTCTGCTCGGTGCGCTTTCCTTTGTCCGTTTCCGCACGCCGGTGAAAGACCCTGCGGAGATAGGATTTCTGCTCCTGCTCATTGCTTCATCTATCGGCGCTGCCACCAGCAACTATCTCATTACCGGCTTACTGTTTGTCATTGTCTTCATAGCGCTGGCAGTGCAGTGGTTAACACGCAACAGGCTTACCCTGTTTGGACGGGGACATCTCATGATTTCCGTAGAGCGGGCTTCTTTCCAGGCGCTGGAAAAAAAGCTGACTGAGTTCCTTAAACAAAAGCTCACAGGCTTGAGCCTGGAAACAATGTCTGCACTCGATGACCGTGTCGGCTTACAATATCAGTATCGGCGGCAATCGGGTTTCGATTGGTCAGCCTTTACCAGTGAGCTTAATCAACTGGCAGGAGTTGCAAAAATTGAACTCTATATCAGCTAGTAAGTAGAACAGGTAGACACGAAAAACAAAGAGAGGGTTTTAGACCCTCTCTTTGTTTTTTCCCTGGCATCCGTTCATCCCCATTTTTTATTAACCGGATTTAAACAATTGCTCTCTATGATGATAGTAAAAGATAGTTAATTTTAAGGAGGAAAACAAAAAGTGTTCAAAGTTCCCAAAATCGCAGCCGCGGGCATCATAGGTACGCTCATTATAACCAGCATTTGCCTAGCTGGTTGCGGATCCGATGTCTCTTCATCTTCTTCTTCCCAGCAATCATCCACCCCGTCAGGGCAGCAGACACCGGCAGCGTCCGGTCAGCAGCCACCAGCACGAGGAAACAACCAGAACATGAATAATATGCTGGCGAAAGCAGCCGAGATACTTGGTATCTCCACAGACAAGCTGACCAGCGCCTTTGAGCAGGCACAGGCAAGCCTGAAGCCAGCGTCAGATCAGCAGCCACCATCGGGTCAGCAGCCACCGTCAGGTCAGCAGCCACCGTCAGGTCAGCAGCCACCTCAGGTCAGCCACCGCAGGGCGCGCCCAATATGCAGGCTCAGTATGACAAAATGGCAGAAATTTTGAGTATTTCTGCAGATAAAATCGCCAGCGCTTTTGAGCAGGCGGCGAAGTCCATTCAGAAGTAACCCCTCCTTTATGGAATACCCCTCAGCCTCCTGAGGGGTATTCCGCAGAACTCCTTACAAGCCTTAATAAGACTGCAGGAGGTGCAGGAACAGGCCTTAATAAAACCTTAACATTTCTAAGGTAAAGTGAAAACGATATGCCAGAAAAGATACCAGCAAAGAGCAAATTCCGTTCAGGGAAAGGAGAGACTTTGAGCGCCTTCATTATCGGCTGCGGTAACGGAGTGCAGGCATATGGAACTGAACGTCAACAACAGGGAGCAGTTTACATGCGTTCTCCATATGCGTATCCATTGGTTGTAGTCTATAATATAGGCATTTAGCCGCAGACGAATGAAAAGTTATATCCACACACTAAAACACGGGGCGCTCAGTCATAGAGTCCATATCATCATCATGCTCCAGGTGCTGCTGGTCGAGCTATTTCTATGCGCGCTGGCTCCGCCCGCTGTGCAGGCCGATTCACGTGATTTGAAGTGGACGGCCATCGATAAACCCGGCCCAGCGGGCAATGTGGTCGTTCCCGGCTCGAATGTCAGCGAAATTGCTATCGGCGGCTCTCTCTTCTATGTGCTCGATACTACTCAGGCCAAAAATATACCGCTCCCAGAGCGGCGGACTGCGCTGGGAAGATATCACCTCGTATCTGGGCGCTGCTGGCGCCACGCTGCCAGCAACCAGGATAGCCGCTACAGGAAGCATCGTGGCCGTGGCAGCGGATGGAGGCACTGCTCTCTATCTATCAGTTGACGGCGGCATTACCTGGGGTAATATGCACCTGGGCGGTTTGAGCGGTACCACTATTCAGTCCATCGACATATCGGACTCCTATGGCGATAACAATGAACAGCGGGATATCCTGGTGGGCACGGCGCTCTTCGGTGATAATCTCACCACGGGGAAAGTGATGCTGCTCCACCTGGGCAGCGTCGTCCCGGTATGGAAAAATCTCAACATCAGTATTTATGGCTTCAGTGGAGGCGAGGTGTCAGCCGTAGCCTTCTCTCCCAGCTATACAGATGATTGGACCATAGTGGCAATAGCTTCTACAAATTCAGATGTTGTCCTTCATGCAAATCGTACTTATTTGTGTATTGGGACGAATGTTGATGCGCTTGCTGGCAGCATTATTTGGAACAGCAGTCCGATAGAGATTTTTACTGCTCCCTATACACCCCAGTCCATAGGAGATGGACCAACCATAACTAATATTAATGGGGGATTAGCAATTTCCAGCAATTTTGCAGCAACCAATACCGCCGGTAAGTCCCCGCTGGTATATGCTTTTTATACTGTTTTTGCCACTTCTTTTCCATCTACGGATCCCAGCAACGTCTATCAGGTTGATGTCTGGGTTCCCACTGTAATCCCATTCACCGGTCAGGGAAGCAAACGGTATAGCAGCATTGCCCTTTCCGGTGCCAAGCTGTTGGCAGGAGAAATAGGTGAACCACCATCAGTAATAACCGTTCCAGTCAGAATTTCGCTCAATGCCAATACCACCACGCCCGCTTTTTCTGATTCAGGTTATCCTTACGGGCAGACTAATGCTAAAGTAGCCTGGAGCGGCAGTAATGCATACTGCGGCACCAGTGGCACCGAGAGCGGTTTCTCCATCAGCAACGATAACGGGGCTCACTGGTCACAGGTAGGACTTATCGATACCACCGTAGATGTTCAGGATGTGG
The DNA here is from genome assembly GCA_963775935.1 of uncultured Chloroflexia bacterium. Classification (GTDB taxonomy): domain Bacteria; phylum Chloroflexota; class Dehalococcoidia; order GIF9; family UBA5629; genus JBBIPA01. The sequence goes on along the minus strand of CAVZKR010000002.1, from coordinate 491,329 downwards.
CAGTAGCCTCCAGCCCGCAGAGTATTTTCCTGACCTCCACCAGTATTATTTCTCATATTGAATCGGTGTGGCGGAGCGCCGGAGAGCCGCTGGGGCAACAGTGGGGACGGGTGCTGGCCACCGATGTGCTAACGGATAAACTGGTGACACGAATCAGCCCGCACTACCGTGATGACTATACGCTCTATGTCAGCGAGGTTGCCACGGATTTACCAGTGATAACCAGCTTTAATGCCAACCCCAGCACTATTTTTAATGGAAGTTCTTCAACATTACAGTGGAGTGTTACCGGGGCGACTTCAGTTGCTATCCATCCGAACATTGGTCCTGATATCGGTTCAGTTGCTACATCAGGAAATCTCCCAATAACCCCAACTGCAACTACTATATACACACTAGAAGCCACTAATACTTTTACTACCGACCCGGTGACAGCAACGGTTACCGTTACTGTGCTCGATACCCCACCCACAATTACCGAGTTCAAAGCAAGCCAAACTAATATCCTCCCGGGTGCTTCTTCAACACTATCATGGAATGTCACTGGAGCCACCGCAGTTTTTATCAATCAGGGTATTGGTGCTAAACCTTTATCGGGGACACAGCCAGTAAGCCCTGCTGCCACTACTACCTATACACTGGTGGCTACCAACGGCAACTTCTCGGTATCGGCAACAGCAACAGTTACCGTAACTCCAGTAATAACTACTTTTACAGCAAGCCCGAGGAATATTGTCAGCGGCGGGTTATCAACGTTACAATGGAACGTAACCGGCGCTACTTCGCTTTCAATCGACCAGGGCATCGGTACGGTCTCCTCATCTGGCACAAGGACGGTAACCCCAACCACGAATACTACCTATACACTTACCGCTACTATGAATTCAATTCCAGTAGCCGTTCCAATTACCATTACAGTAACTGCAGCAGAATTACCGACAATAACCACCTTTACAGCAATCCCCAGGCATATTATTGGTGGCGGGTTATCAACATTATCCTGGAATGTCTCTAATGCCACCTCAGTTTCCATCGATCAGGGCATCGGTGCTGTCTCTCCATCAGGTACACAAACAGTGACTCCTGCTACAACAACCACCTATACTCTTACTGCTACCAATGGTTCGGGCTCATCAATTGCTGCAGTAACAATCGCAACAGATGTAATGCCAGTTGTACTGCCAGTGATAAATACTTTTACAGCAAATCCCATGACCATTTTGGGTAGCGGGCCTTCAACGTTATCGTGGAATGTCGCCGGAGCTACATCAATTGTCATTAATCAGGGCATTGGCGATGTCACTGCTACACCAATATCGTCACAGGCAGTAAATCCTGCTGCCACCACCACATATACTCTAATCGCCACCAATGGCACTTATTCGGTAACTGCTTCAGTCACTATTACCGTGATACCCGTGATAAACAGCTTCACGGCAAATCCGTACAGTATCGATGTGGGACGTACTTCTACGCTACAGTGGAATGTTACCGGGGCAACGTCAATTTCTATCAGTCCCGGACTTGGCACCTTTTTGCCCACATCCACATCACAAATGGTATCACCTACCATGACCACAATGTATACGCTTACGGCGAACTATGGCTCCGGCTCGATAACCGCTTTCACTACGGTATCGGTTTCGCCTCAGTTCTGGGTATCGCATGACCGTGGCAATGCCTGGAAGCAGCGCTATGCTCCACCGGGAATCATCGACCTCGCCGTGGCTGAAAAAATGGTATGCTATGTGGCGCTGCCTGGTGGCGGCGTCGCCAAGAGCGATACCGCGGGGCAATTCTGGAAAAATCCCGCATACACCAATTTACCAGAAATTACTATGCTTTCCGTAACCGACCCTGATACTGTCCTCGTCGGTGGCAACGACGGCGGTGTTACCTATTCCAGCGATGGCGGCGTTACCTATACCCGCGTACCGCAAACACTGATAAATAATGGCCCGGTGCAGGTTATTGCCGACTCGCGATACCAGCAGAACAGCTTCATCTATGCCGCTTGCGGTAACACCATCTACCGCCGGGCATTAGGTAAAGACGATTTCTGGGACGTTATCAGAACAATTGAACCCATCAAGCAGATAAGCGGGCTGGTTTCGGTCGAGGGCATCCTCTATGGTTTATGGTATACGAAATCATTATTGCCTCCATTTGCTACTTCGCCGAGTGGAGCTGAACGGTCACTGGACGCAGCATTACCACTGGTATTTCTGGAATGGGACACCCTGCTGGTTGGCGCCGAAGCAGCTAAATTTAATGTTAAGCCGACAGCGCTACGCTATTCAGTTACCGATACCTGCGTTATTTTATGGACAGTAGATAGCCCAAATACTATCAATTCGCAGGTGATGGTCTATTTCGACTGCCTTGCCTGGCACGGGCCCGATTTAACCCTGAGCAATAATGCTATTATCGGCTGCGACCCGGCGACAGGCCGTAACCAGGAGGTCAATTTCACCTGGAACGATATCTGCGCCGATAACCGCTATCAGCTTCAGATTGCCAAAGATGACCAATTCACCATGATGGTATTCGACTCCGGCAACAATTATCCGTTCTTGCTGCCAATCGTGGACACTTCGCCAGCCCTCGTCTATTTTGCCAGCGGCGGGAGCACGTCGCCAATCCTCAATAGCATTAGAGTGCCGGAGCTGGAATGCGGTCACACCTATTACTGGCGGGTCAGGGCACGCGCCGCAGTCACCAACGATATCATCCGCAGCCCATGGTCTGAGGTACGCGATTTCACCTTCAAGGCTGGTTTCAGGGTGACCACCCCATACTATGGACCACAGTTGCTGGCACCGGACAACGGTTGCGGCTGTCCCTGCAATGCGCCGTCAGCTTTCTCCTGGTCGCCGTTCAAGGAGACCACGGAGTACCGCTTTGAACTGTCATTAAACCACGATATGAGCGCTCCGCTGGTATCCACTGCGGTGAAGACCACGGCATACCAGTACGGCGGTCAACTGAAATGTAATACGAACTATTTCTGGCGCGTTATGGCAGTAAGGCCAGCGCCCAGCGAGTGGAGCGCGGTCTTTTCGTTCAAGGTTCGCCCAGAGCCTGAAATTACCACATCAACAGTAGCACCAGCAGCAGTCACCTCTACTCCTGTACTTTCTGTGCTGCAGGCTCCCCTATGGGCATGGGTGGTTATCGGCGTCTTTGGTGCACTATTGGTCGCGGTACTGCTACTGGTGTTATTATTTAAAAGAGAGGAATAGAGAGAAAACAATGAAGATGAACAAAATCTATTTTATAACGTTTATACTTTTTCTGATTGCTGCCCTGTCTTTCGGTTGTGCTGCCAAGCCAGCTACAACGGCAGTAAATCAGCAAATAGTTGCCGTTCAAAAGGGCAATCTGAAGGTCGATGTCACCGCAACTGGTAACCTGGCACTCTCTCAGACCGCAGACCTGGCATTCGATGTCTCTGGATATGTCTACCGGGTACTGGTGGAGGTAGGCGATCCCGTTAAAAAAGGGCAACTGGTGGCGGATGTCGATCCCTTCGACTGGGAAAAGCAGAAGAGGTCTTATGAACGGGCAGTGGTCCAGGGCAAGATAAGCCTTAATAATGCACAGATTTCGCTGGAGAAGGCGCAAAATCCTACCACCACCACCAGCACCATTTCCGGCTCTATCTCAGCGCCAGACCCGCTGGATATCGAGACCAAGCAGCTACAGCTTAACCAGGCGAAAATGTCGCTCGATGATGCCCAAAAAGAACTGGAACGGTACCTTCTGACCAGTCCTCAAATACTGGCTCCGTTCGACGGCTTTGTCACCGCGGTGAATGTGAAAGGCGGTGACGAGCTTTTCAAAGGCAAGGTTGCCGTATCCATAGCTGACCCGACCAAGTTTGAAACCAATGTCCTGGTCAATGAGATGGATATCAACAAAATCCAGATAGGGATGACATCTAACGTGCAGACGATGGCATCATCAACAAGCACCTTCCCTGCCAAGGTTACCGCTATTTCTCCCACTGCTACCAACCAAAGCGGTGTGATTAACTACAAGGTAAAGGTCGAGTTGCTCTCCACAGAGGAAATCAGGCAGCTTCGTGCTGCGCAAGCTCAGCAAAACCAGTCATCTCAATCCGGACAATTACCAACCGGTCGACCTTCGTCTGGCCAAGTACCTGGTCAAGCTCCATCTGGACAATCATCGACCGGCCAAACTTCTCAGACAACACGACCTCAGTCCAATCAGTCCACCACCAGGTCGACCACTGGAAGTTCTACACAATCGGCTCCGCTGACGGTGGAGCAGCTGCGAGATGGACTCTCGGTAACTGTTACCATTACCGTGCAGGAGAAGACAAATGTGCTCATGGTGCCGAATCGGGCAATTAGCAAACAGGGAACGAATAGCATTGTCCAGATATCAAAAGGAGAGGCCACAACAGAGCCCCGGGTAGTTAAGACGGGGATAAGTAATACGCAGTATACCGAAATTGTGGAGGGTCTCAGCGAAGGAGAGCAGGTTGTCATCACCTCCACTACTACCACCACCACGCAGTCGAGTACATCACAGCAACAGCGCTCGCCATTGGGCGGTCCTGGCATGGGAATACCGATACGATGATTACTCTTAAAGATATCGTGAAAGCATATCCGATGGGCACCAGAGAGCTCACGGTGCTTAGAGGTGTTAACCTGCAAATCGATAGCGGCGAGATGGTAGCCATCATGGGGGCATCTGGCTCAGGCAAATCAACGCTGCTCAATATTATAGGTCTCCTCGATGTGCCTACCTCGGGCAGCTATCAATTGGAAGGCAAGGAGGTAAGCGGCCTCAGTCGCCGAGAGCTGGCACTGGTACGAGGTCTGAAGGTAGGTTTTATTTTTCAACAATTCAATCTGCTCCATCAGTTATCCGCGCTGGCGAATGTAGAGCTGGGAATGCAGTATTCCGTAGGTGTAGACAGGCAGAGAGCGCTGGAAGCACTGGATAGCGTCGGCCTGGCAGACCGTGTGCATCACCGACCTCGAGAGCTTTCAGGAGGTGAACAGCAGCGGGTGGCCATTGCCCGGGCGCTGGCGAAAAAACCACCTTTCATCCTGGCCGATGAGCCTACGGGAAACCTCGACAGTAAATCGGGAAAAGAGATTATTTCCATTCTCACCAATTTACACAAAGAGCAGAACATAACCCTGGTAGTGATTACCCATGACCAGAATGTCGCCCAGAATTGCCAGCGCATCGTCCGCATTATGGACGGACAGATAACGGGAGACGAAACGCTATGATAAAAAATTGGCTCCAGCATAAAATTCTTAAACTAGACAACGGCAATGCCGCCATAAAAAGAAATACCGCAATACAAAAATGGCTTCAACCTCTGTATACGGCATGGGTAGGAGTAGCCACGCATAAGCTGCGCAGCTCGCTCACTATACTCGGTGTCGTCATCGGCGTCGGCGCCGTCATAAGCTTGATGTCCGTGGGACGCGGCACCGAGGCACGCATTGTATCCAGCGTGCAAAACCTCGGCTCGAACTTACTGTTCATCTCGCCAGGTTCTACCAGTACTTCAGGGGTGAGGAGTTCTTTTGGCAGCGCCACTACCCTCACCATTGATGACTCCAATATTATTTCAGAGCAGGCTCCCTACGTAACCGCCGTAGCCCCTATGAACCGTGCTTTCCTCCAGGTGGTTGCTGGAGGATCCAATCTGCGTGCCCCTATTACCGGCGTCAGTCCAGAATACCAGCAGGCCTTGAATCTTCAAATGGCTGAAGGGGAATTTATCGCCGACCACCAGTACCAGGCAGGCATGCGAGTAGCGGTGCTTGGCTCTACGGCCAGGACGACCTTGTTTGGTGATGGCGATGCCATGGACCAGCAGCTACGCGTCGGCAACATCGTGGTCCAGGTCATCGGCGTTTTACAGAGCAAGGGTTCATCTATGCTGGGCGCTTCCGATGATGCTGTCTATATTCCGCTTACCACACTGAGACAGACGGTCAATGCGCAGCGTACCAGCAGCGGCGCATATACAGTGAATCAAATAATCGTCAGCCTGGCTGACAGAAAATATCTTCAGGCCGCTAAGAGTGAAATCACCAGTCTTCTCCAGACTTCCCACCGGCTGTCAGCAGAACAGGAGAACGACTTTACCATAACTTCACAGGAAGATGTCATCGCCCTGATTACCCAAGCAACGAGCAGCATGTCATTGCTCCTGGCCGCTATAGCTGCTATATCATTGCTGGTCGGCGGTATTGGCGTCATGAACATCATGCTCGTTTCAGTGATAGAGCGGACTCGTGAAATTGGTGTACGTAAGGCACTGGGAGCGCAGGAACGCGATATCTGGATGCAATTCCTTATGGAGGCAGCCATGCTCACACTGAGCGGAGGCATTATTGGAGTAGTGCTGGGATGGGGTGTATCGGTGCTTATTCAAAACCTCGGGAATACCACTACACTGGTCTCGTTTGATATCATTATCCTGGCAATATCGGTGTCTATTGCCATCGGCGTCTTCTTTGGCTTTTATCCCGCCTGGCAGGCTTCACGTCTCAATCCTATTGACGCACTCAGGTCTGAATAATGGAATGAAAAGGGACATGAAATCGTACAAGAGAAAAGCGCTGGCCGGAATATGGTATTAAATAGTTATGCTGGACTCATTACTAGGCGGCAGATTACTTAGATGAGCGCACTTTTATCTTTGCTGCATTTTCCAGAGGTATAATCACTGAAGAAATATTCTTATCGATAAAACCAGCAGAGATCGCTTCACTTATTTCTTCTCTTACAGCTGTTCCTACAGGAAGTGGTATACTATATTCCTTACCCAGGTCCAATGCCAAACCTATGTCTTTATAGGCAAGGCTAAGTCTGAATCCAGGTTCAAAATTACCCTTGAATACACCATCCGGATATTGCTGTAAACTCCAGTTATTGCCAGTACTGGCTTTCACTATTTCCCATAGCACCTGAGGGGCAATACCAGCTTTTGTCCCAAGTACAAAGCCTTCTGCGTTTATTGTGGTACAGGCGAGAGAAATCATATTGTTTACCAGTTTCGCGACATTGCCACAGCCTGCATCACCGACATAAAATATACTCTTACCTATACATTCCAATATCTTTCTTACTTTTTCCAGAGAAGCCGAATCGCCTCCAACCATAATCGCTAAAGTACCCTTTTCAGCCCCTATGGCACCTCCGCTCATAGGTGCATCTAATACTGACACTCCCATAGTCCTGGCATCCTCTGCTATTCGCCTTAGCAGGGAAGGAGCATTGGTACTCATATCCATATAAATGTCACCACTTTTCCACCCTGACTTGAGACCATTTGTCCCATAAACCACCTGTTCTACACTCTGCGGAGTGGGTAAACAAGTAATAACCACGCGGCATGACGTTGCCATCTCTTTCGGCGTATCGGCCCATTTCGCGCCACTTTCTATCAGTTGCGCCGCGGCCTCTTTATTCAAATCGCAGACTGTAAGTTTGTAACCAGCCTCCAGTATATGTCTCGACATATGTTGCCCCATTTGGCCAATGCCAATGAAACCTATATCCATGTTATCCTCCTGTATATGAAAGTTATCGTGGCGCAATGCCCTTCATTATATCTGATAGGTGCAATGTTGTCCTGGTGTGGGTATTCACTACAGCTGAGCTTTTAGTGAAGCAACATCCGTGGCTGGTTTTTTACAGGTATAGCCTTCACATATATAGACAGTAGCTTTACCATCAATCATTACTCTGCCTTCGAGCAACTTCAATCCTGACATCAAGTTTTGTTCGAATGGGTTGTAACCCACCACTACTTTATTCAGCAGCCACGTAGCACAAACGGTATGCAGTAAAGCAAGTGTATCAGGATTTCCAGCAGGTCCAGTAATCACAATCTCTTTAGGCTGTGAGAGGTAGAAGTCCAGAGCACAAAGCCAGTTGCTCAATCCCAGAGGATACCGCCGCATTAACTCAGCTACCGACTGGAGCGACTGTACTGCCACCTGCTGGAATATCTCATTACTGGTGATCCTGGCTAATTTCAGCAAGGCTGAAGTGGCTGCTGAAGAACCAGATGGGATAGCTTCATCGAAAATATTTCTGGGACGAAATAACAAATCATTTTGCTCCGCAACGCTATCATAGAACATGTCCTTATCCCAGAACTTGGCCACCATGGTTTCCCCAAGCTCGATAGCTTTCAAAAGCCACCTTGCCTGCAGTGTAGCCTGGTGGAGAGCTAAAAGCCCTTCGATGACCATGGCATAATCCTGAAGATACCCTCCTGTCTTTGTCTGACCATCCTTAAAGGAATGCCTGAGATTTCCATCAACAATCATGGAATCGAGTAAAAAAGAGCCATTGGCTAGTGCAGCCGCCAAATAATCTTCCCGTTTAAAGACGCAAGCTGCTTCAGCCAGGCTGGCCAGCATGATCCCGTTCCACGAAGCTAGTATCTTCTCATCCCTGTGTGGTCTCACTCGCTGTTCACGCTTCTTCAATAGAGAGGCCATAGCTTTCTCAACTGTACTTGCTTCCACATTCTTGTTATCGGCTGTATGGAGGATAGTGCGACCCTCAAAATTGCCACCTGTTGTAACACCGAAGTAATTGCTGGCTATTCTGCCGGTATCCTTTCCAAGCACATCAATGAACTCCTGTTCCGTCCACACATAATACCTGCCTTCAACCCCTTCGCTGTCAGCATTCTGAGTGCTGTAAAAAGCACCTTCAGACGATGTCATTTCCCGTAATACATAGTCCAGTGTCTGCTCCGTTATAACGCGGTACAATAACTTACCCGTGTAAATATAGGTATGCAAATAAAGATGACTGAGGAGAGCGTTATCATAGAGCATCTTCTCGAAATGCGGCACCATCCAGTACTGGTCGGTGGCATAACGGTGGAAGCCGCCACCTATCTGATCGTAAATTCCTCCCCTGGCCATCTTCCCAAGAGTAAACTCCACCATGTCCAGAGCCATCTTATCTTTGAAGTGACTGGCATATCTCAGAAGAAATTCAAGCGCCTGAGATTGGGGAAATTTTGGCGCTCTACCAAAACCACCATGTTCAGAGTCAAAGTTCTCTTTCAGAACTGTATAGGCATCGCTCATTAAAGCAACAGTCAAAGGCTCAACAATGACATCATTTGTTATTTTCCCTCGAGATAATGATGTGGTTATTTCTCTCGCAGTTTGCTCGATGTCGTCACGACGGCTGCGATATGCTTCGGCCACAGCAATCAACACTTTGGGAAAGCCGGGAATACTGTGTCTGTCTTCGGGTGGAAAATAAGTTCCGCCAAAAAAAGGAGCACCCTGAGGGGTCAAGAATACAGTAAGCGGCCAACCACCGTTGCCAGTCATCGCCTGCACTGCCTCCATATAAATACTATCAAGGTCTGGCCGCTCTTCTCTGTCTACTTTTATACTGATGAAATACTGATTCATCAAACTGGCAATATCATGGTTCTCAAAGCACTCTTGCGCCATGACATGACACCAGTGACAGGCTGAATAGCCGATGCTAAGTAGTATGGGCTTATCTGCAGTTCGAGCAAGGTTGAGCGCTTCACTACCCCATGGATACCAGTCTACCGGGTTATCGGCATGGTGGAGTAAATATGGACTTGTTTCTTTAGCGAGGTGATTCGGCATAGTTCATGGAACCTTCGGATACTGGTATGGAAAACATTACTAGCTTCGTCGTAACGCTGTAGCAAGATCAACTGAGAAAGAGTAGCGCGACTAATTGACACGAAATGAAAGCTAAAGCTACGCAATCTTCTTTAATGCTACGGAACACGTAGTCCATTTGCCGGTTTTATCCGGCAAACCTACCACCAGTCCCCAGAGGGCATCTTCACCAGCACGTACAATATGCCACCAGTGGGTAAGCAGAGGAGGAATACCCTTGGTTTTAAATGCCAGCTCATAGGTGCCAAATGTCCGCACCACCAGACCCGGCCAGGTCTTAATTACGCCCGGTGCTTCACCAATATAGACACTGGTCTCTTGCTTACTCCAATCCATCTCCAATTCTATGTTCCATTTTTTTTCCGCTCCCGGAATATGCGCCCTACCACGAAACCTTTCCATCATCTACCTCCTGCACAGACTGATAAACAATTAGCCCTAATTCCATTTTAATAGCTGCGCCAAAAATATCAAGTTTTACTGGTTGCGCCTGCCAACCATCTGGTAAATATGTAATGCCAGCAAAACCACAAATGGTATCATCAGGTTATCGTGTATCCTGAAAGCCCAGGGCTTGCTCAACAGTCCCAGGGTCGCCTGTTCGACAACCTGATAGTGGGTAATACCATAACCGGTGACGCCGTAAAGCGCTATCACAACGACGAAAAGCCAGTGAACGATTTTCCTGGCAAGGCGATGGAACAAAACATTGTTCATTATCTCTCAAAAAAGTCTTTATCCAGGTCGGCATCGTTCGCGTAGCCCCTGCTCTCCCAGTAGCCCTTATAATTGGCATTATCAGACAACTCGATCTTGGTCACCCATTTAATCCACTTGTAACCCCACTTGCTCTCGGCTACCAGTTGGAAGGGGAAACCTCTCTCTGGCGGCAAGGTAACATCATTTATTTTATAGGCGAGAAGGATATCGTTATCCAGGATATAACTAAGCGGCAGAGACGTAGTGTAACCATCATAGGCATGGAAGATAACTACTTTTGCGTTTGGCGCAGGACCTGCCTCAGCCAGTAAATCTCTAAGCAAAATACCTTCCCAGAGAACCGTGACGCTCCAGCCCTCGACACAGTCCAGCGTCACCACCTTTTTGTAACTCTTATAGCTGGAAATCGTTTGGTTATAGGTATAATCTCTGGGATTCGCTACCAGACCGGTAATAGAAAGCCGATACTTTTCTTTATCGACATGCTGCGGACCTTCAATAGAATTTTCGCTGAAGTCATTTATCGAAGAGAGCTTTTCGCCCTCATAGTCTTTTACCTCGACAGGTTTCAGTTCATCAGTTCTATTATTCATCGTCTTCTCTACTCCACAGCCAACAAGAGTCAATAGGATTGCTGAAATAGTAAACACAACCACCACACCACTGAACATTTTCTTCATGTGGAGCCTCCTGCAATTTTACGTTCAATCTTTTTTATCCAACGTGGTCGCTTGTAATTTGGACAACGTGGCACTGTCAACGCTAGACATAAGGTTATACTACCATCGGAGGAGATTTCTGTATGTAACCTTAGTCGCAAAGTAGCAAGTACAAGATGCATCGGTATTTTCTGTAGGGAAAAAGAGGGGAAAAACAGCATCCACCGCTTCAAATCGCTGGTGGCTAGCTATACCTTTTCTGCTACAATGCTGGCAATTGCCTGACGACCTTCAACGATTCCCTCGCGGTAGCGTAGGCAGCGAAAATCGCGAAACATAGCGAGAAGTTCATTATGCTGGAGCAAGTAGTCAGGATTCCTGGGTTTACCAAATAGCTTTGCCTGGTCAACAATAAAGGTCTCGTAGACCACCATACCACCCTTCTTCAACCCATCTTTTATTTGAGGTATCAGCGAACGTTGCAGGTAATGAAAACAGATGATGACATCATAGGTATTTCTTTCAATGTGGTAGCTACCCTCAAGGTCAGCAATTTCAGCTCTAATGGTAGTGCCAAATTTCTGCGCCAATTCCAGAGCATTGCGAATCGACTCAGGTGAAATATCAATACCCTCGACCTCAAACCCCATCGCTGCCAAATACACGGCGTTCTGCCCTGAGCCCATCGCCACATCGAGAACTCGCCCCTTGGGCAAAAGCTCGATAGTCTCTACTAAGAATGATGCCGGATGTGAACCCATTTCGTGAAAGTGCTGGTTGGCCATTGGCGTTTATCCTATCCTATCCTATTCTCTTCTCTACCTCCTGAAAAGCACATGACATGACAAGCACCATAACCAATACAATAATCACAGAAAGCGAAGGATATCCCTACCCTCCCTTTGTGGTGTATTGTTCTAAGAGTCACGCGAAAACCTACCCGGTATTATGCTTTCTCACCAATGCGCTTGTGTTCCTTCATAATGCATTTATCCATCACTACCAGCAATCCAGCTTCCTTCGCCTTCGCTGCTGCTTCCTTGTTGATTACACCCTCCTGCATCCACACTGCTTTAGCACCAATACGAATTGCCTCTTCAACGATAGGCAATACCTCATCTGAATTTCTAAAGATATCCACAATCTCTACCCTCTCCGAGATAGCACTCAAATTGGGATAGCTGGCATGCCCCAATATCTGCTGAGCAGTGGGGTTAACCGGGATAACGTGGTAACCATGATGAGCCAGGTAGTCGAATACCCTGTTACTGGCACGATCTGGATTTGGTGAGGCACCGACCATAGCTATGGTACGAAACTCTGTTAAAATCTTTTTCTCCAGCATTGTTTTCCTTTTCTAGCTTCACATTCTGGCTTTTCAGCCCTGCTACAAAAATTCCTCTAACAGTGCCGCTATTTTTTGCGGTTCTATCGCCTGCTTTACCAGTGATCCTTGAGTCAGTGCAGGCAACTGCTCTTCGAAAGTAGGAGCTTGTTTTTGATATATGATACCAATGGGTATTTTCCCGTCCCATTCCTGAGCCTTACTGAAAGCCATCAGCTTGTCAGTCGGGTCATAGTCGGATTCATTTTCCAGTCGATACACTCGCTCCCGATACCAGCTATAGGTATTCTTATGATTGAATGAGATACAGGGCTGAAGAATGTCGAGCAAAGCAAAACCTTTGTGTTTAATGCCCAATTTAATCAGTCTGCTGAGATGTTCCACATCTCCTGCAAAACCTCGGGCAACAAAACTGGCGCCTGCGGCGATTGCGACCGCCAGAGGATTTAATGGCGTCCATGCCCCGTCAAGCGATGTTTTAGTTATAAAACCCTTATCGCTGGTGGGCGAGGCTTGCCCCTTGGTCAAGCCATAAACCTGATTATTATGCACCAGATAAGTGATATCATGATTTCGGCGCAGCGTATGCAGGAAATGGTTGCCACCCTCACCATAGCCATCACCATCACCACCAACCACAACAACGATAAGTTCAGGATTCGCTATCTTAGCCCCCACAGCCGCAGGCAAAGCTCTGCCATGCAGAACATTGAGCACATGCCCCCTGGTGTAGTGAGGCAGCTTACCTGCCTGCCCGATTCCAGACACCAGCAGCACCTGGTGAGGTTCAAGCGCAAGCTCTACCAGCGCCTGGTTCAATGCCCTTAAAATACCAAAATTACCGCATCCGGGGCACCAGGCTGGCGTTATTCCAACATAATCAGATGCCGTCACCGTCATAGTGACATCTCCTTTTCCAGCTCACGGACAATATACTGCGGTGTGAATGGTCGCCCATCATATTTAAGAATGTTTCCAGTGGCCTTTTTGCCTGTCTCCGCTCTGATGAGACGGGCAAGCTGTCCTGTAGCATTATTCTCAATGACATACACCTTTTGAGCACTGCCCATAATCCTGGCCAGCACATCAACAGGCAAAGGATAAAGCTCAGTCAAGTTCACTGCATTAACGCTCACATTCCTCTTGCGTAGCACATCAACAGCTTCGCGGATAGCACCACAGGTGCTGCCCCATCCAATAAGCGTGGCCTTTGCCTTCTTCAAACCATAGACCTGAGGAGGAATAATCTCTTTCCGGAGACTGACGAGCTTGCGCATCCGCTTCTGCATCATTTTTGTCCTGGTTTCGGCATCCTCGATGAGATGTCCTGATTCATCGTGTTCGTCGGAATCGGTAACAACCAGTGCCTTTCCCTGCAACGGAAAAGCACGAGGTGATATGCCCGAATCGGTTATCAAATGTCTCTTATATTCACCTGCCCCACCTTCCGAATAGAGCAAGCCTCTGTCAATAGTCACTCTGGAAATATCGAATTTATCAACAGTGGCATATGAGCTCGCCAGATGCTGGTCAGTGATAACGATGACAGGCATTTGGTACTTATCTGCCAGGTTAAAAGCAGTCACCGTCAACCAGAAAGCATCATCAATTGTACATGGAGTCAGCACAGCACGGGGAAACTCTCCATGAGCAGCATGAAGGATAAACTCCAGGTCGCTCTGTTCCGTTCGCGTAGGTAGTCCTATCGCCGGGCCAGCACGTTGTCCTTCCACCACCACGATAGGTATCTCGGTCATACCTGCCAGTCCTAAACCCTCCACCATCAAGCAAAAACCACCGCCAGAGGTAGCTGTCATTGCCCTGACACCAGCATAGCTGGCACCGATAATCATATTGATTGCTGCTATCTCGTCCTCAGGCTGGACGACAACAACACCGTACTCCTTAGACCTGGCTGCCAGGTACTCCATGATTGAGCTGGTGGGTGTCATTGGATATGCCGCTACGAATTTACAGCCGGCAGCAAGAGCACCCAGGGCAATAGCTTCATTCCCGTTGAGCAGCATCCTTTTGGTATCGCCAATACCATTCAGTTTGCGGTTAAACTCCCCTTTAAAGTTCTGCTGAGCATAGTCATATCCTGCCTTAGCCGCCTTTACATTGCTCTCGCCAATTTCGCCAGCACCGAACTGAACACGGAGCATGGCCTCCGCCATAGTGAAATCGTGATGCACTAAGCCCAGAGCAATTCCGAAGGCAACAGAATTTGCCATAATCCTGTGGCCAGCGCTTTCCTCTGCCAACCTGTTGAGAGGCACATCGAACACCTGACGAGAGCCAGCTATGTCTCTGGCTTTTTCACCATCAAACACAATAACGCCATCAGGTGCCAGTTCATTCCGATGCAGATCAATGCTCTCCCTGTTCAAGGCAATCAGCATATCCACCTGCTCAACAATAGCGCCCACAGCGGTATTACTGACCCTTACTCGATAGAAATTATGCCCACCCCTGACCCTGGATTCATAGTCCTGGTCAGCAAAAACATGGTAGCCGCCCCGAGCAAAAACCTTGGCCAGCAGAAAGCCTATTGATTGCACCCCCTGCCCTGCCTCACCCCCAACCATAACATTGAAATCTATCGGCAATTATGACCTCTCACTCTTAATGTTTCTCCCTCTGTTGCATCCAACCAGCAAAAATTAAATTTCTACCAGCACCTTGTCGCCTTCAAGTGTCACCCTATAAGTAGTCAGAGGCCTGGGCGTTCTAAGCAACGTCTCTGGCTTTGCGTCAGGGTCAGTGCAACCAGCCCAGTAGATGACCTTGCCAGTGACAAGGTCGAACTGAGAACCCTGAAGAGGGCAGCTGACAACAGTGCACTTCAGCTTACCCTTGACTAAGTTTCCTCTTAAATGCGGGCAATGGCTGTCCGCAGCATAGTAGCTATTGTCTATTCGAGCCAGAAGGATATCTTGTCCCCCAGCGTTCACCTCTCTCATTTCTCCATCTTTCAGGTCGCTTTTCTTGGCAACGAATACCAGTTTCCCCATCTCGCAGTTATCTCCTGATCATATTGCACCACCTCTTACCCTGCCCTCTCTCCTTCCCCATTACTAAATCTCTACCAGAACCTCATCACCCTCAACTTTCACCTTGTAAAGAACAAGAGGCTTAGGTGATTTGAGCAGTTTCCCCAGTTTCGAGGCAAAGCCGGTGAAATTGGTCCAGCGGATAACCTTACCATCGGTAAGGTCAAACTGAGAACCATGAAGGGGGCAAGTGACAATTTTACCTTCCAGCTTACCCTTTCCCAAATCCCCACCCAGGTGGGGACAACGGCTGTCCGCAGCATAGTAGCTATCGCTTACTCGAGCAATAAGGATATCGCGTCCGCCAGCATTCACCACCTTCATCTCCCCATTTTTAAGGTCATCTTTTTTTACGGTATGTACCAGTTGTCCCATATCACAGTCCTCCCGATTATATTTGGTAACCTCTCATGCAAGCTTGTAGCCAGAACCGCGTAGAAGTCCAGCACAGATTACTCGCAGACAAAGGAGTGAAGGCTGAAGGTAGAACATCACTTGCCGCTTCTCAAGCCACGAGGTGAAATGGTTAACACCGGGCACTCTGCATAGCGTACCACTCTATCAGCGACGCTCCCCAATGCCCAGCGCACCAATCCAGAACTGCCATGTGTGGTCATAATTATTAAATCAATCCCATTCTTCTTGGCGTAGTCGAGTATCTCATTTGCTGCACTCCCTCGAGCAACCGCTGTCTTCACAGTAATACCCTCATTGCCTAACGTATCAGCCTTCTTGACAAGATAACCTTTCAGCCAATCCATAGTTTGTTTCTCTGCCTGGATACCATAATCGCCACTCAGAAAATCGCTCATTCCGGCGGCTTGCGCTACAATCTCTACTGACCCGAAAAGGACAACTTCGGGAACGCCACATCCCCTGGCAATCGCCTCCACATGCTCAAGGCTGGACTCGGCAAACTTTGAACCATCCAGCGGTACCAGTATCTTCTTATACATAGTCATACTCCTCCCGAGTGTTAGATCAACACTCTATCAACATTTCTATGCCTTGAATTCTATGCAAGCGTATTATTTGGTATTTTTCAACTCATGTTGCGAGATGACTAAAACCGGACAAACTGAATGGCGTACTACTCTATCAGCAACACTACCCAGCAACCAGCGCGCCACTCCTGAACTGCCATGAGTGCTCATCACAATCAAATCCACATTGTTTTTCTTGGCATAGCTGAGTATTTCATCAGCGGCATCACCTTCAGCCATAACACTCTTGGCTGTAATACCGTCTTTCTTTAACTCCTCAGCTATTTCAGCTAGGTAGTCTTTCGTCCACTTTTTGGCACGCTTTTCTGCTTCATTATGCCAATCTTCACCCATACCTGCATATCCCGGGACAGGCACCACCACTCGGATTAAAACCAGCTCTGGAACATCACAGCCTTTAGCAATAGCCTTGGCATGCTCCAAAGCGCTCGCTGCGAAAATAGAACCATCCAGTGGCACCAGCATTTTCTTATACATAGCCAACCTCCCTTTATTTATTTGAGAAAATATCTCCTCTGAAGTCACATATCTACTCGTAAATTAGTTAATCCTACAGGCCGGCGCTGCGGCAGTTAACACAGGCACCGTAGCATGACGCACCACCCTATCCGCTACACTGCCTAATGTCCAGCGAGCTACGCCAGACCTGCCATGACTGCTCATGATAATCAAATCGACGTTCTTCTTACGGGCATACTCCAGTATTTCATCAGCCGCTATACCTTCGGCAACAGCAATTGTCACGCTTATACCATCTTTCTTCAATGCAGCAGCCTTCTTAGTAAGGTACTCTTCGGCAGCGGTACGCTGCCCTTTATTCGCATTACGAACCCAATCCTCACCCAGTTCGGCCCGGAGTTGATTAAGATGAGGCATTGACTCCACTACGCTAAATAATATTACCTCAGGAACCTGACAACCGCCAGCGATTGCCTTAACATGAGATAAAGCGCATTCAGCCATCTCCGATGTATCTAATGGTGCCAATATCTTTTTATACATGTTTTTCACCTCAATCTATTTTGTTTTCTTGATGACCTCTTCTACCCACTTCAGAGCAGCGATCATAGTGGGAAATCCTGCTGTAGTCGTTGCCATCAACACTGCATGGCGGAGCTCATCTGGCGAGATTTTCTCATTCAAAGCTCTCCGTGCATGCGAGCGCACCGCCCCTTCCGAATTGATGCCAATGGCAATACCAAGCTTAATAAGCCGCTGGCATTTTTTATCCAATGGTCCCTGTTTATTGCAGCGATCAGCCAGCACATCATATGCCTCGGCTACCTTAGGAAACTGTTTTTTGAAATCCTTGTAGACTTCCGGTAAGTATGGCATAGACACCTTCCCTCCAACGGTATTTATTTTATTTCAGCCTGTTTTCAACAACGCTCCAATTGATATTCTTAAAGAAAGCCTCGATGTAATCGACTCGCTTCAGACCATAATCAGTGAAAAAAGCATGTTCGAAGACATCCATAATCAGAATCGGCGCACAACCTGCAGGATGCCCGGTTTCATGCTCGTTAATCCACTGGTTAAGAAGCTGACCGGTAACATTGTCCTGGTAAAGAATAGCCCAGCCGATGCCGCGCATGGTGCCCGTACCCTTAAAGTCCTTTTCCCAATTCTCATAGCTGCCGAAATCCGCCGATAGCTTCTTGCCCAGCTTGCCCGACTTATCCAACGCTGACTTGCCACCGAGATTTCCGAAATAATACTCGTGCAACCGCATACCATTGAACTCGAAACCCATGCGTCGTTTCAATTCCGCATACTCCGGCATGCCTATTTTGCCTTCCTTTACCATGGCAGCCAGGATGTCCATGACTTTGTTAACATTGGTCACATAACCATTGTACAGGGTGAAATGGTTCTTCAGCAGCGTTTCACTGAAGCCAGCCATGCCGATAAGACTTGCGTAATCTTTCGCTATGTAAGCCATATCTTTCCCTCCTTTATTTACTATTTTGCCTTTTTGAGTAAATCACTGAACACTTCTGTATGATATCGCTCGTGGTCTCTAATGCGGGCAAGCAGTTTCTTCAGCCCTGCATCTGTAACCTCTTGCGCAGCCCGGTTATACTTAATAGCCACCTCTTTTTCAATGCTAATGTCAGCCTTGAGCATAGCAGCCTCTTTAACTGACTTATCTACCTTGGTATGCTCTATTCTGGGATTGCCACCGCCCCCCACCATCTCTTCACTCAACCAGCCCATATGCTGCATTTCATTGATCGCCTGGTTCTGCATTTCCTTCTTAATCTCTTCATTCTTAGCCATGTAGGAGTGAAGCAGATACTGGAGCACTACCGTATACTCGTGCTCGATACCCCAGTTAAGAATCTTAGTCACTTTATTCTGCTTAGCACCTCTGAGGTCTTTGGCGCGTTCCCTTTTTGATTTATCGACAAAATGGACAAAGTCGCCGTGATGCGATTGTTCATCAGATAGAATCCGCTTCAGCGTCCGCTTTATTTTGGCGTCATCGATGAGTTTGATATGTTCTTTATACATGGCTATAGCATCCAGTTCGAGCTGCACATTATTCTGCATCCAGGCAGCAACCAATTTACCAGTCATAATCATATTGCCACGCTCCACGCTCGGAGTCCCTCCCAATTCTACGATTGTCTCTGCCAGCAAATCGAGATGACGCATTTCTTCTCTGGCAATAGCCTCAATCTCACAAGCCATCTCACCCTCGCCTATGGCATAGGCATGAGTCAGATACTGGATAATAGCGCCATGCTCACCTTCAAGGTCTTGATTTAATAAAGCAATTATTTCCTTTTTGTTCACGGTGACCTCCATAATTTATAGTATCGAATTACAAGTCATCAAAATAAATTCGAACGCATTTCTATCAGCTCTTTGCCCCATATCTGGCAAGGTATTTCTCCGGCTCCTTGTCGAATGCCTTCTTACAGCCAACGGCACAAAAATAGTATTTCTGCCCTTTATATTCAGAAGTTGCCGCTGCCTTTTTCTCATCGACCGTCATACCGCATACCGGGTCAATTGCCATAACGGTACCTCCTTCCAGAGAATATTAAACGCCAGTTCTGGCTGGCTTAAATCCTCGCAGTCTCAATGAATTAGACACCACCGTGATAGAGCTGGCAGCCATAGCTAACGCCGCCAGCATCGGGTTAAGAAAGCCATGCTCACCCAGGATAAAATGAAGCCCCGATGGTACGCCGCAATGACCAAAAGCTAAATATAATACCCCCGCTGCTACCGGGATAAGAATAACATTATAGGCAAAAGCCCAGAAAAGATTCTGTTTTATGGTCCGCATGGTACGCTTGCTCAGCGATATGGCAGTAACAATGCCCATTAAATCTCCCCGTATTAAGGTAATAGCTCCGCTCTCCATAGCAATATCAGTCCCCGTGCCGATAGCGATACCGACATCGGCTTGAGCCAGTGCCGGAGCATCGTTAATACCGTCACCAACCATCGCTACCACCTTTTTCTCCTGCAACTTTTTCACTTGCTCAGCCTTATGCTCAGGCAATACCTCTGCCAGCACGTTATCGATGCCTGCTTCACGAGCAATTGCTTCAGCAGTACGCCTGTTATCGCCGGTAATCATTACTGTCTCAATACCCATTTTATGTAAAGCATTTATTGCCTCTTTCGCCTCTGGTTTCACTATATCAGCCAGCGCAATAATCCCTTTTGCCTGATTATCCACGCTGAGAAACATCACCGTCTTACCCTGTCTGAAAAGTGTATCAGCTTCATTTCCCAGACCATTCAAGGAAATAGTTTGCTTCTCCATGAGACGGAGATTGCCCAGGAGTATTCTCCTGCCATTCACTACCGCCTCGACGCCATGACCGGGTATGGCATTGAAATTGCTTGCTTCAGAGAGAACCAGGTTTTTATCCAGAGCAGCTCTGGTTATGGCTTCACCGAGAGGATGTTCGGAGACCCGCTCCACCGATGCTGCCAATCGTAGCACTTCATCCTGGCTGAATCCGGAAGCAGCGATGATATCGGTCACCACCGGCTCACCTTTGGTCAGCGTGCCCGTTTTATCGAGCAATACCGCTTTAACCTTATGAGCCATCTCAAGGGCTTCACCACTCCGTATCAACACACCATTCTCAGCCCCTTTACCTGTGCCCACCATAATAGCTGTAGGCGTTGCCAGACCCAGAGCACAGGGGCAGGCAATAATAAGCACCGCCACGAAGTTCAGCAGAGCATAAGTAAGTGATGGCGGCGGACCGACAAAGAACCAGATGATAAAAGTGATAATAGCAATGCTAATGACTATGGGCACAAAATAGCTGGCAATGATATCAGCCAGGCGCTGAATAGGCGCTTTGCTACCCTGAGCTTCCTCGACAAGCCTGATGATGCGAGCCAGCGTGGTATCCTTTCCTATCCTGGTAGCCTCAAATTGAAAGCTGCCTGTCTTATTGATAGTAGCGCCGATAACCTCGTCGCCCACTTTTTTCTCTACGGGTATGCTCTCACCCGTTACCATGGACTCATCAACGCTGGAATAACCCTGACGGATAATACCATCCACTGGTACTCGCTCACCGGGTCGCATGACGACTATGTCACCCACCTGAACCTCTTCGATATGAATTTCCTGCTCCTTACCATCACGAATAACCAGTGCACTCCTGGGACTTAAACCAATGAGCTTCTTAATTGCCGCCGATGTCTGCCCTTTCGCCCGGGATTCCAAGAAACGACCGAGCAGGATAAGAGCAATAATGACAGCCGAGGTATCAAAGTAAAGATGAAGCTCGATATTGGCACCGGCAAAGACCTGAGGAAAGAATACTACTACCATACTGTAGAGGTAAGCAGCAGAGGTACCCACTGCTACCAGAGTATTCATATCGGCAGTCCGGTGTTTCAATGCCCCCCAGGCGCCTCGATAAAAGCGTAGGCCCGCCCAGAACTGCACCGGCGTCGCCAATACCCAGAGCACATAGCCGCTGCCCGGGAACATAGGAATCATGCTCAGTGCCATAATGACAGCAGCAAGCACAGCAGCGACGATAAATCTATTGCGCAGAACACGAATCTCTCGCTCCGCGCTAGCGGTCACATCCTCCAGCTTCTCTGTTTCTTCACCCAGGTCATAGCCAGCATCCCGCACCGCCTGTCGTAACGTAGCGAATGCGACGTCACCGGTATACTCTACCGTCGCTTTCTCCGAAGCGAGGTTAACATTAACCGCAACGACACCCGGAACATCCGACAGCGCTTTCTCAACACGGGCAACACAGGAAGCACAGGTCATCCCCATCACCGGAAACATCGACTTTCTGGTTGCGATACCATAGCCTAATTCAGATATCGTATCTTTTATTCTGGCAAGGTCTACCCTGGAAGGGTCATATTCAATAGACGCCTGCTCGGAGGCAAAATTAACCTTTGCCTGTGCTATACCCTCTGTCTCAGACAGACCTTTTTCAATCGTAGCCGCACAGGTGGTACAGGTCATGCCAGTGACCTGAATACGGGCTTTCTCATATTTCTTCGCGCCTGCTTCCTGAATCATGTCAAATCTTAAAAGTTCCAAACTACACGAAACCGTTTTCTTTATGTTTCTGAGCAATTTTATCAGCCAGATTCTCCAGTGCTTTATAATCAGACTCCCTGGGCTGTCCTTTGCACAGCACAGGGTCAAGCACTTCTACTTTGAGATTAGGAATCAAACTAGCCAGAACCTCCACCGTTTTACCTCCCCAGCCATAAGAGCCGATAATGCTGGCGAATTTCGCTTTGGGTCGCAGAGCATTCGCCAGTAGCGCCGCATAAGCAGCAGCAGGATGGGGACCAGCCAAAACCGTAGGCGCACCGATGACAATGGTGGCAGCATCCACCAGAGCCATCGCCAGTTTCCCAATATCGGTCACCGCAAGATCGAATTGTTTCACCGTCACGCCTCTCTGCGCCAGAGCTTCGACCAGAAACTCCACCATCTTGCGCGTGCTGCGGTGCATAGAAACAAAGGGCAAAACAACAGTATTCGCAGGATTGTCGAATACCCAGCTATGATATGCCTTCATAATAAACTCCGGCTTTTTATGCATGGGACCGTGGCTGGGAGCGATCAGGTCAATCTGATACCCCTGCAACATTTCCAGATGCTTCTGGATATGAGTACGGAACGGCATCATGATTTCCGCAAAATATCTCTTGGCTGCTTCATAGACCTGCCCTTCATCGGTCACATACAGGTCGGTAGTCGCAATATGTGAGCCGAAGAAATCGCAGGGAAACAGTATCTTGTCTTCTTTCAAATAGGTGAGCATCGTCTCCGGCCAGTGTACCCAGGGAGCATAGAGAAACTCCAGCGTCTTGTTCCCCAGCGATAGCGTCTCCTTATCATTGACGGTAATAAACTTCTCCGCCGGGACCATTAACAAATCGATAAGCATATCCTTGCATTTCGGCGTTACCACCGCTTTTGCCTGAGGATATTTCGCCAGAATACGCGGTATCGAACCGGCATGGTCTGGTTCTGCGTGATTGGCAATCACATAATCGATAGCGGCAATACCGAGCTCATCCAGATGGCGCACCAGCACCTGTTCCATGGAAGGGTCAACGGTATCAATCAGAGCTGTCTTCTGGCTGCCTTTAACGAGATATGAGTTATAGCTGGTACCATCGGGAAGCGGTATCAGTGAATCAAACAACCGCCGGTCCCAGTCGACGGCTCCTACAGCATAGATTTGAGGTTTAATCTCTCTCGGTTTCATTGCGCTCTCTCCTTCCCACCCTCTTCCGCTCTCGAGGGCATTGTTATATTACAATTTCTCGAACTGGTCCTTAGCAGCCCCGCATACAGGACAGGTCCAGCCGTCGGGTAGCTTTTCAAACGGCGTTCCCGGCTTGATGCCGCCATCGGGGTCGCCCAGTTCAGGGTCATAGATATAATTGCAAATTCTACATCTGTATTTCGCCATTTTAGGTGCTTCCTCCTTTTTAGGCTCAATATAGCTGGGCGCCGATTTGGGTGTGGTGCCCCTCTTCACCTGCTGATAGTAGGTATAGGTCATCGGCTCGCCATCTTTGATGATATCGGCATCAACGAGGTCGCCGATGAATAGAGTATGAGTGCCCACCTCCACCTGATTGACCACTTTCGCCTCAAGATAGGCTAAGGTATTGTCCAGCACGATTGGCAATTGATTTGTGCTCAACTTATAGTTAATGCCCTCGAACTTATCCACATGCCTGCCGCTGCGAAAACCGAAACTGCCGATAAACGACAGAGGCGTATCCTTTGATAGAACGGCAACGGTGAATCCTTTGCCGGCAGTGATGAGCTCCTGGGTATAGTTATCCCGATTAATGGCGATAGCCAGCTTCACTGGTTCCGAACAGACCTGAATCACAGTATTCACCACCTGGGCATTTAACTTGTCTCCCTTCCTGGAGCCAACGAGATATAAGCCGTAGCTTATCAGGTAAAGAGCTTTCACATTCATGGTTAACCTCCGTCTAACGAATGATGCTCGGTTTTGGTAAACCAGCCTTCAGGATTAACAATATATTCACGGTAGTCCACCAGCGCCAGGTAGTGTTTTCTTTCCTCTGCAGTCAATGCTTTATAGAAGCCCTTCTGCACTTCGTAAGGAGCATCGGCAGCCTGCTTTTTATAGTAATCATACGTCTTGTTTTCCATTTCCATAGCGCCGTCGATGGCATTGAGCTCGGCAGTCGGCTCCTCCACTTCGCAGTACGTTGCTTTGGTGATTTGGGACAGAATAGTTGCCGGCGTGTCCTCTCCACCAGTCGAAATTTTTATATCGGGCCAGGCTTTGCTGTCCTTGAACATCTTATATATTTGCTCGAATTTTCGCAGATGCCAGTCCTCCTGACCCGCCAGCCATTCAAAGAGCTCCCTCCCCGCCTTAATGCTGCATTTCTGGCTGGCTTTCAGATAGTAGTCCTTCCCCTCGATTTCCATCTGAATGGCAAATTGTAATGCCTCTAATGTTTTTGTCTGCTCGGTAGTCATATTCAAACCTCCTCTCCTGATTCCTCTCCACTTACCATATTCTTTATCTATCAAAGCCAACGATTATTTCGGCACTGCTGTGGCTCGCAATGACAGACAGGGAACTTTACCCTGCCTTCTTCACAAAAACCCGGTAGACCCCTTTGTCGTCCTCAATGCTCAGGCATTCATTACCCGTCATTTTGCACCAGTTCGGCATATCCTCTTTTATACCGATATCATCGGCAACAATTTCCAGCACCTGCCCGGTCCGCAGCTCTTTCATTTTCCTGGCAGTATGCACTATCGGCATAGGACAGTAGAGACCGACACAATCCAGAGTTTCATCCGCTTTCATCTGTCAACTCCTAGATAAACAGATTCACTTTGCTTTCCCTAGCATCAGCTATATAGGTGGGAACACCGGCAAAACTATCCACTTCCGGGATAAATGCGTCTTTGGTAAGTCCCATTATCTCTATAGTATTAGTGCAAGCAACAAATTTCACACCGAACTCTTTCGCCGTCGCCATAAGCTCCTCAACCTGCGGGAGCCTGATATCCTTCATCAGCTTCTGCATCATCCATTTGCCCATCCCCAGCATATGGAATTTCGATAAAGGCAATCGTTTTGCACCTCCCCTGTTCATGGCATTGAGCATCTTCCTCATAATCCCTTTGCTCTTTATGCTCCCCTCATTCTTCTTAAGGACATTAAGTCCCCAGAAGGTAAAGAACATGGTGACATCCATCCCCGAGGTAGCTCCACCAATCGCAATACTTAATGCAGACAATACCTTATCCATCTCACCGCTAAAGACAATTATAGTCATCTTCTCCTTGCCAGCCATTAGTTCTTCTGCCCTCCCTTGGTCAATGGGCCACCGCACTGCGGACATTTAGTAGCTGTCCTGTCAGTCACTGTTATCTTACAGGTAACGCAGTGTTGAATGGCAACGCCGCATCCCTTGCAGAACGGGAACTGGGCGACAAATAGTTCATCTTCACAATAAGGACATTTGCACGACTTCCCGCTAGCAGGCTGTTCCTTCTTCATGTTCTTCATCCTCTTCTTCTCCTTTCTCTTTTAAACCTTCGATCTTTATTCCTTTCCTGGTTGCATAGTCGCGAATCGCCTTGGTCAATGCCTGAGCGCCTAAATTAGAGCAGTGAAATTTATTCTTGGGCAAACCTTCCAATTCCTTAGCGACTAAGCTCGGGGTAATTTTAACCGCTTCCTCAAGCGTCTTACCCTTCGCCATCTCGCTGGTGATGCTGGATACAGCGATGGCAGCACCACAGCCAAAGGTCTTGAACTTCACGTCTTCAAGCCGATTATCCTTGACCTTGATATAAAAGGTCATCATGTCCCCACATACGGGATTCCCCACCTCACCAACGCCATCGGCATCTTTTATTTCGCCGACATTACGGGGATTTGTAAAATGGTCCATTACCTTGTCACTATATATCGGCATATTGCTTCACCCCTTCTGCTCTTTAATGAACCTGGCATATAACGGAGACATCTGTCTCAGTCTATTCACAATAGGCGGCAGTTTTTCCAGCACATAATCGATATCAGCCTCACTGGTATCGGGACCGAGAGTTAATAGCAAAGAACCCTGAGCTATCTCGTGGGGAAGCCCCATTGCGATGAGGACATGAGATGCTTTCAGCGCTTTCGAGGTGCACGCCGAGCCACTGGATACCGCAATACCCTGGATATTGAGCATCATCAGCATAGCCTCACCCTCGATAAATTCTATGCAGAAGCTGGCATAATGGGGCAATCGCTGTGAAGGATGCCCGGTAAGCAGAGAATGGTCAACACCAGCCAAAACGCCATTGATAAGCTTGTCCCGAAGCCGGGATGCCTTTGTCATACGCGAGACCATGTCTCGCTTCGCCAGCTCCGCCGCCTTTCCCAGCCCCACGATAGCAGCTACATCCTCGGTGCCAGGCCTCCGCCCGCCTTCCTGCACTCCTCCATCCATCAACGGGATAAGCCGCAGCCCCTTGCGCACCCACAGAGCACCCGACCCTTTAGGACCGTAGAACTGGTTCCCCGCCAGGCTCAGGGCGTCTGCTCCCAATGCCTTCACATCCACCGGTATGCTGCCGGTGCTGGCTACAGCATCGGTATGGAACAGGGCACCTGCTTCTTTCACTTTCCTGGCGATATCGGCAATACGCTGAATCGTCCCAACCTCCCCATTGGCATGCATAATGGAAACCAGAATCGTATCTTTCCTTAAATTCCGGGTTACTTCCTCGGGATCAACGGAACCATGCTTGTCTACCTGCACCTGGGTAAGCTGGAATCCCGCCTTCTCCAGAGTGCGGGCAGTATTGAGCACCGAGAAATGCTCGATGGCGGAGACGATAATATGCTTGCCCTTGCCCGCCTGGGCTTGAGCCAGGCCTTTGATAGCCAGATTATTCGCCTCGCTGCCGCTGGAGGTGAAGATAAGCTCTTCAGCACTGGCATTAATCAGGGCAGCCACCTGCTCCCTGGCATTCTCGATTGCCTCTCTGGCAGCATCGCCCCAGGTATGGATTGACTGCGGATTGCCGTAGATATCTCTCAAATAGGGCAGCATTGCCTCGAATACTTCGGGCAATACCGGCGCCGCAGCAGTGTAATCCAGATAAACTTTTCTCTCAGACTTCATCTCCACCTCAAGAGCTATTTATTCTTGATTATCAACTTCATTTCCTGCCCGCAGCATACCAGGGCACCACCGCCAACTTTAGTCACTGTCACTTCATTACCGCAAATAGTACAACGATACTGTTCACCAACATTTCTTACTGCCATTTTTACCTCCTTAATTTACAGGAATTATCCTAGAACAGCTCACCCCTGTATGCGACTTCTGTCACATTATCAACTCCCAGTGCTAGAGGAAACCCCCTCTCCCCTGGTGTGACTTTAACCGCTGAGCCGCTGCAAATAGCGATGCGCCTGCAATGCTGCTTTGGCGCCTTCACCGGCAGCCACTACGATTTGCTTCTCCGGCACATTGGTCACATCGCCTGCTGCAAATAGTCCCATCACCCGTGTCTCATTACTACAGCTAACCTCGACCTCGCCGAGGCGATTGAGAGGCACTACCTCTCTGGCAAAATCAGAGTTTGGGAGCAGACCGATCTCAATAAAAACCCCGGCAACATCGAGTTTCTTCTCTATCTTGCTCTTTAAATCTCTAATTCTGATTCCTTCAGCCAGCTTATCGCCGAGTATCTCCAGCACCTCGTATTCCAAAAATATAGTCAGGTTCTTAGCCTGTTTCACCTTATCGACCAGTACCTGGTCGCCGGTGAATTTGGTCAATGATACCAGATAGACGTGGTCGGCTATTTTCGTCATATCGTCAGCAGCTTCCAGAGCCGAGTTGCCGCCGCCGATGACCGCCACTTTCATATCAGCAAACAGGGGACCGTCGCAGATGGCACAATAGGTAACGCCTCTGCCTTTCAGCTTCTCCTCACCCGGTACATTGAGCGGTCGGGGGCGTTTGCCGCTGGCGATGACCACCGCCTTTGCCTGATACCCTTTCCCGTCACCAGCCACTGCTTCAAAGCCGCCGTTGATACGTGATAGATTGGTGACCGTCTGCCCGATTTTCACCTCAATGGGAAACTGCTTCACCTGCTCTTCAAACTTCCTCACCAGCTCGGTGCCTTCGATGAGCTGATAACCCATATAGTTCTCCACCCCGAGCGTCCAGTTTACCTGCCCACCCACATCTTTACTGAGCAACAGGGTATTCAATTTTTTCCGTGCTGCGTAAACGGCTGCGGTCAGCCCTGCCGGCCCACCACCGATAATCATCAAATCGTACATGTCCCCACTCCGCTCAGAGGTTCAGCTTCTGTTTTATCCAGCCCTCATTGTAGCCAACGGAAATATCACCATCGATATCTATCACCGGTACGGCTATTTGCCCTGTCCGGGACACCATCTCTTCCCTGGCGGCTTTATTACCAGCGACATCGATATCCTGATAAACAACCTTATTTTTATCGAGCAACTGCTTGACAACTTTGCACCAGGGTCAGGTGGGTGTGGAATATACTTTAACCTGATGAGCCATAGCCTCCTCCTTTAGTTTGTGTAACAGGGGAAAGTACCTCTGGTTTATTTGCTTCTGGTCGCTTTTATGACATTATCCATGTGGCGTTCAATGTCCTTAAACTGGTCCCAGGGGCGCCATCTTTGCATCGACAAAGTAGAACCACCTCCTTCATTCACCATATCGCAGAGGAAAAAACAGGCGCTATATGAGTGCAGCTATTAGCATAAACACAGGCATATCAATTGTCAATAGGCCAGGGAATACAGGGTATTTAAGAGGGACAAATCCCCTACTGGCACTCTGTGCACAAACCGTGAAACTCAAGCCGATGCCGTGTCACTTTGAATCCCGTCTTCTGCGCCACCTTCTTATCCAGTTTCCCGTCCAACGGCTCATCGATATCAAACAGTCTGCCGCACTGCTCACAACGGAAATGGCAGTGAGCATCGGTACAGGCATCATATCGGCTCAAGGTGCCGCTCATATCCACTTCTACAATATCACCGCGCTCACTCAACAGCTTCAAGTTACGGTAGACGGTACCCAGGCTGAGATTGGGTATCACCTTCCTTACTTCATCATAGACCCAATCCGCCGTGGGATGCGACTTCGTCCCCCGTAATACCTTGAGTATCGTCTCTCTCTGCTTGCTTTTCTTTTCCATTTTATTAATAATGATTATCGTTATCTATATTGTAGAATTGGCTACCCTCAATTGTCAAGATAGAAAACGGTTTCCAGAAATGCTTAAAAAGCGAGCGCATAGTATAACCCCTATAGAGATGATAAGAATTCTTCTTGTATAATTTAAAGGTATGCTTCCTTTTAAAATCGCACTGCGCTTTCTTACTCACGGTAAGATGCAAACGATACTCATTGTCGCTGGGATAGCCGTTGCCGTCTCCATTCAAATTTTCGTTGGACTTCTCATCAATAGCCTGCAACAAACATTGGTCGACCGTACCATTGGCAACTCACCGCAAATCACCATTACGCCCGCCAATGATGTCCCGACCATTCGCGACTGGCGTCGCTATAGCGAAATAATAGAGCGGCTGGGAGCAACAAAAGCAATCGCAGCCTCGGCAAGTGCCAATGCTTTTGTTCAGGATGGTAACAATCAGTTACCTGTCCTGGCAAGAGGATTCATCTTTGAGAAAGCAGACCAGATCTATCACATCAGCAACGCTATCTATGAAGGTAAACCTTACCGGTCTCCCCGGGAAGCCCTGATCGGGAGAGAGCTCAGAGATGAGCTCGAATTGAAGGTCGGAGATGCACTGACCATCATTACGCCTAGCGGCTTCGAGAGTACCTTCACCATAAGTGGCTTCTATGACCTCGGCGTTGCCAGTATCAATAAGACATGGGTTATCACCAATTTTCAAACCGTCCAGCAAATTTTCGACCTGGGTAACAGGGCCACTTCAATCGAGTTGAGTACCAACAATGTATTCCAGGCAAATAGCATAGCAGCACAGCTAAGGCAAAGCCTAAATAGCAGGGACATCAAGATTGAGAGCTGGCAAGAGCAAAACCGGGAATTGCTCAGCGGTCTACAAGGCCAGCAGGCCTCCAGCATTGTCATCCAGGTGGTTATTATTTTTTCCATGATAACTGGAATTGCCAGCGTGCTGGTCATCAGTGTTTTCCAGAAATCGAGGGAACTGGGAATACTGAAAGCCATGGGGATAAAAGATACCGCTGCCAGCCTCATATTCATCTACCAGGGTTTTCTACTTGGTCTTATCGGTTCTATCATCGGAATTCTGCTGGGGTTGGGACTCCTGTTGTCGTTCAATGCCTTTAACGTGAATGCTGCCGGCAAACCCTTAGTAGACCTCTATATTGATTACAACTTTATTGTTCTATCATGGTTCATTGTCGTCGTATGTGCCACAATTGCTGCTATTATACCGGCAAGGAAATCGTTACAACTCAATCCAATCGATGTAATAAGAGAAGGATAATATGGGCAATATTATTGAACTCAACAAGGTAAACAAAATATATCCCGGCACAATCCCCACTCAGGTGTTGTTCGATATCGACTTGCGTTTCGAGGCAGGCTCACTCAATGCCATCGTGGGAGAATCAGGCAGCGGCAAAAGCACCCTGCTCAATGTACTGGGAACGCTGGACAAACCTACCACGGGCGAGGTGCTTATTAATGGCATCAAAACCAGCACTCTGAGCAAGGACAAACTCGCCGAATTGAGAAACAGGACAATCGGTTTCGTATTTCAATTTCACTACCTCCTTCCGGAATTCACCGCCCTGGAAAATGTGCTCATGCCCTATCTCATACAGAACAATAAACCCGATAGCACTGTTTTGCAAAGAGCCGAGGAGTTATTCGAAACATTAGGAATTGCCAGAGTAAAAAATAACATGGCGAACAAAATGTCGGGAGGGCAGCAGCAGAGAACAGCCATAGCCAGAGCGCTGATCAATAACCCCAGGATTTTCCTCGCTGATGAACCCACAGGCAATCTTGACTCCGAGAACAGTGAAACCATCTACAGGATATTTGGAGATTTAAATAAGAAATACGGTACTACCTTCATTATCATCACTCACGACCGCAGGATGGCTGAACGCACACAGAGGATTATTGAAATCAAAGATGGCAGAATTCCCTCAGACACCAGAAGTCAAATCGTAGCCTTTCCAAATCAATGGAAACAGCAACGCTTACGCCCAAACGAATCGCCCAATTCCGGCGGACCGTTTACCGGCACTATCGTGAAAACAAACGTGATTTCCCCTGGCGGCAGACCACCAACCCCTACCACATCCTGGTATCGGAGTTCATGCTCCAGCAGACCCAGACGTCAAGAGTAATCAGCAAATACCAGGAATTTCTGAAGGAATTCCCAGATATTTGTTCAGTTGCCGAAGCACCCCTGCGGCAGGTGCTTCAGACATGGCAGGGGCTGGGTTATAATCGACGTGCCCTGGCGCTCCACAAAACAGCACAAACCATTGTTACCAGTCTTTCATGGCATCATGCCCTTGTCGCCTGAAATTTTAGTTACCCTGCCCGGTATCGGCACGTACACGGCATCAGCCATCGCTGCCCTCGCTTTTAACCAGCCGGCTGCTTTTATTGAAACCAATATCCGCACCGTATTCCTCCATTTCTTCTTCCCCAAGCAAGACAGGGTCGCCGACCGTGACCTGCTGCCCCTGGTAAAATCTACATTGGACCTATCCAATATCAGAGAATGGTACTATGCGCTATTCGATTATGGAGCAATGCTCAAGAAAAAACACAGCCCTGCCGGCAAAAGCGCTCATTACCGCAAGCAAAGCCCCTTCCAGGGCTCGAATCGTCAACTGAGAGGACAGGTTATCAGGCTGCTGCTGGCGCAGCGGGCAATAACCGAAAAGGAACTTATCAGACATCTCAAGCAGGACACGTCCCGTGTGAAAGGCATCCTGAACCAGCTACAGGACGAGGGCTTCCTCGAAGTTATCAAGGGCACAATCAGGCTTCGTTAATGCGCTACTTTTTCCGGGCAGCTGGTGCCCCCAGCGACACGCGGGGAAAAAAACGTCCCGTCTTGTCGAGATAAGAACGATAGCGCTCCCCGAAAGCTTCCAGCAGCATCGCCTCTTCCCGTTTGATCCGCAGCAAAATAATAACCGTGAGACCCGCAGTCCAGGTGATACCGATGAACCAGTTGGCAGCCAGCAAAAAGGAGGCAATATGCAGCAAGTAGAAGGCGGTATACATGGGGTGCCGCACCCAGCGGTACGGTCCGGTCTTCACCAGTGAATGCTCTTCGGCAATTCTCAGATAGATGGTAAAAAATCTGCCCAGATTCTGATGCACCCAGACAAAAAGGAGGAGTGCCACGATACCCAGCGCTACACCGACGAATCGCAGCCAGGGATGCATCATAATGGCAGCGAAGGCAAGAGACTCTGGATAAAGCAGCCACAGGAATAGCGTTGCCACTTCATAGCAAATCAATACGCTTAGCAAGACCGAGTATTTCTTGCTTTCCCTGATAACCGTCCGCAGTCTCGCCTTTTGTGCCAGGCGCTGATACTGAATACGGATAATAGAAAACGACGTGAAAACGAGAATGAGTACTACCTTGCACAGGATTTCGACATCCACTTCCAGTGTACCCCACGAGTAACTGCCTCAGAAACAGTTATTTCATGTACCTATGTTTCAGCAAGCCATAATACCACAATCCAACAAATGTAGGGATATACCTTCAGGTTTGTCCATCCGCCGCAGGCGGAGAAAAATCCATATCTATTGAAAAAGAGGTGCAGGATTCTTCCTGCCGAGGGTCTGGGGGTGTCCCCCAGATTTATACACTAACACCTCTTTTTTCAGCAGAATATTGTTTCTTATAATTTTTAGCTAAAGGACAGGTACACTTTTTACAGTTTTTCAAAGTAATCTCACTCTGGGTACGCTTCAATGAATGAAAGGTAACCTCACATCCTCCATCGTGAATATAAAGCCCGTTACAAAAACCTTTATTTTTATCAAACTCCATTTTTTATCTCCTCTATATAACAAGCTTAACAATGACCATATTTTACGCAGTCAACTTTGACACAACCCAGCCAACCCATTCGAAGCGCATAATCTCCGCTTCGAGCGGTGTTGAATGAGACCCTCTGGTCAACATCTTTTGCTTTGGCCCGGGGGCATTCTCGTAGATTTGTGCGAACCTCTTGTACGGAGTTAGCATATCGCCTTCGCTGAAAACAAAAAGCTTGTCACATTCATCAAGCTCAGCAAGTGCTGACGAAAGCTTCATCTGAGACCATGATTCAAGGCACTTTTCCCAATTAACTCTTACTTTCAGATGGTTAAACAAGACTGCAAATCTCCAAATAAGAGTAATCGCCCACCTGGCCAAAGGGAAAAGCCTTATGAGAAAGCTCTTTCAGCATCATTCCCTTTATTTCATAGGGGCATGATAAGGCCACTATCGCTTTTGGCTTCACTATTTTTGCAGCCAGAATAGATGCGAGGGCACCAAGACTGTGCCCGATGAGGGCAATTCGTGAACTATCGACTTCAGGTAAATTGGTGAGCATCCGCCAGGCATCGATTACATCTGCTTCAAAGTTGCCATCGAGGCAACCTTCGCTAAAACCATGACCGCGCAAATCAAAGACGATGGTCGCTATTCCCTTATTGACCAGGAGCAAAGCGCTGGATTCCATAACATTCTGGTCTGCACCAAAACCATGGCAGAGAACCGCACCGGGGACAGGATTAGAGACACTGGCGTGCGCCGGCAGCATGATTTTACCGTTCACCTTGATACCGCTGGCTACCGGAGACAGCAGGTATCTCATCTCCTTCCTCTCCACCAATTTTTCTTCACCGCGTGGCAATGTTGTATTGTTGATAATTATCAAAGCTCCTCTTTAGCAATTTGTATGAGGACATACATAGGCCACATAATTTCGATCCTATGTATGTCCTCAAGGTCAAGTCACTGGTATGTGACTTATCTTCTGCTGTTGCTTAACGAATAGTTGGCTGAGCCACTATTCTGTTGCTGTTTCTTGGCTCTTCGGCAATCTACACAACGTTTGGGTTCGTTGGTAAAACCTTTAGATGCGAAGAATTCCTGTTCCCCAGAAGTGAAGGGAAAGGTAGTTCCACAATCGGAACACTGAATTGATTTCTCTTCGAAACTCATAGATGACCTCCTCTTTTAAAATAGTTGGCTAGAGTTGCGGTCACCTGAAACTTGGAAAAATCTAAGAGGATCTAGGCAAGTAAGAAGTAACGTAAACTAAAAACCACCACTTCTACTGTACACTAAATGAGGCGTAATTGCAAACGATACACAAGCTTTCCCGCTACCCACACCTCTTTGACAGATAGCAGATAGCAACAAATTTCACTGGCGCTTTATCTGTCCTAACTGCCACAATATCTACGATATTGGTCTTACCATCACTAAAAAAATAATAAATTTCAAGCCTCAGAAGGCATAAGCTAGGTGCATTAACGCTGTTAACATAATAACGCTATTATCATTTTTGCTAATAATGGTTTTCAACCGCCTCATTTTCGGGCTTATTATACTTTGTTGTGAACGCCTCATCAAAGCGAGCGGCAGCAGCCATTTAGACCTAGAGCAGATCTTTCAGCCGGGTGCTTTTGACCAAAGCAAGGCCCCCGTTTTACAAAGCTGCTTTTTTGGGCTAAAATAGCTACGATTCGGGTCGATTAGCCCAGCGGTTATAGCGCTTGCTTCACACGCAAGAGATCGCTAGTTCAAACCCAGTATTGTCCACCACTTATCCTGGAAGCACGCCTCAGATAAACTAAAGAGCATCTCTGATGTCAAATCATCCGACTAATTCTGAAATAAATCGCAATATTATAGCTCGCACCTTCATTACTGTCCGGCTTTACAGAGACTACCGCTTTTTCTGGATGGGTTCCTGGACAGAGCACCTGGGAGAATGGATGGAAATTACTGCACTGCTCTGGTTAATAAATGACCTGACGCATTCTCCATTTATGGGGACGCTCCTAATTTCACTTCGCTTTTTACCTATGATAGTTTTTGCTTTTATCGGAGGTATAGTAGCCGACCGCATGAACAGGCGTACCCTCCTGATTTGTGCTTTAACAGCGTCAGCCATATTATCTATGATGCTTGCAATACTGGTCCATACCAGCTTTTTAGCAGCCTGGCACTTGCTGCTCTACTCAGCCTTAACTGGCATCTACACCAGCTTTAATCACCCCGCTCGAAATACCTTATTACCAAACTTGGTTAGGAAAGAACATCTGCTTAATGCTATTACTCTTGATAACTCATCAATCACGGCTTCCAGGATAATAGGAGCACCGCTGGCTGGTCTTATTATCGGGCTATTCGGCTCAATTCCAGTATTGGGATTGAGAGCCGTGGGTGCTGTCGCAGCCATTGTCTGGCTGAGCAGAATTCATGCCCCAGCTACGGCAGTAGAACCAGCAAAAGAAACACCATTTAACAATTTAATCGAAGGTATCCGCTACGTTGGCGAAAATAAGTCAGTGCTCACCCAGGTACTACTTTACCTTTTACCTTTTTTTGTCACCAACTCATACACCGGCCTTTTACCCTATTATGCAACTGATGTACTCCATGTAGGTCCTGACCTCTTCGGAGTGATGAATGCTGCCCCTGGCATCGGAGCCATTATCTCGATACTGGTCGTGGCTTCACTTACCAATATACAGCGTAAGGCATTTTTATTGGTGCTGGCAGGTATTTTCCAGGGCATAATTTTGATAATTTTTGCCTTTTCACCTTATTATCTGCTCTCATTACTGCTACTTATCATCGTGGGAGGAGCTGGTACGTTATTCATGGTTTTGAACAATACCCTCATCCAGGAGATGCTGCCCGACCATGTAAGGGGCAGGGTGATGTCTCTCAGGGAAGTAGCAATGGGACTGGGACCTTCCGGCTCCCTGGTTTCCGGTTTAATTGCTAGTATACTAACAGTTTCAATAGCTTTAGGAGTAGCTGGTGGTATTTCCATTATAGTACTGGCAGGAATACTAATTGCATCCGCCCATTCGCCCTTATATAAAGATTAAGTTATAAAAATGTCTTGCTCTTAATAAGAAGTTTCTGGCTTTCAGTAGTCGATGTTATCATAGGTCGTGTATTTGTAGGCGAGCAGGGAGATTTCATAAAACCCATCGTCGAGATAGCTATAGCGTGTAGCAAAATATTTGGGTACTGCTTTAAGGTGAATGCATGGCAGGAATGAAAGTTTATCGCAATCGCAACTTCCTGATTGCTTGCAGCGGAAACTTGATGGTAATGATGATAGCAGCCCCAATCGTTCCCGCTTTCCCAAAGATGGTGGAGGTTCTTGGAGTTACCACGCAATCTGTCGGGCTCATCATCACTGCATATACGCTTCCAAATTTTATCTTCGGACCCCTGGGCGGCATCATGGCTGACAGGATAGGCAGGAAAAAACTGCTTGTGCTCTCTCTTTTGTTGTTCGGCATATTTGGTGGAGCATGTGCTTTTGCACCGGACTTCAATACGCTTCTAATCCTGCGATTATTACAGGGAATAGGAAGTGCTCCAATAGCAGGTGTCAGCAACACTATTATTAGCGACCTTTTCTCCGGGCATGAGCGAGCTGAGGCAATGGGGCTTAATACTACAATTATGTACCTGGGTTATATTATTTATCCTCTTATTGGTGGAGCATTAGCTGGTTTTGGCTGGAACTATACTTTTCTAATCTTTTTGCTGTCTATACCTTTTGGATTTGTAGCCCTTTTTGCTCTGCATTGTCCGGAGCCAACGAACGAGCAAAGTCTAAGAAATTATTTAGGAAATGCCCTGCATTATCTGAAAAGCTGGAAGGTGGTATGGCTTTTTTCTGCGACGGTGATAGCTTACATACTTCTTTATGGAGGTTTCCTCAATTACTTTAGCCTCTTGCTCGGAGGTCGGTTTCATGCCGATCCCTTTACCATAGGGCTGTTCGTTTCTCTCGTGGGACTTATTACCGCTATTGCATCTTCGCTGGTAGGAAGACTGAGTAAAACGTTTTCGGCGGTATCTTTAATCATAGCTGCCTTTGTCATCTATGCTTTTTCTATGGTAATGATCCCTTTGGTGCCAAACGCGTGGCTCTTTTTAGTACCAATAATAATTTTTGGAATCGCCCATGGGATAAGCTTACCCGATATGACTGTAATAGCATCAGAGATCACACCCCCACAGCATCGAGCGGGATTTATGGCTATACGTGGCACTATGATTCTCCTGGGAATGACTCTGGCACCCCCAATAATGGGGCTGGTTTTTAGCTTTACCAATCTGGATGTTACCTTTGTAGTAGCTGCCCTCATTGCTTTAATCATACCTGTTATGGCTGTAATAATAGGTAAGAAAAAACTTGAGAGTTAAAACAGATGCAGTACTAATACCCCCAATTTACCTACAGTTCTAGCTCTCAGAATAGCTTGAAGATTAACTGCACCATTCGGTTGAAGACATCAACTAGTCTTTGCTCAAACTGGCCTTCACGGTTTTTCCCCAGTTAAGAGATAATCCCTAACTAATTAGTGCAAATATTCTCCGGCGTTAACGGCAAGCGTCTGCCCCGTAATAAGAGCAGCCTCATCAGAAGCAAGGAAGAGAACCGCATTGCCTATATCATCTGGCTTAATAGCTTTCTTGATAAGCTGACCTGCCAGAAGATGTTTTTCCATCTCGTCGTTGACCAATACCCGCATGGTCTCGGTCATGACCGCGCCGGGCGCCACGGCATTTACATTGATGTTGAAATCGCCAAGCGCCGTTGCCAGGCCTTTGGTCATAGTCATAACGCCACCCTTGGAGGTGCTGTAGTGGAGGAAGGCAGGTACGCCCCGTAAACCAGCAGTGGAAGCAATATTAATAATGGTGCCCTTCTTCTGCTTCTTCATATAGGGAATAACGGCTTTGCAGCAGAGGAAGACGCCTTTCACATTCACATTCAGAATCTTGTCCCAGTCCTGCGGTGTGAGCTCCTCCATTGGTTTCATGAAATCGGGTATTTCCAGACCACCAAGAGCAGCAGCATTGTTCACCAAGATATCTATCCTGCCAAAGCGGTCAAAAGTCTTTTTGGCCATCTCGACGGTATCGGTTTCGCTGGTGACATCGGTTTTTAGAGCCAGCGCTTGCCCGCCGATGGCTTCTATCTCCCAGACAACCGGTTTGCAGTCATGGACATCACAGACAGTTACTCTGGCTCCCTCTCTGGCAAAACGCAGGGCAAATGCCTTGCCCATACCTCTGGCACTTCCGGTAATAATGGCTACTTTGTTCTCCAGGCGCATATCAGTATCTCCTCCTTTAATTTCAGTTGACAGTATATCACGACCGTACTCTTTACCATCGCTGGTATGATAACGGTCACCTTGATTCAACGACAGGACAAACTACAGAGACTATTTATTGAACCCTGCTGGATTGGCTTTCTCGAAATCTCCCGTGCCCACCATGATGGACATCAGGATATGCGGTTTTTCGAATTTCTTCCAGGACACCTTGCCATGGTCGACACCACCGGGTATAAACAGAGCATTGGTTTTATCGTTGAGCAGCCTGGTACCACCCAGATAGCTCTCTACTTCGGCTCCGAGATATTCGGGATTTTGAGGGTCGGAGCCGATAAGGAGAGTCACCTGGTCATTGGGATGGGAATGGACAGCAGGGACAACGAAACTGGGCTCAGGCATACCGGTTATCCAGGTGAATTCGAGATAGACATTGCAGCCGGGGACGAGTTTATTGCTCATATAGGTGCGCGTGGGCAGGATGACATTCTTTACTTTCATATTGGCCCCCACCTCGCGAATGGGCACATCGATGCGGTTTTTACTGTAGTCAGCCATTTTCTGCTATCCTCCTTGGTTTATTTTTCTTTATTTTCAACCCCCTGTATCCCCCAATCTTGGGGGGAAATTAGGAAGCTGAGGGACACCCCCAGACCCTCGGCAGGAAGAATCCTGCACCTCTTTTTTAGCAGTTTTTAGAAGCTGGCTATATTCTATAACAAGTCTAACCTGAGCGCATAGGTATAAAATAGAAATAATTAGGGGGTTTTCTACCTATCCCCTGCCCCTTCCCTGAGCACAGGGAAGGGGGTGCTTTCTTTTCTTGAAGGGGGCAAGCCCCCTTCAAACTACCCTTAAGGGAAGGGGTACGAGGTATCTTGAGGTAAGCACAGGGTTATACTGAGGATCTTCCAAAAAAAATTGCCCCATCAACTGCAAAGAGTCTATCATAGAGCAGGTAGAGATTCTAAAATATCGGGAGGTTGCCCTATGCCATTTTCAAATTTAAAAAGGAAAGCAGCTTTTTTCCGCGATAACCCTGAGTACTGCAAGACCAAGGACGGTATCATCGACCTGGCATGCCGTGACTGCGAATTCTGGAAAGAAGACGACCGCGACTATGAATGCGGCGCCCGAGCACTGTTGAGCATCCTGCTGGAAAAAAATGTCGTCTCAATAGAGGAGATACTGCGTGCCGTCTCCGAATGACTACCTCCGCCTCTCTGACAGTTGCTTTTTGAAACAGCTCGAAGAGCCCTGCGTCTACAATATCAGGACCGACGAACTGTACGAGACCAACCAGGAAGCCTTCGATTTCCTCAGGCAATGCGATGGCTCTCACCGGGTCAGTGAGCTCAAGTTCGAGCAGCAATTCTTCGACTGGTGCCTTAAAGAAGGCATTATCACCACAGCGCCAGAGCGAACGCAGCGTACCTTCGTTATCGAGGCCGCGCAATCTCCGTCTCTCCGCTACCTGGAGCTGCAACTCACCTCACGGTGCAATTTGACCTGCAAGCATTGCTACCTAGGAGAGACCACACCGCTCGACCTGCCTGCGGAAACGATACTGCGTATTTGTAAAGAGTTCGAGAGAATGCAGGGGCTGCGACTGTTGCTCTCCGGCGGTGAGCCGATGCTCCATAATGACTTCTGGACACTCAATGACGCCCTATCTGATTTCGGACTCCGCTCCGTGCTGTTGTCCAACGGGACACTCATCAACAAAGCTGCCGCCAGAAAACTCAAAGTGCATGAGATACAGGTGAGCCTCGACGGTATCGGCGCTTCCCACGACGCTATCAGAGGGAAGAGCAGCTATACCAGAGCGCTGCGCGCTATTAGTGAGCTCCTCAACCTGGAGAAGGACGTATCGGTGGCTACCATGGTGCATGCCAAAAACCTCAAGGATTTCCCGGCACTATCGGAACTGATCAAGAACATGGGCATTAAAGAATGGAACATCGATGTGCCCTCCGCTGCGGGGAGATTGGCAGCACATAAAGAGCTCCAGGTAAACTACAACGAAGCAGCTCCATTGCTCAACTACAGCTTCGGCGGTGGCCTTTATGCCTCATCAGGTAACTTCGCCTGCGGCGCGCATTTGTGCACCGTATTCCCCGACGGAAAGGTGGCGAAATGCGGCTTCTTTGGAGAAGAGCCAGCAGGGCATATCGACGAAGGTCTCAAAATATGCTGGGAGCGGATGCAACATATTCGGCTGGAACAGCTCGATTGCCGTTGCGACTACATTGAGGAATGCCGTGGAGGCTGCCGCTACCGGGCGCTGCTGTCAGGCAACAGGTTCAGCCCCGACCCCGTGCAGTGTGCCCTCCGCGGCGTCAGCCGGAAGTAATATTCAGTATCTCTTGTATTTGACAGAAAAATAGCAGCGTGTTACCATCGGTACATCGGCTTAAGAGGAGGTTCATTATGAAAATCAGAAAAGTTACCAAGAGAGCCGCATCAACCTGCAAGTGTAAAGCTTCCTGCTAGAGTCTGAGACCGCCTGTAACTCTATTTACTACAACAGGCTCAAAGACGAAAGTTGGTTTTTGGCGTTAGTAATGTTGCATTAATATGCAGGTGCAAATAAGAGCAGGCGAAAAATCGCCTGCTCTTTTCTATTGTTACTATTATGGATACCTGGGATACCATTGTCATCGGCGCCGGTGTGGGCGGGCTTACCGCTGCAGCCACGCTGGTTAATGCCGGTAAGCGCGTTCTGGTACTGGAAAAAAATCCTCATGTCGGCGGTACTGCCTATGTATACCACAGGAACGGTTTTACCTTCCCTATGGGACCTCTCGGCTTCAGCAATCCCGGCAAAGTAGCGGGAAAACTGAAGGAACTGAATCAGCATTTTGATTGCACCTGCAACCGTGTTCATTACTGCCTTAAGGCATTCAACCTTGAACTCATGCTCTCGCTTCCTTTCCCTGACTCTATCGTGAAACTCATCGAGTGTTTCCCCGGTGAATCAGCGGCGATTAAGCGGTTCTTCGGGGATGTCGAGGAATTCGTTCGCTCACCACATCTCCCCGATAGTGCGGATGGCTCCACGCCGCTGAGCAGGCTGCACCACATGTCCATGGGCGAGTATCTCAGCGAAATAACAACTGACTGGCGGTTACAGCGCATTCTGGGGAGCCTGGGCACCAGGAAGCCATACACCAGCTTTCCGCTACAGGCTGCCATGTGGAATATCATGGGGAACGAGGGCATCTGGTATCCCCGGGGCGGATTTGCCTCGTTCTGTAACCGGCTGGCTGAAGCAGCGACAGGGCAGTATCACCACATGCCGACCGGCAGTACCACAGTGATAAACAACAATGAAGGGACAGCTTCCGGGGTAATTAAACTGGGAACAGAGGTGGAGAGAATTATGGTCGAGCGCGGAGAGGTTGCCGGCGTCGTTCTCGCTAACGGCAGTTTAGTCCGCTCGGCAGCGGTCATCTCCAACGCCGATTACAAGTCAACCTTCCTGAAATTGCTCGAACCGGGCATTGCCCCTGAATGGCAGAGCGCCATATCCAGAGCAAAACAATCCGGGTCTATCTTCCAGGTATGCCTGGGCATTGACACAGCTAAGGTCGACCTGTCCGTATTTAAAAAAGCCAGCAGAGTAATCTATCGTCGAAACCATGATACTACGCCGGCAGAGGCAGAGGTTGACTGGCAGCAGGAAGAGATGGACCTGGAGAAATTCGCCGGACAGGAAATCGAGGTGAGCTGCTGGAGCAGGGATGATGAAAACCTTGCGCCGGAAGGAAAAGCAGTTATTATTATCCGCGTGGAAGCGCCTTATGAGCACTTTGCTCCTTTTCGCCTGGGCTGGCGTTCACGAGCGCCTGCCTATCACCAGTTTAAAATGAGCATTGCCCTTGCCTTAATCAATGAGGTGAAAAGGTTACTGCCGGGGCTTGATAAAGGCAGCATCGTCACCGATATCGCCACGCCAATTACCTTCGAAGACCAGGGCTCCAGAAGCCTCGGTACAGTAGCAGGCTGGTCATGGGACTACGAGGATAGCCACGACAGCATTCTGAATGAGCTGATAACAACGCCAATACGAGGCCTGTACATGGCTGGTTACCAGGCCTTTTCAGCATTGTTCATGGGCGGTATACCTACTGCCATGGAAAGCGGCAGC
The DNA here is from genome assembly GCA_963775935.1 of uncultured Chloroflexia bacterium. Lineage (GTDB taxonomy): Bacteria > Chloroflexota > Dehalococcoidia > GIF9 > UBA5629 > JBBIPA01. The sequence goes on along the minus strand of CAVZKR010000002.1, from coordinate 448,787 downwards.
CGGGCGGCTCGAGCTGTCATTGAGCATGCTGACCCTGCCAGGGATATACGAATTCCGGGAGCCCATTAGCCCTTACCTGTCATTGCGAGCGCAACGAAGCAATCTCTCTGTCTTTCTTGCAATCTGGCGATTGCTTCGTCACTTCGTTCCTCGCAATGACAAAAAGGAAGGTTTCTCGCATGACAGAATAAAAAAGACGTCTCAAACGGTAACGAATCAAAAATGACTCAGCATCTGTCACTCATGTACCTGACCAATACCCTTAATGGAAATTCAGAGGATTATGCTATACAATAGAACCTCTCAAAGAGAACGAAGAAGCATAGAGCCGTAGTGGCGGAAAAAGGAGACAAACGTGTCCAGGATAAAACTATCAAGCTTGTTGTTACTGCCGGTTATGATTGTTACCCTGGTATTTATTACCAGTTGCATGCCCCCGGTAGAGGGCGCCGAGCAGGACCCGATGAGCAATATCACCCTGATTATCTTCCTTGTCGTGATTGTTGCCTTTATCTATTTAACCATGATTCGACCGCAGCGCAAGCAACAGCAGAAACACAAGGAAATGATGTCTCAGATGAAAAGAGGAGACAAGGTTATTACTTCGGCTGGAATTTTCGGGGAAATCGAAAGTATTGCTGACAACAGCGTGATACTTAAAATAGAATCAGGGGCAACTATCAGGGTAGCCAAGAGCACGGTCATGGTAAGACAGCAGCAACAACAACAAAAGTAATACCCACAGGCTAAAATCCCCTGCTGCCTCCGCCACCACCGGACATACCGCCTCCAAATCCGCCGAACCCTCCACTGGAGCCACCCCCGCTGAATCCACCCCAGGTCTTATGCCAGGACGTGGGGCTGCCGGATGCCTTACGATTGCTGTAGTTTCTGGAGAGTACAAAATCCAATCCCGCACCGAAGCCACCCGCTACGATAATCGACACTATGAGTGGTACCAGTCCGCCGATGGTCAGGCCGAGCACAATACCAGCAATTCCACCGAAAATAGACCCCAGCCACACGCTCTTGCTGCGCGCCATAAAGCCAGTGAGATACATACCTATAACGCTAATAAACACCAACAGCGAGAAAACAGATTCAAATGTATCGCTTACCGGGTTCTCCTCCAGAGGCTGCGGCGGTGTCCCGTCGCGCACGTACTTTTCTATTGCAGCAATACCGGCAGTGATGCCCTTCTCATAATTTTCCTGCTTGAACTGAGGCACCACATCATTGTCCAAAATACGGCCGGCACGGCTATCGGTAAGCACCGCCTCCAATCCGTAACCTACCTCAATCCGCACTTTCCGTTCCTCTTTAGCCACCAGGAGAAGCACGCCGTTATCCTTTCCCTTTTTACCGATGCCCCACTTCTCAAAAAGCCTGCTGGCATAATCTTCGACAGTGGTGCCTTCAAGCGAGTTCACCGTGACCACGGAAATCTCAATCGTGGTCTCCTGCTCCAGGCGTGAAAGCTGGTCTTCAAGCTGTTGCCTGCCCTGAGCTGAAAGGAGTGAAGCGAAGTCGTTGACATAGCCCTGCGGGTCAGGAAATGTCTGGGCGAATACTGCGCCGGTGGCCAGGAGCAGCAGGCTTAACAGAAGTATGCCGGTAAAGGCAAAGCGTTTCACTAGAACTCGACCTTCGGCACCTTATCAGCTCCGGATACTGACTGGAAATATGCTTTCTCCGTGAAGCCGAATATACCCGCGAGCATGACATTAGGGAATGTCTTTATCGAAGTATTGTAGGTTCGGACAAGGTCATTATATCGCCGCCGCTCCACGCTTATTCTATTCTCGGTTCCCGCCAGCTCATCCATCAAGCTGACCACAGCGGTGCTGGAGCGGATTTCCGGATAGTTCTCCATAACCACGAGCAATCTTCCCAGCGCAGTTTCAACCTCACCGGCAGCAGCCGCTTTCTCGTTGACAGTAGCTGCGCTGCCATACTTGGTGCGCGCCTGGGCGATACTATCGAACACAGTCTTTTCCTGAGTCATCAATCCTTTCACCGAGTTCACCAGATTGGGGATAAGGTCAAAACGCCGCTGGTACTGCGTCTCCACCTGCCCCCACTGGGCTTCGATTGCCTGCGATTGACTGACGAATGAGTTGTAGGCACCCATCAACGACCCGCCGATGATAAGCACTACAATGACAACAACGGCTATAGCAACAATACATCCTATTTTCTTCATAGTTACTCTCCCTCTGTAGACAAATCAAGCAAAACGCGCAATTGCACAAAATTGTACACCATGAGCGCTACAGTGGCAATTTTCAAAGACGATACTATAATTGCACTTACCTCTTATGAGCAAGCGCCTCAGAGAAACGTGGGAAACTACAGCCAATAGAGGAGAATAATTTTGAGCATTGTGAACAATAAATTCTTGATATTTTCTTGATTGGCTGAACTCTTTTCTTGACACCTCTTTGAGCCACGCATTGCTATAATGTTTGGTAATGAATGACCTGGCTTTTCTAGCCATAATCCTGCTGTTTTTTCTGACAACATGGGGGCTGATAGTTGTCTGTCAGCGCTTAATGAGGTCATGAGATGAATATTTTATATGTTATATCGGGTGTAATCTCTCTCTGTTTGCTGGTGTACCTCATACTGGCGCTTTTGAAGCCGGAGTGGTTTAAATGACGACTTTCGATTGGCTGCAAATCGGGCTATATTTGCTTATCCTGCTATTGCTGGTTAAGCCACTCGGCGCATATATGGCTCATGTCTACCAGGGCGAACGTATGTTTCTAACCCGCGTGCTTCGACCTGTTGAGCACTTCATTTATCGCATTGCCGGGTTGCGGTCTGACGAAGAGATGGACTGGAAGACCTATGCAATAGCCATGTTGTTCTTCAATATCGCGGGGCTGCTTCTGGTTTACATACTCCAACGTTTCCAGTCTGGTCTGCCGCTTAATCCCCAACATCTTGGGGCAGTTCAACCCGACCTGGCTTTCAATACTGCCGTCAGCTTTGCTACCAACACCAACTGGCAAAGTTACGGTGGGGAGTCTACGCTGAGCTATTTGACCCAGATGGTGGGTTTAACTGTGCAGAACTTTGTTTCTGCTGCCTCTGGCATGGCGACACTTGCTGCTATAATACGGGGCTTCGTAGGGAACTCTGCCAGAACAATAGGTAGTTTCTGGGTGGACATGACCCGGAGCCTACTCTACATCCTGCTACCGCTATCGTTAATTCTGGCGGTTATTTTGGTCTCACAGGGTGTCGTGCAGACATTTAGTGGCGCCCAGCAAGTGTCACTCTTGCAGCCAACACAGGACGCTAGTGGGCAGACGGTTACTCAACAGGTAATAGCAGTCGGCCCAGCCGCTTCTCAGATTGCCATTAAACAGCTGGGGACAAATGGCGGCGGTTTTTTCAATGTAAACTCAGCTCATCCTTTTGAAAACTCTACTCCTCTATCTAATCTTCTGGAAATGCTGGCAATACTTCTTATTCCAGCAGCCCTGTGCTATACGTTCGGCAGAATGGTGGGTGATACACGTAAAGGCTGGGCGATACTTGCTGCTATGACCATTATCTTTGTAGCGATGTTGTCCGTAGCGGTGTGGGCAGAGCAGAGCGGTAACCCGTCTTTAGCTGGACTTAATGTTGACCAGTCAGCCAGCGACCTGCAGCCCGGTGGCAATATGGAAGGCAAGGAGGTGCGTTTCGGCGTCACTAACTCGGCGCTATGGGCTACCGCCACAACTGCTGTCTCGAATGGCTCTGTGAATTCCATGCATGATTCGTTCACTCCCCTTGGCGGGCTGGTGCCTATGTGGCTTATGCAGCTTGGAGAGGTAGTCTATGGTGGTGTCGGCTCTGGCCTTATATGGAATGCTCGCTTTCATCATCATTGCGGTATTTGTAGCCGGACTAATGATAGGTCGTACGCCAGAATATCTTGGTAAGAAGATTGAAGCCTTTGAAATGAAGATGGCTTCGCTAATGGTACTTATTCCAGTGTTGCTTGTGCTATTCGGTACGGCAATCGCCGTTATCGCACCAGCAGGCAAAGCCGCAGTGTTCAATCCCGGCGCACATGGCTTCAGCGAGGTGCTATATGCGTTCTCCTCAGCTAGCAATAACAATGGAAGCGCATTCGCCGGTCTTGGCACGAATACACTCTTCTACAATATTGCTCTTGGTCTTGCCATGCTCTTCGGGCGGTACTGGCTGGCGATTCCGGCACTAGCCATAGCAGGCTCACTGGTGCAGAAAAAGAGGGTGCCTGTAACCGCCGGCACATTGCCCACCCATACCCCGCTCTTTATCTTCTGGCTTATTGCAATGGTCATAATCGTGGGAGCACTAAGCTTCTTCCCTGCCCTGTCTCTCGGGCCTATTGTAGAACATCTGATGTTGAGGTAGCGACAAATGAGACCAGGTTTTCGTGACTTTTCAGCAAAGGTTGTAAAGAAGCAACAGCCAGGGTGGGATATTTATCGGCAGGCGATAATTGATGCTTTGGTTAAACTCAATCCGCGCTGGATGATACGTAATCCGGTTATGTTCGTAACCGAAATTGGGAGCATACTGACAACAGTTTTGTGGGTACAGGCGCTACTGGGTCATGGTGAGGCAAAGGCAGCTTTTGTTGGTGGGGTTGCTTTGTGGCTGTGGCTGTGCGTACTCTTTGCCAACTTCTCTGAGGCGTTAGCTGAAGGTAGAGGCAAAGCCCAGGCAGCCGCATTGAGACGTACACGCCGGGAGACTCAGGCCAAAAAACTCAGCCATCCAAAGCATGGAGCTAAGTACGAATTGGTATCTTCCAGTGCACTTAAACGAGACGATATATTCCTGGTTGAGACGGGTGACATTATTCCGGCTGACGGTGAGGTAATTGAAGGGGTGGCCTCGGTCGATGAGAGCGCTGTCACTGGCGAGAGCGCACCCGTCATCCGCGAATCAGGAGGAGACCGGAGCGCCGTCACCGGTGGGACGCGTGTTCTATCAGACTGGTTAGTGGTACGCGTGACCGCCAGCCCTGGCGAGGGGTTCCTCGACCGCATGATTAGCCTCGTGGAAGGAGCCAAGCGCCAGAAGACGCCTAACGAAATTGCTCTTAACATATTGCTGGCGGCATTTACCATAGTATTTCTCGTTGTGTGCATCACGCTGTTGCCATTTTCTTTGTACAGCGTTGATGTGAACCATCAGGGCACACCGATTACCATTACAGTGCTGGTCGCACTATTGGTCTGCCTGATTCCAACCACTATTGGTGGGTTATTGCCCGCTATTGGTATCGCTGGCATGGACCGTCTTATCCGGCGTAATGTTATTGCTTTGTCAGGCCGTGCCGTAGAGGCGGCTGGAGATGTAGATGTTTACTGCTGGACAAGACGGGCACCATCACTTTAGGCAATCGCCAGGCAGTAGACTTCATACCTATCGGAAAGGTGACTGCCAGCGAACTGGCAGAGGTAGCTCAACTGGCTTCACTGGCTGACGAGACGCCGGAAGGACGCAGTATCGTAGTGTTAGCGAAGGAAAGGTATGGACTGAGGGGAAGTACTACTGCTGAGAAGCAACTCGGTATGGCATTCATTCCATTTTCGGCACAAACACGTATGAGCGGTGTAGACATGGACGGGATAAGCATCCGTAAAGGCGCGGCTGACGCCATTTTAGCTTATATCCAGAAAGAGGGAAAACAAGCACCACCGGAACTGAAGACGACAGTGGATAACATTTCTCGAAGCGGCGGTACTCCCCTGGTAGTTACCCGGAATGGTGAAGCTCTGGGTGTAGTCCACCTCAAAGATATAGTTAAAGGCGGAATCAAAGAGCGCTTCATACAGATGCGGAAGATGGGTATAAGGACAGTGATGATTACCGGTGACAATCCCCTCACAGCAACGGCTATTGCGGCGGAAGCAGGAGTGGATGACTTTCTAGCGCAGGCTACTCCTGAATCCAAGCTCACGTTGATACGTGAGCACCAGGCCGGCGGACGACTGGTAGCCATGACTGGCGATGGCACGAACGATGCTCCAGCACTGGCACAGGCCGACGTGGCGGTAGCTATGAACACCGGGACACAAGCAGCTCGGGAAGCAGCTAATATGATTGACCTTGACAGCAATCCCACCAAACTCATTGAAATTGTTGAGACGGGCAAGCAACTACTGATGACGCGAGGAGCTTTGACCACATTCAGCATCGCCAACGATGTCTCCAAGTATTTCGCCATTATCCCGGCCGCTTTTGCTTCTATTTACCCCGCTTTGCGGGCGCTGAACATTATGCAGTTGGCTACGCCGGAAAGTGCTGTTCTCTCGGCGGTAATTTTCAATGCTCTTATTATCATGATGCTCGTACCGCTGGCTTTGCGTGGCGTGCCATATCGTCCGGTGGGGGCGGCGAGGCTCCTGCGCAACAACCTGTTAATTTATGGCGTGGGCGGGTTAATTGCGCCATTTGTTGGTATCAAGTTGATTGACATGATTTTGGTAGCTCTACACTTAGCTTAGTGATGGGAGGAGAATGAATTTAATGCGACGCCAGCTTAGAATTGCCGTAATATTCCTGGGGTTGTTCACCGTAATCACCGGGATAATCTATCCTTTGGTGGTAACGGGCATTGCTCAAGCCTTTTTTCATCATCAGGCTAACGGCAGCCTGATTGAAAAAAACGGAAAGAGCATTGGCTCCGAACTTATAGGGCAGCCGTTTAGCGACCCGAAATATTTCTGGGGTAGACTCTCGGCAACAGCACCGTACCCGTATAATGCAGACTCCTCCTCAGGTTCAAATTATGGCCCGACAAATCCGGCACTCAAGGAGGCAATCCAGGCGCGAATAGATGCCTTAAAAACAGTCGACCCCGATAACAATCAGCCGATTCCTATAGATTTGGTAACCTCTTCCGCTAGTGGCCTCGACCCAGATATCAGCATTGCCGCAGCCAACTACCAGGTTCCGCGTGTTGCGCGATACCGGGGACTGAGCGTGGAGCAAGTTACTGCACTGGTGAGTCGTTTTACTGAAGGGCGTCAGTTCGGCATCCTGGGAGAGCCACGCGTAAATGTGTTGCAGCTCAATCTAGCATTGGACGAAGTGAAATAGACTTAACCTGCTACAAAGTATATAATTGATCTGGAGACATAAATCGCATGGCCGAAGAACTATTCTCGCCCTAATCCTGATGAATTGCTGGCAAGGGTCAAGGCCGAGGAAGCGCAAAAAAAGCGCGGTAAACTAAAAATCTTTCTCGGCTATGCTCCTGGTGTCGGCAAGACTTATACCATGCTTGAAGCAGCTCGACTGCGGAAAAAGGACACAGATGTTGTCGTTGCCTGCGTAGAGACCCATGGCCGAGCTGAGACAGAAGCCCTTCTGGAAGGTCTTGAGGTCATCCCTCGCAAGCAAGAGGAATACCGGGGTATTAAGCTATCTGAAATGGACCTTGACGCAGTACTCAAGCGTCATCCACAATTGGCACTGGTAGACGAACTTGCCCACGAAAATGCCCCGGGCTCACGTCACACCAAGCGCTATCAGGATATAGAGGAACTGCTAGAGGCTGGAATTGATGTCTATACCACACTCAATATTCAGCATGTAGAGAGCGGACGCAATGTCGTAGCGCAAATTACCGGTGTCTGGGTACGTGAAACAGTACCTGATAGCTTTATTGATAGTGCTACGGAAATTGAGTTGGTTGACCTGCCCCCTGATGAGTTGTTGAAGCGACTCAAGGAAGGCAAAGTCTACGTCCCTGAGCAAATAGCTCGTGCGACTGAAGAATTCTTCCGCAAGGGTAATCTTACGGCACTGCGCGAGTTGACCATGCGTACTGCCGCCAAACATGTAGACGAGCAGACGCTAGCTTACATGAAAGCCCACGCCATACATGGTCCCTGGCCATCTGGCGAACGCCTTTTGCTGTTTATAGGTCCCGGTTCTTCAGGCTCTCGCCTGGTACGTAGTGCCCGCAGATTGGCATATGAGTTGGGTGCCGAGTGGTCTGCTGTATACGTTGAGACGCCTGATAGTGCTCGACTAACATCCGATCTACAGGACCGGATGATGGATTCACTGCGACTGGCTCAACGCTTGGGAGCTAAGACCGTGACTCTTCAGGGAGATGCAGTCGCTGATGTGGTCATGGAATACGCAAAAGCTAACAACGTCACCAAGATAGTTGTTGCCAAACCACAAAGGAAACGGCTCCTGAGACTGCCCGGTGAGTCGGCTGTAAACCAAATCATTCGCCAGAGCGAAATTGACGTGTACATGGTTAGTAGTGGCAGAGAGCCTGAGAAACGAGCCAAGAGACCCAGCAAAGCAACTGGCAACTGGCGAGGTTATCTGCAAGGTCTGGGATTAGTAGTATTGGCTACATTGTAGGTCAATTAATACATGAATTCTTTACTCCCACCACTATAGTAATGATGTATTTGCTATGTGTCGTTGTCACGGCTTATTTGTGGGGACTGGGTCCATCTATTCTGGTCTCCGTTCTCGGCGTACTGGCATTTGACTTCTTCCATATTCCACCATTCCTGACTTTTACCGTGGATGACACACAATATATTTTCACTTTTCTTGCATTGCTTCTGGTTGGTGTTGCAATCAGCTATTTGACATCACGGGTTCGCCAGCAAACTGAGGCAGCCAGACATCGCGAGCGCCAAATCACTGCCCTTTACGCGCTGGGGCGTGATTTGGCTGTTTCCAATGACCTTGAGTCTTATATCCATGCTATTATGGTGAGGGCGAAGGAAACATTCGGGCATGACACCATAGTTTTTTTACCCGATCCCCAAAACAAAGAAACACTCAAATCATACCTAAGTATGCCGCACTCAACTATTGATGAAAACGAATTAGCCGCTGCCACCTGGGCTTTTCAACACCAGAAAATAGTTGGACATGGAACGGATACTCTCCCCAATGCTAAGTCGCGATATGTGCCGCTGGTTACTGCTCGAGGGGAAGTGGGCGTTATAGCCCTGTCAGCTGCTGGTACCGGTGGTGAGTTGACCATCGAACAAGAACGACTTTTAGAGGCTTACGCAGACCTTGCTGCGGTAGCCATTGAAAGTATCTTACTGGGTGAGGAAGCCCATAACGCACAAGTCTTACGCAATACAGAAAAGCTGCAGACTGCTCTTCTCAATGCAATATCACACGACCTGCGCACACCACTGGTATCCGTAATAGGCGTGTTGAGCGGATTAGAGGAAGAAGGAATGAATCTGGATGACACTGCCAAGAGAAACCTAATACAGGTTGCCCGCGAAGAGGCAGAACGGTTGAACCATCTTATTACCAATTTACTTGACGAGTCCAGGATTGAGGCCGGGGTAATTAAACTATCCAAACAGCCATCTGAGGTACAGGACCTGGTTGGCGCAGCACTGGAACAACTGGGTAGCCGTACAGGCTTACGCTCAATTAAAATAGATTTACCCGCAGATATGCCTTTCATATCCGTGGATTTTGGTCTTATTGTGCAGACACTGGTGAACATTCTGGACAATGCGTTTAAATACTCGCCATCAGACTCAACTATTGAAATAAAAGGGCGATATGTTGCTAATGAAGTACAGATTGAGATAGCTGATCGGGGAGTTGGAATTCCGCCACCAGACCTAGCACATGTTTTTGATAAATTCTATCGTATTAAGCGTCCTGATACAGTGACTGGAACTGGACTGGGACTGTCAATCAGTAAAGGGATTATCGAGGCTCACGGAGGTCGTATAACTGCGGAGAATCGTGAAGGTGGAGGTACTATTATTAGAATAGTGTTACCTTTGGATAAACCTAAAACAGAGGGTGGTGAGAAAGCCAATGAATAACGTAGAAGTTCTCATAGTTGATGATGAAGCTTCTATAAGGAGATTCCTGAGGGTTACGCTCACATCTCAAAAGTATAAGGTTCTTGAGGCAACTTCGGGGCAAGAGGCGCTCTCCAAGGTTGCCTCATATAAACCCGACCTAGTGATTCTGGATTTGAGCCTGCCTGATATTGACGGGACTGAAGTTACTCGCCTGTTGCGCGAGTGGACACAAATTCCGATCATTATACTATCAGTCAGAGGATCGGAAAATGATAAAATAGCTGCACTTGATGCCGGGGCGGATGATTACCTTACCAAACCTTTCAGTGTAGGTGAGTTGCTGGCGCGGCTTCGTTCAGCCTTACGCCGCGCTTCCCGAACCGTGGATGAGCCTCTTTTCGCCAGTGATAATCTGAAAATTGACTTTACACGAAGGCTGGTGACATTGGCAGATCACGAGGTACAATTAACACCGAACGAGTATGATCTATTGAGGACACTGGTAAAGCATGCAGGGAAGGTTTTAACGCATCGTTATTTGCTGCAAGAAGTATGGGGAGTGGAATATGGTGATGAAATTCATATGTTACATGTAAATATCAGCAACCTGCGCCACAAGATTGAACTAGACCCAACACGTCCGCAGATTATTATTACCGAGCCGGGAGTAGGTTATCGTCTGAGGATCGACCAAGAATAACACTAAGGCATATCTTTATTAACGGGAAAGAAATCAGATAAATTCAGGTCTTTATCCCTGATTCTTGATACTTTCTTGACACCCCAAACCTATTTCTTGACACCCTTTTGACCTATACCAGGTTAATATTGCATTGAAAATCTATTGAGAATCAAGAACCCTGATGTTCGAAAATATTCTCGTATGTTTGGATGGGACTAAGTTCAGTGAAGCTATTATACCCATTGTGGCAGAACTAGCTATGCATTTTCGTAGTAAGATAATACTGCTCAACGTGATCATTGTACCATTCTTACCTGTCAGTGTCGGGAAGATAGAACTTGAACCAAAGCAGTCAACTGAAATATCGGAAGGCGAAGAGGAGGCAGCTCGATATTTGGATTACACAGCTAGAACGCTAATGGACAGAGGGTTGGATGTTGACTGTGTAATTGTGGAAGGGACAGTGGAGGAATCCATTATTGCCTGCGCTAGAACATATAAAGCTAATCTAATAGCTCTCGCCAGTCACAATCGTTGCCGCCTCATCAGTTTTGTTTTGGGAAGTATTACAGATTTTATTCAGAAGAAGGCGAGAATTCCAGTCTTATCAATAAATCCACAGAGTAAATACTGAAAACTCAGCATCCGCGATTTAGATTCAAACGTCTTTATCCGGATTTATTTCGGTACTTTAATAAGTGGTAGATGCTTAATGCGTCTATAAGCTAATAAAGACCACCACTCCGATGACCATCCAAAGAAGCCCCAACCAGCGGCTGAAAGGTTGGGTGACCATTATAAGTACCCATATAGAAAACGTAGAAATTAGACCTAGTAGTGTAGTAATGGGAAGTTTTTTCCCCTTGAATGGTAAATTGAAACGGAGTTTAAAAGGCCGCTGAAGTTCGGGCTTTTTAATACGTAGTATCAGAATAGAGGCATGGGCTAGTGCAAAACAGAGTAAAGAGCCGAAGACATACAAAGCGCCCAACTCACTAAAGAATGCTTCAGAAAAAAAGCCAGGTATAAGTAGTAAAATCGAAATTATGCAGAAAAAAGTAATGGCTACAAATGGAGTCCTGAAGCGGTTATGAACTTTACCTAGGTATGCTGGCAACTGATTATGTGAAGACAGGTTATAAGTAAGCCGTGAGATGCCTAACAGGCCGGCATTAGTAGCCGTTAGCAGAATAGTAGCAGCTAACACTGCCACCAGTGGCGCTAAAAAAGCCCGCAGAGTTTCCGAGGGTAAATTGGCCGCGATGCCAGCTACTGGATCCCTCGCCCAACCATTAACGGAATCACCCAGTAGTTGAGGTGTCATGGCAGATAGGGCTACCAATGATATGCCAGCAAACAGAACCAGTACTACTATTATCATTAGTATATAGGCTTGCGGTATTTTCTTTTGTGGTAAACGTGTCTCTTCCCCATGCTGGGAGACAGATTCTACACCAGTAAAACACAATGCAGCCAGGGCAATGCCGAAAATGAGACTTTGTGTTGATGGCCAATTACCAGCACCAAACATGTTCTGAAATAGAACTTCAGGGTGAGGTCCCAGTATGAGGATAGCTCCCAATACTACTAAAGTGATCTGGGTAGCAATATCAATCCCAATAAACAGAACATTCATTCTAGAGGATTCCTTGATGCCCATGATATTGATTATCATCAGAAAAAGAATAATTCCCATGGAAACAAGGGTGCCAACTGCCGGCTCATTAAGAACAGGCCAGAAATAAGCAAGGTAAGGAGGAATGGTATAAGCTGAGATCGCCATAGTAGCGATATAGCTCAACATAAGAGCCCAGCCTGCTATAAAACCAACAAGGTCGTTAAATCCGTGACGAGCATAGCTGGCTGAACCTCCACCCTCAGGAAACATAGCTGCACCTTCCGCATAGGTCAGTGCGTTGAAAACATAGATAATACCTGCAGCAGCCAGAGCAATGGGAGTAGCTCCTATTGCTACCGCCGCCACTACACCTAAACCATAGTAGATCGAGGAGCCAACATCTCCATAACCGATACTGAAAAGAGCGGGAACACCAAGTACCCGTCTAAGATGAATTCTATGAATACGTGGTGGGCGAAAAAACTTATCACCGGGTTTGGATTGCCAATTATATTGCATGTCTTTTTTATTCCATTTCTACAAGGCAGCAGACTTTGTGACATCCGTTCTCATGTTGTTTACTAACCTTAAAGCAATAGCCTACTCTGTGAACAGAGTAGGCTAAATCATTCATCAGAATTACCGAATTTATATTAGCTCCAAGTGAGTCAAGGAGATGTCAAGAAATAGGTTTAGATTATCAAGAAATTATCAAGAATATGAGCAATGAGTAAGGCCAATATGTCATTTTCAGTGCCAGCTTCAACGATAAATATCTTTTCTATGAGCAACTTTTACTATCCAGACTGTAAACTCATCATCTTGAATTGAATATACAATACGATATCGTCCCTGACGGATACGATACCTTTCTTGATCGGTTAACTTTTCGCAGCCCAATGGCCGTGGTTCGGCAGCTAATAGCCCTATTCGCTGGAGAATCTTCTTCACATCTCTTTTAGGAATCACCCTAAAATCTTTTTCAACTGATTCTCTGAAATGGATTTTATATTCGGCCATCTTTCCTTAGCCTCTTGACCATTTCTTCATAGCTAATCAGAGGTTCCTTATCCCTTTCTTCAAATGCTGTAATATCATCAGCATCCTCTACAAGCACCCTTCTGATGGCATCGTTTACAAGCTCTGACACCGACCGAGAAACTGAAACTGCCTTTAAACGTAACGCCTTATGTAAAGTAGGGTCCAAATAAATAGTGGTTCGTTTAGTTTGGGTGGTCATACTAACACCTCCTGAAACAATGCTACTACAGCATTATAGCATCTAAACGTCAAAACGTCTAAACGTCGATTATAACTGTCGATAATTGTCTTTGCGCAGGCAAGCAGAAGAACAACTTCAACGAAGTTTCCAAAAACTGCAAAAGACTGTAGCAACATTAAAGATAAATGGACAGGTTAAGGAAACCAGAACAGGCAAAGTCGGCGCTCGTGCCGCAGTGCCAATGCAATTCACTCTTTATGAGGAAAACCCAGGCACTTACCACGTTGATATCAATGGACAGCAGGCGAGCTTTACTCTTATCGGTAATAATAGAAGTGAATCAAATGTATGGAAATATTTTTCTCTGGTCGGTTTTATTGCATGTCTCATTGGAGTGATTATTGTCTCAACAATGTTAATAAAGAGGAGATATACAGACTATTAGACAAACGGGAAAATTCTATCTACATAAACACAATCCCCGGCGAAAAATTATAATGAAGAATGAGTATCATAGTCTTTCTTCCCCTTTATTATCTTCGAGTTAGAAGCGAGGAGCGAATGATGTTGGAACAGCTTGGAGAAGAATACCGTTCCCATATGAAGAGGACAGGCAGGGTGATTCCGAAACTCTTAGCCCAGTCTACTGAAAAAATTAGTATTGGTACTCCTTAGGCTTACAAATAATTTCCAACTATGGCTGATACCCTTTTTTATTTCATAACTATATTATAAAGTTTGGTCTCTATTGGTAGCTTTACTGCCATCCTTGGTATTGTCAGATAAGATCTCTCGATGAGACCAGATAAAACCTTGCCTCTACTATAGTAAAGTACATTCATTAAAGAAAGGAGAAGAGTAACTACTATGGCATACAAAATTACTGAGAAATGCATTGCTTGTGGATCCTGCATATCGGAATGCCCTAATGGAGCAATACGTGACGGAGACCCGATCAGCGTCATTAATCCGGACAGGTGCACGGAATGCGTAGGTGTCCATCAAAAACCGGAATGTGCTGTGGTTTGTCCTATCGAAGCTCCAGCTCCAGACCCTGCTCATAAGGAAAGCAAAGAAGCGCTACTGGCAAAATGGAAGAAGCTCCATCCCAATAAAAAACCAGCGTATGTATGATACAAAGCTCATATCGACTAACTGAATTTAAAAGGAGATGAGAAAATGACACCTGAATTACCCAAAAAATGGGACTATGAAACTGACGTACTTATCATTGGAGGAGGAACAGCCGGACTGCCAGCAGCAATCAAAGTCAGGGAAGCTGGACAAAAAGCGACTGTTCTGGAATCAAGACCACAATGCGGCGGTAGTCTGGGTATGATTGTCGGCGCTGTCGCTTTTGCCGGAACGGATGAGCAAAAGGCAGCCGGCATTAAAGATTCCCCGGATATGTTCTATGACGACCTGGTCAATGTCGGTGGAGCTGTTCCCGAGATAGCCAGGAAAGTCGCTGATACCCAGCTCGAAGCATATAACATATTTAAACAGGAGAAGTTTACGTGGCCCGGTATTGTGGCATTACCGGGACACTGTGCTGTCAGAGGGTTTGGATGGATGTTGAATTACGGACCGCTGGTTGTAAAAACCCTGGAGAACAGAGCCCGGAAAGATGGAACTGAAATACTATTCCACCATAGAGCTACCAGATTGCTTATCGATGGAGATACCGATAGAGTCGTCGGTGCCAAAGTCGAGGTGAAAAAAGGTGAAACCAAGAACTTCAAGGCGAGGCGGGGAGTAATCATCGCCAGCGGTGGCTTCGGGCGAAACAAGGCAATGGTAGCCGAGTACGCTCCCCATATGAGTGATTGCGTTCCCAAGATGCCAATAAGTCATCAGGGCGATGGGTTGAAGATGGCACTTAATGCCGGTGCAGCCACCAAGGATATCGGTATTGCTGTAGCCGGTTCCTGGCCGGTATCGATAGAAACCCATTCGAGAGCAATATGGGCACTCGATTGGGGCGGTATCATGGTAAACGTCGATGGTGACAGGTTCTTCATGGAATCTTCTGCCGAAGGATTCTATGGTCGTATGACCGAGGCTGGAATGAGACAGCCGGGAGGTGTGTACTGGGTAATCCTGGACCAGAATGTCTTTGACCATGTCGGCACTTCGCAGGTTAAGGGTACCATCGGGAGGAATATGGCACATTTTAAAGATATAGACGATTGTGCCAAGGTGAAAGCCGACACCCTTGAAGAGCTGGCTAAAAAATCCGATATCAACGTTAAGAATTTCGTCAAAGCTGTTCAAAAATACAATAGCGACATCGATAGTGTTGGCTATGATACCGTGTTTGGTAGAAAGTACCAGTTTGGAACAGCACGACCAATCGAAAAACTCACACCGCCATTCTACGCAATCAAATGTGTCACATCTACCACATCGTTTAAAGGCGGCATAAAAATTGATGGCGATTGCCATGTATTGAATAACTACGACGAGGCGATACCTTCGTTGTATGCAGCTGGAGAAGTTGCTGGAGGTCTCTGGTCAAAATCATACATGCTTGCAGTCATGACGTCCGCATCTATGGCGCAAGGTGTCATTGCAGCGAAAAATGTAGTGAAAGAACCTGCCTACAAATAACAAGGGAAATAGCTTAAGAGTCAAGCTATACGTAATTAAGAATACGGGAAAGTGAGGATCGAAGTAATGAAAAGAATAGCGTTAGCAATGTTTATAATAGCAATGATAGGTGCATTGATTTTAAGCGGGTGTGCTGCACCTGCTCCTGCGCCATCACCCACCCCAACCCCAGCACCAGCTCCAGCGCCTGCGCCGATTCCTACAACACCTATAAAAATCGGACTTCTATATTCTCTGACTGGCACGGTAGCACAAATTGGACAAAATATGGTGAACTCCCACAAGTTTGCTTTCGAGGAAGTTAATTACGAGGTTGCCGGGAGAAAAATAGAGATCATTATTGAAGATGACGCAGGTAAACCAGAAACAGCTATTGATAAAGCCAGAAAACTTGTAGAAAGCGATAAGGTAGACTTGATTCTGGGACCACTGGTAACATCATGTGTTGAAGCAGCAACACCGGTTATTTCTAAAGCAGGGGTACCTCAGCTCGTCGGTTCTCCCAATGACCTCAAAATGGGTCAGTACGAGTGGCATATCATGGTTGGTGGCTCCAAACAACAGATGGTCTCACCCATGGGCTCTTATGCCTACGATAAACTAGGATTCAAGACAGTGACGGTGATGACAGAAGACACCGTTACCGGCCGCACGTTTCTCGATGCTTTCTTAGAAACATTCAAGAGTAAGGGAGGCAAAGTTGTCCAGGAACAGTATCCACCTTTTGGTTGTCCGGATTATGCTCCCTACCTGGCAAACTTGAAGGATGCGGATGCCTGCGCAGCCTGGTTTCAAGGGGGAGATGCCGTACGTTTTCTTATCCAGTATAACGAGTTCGGCGTCAGAAAAAGAATGCCATTGCAGCCGGCATACTTTGGCGCTTTTGTTCAACCGTTCCTGTTGAATACCATACCACCGCCAGCAGCTGCAGCGATGATAGGCGAACATATGTTAACACTGTATACTTACCTGATCGATACACCTGCCAGCAAAAAGTTCGATGAAGCATGGCTGAAAAAAACCGGTAACCACCCCGACGATGTCAATGCAACACCTTACATGCTTACAGAAGTTGCATTGAAGGCCTTGACAGCCACGAAAGGTGATACCACACCGGCGAAGCTTAAACAGGCAATTCTGGCACTCGATTATGAATCCTGTGAAGGTCGTATTCGCTTCGATGCCAAAGCACAATGTTCTATCAAGGACACGTTTATATGCAAAATCGGGAAAGCAGAGAATAAATTTGTAGCAATCCCGGTTGAGGCGATAAGACAGGTACCACCTACTGGTTTAAAATAATCAGCCGCAGAGAAATGATAGGCTCGTAGTCAGCGCAAGGAGCAGTGAATCCATCTTTCACTGCTCCTTGTTGTCTTTGAAAGAGCGGGTGAACGAGGAGGAGCTACTACTATGGGGGGTAAATTATCCAACTAGAAGAGAACCACTTCCCAAAGGAGTTAAACTAGCTGAAAATACCGTATACCATGAGTCGGTATATCCCTCCCACCTTTTATTACCAATCATCCCTGATGCTCCTGTAATCAAACCAGTGGAACCGCCACTATCTCAGATACAATGGCAACCTGAATATCTCGTTTTGTAATAGTAGAAGCTTTGAGCATTCACCAGAACAACAAGGCTTTATCTATAGCTTCAAATGTAACAGGTCTTTGGCATTTCCCTCGAATATCTTTTGCTTGTCGGCTTCAGAGATTTTCATCCCATTTATTCCATTAATAGTCTTTCGAATAAATACTTCCCCAGTCGCCGGACCGTAGGGCATGTCTGTGCCAAAAAGAAGGCGCTCGGTACCAAAAAAGGCATGGGCACATACAATTCCAGCGGCATTGCCATTAAGCGCCGTATCATTGTAAAACATACGGAATTGTTTCAAGAGTGTTTCTCCATCTACTCTTTTCCCGCCAAATGAACAATTGAGTGTTGGAATCCGGTCTGCAAAGAATGGTACCATAGCTCCGGCGTGGTGAGTGATGAACTTTAGTTTAGGATATTTCGCCAGTATGCCACTGCATACCAGCCGACCCATAGCAATTGTCGTTTCGTAAGGCCACCCGAAGACATGATAAAGCCCATATTTCGATTCTTTCTCGTTAGTATAGTCCGGGATAGAATGATGCCTGGTGGGATGAAGCCATATGGGTAAATCGTAAGTTAACATACTTTCATAAATCGGCATGAAATCAGGCAAATCCAGCGGTCGCCCATGTACCGGTGTATGCAGTAAAATACCTTTGAATCCCAGCTGCTTGATAGTCCGCTCTATCTCTTTTAAGGCATCTTTGACATTGCTGAGTGGGACGAGGCCTACAGCAGCTACAAATTTTTTGGGATATTTGCTGACCGCCTCAGCTAATTCATCATTATAGACCTGAGCAATATAAATAGCGTCCTTCGCACTGGCATGAGTTTCCAGAGGTTGC
Source organism: uncultured Chloroflexia bacterium (assembly GCA_963775935.1). GTDB lineage: Bacteria > Chloroflexota > Dehalococcoidia > GIF9 > UBA5629 > JBBIPA01. The sequence continues at coordinate 430,393 of CAVZKR010000002.1, read as the reverse complement.
CCAGTCGGTACCAGTACCTGTACCATATCAGGGAATTTATTCATAATCTCCATTCTGATATTCATATCAAACCAAATATTGTCAACCCCCTCATCAGGACGCATACCTACGATTTCCATATTTCCCACCCGCTTAACAAAGGTATCGATAACCTTCTGAGTCATGAGATGAGCAAATATATCAATTTTCATTGAGACCTCCTTACCATTTAATAAATAATCATACTACAAAAAGCGATAGAATCAACTGATATAGCACCCTTACCAACTGCTTATAATCCATATTCTGACCAGCGACGGTTCACTAAAGCAGCAGTCTCCGGCGATATTTCAGTGCATAAAGGTGGTTCACGTTTGCCACCGTATTCCTCTTCAATCTCCAAATCCCAGTTAACGGTAGCATCAATAAACATTCGTTTCCATTTTCCTATCCCGTGTTTTCGGGGATTCCTCTGAGAAAGCGGTACGCTGGGGTCTAATAAGTGTCCGATAGTTCCCGAAAAGAATTGAATGTCCTCCATGGCAGCATTGGTTCGATAACCCATTGCCCACTCCACAGCCTGGTCATCAAATACATCGATATCTTTATCGACCACGATGAGGTTCTTGGCAGTGTGTGGGTCACCCCTTCCCCATAAAGCACAAGCCACCTGCTTGGCATGACCTCTGTAGATTTTATCGATCTGGACACGCATGTTTGCTAAGGCAGTAATCGGAGAACCCCAAACCCCCATGATATTCGGCACACCGGCGTCTTCGAGGTATTTCCATGCCAGTGCGGCGCACATTGGCGCTGTCCAAACGATAGATTCCTCTGAGTGACCGGGGCTGATACCCACGGGACCACCGTGAAAAATGGGATTATCTCTATAGGTCACGCATTCTACTCGAATTGTAGGTTTAGGTTGGCGTTGGCCACCGTAAAATCCCGTGTATTCCCCGAATGGCCCCTCCATTTGAAAGGTTTTGGGATCAGGAGACATCCGTCCCTCGATAACAATCTCAGCGGAGGCTGGGACATATAAGTCCGAAGTTTCACACTTCACTAATTCCAATGGCTGCCCGATCAAACCTCCCGCCACTTCATATTCAGAGCAATACGGATGATGAACAGCAGTAGATGCGCATATCAGCAAAACCGGATCGCATCCAATGGCTATAGCAACCGGCATTTCCTCGCCACGCCGTTCATACTTCGCAAAGTGAAGACCCCAGTGCTGACTGCGTTGCAGTAAAACTGGTATGGATTTCTCATTATCGCCAATCATCCCCCGATAGACTCCTACATTCATCAGGTGTGTATCAGGGTCCATTGTCACTACGCAACCGCGAGTCTGGATATAACGTCCACCATCCAGGACATTGTATTTGGGTACTGGAAAGTCGTATAAATTTACTTTATCGCCCTTAATAATATTCTGTTTAACGGGTCCCGATGTTACTTTAATTGGATCAACAAATTTTCCCAATTTCCCACGTATATATTCCACGATGCCTCGATATGAGGTTTCGCCTGGCAAACCAAAAGCCAATGCCAATCGTTCCCTGGTGCCCAGTCCATTGTCGAACAATGTTCGACATGGGGTCTTCTCGTAGTCCTTAATATTCTCAAAGAGTAAAGCAGGACCTTCCTGGTCTATCACGCGCCTGGAAATTGCTGCCAGCTCTAAGTCCCAATTAACTTTTGCGCTGATATGTTTCAGCAATTTTGCTTTTTCAATTCCTTTAATCCAATCTCGTAAATTAGCATACGCCATATCAACCTCCTGTTTCACGACATGGACTTACTGGCTATATCGCAGCAGCCAATACTTATGATGTGTTTTATATCTGAATACTCTACTATCGAACTATATGAATACTTTATGTCAACTTACCCAACAGTCTGTCTAACCCTTATACAGCGCAATATCGCCAACGTTGACGTCTTTGCTGGCATCGATGGCGTCCATTTTCCTGGGGAGATATCCCTTCATGGCTACTTCCAGTGAATAGGTACCCGGCTCCTGCCGCTCAAACCAGAAGTCACCGAAGTTGTCTGTCTTCAACGTGGACTTCTTACCTTTGGCCCCAATCAGGGTAACCATAGCCCCTTCCAGACATTCATCGGCCTCGGGGTCGTAGACCGCACCGGCGATGAAGTACTTGTTGGGCAAGCCGATGTAGAATACCCTTGGCTTCGCCTTGTATTCGGGGTGGAGCACTTCTGCCTTGGCGATCCACTCTTTGAGGTCTTTCTCCTCGCCGAAGCGCAGGGCATCGGTAGGACAGGCATCAACACATCTGGGTATTTTAGGTACTTCAGCCCCTCCTTTACCATCGAGCAGATGGGCACAGAAGGTGCATTTCTGGGCGATGTTGAGGTCGCTATTGAAGTAGATAACACCGTAGGGGCAGGCATCGAGGCACTGTCTGGCGCCGACGCATTTCTCCGGGTCGATGATGACAAGGCCATCTTCACGCTTGTAGATGGCCTTGCTCTTGCAGGCGTTGATGCAGGGAGCCTCATCGCAGTGCTGGCAGATGGTATGCATGTAACGTACCCGTACCTTGGGCACTGTTCCCTGGACCACATCGATGACCTTCTGCCAGAAGTGTCCAGTATCAGGCTGTGGCTTGGCGTAGGGAGTCCAGTCATTGCCAACATGCTCGTCTTTACAGGCAATCTGGCAATTGTGGCAACCGTTACATCTGGTAATGTCGATAACTAGTGCTTTCATGATTACTGTTCACCTCCATCAACTAATACTCTTTCAAATTTCAGCCCTGAGGCGTAATCATAGGGCCGGCTGAATGCCTCAGGATATTTCCTGCGCAGTTCGTCGAGGTCAACCTTCTCCACCTCAACCAGAAAACCGCTTTCCACCATCGCACCGCGACAGTTTTTCGAGGCACCAAGATGTGGGGTAATAGTATTAATAGCACCGCCTCTATCAAGTTCTCCTGGGACGATTGGGTCATACCTGGCACCGTGGTCTACGTAGACCACGCCAGGCATTATTCTCTCCGTCAGGTAGGTTCCAACGAGGACACCGCCCCTTTCGTTGAATATCTCGACCACGTCTCCGTTTTCTATACCTCTCTTGGCAGCGTCTGACGGGTGAATCCAGATGGGCTCGTAGAGGTAACCATCAGGCCCTCTCACTTTGCAGGTTTCAATTTCATGGAACCAGTTAACATCATCAAGATTGGCATGATGTCTCCACCTTGGATGGTTGGATACAATGAGCAAAGGATATTTCTTGGCTCTCTCGCTGGAAAGCCTATCATCATGACTCCAGTCAGGACCGCCTTCAATCCACTTTGGAATTGGCGGTCTCTCATCATCGTCAGGGAAGTTCTCAGCTAATCTTTGAGAGTATATCTCCAGCTTGCCGGTAGGAGTCGTCAGAGGATGTTTCTCCGGGTCCTTGTAGAATTCTAACATACCGGACGGATATCTCTGCCAGTCCGGGTCAGTCGGGACGACGTAATACTTCTTTTCTTCAAGCTGTTCCCAAGTACAGAGACCTGCCTGAGTAACACCGGAATTATCAAAACCGAATTTTATCCAGTCCTGGACAGACTTACCCTGAGTGTATTCTTCCAGCAGACCCAGCTTCTCGGCTATAGCACAAACCGCTTCGTAGTCACTCCTAGATTCCCCAATTGGCTCCATGCATTTTTCTTCCAGGTAAATCAAGTTATATAGATTACTCGGAGGGTCGTCACCTATATCATCCTCCTCATACTTGGTATTGATTGGCAGGATGATATCGGCGAAGTGGCAATCATTCTCCATCCACGGGTGCTGGGCTAACATGAACTCAATCTTGGGGCTCCGGTAAGCTTTTATCACGCTATTGCTATCATTCCAGCAGGTTATCAGACAGGGTGTATCCGTCCATATCATGTGAACTTCCGAGCAGCCCGGGACTGGATAGACATACCGCTTAAACTGGTCGTCAACTGAAATCATCTGGTCTGAGCTGCAGTAAATATCAAAGTGTCCGTCCAGAATAGCATCATGGACCAAAGGCTTGGGAATAATTTGTTTCGGCTGAGGCATAAGATTGTGGTATCCCTGGTACGCAAATCCCACCTGTGGTTTTATAATGCCAGCGGGCGTTGGCTGCCCAACACCTTTATATAAAGCAACACCAGTGGGCGTTAGCTGACCAGCATCTTTCAGGTAAGCGATACGGGCACAAAGTGACGATAGTATATCCAGAAAATGGAGTTGGTGTACTCCAGGTTTGCCGAGTCCCTGCATCGCCAGCAAGCAGACCTCTAGCCGGGCTGGTTCATGGGAGTATGCTCCCCTAATATAGGGTCCTCCGAAACCATGCGCTACCGTTGTCCTCTTGGCTGCCCACTCCCGGGCCAGGGCTTTGATTATCCTTGATGGAACCCCGGTTTTTTTGGCAGCCCAGGTAGGGGTCTTGGCGACGCCATCTTCTTTTCCCAAAACATATGCCTCGAACTTGTCGAAGCCAACTGTGTGAGTAGCCACGTAGTCTTTATCATAGGCACCTTCCGTAATCCACAAGTAGGCTATGGCGAGCTGTAAGGCAGCATCGGTATTGGGCAGTATCGGGATCCACTTATCGGCGTGAACTGCCGCCCCGTAGTTCAAGTCCGGGCAGATATATATCTGTTTTATGCCGAGCTCAGTGAACCAGTAGCAAAAACGGCTCGGCATCTGTCCTCCGGCAAATCCCCACGGTGTAGTATCCGGGTCGCATCCCTGGCACAGGATCATGTCGGTATTCTTGGCAATATCCCAGTAAATATTGGACTGATACGGGTTGTAAGTACCCACAGGTTCACAGCCCCAGACATGCTTGGCTCCCCACCACCATCCCTCCCAGCTATCAGGGTTTCTAACTTGTAAGGTAAAACCTCCTAAAAGATTAAGAAGCCGATAAGAACACCCATGGGCGGCATGCACCACTTTTGTCTCGCCATGTCCATCCATCTGTCCAAGTATTGTGTATGGCCCGTACTTTTTAATCACCCTTCTTATTTCCTTGGCAATTAAGTCCGTAGCCTCATCCCAAGATATTCTGACATAACCGCTCTTGCCCCTATTCTGCGGATTCCGTTCTCCATCAGAATTCCAATCAACTCTTTTTAAGGGGTACAAAATCCTGTTCGGGGAATAAATACGTTTCTTATAGCCTAAAGCATGTGGAGGCAACATTGTCTTAAGAGGAGATACGAAAACCTTCCCGCGCGCCTCAAGTTTCCATTGTTTAAACTCTTCAGGCTTAAATTTCCAGTCATAGTGTAATGGTCTGATTCTGACTATCTTGCCATTCTTTACATCGACTGCCGCTACATTCGAATTATCGCCAAAACTACATAAACCAGATCCTTTAATCGATGTTTTTTCTATTCCTGACATGTTTTGTCTCCTTGGTAAACAATTAGATTTTACACTTAGAAAATATATTATTGGCACCTATGACACATTCATGTAGCAATCCACCCATTAACCTATGGTTATCCTTTAAATAGTTGTGGCTTGGCATAGGGAGTCCATTCATTGCTAACATGCTCGTCCTTACAGGCGATCTGGCAATTGTGGCAACCATTGCATCGGGTAATATCAATGACTAATGCTTTCATGATTACTGTTCCCACCCAACGAGTATTCTTTCAAGTTTCAAGCCTGATGCCGGGTCATAGGGGCGGCTGAATGCTTCCGGATATTTCTTTCGTAGTTCGTCCATATCAGCCTTCTCAACCTCAACAAGAAATCCGGCACAAACCATTCCTGTAGCATTCTTAGAAACCGTAGCTCGGGGAGTAATAGTATTAATAGCGCCACCCCTATCAAGCTTGCCAATTATTATCGGGTCATGTCTTGACCCGTGATCTACCGATATAACACCGGGTATGATCCTCTCGGTCACATAGGCGCCGCACAGGACCTCGCCTCTCTCATTGAATACCTTGACCACATCTCCATCAGCTATACCTCTTTTTTCAGCTTCTGACGGATGAATCCAAACAGGCTCATACAGGTATCCATCCGAACCCCTGACCTTACCAGTACGAGCTTCATGAAACCAGCTAATATCATCAAGATTGGCATGTACTCTCCATCTACCATGATTTGATACACAGAGCAGAGGATAGCTTTTAGCCCTGGGATGCAACAGACTTTCCTGATGTGTCTCACCGTAAGGGATCCAGTGTGGTACTGGCGGTCTCTCTTTATCATCAGGGAAGTGTTTGGCGAGATTTTGTGAATAGAACTCTATCTTGCCTGATGGAGTCTTTAGCGGACATTTCTCAGGATTCTCGTAGAAATCAAGCATTAATGTTCTGGACTTCTTTTTCTCAATGAGCGGCTTTTTCCAATCAGGATGCGCCGGTGGTATAAAATATCCCTTTTCCTTTAATTCAGCGTAGCTGATGTACTGCGATGCACCTGAATGCTCAAAGCCCATTTTTATCCATTCCTCAACCGTTTTACCTTCTGTCACCTTATCCAGTAATCCAAGCTTCTCCGCTATCAGGCATACTATCTCATAGTCGCTCTTTGACTCCCCCCTCGCTTCGACACACTTCTCTTCCGGGAAAAGAACATCAAATAGGTCGCCTGTACCGCCTATAGCAATGTCATCTTCTTCGAATTTGGTATTTGCAGGCAGAATAATGTCGGCAAACCGGCAATCGTTTTCCACCCAGGGATGCTGAGCTAAAATGAACTCAATCTTCGGGCTTCTCAGCGCCTTAATATAGTAGTTGCTATCGTTCCAGCAGGTTATCCAGCAGGGTGTATCCGTCCATATCATATGTACTTCCGAACAACCTTTCTCAGGATAGGTATACTTTATAAATTGGTCTTCAAGAGATTCAGCCCACAAAGTAGTCCCGTACCAGCTAATAGGAGGGTTAAGAATTGCCTCATGGATAAGTGTCTTGGGAATGACCTGTGCCGGTCTCATTTTATTATCTGGCAAGTCATTATCCGTTGGTCTGGGAACCGGAGGAACAGTCCACCCGGGCTGCTGCCAAGCAGCGACAAATGCTGCCGCTGATACACCATGATACTCAGCGGCCTGACGCGGAATTTCCATGCCCCGATACACTACCATGGGCATTGGTCGAAGAACAGCTTTAGGAGGATCGGTTAAGAAAACCATTCCAGTGACAACCTGATGAACTCCGGGTTTTCCTAATCCCTGCATGGCTAATAGAAGTACCTCTAATCTCGCAGGTTCAGAGGAATATGTCCCTCTGATGCTGCCACCTCCCTGGAAGTGGCATATCGAGGTCTTTTTCACTGCCCATTCTTTTGCCAATGCAGAGATTATCCTCGAAGGAACGCCCGTTATTTCCTCAGCCCATTTCGGTGTCTTGGCTACTCCGTCTTCGTTTCCTAAGACATACTCTTTAAATTTATCAAACCCGAAGGTATGTGTCGCCACATATTCCTTATCATAGGTATCTTTAGTAATCCACACATAGGCTATGGCCAGGCGTAACGCAGCATCGGTATTAGGCCGTATAGGAATCCATTTATCAGCATGAACTGCCGCTCCGTAGTTCAAATCAGGACAGATATATGTGGATTTCATACCGAGCTCGGTAAACCAGTAACATATCCGGCTGGACAACTGTCCCGCGAATCCCCAGGGTGTCGTTTCCGGATCACATCCCCAATACAGCATAAGCTCGGTATTTTTGGCAACATCAGGGAACACATTGATCTGAGATTCTACACCGACAGGTTCCATGCCCCAGGTATGCTTTGCCCCCCAGTACCATCCCTCCCAGCTATCGGGATTTCTCGTCTGTAATGTGTACCCACCGAGATGTTTCAGAAGCAAAGTATTACAGGCATGGGCAGGATGCACGATTTTCGTTTCTCCATGTCCATCCGCCTGAACCAGGACAGCGGACATCCCGTACTTTTCCTTAATCCGCCTGATTTCGCTGGCTACTATATCTGTAGCTTCATCCCATGAAATCCTGACGTATTTACTCTCACCCCTCTTCTCCGGACGTATCTCGCCCCGTGGGTCCCAGTCAACCCTCTTCAGTGGATAGAGAACTCTGTTGGGGGAGTAGACCCGCTTTTTATAACCCATACTGTGAGGGGGCAACAACTCCTTCATACTGGGCTGAAAAACCTTACCCCGGGCTTCTATTTTCCAGGGATGGATTTCATCAAGCTTATATTTCCAATCATAGTGCAGCGGCCTGATCCTGATGATTTTTCCATTCTTAGTATCGACCACCGCAACATTTCCGCCGGTGCCCGTCTCTGACAATAGACTAAGCGCCTTGATACATGTCCTCGTATCAACTGCTTTTTTATCTCTTTCCGCAGGCATCTCTTTCTCGCTCCTCTTTTTGCCGAACTAAACACCGAGGAATTTTTTCATGACCGCTTCATTACTCTTTAGTTCTTCAGGTTTTGATTGGTACTCAATCACACCCTTACTTATGACATAAACGTAGTCAGATAGACGAAGAGCCATGGGCACGTTTTGCTCAACCAGTAATATGGAAAAGCCACTCTCCTTAAGTTGCTTAATAATCTCACCTATCTCCCGAACAATAATGGGTGCTAACCCTTCGGAAGGTTCATCCATTAATAGTAGTTTCGGATTGGTCATCAATGCTCTGGCAATGGTGAGCATTTGCTGCTCTCCACCACTAAGAGACGTACCCCGGTATCTGGCTCTTTGCTTCAATATGGGAAAAAGAGTATAAACCCTATCAAGCGTCCAGGCATCTTTCTTTCCACCACCCCTAGCTCCGATAGTGAGGTTCTCCTCAACACTCAATGAAGGAAAAATCATTCTTCCTTGAGGAACAAGTCCAATGCCTTTTTTTGCTATCTTATATGGTTCAAGACCAGAGATATTCTCTCCATTAAGTTGTATCTTGCCAGTCCGGGGCGGGGTAAAGCCAACAATAGTACGGATAGTCGTAGTTTTACCCATACCATTACGACCAAGGAGAGATACTACCGAGCGGTCCTTCACTTCAAGAGAAATGCCCTGCAATATATAACTATCGCCATAGTAGGTATGGACATCAACGAGCTCTAGCATTTCTTTATGCTCTCCCCTTCCCCCAGGTAAATTTCCTTGCAGGTAGGATCATCTCTAATTTTTTCAGGTTTGCCTTCAATGATAATCTCGCCATAGTGCAGCACAATAATACGTGTAGCAATGCCGAAAACTAAGTCCATATCATGAGCTACACAAATTACCGAGACATCTTTTTCCAGATTACATATTTTGTTAATGACATCGGCGCCTTCTGCAGATGTTAAGCCACAGCTGGGCTCATCGAGTAACAGCAATTTGGGATTCGCTGCCATACTGATAGCAATCTCTAGCTTGCGCTGCGCGCCATAGGGAATACAACGAACTTCTTCATTTCTATAATCCCATAAATCCATTGAGTGCAATAGTTCTTCTACCCGACTAAAGGTATCTTTATTCCTGGTAATAGGACGGAATATCTGGAATCGAGACGGTCTAGTACCTTGAACAGCCAGCACAATATTTTCCATCACACTGAGATTATTAAAAAGACTCGCTATTTGAAAAGAGCGACCTATACCGAGATGAATGCGGCGATACGTAGGCAAGCTGGTAATATCGTGACCACGATAAAATATTTTTCCACTGGTTGACTTCAACTGTCCATTAAGCAGATTAAACAAGGTGGTTTTCCCTGCCCCATTTGGTCCGATTACCCCAATATGTTCTCCCTCCTCCGCAGTAAAGGAGATATTATGGACAGCGTGAACGCCACCAAAATCCTTTGATAGTTTCTCAACTTTTAAGATTTCCATAGCTGAGAGCTAATCCTTCTCCATAATATGTTAAGGTAAATCCCAATCCCACCTTTTAAGAACAGCACACTAATAACAAATGCACCTCCAAGAATGAGTGGCCAGCGTTCTGGCGCATAAACACTGGAGAAATGCTCTAAGAACAACACCACCAACGCTCCGATAACGGGGCCCCAGAGTGTCCCAGAGGTGCCAATCGCTACCATAAGCATAACCATTGCTGACGTGGTAAGTCCAAGGTGATTAGGTACCACAGCACCGTAAAAGGGTGCGAACATGGCACCGGCAACACCACCAAAAATTGCCGCAATAATAAAGGCAGTGTATTTATAGACCCAGGTATGATAACCCATGCTCATCATACGTTGTTCGTTTTCTCGTATACCGACGAGAGCATGCCCAAAAGAAGAATTAACGATTCGATATAGCAAGAAATAACTGATAATGAAGAGGATAAAAACCAAATAGTAAAAATTAAAATCTGTCCAGGTAAATCCGGGTATCCCTAGATCGGGGTATCTTATTCCTACCAGACCATCAGTACCTCCAGTCATCGGTCTCCACTTTATGGCAACAACAGCCAGCATTTCACCAAAAGCAAGATTGATTAAAAGAAAATAGGTACCCTTTACGCGAAGAGCCATGTAGCCAATAATAGCGGCTGTAATTGCAGACATTAGGATAGCCAGAGGTACTAACACCCAGAAACTATTAATGCCTGCCCGTACCATCAGGAGACCAAAGGTATACCCGGCTACCCCCAGGTAGGCAGCTTGCCCTAGGGTAACGAGTCCTGTATACCCATGGATGAGGTCTAATCCCATGGCAAATATGCCGAAAATGACAACCTTGGTTAACATGCTGAGATAGTATGTCGGTAAAAAAGGAGGGAGAATAGCTAGAATCAAGACACCAATAAGATAGGGAAGCAATGACACTACACGATTCTTCTGTGTTTTATTATTATTTGTCAGAATGGTGGTCGCCACTAGAATGCCCTCCCCAATAAGCCATTGGGACGGAATAAGAGGATGATAATGAACACCATATAGATAGTGAAATAGGCAAGTTCGGGAAAGAAGGCTTTACCAAGTGCATCGACGATACCAATTATCAAACCTCCAGCAAGAGCACCCTGAATTGAGCCAGCTCCACCAACAATAACTACAATCATGGACAGAGTCAGCGCACTCCATCCGATATCGAGGTTAACACCAAGCGACGACGCGCCGAAGAGACCACAGAAGCCAGCAATAAATGACCCCAGGGCAAAAACCCCAGTAAAAACAACCTGAAGGTTTATACCAAGTCCCATGGTCATTTCTTTGTTATCCATCCCGGCACGAATGATGGCACCAAAGCGAGTCTTCTCCTGAAAAAACCATAAGCCTACTGCCGCCAGTATGCCAAAACCGATAATCACCAGACGGAACACCGGTAGATTAATATGTCCCATTGGTATGGCGCCTGATAAGGCTTGGGGAATATAGGCAGACTTCGGTATTGGTCCCCAAATCCACTGTACGAGATTAACCAGAATGTAAACAAAACCAATAGTTAGCAGCACCTGATCTGATGGCCGTTTATATAAACCTCGCAAGAATCCCACTTCCTGCAGTAGGCCGATCAAACCCGCAACGATGCCCCCACTCAGAACACCCAGTATAAAATTGCCAGTGAAGCTGGCTGCCGTAAAACCAACATATGCTCCCACCATGTACAAAGCACCGTGGGATAAGTTGATAATTCTCATGAGTCCCAGCGTCAAGGATAGACCAGTACCCAAGAGAAACAAAACAAAGCCGAACGAAATCCCAAGTACAAGATTAATTAGCAATGTCTCCATCAGTCAGTCACCTTATCTCCTTGATCGGGGGAAATAGCTCGGTTACAGATACTTAAAATGGCTAAGGGCATTAGCGTATATAATACCATGAATTTAATTCTGCCGAAACCAAATTCTGAAAGAAGTAGAAATTCAATGTATCATCGGCTTCAATAGTTCATCGTTAACGATTAACTGCCCAGTGACTGTATTTCATAACGTATTATATTATTCTTTACACAAGATAGCGTTTGCTATGAATAAAAACCTGCCCTCATCTTGATTGACTAAGCCTATTAACGGTTGCCAGAGTGGTAGATTCCACTACTCAACTATCTCTTTGGACTACGACCCTCTGGCAACTTTCCTATGTTCGCTTAAAAGCCGAGCGGAGGCACATTACTGTAAGTAGCAACAGGAGCTAATGCAAATTCCTTCCCCAGTTTATCAACTTTACAGATATAAATAGTTTTTATCGAACTCATCTTTTCTTTATCGAAATGGAACGGCCCCTCAGGACCCTCGATCTGGACATTCAGAATAGCCTCGCGTAATTTTGCCGGTGTGGTATCACCATTAGTAGCTTTCAATGCTGCCATAGCTATAAGAGCACCCTGATAAGGTCCTGTTTCACTGTCGTCTGGAGTATAATTAAACCTTTTCCTGAAAGCATCGAGAAACTTCTTATTTGCTGCATTATCAAGCAGGGCTGAGTATGGCGTTGGGGCTAGCTTACCTAACACAGCTTCCTGTGCCTTTGCCGGCAATGCGCCTACTATGAACGGTGCAAAAAAGGAACCGTGAAACGCAGCTATTATCGGCATCCTTTTCCACATGCCAAACTCTTCATACTGGCTGAGAAACTTGATAGCATCTGTGCCATCCATCCACGCCACACAGGCATCAGCATCCTTCATGGCTGATAAATAGGGGGCATAGTCAGCATTGGCTTGTGGAGGATATTGCTCCTGAATAACCTGACCGCCTAATCTCTTAAAAGTGTCCATGAAGGCATTAAGGAATCCATGCCCGGGAGCGAAATCTGAGGTAATGACGGTTACCTTTCTAATACCTAATTTCTCGTAAGCATGCTTAGCCTGCGTAGAAGGTAGTTGGGGCTCTGCTCCTCCAGCTTGAATCGTCCACTGGTGCTTTTCCATGATAACTCCAACCGGGGATGGGTTGGTATGGATGCAGGGCACTCCCACTTTATTCAAGTAAGCAGACACTGCCATCTGTGTCCCACCGACGGTCGGCCCAAGTATCAGAGCCACCTTGTCCTGCTCTACCAGTTTTCGAGCTTTATCAATGGACATTTCTGGTTTAGCAGCATCGTCTTCGACAATGACTTCTATCTTCCTTCCGACAACCTCATAATTAGCTAGCTCAAAAGCAAGTTGAGCCCCTTTGATCATTTTTTCACCAGCTATTGCCATATAACCTGTCAGAGGACGAATGTGTCCAATTTTTATTGTTCCCGCCCCAGAAGGTGCCGGCGCTGGTTGACAACCAGTAAGCAAGATACTAGCCAAGACTACAAATACTACCAGGGAAAATACTATTGTTTTTCTCACTGAATTCCCCTCCTTTTTAATGATGTCATTAATCTTATATCCATAAAGAGCTGTGTGTATTTCAGGCTTAATTCTACACCTCCTTTCTGCAAGGTTATATGTCTAGCTGAAGTATCCCACAGGATTTAATTTGATCTTTGCCCATCAATACAACATACAATCTCAAGTTGCTCGCTGGAATGATTGCTTATGTATTGCAACTCACCATGTTCAGTATATACCAGATCGCCCTTTCGTGCTTCAACCTGCGTAGAATCAGTGATGAAAAAAGCTGTACCAGACAGCACGAAATTAATCATCCCACACTGACTCTTATGCACAGGGTATAATTTCCCTGGCTCAATAAGATAATATTCCATCTCAAAACTTCGTCCGCAGGTATCGCCGTCTTCCCTATGAGAAAGCCTCTTTACCTTTATCCCGAGTTCAGGTTTACCAAGGATAGAGCCTAGATCATATTCCTCAACGTCTCGCCATCTTCGTACCAGCACGCCTCACCTTCCGCATTGCTTATAATATGGCTGTTATTCATTTGCAGTATGGTAACCAGCAGTACTAAAATCAAGGTAAGCAATACTCTATGGTAACGTTATAAAAAGAAAAACGGTATCAGCCATCGTTCTAAATTATTTGTAGTACTTTGGATTACCTCCACTCGTTTGGAGCAAGTAACCCGGTGTGGCTGTATCTGGTAGAGCATATACATTTAGTAGTACAATTCTACTTTGGACAATACCATAGGGGAATTCAGAATAAAGAGTAAATCCAAACTATTATGTCAAGCGATAGAAAATATCAAGGCAATTTAACAACGTCTGATTTGCTTGAAGTGATTGAGCGTAAACAGGCCGAAAGAGCCCTGGTAGAAAACGAGGATAAATATCATGCATTGTTTGAGAAACTACCTATTGGTATTATCTTAATAGATTGTGAAACGAGTCATATAATTGATTGTAATGCAGAGTTTGAACGTCAAGCAGGAAGACGCGCTGATGAGATAAGAGGAATGATGGCATGGGATATTATCCGCCCCATACAAGTGCCATTTTCAAAACAAAATTTTTTAAAACTGGTGCAAAAATCAGCGTTGTATTCTACGGAAGCAGAGCTGCATAAGCTGGGTGGTGAAGTTATTATTACCAGGCTGGACAATTGTAAAGTAAAAATTGGAGCCCATGACTTCATACAGACTGCTGTTTACGATATAACCGAGCGCAAAAAAATGTACGATGCACTGCAGGCAAGCGAAGAGTTTAACTCAAGTTTATTGGACAGTTCACCTAATGCCACCATAGTTCACAATCCTGATAGTTCCATAATTTATGTGAATCATGCATTTGAAGAGCTTACTGGTTTCTCTGCGGCAGAGGTATTGGGAAAACAGGCACCTCATCCATGGTGGACGAACGAAACGAAATGCAAGAGTAAAGCGGGATTGTTAAAAATATTGCACCGGGGGAAAATGAAGGATGAAGAGGTTTTTCAAAGAAAAACCGGCGAAAAGTTAATCGTCGAGATTAATTCTACTCCCGTAATAATCAATGGCAAATTCAGGCACCTGCTGTCAAACTGGCTTGATATCACCGAACGTCGGCAATCTGAAAAGGCACTAAGGGAAAGTGAACAGTTTAATGCCAGTTTATTAAATAATTCTCCCAACCCTGTTCTGGTAATTAATCCTGATACATCGATCAGGTATATCAATCCGGCATTAGAAGAATTAACGGGTTTTTCCTCAGCCGAGCTTATCGGTCGTAAGACACCGTATCCCTGGTTGCCGGAGGAAAACGTGGTAAAAGATACCAGGCGAGTAGAGAAAATTTTATCAGGTGGGGAGTCAAAGGTCGAAGAAAGAATTATAAATAAAAAAGGAGACCATATCTGGATTAGAATTAACTCCACTGCAGTGAGGGGGGATGATAAAATCAAATACCTTCTTTCAAATTGGAGTGATATTACCGAACGCAAGAAAGCTGAAAAACGTCTGGTTAAGCTTAATAAAGAGCTGCGAAATTTATCCGCACATTTGGAGTCTATAAGAGAAAGCGAAAGAGCCCGCATCGCCCGTGAGATACATGATGAACTGGGGCAGTCATTAGCAGCTCTTAAAATGGATGTATGCTGGCTATCAGATAACCTGGTAAGCGGTCAAGACAACCTGCGAGAGCTCACGGAATCTATGGCAAAATTGATTGACATCACCGTTCAAAGAACAAAACGCCTTTGTATAGAATTACGACCGAAACTTTTGGATGATATAGGGATTGGTGGCACCATAGAATGGCTGGCAAAGGAATTCCAAAAGGGTACAGGGATAACATGTACAGTCGCTTTTGACCTGGACGAAAAAGCACTGGATAACGAAAGGGCTACTGCAATTTTCCGTATTTTCCAGGAGGCACTTACCAATATCTATCGCCATTCTAAGGCAACGGCAGCATCGATAAGCTTGACCCGGGTAGAGAATAGAGCAGTTCTTCAAGTAACTGATAATGGGATAGGTATAAAGCAAGAGAGAATTGACTCACCCCAATCTCTCGGTATTATTGGAATGCGAGAACGAGTTCATTTCTTCGGGGGAGATATAGAAATAAAAGGAACAAATAGTCTTGGGACAAATTTAGTCGTGCGTATTCCATTGTTAAGGAGAAAGATTCGTTGATTAGAATACTGGTTGTCGATGACCACCCCATATTTCGTCAGGGGCTCATCCGGATAATATCAAGTAATCCTGACATGATTGTTACCAACGAATCAAATGAAGGGCAAGATGCGCTCAAAAAAATCAGCCAGAATGACTATGATTTACTTCTTTTGGACATATCGATGCCGGGTAAAAATTGCTTCGACACCATTAAAGAAGTGAAAAATTTACGACCAAAATTACCGATTCTCATCTTAACGATGCACCCTGAAGCTCAATATGCACTGCGTATGTTTAAAGCAGGAGCCTCTGGTTATTTAACGAAGGAAAGAGCTCCCGCAGAACTTGTAGAGGCAATACGGACGGTAGCGAGTGGCAGAATATATATGCCAACTTCTATCGCCGAGCATGTGCTTTTAGATTGGAAAAAAGAGACGATAAAACCACTTCACGAGAATCTTTCAAATCGAGAGTATCAGGTAATGCGCATGATTGCATCGGGCCAAAAGGTAAGTGAAATTGCAGCGGCTCTTTCAATCAGTGTCAAAACTGTTAAAACTCATCGCTCCCGTCTTTTAGCCAAAATGAACATGACCACAAACGCAGAACTGTTTCGTTACGCCATAAAACATTCCCTGGTTGATGATTTACCGGTGTAAATCTAAGTACGTAGTCCTTAGTCCTACACGTAATTTAAAACCATAGCTGATATGATTCACGATTCTTTAAATGTAATATTTAATTTGCAATGTTACTATGTGTTGAGAATAACATTGATGCTCAGCTATTAAATATCAACTATCGAGGAGGGAAAATGGCAAAAAAAGCTCCGTCAGGACAAAATACTCCAGGGAAAACAAGTGCGAAACATGAGAAAACAATAGTGAAAGGGCTCGGTTTTTGCTCTTTCGGTCAAGGTTCAAATGCCGCAGTAGTCGATGTTGCCAATAATAAAATACTCAGGATTAGACCACTTTACTACGATTGGAAATATAAGCCTGAGGAATTTAATCCCTGGAAGATCGAAGCACGCGGTCAGGTCTTCCAACCTACTATGAAGTCGTTGCTGCCGCCTTTCAGCTTAGCTTACAAAAAGCGTGTTTACTCTCCGAACAGAATTCTCTACCCGCTAAAGAGGGTCGATTGGGACCCCAGCGGAGAAAGGCATCCGGAGACCAGAGGAAAGAGTGGGTATGTCAGAATTTCATGGGATGAGGCTGCGGAATTGGTAGCAAGCGAGATAAAGAGGCAACATAAAAAATATGGGCCATACGCCATACTCTGCCAGATAGATGGACACGGAGAATCAAAAATCGTACACGGTCCTCACGGGTGTCCAACTCCGCTTCTAAGCCGAATGGGCGGCTATACTCTACAAGCCAGAAATCCGGATAGCTGGGAGGGATGGGAATGGGGCGCCAAACACGCCTGGGGAATGGAACCATTAGGACAGCAACGGCCTCAAACCAACGTATTTCCCGATATCGCAGAACATACCGAGCTCATGTTGTTTTGGGGATGCGATGCTGAAACCACACCCTGGGGATGGAGCGGACAGCTTGCCAGCAGACTATGCTACTGGTTCACTGAACTCGGTATAAAATCGATATACGTCTGTCCGGACTTGAATTATAGTGCAGCAGTCCATGCTGATACCTGGATTCCGATAAAACCAAACACGGATGCCGCCCTGCAACTCGCAATAGCATACATCTGGATCAATGAAGGAACGTATGACAAGAAATACGTAAGTACGCATACCTACGGCTTCGAAAAGTTTGAGGAATATGTCCTCGGAAAAGAGGATGGAATACCGAAAACACCGAAATGGGCTGCGAAAATTACTGGCGTTCCATCACGGATAATAAAGGCATTAGCAAAAGCATGGGCGTCCAGAGCAACAACCATAGCCCATGGTAACGGAGGGTCTTTCATCAGAGGCCCATATTCTACCGAACCAGCCAGGCTAGAAGTATTACTGCTGGCAATGCAAGGTCTGGGAAAGCCAGGAGTACAGCAGGTCAAGATGATCGAATGGGGATTCTATAACAATGGCGTCTGCATTCCCGCGGGTCACCCTGTTGATGTCCAGACCCCATTACCGGGTCCGATCTTGTTTCCGCACCTTATGGCTGCTTATCGTGGTGGAGACTCCTCCTTCACCAACTTGCCGAAGCAAGTCATTCCCAAAAACCTCATACACGAGGCTATCCTTAATCCGCCAATCAGCTGGTATAGCACCACGTTATTTAAACCTGTTGAAGAACAATTTAAGAAATTCCATTATCCTGTCGAAGGCTGTTCCGAAATACATATGATCTGGACTGATTCGCCATGTTGGATTACTTGCTGGAACGATGGTAATGCCTTTATCAATGCAATTAAAGACCCCAAAATTGAATTTATCCTAGCCCAGCACCCGTGGCTGGAGAGTGATTGTCTGTTTGCCGATCTCATTTTGCCCGCCAATACCAAATTCGAAGAGCACGATATAGGAGTAGACATTTTCAGCGGGCAATTCTACACTGTTTTTCACGAAGAAAAATGTATCGAGCCGATAGGGGAGTCAAGGAGTGATTACGAGATAGTATGTCTTATAGCCGATAAGTTGGGATTGCTCAAGGAATACACGGAGGGCAGAACCGTCGAGGAATGGATAAAATTTGGATTCGAAACATCAGGCATAGAAAAGCTGGTTAGCTACGAAGAATGGAAGAGGAAAGGCTACTATGTTATCCCGACAGACCGGGAATGGGCAAAACATAAACCGGGAATGAGAGGTTTCTATGAGAATCCTGAATCAAATCCAGTAAAGACTCCTTCCGGTAAAATAGAGTTTTATTCCCAGAATTTAGCCAAATACTTCCCTGGCGATGAGGAAAGACCTCCGGTTCCTCACTGGATTGAAAAAGGTGAGAGCCACGATGAACGGTTATCGAGTGAGAGAGCCAAGAACTACTCCCTGCTCCTTATGTCCAATCATGGCCGGTGGAGAGTTCACGCTAATCTGGACGATGTCACCTGGTTCCATGAAATCGAAACATGTAAAGTCAGAGGCACAGACGGCTACCTCTATGAGCCCCTGTGGATACACCCTGTTGACGCTGAAAAAAGAGGGATTACCAAGGGTGACGTGGTGAAAGTGTACAACGAGAGAGGTGCTGTCCTCGGTGGAGCCTACGTAACCGAGAGGATAATGCCAGGAACAGTCTATATGGATCACGGCGCTCGATACGATCCGATAGTCCCTGGGGAGCTTGATAGGGGAGGAGCCATTAATAGCATATCCCCACATAAGACAACCTCCAAAAATGCTACTGGTATGGCCACAAGCGGATACCTGGTAGAAGTAGAATGGGTTAATCTCAATGAGCTAATGGCGAAATATTCTGAAGCATTTAATAAGCCGTACGACTCAGCCGCTGGTCTTCGTATGGAACGAGTATTAGACAAAATACGATAACGAAAAGCGTCTGGATAGTGCGTATACATCCCGTGGATGCCGAATCCAGAGGAATTAACAACGATGATGTCGTTAAGCTATATAACGATCGCGGAGCAGTTCTGGGAGTGGCTCAAATCACGGAGAGAGTAAAACCTGGAGTAATACACAGCTACTGTTCTGCGGAAAATATGACCCACTAGAACGGGGCAAGGTAGGCAGCATCGATAAGGGCGGCTGTGTTAATCTTCTAAGTAATGGGAGGATGATGTCGAAAATGCCCCAAGTATGGCGCCGAACTCCTGCTTAATCGAAATAGAAAAGTGGGTGATATAGCATGCAGTAAAACAATATGGAACGCTCAGAGATAGTATCAGGTATAATGTGGATTAGATAAGTAGCTTACGTTAATTCGACTGCGACACTGTCACCCTCAGTCACATTCATTCTGCGCAATTCCCTTATCTGAGGGATAAAGAGTAACAGAGTAAGTATACTTGTAAGCACATCGGCAATAGGAAATGAGTACCATATCCCATCGAGCTGCCAGAATTGCGGAAGCACCAATATTAGAGGAATCACGAACGCCGCTGACCTTGCTATTGCCGTGATAAACGACTGGGTAGCTTTTCCCAGTGCCTGGAAGATCGTTGACCCCACCATCATAAAACCTATCAAATATGAGGCAATGAAGGCATGCTTTACCGCATAAGTAGATAAGGCAATAAGCTCACTATCCCCAGTGAAAATGCCAATAATAGGTTGAGTGGCAAAATAGATAATAATAAATATGATAACGGAGCAGGTTGTGGCGGCAATCATGGCAATCTTTATTACCCTCAACGCCCTATCAAACCGCCTTGCTCCATAGTTGAATCCCAGTATTGGCTGAAGACCCTGGCCGATAACAATACCCGGCATCATGGCAAACATCATGATGCGTTGAAGAATACCAACGGTGGATACAGCAAGGTCGCCACCGTAGACAATAAGCATTCTGTTGACAAAAACTTGGGATATGCTCCCAGCCAATGTCCTTGCCAGGGATGAGACTCCTATAGCCAGAATTGTTCTTAATATACCCCACTCAATAAATAGGTTTTTGAGACGAATTTTTAATAAGTTCCCCCCGGTAAAATAGTAGCTCAGAAGATATATGACAGAAATGAACTGTGCTATCACAGTAGCCGTGGCTGCCCCTCTTATTCCCATGTTCAGCGGTATAATGAATATAGCAACAAGTATGATATTGCTTACGGCACCGATAATCATTCCCCGCATGGCGATACGGGCATTCCCTTCGGCAATTATCAAACTACTTAGCGTCATGGCAAAGGTCGGGGACGCAATACCCATAAGAATAATTACCATGTAGTCTCTGGCATAGGGAAGAATAGTGTCCGAAGCACCCAGAATTCTAAGCCAGAAGTCTGGAGCAAGCAGACCGGCTACCAGCATAATGATTGATAATATGAAGGTAGCGGCTATGGCATTACCCAGTACACGCTCTGCCCTATGGATATCGCCGGCTCCCAGTAACCTTGAAATTGGTGATGCCGCACCCATTCCGGTCATCTGACCAATACCCATGGACAGCATTTGCAGCGGGAACACAATAGAGAGACCTGCTATACCAAGCGGACCTACAAAATGGCCGATGAAAATGGTGTCGACTACGTTGTATAACGTAATGACAAACATACCAAGAAATGCAGGAGTAGATAGCTTCAGCAGTAACCGGCCGATTCGGTCATCATCAAGCACATTCTGTGTTTCCATAGAAATAACAGTGTATCCTTTAAAAATTTGTTGCGAGCAGTATCTTAAGAATTAAGCTGATGAGCTTTCAGCAACATAGTTTGAAGATTCCGCAGCGAAACCGATAAGCTTTCCAGCTCTTCATCAGTGAGCCGTGACATGGTTTCCTGGATAGTTCTCATCAGGCTGTTTTTATGCTCCTTTAATATTACTCTTGCCTGCTCAGTGAGAATTACATTAAAGGTTCGTCTATCGGTTATATCAGTTGTCCTTTCCACGATATTCATAGCGACTAACCTGTCGATAAGTTTGGTCATCTGAGCTTTGGCAATTTGGAGTTTCCCTCCAATTTCACTCACATGCAATGTCCCCTTTTCTTCAAGTAAAACCATAATCTCAAAGTGACGGTGAGTAATATTCATATCACTGAGTGTTGTCTTAATAAGCCTTCTTCGTGTGGACCTGAAGATAAGGGGAGGGATCGACAGTAAATCCCCCGATACTTTCTCTAAGATATCACTCCGCATTTTTAAATTCCTTCGTAATAATTCGTGAAATATTAGTATACATTATATACAGTATATAATATATACTAATTCCAGTAGATACGTCAACTTCAACTGTTATACTACTGCTTCATCACGGAGAGCCTGCTACATTGAATGGGGCAATTAATAACTCTGATGCTCCTTATCAATTACCAGGCCTGGCGCGAGGCTTGCTCTTTGAGCTCGGGATTGAAACCTGGCTACCCTGCTATTGAATAAAGCTGCAAATCTTGAGCGTGATTACACCGCTGGTTAAACCATCGACAGTCCCCGATATCTTCAGTGATTGCTCTGGTTCGAGGCTCTGAATCTTATCACTATCGGTCTTGTTGAACTCACAACTGATGCTATAGTCTACAGCCGTGTCACCCTTGAGCATAACAGTAAAAGTGCTCAGCGTATAAGACTCCAGTTTACCGGTGACAGTAACAGTTTTTCCCTTATATTTCGTGTCCGCGGCTGTTTTATCTGTTTTATACGCCGTAATTAACTCATCTGCGGTCGCCGTGAGACCGGTCGACGCAGGAGGCGTTGTCACTGGAGTCGTGGTCGGTGTTGATGTTGGCAGGCTCGTTGATGAAGGTTCATTTGACGAAGTCGTCGATCCGAAATCAAATGTGCCATTGGTAGCGATACCAAGACCGCCAGCAGCTAATACCAGTAGTGCTATAATGGCAACCATCCATATTAAGCCTGATGAACCTGATTTTCTCGGTGCGCCATAATACCCGGAATACCCATACGGCTGTTGATACGGAGGCGACCCATATGGTGGCGGCTGTGGAGGTGGTCCCCAGGCTGGCGGCGGAGGTGGTGGCGGCGGACCCCAACCGGGAGGCTGCTGATAGTTTTGATATGGGTAATTCGGTGCCTGCTGATATGGGTTCGGCGGTGGTTGCTGATACTGAGGTGGTTGATATTGCGGCGGTGGTGGAGGCGGAGGCTGATATTGAGGTGGCGGTGGTGGGGTTGGCTGCGTTGGCCATTGTAAACCCGTGCCGCAATTACCGCAAAATTTCTCGCCTACAGCTAAAGGAGCACCGCACTTGGGGCATGGAACCGTCTGTTGCATAACTTTATTCTATTGTACCTGCCATTTATTAAAATTTCATTAAGAAATTTTTAATTGCTCTTATTATACTGCATCCCCGCAAACAGCGCACCAATTCTTTACTAGACAAAAGATGCTGGCTAAAGCCCATCACCAGCTACCAGCAAACTTGATAGGTAGCAAGCTGTATCGTTCTCACTTACGCTAATAGAGAAAACGATTATTCCCCAAAATAGTTTATGATTCTCTGGTTGATAACAACCATAAAAAAGACTATAATCGGCTCGGCATTTGTCCATAGCCAGCTTCATATCGTCCAGAAGTGAGACAATTGCCATGTCCCCGCTGTAAAGGCTCTATATAGAGCAACTGCTTACATTGAGACACCATAAGGTTTTTAGTAAACACGAGGAGGTAATCAAGTATGTATAAGGTAAGATGCAAGCTCATTACCTTTGCCGGTGATGAGGAAAAGTTTCCCTGCCACTTTAACTATAAGATTGGCGACGAGTTCTATTACGATGGGTCCTATTTTACCGGCAAAATATGTCCAGGACTGTTCGCTTCGATGATGCCAATTATCCACGGCACGTTCCTGCTGGGCAATAAATTCACTGAAAACGTCATGTTCCGATACCGCGGCATTGATGCCAGCGATCCCAGCATGGCAAAATACGATGGAATGGGATTCCGTCCTCTGGAGAAGCTTCCTGAAGGTATTCCCGAAAATGTAATGAGATTGCTGCCGCCTTATAATAAAACAAAAAAGGCGAAGGGAGGGCACTTTACCTGCGGTGATACCAGAACCTTAGCCGAGTTCTCCTGTGAACCTGTTGACTTGAGTGATGCCGATTACTGCCAGCCTTTCTATAGACGATCGATTGCCATACTGGAAAAAATAGAGGCTGAACCTGGTATTAAAATTAGTGCACTACTGGATAAATTCACACCGTTCCAGAGGGACAAAATTTCCCCACCGCTCACTCCTGTCTTGCTGGAAATACTGCTGGATGCGCTCACCGATATGAAGTATGTCGAGATTCGTGACGGTAAAGGCTATGCCACCGGGAAGAAACCGCCCAGCAGACCTAAAGTTGGATAGAGGCTGGATGCAGGACTACGCCATAGCTTTTATGATATTTTGACTGGTTGTCACCCAGCCGAAAACCTGCTTCACATTGTCAATTGTCGACTGATGCCTGGAAGGTGGGAATGCCGCAGCGGCATCCGAAACCAATATCGGGAAATACTCCCGATGAAAGGCATCGCGTAACGTAGACTCAACGCAGATATTTGTTGCCACCCCCACAAATATTAGATATCTGATATCATAGGTCCGCAGTGTCATATCCAGGTCTGTACCCACGAAGGCACTGAACCTCCGTTTTTCGATGAGTATCTCAGTTTCTTTCGGCTTCAGTTCATCAATAATTTCGGCACCCCAACTACCTCTCAGGATCATGGCATCTCGCATAGCGGGCTTTTCGCGATACGCTTCGATAGCTTTATCATGACAGAAGAATGGTGAGATCGAGCCCACCTCTCGCAAATCCGGGGAGATTCGATGCGCAATATAGATAACCTTACTGCCTTTCGTCCTCGCTGCGCTCACAATTGATTGAATAGCTTTAACCACCTGGGGTATGCCTGAGATATCAAAACCCCACAGGTCAAGCATACCTCCCTTACTGGCAAAGGCATTTTGCATGTCCACCACCACCACCGCGGTTCTTTTCAGGTCTAACTCCAGAGGCTTGGGTTCAGCTTGAAGCATGACATAGTGTTTCTCGCTCATGTAACGTCTCCTTGTTCTCACAAAGTTATCGGAAAAATGAAACCTGACCTGCTCTATTCATTGTACCATGCTTTATACTGACATCGCCGAGAGATAAAAGTCGTTTGCATACTATGGTATGCGAATTTACGTGAAACGTATAAGTAGAAAAACAGGCGCAGGTACCTTAGTGCCAATCGTCTTGGTGTACTCTCCAGCTTCTTGATTTCCCCAAGACTAGAGCCTCTTCGGCATTGTTCTCCGGTGAAACTTCATAGCTATCACCAGAAATACAATAGTAAATGCAATTAAAACAAAAAAATCTACAAAAAGGGGCAGATGACCTCTTCCCTGAATACAATTGCGAACAATATCAGTGAAATAGGTGAGAGGTGAAATATAGGCAATCCCCTGCCCCCATACCGGGAGTTCATTCAGAGGGATAAAGATACCGCTGATAAAAACCACCGGGAACTTGACCACAGAGGCAATCATATTCACCGTGGCAGGGAGATTGGTGGGCGGGATAGAAAATATATTGCCAAGAGCAGCAAAGCAGAGGGCAGCCAGAAGAATCGCCAGCACAAAGATAACAGGACCTGATACCGTTACTCCCAGGATAAGCCCTAAAATAACAGGCACCAGCGCAATAACAGTACCAAAGGAAAACGAAGCAAGGACATCACCGGCAATAATAGTCTCAAGCCTTACTGGACATGACATCAATCGTTCTAGCGTTCTCGCCTGTGCCTCCCAGGGCACCACTATCGGTGAAATCGAGGTCGCCGTAAAGAACAGAATCATGCCCAGCAGTCCGGGGATCATGAAGTCAACCGACATATGCCTGCCGACAGTAAAAGAGAGAAATAGAAAAATGGGGAAAAGCACGCCAAAAATAACTACCGGTCCCTTGGAATAATAGATGCGGATATCCTTGCGGGCTATTGCCAGGGAGCGACGCATCTGCTGCCACAGCACATTCGAATCAGGCATGCATGTCCCCCTTCTCGGTAAGGGCTACAAAGGCATCTTCCAGGGAGGGAGCCAGTATATTGAGTGCTACTATCTTAAGCCCTTCCGTGCACGAATGGTTGACCAGCTTTATCACCAGCTCGCCCGGATTATCGGTATAGAGGCGGAATTTATCACCGACTTTTTGTACCTCATTCACCCCGGGAAGCCCTGCTAAAATTTCAGCGTTCATACCGTCGCTAAAGCTAACCTCAACCGAATGTCGCCCACTGGTAGCCATCCTCAGCTTCTCCGGTGCATCAATAGCCACAATTTTCCCTTTATTGATAATAGCCACACGATCACAGAGCCTGTTGGCTTCATCCATGTCATGTGTAGTGAGAAAGATAGTCTTTCCCTGGGCATTCAGACTGCGGAGCAGGTCTTTAATCAACCGAGTGCTTTGAACATCCAGGCCTGAAGTCGGCTCATCTAGGAAAAGCACCTCTGGCTCGCTTACCAGCGCCATGCTCAATATCAGACGCTGCTTCATTCCCTTGGAATATGTCTTGACCAGACTGTCCTTCCGTTCCAGAAGACCCAGCGATTCCAGAAGCTGTTCACTCCTCTCCTTTGCCCTGCTGGAGTGGACACCATAAAGTTCAGCCATGAGCATCAGGTTATTCCAGCCTGAAAGGTCTGTATAGGCATTTGCCATTTCCGGCACTATGCCAGCTATTTGCTTTGCATTGAGACTGCCGGCTTTAAAGCCCATTACCAGAGCCGTGCCGCTATCAGCTCTAATGACTCCGGTAAGCATCCGTACCGTGGTCGTCTTTCCCGCCCCATTGGGACCAAGAAAACCAAAAAATTCACCTTTGCCCACTTCAAAGCTGATGCCACCAACAGCGGCGACAGTACCATAGTGCTTGGTAAGTTTATTGAGCTCGATTGCTACTTCATCCGCTGGCATTGCTTTATACCAATGTTATAACGGATGCCTCTTCCTTTTTTTGGAACAATCTTGCTGACAGCATTTTCCCTCGCTCGACTCGTTTAAACTAAAGGCTGCTGCAGTAAGTTTAAGGCATTCATTCAGCATGTCATGATTAACAAAGTAGTGGATATGGTAACCCCGCCTCTCACCCTTCACTAATCCTATAGCTTTCAACACACGTAAATGCTGAGAAACTGCCGACTGTGTCACGCCGAGAACTGAAGCCATTGCATTAACGCAAAGAGCATTGGGCTCGTGCTGATGGCAAAGAAGCCTCACCAGCTTAAGACGAGTAGGGTCAGCCAGAGCACCGAATACCGATGCCTGCCTGTCGCTGTCTTCCTGATGTATTCCCTTTTTGCCCATTAATAATATAAGTATTTGCTAATATACTTAATTATAAACCTCTTTTACTAGATATGTCAATAAGAAATGATAACAACAAAATTTGTTCTGCCAGATTTATAGATAGATTCGAATAAAACTTGTACTTCCAATGTCATAGTAGAAAAGGATGTTCCTGTTTCTCAAAATCAGGGACATAGTAAGCGGGAGCGTTCAGTTCCTGCACCCAGCCATTTTCCAATCCTAAATTGGAGAGTAATTCGGTGACTTTGTCATACTCGGCGACCGATATTGTTCGAGAAAGCGAAGGAACACGCGGTGCTTTGTGAACAGGCAGGTATTGAGCCATGATGCTTACAGTGACCGACGGTGATAGCTCTCTCGACAACCATGTCAGCGATTGCTCACTGCCGGCGAGCTCATTAGGCAAAACCAGATGCCGCACAATCAAACCACGCTGGGCTACGCCCTGCTCATCAACCACTAAATCCCCTACCTGACGATACATCTCTTTGACGGCAACTCTGCTGACCGCCACATAATCTTGAGCCTGCGAATACTTCCTGGCGAAGCTATTAGAGGCATACTTTATGTCAGGTAAATAGATATCGATGATGCCATCAAGCTCCTGTAATGTTTCCAGCGCATCATACCCATTCGTATTGTAGACCAGGGGTATATGCAATCCCATAGGCACCGCCTCGAGCACAGCCCGTGCTAGTTGAGGAACGACATGAGAAGGCGACACAAAATTGATATTATGGCAGCCCAGTTCGTTTTGCAGAGAGAGCATCCGGGCTGCCAGGTTATGGCAATCCATCTCGTTCGCCTTTTGCTTCTGCCAGTTCTGGCTTATCTGGTGGTTCTGACAATACACGCATTTGAGATTACAGTTGCCGAAAAATATCGTCCCCGAGCCTTTACTCCCAGAGAGAGCAGGCTCTTCTCCTTGATGAGCGCAGACGAATGAAACGACCGGCAGTTTTCCGGTATGGCAGAAGCCATGCTCATTGTGCAGACGGTTAACTCCGCATTTCCTGGGACAGATATCGCAGGCAGCCAGACGAGCTTCAAGACGTTGCACCCGTCGTGCTAGCTCACCGGAATGATAGAGCACAATATAGCTGGGTTTAATGGCCGTCATAAATTAATCACTGACACGTCATAGAAAACTTTCTCTTGAAAAACACGCAGAGCAGATACTGAGATTATACTATGGCAGCGTATGGACTGCCCAATTTTTGCGCCCTTTTTTTGTGGTTATTTGATTTAAAATTGAAAATAGGTTATATTTTCATAATGGAAACTTTTCACAGTGTAATCTTATGACAAAAAAGATATCACAGAAAACGTACGATGCTGAAATAACCTCGATGATCGAGGGTTTTGTGCAGATGTGGATCAAATTTGAAGCGCTGCTGCACAAGGAGATGGCGAAAACACAGCGGCTCGACAGCCCGATTGATATGGGGCTTGGCCATAACAATGATAACTACAGCCTCTTCTACCGCGTGAGCAGTGTTATCTTCCCCAAACATCAGTTAACCATGGGGGAACTGAGCACCGCCCTTGCCGTGCCATTCAGCAAGGCAACCCGCATGGTGAACTGGCTGGTTGACAATGAGTATGTGAAACGGCTACCGGATCCCGGTGACCGCCGGATTGTACGCGTTGCTCTTACTGAAAAAGGAAACTATCTTCATCAGGCAATTAACAACTATATGAGAGAGCGAATACAGGAGCTTCTCTCATCCAGCCTGACCATCGAGGAAAAGATAATCCTGTTTACGTTGATAAAAAAAGTAGTATCTGACGTTGCAGAATCTGTCGAGCTAAATTTTTTTACAATACTATTATTTCTATTTTGAAAACTTATCATGTTGCAAAAATATAACACAGCAGTAAATGCCAGCGGGACCCATGTTTTTCTGGGCAATTTCAAGCTGTCGATATTCCTGGCGTTTAAGTCGATAATCAAAGGCAACAGGTGGGCGCTGGTATTGCTCACTCTGGTCATGGCTTTCAGCTTCGTGAATCTCATTTTCGTATCATCTCTGATTTCAGGAATCATGGTCACCATGGACAATCAGATGATTCGCTATGTCTATGGTAACGTGGTCGTCGGACCCAGGGAAAACAAGTACTATATCGAAAAAAGCAGTAAATTAGAGGAGAAAATCAGCCAGGTTTACGGTGTGGATGCGGTGACATCACGCCTTGCCTACAGCGCCTTCATCGAGTACCAGTGGAAGGAAAAAGTATCGCAGAAGGACAAGGGTAATAGCGGCAACTGGGAAGTGGTCGGCATTAATCCGGAAAAGGAAATCCAGGTGACAGCCATCCAGAAGCAGCTTATCGAGGGAAAGTACCTCGATGAGAATGACCGAGACCAGATTATTCTTGGTGTGGAAATAGCAGGCGGACCAAATGCGAAGACCTCCGATTTTCTTACCCTGGGTGGAGCCAAAGTGGGCGACAAGGTGCAGTTGACCTACCCCAACAACGTGCAAAAAGAATACACCATCAAGGGGATTTTTTACGCCCATGAGATGCAGCAGGCAGACCGCATGGCATTAGTAACCAGAGGGGAAATGCTATCCGTTCTGGGCAGGGACCTCTATTTCGACAGAGCAAGCCAAATTCTGGTCAAAGCAGAGGATGGAGTCGATGAAGCTACTTTAATTAACGACATCAAGTCAACGGGCATCAGCGAGCAGGTAAAAAGCTGGCGGGAGTATGGCGGCGCCATGAGCAGCGTAGTTTCGACATTTGATGTTATCGGCTCACTCATCGGCAGCGTGGGGCTTATTGTGTCGGCCACGGTTATGTTCATCGTGATTTACATTAATGTGTTGAACAAGAAACGACAGATTGGCATCCTCCGTGCTATCGGCATACCAAAGATAGCCATTGTCGGCTCGTATATACTACAGGCGTTCTTCTTTGCGGCTGCAGGCACTGTTATAGGCTGGGGGCTGGTGAATTTTGGGCTGCAACCGTATTTTCAATTTTATCCGCTCGATTTGCCCATCGGGCTGGTGAGCCTCAATGTTCGGACCATGGCAGTGGTGGGCTCTGCCCTCGGTTTAACAACAGCCGGCATTCTGGCAGGCTTAATACCATCCTGGACTATTATGAAACAAAGCATCATTACTATAATCTGGGGAACGTAGCAGCGATGATTGTAGCCAGAGATTTAAATAAAGTGTACGGACATGGACCAGGGGCAACTCATGCGCTCAAGGGAATTGACCTCACCATCCGGAAAGGTGAATTCGTGGCAATCATGGGCAGAAGCGGCTCAGGCAAATCAACATTGCTTCACCTTCTGGGACTGCTCGATAAACCAACAAGCGGAGAGATTTATATCGATGATACTAATGTACTGAAATTATCTGAGAAGGAGAAAACAAGGTTCAGACTGGAAAAGCTGGGGTATGTGTTTCAGGAATACTCTCTGATAGGAGAGCTGACTGCTCTGGAAAATGTGTATCTTCCATCCGTATGTCTCAACCAGAATAACGGACATAAGAAAAAAGGCACGGAACTACTGGATATCGTGGGGCTTAAAGAGAGGTTGACTCACTATGCTGGTGAGCTTTCAGGAGGTGAGCAGCAGAGGGTAGCTATTGCCCGCGCCCTGATAAACCAACCCGGGATACTATTTGCCGATGAGCCTACGGCAAGCCTCGATAGCGAGTCGTCTATAACCGTTCTGAAGCTATTCAAGAAGCTTAATAAGGAGCTTAAACAAACGATTGTCATGGTCACCCATGAACCTGATGATGAGGTATATGTCGACCGTGTTATCAGGCTCAGCAATGGTCTTATTGACATACAAATGTAATTCCCAAATCCTGATTTTATTCTCTGTTCTTGCCTGCTTCAAATTCGTGTTCTTCACACATTCCAACCATGCCATATATTTCCTCGAAATTAGGACTGTTGGCTAAACCGAAAGCTACCAGTTGGATATTTACTGTGGCAATACGACAGAGTAAAGTGAGTGCAATACCCTCACAAGGCGTTGAATGCCAGGGGTAAAAGAGCTGTCCTAATGTCAGCAGGAGAAAGTAAGAAATGAATAATCTATCGGTGTCGAGCCTTCCCAAACTTATTTGCAAGCTCCACGAGCTATCACACAACCTGTGGTGGAGCCAGCTCGGTGTACTTGATGGCTGGTGGTATGAAGAAAATAATAGCGCTAAAGGGTGGGCAATTTACAATGATACACCATCGGTTAACTTATTAAATAGCGATAAATCAGATGCCAGCAAACTCTACAGCCTGTTGGAAGAAAAAATTATTTCTCTTTACGATGATAAGGAATCTCGCCAGCAACCACTTGAAGTATCCATACCACCTGCCTTACAGCCAAAAAAAACGGATATTCGCATAATCTGGCAATTTTAGAGATAATATGTTAATCATTAAAAAGTGAGGTAGCGCATGGATAAAAGAATATACTTTAACTGCCAGATTACCCTAGAAGTACCTCAACGTGAAATTAAAGCACATGTGGCGCGATATCTCTTCCATGAACACAGGGTCATCTACCCTGAAGAAGATAAGGGGAAACTGTTTAATGTGACGGCAGAATTGCAGTGTTACACAAGCAATGGAAACAACGATATTGTCTGGCAGTTATACTTTAATAAATTCGAGGATTTAGAGGATTTTATCTCAGTGCTATCGAATTTGAAGAATGATTGGGAACTGAAATACAAGGAGTAGCAAAAACACTATTCATACAAGGAAGAATACGGTAGAGAAGAAATAAGTACGACTGACCGATTTGTATAGCCCTCTGGTATCATTTTATCTTCCGCAATCCGCTTCTGTGACAATAATCGCAAAACTATTTCTCATCTCCCCTCTAGAAATACCACAGAATAGGTAATATTATCCTAATGACTCCAGAGAATGAGCCTGTTGGCTCATAATGTTTAACCTTAAAGTACTATGTAAAAAGTACCACTTTACTCAAAATATAGTCAGAACCTGTTGTGAGGCGACAGGGCAAACATCTTTATCACGTGGCTTTCAATGAATGAAAGAAAGAAAGAAGACTACTTGAGCCGCAAAGCTCACCATCATTAAATTTATCATAAACAATTAAAGGATTTATTTACATTCATGAAATCTTGACAAAAGAGGAGAGGTTAGTATATCGTATCTTTTAGGTCGTGTACGTACGTTGCTTTCGTGTATTGCTAAGGAATATCGTTTATAAATGCATACAGGCATGAACAAGGAAAGCTTACTGGTCATTGACGAGGAGTCAGAAGTACTGGATATGATCAAGTCTACCCTTTACAAGGAAGGGTACGCTGTAACGTGCGCCCAATCGAGCTTAAATGCTGTCACATTACTGAGAAAAAAAACGATAGATTTACTGATCACCAGCCTGGCTATGCCTGAACTTACCGCTCCCGTGCTTCTACAGCAAGCACAACTGCTACAACCTTCCATCGGCGCAATCGTAATGAGCGAAGGTAACTCTTCGGACTTACTCATCAAGTCATTTAAGGCAGGCGCTCAGGCAGTATTGGTAAAACCTTTTACCGCAGAAGAGCTTAAAAATACTGTTGAAGATGTGTTACAAAAAAGTCGGCTTGCCAAAGAAAATATGCGCCTTAAAACCCTTTTACCTCTATTTGAATTAAACAAATCTATTGTTTCTGAGTTAAACGCTCATAAAATCTTCAATGAAATCGTCCGCCTGGTCTGCATCGAGACCAGAACCGAAAATGCATCTATTATGCTGCTCAATGAGGCATCCAAAGAGTTAATTGTCACCGCAGCATTGGGCTTGTCCAAAGCAACGTTAGGCAAACGTCTTCGCCTCTCAGAGGACGAATTATCATGGTCTGTCGTCAAGACAGGAAAGGCACTCCTCATTAATGCTGAATCGAAAGGTGAAGCAAAAAGTAAAAATGGACGGGTCATGTCGTCGTTATGCGTTCCTCTATCCATAAAAGGGAGGGTTATCGGTGTAATTAACTGCAGTAAAAGGTTTAGCAGAATCCCCTTTGCCGAAAGCGACCTTGAACTATTATCCATATTGGCCGGTCAGGCAGCTATCGCTCTTGAAAATTCCAGGCTCTTTGACGATGTCCAAACACATCGGAATAATACTGAGGTATTTTTGAGGAAATGCCTGACTGCGCAAGAAGATGAGCGTCGTAGAATATCCACAGAGTTGCATGATGGGCTGGCGCAGTGGATATCAAGCGCTTCATACGCTCTCCAGCTCGGAAATGCCCATTTAGCCAAATCAAACACTAAGAAAGCACGCGAAGAAATTCAACGTGCCAATGATATTATTCACCAAAGCATCAAGGAATTACGTCGCATTATCCTTAACCTCCACCCCTCAACACTGTCTGAGTTGGGCATGGTTGGAGCTCTACAGCAAAATGTAAAAACATTCAGTATGGAAACTGATATACTCGGCAATTTTACCATAAACGGCGACCCCAGACCGCTATCTTCAGTACAGGAGATAACCGTTTACCGCGTTGTTTCGGAAGCACTCAATAATGTACGCCGGCATTCTGGGGCATCTGTAGTCGAGGTGAAGCTAATGTATGAACCGGAAGATGTTGTTATTGAAATTACTGATAATGGTAAGGGTTTTAATCTCGACGAAACGCTTAGAACTGAAACCGCAGAAGGCAATTTAGGATTAGTAAGCATGCGAGAAAGGGCTGAGATGATTGGAGGCAACCTTAAGATAGATACATCTATCTCTAAGGGCACAAAAATAACAGTGAGCATCCCTGTGCCGGCAAAACAACCGGCACAGGGATGCTGAAGCCAAAAGATAAATGCTCTTCAATTAGTTTAGTGAGAGGCAGGCAAGATAAACATGAATATAAATGTGCTACTGGTAGATGACCAACAACTAGTGCGCGAGGGTCTGCGCCGAATGCTAGAATTTGATGATGAAA
Organism: uncultured Chloroflexia bacterium; assembly: GCA_963775935.1. Classification (GTDB taxonomy): domain Bacteria; phylum Chloroflexota; class Dehalococcoidia; order GIF9; family UBA5629; genus JBBIPA01. Next base: position 396,724 of record CAVZKR010000002.1, on the reverse strand, counting down.
TCAGGGTGGTTGGCGAAGTTAGCTCAGGCGAAGAAGCTCTGGTAAAAGCCAAAGAGCTCAATCCAGATATCATACTAATGGATATCAGAATGCCTGGAATGAGTGGCATCGAAGCTACGCGACAATTGAAAGCGCAGGGTTGCACTGCCAACATTATCATTCTCACCATCTACGAGGATAAATTCTTAGCACAGTCCGCCGAGGCCGGTGCTTCAGGTTACCTGCTCAAAGATATTAATCAGGAGGACCTTATCAAAGCAATACGGCTTGCCTATAATGGTCAATCACCCTTTTCACCATCCGTTACGCGCACGCTCTTTAAGCAGTTTGCCACTATGGTAGAGATTAATCGCAAAGCAATCTTAACTCAAAGACAACTTGAAATACTACGTCTCATCGCTTCCGGTATCACCAATAAAAACATCGCTGAGAAGCTCTATCTCAGTGAGGCGACTATCAAAAGAGAAACGAGCACCATATTTTCCAGGCTCGGCGCTACTGATAGAACTCAGGCTGTTTCTGAAGCTTACACCAAGAATTTACTATAACCACCATCGAAGCTAATCCAAACCGCTAATCACATAGAGACTCACTATCTCTCTTATTACTACTATCTATTGTCCCTATTCAGGCTACTTCCATTGAATTTCCCCATTTTGTAATCTTAGCTTATCTGGCTACTATTATGACCCATTTGGGGCTTTGACTCAACGCCTGAGAATGCCACAATTTACTCTGTAAATATTCACGTATGGAGCAGTGTAATGGAAGATACAATGTTCAATGAATTACCCCGCATATATAGTTACACCTCTAGCATTTCGGATGTCATACGAGTTGTCGTCGTTGATAGCCGTGAAGCTATGCGTGAAGGTCTTCGCCAGATGTTAAATGGCGATCAAAGCATCAAAGTTATCGGCGAAGCATCCAACGAGAAGGAAGCTCTCAACCAGATCAGCAAATTGTATCCCGATATTGTGATTCTGGACATAGAAATACGGGGGACAGATGGCGTGAAGGTAATCAAACAAATGAAGCACGCTCTTCATAATATAAGCATTATCGTACTCAATGATGAGCAAAACTTACTCGTACCGGCGATTGAAAGTGGCGCATCGGCTTTTCTACCGAGACACGTGAGCCGAAATGAGCTTATCTCAGCAATTCGTATCGTTTATCTCTGGCGCTCAATCCTGTTTCAGGATGAAGACCACTTCACCCTGGTTAAACTTTAGCCAAAGGTTGACCTTCCCCATCGGATAATAAGAGTCAAGAGATTCAGCGCATGTCCCACTACATTGTCACCCACGACAATAATGACGGTACTGTATCCGTGCTTATGCCCATCGTGGTGGAAACAAAGACCGTCGGTGTTATTGGTTTTAACAGACCTGGTGCTCACTATGCTGAAAGGTGAATAACCCGGAAAAATCTGAGGAAATTGATGATTTGAACTTACACGCTCAGGTAATACAAAAACATAACCGTTGGTATATGAAATCACGAAAGACCTAAGTCAAATAACGCCAGAACCAACAGCTCTTTTTGATTTTGATTCAGGTGAATTCTTTTTCACTCTGAATGAACGGTGCGCTAGTCTCAGGTTAACCAATGCCTTTGGTACTACAGCAAAACGTAAATTATTTGTCTTCCTCAGGCATCTATCATTGCACCAGCCATGCTTTTCACACCATCCATCAAAATCATAACGGCATCTGGACAAATGCCCTTCCATGCAATCACCATATCACAATATATTGTGATTTGTCAAGACGTCTATGCTATATATTGATTATTAAATTATGTAAAATAATAGTGACACCTACAATGGGGCAAGAATAGGTTTAATGGAGTTAGAGGCTGGACGTCACATCTTATAATCGCAAAACAGATAGTGCACGACTCACTATATTCGTTTGCTGGATTGCGTTGTAACGAATACCACAGTCTACGTTCTTAAAATAGCTACATTCCATACATGGTATTAGGTATAAAGAGTGAAATCTCCGGAAATATCACCAGGATAACAAGGCAAACGAGCATAGCCCAGAAAAAGTACATGGCACCCCTGAATATTGTTGACAATGGGATATCCTTTGCCACACCACCTACGGCAAAAACCACAATACCAATCGGTGGAGTAACTTCCCCGATGCACACACAGAGTATGGTAAGTACTCCGAGCCATACAGGGTCAAATCCATATACTTTGACCAGTATCGGCGTAATAATTGGGATAAGGATCAATAAGGAGGACATAATATCAAGTACAAAGCCGACTATGATATACAATATCAGAACTGCTGCCAGGACAACCCATTTGTTAACGGATACTACTTTAATGATATCTACCAGCGCAAAGGGAACTGTGCTCAACGCCAGCATGGTACTGAAAATATTAGCACCGATGATAAGAATAAGTATCATGCACGCAGTGGTGATTGTCTTGGTCAGGGCAGTAACAAAATTATTCCACTTGAGACGCCTTGTGGCCAAACCAAGAATGAATGCTCCGAAGGCACCGAGTGCCCCTGCTTCAGTCGGTGTAAAAATACCTACGTAAATGCCCCCTAAGACAAACAGCATCAAAAGAATAGTGAGCCATGCGCCCAATGGCAATCTCAGTGCCAGTCTGAGATTAAATGGATCACCAGCAGGACCGGCCTGGGGATTCCTCAGGCAAATAATATATATCGTCCCGCAAAAAAGAGCAGAAAGCAGAATACCGGGGAAAATACCCGCCATGAACAGATGACCTATAGATGTTTCGGTAATGATGCCATAGACAACGAAGGGAATGCTGGGAGGTATCAGAATGCCCAGATTGCCACTGGCGGAGAGCACACCGGTAGACAGGGCATTGTCGTAGTTACGCCTTCGCATTTCCGGCAATGATATGGATGCCATGGTTACCCCTGTAGTAATAGAACAGCCGCAGACCGCTCCAAAGGCGGCACATGCCCAGCTCACCGCCATAGCCAAACCACCCCTCATCCACCCAAACCACCGGTTGGCACCTATAAAAAGGTCGGCGCTAATCCCCCCTTCCGCAGCGAGCCATCCCATAAAAACAAACATGGGTATTGTGGTGAATACATAGTCAGAGGCTACCGCAAATGGCCTGTGTGAAATAATATCGAACAACGAGTCCCACCCGCTGATAGCCCAAATACCTAACGCACCGGTAAGCGCCAGACAAAAGCCTATGGGCAATCCAATGATAATTAATAGAAATAACATTACGGCTATAAAAATGACGCCGAGGCTAACCGGTTCCATCTAATTTCCCTCCAAGAGCATATAAGAATTGTACCAGGATCACCAAAAAAAGCACCGCACTGCCAAACGCCACCACAAATATGAATGGGAAAACAACGATTCTGAGGAGGACTGAGCGTTCACCCACCTGAACCATATCTATCCCGTATAAAGCTGCCTGCCAGCTTATCAGTCCCACGATCACCAGGCTCAGGAACAGACCAATGCTGTATACTGCAAGCTTGAGCCGACGAGGATACAGGCGGGTGGCGATATCGACGTTGACATGCCCTCCTTTAACCATGACATAGGCGACACCACAGAAAATAGCTATGGCGAGCAAGACTTTGCTTATCTCATAGGCCCCAAATATCGGCTGGTTGAAAAAGCGCCGCATGATAACATCTATCGTCGTCAGAAACATCATGATGACCAGAGTTGCGGCCGACACCACTGCGATACCTTTGCTCAGCGGATACACGATACGTTCAAGTGCATACGCTACCTTCTCTAAAGCGTTTTTGCTTTTTGGTTCTTCCATAGCGCTCTCCATTATCAAAGCGAGAGCCATGCGGTTACCTGTGATGAGCCCTTGCCAACGACAAGGCTCTATTCCATAACCTGTTCAACAGAAACACGCATGCTCTCGCTTTTGTGATTACTTATACTTTTCGGCGAGTTCAATCATGTCTTTGAGCATGTCTTTCCCGGGAAGTCCCTTTTTCTCCATTTCAGCAACCCACTGGTCGCGTACCGGCGATACCGTGTTCAGCCATTTTTGTCTTTCATCAGACGGCAGCACGTAAATCGCCGGGTTACCTTTCTTCTGATCAAATTCTTTTATCATCTTTATAGAGTTGGCCATGAAATCTTCGAATGCCAGACCAGCGCGCTTGGACATTTCAAGGCCGTTTGTTGTTTTATCGAATATCTTTTTCAGGTCATCGGGAAGATTGTTGTACGTCTTAATATTCATGATAATAGGTGAGACTCTGGCAGTGATGTCCACATTATCTGTCCGGTATTTGGTGATTTCGAAATGTTTCCAGATAAATGCCTGGTTAAAATCACCTGATGCAGCATCAACTACTCCCCTCTCTAGAGCGGTAAACATTTCCGTGGGAGGCATACCGACTGGGGTCATACCAAGTGCCTTCAGTGATAAGGCTTCCCAGGGCGTAACTATAGCTACCTTTTGGCCTTTCAAATCATCAAGCTTCTGCAATGGTTTGTTGCCATATAGCTGAGCTGTGGATGGGTTCTGGCACCAGATCACCTTGGTAGGGGCATATTCACCCTTAAACTTACTATACTTTTCCAGAAGTGCCCACATCACCTGTTGAGTCTGGCTGGCGCGCTTGAACACCATGGGGAGAGTGGTGATACCGGAGAGTGGCAGACGTTCCGGTGTTAAATTGGAATCGATCATAGAAAAATCAACAGTACCGGCAGCAGTAGCATCAAACAAATCGGGCATTTTGATTAGAGACTCCGCATGGTAGAACGTTATTTTAATCCTGCCATTTGTGGCTGTCTCCAGTTGTTTTGCCCATTCACCCTGTTGCACAGCATACGTATCCATAGGGGGGATAAAGGTAGCGAACTTAAGATTAATGGTTTTGGCTGGTTGTGCTCCTGGTCCAGTCGACGGAGCCTGTCCGGCGCAACCCGAAAGAATTAAAGATACCAGCATTAAAACGACGATACCAAGAAACATAAATTTTTTCATTCTTGCCTCCTTCTATACTATGTAAACTTGTAGTTTCTTAACGAAAAGCATTTTTGGCGAGTACGCATCACCCCCTTCTTTCTAGACTAATTGTTATTCGCTTGAACAGGGCGCGGTATATTCGATGGGTGAATGATTTCTGCCTTGCATACTACACTAACTAGCCCCATTTGTCTACACCTGGCAACGGCTTGACGATATGTGCCTCTATCATCCCTGGCATGACTGTTCTCCCGGTAGCATCTATGACTTCTGCCTCATTGGGGATGTTGATATTCTATCTCACTGGCTTGAGATATACTAACTGCAATCCTGTATTCTTGTCTTTCTTTAAGTCCTCCAGGCAAGACATCGACACAAGCCAGTCTTTTTTAAATCCAGTCTTTGCAAATAGGCTGAGTTTATATCCCTCTAACAGGATATTTAGTAGTATTTTTAAGCGTTTCACCTATATTGAGTCCAATTACTACCCATAATAACGGTTTCTTAACATTCTTGAAGAATAACGGCAGATGTACCAATCCCTTCGGGACAAAGACTAATCCCGAGGTGTTAACTTTTATTTTCTCTGTTTCCTCCCCCTCACCTAGCCAGAACTCGACTTCAGCGCCCAATTCGTCTCTATCTTTCGGGTTAGTTCCCATGAACATAAAAATCTCATCGCAATCGTGTTTGTGTGGCGGCTTATCCTTGGTAACTCCAAAAACACTGTCTTTAACTATCCAGGCAAACTCGATCATTGTATTAGATTCTTTTATAGGGCCGCTAGGCTTCAGAAAATGGTACAGGTCTGTAATTCCCAATTCGGGTATTCCCCATTTTATGCTGGGTTCGGGTGTAGTTGATTTCCTTACGACATATTTCTCATACTTGGATTCCATCATTTGGTAATCCTCCTTTTACATGCTAATGACTTTAATTATACTACCCTTTAAGATCCTTTTTCACTTTGCCACTACATAAGTCACCTCCTTAAATTATTAGACCTATTCAATTGAATGTCACAGCAATTCTACAGTCAGAAAGAGGTTGGCTCCAGGCAACTTTTTACTCATGCTACGAGTTGTTTAAATCATCTGAGGCTATTAAGGCCGCCTACTTAGGAAAGTAACAAAACAGAGTGTTTGATCTTAATTCCAGGAGTTTAGCTAAAGTTATATTATAGGCAACCAATTAGCCCACCACAAGTTGATAGAGGAAATCCCGCTTAGAGCTTAAGGATTTTACAGAGGAGGTTCATGATTGCAAATGGAAGTTCCTGAAGAACTTCCGTGAGAGTCACCTCCCCTGAGGTGACCTCACCAGAAAAACCGAAACGATGACTATGCTGCGATTAACCTATGCCCGGTGTCCTGAGCAACCTGTTTGCCCAATCGGCGATAGCCTGTGCAGCGTCGCTGACTTGCGCCAGAAGTTCCCGCACCCTCTGGGGATCCGGTGGGTCAGTCATACGGATGTCATCAACGATGCCCTGTGCCCGGTCGCGGACATCCACCAGGGCTTCCCGCACCCTACTGGGTTCCGGCGGAACTGACAAGACGGCATTTATCCGGTCATATATGGCATTGAGCTGGTAGACTTCTGCCTGCAGCCGGTTCAGCCGCCACGGCGTAGGCTCAACGCCTGCCCGCAGCAGGACAGCATTCTCCATCCTGATCCCGGCAAGTTCAATGGCAGCGATACGGAGCGTTATCACCTGCCGCCACGGCGAGGGCTCAACCCCTGCATAGACCGGAGTTGCCATGCTGGTAAACAGAATCACAGTCATCAGCAGAATAACCAGCACCCTCACCGCCACCTTCCCTGTTACCATGTTCTTGATACCCATACTTCATCCTCCTTTTCACCTTAGACTCTGCGATGTGGAACAGTTTCCCCTGCTACTAACCAGTGCAGGTTTCTAGTTGTGATTTGTCAACATCATTTTTCCTAACTTTACCTGACTATTTTGTACAAACTGGGACATAGGTTACACTTTAATCCGGGCACATAGGTAACACTTTTCTTGTTGTTACATTTGCTATTCCTAATGGATAATGCATGAACCATATTTCCCAGAGGTGTTCCTCTTTCTGCTTTAATGCGATATGCTCTCCAATCAATGATTTGCTGATATAGATACTTCTCTCTTTCCATTTGATTTCACCATTGCGGTTTACTTTTCGTAGTATGGTACCATAAGGGTAAGTTATTGTGGGTATCCTGTGCAGGTAAGGACTATTCGACTTTTGATACGCAGTGACAGGAGTTTTCTGCCCCAATGCCTCGTGAGGGCGCTCGAAATCATACTCGTAGGTAAATTCATCAAAAGCCTTTTGCTGTGTCCGCATATTACGTCTGGGCGGGCTCGCAGTGGCTTCTTTTAATGCCCGATGCATCCGCTCATGCCTGCCATTCTGTTCAGGGTGCCCTGGCTCTATTCTCTCAGCTCGAATCCCCAGCCTCATAAACCAGACTGATAGCTTTGACAATGCTCCTATCCCTACCGAAGCAAATGGCGCACCATTATCAGTTCTAATAGCTTCTGGTAACCCATACTCTCTGAAAACCAACTCGAAACACGGTTTACTTTCTTTAAAACTCGGACGACTGAGTCCTTTGCAGAGGAGAAGGTAACGGCTGTAACTATCGGTGATAGTCAATGGGTAACAAACTTTCCCATCCTCTGTTTTGAACTGACCTTTGAAGTCGGCACACCACACTGCATTAGGTTTATTACAGGCAGTGAAAGGGTCAGTATATGGCGGTGTTCTATGCCTCTTTTTGCGAGGATTCACTAAACCCTCTCTCTTCAGAATCTCGCTTACCGTGCTGACAGATGGCCACCTTTCCTCCCGGTATTGCTCTTTCAACCAGGCTACTACCTTCTTCGCCCCCCACTTCTGGTGGCGGCGCTTGACTGCTAGTATCTTGTCTACCATCTCTGACACTGTGACATTTGGATGTAATAAGGGTGCTCTCGACCGCTCCTCAAGACCTGTTGGCCCCTCTGCTTTATACCGCTTGACCCACTTATAAATCGTCTTTCTGCTGACATCGTGTAGAAAGCCCAGGTCAGTAATGGTAAATTGGCCACCTTTCCAACATTTGATCATCTGCATCTTTTGATCCATGGCACATGTTTCCTTCCAAGGCATAGGTGGTTACCTCCTACCCATACCTTATCTGTTACCTATGTGCCCGGTCTATTTGTTACCAGTGTACCCGGTTTGTACCATTTGTGAGAGTCACCTCCCCAGAGGTGACCTCATCTCTGTTCAACCTGAGACAAATGACCGCCACAAATAAGAGATGTCCGAAAAAGAGGTGCAGGAACCTTCCTGCCGAGGGTCTGGGGGTGTCCCCCAGTTTCCTGATTCCCCCAAGATTGGGGGATAAAGGGGGTTGAGAAATAATGCTATTTGCCCTTCACCACTGTGCTATAATGCACCCAGCCTGTTGACGGAAGCCCTAAAGAGGAGGTTCATGGTGACAAACAATACGGATGCTCGCCAACCCAACGCCTCAAAATCAAAATTTTTCTACGGTTACATTATTGTCATTGCCGCCTTTTTTACCCTGGCTATCACCTGGGGCACCTTCCATGCCTTCGGTATCTTCTTCAATCCCATGGTGGCAGAGTTCGGCTGGACCAGAGCCATGACCTCAGGCACATTCTCAGTCTCCCTGCTCATAAGCGGCTTTTCTGCCATCCTTATGGGCAGGCTTACCGATAAGCTAGGCCCCCGGCTGGTGACAGTAATTTGTGGTGTGCTGTTAGGTATGGGGTATATCCTTATCTCACAGATTACCGCTGTGTGGCAATTATACCTCCTCTATGGAATAGTCATCGGCATTGCCATGGGTGCTGCCTGGGTACCAGTTATGTCAACGGTAGCCAGGTGGTTTATCGATAAGCGCAGCATGGTTACTGGTATCGCCCTTATTGGTCTGGGAATCGGCAGTTTGCTCGGACCGCCGTTCGCCTCATGGCTCATTTCTGTCTACGATTGGCGCACTTCGTACATTGTCATCGGCATCATCAGCCTGGTAATCGTTGTCATTGTTGCCCAGTTCTTACGGCGTGACCCTGAACAGATGGGGTTATCCCCCTATGTGGAGAAGAACCGGGCCAGACCTGCGCCACAAGCGGCGGACGAGGGACTCTCCTTCAACGAAGCAATGCGCACCCGGCAATTCTGGATGTTTGCTGGAACATTATTCTGTTTTGGTTTCAGCCTGTATGCCATCATGGTACATCTTGCCCCACATGCCATCGACCTTGGAATTTCGGAATTCAGCGCTGCCAATATCCTCGCTTTAATTGGAGGGCTGGGCATTCTTGGTATGATTGTATTAGGCTACGCCGCTGATAAAATTGGAAATAGATGGGTTTTCGTCATTGGACTGGCTCTGATGGCAGCACCTCTCCTCTGGCTTATGGCAGCAGAGCAGGAATGGATGCTGTATCTGTTTGCTGGCATCTTCGGCTTTGGTCATGATGGTTTTGCTTCTTCAGAGTCACCTCTGGCGGCAAGACTCTTCGGATTGAAAGCACACGGTTCTATACTGGGGACTGCTGTCCTTGGCTTTTCCATTGGCGCCGCTATTGGCCCGGTTCTGACCGGCTATGTATTTGACCTGGCAGGCAGCTATCAACTGGCTTTCCTGGTTTGCGCCCTTGTTTGTTGTATTGGCATAGTGCTATCGATACTGCTCAAGCCAGGCAAGATTGTAATGTCTAACCAGGGTAAGAAATAGACTGCGTTTCTACGAAAACAAAGTAACAGGAGGTAATAATGGCACGCTCTAAGGAACAGCTCCCACCCTCATGGAAGCAGGGGCAGCTTTGCTACCAGGGTGGTTTAACCCTCAAAATGGCTCAGAAGATGTTCAATGCGGCAGAGATAGAAGCCAGAAAGCAGGAAGTTCCGGTATCAATGGCAATCACCGATTGCGGCGGCAACTTGATAGCATTCCGCCGCATGGACAATGCCATATTAATGAGCATCCAGATTTCCATGAATAAAGCAGTTACTGTTACCTATGGCAAACTGCCGACCAGTACCTGGAAAAGTATTTTTCAGGTAGGCGGATTACCGGTACTCCGATTCCATGAAAATCTGATAGCGCTTCCTGGAGGTTTCCCCATTATCAAGAAAGGTAAGCTCTATGGTGGCCTTGGTATCAGTGGAGGCGTCGCTGTGCACGATATTACCATCGCCAGAGCCGCGCTCCTAGCCGGCGGCTTCAGCACTGAGGAAACCGACACGGCACTGAAGGAGTGTTAGAGTCAGTGGGAGTCACCTCCCCGAGGTGACCTCCTTTTTTGGCGTCACTCGGGGATGAACGATTGCTATTAATGATCCCTAGGGGCGGAATTCATCATCTCCAATACTACTCCCCTCAATGATGCTCTTTAATGTGCCAAGTGGTAATTGCTTTCCTTTGTGGTAGGGCACTATGACTTGCTTACCATTCTGGTAGTTTCGCCATTTCTGATGGCTACCATGCTGAGAGATTAAAGCAAAATTATGGCGTTCAAGTATTTTGGTAACTTCAGTAGCTGTTAAACGAGGTAGTCTATCTGCCATTAAACCGGTACTTCGACCTCGAACACCTTGTCATCAGGTTTAAGCTTAACCTGCGTGGGTTCGAGATAAAGTGTGATAGCTTCTTTGGCATTTTTAAGGGCTTCGTCTTCTGTATCTCCAGCACTGCAACAACCGGGCAACTCAGGACAATAGGCAGCGTAGCTCTTGGTTTCGGAGTCGTATTCTAATACTATTCGAAATTTCATTTGAGTGTTTCCTCACTAACCAGTATACATCCATGGTTTTTGATAGTCTAGTTACGTGATATCGAACCAATTCTACAAACCGCAGCGATCACCCGAAGGCGGGTGACACACAGGAAAAAATGGTACGGATTATTCTCATTGCACTGTATTTTTTATCTGCGCTTCAATTTTATGACGAGGAACCAGATACCGGCGAGTATCATGAAGCCAACTCCAGCCAAAAAAAGTGCCTGTAAAATATCGCCGGGTATTCCCGCCGCCGCCCCATTTCCATATTCATTCTGAATTGCCTGTTCACACCCTACCCTGACAGAGAAAAGAAACAGTATTAAGCCGATACCCAGGAATGCTGCGGGGAGAATCCTGGAAATTATCATTTTTTTAAGCACAGGTCCATGCTGCTGGAAAGATGGTGAAGAAGCATTGCTCTGACTATGGAATAATCCGTTGCTTGGTTTCACATTTTCTATATACGTGCTGCCCATGAAGGCTATTCTCGTTTTATCCAGGTTTAAATCATACTGCCTTTCACTGGTTAACAGATTTTCCTCGGAAAGATACAATTTGCCATTGCTGGTATACAGCAGTATTTTAGCAGCGACCAGCTTATCAAATACTTGTTCCTTTAAACTTTTATCGGTAAGACTGCCGGTGCTGCCAAGCATAGTAGCCGCGACGTCAGCAACATGGAGGGCAACACCTGGAGATTTGAATTTATATCCCAATTCCTCGGCAGTTTTGGCAGTTTCAATACTGACAGCATTGTGCCTGCGGAAATCATTGGCTATCTTGTGAATCTGCCGCTTTGCCAGCCATCTATTGAGAAGGATAATTAACAGAGCAAAGACAATGCAACCGGTAACAGTATAGATATATAACAGGACAGTTTCACTTTCCATACCTCACAGCCTCCTACTACCTTAGTATATAGACTAGTGAAACCAGGTGCAATTGAATCCCGCGGGGATTATCTGCTTTATGACCCGCCCTACGAATAAAAGCCACAATGATCAATCGAAGGCGAATGACACGTAGTCAAAATTAGCATCTTATTATAAGCCCATGATAACAATCATCGGCTAGTAAATTATTGCTGTTCGCTTTACAGGGTCTTGACAGCATAACGTAATAACTAATAGAATGGGGCGAGTGAAACAACTAGACGAGATTAGGAGAAGCAAAATCCAGCCCATATTTTGCTTCTTGTTAGGAATCATTCTAGCAGGGCTGGCTGCGATGCCAGGCTTGGCAGGGGCGGGTGTCAGTGGTCTGGCGAATACGCCCTGGCCCATGTTCCACCACGACATCCGACATACCGGTCAGAGCCCATATCTCGGTGCGCAGACAAACACTGTCAAGTGGACTTATACTGCTGGTGACAGTGTCCGTTCCTCTCCCGCTATAGGCAGCGACGGCACCATATACTTCGGCGCTCATGGTGGGACGCTTTATGCCATCGACCCCAATGGAGACAAGAAGTGGTCTTTCAACACAGGTGGCCCTATCCAATGTTCCCCGGCTATCGCCAGCGATGGTACTATATACGTCGGCTCTAGTGATCTTTATGCTATTAATCCCAATGGCACCCTGAAGTGGCGTTTTGTCACAGATAGTAGTGTCGGATCCGCAACCATAGCTAGCGATGGCACAGTATATGTCGGCTCAAATTTGGGCATTCTTTACGCAGTCAACCCTAATGGCACCCTGAAGTGGTTCTATACAACGGGAGATATTATTGGTGAAAGTTCCCCGGCTATAAGCAGTGACGGCACCATCTACATAGGTACACATGTGGAGAATAATCCGAGTACGATGAGTGATGATGAAGGCAAACTGTATGCTATCACCGATAATATTACCAGCGGTGTTTTAAAGTGGACTTTTCCCACAGGTTATTGGATCAATTCCTCTCCCGCCATAGGCAGCGACGGTACTATATATTTTGGCGCATATGACTCATTTTTATACGCTGTTACCGATAACAGCACCAATGCCATCCAAAAATGGCGTTTCAACACAGCTGGCGAAGTCCAGTCTTCGCCAGCCATAGGCAGTGACGGTACTATATATGTTGGTTCTTTTGACTACACTGGCGGAGGCAAGCTTTACGCTATTAATCCAACCAATGGTAGCCAAAAGTGGGCAGCCAATACTACTAATGATATAGGCTACTCTTCTCCTGCTATAGGCAGTGATAGCACAATTTATATCGCAGATGGTAATGGAAGGAAAGTCTATGCTTTTAAAGATAATGGCAGTAGTGGGGACCTGACATGGTCTTATACTACAGGTGGTATCGTGCTTTCTTCCCCGGCCATCGGCAGCGATGGCACGGTTTATATCGGCTCAGATGACAGGAAACTTTATGCTTTCGGCACTTCCCCTCATATAACCTCGGTCAGCCCTAACTCTGGTAGCCAGGGGAAGACGCTGAACAATGTTATTATTACTGGAAACAATCTATCTGGAACCACGTTAGTTAGCTTCGGCGCAGACATAACGGTGGGAGCACTCACCGTTAGTGATACACAAATAATCATCAGCAGCATAAGTATTGGCGCAGGAGCCACGCCGGGTACCAGAGATGTCACGGTGACTAACCCAGCTGGAACCGGCACTAAGACTAATTGTTTCACCGTGAGTGTTCCCCTACCCAATGTATATGTCAATGACACTACAGGGAACAATAATTACGATGGCAGCTCGCCTTTATATACTTCAGGGACTACTGGCCCCAAGAAAACCATAGCCGCTGGCATAACTGTTGTCTCCAATAGCGGTACCGTATATGTCGCCGCGGGAACCTATCATGAGCACGGTCTTCGCCTGAGCGAAACCATGAATCTGGTCGGTGCCGGTGCCCTGACCACCATAATTGACGGCGATGCAAGTGGAGTTGTCCTAGAGGTTTCCAGTCAACCTTTCCAGCGCAATACCATATCCGGGTTTACCATTCAGAATGGAGCGGCTACAGTAACCGATTTTGGAGGTGGAATTTACATTTCGCAGGCTCATATAGTTACCATTAACGACTGCGCCATTATAAATAATACAAAGTTAGCATCAATCGACCATGAAACCAACTGGGGCGAAGGTGCCGGTATTTGTAATGATGGTGGAGCTCTTTATATGAATCGGTGTACTGTAAGCGGGAACACCGCGCTCTTTAGTGGTGGAGGAATACTTACCAGAAGAACGTTTGGGGGCGATTCTGGTTTAGTAGAATTGACCAACTGCACCATAAGTGAAAACGCTGTAAACGAAAGTGATGGTCAGGGTGGTGGTATCTGGAACGCGGGTACGCTTACAATTAATAATTCTTGTATAAGCGGCAACCATGCTAGCAAGGGTAATGGTATACATACTATGCCCGCTGCTACAGCTACACTGACCAATTGCACTATAAGTGGAAACTCTGGCAATGGTGCAGGTGGAGGTATTCGCAACTGGGGAAGCATGTGGTGTTATAGCGTAACCATATCTGAAAATCAAGGTGGTGTAGGTGGAGGATTCTCTAATGATGGTGCACCTGCAAGAATGTACTTCAAGAACTGTATAGTGGCCAACAATATCGGTGATGACGGCATTCACAACAATGGATACGATGATCTTAATGGAACTGGAATCAGTTCTCTGGGCTACAATATAGACAGCGAGAATAGCTGTTATTTCACTCAGCCCACCGACAAGCGCAACACCAATCCGCAGCTCGGTCCTTTACAAAATAATGGTGGCCCAACGTCAACCCATGCCATAACAGCCAGCAGCCCTGCTTACAATACAGGCACGAATTCTGGCGCTCCAACGACAGACCAGCGTGGCATTACCAGACCGCAGATGGGGACCTGTGATATTGGAGCCTACGAATTTTCGTCTTCGTCTGTGGCTACAGCCACCGGCACTGGCACTGCTACTTTCAGTACAAGCATTGGTGGTATAAGTACTTTGAGCGCATTGTCAACGACCCCTTGTGGAGCGCCGCCTTCAGGGCTCAGCTTCCCTCATGGTTTCTTTTCTTTTACTGTTACCAATATTACCCCAGGTGCAACTGTGACCATTACCATTACTTTCCCCTCAAATGTCCCTATGGGCACCCAGTACTGGAAATGCATCAACGGTCAGTGGGTCAACTGCACATCATTGCTAGGCGATAATGATGGTGATAACATACTAACTCTCACCATAACCGATGGTGGCACTGGAGATACTGATGGGCAGGCAAATGGTACTATCGTTGACCCAGGAGGACCCGCACGGCTATTGTCCACATCCACAGCAACATCACAGGAACCGTCATCATCATATCTGCCAGAGCGATCAATATCAGCACCAGCCAAATTGACAGTGAAATACCTCAACGTCCAGCCTCAACAAGCACAGGCTAATCAACCGGTAACCGTATATGCTAACATAACCAATAGCGGTGATGAATCTGGCAGTTATAGCGCAACTTTGAAGGTTAATGGTCAGGTTGAGGAAACCAGATTGGGCAAAGTTGGCGGTCATGCCGCTGTGCCATTAATGTTTATGGTATCCCGGGAAAAGCCTGGCAGCTATAGCGTGGATGTCAACGGACAGCAGGCAAGCTTTATCATAATTGATGATGGTGGTAACAAACCTGCGCCAACGAAAGACTGGGCTATAATCGGCTTTGTTATCTGTGCTATCGGCGTAGTAGTGGTCTCAGTGCTGCTGATACAACGCCGACGAAACGCCTATTAGTTGCCCTCTTCAAGTAGCGACCTTCAATAAACCCTCAAATTACCACTGAACAAGCATCGGCATGTCTGTTAACCCATAATAAAAATCATAGGGCTAAAGTGACTGCTCATATTTCAGTTTAACGGACTTATTTTCGGGGGGAGCAGGTCAAAGAGATTCGCACATCCCTAATCTTCAAGAAGCCATTGACTTTCTTTGCTTAGTATTGATAGACTGTTATTACAAGCTAATAGTAACCTAGCGGAAGCAACCATTTGAAAAGAACTGAAATGTATAGAAGAGCTCTGCTTCAGGTGGGACTGCTATTTGTATTGGCATCTCTTCTGATGGTTCCCTCAATAGCTTTCTTTCCTGCCTCCGTATATGCTGACCCAATATTATTTGAGAATTATGATGCGGGAGGTGGAACCGGAACAGTAATCTATGGCGATCGGTGGGTGGCACAGACATTCAAGGCACAATCGGCACATTCTATAACATCGGTCACAATCAAGATAGGAAGTCGAACTGGCTCTCCAGGAACTGTTACTGTTTCCATCAGGGATGGATCGCCCCTTGGAGCTGAATTGGGAACTGGCACGATAGACGGCAACAGCCTGGACTTTTTTTCCATGCAATGGATAGAGATAACAATGGCTTCTCCATTCATGGTTACTTCCGGTAATACCTATGCAATCGTGGTCAGAGCAACATCGGGCAATGAAACCAATAATATAAAGTGGCAATATGCTTTTCCTGGAACGTATGTTGATGGTGGCCAATATTATAGCAGCAACGGTGGCAGCTCCTTCAGTGGTCCTAGTGGGGATAACAGTTTTCAGATTTACGGTCTGACCCCACCTCGGGATACTGTTTATGTCAATGGTACTACGGGAAATGATACATACGATGGCAGTTCACCAACAATTGGCAGTGGTAATATTGGGCCTAAGGCAACTGTTGGTGGTGCCAAGGATATAGTAAATCCCGGGGGAACAATATATGTTGCCTCTGGGACGTATAATGATGATATTTATATCCAATCCAATTTGACCCTCATCGGCGCTGGTGCTCAAACCACCAGCATTAGCCATTACCCTGTTGGATGTAATGAATCAGTTATTGGAGTATGGACCGGTGGTCAGCCGATTCATCCGACAGTTACTATATCTGGATTCACTATTCAAAACGGCTATTATCATGGTTTGGATTACGGTAATGGTGCTGGAATTTCTGTGAGCGATAACTGTACAGTCTATCTAACAGCCTGTGTGATAACGAACAACGATGCCTTAGTAGATGGCGGTGGCATATATAATAGTGGCACCCTTCATCTAACCGACTGTACGATAGCGAACAATACGGCTAGCAGTGGCGGTGGCATATTCAACGAGGGCACTCTTTATATGGACAGGTGCTGCGTTAGTGGCAATTCTGCCCAGTATGGCGGTGGTGGCATATTCAATTCAAATGGGCAAGCTTGGCTGACCAACTGTACCATTAGTGGAAATAGTATTTGGGAATTTGATTTTTCTGCCGGTGGTGGTATCTATAATGAGACGGGTACTATTACAGTACTTAATTGTACTATTGCTTACAACTCTACTTCTGCTTTTTCAGGTGCAGTTGGTGGAGGATTTTATGATTATTCATCTCAAACAATGATATTCAAAAATACTATAGTGGCCTATAATACCGCTGGAAACGATCTTTATAATAATGGAAGTTTTACGGTTGGCGGTGTCACTTCATTGGGCAATAATATTGATAGTGAGGATAGCTGCGGTTTTAACCAGCCCACCGATCAGCGTAACACCAACCCTCTGCTTGGCGCTTTGCAGAATAACGGGGGATCTACCGCAACACATGCCATACCAGCTAACAGCCCTGCTTTCAATAAAGGTACAAACAGTGGAGCACCAGCAACGGACCAGCGCAGCGTGATCAGGCCACAGGTAAACATCTGCGATATTGGCGCTTTTGAACTTGTATACTCAGTAAGCACCGCTACTGGAACAGGGACAACAACATTTACCACAAGTGCTGGTGCACTGACCAGCTTGACTGCATCAGCATCCACTCCCTGTGGTTCTTTGGCTGGTTTCAGCTTCCCACACGGTTTCTTCTCATTTACTATCACGAATATCACTCCGGGCTCAACAGCGACTATAACTATTACACTACCTTCAAATGTGCCTGCGAGCACGCAGTACTGGAAATGCATCAACGGTCAGTGGGTCAACTGCACATCATTGCTAGGCGATAATGATGGTGATAACATACTAACTCTCACCATAACCGATGGTGGCACTGGAGATACTGATGGGCAGGCAAATGGTACTATCGTTGACCCAGGAGGACCCGCACGGCTATTGTCCACATCCACAGCAGCATCACAGGAACCGTCATCATCATATCTGCCAGAGCGATCAATATCAGCACCAGCCAAATTGACAGTGAAATACCTCAACGTCCAGCCTCAACAAGCACAGGCTAATCAACCGGTAACCGTATATGCTAACATAACCAATAGCGGTGATGAATCTGGCAGTTATAGCGCAACTTTGAAGGTTAATGGTCAGGTTGAGGAAACCAGATTGGGCAAAGTTGGCGGTCATGCCGCTGTGCCATTAATGTTTATGGTATCCCGGGAAAAGCCTGGCAGCTATAGCGTGGATGTCAACGGACAGCAGGCAAGCTTTATCATAATTGATGATGGTGGTAACAAACCTGCGCCAACGAAAAACTGGGCTATAATCGGCTTTGTTATCTGTGCTATCGGTGTGGTGGTGGTCTCAGCGCTGCTGATACAACGCCGCCGAAACGCATATTAGGTCACCCTCTTCAATCAGCGACCTTCAATAAATCCTCAAGTTACCACTGAACGTACATCGGGATGTCTATCTCGACATGCGTACGACTATTCTGTTCCGTTCTTTATTTCAGTGTAAATAATGTTGGCGGATTACTAAAAATACTCAATATTGAGACACAATACAAGCAATAGTATTCCGCTAGCGTCTAATATGAATAACTAAAGAAAGATGGCGTCTGAAACGAGATGACACAACCTGGTGGGTTGCGCCAGTGAAAAACCCCTAATCAATTCCGAAGGTAATATTACCTTCCGCCACCAAACCAACCGCCGCCACCAAACCAACCGCCACCACCAGACCAACCGCCACCACCAGACCAACCGCCGCCACCAGGGCCGCCGCCACCAGGGCCGCCGCCACCAGGGCCGCCGCCACCAGGGCCGCCACCACCAGGGCCGCCACCACCAGGACCACCACCACCAGGACCACCACCACCACCATAACCGCCACATGCTTGGACTTGTTGTGACGTATCTAAGCTTGGTATGGATAAAACTACTAACAATACCGCAGCAAAAGCTACAAATACACCAAATAATACCTTTTTAAAACTCGTAGTGCGCTTAGTCATACCGTACTCCCCTCTGCAATCCATTAACTAGCTGTCGAGATAACGGTTTAGTTTATCATATAGCCCCAGTAAATGTCAATCCCCCGCATTGTTTCCGTAGAAACCCGACAGTCCATGTACAATCATGGACATGTCTATCTCGGCATGCGTATAACTACTGCATACCATTCTTTATCTCTGCAATAAGTGGCAATTAAGTTGGGCAATTTTTAAGAGAGGATTGCGCTATCTACAATTTGTATAGACTATTGAGATGTGTCAGAATGTAATGAGTTAGCTATTAAGAAGACGAAGGGATTAGAACAAAGAGAGTCGGGACAGCAAAAAATGAATAGGGCCTTTCGTGTAATTGCAGCTTTCCTTTTTATCATTGTGGGAATCTATTTTCCTCTGGCTTACCCATTGTGCGGACTTGCTGAAGGGACCGCCATGGCTCAGGATGGTATTACTAATATGTATTACCCCGAAGCATTAGACAGTTTCTGGGCCAAGGTTAATGCAATTGAGGAAATTGGAAGACGAGCTAGAGAGACAGGGCAAGCAATTGAGTTCAGGGAAATCTTTAGTGAAGATGAAATTAATGCAGCACTTACCGGATTGGTAGATAGCTACAGCGATCAGTTAATACAACTTAAAGATATAAAAGTGTTTCTCCGTGATGAATCCGTCTACGGAGTTTCGTCCTGTACTATACTGGGAATGGAACTATCGGTATCTGCCATTCCTGATATATGGTTGGAAAGTGGCAAGCCTAGAATTAGAATAAAATCTCTTGACATACAGGGAGCACCCAGTTTTATAGATGGATTCATTACTGGAATAATTAATCGGCGTATCGATGTAGAGTATAATAGAATACAACAGAAATACGATTATTTCGAGATTAGCAGCATTATTTTTGAGAGCAAACAGGTAACGATCGCTGGATTGGTCAAATAGTACTCTGACCACGCTGGTCTGGGTACTACTTTTTACATCACACAGGTGAATCAGTGGAGGGGTACAAACCACAACAATCGCCCGTATACAAGTGACACGTAGTCAAATTTCTACCCGGCCCCGTTGCCCAGCTACCGCTGAACAAACATCGGGATATGTGTTAAGTTGGACGTACAGTTTCAGTCTATAAATTGACTGCTAATCTTCCAGCCTAACATTAATACTGGACTTGTTTTCGGTGGGGCAGGTCACCTTAGGGAATAGTAAGCTAGATGGTGGAATGTAGGTTGGATTATTATACCATTCCACCATCTAGATTTACTGTTATTTCTATAAACCTTCAGGGGGAACGTCTTTGTACCAAAAAATCGGAGCCCCAAAGCCATATATGGGACCAAATTTCTCTATTTTTGCTATTGGGACATCCCTAATTAGCGATTGCTTTTCCTTATCGTAACGACCCGTTCCCATAGTAAATGAAGGAGTTGCTGCAAGCATTGCATCCATAAACTTCCGGGGTGTGGTATCGCCGCCAGTAGCTTCTAAAGCAGCCTTAATCAGTAGTACTCCGCAATACGCTCCATTCTCTGCAGCATCAGGAGTACTATTATATTTCTTCTTATAAGCTTCGACAAACTTCTTATTGACTTCAGTATCCATTTGAGCGGTGTAGTTTACAGAAGATGTCAAACCTAGACAAGCTTCTGCTGCTTTTGGCTGCATTTGAGCCAGTATAAAAACTTCAATGATTGCCCCAGAAAATGCAGGAACGAATTTCATTTTATCCCACAAACCGTATTCATAGTATTGATTTAGGAATTTGATGGAGTCGTTACCGCTTACCCAGCCAACACAGCCATCCGCCTTTTTAGCAGCAGTTAAGTACGGTGCGTAATCGGGACAACCCTGAGGGGTCCACTGTTCCTGGATAACCTGGCCGCCTGCTTTTTTGAAACCTTGCAGGAAGGCAGAAATATAGTCATGACCAGCAGCGGTATCCTCGCCAATAACAGTAACTGTTTTCATGTTTAGTTTCTCATAAGCATAGCGTCCGCCAGATGAAGGAACCTGCACATTGGACCCATCTGACTGGATTGTCCACTTAAGCTTTTGTTCGATAATAGCATAAGGAGATATATTCGTATTGATATTAGGGATACCCACCTGATTGCAATAATTCGCTACTGCCAGCTGTAGTCCGGAAAGAGTGGGGCCAACAATCATATCAACCTTATCTTTCTCTACAAACTTCCGTGCTTTATCGACGGCAAGTTCTGACTTAATGGCATCATCTTCCAGAATGACTTCCACTTTCCGGCCCGCAATCTCGTAATTCAACATTTCCATTGCCAGGTCAAACCCCTTGATCATCGCTGCATTCGTAATTGCGGTGGGACCAGTAATAGAACGCAGGTGCCCAATTTTAATCGGTGGTTTAGGCGCTGGTGCTGGAGTGGGTGCAGGAGAAGGGGTTGGGGTTGGTTTTGGAGCTGGCGCAGTACAGCCACCAATTATTAAAACCACAAGCATAATAGAAAACAAACACAATATTACTCGTTTCATTTTTAAATGCCTCCTTTTTATTCTGCCTATACTAGCAAGCTCGCTTGGGTATCCCCTATTTCTTAATTTTGAACAATTTCATAGTATGCTTCTGCTATCACCTCCTCTATCCTTGCGTTTATTCTAGCATAGAACAATCACTATATGTTACAGGAAGCCTACTACATACTTTGTATTACCTTTATGGAACATTCTCTACCAGTCTTGAAAACTAACCTCATTGTCGTTTCTATATCAGGTTAATACGGCGTAACCTATCTGAGTTTTCGATTCAATTATACTTAACATATGTTTTTCTTGTAAAACTAATTCAGGAATCAATACCAACCTTTCGAAGTTATACACCCTTTTATTGAAGTGCTGGTGAAAACAGAAGGGCTCCAGGAGCTATTATAAGCAGGACTACGAGTTGACTACTAGCATTGCTATTGGGGGCGGGGCAGTTTGTTATTTCCGCTTGTTAATAGTATCGCCTCAACAATTTTAGTGTAGCCAGTACAGCGACAGATGTTGCCGGCAATAGCTTTCCTCACTTCTTCCTCAGTTGGTTTGGGGTTTTCCTCAAGCAGAGCTTTAGCTGATAATATCATCCCCGGCGTGCAGAAGCCGCACTGAACAGCGCCCTGATCGATAAAGGCTTCCTGTAGGGGATGGAGTTTGTCATCGGTGGCCAGTCCTTCGATGGTGAGGATGTCTTTCCCCTGGCAATCTAAGGCTAGGACTAAACATGAGTAAACCGGTCTGCCCTCAACTAGAACGGTGCAGGCACCACAACCTCCGGTATCACAAGCTTGTTTGGCTCCGGTTAAGCCAAGGTCTTCTCGCAAAAGTTCAAGTAGTGTCTTATTCGTCTCTACCATTAGGCTATGTAACTCACCATTCACCTTTATGGTTAATTGCTTTTCCAAATTAGCCACGGCACACCTCTTCTAGTTTGAATTTTAACCCGATTTGGCTTGTTGCCAAGCCTGTCTCACTGCCCGTTTGGTTAAGGTTTCAATTATCTTTCTCTTGTAACCAGCGGGGATACCCAGGTGAGTGATGGGGTGGGCTTCCTTTAATGTTAGTCGGGCTACCGTCCCCACCAGTTTATCATCAATCGCTCTTCCCCTGATTGCTGCCTCAACCTCTACCGCCCTGATTGGGCTGGTAGCCACACTGCCCAACACTATCTTGGCATCGCGGCACACTCCATCCCCTGGTTTTAGGGTAATCACTACCCCTATTCCGACAACGGCGAAATCTATGGCTTCTCTCAGGCTATATTTTAGGTAGACTCCTCCGCTATGAGGAGGCGGGGTAGGCAGTTGAATCTGGGTAAGTACCTGTCCCGGTTGAAGTAGATTAACCTGTTCCCCCTTTCCGGTGTAAAACTTTTCTAGGGGAATCTGCTTCTCACCATCGGCATCGGCTATGGTCACCTCAGCCCCTAGCGCAATTAGAGCTGGAACCGTATCAGCTACGAACAAAGCATAGCAATGGTCGCTTTCCTTGACCATGTGGCACAGGTCCCCCCCATCTTTATGGCAGGCTGGACGGGATTGCTTCCATAGGTGAGATTGGTTGTAATAGAAGCAACGGCTATCTAAGCAAATATTGCCCCCTAGAGTAGCCATGTTTGGAATTTGAGGTTTCCCCACGCTAGCGGCTGCTTGGGCGAGGATGTTGAACCGGTCTCTGACTATGGAGGAGGTGGCAATAGTATAAAGGGTGGTCACGGGGCCAATGCTTAATCCCTCGTCTTCTTTATACTCAATATAGTTTAGGTGGGGAATTCTCTTAATATTGACCAAAGCTTTAGGAGTCATCGTTTTCTGTTTCATGTTAACCAGCAGCTCGGTACCACCGGCAATCAATTTCGTCTCTGCCTGTGAAAGCAGGGAGCAGGCCTCCTCGATTGTCTTGGGTTCTAAGTATTCAAATCTAGGTAAGCGCATTATCTTTCTTCCCCTTCTCCTCTAATGCCTTAAGGATCTTATCAGGCGTTATAGGCTGCTCTTTAATCCTCACCCCCACCGCATCGTAAATAGCATTAGCCAGAGCCGCAGCCGTAGGTATATTGCTAACCTGTCCGCAAGCCTTTGCTCCATAGGGACCGTTTGGCTCGTTCGACTCTACGAGGAAATTCTTGATTGGTGGTACATCTAACGCTGTAGTGAGCCTGTAATCCACGAGATTAGGATTGACCACCCTTCCCTGCTTATCATAGATAACATCTTCCATAAATATGGGACCTAGTTCTTGTCCTATCCCGCCTTCATTCTGACCCTCGGCTGCCATAGGATTGATGGCTTTACCCAAGTCGATGCCAGAGGCAAAATCTAGTATCTTTACCTTTCCTGTCTCCGGGTCAACTTCTACCTCGGCTGTCTGCGCAGCAAAGGTATAGCCACTGGAATAATTACCGTAATACGTCTTGGCGTCTCTTATTACCGTATTTGGCTCGAAATGTCCCCGCCCAATAATCTCTTTAGCTATGTTATATTTTGCATAGCTGGCTACTTGTGCCAGCGACAGTACCTTTTTCGGGTCTCTCTTAACCATTATTTTTTGGTTTTTCATCGCCAGGTCTTCAGGATGGACAGATAGCATCTTGGCAGCAACAGCAAACAGCTGCTCACGAGCATCTATGGCAGCTAGCCTCACGGCATTTCCTCCGCGAAGGGTTACTGGTCCCCCACCATAAGGACCCAGAGCAAAGGGTACAGCTCCAGTATCCAGCTCGGAAAATTCCACTGACTCCAAGGGAACACCCAGTTCCTCAGCCGCAATCTGAGAAAGGACGGTATGCGACCCCTGCCCCCACTCGAACTCACCCGAAATTATCCTAACCCTAGCATCCTCCAGAACTTTGACATGGGCGAGCGAACCGGCGAAGGGAGCATTCCTAATCTCGGAGTCAAACATACCACAGGCTATTCCTACTCCCCGATTGGGTTGTTTCTTTGCCCGTTTCTCTCTCCACCCAATATAGTCTGCTGTCTTCTCTATACATTCAGACAGACCGCAGCTACCTATCTTTTGCCCCACTACAGTGACATCACCTGTTCTGGTAATATTCTTCAACCTGAACTCAATAGGATCCATGCCCAATTTTTCCGCTATCATATCCATCATTGATTCCATGGCGAATGCGGACGGAACAATCCCGAATGACCGGTATGGTGTAGTAACGGCAGTATTGGTGTAAACACATTTCCCTTCAAATCTTACATTGGGACACCTATAAAGACCGGCACATGGTGTGAAGCCACTCACCAGCATACTAGGCCCCAAATAATGATATGCACCAGCATTGGTAATAACTCGGATATCTCTGGCAGTTATCGTGCCATCTTTCTTGACTCCCGTTTTCAGGTAGGAGATGGTGAGAGGACGAGGGCCAGCATTAATAAATTCCTCTTCCCTGGTATAAACCAACTTGACTGGCCTGCCCGCCTTCTTGGCCAGTAAAGCGCAAATAACGTAAGGGGCTAGGTTCCCTTGATCAGCGCCAAAATTGCCGCCGATAAATTTCTGAACAATCCTGACCTTGCTAGGCTCAATGCCCAAGAGCTTAGGTAAAAACCGGCTTCGATTAAATGGATCAATAGAGTTATCATAGAAAGTCAGATTACCAGCATCATCAAAACTGGCAATACAAACCGTTGGCTCCAGAGGGCATGGATGAACAAGCTGAGTGGTAAACCTATCTTCAAATATGTGGTCAGCCTCTTTAAAACCCTTGGCGACATCACCAAACTCGGTATGACCCTCATACTCAATGTTGTTTTCTACATCATCGTGTATCTTTGGGGCTCCGGGCTTCATCGCCTCTTCCGGGTCAGTAACAGCCGGCAATTCCTCATATTCTACCTTTATTAACCTCAAAGCCTCTTCGGCAGTAAGCTCATCCTTAGCCACCACTGCAGCTATCCCCTCCCCTGTGTACCGGGCTTTATCTGTTGCCAATGAGTATGGAGGCAGTGCCTGAAATTCATTATGGAGAACCTCCAAAGGTATGTCCTTTGGCATATCCATCGCAGTTATAACTGCCTCCACTCCAGGTAACTTCTCAGCTTCGGTGGTATCAATTTCTAGGATCCTAGCGTGGGCATATTCGCTTCTCAATATCTTGGCATAAAGCATCTTAGGCAGCTCCACATCGACAGCATACTTTGCCCTTCCAGTAACCTTCTCCCAGGCATCAACCCTGGGAACACGTTTTCCGACTACCGATAATTGCCCCACTTAATCACCTCCAGCTATAAGCACATATTAGAGGGCCATAGCTAGGTTGTCAAATATTTGTGCCCGAGGGGTGTTTGTTCACCCAGAAGGCATAGAGATTAAGGATGCTGTACCTGTGGATTACGTCACCACTGCACAAACATCGGCATGTCTGTTAAATTACACGTATAAATTCTCACCACAATTGAGAAAACACATACCCCTCTAAACGTTGTGCCATATGCTGTATTATGGCATGGAAACCTTGGTCAATGTGGGGACACAATAGCAACAAAGCGATTCCATTTGAGTTAGTTCTGACTAGGTAGGAAGTATCATAACACGAACCATTAGTGGCTACGGGGATTGAGCAATCCTAGAATAGTGGTGGTAAGTTTACACTACAGTGCCTTTGCCCAGTAAAAAAGTGCTTCTATTATATTTAGAGAAAAGGACAAAATTTAGCCCTAATGGGTTTGGTCTACTGGCAAAATTCCAATAAAATCTTCAGCTATGATACATGCCATTTCTATTTTTCGGTGCTGTCGCCATCAAACAACCAGGTTTTATCAATAGTGCTTTCTCCAACATTGTCTTTACCATGAGATTAAATCCTTCCGTTATTCTTTGCTTATTAGCTTCAAGAACAAGACGGCTCAGCTACAGAGCATGTCAGTGATTAGAGGGTTCACAATATCAACTGACATATGAAATAGAGGGGTATTAAAACTAACTCGAATTCTGGCATAATCCTCGTGTGAGCCTGGATAAATAGAGCTACGAAATGCACTGGGGAGACATACTCCCTATTGCGTATTAGCTAATAGATATTCCTATTTGCTCAGGGTATAATATGAGCAAGGATGTAGCTTTGATATAGCGGTGAGGAAGTTGTGGTGCAACAGCAATTTCAGTGTCCTAAATGTCATTCTCCCATAATATATGGTGCCCAATTCTGTAATTATTGCGGTACTCCTCTTACGTGGCAACAACAGATGGCACCGCCACCAATCCAACAGCAGCCCCCATATCATCAGCAGCAACAGGAATACTATTGGCAAGAACAAAAATCGCCTGAACCGAGAAGGAAAAACCCATTGCTTATTGGTCTAGTTGCTTTAATAGCTATTCTACTTTTGGGTGGAGGAGGTATCTTCGCTTTCGATAAACTCTCGAAAGGAACACCATCTGTCGCTCCAGCACCAGCTCCAGCACCTAAACCCACTCCTATTCCTACTCCCACTCCTACACCGTCTCCTACTCCTACTGCACCAGAAGCACAGAAAAGCACTGCGATAAAGGATATGCTACTAAAACTAGAAGAGGTTCCCAAAGGATGGCTTCAAGAGAATATTAACCCTAGTGGTATACCAGAATGGATGATGTATACAGATATAAAAAAACCAATAGGAGAGGCTTCGGTTCGTTTTATAGCTGATAAGACTGTAGCCACTGAAGAACAAACAAGCATTGGTAATACCATAATACTCTATGAAGACAAACAATCATTACTTAACCACCTAAAAAGAATTGATGGTTTCTACACATATGACTTAGATGATACGGTAGAAGCAATTAATTTGGGAGATGGTGGAGTTTCGAGAATAGTACGTGATAAGCTTGGTACACCGAAAGTTGTTGATGGTAAGCCAGTATACCCCACGAATATGAGATTAAGTTGTTCCATATATTTTCAAAAGGGAACATACTGTGTTGAGTTATATTACTATTGTCCCACTCTAATTAATATGAGTGATAAAGATTTATCCGCCTTTGCATATAATCTTGCTAAAAGAGTTGAGGCACGAATTCCTACGAATAACTGAAGTGGAGAAAGATAATCGATGGTTCATTCAGTTTTTGCGACAAATAATTGGTCAGATTGGTATGATATAAACGAAAATATAAAAAATTCTTTGCCCGATAAGCCAGGTGTCTATGAAATCAAGGCAAATTTTGAAATCAATAGATTAAAGGGTAGCTCTAAGTTAGTCTATATAGGCTCAGCATCTGATAGTATCAAGAAAAGGCTCTCGTTAAAATTATTCGGAAATTTTACAGGTCTGGATAGAGCAGATAAATGGTTGTATTTCCATTCAATTCCTCTCAAGTTTCGTTACAGGATTGCAAAAAGTGAAGGGGATGCAAAGTATTTGGAAGGGTTGTTGCTGTGGGACTATGAGAACATGCACTGGGAAATTCCACCAGGTAATGATAAATTAGAAAAGAAAGCTATTACAGATAAAATTCAGCAAAATCATAAAGGAACAAGCGTTGAGTATTTGTTGAGAGGTTTGCTTGCACAAAACAAATCTAATAAAGAAATATCTGCAATATTTGATGTGCCTGAGTATATTATTGAGAATTTGAGAGTTTACTTTTTGCTATAGGTTAATCGATTCAAGTGGCGACCTGTAAAACTTCAAGCTATCCTGACATTGACAAATTGACTAATAGCTCTGGGTCATGATAGATTTAGCGTACAACTGAATACATTTTAAAGCTATCGAGAGTACGGTTAGGGAACTGGTCTGATGACCCGCACAGCAACCTTTGAGTCTTCTTGAAGGTGCCAAAGCCAGCCTGAAAGGGAGCGATAGGTTCACTGTATAGAATCCGTGGAAAAGGAAGGCGATAAGCCTCTGTTTAGAGGTTTTTTATTTGCCCGCTCATATACCCGCTTCCTCGATAGCACAAAGCAAAGGGGGAGCAATGGGTATGTGGGAATTATCCGTTGTTTTTTTGTAGGGGCTGCCGTATGGTGGTTACTTAGAATGAACAAGGTGGAGATTCAAGTATATTAGCCAACTGGGGCTAGCCGAGACTCATTCTTGATTACGATGGTTGGGCTAGGGTCAGATTTAGGCACGGGTAATCCTCTTTCCTTAAGGAGATCAATATGCTCTTCCATTCCCCACTTTGCCTTATAGAGGCAATCTTCTATAGAGTGTCCTATACCAGTAAAGCCCTCCAGGTCTGGCGAATAGAAGCTAAAAAACGTGGGGTCTTTAGTTGCTTCAATTATTAAGGAGTATTTTATATCTATCATTTTAGTTTTTATCGATTATTTTTAATCCAGCCGCTTTCAATATGGCTTCGCAGGTCCCTTTTGGAATCTCCTTAGACCCATGATAATCAATACGGATTACTTTGTCCACACCAGCTTTGCCATAATAACGCACAGAGCCTTTCTCATGTATAAGCGCAAATCCATTTCGTTCCAGAAGTCGGACTAACTCGCTGAATTTCACAAACACACCAGTACCATATGAAACTCTAAGTGAATATGCCACATAAAGCTACTTTACCACTGGACGAACATCGGCATGACCACGTGGACGTAGTTGTCGACGCCGACGGGGCGGAGGACGCCAGGGCTGGAGGAGGTGGTGGTCTCCAGGGCAACCTGCTTCTGATGAATGGCGCTGAGCGCATCGGAGAGATATTTGACATTGAAGGCAATCTGAGACTTCTCGCCATCAATGTGGACATCGATTTCACCGCTGTTCTCACCGATCTCTTCGGCACGGGCGGAAACGAATAGCTTTCCCGCAGCCTCTTCAGCGCCGGGGGTAACCACCAGGCGGACGATGCCGCTGCCATCACGGGCAAAGATTGAGGACATCCTTACGGCACGCAAAAACTCGGCAACATCGATAATCGCCCGGGTATTATAGCTCTGCGGAATAAGCTGCGAGTAGTTCGGAAATGTTCCCTGGATAAGCTGGGAAACCATCTCGATATTCTTCAGGCGGAATAGCGCCTGGGTCTTCTGCTGGTTCACCGTGATTTCCACCGGATCTTGCTGTTCGGCAAGGAAACGGCTTAACTCATTGAGCGCCTTCGCCGGTATAATGACAGCAGTCTGTTTGCTTACTTTATTCAGTATGGACATCTTATGGACTGCCAGCCTGAAGCCATCGGCAGCAGCCAGCGTTAAATTACTATCATTAAAGTCAGCATGAATGCCGGTGAGCACCGGCCTTGACTCTTCGCTGGCAGCGGCAAAGGTAACCTGGCTGATACCTAATTTGAATGCTTCAGCCTCAACCTTGGTAGCCATGCCATCGGTGACCTGGGGGATAGGCGGAAAATCATCAGCCTTCATACCATTGATGCGCGCTTCAAATCGCCCGCTCTTAAGATGAAGAGTATCCTTGGTGAGAACCAGGTCAATCTTGTCATTGGGCAGCGAGCTGACAAATTCGGTAAGAATACGGGCAGGAATAGTAATAGCGCCCTCGTCTTCCACCTTGGCACCAACCCAGCAACTGACTGCCATCTCCAAATTGGTGGCAGCCAATTTCAAACGTGACTGGTCGGTAGCAATTAAGATATTCTGCGTGATTGGCAACGTGGTCCTGGCAGCGACAGCTCGGCCTACCGTGCTCAAGCCTTTATTGAGATTCTCTTGAAGACAGGATAGCTTCATAGGACACCCCCACAAAAGGTTATTCGTCAGTGTCAGACAGTATACCCCCCTGGTAAAAGCAAGTCAATCACCCTGTGCTCCACGCTGCAGGAAAATTACGCCATCGGTTACCGCCGGGGGCTTGACGATAATGGTATAATACTTCGTAGACGAAGTCTTATACATGGTGCGGAGGATTGGGACCCACTCTGGATTTCAAGATTACATACCTTTAAGTTTCCCAGGACCAGCACGTTTCTCATCTGGCTGTAGGATTTACATCGAGATTTCGATTTAGAATCAAAGTACTACGTAAGGAGGAATCGTTCCATGATCATTGATGGCAACATGCACTGGCTTCCCGGTAATTTGTTCGAGGATAGAGCTCTACTGGAATCGTTTGTCCAGATTGTTCCCCGTGCCTACGGCGAATATGCCAGGCTGGCTACCATACCTGAGACAGGCAAGGAACAGATTATCATCGAAAAACCGAAAGGTTACCAGAACCTGAATTTTGGCAGAGACCATTTGTTCCATGCCGAAGAGCGCCTTGAGGTTATGAATAAAACCGGCGTTGACAAGGCTATCCTGCGAATACCCTGCTGGCAAGAATGGCTCAACCTCGATTTGTGCAAGCTGGTCAATAATAAAATGGCTCAGGATATCAAGCAGCATCCCGACCGGTTCCTGGGCCTCGCTGTGGTGCCGCCATGGGGCGATAAGGAATCTCTGAAAGAGGTGGAGCGATGTATCAAAGAGCTCGGTTTCTGCGGCGTGGAGATTGCAGCCCATTACGGCGACCTCTATCTTGATGAGGAGGAATTTAAGCCATTTTTCAAGAAGCTCAACGACCTTAAGGTGCCGGTTTGCGTGCATCACACACCACTTCCTGTTGACTACAAATCTGTCTATAAATATACCAATCAACGCCGTTTATACGGAAGGTGCATAGATCAGGCGACGGCAGTGGGCAGGGAGCTGTTCAGCGGCATGTTTGATGAATTACCGAATGTAAAACTGATTCATACCATGCTCGGTGGCGCTTTCTTTGCCTATGTGGACTTGCTCGTGCCCAGGAAGTCCGGAGTGAAGGAGGAAATGGAACGGTTTGATATGAAGGCGACGGAGAAAATCAGGGGATATCTGGAAAAGAACTTCTTCTTCGATATCTCACATTCTCCAGTATGGGGTAAAAAACAGCTTGAGTGTGCTATCGAAGTGCTGGGCGCCGACCATGTTTTGTTCGGAAGCTCCTACCCTCTTCGTCATGAATGGCTGTTGAAAGGCGTTGATTTTATCAAAAACCTGGACATCAGCGATAAGGATAAGGAACTCGTCCTGGGCGGTAATGCCGTGAAGCTCTTCAATATTAAAGGCTAGCGATTGAGCTTAAAATACAAGGATGCTCTTTATAATGTTTTTATGCCTTTTTCGGAGCCCAGCATCTCCTGTTCGGGACCGACATGCCTTTTGACAACGAGCTTGGACAGCGCTATACCAGAGAAACAATAGAGGCAATTGGGCGAATGGCTATCAGCAATGCCGATAAGAAGAAAATATTTGCTGATAATGCAACTAAACTCCTGCATTTAGCTGTATCACAAACTTGAAAAACGAACGACGAAAGCTGTAATAAGGAGGATTCTGTGACTAATAGTGCTGTCGAACAAGCAAACGATGAATTTTTCACCCTGTGGGTGATTATAGCCCAGGCGAAAGATGCCTTATTAGCAGCAAGGCAAAAAGAATACAATCGCTTTCATATTAAGAATGAGCGACGTGCTGTCCTCCTAGCTATTCAAAATAATGGCGGACAATCAACACCTTCCCAAATAGCTCGCTTTCTTTTCCACAAAATAAACTCTGTTTCCGAGATGCTCAAAAGGATGGAAAAGAAGGGATTAATAAAAAAACATAAAATTCCAGGAAAAACAAGAGTGGTGGTGAAATTAACTGAGAAAGGTCATCAGGTATTCAATCAATCATTGAATAACGAGACGGACAAGAGAATACTTTCCGTCCTCTCAAAGAAGGAACGGGAACAACTGAGGTCGTACCTGTTTACCATAAGAAAGCAAGCACTCCGGGAACTGGGAATTCCGGAATGGAGTGTGGTATTCCCTCCAAACCCTGCCCATTACCATGACGGTAAGCAACTGAAGAGAAAACGTGCCCGCAGTAATCCTCACTCATAACGGGATGTTTGCATAGTAAAAATATATGGTTATACCACGATAGCAGGTTAAAACATCAGCAAAGGATTGAGTATGTTTAGAGCATGTATAGACACCGGCGGCACGTTCACTGATTGTGTCATTCTGGATGATAAGGGCAACCTTACCGAGTTTAAAGCACCGACCACGCCAGGCGATTTCTCTGAGGGCGTGATTAATGCATTGCAGGAGGCTGCAGACGGTTATTCATTATCACTGGAACAATTTATCAAACAAACCGATTTCATCGTTCATGGAACTACGGTAGCTACTAATGCCCTCATCACCAAGAGGGTGGCGCGCACGGCGATGATTACTACCAAAGGATTCAGGGATATTATTGAGATACGCCGCTCACTCAAGATTGATACGCATTCCATGTATGAAGCTTTCATTCCCCCTTATGAACCCATCGTACCCCGTTATCTACGGCTTGTAGTTGACGAGAAAACGCGCTACAACGGCGAGCTAGTACGGCCAGTTGACGAGCAGGAGCTTAAAAGCGTCATTGATACGATTAAAGCGGAGAAGATTGAAGCAGTAGCGGTATGCTTCATCAACTCCTACGCTAACTCGGCAAATGAAAAAAGAGTGGTTGAGCTATGCACCAAGTCGCTCGATGGTGTGTTTATTACCTACTCCAGCGAGATACTCCCCAAGATGGGAGAGTATGAGCGGGAGAGCACCTGTGTGATTAATGCCTGTCTGGGCCCTGTAGTCGGTAAGTATATGACGAATCTTGAAAAGAAACTGATGGGACATGGCTTTAAGGGACAGCTCTTGATTATTCAAGCGAACCAGTATGCCCAAACCGTAGCAGCATTAGCCAGGAAGCCTGTTTACGTGATGGATTCTGGGCCTGCGGCAGCGCCAGCCGGCGCTGTTTTTCTGGGCAGTGTGATGGGAGAATCGAATTTCATTACTGCCGATATGGGGGGCACCACCTTCGACGCCAGTCTGGTCAGGAATGGACAGGTAGCCTTAACCGCTGGCAGGTGGCTGGGGGATGACAGGATCGGGATCAAGGTGGTGGATGTGAAAAGTATAGGTGCTGGAGGAGGAAGCATTGCCTGGCTGGATTCTCTGGGATTGCTCCGCGTCGGACCACAGAGCGCTGCCGCTGAGCCAGGGCCAGCATGTTATGGGCGGGGTGGCAAAGAGCCTACGGTCACCGATGCTGCGGTAGTTTTGGGATATATTCCACCTGACTACTTCTGGGGAGGCAAGCTTAAGCTCAATGTCGACTTAGCCAGGGCTGCAGTAAAGAAAATAGCTGACTCAATGCAAGTGAGCAACGAAGAGGCAGCGAAAGCGATATTCACCACGGTCAACTTCAACATGGCAGACGACATAACCGAAATATCCACCAGGAAAGGCTATGACATCAGAGATTTTAGTCTGCTGGCCTGTGGAGGAGGAGGAGCACTTTGTGGTGCGTTTCTTGCTGACATTCTGGAAATCCGTAAAACTGTTGTGCCGAAATTTGCCGCTTCCTTCTGCGCCTGGAGTATGTTCAACCTGGACATCGGGAGAGACTATATACGTTCCTATCTCTGCACCGTTAAAAAGGTGAACCTGGCCGATATTAACCGTTTATACCAGGATATGATAAACGAAGCTATGGAGGAGTTCAGGGTATTGCACGTAGCCAGAGAAGACCTGATTATCGAGAAATCTGCAGATGTGCGCTATAAAGGGCAATACCATGAGCTTGAGATAGACCTTCCTGTAGGGGAAATTACCTCCAGGGATATCGAGGAGTTGGAAAAGAGATTTCATGATATGCATAAAGAGCTCTTTACCTTCTCTTTGCCATGGGTACCGGTCGATTTACTGAATTTGCGGTTAATAGCCAAAGTGAAGTCAAAGAAGATGGAGATGAAAAAAATTGCTCGAGGAACGCCAGACCCGTCACCAGCGCTGAAGCGCAAGAGGCAGTGCTACTTTAATGGAGGCTTCGTCGAGACACCGATTTACGATGGCGCCAAACTGAAATCTGGAAATGTCATTATAGGTCATGCGGTTATTGAAGACCCTACCAGCACTGCGGTAATCCCTCCAGGATTTGAATGTAGGGTTGATGATTATTGG
Source organism: uncultured Chloroflexia bacterium (assembly GCA_963775935.1). Classification (GTDB taxonomy): domain Bacteria; phylum Chloroflexota; class Dehalococcoidia; order GIF9; family UBA5629; genus JBBIPA01. Next base: position 362,384 of record CAVZKR010000002.1, on the reverse strand, counting down.
AATTATTGTATTACAAGGAGGGCACAAGGTAAATGACATAGAATCAAAGCAACAAACATAGCAGGGAACAAGAAAAAAGGAGGCAAAAATTGAAAAAAATTGTTTTTATGTTAATGGTTGTGATGTTAGTAAGTATCTCTATCCTTGCTGCTTGTGCAGCACCAGCACCTTCTCCTGCACCTTCTCCAACTCCAGCACCGACACCAGCTCCTGTGCAAAAACTGAATCCTACAGCTGAGAAACCCCTGGAGCTGAAATTTGCCTACCATGCACCAGAAAGAGCTTCCCTGGTTCCTGGAATACTTAAGCCCTGGACAGACGAGGTAGTGAAAGCCTGTAACGGGCGAATCAAAATAACACACTATCCCGGAGAAACTCTGGTCAAATCAGCAGATGAATATAATGCAATGATATCAGGCATATGTGACATGACTACCGTAGATCCCCTAGAAAGCCCGGGACTGTTCCCTATATCAGGATTCCAAGCTTTGCCTTTCGTATTTCCTGGTACTGAGCTTGCTGGACGAGTATATCACGAAATCTTGAACAAATACTGTTTGAATACAGAGCTCAAAAATATGAAAGTCCTTCTAGTATTACCACTGCACCCGGCCCAAATATTCTCCAAGAGAAAAATAGAGATCCTCAACGATTTTAAGAGACTAAAGTGGAGGGCGGCAGGAAAAGAGGAGGCCTGGACAGTGGACGCTTTGGGAGCTATTCCGGTAGATGTCTCAACCGGTGATGTCAGTGGTGCGCTGGATAGGGGAATGATAGAAGGAATCTTCTTCACATACTCTGCCGGACTTTCGTTTGGAGCTAAAGATGTTACCAAATATCGGACAGAATGTGACATTTTAACCAGAGCTTTTATTCTGGCAATAAATAAAGACCTCTGGAACAAGCTTCCCGATGACCTGCAGAAAGCAATTGATGCGCTCGCCACGCCTGAAGTTTCTCAGCGTTACGGCGCCGCTCACGATAAGCTGCAGGCAGGCGCCAAAGGCGCAATCGCAGGCAGTGATAAAGCTGCCGGTAATCCACCTATCTATGTGCTGCCGAAAGAAGAAAAAGACCTGTGGATAAAAACAATCCAACCGGTATACGACAACTGGATTCAGGACCTTGCCAGTAAAAACATACAGGGCAAGGCAGTCTTCGATGATGTTGCCAGTTTAGCCAAAAAGTATGCGCCGCCAAAGTAAGGTTACGGAGGAGAAATCATAATGCTTGACAGGGTAGCTAAGTATATCAATAAGGTAATGCTTCCAGTGAGTCGAATTTGCAGCAGCATCGGTATGGTGACCACAGTACTGCTGGTGCTCGTTATCGTGGTAGGGGTTTGCTCACGCCGCTTTTTTAACATGCCAATCCGGGGACTTCGTGACTTTACCACACTCGGCTTTTCCATCATGGTATTTCTCCCAATGGCCTGGTGTGCCATCACAGATGGGCATATATCAATGGATGTTATAACCAACAAGTTTCCAAGGTCACTACGGACAATCATTGGGACAATAGTTCTTTTCATCACCACCGGAACGCTGGCTGTGCTCACCTGGCAACTCTATATGTATGGAACAAGGGGACTGACCACGGGGCAAACAACCTCTATTTTGTTGGCACCATTGTTCCCATTTCTATACTTAGCTACCCTGGGCATGCTGATGATGACGATAGTCTTTTTCATGAAGTTTCTCGTCTCCCTTGATGCCCTTTGGAGGAGGAAATAATTGGATTTACCAACTATCGGCTGGATAATGATTGCGTTTTTCCTGGTGCTCATGTTCCTGAATACGCATATCGGCGCGGCGCTATTACTCACTAGTTTTATCGGCTTGGTCATAATTCGTGGCCTTCCCGGGGCGCTTTCTGCTATCTCTCTTATTCCTTGGAGACAGGGAGTTAATGAAATTCTGGTGGTTATCCCACTGTTTACCTGGATGGGCTTGCTCGCTGCACAGGGAGGTATTAGCAAAGACGCCTTTACCGCCCTTTACAAATTGGTTGGTCGTCTTCCGGGAGGAATGGCCATGGCTTGCACCTGGGCCTGCGCTGCCTTCGGCACAGTTTGTGGCAATCAGGTGGCAACAGCGGTTACTCTCTGCGCCGTGTCATTGCCGGAGATGAGGAGATACAAATATGATGACGGCTTCTCCCTGGGGTGTATCTCTGCCACCGGTAATCTTGGCATTTTGATTCCTCCGAGCGGCACCTTTGTTCTTTATGGCTTCCTAACTGAAACATCGATAGCTGCACTTTTCATCTCAGGCATATTGCCTGGAATAATGTTAGCAATATTATTTTGTCTACAAATTTATATCCAATGCCGGTTAAATCCTACTTTGGGACCGCAGGGGACTCGTTTCACCTTGAAGGAGAGAATTACAGGTTTGAAGGGATTATGGGCGATACTGGTTTCCTTCCTGCTGGTAATGGGGGGAATTTACTTTGGCATTTTTACACCTAATGAAGGGGCTGCTGTCGGCTGTTTTGTGGTTTTTATCGTTGGTCTGGCCAATAAACAACTTACCTGGAAAGGCTTTGTTTCTTCCCTCCGCGAAGCACTGGTGGTTAGTTGCATGATCTTATTTATCATAATGGGAGCCATGCTCTTTGGTACTTTTACCACAACTTCGGAGATTCCTCCTGTATTAACCAATTTTGTTAATACAGTATCTCTTAACCGTTATGTTGTCCTGTTCTCCATTTTAATCATATACTACCTTGCCGGTTTCATCATGGATATTTTTGCGGTACTGGTGGTTACCCTGCCAATTTTCTTTCCCATCGTAACAGCCGTGGGATTCACTCCTATTCATTTCGGGGTCATGTGCGTTTTGTGTGTAGCGATAGGCGGAGTTAGCCCCCCATTCGGGATTAATGTTTTCGCCATTGCCGGTATGAATAAAGACGTACCACTGTATACCATATTCCGGGGAATTATACCCTTTATGATTACCCTGACTATTGCCCTCATAATAATAGTGTTCTTTCCAGATATCTCGACGCTGTTACCAAAGTTCATGTACCCGTACATGTAGGAGGAAAGAACCAGCAAGATAGTAGATACCAACCATAACTACTATAGAGATATTCATACTGGAGCTATGGCCATAGGAAATCGTTTAGCTCATAGTTTACAGAGAAGGAATAATGATGAAAAAAGTAGACCCAATTACCGTAGCAACAACATGGCACTTCATTCAGAGAGTATGCCGTGAGATGCGCGATACCGCCGAAAGAACGGCAACGAATGTGCTGGTGGTTACACTTCATGACATGGCATATGGTATATGGGATGCCAATGCTCGCATTGTAGCAATCCCTGAAGGCTTCCCACCTCGATTGATAGCGAGCACGTTCTCGATTAGGAGAATCAAGGAGAAATTCGAGGGGCGGATTTACCCGGGTGATGAGTTCCTGACCAATTTGCCTACAGATGGAGCTGTCCACCTGGCTGACTGGGTTTTCATCCGTCCCATATTCTACAAAGATGAGCTGGTCTTCTTCACCTGCATGGGTACTCACGTTGCCGATGTCGGCGGCGCCCATGCCGGTTCCCATTTTCTGGCATATGACTCCATTGCCGAGGGACTCAATATCCCCCTCATCAAGGTAGTAGAGAAAGATAAATTACGTGAAGATGTACTGGAACTCATTTTGTCGAATAACCGCTTGCCTGACATGATGCGTCGCGAAATAGCATCTCTCATGGGCAGTACTTCCGTGGCCGAAAGGAGAATGCAAGAATTGCTCGGCCGATATGGTAAAGAAACGGTATTTGCTAGCATCGAGGAAATGATTGAGCGCACGGAGAAGGCAGTACGGAAAGAGATAGTCAAGTGGCCTGAAGGTTCCTACTATGCTGAGGTGCAGACGGATGACGACGGGTCTACTATGGGTGTTCCGGTAACGATGAGATGCCAACTTACTATCAAGAATGGTGAACTGACCTTTGATTTTTCTGATACTGACGCGCAGGTTAAGGGCATGATCAATTCACACTACCATCAAACCCTGAGCAATACCCTATGCACTACCTTCCTCTTCTTGGGCACAGAGCTTAGTGCCTATCACAATGAAGGGAGCTTGAGACCGGTTCACGTGGTAACAAAGAAGGGTACTATCGTTGACGCGCATCCGGGTGCTCTAACCGCAGCTGCACCTGCGGTAACTGGAGGTCTACTTATTGAAACCGTTCTTTCGGTACTATCGCAGGCATTACCAGATAAAGCGATAGCCTCTTATTCACGCTTGATCGGCGCTTTGATGGTAGGTAATGACCCAAGAACAAATGGATTTTATGTCTATACATCGTTTGGCCCCGCTGCTGGTGCTGGTGCCGTGAGCGGTTATGATGGCTACCAGTGTAGTTGCGATATGGGCACCCTCGGAGTTGTGGGCAAGTCCGACGTTGAGGAAGAGATGGCGAGGTTCCCCTGGGACCTCGAAAGATACGAATTTAGAACTGATTCACATGGTGCCGGAAAATGGCGTGGCTCACCTGGTGTGATATGGGAAGCTGTTAATATGGGAGGTGATGCTACGAGTATCGGAGGACCATGGAGTGGATTTTATACTCAAGCGCCGGGGCAACAAGACGGTTTGTCGTCTCCTTTAAATAAAGCTTATGTTCTTCGAAACAAGGAGAAGACTGACATCATTCATCCGCATATTCCTGTGGAGATGAAAACCGGGAACCACCTAGTAACACTTACCGGTGGTGGTGCTGGCGTGGGACGTCCCGAGGAAAGAAACCCCGAGGCTGTCAGAATGGACGTTAAGAATGAGCTGGTCTCTATTCAGATGGCGAAAGAGATATATAAGGTAATTATAACACCTGATACTCTGGAAATTGATAAAAAAGCGACACAGAAGCTCAGAGGGTAAATAAACGGGAGTAAGACATAAAATCACCTTAAAGTGCAGTGCACGTATTGCGTCAAATTAAACTGTTACCGAAGACCTTCTTATTGCCTCATAATTCCGGTTACCGAGCCAGGACGCTCTGCTAGCCGCCACAATTTCTCCAGATTGTCGTTTATCTGCTTCAGAAGGAGTACGGGGTTCAATCCGTGGTAAGTAGCTGCCAGCGCAGTCTGCTTAGCTTCTGTAAGTATACCTGATTGCACCAAGCGCTGGTAGGGAGTCCGAGCGGTATCATAGACTTTGCGGACTTTGGCCCCGTGCCTGCTCTTAGACACAAGCTTCATAGTTGGCTGAAAGAAGTTAATGTACAACCGAGCCAGGTCATATACCCTCCCCAGACATTCAAAAGCGGCTTTAGAGGCATACCGTTCGTATCCCACCAAGCGGCGTACCACATTGCCATTCTTCTGCTCAACGTGACAGCTATCATTCTTCTTGTAGGAACGAGACCTCGTGAAGGTGATCTTCTCATCACGGCAATAATTATAGAAGCAGCGGTTAATGAACTCGCTACCGTTGTCCGAGTCTATTCCCAGTAGAGGGAAGGGAAGATGCTGTCTCATACGGTGTACCGACTGCCGTACCTTCTCTTGCCATTTACCCCACACTGGCAGACATTCCGTCCAGCCGCTGGCAACATCTACGGCGCAGAGTGTGTTCAGGTAAAAGCCCTCCACACTCTCCCCGCAGTGAGCTACGAGGTCTGTCTCCATGAATCCAGACTTGTTCTCTTGCCAGTCAGCAAATGTCCTGATAGGTATACAGCTCTTCAGCAGGCTGCCCGGCCGAGTAGTGGAAAACGATTTCCGACCTCCAATCTTTCGATATGGTCGTAACAATCGGTCTATAGTGGACGGGCTCATCTGGCAGAGTTGCTCTTCTAGAAAGGCATTTATCCGTTGCTCACCATATTGCCGGAGCACCTTCACCATCTCTGGAAGGAAAGGCTGAAGACGTTTGGAGCATAGCCGGTCGCTAACTTCCCAGACTGCTTTCAGCATCCCTGCCACATCAGAGGCGTATCTCCTTGGTCGACCGCGTCCTTTGCTTATCTTGGGCTGGTTTGCTCTGTTTAATAGCCTGATAGCTGCTTTACGGTGCCGACCTGTAACTTGCGTAAATTCGTCCAATATCTTACCTTTTTCTGCTTTTGACGCCCGTGAGTACCGGAGCCGTAGTGCCTGCACATATTCCAATATACTGCGTCGTGTCACCTTTAACCTCCTTCGGTAACACTAATTTTGACGCAACCACTCCATTTTCGGTAACTTTAATTATGAGTCAATGCGGTGCATTGACACACAACTACGGAATTAATATAATAGGAACCCGTCATAGAAAAAAGTTACAATATTATATTTACGCTGAGAATTTAAGAGGATGGGTGGCAGAAAAAGGTGCTACTGAAGAGGACACTAGCTTCAGTTATTAATTGAACTAAGCTAGTGTCCTTTGTATTTTGTCAATTCTAACGAATTAAGGAGGAACAATGAAAAAGCTATTTCTAACCGTGCTCTTGATTATCTTGGTGGGTGGATTAATTTTCGGTGGATGTGCTAGCCAGCCATCAACCCCAACACCATCTCCCGCTCCTACGCCTACCCCTGCTCCTGCGCCTAAACCACCAATAAAAATAGGGCTGCTTTATACTTTTACCGGTCCACTTGCATTAATCGGCAAAACACAGTCAGACACTATTCGCTGGGCGTTTGAGCAGGTGGGCAATGAGGTTGGAGGCAGGAAAATAGAATTTGTCGTGGAAGACGACGCAGCCAAAACCGAGGTAGCTCTCGACAAAGTAAAAAAACTGGTATTAAATGATAAGATTGATTTATTGCTCGGTCCGATGCAAACGGGGGAAAAGGTTCCCGTAGCAGAATTCATGGATAAATCCAAGGTTCCTCAGATCATAGATACTGCGAGTACTATTGCGTTAGCTCAATTTAATTGGACATTTGGATCTGGTGGCTCGGAAGCTGTAGGAACTTCCTCTATGGGCCGTTACGCTTATGAAAAGATGGGGGTCAAGACCCTCAATCTGATAACAGGAGACTGGGTTTCTGGACGCACCTTCTTGGGGAGCTTCGTCAAAGGTTTCACTAAACAGGGTGGGAAAATAGTCTCTGAACAATATCCACCAATAACTGCTACTGACTTCGCATCATATTTTCCCAATTTCAAAGATGCTGATGGTGTCGTTGCGTGGTTTCCAGGTACCAGTGCGGCAACATTTCTAGCCCAGTATTATGAATTTGGTATCCGTAAGAAAATGCCATTGATAGCTGCATTTTATGGTAACTTCTTCGAAAGAGATGTATTAAAAAGCTTAGCGCCGCAAGTTGCCGAAGCATACATCGGTGACATGACCGGTACCCTCTATTCCTCTCTGATTGAAAGTGCTGGCAATAAGCCATTCCTTGAGGCTTTTAGAGCAAAGTTCGGCAAGGAGCCAGGTGTATCCGAGGCACAGGCATATACTGGTGCCAGGGTAGCTTACGAAGCATTGAAGGCCGCAGGAGGCGACACCACACCAGAGAAGCTGCGCCAAGCTCTGATGGCTGTCGATATACAAGCCCCTGAGGGACGGATACGCTTTGACCAGGAGAAGAGAATTGCCATCCGCAACGTCTATATTGTCAAAATTGGCAAAGTGAATAACGAATTCGCGTTTATTCCAGTTTTTACCTATGAAAACGTACCCTTGGAAGGTTTCTAGACTATCAATAGTAAAAGGGTGGCAGATCGCAAAGGGAAGGCAAGCTCTGGCGAAGGAATAGAGGTTCTACCACCCTTTTACTATAGTTAAGCAGTTGTCGACAGATTAGCTTCAGACTTGGTATTGCCTATTTGCACCAAGCAGTTTCTCTTCAGCCCTGCTAGCTTGATTTTGGAGAGTCTTACAGCTAGAAAGTTCATAGAAAAATGAGCATCTCAGAAATGGATTAAGAAGAAAGTTTATGAAGATAATGTCAAGAGGCTCATACGCTTGAAAATATAGTTGATGAAAGGAGGTAAAGGTTTAATAATGTAGAATGCAGGTGGCTGGTTTCTCTAAATATTCCTCACCATAATTTGGCTAAAAAACAATAGAAAAGGAGATTCGTTATGTCTGAAATAGATAAATGTGCCGACTATACACTGGGTGACCTTCTTTCCGCAATGGATTTTAAGCCGACCGGTCCTCTAAAGAAAGGTAGCCGCCTTGTTGCTATTCCCACCGCGTTTGGGACAAAAAGGCGAATTCACGGATGCACCAAGAACCTGATGATGATTTCTTATGAATGGGAAAAGGGTGGCGCGATGGTAGCTCATGATCATGACGTGGAACAGATCAGCTACGTCGTGGAAGGAAAAGTGAAAGTTACTATCGGTGATGAATCATTCATTGCCGAAAAGGGCGACTCATATATGGAGCCTAAACGTGTGATCCACTCAATGGAAGCGCTCGAGCCTAGCCTCACTATAGAAGTGTTCTCTCCTCCACGCCCCGTTTTTGCTATTCTTGAGATGTGTGCTGGTCATGACCTTGCCGGGGCATTCGAGGGCGTAAAAAAGAGGGCACAAGTGGCAAAACAAAAATAAAACAAAAATATTAGCGTAAAGAGCTAGAATCGGGACTAGCCTGAAGTTACATAGAGTTAATTGGATAGTGGGTCAATATGGGGGCTACTCAGTAGCTAGCATTCCATATTGACCCAGTTTTTCATGGTTTCCAGCACTAACTTCAAGTGTACAATGATAGCCCATAAGAGGGAGATTATTAACAAGGAAACTACTAAATGAAAATAGACATCTTCACACATATTTTTCCTCCAAAATACTGGGATATTATTAAGAAATACTGCCCAATGAACATGGAAATAAACCCGGCCTTGTGGGATTTGGAACAGCGGTTTCGGATAATAGATAAGTACGATGATTACGTTCAGGTGTTGACTTTTTCCATACCACCAGTGGAAGCTGTAGCTGAGCCTGGAAAAGCGATTGACCTTGCGTGTAGAGGAAACGACGAACTAGCCGAATTAATAGCAAAGCACCATAGCCGTTTTATTGCTGGTGTAGCCAATCTACCAATGAACGACATGGAGGCAGCATTAAGGGAAACAGATAGGGCGATAAAGGAATTATCGTTAAGAGGAGTGCTTATCTACAGCAATATCAATGGTAAGCCACTGGACTCCCCGGAATTTTGGCCTCTTTACCAAAAGATGGAGGAGTGCGACTTACCTATCTGGATTCATCCTCGACGAGACATAACCGTACCAGATTATAACACGGAAAGCAGTTCCAAATATAAGCTGTATGGATCTTTAGGCTGGCCCTATGAAACACAACTGGCTATGTCTCGCTTAGTATGCAGCGGGGTTTTAGAACGATATCCGAATATAAAATTTGTTACCCATCACTGTGGGGGAGGGATGCCATTTCTGGGGAAAAGGGTCTCCAACTGGATTTACCCAATAATTAAACAATCCGCCTCTTCAAATACGAGCAAGTTTACTAAGGAACCTATTGAATACTTCCGCATGTTTTATGGAGATACCGCAAATATTGGAGGTAAACCAGTACTTGAGTGTGGTTATGCTTTCTTCGGTGCTAGCCGTATGCTTTTCGGGACGGATATGCCTTTTGGCAGAGATGTAATAAATGAAGCTATAGGAGGAATTATGGAGATGTCAATCTCCACTAGTGAGAGAAAGCAGATTTTCGAAAATAATGCCAAAAGATTGCTACATTTAAACAAGTAACGGTTAAAGCAACCGTTGTGAGCATATCAACTATATATTGGAAGTGTTGCCAATTCTGTATATGTTTAGTTAGTATATTGACAATGATGGTATAACATTCCCCAACGAAGTTTTTGTCTACTTCTTTTACCATCGACTAGGATTTCAGTGTAGGAATAGTTAAGGCGATGCAGAGAAATATCGCTGATTACTACTGGCATCCCATCGTAATCTGACCTCGCAGCTACAACCACGAGAAATTTAGTGCAATAAAAAATTTATGGTATAGTATTGCGGTAGAAAATTGTGGTATAATCGAAACCTCTTACACTACCACATAACAACACATCTTTGATTTCTTGAACACCTTAATAAGGAGGTGCTATGTGATTTTGAGCTCGATTGATTGCGAAAGCATTTTATAAGTTAACATAGAAAGGAGGAACCATGCCAGAAAAAAAGAAACTCACCACTGTCGATAAAACGGTTATCAAAGGTACCTGTTTTAGTTCTTTCGGCGACAACTCAAATGTATGCTGTATCGACGTAAAGGACGGCAAGATAGTTAGAATCAGGCCATTACACTACGATTGGAAGTATAAACCAGAGGAATTCAATCCCTGGAAATATGAAGCTCGTGGTAAAACGTTTATACCCCCTCTGAAGAGTCCCGTTCCTCCCCATGGAATTGGTTACAAGAAGAGAATTTATTCACCCAACCGCATTCTCTATCCATTAAAGAGAGTCGACTGGGACCCGAAAGGAGAGAGAAATACTCAGAATCGCGGGAATAGTAAATATGTGAGAATCTCCTGGGATGAAGCTCTTGATATCGTCGCCAGTGAAATCAAGAGAATCATCAAAAAATACGGACCCGAAGGTGTCTGCCTGCAGGCAGAAGGTCATGGAGAGGGCAAAGTGGTTCATGCTTCCCACGGTTGCTCCACCTATCTGATGCGACACCTTGGTGGCTACACCCAGCAGATACGTAATCCTGATAGCTGGGAAGGCTGGTACTGGGGCGCCAAACATGTCTGGGGCAATGAGCCAGTAGGCCTCAATATGGAATTCAGTTCAAATCTCTACAATGATGTTGCCAAGAACACCGAGATGCTTATCTGCCAGGGCGGTGACCCGGAGACCACACCATGGGGTTTTGGAGGTGGCTGTCTGCCCAGCATAATGTGCTACTGGTATACCGAGCTGGGTATCAAGCAGATATATATTTGCCCCGATTTAAACTATGGCGCAGCTGTCCACGCTGATAAATGGATTCCCATATTACCCAACACTGACGTAGCTCTGCAATTAGCCATCGCTTATGTCTGGCTCACTGAAGATACCTACGATAAAGAATATATCAAGACACATACGGTCGGCTTCGATAAATTCGCCGATTACGTCCTGGGCAAGGAAGATGGCGTTGCCAAAACGCCAACCTGGGCTGCCGCAAAGTGCGGCGTACCTTCGCGTACTATCAAAGCCCTTGCCCGCGCCTGGTCAAAAAAGAAAACCACCGTAGCCCACGGCTATGGAGGCCCTTATATTCGAGGCCCATATTCCAGCGAGCCCGCTCGCATGGAGATCTGCCTTCTGGGCATGCAGGGTTTGGGCAGGCCTGGCTGCAACCAGCTTACCTTCGTAGAGGGAACAATGCTCGGCAGTTACGTCCGAATGAGAGAAGGTAAGGGGAAAGTAATGGGAATGCTAACCCCGACCTCGGTGCTACGTCCCATGGTTAACGCCGCCTATCGGGGTTATATCCCATTCATGTGGAAACAGAAGTCAATGATTCCTAAAACGATTCTGCACGATGTCATTATGAGCGGCACTTACGATATTTATGGCAGTTCGGACCAGATGGACCCTGTCGAAGACCAGTTTATACACTATAAGTATCCATTACCAGGCAAGTCGGAACTACACATGCTCTGGACTGATACCCCCTGTTTCAGCACCTGCTGGAATGACGCCAATTCGTTCCACGATGCCATTCGCCTTCCGAAGATTGAGTTTATCCTGGTTCAGCACCCCTGGATGGAAAATGACAGTATCTTCGCCGATATTATCCTGCCGTCCAACACCAAGTTTGAGGAAGAGGATATCGGCGCTGACCATTGGCCCGTTCAATACAACTGTGTTTACCTGGAAGAGAAAGCCATTGAGCCCCGCGGCGAAACCATGAGCGATTATGAAATAGTCGCAGCCATTGCGGATAAGATGGGGCTGCTGGATAAATATACTGAGGGCAAGTCTATCCAGGAGTGGATTAAGACCGGTTTTGACGGCTCAGGGGTGGAAAAGGCAGGGTTATGTACCTGGAAACAGATCAAGGAGAAGAAGTACTACGTTGTGCCCACCGACCCGAACTGGGAGAAAATTCCAGCGGGCATGATAGAGTTCTACGAAAACCCGGAGAAGTGGCCGATGTCCACCCCGAGCGGCAAGCTGGAGTACTATTCTGAGAGACTGGCAAAGCACTTCCCTGATGATAAAGAAAGACCACCAGTACCACACTGGGTAGAGAAGAGCGATTTCCACGATGAGAGAATTGAAGGCGAGCGAGCTAAAAAGTATCCGTTGCTGGTAATCTCCAATCATCCCAGGTGGAGAGTACATGCTCAGCTTGATGATGTTAACTGGTTCCATGAAATCGAAACCTGCAAGGTCAGAGGACCGGATGGATACCTCTATGAGCCTATGTGGATTCACCCCAAGACCGCTGAAGAGAGAGGCATCAAGAACGGAGATGTGGTTAACATCTTCAACGAAAGAGGAGAAGTACTCTGCGGCGCCTATGTGACCGAGAGGATTATGCCAGATATTGTCTACATTGACCATGGAGCACGGTATGATCCTCTGGAGCCTGGCAAATTGGATAGAGGCGGCGCTATCAATACCATCTGCCCGCACAATACTACTTCCAAGAACTGTGCCGGTATGGTGACGAGTGGATTCCTGGTAGACGTAAAAGTAGCTGATATGGACGAACTGCGCAGGAAATATCCTGAGGCATTCAGCCGTCCTTACGATTACGCCTCAGGGCTGAAATTTGAAAGAGTATTAGTTGATGGAGGTGAACAGTAATCATGAAAGCACTAGTTATCGACATTACCAGATGCAATGGTTGCCACAATTGCCAGATTGCCTGTAAGGATGAGCATGTCGGCAATGACTGGACTCCCTACGCCAAGCCACAGCCTGATACTGGACACTTCTGGCAGAAGGTCATCGATGTGGTCCAGGGAACGGTGCCCAAGGTACGGGTACGCTACATGCACACTATCTGCCAGCACTGCGACGAGGCTCCCTGCATCACCGCCTGCAAGAGCAAGGCTATCTACAAGCGAGAAGACGGCATCGTCATCATCGACCCGGAGAAATGCGTCGGTGCCAGGCAATGCCTCGATGCCTGTCCTTATGGGGTCATCTACTTCAATTCCGACCTCAACATCTCCCAGAAATGCACCTTCTGTGCTCATCTGCTTGACGATGGCTGGAAGGAACCGAGATGTGTTGATGCCTGCCCTACCGATGCTCTGAGATTCGGCGAGGAGAAAGACCTCAAAGAATGGATAGCCAAGGCAGAAGTGCTCCACCCCGAATACAAGGCGAAGCCACGGGTGTACTACATCGGCTTGCCCAACAAGTACTTCATCGCCGGTGCGGTCTACGATCCCGAGGCGGATGAATGTCTGGAAGGGGCTACGGTTACCCTGATTGGAGCCAAAGGGAAGAAGTCCACGTTGAAGACAGATAACTTCGGTGACTTCTGGTTTGAGCGGCAGGAGCCGGGTACCTATTCACTAGAAGTAGCTATGAAGGGATACCTCCCCAGAAAAATGGATGCCATCGATGCCAGCAAAGACGTTAACGTGGGCGATATTGCACTGTATAAGGGTTAAATCATAGCATCCTTTACATTGACTATTGGGTTAATTAAGAATAAATAATCGGCGGCATTGTACAATGCCGCCGATTATTTAAAGGCCTTTTGGTTTTACTCGCACTCCCCTCTATAATAGTTTCTACGGTATCAGTTAGTCGATTTAAGGAGGTTACAATGCCTGAGCAAGAAAAAACAGTGGTAAAAGGGCTTTCCTTCGGTGGTGTTACCGAAGACTCGAATGCCGTCCAGGTCGATGTCAAGAATGGCAAGATAGTCAGAATCAGACCGTTTCATTTTGACTGGAAATACGACAGGAAACCATGGAAATTCGATGCTCGCGGTCAGACTTTCGAAGCGAGTATGAAAGCGCTGATACCGCCGTTCACCCTTGCTTATAAAAACCGTATTCACTCGCCAAACCGAACTATGTATCCCTTAAAGAGAGTTGACTGGGACCCCAAGGGTGAAAGAAATCCTCAGAATCGCGGCAAGAGCAAATACGTCAGAATCTCCTGGGACGAGGCTACCGATATTATCGCCAGCGAGATAAAACGAATAGGCAAGAAATACGGGCCAACTGCCATATTAATGCAAGGTGATGGACACGGAGAGACGAAAGTAGTTCACGCCGCTCATGGCTGCGCTCGCAGATTGCTCAGGCTTACGGGAGGGTACACGTATCAAACCAGGAATCCTGATAGCTGGGAAGGATGGTACTGGGGAGCCAAGCATGTGTGGGGATGCGAACCAGTTGGTAAACAGGTTTCTCAGAAAAATGTTGCTGTCGATATTGCCCGAAATGCTGAGACGCTGTTATTCTGGGGCTGTGATCCTGAAACCACACCCTGGGGATGGGGTGGACAGACCGTCAGCCGCCTTTGCTACTGGTTTACCGAACTGGGTATTAAACAGATATATATTTGTCCAGACCTGAACTACGGCACCGCTGTTCACGGCGACAAGTGGATCCCCATAATCCCCAATACCGATGCCGCGCTGCAGCTCGCGATTGCTTATATCTGGATGACTACGGGAACTTATGATAAGAAGTACGTGGCCACACACGTCGTTGGATTTAATAAATTCGAGGACTATGTTCTGGGTAAGGAGGATGGAATTCCCAAGACGCCTCACTGGGCATCGGAAAAAACAGGAGTACCTTCGAGAATAATAAAAGTAGTTGCCCGTCTATGGGCATCCACCAAGACTTCAACTGTCCACGCCAATGGCGGCAACATGTCTCGCAGCCCATACGCCCACGAAAATATGAGGCTTGAGGTTTGCCTGCTGGGTATGCAGGGACTTGGCAAACCAGGTCAGCATATGATGAGCACCATCGAATGGGGACTTTTCGGGGTCAACGTAAAAGCACCGAAATGGCTTTTCGGAGATGCTATCTCTGTACCTGGACATTCTGCCTACCCAGACCTGGTACCGGCAAATCAGGGCGGATTCAGAGAAGCGGAACTACCGCAGCAATTCATACCAAAATCGCTTATTAATAAAGCGATACTTGAACCTCCGCTAACCTGGTATGGCACAACTCTGTGTCGTTATCTGGTTGAAGACCAGTTTGTTCAATACAAATATCCTAATGACGGGTGTTCGGAAATACATATGATCTGGACCGATACCCCGGCATTAATGACATGCTGGAATGATTCTAACTATACAGCCAAAGCATATCAGAGCCCGAAAATAGAATTCATGCTGGCACAGCACCCCTGGATAGAGAACGACTGTGAGTTTGCCGATATCTTACTGCCAATCACCACCAAGTTTGAAAATGATGATATTGGTGTCGACAACTTCACCGCAGAATATGGCACTCTCTTCTTCGACGAGAAATGCATTGAACCGAGAGGAGAGTCAAAGAGCGATTGGGAAGCCGTATGTGCTGTTGCTGAGAAACTGGGCATTCTTAAAGAGTACACCGAAGGTAAGTCGGCAGATGACTGGATAAAAGTAGGTTTCGAACATAGTGGATTAAAGGACATGGTCAGTTGGGAAGAATTCAAGAAAAAAGGGCACTTCGTTATACCGAATGACCCCAATTGGGACCTGAATGATATCGGCATGAGGAAATTCTATGAAGACCCTGAAAACAATCCTTTATCCACACCGTCCGGCAAGCTGGAGTTTTACTCCCAACGATTAGCCGACCACTTCCCCGATGATAAAGAGAGAGCACCGATCCCTCGATGGGTTGAAAAAGGCGTATATCACGATGAAAGGCTTTCCAGTGAGAGGACAAAGCAATATCCGTATCTGGTTATCTCGAATCACCCTCGGTGGAGAGTGCATTCACAGCACGACGATATGCAATGGTTGAGAGAAATAGAGACCTGTAAAATTATAGGTCCGGATGGATATGCCTATCAGACGATGTGGATACATCCCGATGAAGCGCGGAAGAAGGGTATACGGCACGGAGACGTGGTCAACATATTCAATGAGAGAGGTGGCGTTCTGGCTGGTGCCTATGTCACTGAGAGAATAATGCCCGGTGTTATCTATATCGACCATGGCGCCAGATATGATCCTATTGTTGCCGCTGAATTGGACAGAGGAGGAGCAATTAACACCATAACACCACGCAACACTCAATCAAAGAATGCCACTGGCATGGTCTCAGGTGGATTCCTGGTTAATGTAGAGCGCGTTGATGTGGACGAATTGCGAAGAAAGTATCCCGAAGCATTTAGCAGACCGTATCATAAAGCTTCCGGACTGTGCCTGGAACGAAAATTTTAGTAAACTCTGAAGCTATAATAGCATCGGTGTTGGATACTGCGAACCACGGCGGATAGTTTATCTGTCAAGTTGCCTGCAAGCTCATACTTGCAGGCAACACATTATTGAGAATCCAATTCATCGATTTAACCTTATGGCCACGGAGGCTTCATCTCATTGGCCATTCCCCTGAGGGTGGTACGCAGTATTTTCCGTAAGTATGACTCCAAATTATTACGCTCCTCTTTAGAGAGCGTGGACATTGTTCTATGTATAGACGCTCGTTTTATTGAATAATAATACACCTCCTCACCCTTTGGGGTTAAGGTATAGGTCGCTGACTTTCTCCTGCCTTGCGATTTCTTTTTAATAATCAATTTATGTTGTTCCATTCTATTCAACAGGCTGGCAACTGAATGAGGTTCACGCACCAGCCAGGTTCCCAGTGCCGAAATGGTAGCTTCTTCGCCGATGGTACGGATGGCAAACAATGCTCCGGACTGCTCCGGCGTAATACCATATTGGCTGAGCTCTTTCTCACGGGCTTTATAGACTACATTCCTCACCTGCATTATCAACATCCACAGGATAAAATCCAGGTCCTCTTTCAAATCCTTAGCCATTATATTCATCCTCCTGGCTGGTTGTTTTGCTCGCTTGACAGGGTGCCAGTATTATTTTATAATCACGACATTGATATCATACTATACATCAATATTGATATCAATTCTGTTTGAACAAGGCAGCTACGTTATACCTTGGGAGTTTTTTGGTTTTCCTAACCTGCCAATGGTGATATAGAACGAGTAAGGTGACTGAATTTACCACAAAAGGAGGATTTATAGTGCCGAAATCTAAAGTTCCTAGCAGGTCAAAGCATTCACCACAGCCGATTGTGAACTCAACAGAAAAGACTGTCCTAAGGACAATTGGACTGAGCGGTACAGTCAACGGTGGTGCGGAAGGAGCGGTGGATGTTAAGGACGGCAAGATAGTCAGGATTAGACCGCTACACTACGATTGGAAATTTAATCGGAAAGATTTGAATCCCTGGAAGTTTCAGAGAAATGGCAAGACTCTGGAACCAAACTGGAAATCACTGCCCGGAACTTATTCTCTGGCTTATAAAAAGCGAGTCTACTCTCCCAATAGAATTAAGTACCCTTTAAAGCGGGTAGACTGGGACCCCAATGGTGAGCGAAACCCGCAGAACCGCGGTAAGAGTAAGTATAAGCGAATCTCCTGGGATGAAGCCACCGAAATCATCGCCAGTGAAATAAGGAGAGTACGGGAGAAATACGGCCCCTGGGCAATACTGACCCAGGGAGATGGACACGGGGAGTGCAAGCTGGTACATCATCCTCATGGAATGCCCGGATTATTGCTAAGAAAGCTGGGAGGCGGCTGGACGCAGCAGATAAGAAATGCCGATAGCTGGGAAGGGTGGTATTATGGGGCTATGCATGTGTGGGGAACCGGATTATGCGGGCATCTGCTGCCGGCAGCCAATATCGTAAAGGATATAACAGAGAACAGTGAAATGTTGCTGGTCTGGGGAGGCGACCCAGAGACTACCCCCTGGGGATTCCGGGGACAGTTTGCCAGCCGTCTCAGCTATTTCTGGTCGGAAATCGGTATCAAACAGGTATACATCTGCCCCGATCTGAACTACGGCGCTGCTGTTCATGCCGATAAATGGATCCCGGTACTGCCCAATACGGATGTAGCGCTGCAACTGGCGATAACCTACATGTCTGGATAACCGAAGGCACTTATAATAAAGATTATGTGGCTACCCATACCGTTGGCTTCGATAAGTTCTCGGATTACGTCCTGGGAAAGGAAGATGGCGTTCCCAAGACACCTGATTGGGCTTCCCCCAAGTGCGGAGTACCGGTGTGGACGATTAAAGCACTGGCGAGGGAATTTGCCTCCAAAGCTACTTCTATCGCTCATTACTTTGGTGGCGGCTATATCCGAGGACCGTTTTCACATGAGCCTGCCAGGATGGAAGGTGTGCTGCTGGCAATGCAGGGACTGGGCAAGCCCGGTGTTCACCAGTGCATAATAACCTACCTTGGCATGCCCAGAAGCGTGCAGTCACCAACCAACCGCTTCACCTGGGTAAACATGGCCAGTGACCTGGCTTTTACTGACCGGCTATTTCAACCCGGGTGCCATGGCGCCCGTGTCAGCCAGAAGCAGTTTTTCCCCAAGACTCTATTCAAAGAGGCTATACTTAATCCTCCAGTCGAATTCTGGGGCACCAGCGAAAACATGGCGCCAGTAGAAAATCAGTTCATTAAATACACCTATCCGCTACCCAAAGAGGAAGGAGGGACAGAAGTGCATATGATATGGACCGATAATCCCTGCCTGACCACCTGCTGGAATGAAGGGATGAAGATGGTGGAAGCATATAGAAGTCCCAAGATAGAATGCGTCATAGTTCAGCATCAGTGGCTGGAGAATGATTGTTTTACCGGCGACATTATCTTGCCGATAAACACCCTGTATGAGATAGACGATATCATGACCAACAGCGCTCATGGTGTACAATTTATCAACGTGCTTCTTCAGGAAAAGGCTATCCAGCCCATAGGTGAGTCCAAGAGCGACTATGAAGCAGTCTTAGAAGTGGCGAAGAAGATGGGCAAGTATGATGAAGTCACCGAGGGCAAAACTATAGATGACTTGATTAAATATGGGTATGAAGGAATGGGACTACCCGAATTTATCAGCTGGGAAGAGTTCAAGGAAAAACAATACTATGTTTATCCTGTTGCCCCCGACTGGGAAAAAGACCCGCCCGGCTTGAGGAAGTTCTACGAGGACCCTGTTGCTAATCCACTGGAAACACCCTCCGGCAAACTGGAGATATACTCAGAGAGACTGGCGAAGAATTTCCCCGATGATAAAGAACGAGGTCCTATTCCTCGCTGGGTGGAAAGCAGCGACATGCATGATGAGAGAATTTCCAGTGAAAGGGCTAAGAAATATCCTTTGCTTATGATGTCCAATCATCCCAGGTGGAGAGTGCATGCCCAGTGTGATGATATAACCTGGACCAGGGAAATTCCAACCTGCAAAGTCAAGGGTCCTGATGGATATATGTACGAGCCTCTGTGGATTAATCCCAGAGATGCAGCGAAGAGAAGTATTAAGAATGGTGACATAGTAAAGTCATACAATGAGAGGGGAGCTGTCCTTGGTGGCGCTATTGTCTGGGAAAGGGTGATGCCCGGTATAGCCTACATGGACCATGGTGCCAGAGTTGATTGGATTATGCCAGGTAAGCTTGATAGAGGAGGCGCTATTAACCTGATATCTCCCACTGGCATAGTCTCCAAGCATTGTCCTGGCATGGCTACAACGAGCTACCTGGTTGAGGTTGAAAAAGTGACCATGGCACAAATGGAAAAATGGAAAGAACAATATCCTGAAGCATTTACCAGAGAATACGACCCGGCCTCAGGACTTCGGTTCAATGCCTGGGTTGAAGGAGGTATGGATTAAATGAAAGTTTTCGTTCATGATGTTTCTATCTGCAATGGTTGTTATTGCTGCCAGATCGCCTGCAAGGATGAACATGTTGGTAACGACTGGTCTCCCTATGCCAAACCTCAACCCGATACCGGGCAGTTCTGGCTGAAGCAACACGAGTTCATCAGGGGAACTGTACCCAAGGTCAAGATGTACTACCGCCCAATCCTCTGTATGCACTGCGATGAAGCTCCCTGCATCCCTGCTTGTCCCATAGAAGGTGCCATCTACAAGAGAGATGACGGGCTGGTTATTATAGACCCTGAGAAATGCACCGGCTGCAAGAGTTGCGTTGACGCTTGTCCCTATCATGTCATTTACTTCAACGACGACCTGAACATAGCCCAGAAATGTACTGGCTGCGCTCATCTTCTCGACAAGGGACAATCGATTAAAGTACCAAGGTGTGTTGATGCCTGTCCTACCGAAGCACTCAAGTTCATGGAAGAATCCGAGGCTAAGGAACTGATAAAGAAAGCCGAAGTGCTGCATCCAGAGTACAAGGCTAAGCCAAGGGTATACTACCTGAACATACCCAAAAAGTTTGTGGCTGGAACCATCTATGACCCGGCAGAGAAAGAGGTGATAATAGGCGCCACCTGTACGCTCAGTGCCAACGGAAAGAAGCTGACGGCAACGACGGATGGCTTTGGCGACTTCTGGTTTGAAGGGTTAGATATAGGCAAATATTCATTGCAGGTAGAAGCGAAAGGATTCGCCACCAAGTCGATAGACTCAATAAGTACAGAAAAGGATGTGAACCTGGGAGATATACCTTTATCGAAGTAGACATATAAGATCGGTAAAGACGAATGAATGAAAGCGCAGTGAGAGTTTTGATCGTAGCCCTGGTAGTTGTAGGGCTTCTCCTAGCAACAGGATGTACTCCAGGTGGAGTTAAAGAATACACTTCGCCAAATCAGCCGATTGAGGTGAATGTTGGGGAACAGTTTATGATTTATCTGGATTCCAACCCGACTACCGGCTATAAATGGGAGGCCAGTTTTGACCAGACCTCTCTCAAGCTGGTGAAGAGCGAATTTAAGCAAGATACATCCAAACCGGGCATGGTCGGTGTCGGCGGGAAAGAACAGTTCGTATTCCAAGGGCTTAAGGCAGGAGATACACAGATAAAACTAACCTACAAAAGACCATGGGAGCAGCAATCCGCCGACGCCAAGGTGCTGACTTTTACCGTAAATGTGAAGAAATAGCTATCCGATTGGTCGCGGTATGACAAGAAAATGCCGGGATACTGAGAGAGCAATTTGACTGCTGAATCCCAGCAAGACTCAGGCAGTGGACGCCGCATAGTAACTAAGGAGGATAGCATGTTCCGGAAGCTGCTCGTTTTTCTAGCAGTCCACTACCACTTCGGCAATGCTTACCGGTCAATTAGCCTCTCTGGATACGCATAAATCGGTACTGGTCTGGTTTGAGTACGGTTCCAGCGCTGAACTCGGCAACACCACCTCTCAACAGCAGCATTCCAATCCTGGCGCTTTCAACGTTCATCTCGCTAGACTTACTTAGGATTTCAACTACCATTTTCGAGCGGTAGCCTCTCCTGCAAAAGAGACAGCAGCTTATAGCGCTGATGAAATGTTCATCACTCTCGCAGCTCAAGAGCTTTTCGATACGACCTTACTGCTAGACATCACTATTTGTGCACTCATTGTTGCCATCATTATTGTGCTCGTCGTTGTACTGCGGAGGAGGTAGTAGAAAAAGTATTTTGCAAATCAAGGTTGCATGGTGTACAATCAAGTAAATAGTTTCAGTTTAGGTTATTACATACTCAAGTTATCATAGTTTCCCTCAAGTATTGGATGACCAAACTCTAACTAGTTAATAAAAAGGAGGTCATCCAATGGGTTTTCAGGACAAATCTCTCCAGTGTGCTGATTGTGGGGCTACCTTCACGTTCACGGCTTCAGAGCAAGAGTACTTTTCCTCTAAAGGCTATACGAACGAGCCCAAGCGTTGCCTTAACTGCCGTCAGGCGAGGAAAACAGAGCGTTATGGAGGTGGTGGCTATGGCCGCAAGCCTCAGCGGGAGATGTTTCCCGCCGTATGTGCCCAGTGTGGCAAAGAGACTCAAGTACCATTCGAACCCCGAGAGGGTAAACCAGTTTACTGCAGCGATTGCTACAGCAAAACCAGAATGAATAAATAAGGCCAGTCTGGTTCCGGGGACATACACAGCGTGGGATACCTTGCCTGTGTGTGTTGCTATGATAAAACGTCGAAGGGAGGCACTATGAATATCTATGTAGGTAATCTGTCCTATGATGTCAGCGAAGAGGAATTAAGAACAGAATTCGAGGCTTACGGGCAGGTGTCATCAGTCAATATCATCAAAGATAAGTACAGTGGACAGTCCAAAGGATTTGCTTTTGTAGAGATGCCAGTTCTATCCGAAGGTCAGGCTGCACTTACCGGGCTCAATGGGAAAAAGCTCAAAGAGCGTAGTATTGCTGTGAGTGGGGCACGTTCCCGTGATGATAGCAGAGGTGGAGGTGGCAGGTCATACGGTAATAGGCCTTCTTACGGCAGCGGTGGTGGCAGGGCCGGCGGCGGCGGCGGATTCAATCGTGGCAAAGGTGGTGGTGGCAGAGACCAACGAAGAAGATACTAGTCTGTTCTTCTCACAAAGCCAAATTGTTTGACTTTGTTGAGCAAAATATGGTCTAATATTGGTTTTGTATGACAGAAACATATGCTATCGTTGAAACCGGCGGTAAACAATACAAAGTAGCTGCCGGAGTTACAATCAGTGTTGATTACCTTGGCGCAGGCCAGGGCAAAGATGTAGAGCTTTCCAGAGTTCTACTCATTGCCGATGGCAAAGATACGGTTGTGGGCAATCCCACCATCGAGAATGCCAGGGTCACTGCTACCTGCCTCAAAGAAGGCAAGGGGGAGAAAGTGCTTGTTTTTAAATACAAGAACAAGACACGCTACCATCGAAAGAACGGTCATCGGCAACACTTGACTACCCTTCAAATTCAGAGCATTATCAAACCCGGAGGTGTGGTGGAAGAGGCCAAACCTGCACGGAAGCGCAAGGCCAAAGCTGGAGGTGAGAGCTAATGGCACATAAGAAAGGTGGCGGCAGCACTCGCTGCGGTCGCGATAGTAAATCAAAGCGGCTGGGCATCAAACGATTCGGCGGTCAGAAGGTAAACGCCGGTACAATTCTGGTAAGGCAAAGGGGAACCAAAGTACATCCAGGCGTCAACGTTGGACTGGGTAAGGATTATACTTTATTTGCTCTGATTGACGGTATGGTGAAATATGAGCCCGCTACCAGGACAACCAGAAAGGTAAGCGTGTATTCAAAATAGCTATGAGAGAGAAGATTCATCCCAAATACTATCCCAATACCAAGGTCATTTGTTCCTGCGGTAATACCTTTACCACTGGCTCTACCAGAGAAACACTGAAGGTTGAATTATGCAGCAAATGTCATCCTTTTTTCACTGGCGAACAGAGGATTGTTGATACTGCCGGTAGAGTAGAGCGTTTTAAGCGCCGCTACAAGATTCAGAGCTAACACGAGCAAACTCGTATAAAGGAGCGGTGTTACACCCGCTCCTTTTTGTTTACTACTATGTCAACAAAAAAACCTCTCTACTATGGTGGACAGGCGGTCATCGAAGGAGTGATGATGCGGGGGAAGAAGCATGTAGCTATCGCCGTCCGCTGTCCCGACGGTCACATAGAGGTCACCAGCCAGCCTCTGGCAAGCATATACAAAGGTCGATTGCGGGAGTTGCCTTTTCTCAGGGGCGTGATTGTACTCATTGAGACCCTGGTGCTGGGTATTCAGGCATTGCTCCATTCAGCAAATGTTGCTGCAGCAGAGGAAACAGGGGAAAAAATATCTCCGTGGCTACTGTGGGGCACCATGGCATTGGGAATTGTTTTTGCCGTAGCTGTATTCTTCGTCACACCGCTGCTCATCACCAACTACCTTGTCTACCCTTACATTGCATCGGCGCTTCTAGGCAATCTGATTGAAGGTCTCATTCGTATCGGCATGTTTATCCTTTACCTGTGGCTCATTGGCTTCATGTCCGAAATAAGAATGGTGTTCGCTTATCATGGAGCCGAACATAAGGTAGTCAATGCTTATGAAGCAGGGATGCCGCTGGAACTGGAGTATGTACGTACCTACTCTACAGCTCATGCCCGCTGTGGCACCAGTTTTTTATTAGTAGTACTGGTGCTTGCGATTATCGTGTTTACTCTCATCGGTCGCCCGCCGCTGTGGCTGGGGGTTATTTCTCGTATTATCCTCATCCCTGTTATCGCTGCCATTGGCTATGAGTTCATCCGTTTTGGGGCGTCTAAAGTAAACCATCCGATAATGCGCAGCTTGTTACGCCCGGGACTGGCGCTCCAATCCATGACCACGAAGGAACCGAGCGATAGTCAGCTCGAGACAGCGATATCTGCGCTTAAAAAGGTAATAGAAGCTGAAGCCAGCGAGCAGTCCTCGCCACAGCCTGAAACCTAGCCGATTTCAGCGCTCTTCAGATTTTCATAGAAACAACCCCAGTTGCCTGTATGGCATACCGGACCAGCCGGCTCAGCCCGAATAAGAATAGCATCACTGTCACAGTCCTTGGCAATAGCACACACCTTCAAAATGCTGCCTGAGGTGGCGCCTTTATGCCATAGCTCCTGTCGGCTTCGGCTATAGAACCAGACCTCACCGCTTTCCAGCGTGAGACGTAACGACTCTTTGTTGGCATAGCCCAGCATCACCACTTCACTGCTATTCACGTCCTGAACAATGACTGGAATTAATCCTCTATCATCGAATTTCAACATGACATGTTTACTCCTTTATTAGTCGTCTTCCAGGACTAGCGCTTCCCTCAAGCTAATATTGCCAGTGTAGAGCGCTTTGCCTATAACAGCCCCTTCCACACCCAGCTTTTTAAGCTCCTGCAGATGGCTTATCGCCGAGATACCGCCTGCAGCAATGATGTGCAGCTTTACTTTATTCAGGAGGTTGGTTATAACCTGATAGTTAGGCTCTGTGAGAGTACCATCTCGTTTAATATCGGTATAGAGAATACGCTGCGCACCCAGCCTAACCATGTCCTGAGCCAGTTTCAGTACGGTTACCGTGGTGTCCTGCTTCCAGCCGCGGGTAGCAACAAATCCGTCTCTGGCATCGATGCCCACGATAATTGCCTGGCTGAATTTGTGGCATAGCTCCTTCACCAGTCCCGGGGTTTCTATAGCCACAGTACCCAGGATGACCCTTTGGATGCCGATATCGAGTAACTTTTTTACTGTGGCTTCATTTCTAATGCCGCCACCGAGCTGTACTGGCAAGCCGGTCTGCTTGACTATCGCCTCGATAATAGATAAGTTTTTCGGCTGACCGCTGGCGGCTCCATCGAGGTCAATGACATGGAGCTTCCTGGCTCCCTGCGCTTTCCATTGTCTCGCCATGGCAAGCGGGTCCTCGGAAAAAACCGTCTCCTGAGTATAATCGCCCTGGTAGAGACGGACACATTTGCCTCCCTTAAGGTCAATCGCTGGTAGTATCTCCATTGTCTTTCCTGATAATCGGGTTCTAAAACTATAGCAAAGAGAAGGTTAATCTACAAATAGTAATTTTCCACTACTGCTCTTGACCGTCAGGCAAGAGGTATGAGACGGTATGTAAAATAGGGTGAGGGCTGCAAACTCTCTCTCCCCAACATTCCTTACAACAATTCACACGGCTTCTCCGTTTGACACTGTATCTATTGTTTTGCTAAACTCATCTTAAGTATCCAAAGAGTGATTCCATGCTGCCTTACGAAAAGTCAACCAAAGGGTTAGTTGAAGTATTCACTGGCGACGGTAGAGGGAAAACATCGGCAGCTCTGGGTACAGCTCTTCGTGCCGTGGGACATGATCTCCGGGTACACATTGTTTTCTTTATGAAAGGTGAATTCCCTTACGGGGAGCAAAAAACGTTAGCAACGTTATCGAATATCACCTTTGAACGGTTCGGCTCGGAGCGGTTTGTCGACCCAGCCAATATCAAACCTGAGGAGAAGGAGGAAGCCAGCAAAGCGCTGGATGCTGCCCGGAAAGCGATGCTTAGCCTCAACTATGACGTAGTTATTCTCGATGAAGTCAACGTGGCAGTATCCTGGAAGCTAATCGATGTCGAAGAAGTAGTGAAGCTGATCAATGCGAAGCCGGAAAACGTGGAGCTGATTCTTACCGGTCGCCATGCTGACCCCAGAGTAATAGAAAAAGCCGACCTGGTAACGATGATGATGAAAGTAAAGCACCCTTATGATCGAGGGGTGCTCGCTCGCAAGGGAATTGATTACTAAAAGCGTAATGAAAAAATAGAGGGAGGATATTTCACACCATGAAAATAACAATGAGTGTCATCAAAGCTGATGTCGGTGGCTATGTAGGTCATTCCAGTTCTCACCCTGATATACTGCAGACAGCTAAGGAAGCTATGGCGGGAGCCAAGAAAAGAGGACTGCTTCTTGATTACCATGTCACCAGGTGCGGTGACGACCTCGAGTTGATTATGACTCATAAGCATGGCATCAATTATGGTGATATTCATGAGATGGCGTGGAATGTCTTCGTTGATTGTACCGCGGTAGCCAAAAAGCTCAAACTCCACGGTGCTGGTCAGGACCTGCTTGCTGATGCTTTTTCCGGTAATGTAAAAGGCATGGGGCCTGGCGTTGCTGAGATGGAGTTCGAAGAACGCGAGGCGGAAACGATGATTGTCTTCATGGCCGATAAAACTGCTGCTGGCGCCTGGAACCTGCCGCTCTATAAAATATTCGCTGATCCCTTCAATACTATCGGTCTGGTTATTGCCAGTAATATGCACAACGGTTTTTCGTTCGAAGTCCACGATGTGAAAGAGAATAAGAAGATATCGTTCAACGCGCCTGATGAGATCTACGATATGTTGGTGTTTCTGGGTGCGCCCACTCACTTTGCCGTCAAGGCAGTGTACCATCGGGACAGTGGCGAAGTAGCTGCCGTCTCCTCCACACAGCGTTTGTCATTGATAGCAGGAAGGTATGTGGGCAAGGACGATCCAGTATGCATTGTGCGCTCTCAGGGTATATTCCCCGCGGTAGGCGAAGTGCTGGAGCCCTTTGCCAATCCCAATATCGTTGAAGGCTGGATGAGGGGTTCGCACCACGGTCCTCTGATGCCAGTGTCGGTGAATGAGAGCAACTGCACCCGCTTCGATGGTCCTCCGCGGGTTATCGCCGCTGGCTTCCAGGTTGCAGAAGGCAAGCTCGTGGGGCCGTGTGATATGTTTGCTGATATGGCGTTCGATAATGCCCGTAAGCAGGCTCTGATGATTGCCGATGTACTCCGCCAGCTCGGTCCTTTTGAACCGCACCGCCTGCCTCTGGAAGAGATGGAATACACCACTATGCCGCAGGTAATGAAGAAACTGAGGACAAGGTTCGAGGATATCGGTTAGACAATGCCCAGGCTACTGCTGGCAACAACCAACCAGGGAAAAGTAGCTGAATATCGTTTCCTTTTCAGGGGGTTGTCATTCGAACTGGTCACTCCTGTTGAAGAAGGTATCAGGGTGAAGGTGGAGGAGGGGGAGGTGAGCATGGAAGAGAATGCCCGCCACAAGGCTGCCTTCTATGCGGGTTTGACTGGTCTTATCACCGTAGCGGATGATTCCGGATTGGAGGTGGCTGCCCTTGGGGGTGAGCCCGGCATACGCTCGGCGCGCTACGCTGGAGAAAATGCCAGCGATAGAGGTAGAATAGAATATCTACTGAATAAGCTCAAGGGGGTTCCCTGGGAAAAGCGAACTGCCCGTTTTATATGTGTAATTGCGATAGTAACGCCGCAAAGCGCGGTGAAAATATGTCAGGGCGAATGTAAAGGGCGTATTGCCTTTGAGCCGAAAGGTGAAAATGGCTTCGGCTACGACCCGGTTTTCTATCTCCCTGAATTTGAAAAAACTATGGCTGAATTGTCTTTGGAAATGAAGAATCGAATCAGTCACCGTGCCCGTGCTGCACAAAAAGCATATCGAGTACTGGAGAAACTAACGAAGAAGGTTACACCATGACCAGACTTACGGACTCCTGCCACCGAGCTATTGATTATCTTCGTATCTCGGTTACCGACCGCTGTAACCTCAGTTGCGTTTATTGCACACCTGCTAATGGCATTCACTGGTTGCCCAAGGATGACCTGCTTACCTTTGAAGAGATTACCACTATTGCTAACGTGGCTGCAGAGCTGGGCATCACCAAGGTCAGGCTTACCGGCGGCGAGCCACTGGTGAGAACTGATTTAACAGACCTTGTTGCCAGGCTGGCCACGATGCCTGCTATCAAGGACATTTCCATGACAACCAATGGCATTTTATTGAAACACTACGCTCAGGGATTAAAGCAAGCAGGCTTAAAACGAGTGAACATTAGTCTGGACACGCTTGACCGAGCCAAATTCGAACGGATTACCCGCCATGATAGATTGCAGGAGGTTCTGAATGGTATCGAGGCTGCCAAGGAAATAGGGTTGAGTCCAGTAAAAATTAATGTGGTAGCAATGCGAGGTGTCAACGACGATGAAATTCTGGATTTTGCCAGATTGACCATCAATGATGGCTGGCATGTGCGTTTTATCGAGTTAATGCCCTTCGTAGCTGATACCTGCTCGGTGGGGAGTGGCGAGGAGAGTAAAGACCGTTTGCAGGGTCAGTTTATAGCAGTAAGCGAGATTCAGGAAAGATTGAATAGCCTGGGTAAGCTGGAGCCAGAGTCACATATCACAGGCAATGGCCCTGCCAAGTATTTTCGTTTGCCCCAGGCTAAAGGCACCATCGGCTTCATCAGCCCGGTAAGCCAGCATTTCTGCGACCGGTGTAATCGACTGAGATTGACTGCAGATGGCAAGTTGCGGCTATGCCTTTTCAGCGACGATGAAATTGACCTGCTTACGCTACTACGTACTGGCGCTCCACCGAACGCATTACGAGAGTCAATTGTAGAAGCAGTGAAGATCAAGCCCAGGCAACATCAACTATCGCAAGGAGGGATGCCTCCGAAACGCTTTATGTCTCAGGTTGGAGGCTAATATGGACGACTATCCCCAGATTCGGATGGTAGATGTTGGCGAAAAGCAAATTACTGCCAGGCAGGCTACAGCCAAGGGCAGGATAGTGATGAAAGATGCCACCTTTACTATGGTCAGGAACAGCACTTTGCCCAAAGGTAATGCGCTGGCCACAGCGAAAGTCGCCGGTATCATGGCGGCAAAACAGACTCCTAGCCTTCTTCCTCTCTGCCACCCGCTCCTCATCGAAGACGTTGCTGTTGAATTCACTCTGGATAGCAAAACGCCGTCAGTAGACATCACGGCTACGGTCAAGGGCAGCGGTAAAACCGGGTATGAAATGGAGGCACTGACTGCCGTGATGGTAGCTGCTCTCACTATTTATGATATGTGCAAAGGTGTGGATACCACACTAAGGGTGGAGAATATTCGTCTGGTACGCAAGAGCGGTGGTAAAAGCGGCACTGTGGTTCTGGAATAGGATAGAGAACAAGAAAAAACTTCCCCCAGCAGCATAAGGCTATTTATTATGCTGGTCTTTCGTCTGAACAAAATTTCAAGGCAATCCCCAGCGCTTTAACTTGACCTTTCTCCTGAAAACAATAACGGCTGCAACTAGAGTCCTCCACTACAATAAAACAACTGAGGTGGACATTTGATAATTCACAATAGGAACGAATTTATGAATGAAACTGGTTTATCACTTTAAAGGACGCGAGGGAAACTGCAGAAGCTTGGAGAATAGACTATAATGAATTCAGGCCACACAGCTCTTTGGGTGATCTAAGTCCAGTGCAATATATTAGCAAAACCGAGAAAACTCTAGTCTACAGTGGACTATAAATTGGGGTAAGGTCATCACTATTAATCTAATTCCGGAATAAATTGAACCGATGAGGAGGAATAATGCCACAAAAAGAAAATAAATCGACAGAAAAAACAGTAATTAAAAGTACTGGTCTGATGAATTTTGGTGAATGTTCTAATGTGGCAGCCGTGGATGTGAGAGATGGAAAAATAATTAGATTCAGACCATTTCCCTATGACTGGAAATACAAAGTAGAAGAATTTAAACCCTGGAAAATACAAGCGCGCGGCCAAGTATTTGAAGCTCCTTTAAAATCACTCCTGGTGTCATTCACTCTGGGTTACAAAAAGCGAATCTATTCTCCTAATAGGATTCTATATCCTTTAAAGAGAGTGGATTGGGATCCCAATGGAGAAAGAAATCCACAGAACAGAGGAAAAAGTAAATATGTGAGAATCTCCTGGGACGACGCTACCGATATCATAGCCAATGAGATAAAGAGGATGATTAAGACATATGGGCCCGAAGCGGTACTTTTACAAGCAGATGGACATGGGGAAGAAAAAATAGTGCACTCTTCTCACGGTTGTTCAATCCGACTTATGAACCTTTTGGGTGGGTTTACACAACAGGTTAGAAATCCAGATAGCTGGGAGGGGTGGTACTTTGGTGCCAAACATGTCTGGGGCATGGAGCCATGGGGCTTAATGACAGCGCATCAAACAAACCTTTACACCGATATCGCTAAAAATACTAACTTGATATTATTCTGGAGTTGTGACCCGGAAACAACATCAAAAGCATATGCTGGTGGGGGACAAATGGTTAGCAAGTTATGCTATTGGTACACTGATCTTGGTATAAAGAGCATATATATCTGTCCAGACTTGAACTACGGAGCAGCAGTACATGCTGATAAGTGGATTCCCATATTACCAAACACAGATGCAGCAATGCAATTGGCTATAGCTTATACCTGGATTACCGAGGGTATTTATGATAGAGATTATGTAGCATCTCACTCTGTAGGTTTTGATAAGTTCAAAGACTATATTCTAGGCCAAGAAGATGGAATTCCGAAGACTCCAAAGTGGGCAGAAATGAAATGCAAAGTGCCATCCCGCATAATCAAAGCCTTGGCAAGGGAGTGGGCATCTAAGGCTACCACTCTATCACATGGTTCAGGCGGTCCCTTTGTTAGGGGAGCTTATTCCCATGAACCTGGCAGACTGGAAATCCTTCTAATGACTATGCAGGGATTAGGGAAACCAGGAGCTAACCATCTTACTCACGAATTCTCATTTGTTGCATGTCGGTTTTTAAAACACTTAGTACACTCGATGACACCTGGTGCTATCGTCAGGCCTTTCCCTCACGCGGCATACCGCGGGTATGAACCAGCGAATCCATTAGCCAAGCAAATTATTCCCAAGACCATGATTCATGATGCCATTATAAATGGACACTTTGAAATTTATGGCAGCTCACACCAGAATGCACCGACGGAAGACCAGTTCAAGAAATATGTCTATCCTGTACCTGGTTGCTCGGAAGTACATATGATATGGACAGATACACCATGTCTAACGACCTGCTGGAATGATAGCAACAGCATAACTAAGGCATACCGCAGCCCCAAAATTGAGTTCATGCTGGCTCAGCATCCTTGGTTGGAGAATGATTGCATATTCGCTGACATTATCCTTCCGATCAATACAAAATTCGAGGAGGACGATATTGGAGCTGATACCGTTAACCTGCATTTCGACACTATTTTTCTTTCAGATAGATGTATTGAACCCATAGGTGAATCAAAAACCGATTATGAGGCTGTTTGTGCTGTAGCCGATAAGTTGGGGCTATTGAAGGAATACACCGGTGGTAAGTCTGTCGAGGAATGGATAAAAGCCGGTTTTGATTCTTCAGGTGTGCCAGAAGCAGGTTTAACGAACTGGGAAGAATTACAGGAAAAACAATATTACGTTATCCCTACTGACCCAGAATGGGAAAAATACCCCGCTGGGCTGATTGAATTTCACAATAATCCGGAGAAGGATCCCTTACAGACCCCGTCTGGTAAAATTGAGTTCTATTCTGAAAGATTAGCTAAGCATTTTCCTGACGATAAGGTCAGAGGACCTGTCCCACATTGGATTGAAAAAGATGAATACCATGATGAGAGGATATCTAGTGAAAGGGCTTTAAAGTATCCATTGCTTTGTATGTCTAACCATCCTAGATGGAGGGTACACGCTCAGCTCGATGATGTTACCTGGTTCCATGAAATCTGCACAAGTAAAATCAGGGGTCCTGATAA
The DNA here is from genome assembly GCA_963775935.1 of uncultured Chloroflexia bacterium. Taxonomy (GTDB): domain Bacteria; phylum Chloroflexota; class Dehalococcoidia; order GIF9; family UBA5629; genus JBBIPA01. The sequence goes on along the minus strand of CAVZKR010000002.1, from coordinate 330,342 downwards.
TTATTTATATGAGCCGGCTTGGATAAACCCTTCGGATGCTAAATCAAGGGATATCGAAGATGGAGATATAGTCACTGTATTTAATGAAAGAGGTGGTGTCCTCTGCGGGGCCTATGTTACAGATAGAATCATGCCTGGAGTAGTAGGAGTAGAACATGGTGCAAGATATGATCCGATCGTTATGGGAGAGCTTGATAGAGGTGGTGCCATCAATACAATTACACCACACAAAATAACATCTAAAAACTGCGCCGGCATGGTTACAAACGGCTTCCTCATTGAGGTTGAGCGAGCCAACTTAGACGAACTACAAAGGAAATATCCGGAAGCATTCAGTCGCCCCTATGACAGGAATGCTGGTTTATGTCTTGAAAGAGTTCTGGTGAGAGGTGAAAAGTAATCATGAAAGCATTAGTTATCGACATTACCCGATGTAATGGTTGCCACAATTGCCAGATTGCCTGCAAGGACGAGCATGTTGGCAATGACTGGACTCCCTATGCCAAGCCACAGGTCAGAAATACGCTAATCCTCGAAAGGGGATTGAAACATAGCTAAATTATCTTGATTTGCGTGTTACAACGTGTTACAATTAATTAAGCCATGAAAATTGACGGCCTCGATTGGGATGATATTAATATCGAACATCTTGCTAAACGTCAGATTAGTCCAATTGATGCAGAGGATATTTGCTTTGGGAAACATCTTGCCTCAATAGGTAAAAATAGAAGATACAACCTATATGGAAAGACTAAAGCAGGCAGATATATTAGATTAATTATTGAGCGTTTAAATGATAATAAGTTCAGGCCAATAACTGCGTTTGATATGGATTCAGGTGAAAAAAGAACATTTAATAATAAAATACGATAGGTATGGTGAATCATGAATAAAAATAAAAGAAGAAATATATATCCAAATCCAACCTTCAGAACTTTGGAAGAAGAAGATAAATATTGGGCAGACCATAGCCCTTTAAAAGAAGGCTATAAGACAACTATTCAAGGTAGAGAGCAAAAACGTTCATCCTTTCTGACTATTCGTTTTACAGCGGAAGAATTAACAAAATTGCGTGATTTCGCTGCTAGATTGGAGACAAAGCCTTCTACCATAATTCGTTTAGCTTTGAAGAATTTATATCAGAATAATATTCTAAATAGACCTTTGATTAAATTAAAGCCAGAAGATATAATCGTGAGTCATGAGTTTGAAAATAGTTATTGCATAGTAAAACCTTTTGAATTGCAGAACGCTTTATTTAATAGAGTAATTACTACTAAAGATAAATATTATAAAGAGATTGAAAGAATAGCCGAGGATGCGATAGGTTCAAAACCCGGTTAACTCCTGGCGGCATAAGAAATAGCCTGAAAAGTCGCACCAAAACGATGGGCTAAGGTCACGTAATTTGACAAAACTCCAACCGCTGGTCTATACTTAAAAATCCTAAAAACTGAATAAGGCGAAAGGCTGGGAACGAGACTAGTAAGCCTCCAGCGAAGCTCAGAGAGCCGGGTATGGTGTGATCCGGTGCTAGCGCAGAAGACTGAATGGACTCGGGAGCTGCAAACCGAAAGGGAAGCATCCTGATTAGGTGACGACGGAATGGGCACCGTTAACAGAGCCCAGGGTATCGCTTCAAATTATGTGAAGCCGTACCTGAAAGAGATGGTTGCTTTTATCCTTTTGTTTTTTAGCAACTAACTAGGGTGGTACCGCGAATTGAAACCCCTCGCCCCTATAGGCGAGGGGTTTTTGTTTTTCAAATTGCAGAGGTGAGATATGTACTACCCGACAATAGAAGAAGTTAAAAAACGCAGCAAGGAAGGTAACCTGATACCGGTCTACCGTGAAATCATTGCTGACCTGGAAACACCGGTTTCTGCTTTCCTCAAAATCAGCCAGGGCGGTTACTCTTTCCTCCTGGAAAGTGTCGAGGGCGGACAACGGCTGGCTCGATACAGCTTTATCGGCACCGAGCCCTACCGCGTGTTATCTACCAGAGGAGAAGATAAAGTCAATCCGCTGCCGCTTATTGCCGAGGAACTCAATAAGTATAAGATAGTGTCAGTAGGAGACCTCCCCAGATTTTGTGGTGGCGCTGTCGGCTATCTGGGATATGAGACGGTAACCCGCTTTGAGAATCTGCCATCCCCTTCCAGCGACCCCCTGGAAATACCCGAGTCACTGTTCATGTTCGTGGATACCATGCTTGTTTTCGACCACATTACCCACACTATTAAAGTGCTGAGCTACGTGCATACAGGCGGAGACATTGAGAAATCGTACCAGGAAGCAGTGGCAAAAATCGATAGCCTCATAGAAAGATTAAACCAGCCGCTGCCAGGCAATCATCAGCAGAAAACAATGCTACCTTCGGGTAAGGACAACTACCTTCTCTCCTCGAACTTTTCTCAACAGCAGTTTGAGACCTGCGTTGCTAAGATAAAGCAGTATATCACTGCCGGCGAGGCTATCCAGGTAGTGTTATCGCAACGCCTGTCACAATCTACCAAAGCCGCGCCATTTGAAATCTACCGGGCGCTGCGCACAGTAAATCCCTCACCATACATGTTTTATCTGGATTTTACCGATTTCTGTGTCATCGGGACTTCACCTGAAATTCTGGCGAGAGTGGAGGATGGCATGGTGCTGACTCGTCCCCTTGCTGGCACCAGACCCCGGGGGAAAACACCTGCGGAGGACATCCTGCTGGAGAAAGAGCTTCGTAATGACGAAAAAGAACGCGCCGAGCATATTATGCTCGTTGACCTGGGACGGAACGATATCGGACGTGTCAGTGAACCAGGGACCGTGAAGGTCAGCGAACTGATGAACGTCGAGCGTTATTCCCACGTCATGCATCTGGTCACCCATGTGGAGGGAAAGCTACGGCATGACCTGACCGCATTCGATGCCCTGCAAGCCTGCTTTCCGGCAGGCACCGTCTCCGGCGCTCCCAAAATCCGGGCAATGCAGATAATCGCTGAATTCGAACCTGAAAAACGAGGGCTCTATGCTGGCGCTGTCGGCTACTTCTCCTTCTCGGGCAATATGGATATGGCGATAGCCATCAGAACCATGATGGTAAAAAACGGTATTGCCTACATGCAGACCGGTTGCGGTATTGTCTACGACAGTATACCGGAACGTGAATACCAGGAAACTATGAATAAAGTCCAGGCGCTGCTTAAAGCAATAAATATGGCTGATAGCGCAGTGCCGAAAATTGGAGGTGTCCATGCTGCTATTGATCGATAATTATGACAGCTTTACCTATAACCTTTTTCAATATTTAGGCGAGTTCGGCAAAGAGGTGACAGTGGCGCGCAATAACAGGATATCTCTATGGGACATCGAAAAGATGAAGCCTGAAGGAATTGTCATTTCCCCAGGACCATCCACACCACTCAATGCCGGCATCTCCAACGATGTCATCCGCCATTTCGGTCCCAGCATCCCCATACTCGGCGTCTGCCTTGGTCACCAGTGCATCGGGCATACCTATGGTGGAACATTCGGGCAAGCCAAGCACATCATGCATGGTAAATCCTCACTCATTCACCATAATAGCCAGGGAGTATTTGACGGCCTGCCCAATCCCTTCTCAGCTATACGCTATCACTCACTGGTAGTGATGTGGGATAAGTTGCCTGATTGCCTTGAAGTCACTGCCTGGACAGCAGATGGCACCATCATGGGCTTGCGGCATCGCCAGCACCAGGTGGAGGGGGTGCAGTTCCATCCCGAGTCATTTATGACGCAGGGGGGGAAAGATATTTTGCGCAATTTCCTGCGGGCAAGGAGAAAAATACATGCTTAAGGATGCTATCGCTTTATTGATATCAGGACAGTCACTGTCCATCGAACAGGCAGAGCAAGCGATGGAAGAGATGATGAATGGAACAGCCACTCCGTCTCAAATTGCTGCTTTTATTACTGCATTGAGAATAAAGGGGGAAACTGCAGATGAAATCGTCGGGCTGGCGAAAACGATGAGAGCGAAAGCCTTACGGGTGAATACCGACGAACCGATAGTGGATACCTGCGGTACTGGCGGTGACAGTTCTGGCACGTTTAACATCTCAACCGCGGCGGCTTTTGTGGCTGCAGCCACCGGACTGAAGATCGCCAAGCATGGCAATCGCGCCGCGAGCAGCCAGTGCGGCAGCGCTGATGTTCTGGAGACACTCGGAGTAAAAATTGACCTCAATGCCGACACAGGTGCAGCAATGCTTACAACAAACCGGCATTTGCTTCATGTTCGCCCAGGCGTTTCACCCCGCTTTGAAATATGCCGCAGCCACCCGCCGTGAAATCGGCATTCGCACTGTTTTTAATATCCTGGGACCACTCGCCAACCCGGCTGGTGCAAGGGCACAGGTAGTGGGAATCGCAGATAAAGCGCTGCTGGAACGAATGGCGCTGGTACTGCAAAACCTGGGATGTTCTCATGCACTGGTGGTCCACGGCGAAGACGGGCTCGACGAAGTTACCATCTCCGCTAAAACATTCGTCTGCGAGCTCAAAGACGCTTATATCAATAGCTATTCCATCAGCCCTGAGGATTTTGGCATAACCAGAGCCAGCCCTGACACCTTAAAAGGTGGCAATTCCAGGGAAAATGCCGAGCTGTTACGCAGCGTGCTGTCAGGTGCGGCAGGTCCACAACAAGATGTGGTGTTAATGAATGCCAGCGCTGCGCTCATGGCTGGTGATAAAATCAAAACATTCCGCCAGGGAGTGGCACTGGCGAAAGAGGCAATCGATAGCGGCCGGGCTTTAGCCAAGCTGGAACAACTCATACAATTCAGTCAGAGTTTGAGTGAGAAACAATGATATTAGAGCAGATCCCGTTATATAAACAGCAAGAGCTGGAATATCAGAAACGCTGCCTCCCCATAGCAGAGCTACGCAAGATGGCATGGGAACAGCCACCACCATGTGATTTTGCTGCAGCATTACAGGGAGACGGCATCAAGCTCATCGCAGAGGTAAAAAAGGCATCACCCTCCCGGGGCGTGATTCGTCCCCAATTCAACCCGGTTGAGATAGCATGGGTGTATGCCAGCAATGGCGCCTCAGCGATATCGGTATTAACCGAGACCAGATATTTCCAGGGCAGCCTTGACTACATGAGACAAATCAGAAAAGCGCTGGGGAATAACTGCCTGCCGCTGCTCAGAAAGGATTTCTTATTCGACCCCTACCAGGTATATGAATCACGCGCCTATGGTGCGGATAGCCTGCTGCTCATAGTCGCTATCCTGGAACCAGAAAAGTTACAGGAGTTGCTCCAGATAAGCCATGAGCTGGATATGACCTGTCTGGTGGAAACGCACAATGAAAAGGAGGTCGAAATCGCTGTCAACAGCGGCGCCAGAATTATCGGTATTAATAACCGTGACCTCTCCACGTTTGTCATAGACCTGTCCACCACTGAAAAGTTGCGTCCGCTTATCCCGACAGACCGAATAGTGGTCAGCGAAAGCGGAATTAAAAAGAGGGACGATATGGAAAAAATGAAACAGCTAGGGGTAAACGCCGTTCTCGTAGGCGAGTTTTTCATGGCAGCCCCTGATATCGCCGTACGGATGAAGGAGCTCTTGTGACCAGGATTAAAATTTGCGGTCTCACCGAACCACAGCATGCTCTAGCTGCTGCTCAAGCTGGCGCTGATTTCATCGGATTTGTCTTTGCGCCCAGCCGACGCCAGGTTTCCGCAGAAAAGGCACAGCAAATGGTTAAGATAATCAACGGCTTTACAAACAAACCAGCGACCGTTGGAGTCTTTGTTAATGCCACATTCGACGAGATAAACCGCATCGCGGACTATTGCCGTCTCGACTGGGTGCAGCTCAGCGGCGACGAAACCTGGGACTACTGTGCGCACATTGAGCGACCTGTTATCAAAACCATCCACATCACAATAACCAGGGAAGACACTGAATATTTACCCCCCTTTATAAACCCCTCTCCCCCCTCTCCGCCGGTGGAGAGGGGGGCAAGGGGTAAAAGGCTGGAAACCAACGCCTCACTCCTCGACCAGATAACTGCTGGTTATCAAACGCTAACCTCCCATAAATTCATCTGTCTTATCGATTCCAAAGTAAAAGACAGGTACGGCGGCACTGGGCAGAGGTATAACTGGCAATTAGCCAGCGATATAACAGCCAAATTCCCGGTGTTTATCGCCGGCGGATTAACGTCGGACAATGTCGGCACACTAATCGAAGAGATTCACCCCTGGGGAGTTGATGTCTCCACGGGTGTTGAGAGCAATGGACAAAAAGATGAAGCCAAAATTAGAGCATTTATTGAAGCGGTGAGAAAAACAGAGCAAATAGTTGCCCGTGGGAATCATCATCGAGAGTAAAGAAAAAGGAGGCGATCGAGTGCTACCAGATAACAGAGGATATTTCGGGGCATACGGAGGGCGTTTTGTGCCCGAAACGCTGGTGCCGGCAATTAACGAACTGGCAGTAGCTTACGAACGCGCAAAAGCAGACTCATCGTTCTGGACTGAGTTCAGCTCACTGTCCCGCCACTATTCGGGGAGACCGACACCGCTTTACTTCGCCGAAAGGCTGAGCCAGCACTGTGGCGGGGCTAAAATCCTGCTTAAGAGAGAGGACTTAGCTCATACAGGCGCCCATAAAATAAACAATGCCCTGGGGCAGAGTATTCTCGCTCGAAGGATGGGAAAAAAGCGCATCATCGCCGAGACCGGCGCGGGACAGCACGGCGTTGCCGCTGCCGCCGTCTGTGCCATGCTGGGGCTTAGCTGCATTATTTACATGGGGGAGGAAGACATACGCCGCCAGTCCCTCAATGTCTTTCGCATGCAATTGATGGGCGCTGAAGTGAAACCCGTTAGCAGCGGCAGCCGTACGCTCAAGGATGCCATTAATGAAGCAATGAGAGATTGGGTCACCAATGTCAGCGATACCTACTATCTCCTCGGCTCTGTCGTTGGCCCGCACCCCTATCCCATGATGGTGCGTGATTTCCAGTCAATAATCGGTAAGGAAACAAGAGAGCAGATGCTGGCACAATATAATTGTCTTCCCGATTACATCGTTGCCTGTGTCGGTGGCGGCAGCAATGCCATGGGCATATTCTATCCCTTTTTGAATGACACACAGGTGAGGCTTATCGGTGTAGAAGCAGGTGGTAGAGGACTTGATACAGGAGAGCATGCCGCTTCGCTGGTGGCGGGGAAGATAGGGGTGCTACACGGCTCAAAATCATATGTCCTCCAGGACGGCAGCGGTCAGATTAGAGAAACACACAGCATCTCCGCAGGGCTGGATTATCCAGGCGTTGGACCGGAGCACAGCTACCTGAAAGACAGCAAACGCGCTCTATATGTCGCCGCTAGCGATGAGGAAGCGCTGGATGCCTTTCAACTGCTCTGCCATACTGAAGGCATTGTCCCTGCCCTGGAACCAGCTCATGCCCTGGCCTACGCCACCAGACTGGCAGGCCCATTGAATAAGAACCAGACAGTCGTGGTCAATCTATCCGGGCGCGGTGATAAAGACCTGGATATCGTCACTGAGGCGCTGGGGGCAAAGCGATGACGCGCATTGCATCAAGGTTCAACCAGCCTGGACACAAGGTGCTCATAGCCTATATTACTGCTGGCTACCCCAGCCTTGATATCACTCTAAAAGCAGTCCCCCTGCTCGCTCAAAGCGGCTGCGATATGATAGAGCTGGGGATACCCTTCTCTGACCCGATGGCGGATGGCGTCACTATACAGAAAGCCAGCTACAGCGCCTTGAAAAACGGTGTGACTCCCAAAGTTTGCCTCGAGATAGCCAGGGAATTAAGCCACAAAGTAGATATACCCCTGCTGTTTATGACCTATTATAATCCAGTGTTCAGCTATGGGCTCGAAGCCTTCTGTCACGATTGCGGTAACTCCGGTATCAGCGGCCTTATTATCCCTGACCTGCCTCCAGACGAAGGCTCAGCTCTGGAAATGGCTACTACCGAGAATGGCATCGACCTTGTTTATCTCCTGTCACCATCGAGCAGCGAGGAACGCATCACGCTGGTGGCACAGAGGTCGCGTGGGTTTATCTACCTGGTTTCGATTACCGGTGTTACCGGTACCAGAAACAGCCTCCCGCCGGACCTGGAGACCTTTGTTGCCAGGGTAAGAAAATCAGCCCAGCAACCGCTCTGCGTTGGATTCGGCATATCGACCCCGGAACAGGCGAAACAGGTAGCTCAACTAGCCGATGGCGTTATTATCGGCAGCCGCATTATCCAGCTTATAGAGAGTGATGATAACCTGCGCTCGGTGAGCACATTCATTAAAGAATTGAGAGGCGCTCTTAACAGACCACGATAGAATGAAATTCGGTCAATCTATTTCAGGAGTATAATGACGGTAGCCGTTTCGTCCTTCTCTTTTAACTCGATACATAGCATCATCAGCATTGCGCAGCAGAATATCGAGAGTATTGCCATTATCAGGATAAAGAGCGATACCGAGACTGGCGGTCACTTTTAGTTCCTTCTCCAGAAGCACCACAGGCTGTCGAATGGCTTCTAATATTTTCTGGGCAACAACTGCAGCATCTTCTTTTCCTGCTATCTCCGGCAATAGTAACAGAAACTCATCGCCACCCATGCGAGAGACGGTATCTATTTTCCGCATAATACCTGTCAGCCTGTTAGCAGTCTCTTTGAGCAAGTTGTCTCCAGCCGCATGTCCCAGTGAATCGTTAACATCCTTGAAATGGTCCAGGTCCATCACCAGTAATGCCAGCTTATGCTGATAGCGCACGGCATGCGCCAGTGCCTGGTCAAAACGGTCACTGAATAGTGTCCGGTTAGGCAAGCCGGTCAATGTGTCGTGATAAGCCAGTTGCTTAATATAGTCTTCCATTTTTTTACGCTCGGTGACGTCGCGAACGATGGAGATAATAAATATCTCGCCGCCGGAATCAATAGCACTGGCTCTCACCTCAACAGGCATCAATGAGCCATCTTTTCGGATATTGACGGATTCAAAAGAAACAGTGCTCTTTTCCCGCATTTCCTGCGCTCTGGCATCAACAAGTTCCGCCTCGGCAGGAACTAGCAACTGACGCAGATTCATACCAAGAAATTCCTCTCTTGTATAACCAAATGACCTGCATGCCATTTCATTGGCGTACACTATTGTCCCGTCATACTCGCGCATAATGATAGAATCGGTAGCGTTATCCAGTATTCGTTCTTTCAGGCGTAGGTCCTGTTCCATCTTCTTGCGCTCGGTGATGTCCCTGATAACACCGAGAAGAAGCTTTTTGCCGCCGGATTCGATAACGCTTCCGCGTGTCTCGACCGGAACTTTCGAGCCGCTTTTACGGACATGCAAAGATTCAAAAGAAACGTTGCCCTTTTTCAGTATCTCCTGGCTTCTTGCTTCAAAACGTTCCACTTCTTTGGGAACCATAAATTGACGCATATCCTTACCAATGAATTCTTCCTTAGTACAATCACGAGAGGTGTAAGCTTCCTTATTGGCGAAGATTATCTTACCCTCGGGCTCACGTAGAATGATAGAATCGGAGGCATTATCCAGAATCTGTTCCTTAAGCCGCAGCTCTTCCTCAGCTTTTTTACGCTCGGTGATGTCGTGGATTACGGACAGAATAAGCTTTCTGCCACCGTACTCTATAGCCCTCAGTTCCACCTCGACAGGCAGCAGGGAGCCATTTTTGCGGACATGGGTGGTCTCGTAAAACACAATTCCTTTTTTCAGTGCCTCTTGTTTCATGGGCTTCACAAGTTCGGCTGCTTCAGGGGTACCCAGTTTATCAGGGCTTATACCGGAAAACTCCTCTTTGGTATAGCCGCGAGAGGTATAGGCTACCTCATTAACATAGATTACTTTCCCGTCAAGGTCACGCAGAATAATAGAATCAGCAGCTCTATCTATGATATGCTCTTTAAGCTGCAACTCTTCCTCTGTCTTTTTACGCTCGGTGATATCGCGCACAACGCCGAGGAGAAGCTTATTACCATCTAATTCGATGGTACGCACATGTACTTCTACTGGTATTGTAGAGCCGTCTCTGCGGAGGTCTGCAGATTCAAAGGACACCTGTCCTTTTTTATCGAGTTCTTCAAGGTTATTTATTGTGCGATAGATGGGAGCTACTACATCACGGAATAGATTCAGCGTTGATAGCTCTGCCCGGGCATATCCATAGGAGTTAAACCAGGTCTCATTGGCATAATGTATGTTCCCCTCATGATCAAACAGCAGGATTGAGTCAGCGGCATTGTCAAACAGTAGCTCGCTTATCTTTATTACGGATTCGTCGCCCTTTTTACTATCAAACATTCCCTTTACAGGCTGGCGACGTACTTTCTCAGGTTTGCTCATGGGGGAATACCTCCTCCACACCATCACTAATTAAGCAGGATGGCAACCTTAAAATTATATCACAACATAGATACTATATACAGGTCAAGTTTACAGTCCGCCCTAACTATAATTAAGATGGTTTCACTGCCTGGATTTTAACGCTGCGCACCGAGCTGGCAATGCCAGTGAGCTCTGTTGCTGACATCCCCAAATCCTTAACCACTGACTGTGCCGTAGGGTCATTCGCCATACAGTCAATGTCGAATCCATCCTCGGACACTATAGTAATGTCATTAAAACCAGCGGATTTTATGGCTGCCAGGTAGTCGTTTTTCATTATCGCGCCGGAAAGACAGCCGATATAGGCAGCAATAGAATTTTTGATGACATCGGGAAGCTCTTTGAGCACCACGATGTCAGAGACCATCAGCCTGCCGCCGGGCTGCAATACCCTGAAAGCTTCCTGAAAAACCCGCTTCTTATCAGGCGATAGATTAATAACGCAATTGGAAATAATGACGTCTACATGATTATCAGCAATGGGCAAATTCTCAATCTCTCCAAGACGGAACTCAACATTCCGGTAGTTGCCTTTTCTGGCATTCTCTCTCGCTTTCTCTAACATCTCCGGCGTCATATCCACCCCGATGACCTTACCTGTCTTGCCCACTTTATTCGCCGCCAGAAAGCAATCAAAGCCAGCGCCTGAGCCAAGGTCGAGCACTACATCCCCTGCCTTCAATAAAGCCAGCGCCACCGGATTGCCGCAGCCTAACCCCAGATTGGCACCACCAGGCACCGATTCCAGGTCGGCATCGGTATAGCCTACCTTCTTACTGATGTCCTCAGCCAGGGCGCTGCCGCCACAACAAGAACTGCTCGGCGCGCCACAGCAAGAGCTACTCGGCGCACAGCAGGACGTCCCGCTCTTAGCCACCTTGGCATAGCCTTCCCGTACTATTTTCTTAACGTTTTCTTCTTTCATGGTTAACCTCCATTTTATGTCAACTAGTTGCAACAGCTTACATTGATAGCCAGATACCCTTCCGATTCATTACCTTTATCATCAGTCACTATGACCGTGATGAGAGCATTCCCATACTGTGCACCGGTAAACCAGGTGGCAGAAGCTCCCTCTCCCTTAATCTTGCCCAGATTGGCAAACCAGGTATAATGCAATGTGCCACCACCCGGCGCTGAGGTATCACAGCGAAGAGTATATTGACTGAACTTTGAAGCCTCGACTCCATCTTTACAGTCCTGGCATTTCACGCCATAGATAACAGGACGCTGGTCAGGCTCTTTGGTGACAACTATGGTCACCGACCTGGTCGCTTTGGCGCCGCCAGCATTGGTCACCACCACCGTAACGGCATAGCTTCCCTCCTTGCCAGGGGCGACCCACAGAATACTTTCTGGCTCTTTCCGTGCTTGAATTTCTCCTCCAGTCGCCGACCATTCATAGCTAATAGTGCCGCCACCGGCGTCGGTAGCCACACAAGCAACCTCAGCACCGCGTGAAGGTATGACCTGTCTGGGAGCTGTGAGGTAACGTATCACCAGACCTTTAGTATCAGTTTCGACAGGCTGTTTGGACACCTCCGAAGTTGCGCAGGCACTAACTGATATCACCACCATAGCTACCACTATTACTACCATGGTCAGACTTAAGCAGCGACGGAGTTGACGATACTTATCAATCATTGCTTAGTTACCTTTCTTCGTCAAATTCACTAATCTCAAAATAAGGGTACCCCAGCGAGCTATTTACAGCAGTTGACATTAATCGCAAGATAACCCTCAAATTCGTTACCTTCATCATCAGTCACTATGACAGTAATCAGTGCATTTCCATACTGAGACCCGGTACGCCAGACAGCCTGAGGCCCGTCTCCTTCAATCCTGCCAAGACTGGCAAACCACATATAATGCGCCTCGCCTTCAATCTGAGGTAATACGTCGCACCGAATAGTATATTCACTAAAACGGGAGGCCACTATTCCATCCTCGCAATTCCGACAGGTCATACTGAAGACAAAAGGATGCTGTACCGGGTCAGTAGTTACTTTTACAGTCACCGACCTGGTAGCTCTGTCACCCTGAGCATTGGACACGACGACAGTGATGGTATAATTGCCAGTAGCACGTGGAGCCATCCAGAAAATAGCATCTGAATATTCCCGGGATTGCACTTCTCCTCCGGTGGCCGACCATTTGTAGCTGAGATCACCATCATGAGCATCAGTAACCACACAGATAATCTCGGCACCACGCTGGGGCACCATTTCCTTGGGAGCTAATAAGTAACGGATCACCAGCCCGTCCTTATCGCCAGAATGCTGTTGCGATGCAGCAAAATTGCCAACAGTGCAAGCGTTCCCTGATACCACAATAACCAGTATAACAAGCAGAGCTAGTATCAGCTTCAAGTAATAAGGCAATTTAACTACTTTCATTCGTTTCATTCCTCGGGCTCTTTTTGTCATTGCGAGCAAAGCGAAGCAATCGCTTTGTTTTCCTGTCAACGTAACGATTGCTTCGTCACTCCATTATTTGAAATGCTTTCCCTGAAAGTATAATGCCACATTTACCAGACCTATCAGCACCGGCACTTCGATCAACGGCCCGATGACTGCAGCAAACGCCTGCCCCGAACCAATGCCGAACACTGCCACCGCCACAGCGATAGCCAGCTCAAAATTATTGCTGGCAGCGGTGAAGGCGATGCTCGTCGTCTTCGAGTAATCAGCCCCCACCTTCTTGCCCATATAAAAAGATACCATAAACATGATAACAAAATAGATGAGCAGCGGTATAGCAATACGTACCACGTCGAGCGGCACCTGGATGATAACCTCGCCCTTCAGCGAGAACATCACCACAATAGTAAACAGCAGCGCTGCCAGAGTAACAGGGCTGATTCTGGGAATAAATACCTTCTCATACCACTGGCGCCCTCTGGCTTTGATAAGCGCAAAGCGGGTAATCATACCGCCGAAAAAGGGTATGCCCAGGTAAATCAACACACTCTGTGCGATTTCCCACATGGTGACTTCCACCACGGAACCCTTCAGTCCGAACCAGCCAGGCAATATGGTAATAAAGATATATGCATACACAGAGTAGAAAACTATCTGGAAAACTGAGTTCAGAGCTACTAGACCCGCAGCATATTCGGTATCTCCCCTGGCTAACTGGTTCCAAACAATGACCATGGCAATACAGCGAGCCAGCCCTATTAAAATCAAGCCAACCATGTAGTCAGGATACGGCCAGATAAAACCAAGAAACAGGATGGCGAGCAGGAACATGAGCACCGGCCCGATAACATAGTTCTGTATCAACGACAGTCCCAGCACCCGCCAGTCTCGGAATACTCGCCCCATCTCCTCATATCTCACCTTCGCCAGCGGCGGATACATCATTAAAATAAGACCGATAGCGATAGGGATAGAAGTGGTGTCTACCTGAAAGAAACTGATAAGGTCAGCAACGCCGGGAACAAAATACCCCAACGCCACACCGAATCCCATCGCCAGGAAAATCCACAGCGTCAGGAAACGGTCCAGGAAAGATAGTTTGCCCACCACACCTTTAGATTGAGTAGTCACGGTTTCTCCTTATTCGAGAAGTTTGACCAGCGCTTCACGATCATGGGCAAACTCGGGCTGTTCCAGAACAGGACAATTTTCCAGATGGCATTTTCCTTTCGCCAGATCGATGGCAAAGGCGAGACAGGTTTTTTTGCCACATTTCTGGCAATCAGTTTTAGACAAAAATTTATGAAGCGTAAGCCCCAGGCCCACCTTTGATTTGCCTGGCTCAACAGCTTGCTTGGGCTGTTCTTTGGTCAGCTTATCAACAATATGATGGACTATAGCTGGGCGAGGATACGCACCCACGTCATAGAGCGTATGTCCCATAAACTCAACAGGTGCTTCCTGATAGCAACTCCACACAGCTTTTTCTATTGTACTGGCATTGAGCCCCGGAGTACTCAAATCTGTTTCCCCTGGTTTACAGGTTAAATTGATTATCGTGATTATCTGCTCCCTGAACCTTTCTATCAACTCAACAGGGATATTGGCAAGCTGTGGCGTTAGAGCAGTTGAACCGATAATCTGTTTGTTATTATCAATGCCATTTTGTTTCAATGCCAGAAGCGACTCTCCAGGCATATGTCCCGTTGATTCCCTGCCACAAAGCACCATATAGCGGATATTGGGATTCGCTATAATATTGCAGATTATCTTTTCTATTCCCACATTCTCAGTTTGCAGCATGCCAGAAAGAGCGGCACCGGTGTCTGCGCCAGCCATTACCAATTCATTCAAATCAGAGGGTATGGCGTAATCAAAGGTATCTAATATAACACAAACTGCCACCGGGGAAAAATCGTTTCCCCTCACATAGCGACCCTTTTCTGGCGGATATTCAACTGGCGGCTTTACCTTGAGCATATTCCAGCTATAACCTCCTTAAAAGTTGTGTCACCCTTTTTCGTATCTCGTCCCTGATTTCCCTGATATTCCTCTATTTAATTCATAAACCCATGTGCTCTAACTGGGGAATAATTTGTTCTTTGGGCAAGAACCCGGCATGACGAACAACCTCTTTACCTTTACTATCGAAGAAAATCTGGACGGGCATCACCTTGATTCCGTATTTCTCGGCCAGGTCTTCATTAAAAGGAATTTCCACAATGACCACGTTCAACTTGCCTTTGTATTCCTCATCCAACTCTTCCAAAATCGGCTTCATCTCTTTGCACGGTATGCATTCACGCCAACCAAACTCAGCCAATGTTGGTTTACCATTCGCCAGTGCCTTCTCCAGAGAAAACGAGGCCAGTCGAGAAGCATTCGGATCAGTATCAAGTTCGCTGCAGGCAGTCACTAAGGCAACGATGAGAATAGCAAACAATGTGACATATGTCCTGATTTTCATCAATCTGCTCACTTTTCAAAACTCATCAGCGTATCGAAGACTGTATCCACAGCGCCACATAGTAAATGCCCACTCCAATGAAAATAAAGGCAACAACAATGCGAATAATACGTTCAACACGGGTTATGGCATTAAGCCAGGAGGATACTCCGGCAACGCCAAAGGAAAGGAGGGTTCCGATGATTAAAACCGGCAAACCGGTTCCAATCGCAAAAATCGCGGGGAGAGCTATACCTCCACTGGTTTTCAGTGAGAGAGGCATCAATACGCCGAAGTAGAGCACAGCGCTGTAAGGACAGAAGGCAAGAGCAAAGAGAACACCGAGCAGAAAGCCGCCGAGCATACCCCAATTGGCTACCTTCTCACCCAGCGCAGCCAAACCCCCACCTCCTTTACCAAAAGAAAGCCTGTCGATAAACAGCATGAGCAGCCCTACCACAATCAAAATTGGCCCCAGCACCTGCTCGCCAATGCCCTGCAAAAAGAGGGCAATGCCCGGTATTTCCATACCAATAACAATAATCAGAATGCCAATAGCGGAATAGGAGAACATCCTCCCCAGGGTATAAAGCGCACCGGTAGTTACCGCATATTTACGGTCAGTAACCCTTCGACTGATATAGGCTATGGCAGCAATATTCGTTGCCAGCGGGCAGGGACTGATAGCGGTAATCAAGCCCAGGAACAATGCTGACAATACTGGGACATTCGAGTTTGACAGCAAGCCACCGAAGTCCACTAACTCACTTCCTTCAAGCTCTGCGAGATAAGCTTTCGCATAAATTCATCGAAAGCTACCTGGTCGTTCAACAAATTGGGCATCCACACTTCCTCAATATGTTTAATAGTTTCAGTGCTATTTTTCACCGTGGTAATAAAGAGCTGCGAGCCCAAAGCTCCATATTTTTTAACTATACTGGCATTTTGTTTATCCTGCAGCTCATACGCCTGAAAGGTCAATTTGCCACTATCGACAGCGTCTTTAAATGAATCATTGAGAACTGCCCTGGTGCGCAGCTCCACGGAAATACATGCCCCGCAGCGAACCTTGGGATGAAAATAGACGATGTCCACCCTGTTGATTGGCACAGATGGCGGGACTGAAGGCTGGGGAATAGGAGACGGCTCCGAAGTTCTTTCCGGCACCGGCGGCTTTGTCACTGGAGCCTCACTTCCACAAGCCCACAGGAATCCAATTGCTAACACAGCTACTACTAAGCAAATTTTGCTAAGGCTAATTGGTCTATTCACGTTTCCTTAATCTCCTTTGATTAAAACTTTTGACGCGGGCATTACCGCAAGGTCAACCCCGCTTTACTTCTTCTCCACGGCGTCCAAAATGAGCTTCTCTACATCCTTTTTTCTGGGCACCTGCCCGGAGCTTACCACTTTCTCATTAATCACCAGCCCCGGAGTGGCCAGAATGGGATATTCCACTATTTTCGTCAGATCTTTGATTTCCTCGATAGTGGCATCAAGCTTCAACTCAGCTACCACTTCTCTTACTACCTTTCCCAGTTCATGACATCTGGCACAGCCAGTCCCCAGTATCTTTATATTCACATTTCACCTCCTGCGTCAAAGTCTTTAAGTCCAGTAGTAGTTTCAGTCATTATTTATCCCGCGATAAAACCGTAAATCAGTCCTGCCGCAGTACAACAAACTATAATTATAGCTATGTACCATAAAATTCTTTTATTTCCTATCATCTGCCGAACAACCAGAATACTGGGCAGGGAGATTACAGGGTCGGCAAGCAGGTAAGATATAAGGGGTCCCTTTCCTACACCCACATCCAGGAACATCCGTGCCATAGGTACCTCTACCAGAGTAGGGAAGTATGCCACGACGCCAAAGAGAACTGCCCCCAGTGTGGCACCAAAAGAGCTACTGCCGAAATATTGCTTGACGAACTCTGCGGGAATAACTGCTCTGAGCATGCCCGCTATAAAAACACCGACGAGCAGCAAGGGTACGATGGTGCGCACGAAAAACCATGTTTCCCGCATCCAGCTTATAAACTCGTCTCGAGAGAATGTTTTCCACACGAGCACTATAAGTGCTACAATAAGCACAGCCAGACCAATCAATTTTACTTCCAGAATTTTTATCGCCGGCGAAGCTCCCCATAGCAGGATAGCAAGTAAGATTCCGAAGAATACCCAGAGCCATTTAGAAGTAGTTTTACTACCAACCGTAGCAAAAGCCCCCGAAGCATTATTGGGATTGTTGTCGGCCTTTTTATCAGGAAATAAGGCAGACATGCTGATGCCGATAATAATGGCAAAAAAAATAGACAGGACAATTCTGGCAATGGCCACGTCAGGTCCAATCAGTCCCCATGTGTAAATGACTGCCAGTATATTGGTAGCTGGCGCAGTATAAAGAAGGACAATTGCTGGGCCCAGTCCAGCTCCGCTTTTCCGTATTCCAGCAAACAGTGGCAATATAGTACAGGAACAAACAGCCAGACATAGCCCGGCTACAACTGACATGGGATAAGAAATATACTTGGGCGAGTCTGATCCGAGATAGCAGATGACTTTATCTTTTGGGAAAAGTGCATAAAGTGCCCCCGAGAGAAAAAAGGCAGGTATAACAAACGGCAAGTGCGCCAGGAGATAATCCTGCAAGGTAGCTAAGCCACCTTTAAGAAGCTCAATCAAAAGTTCTATCGTAATTTCCTTTCGTATATGCGCATATACGAAACTAATTCAGTAAAAAATATAATGCTAGGTACGACAGCAACGGGATGCCCAATCGGGCCCCACTCGCTCCGCACTTTGCAGCCTCTTAATATCCTCCAAGGCTGTTTTATTACCTTTCAGCGACTTTTTCACCGCTTCAATCATCTCAACATACTGCTCGGTTAGATTATCCCTGTCAATAGAATACAGTGCCCAGAGCCCTTCACGCCGCAGCTTCAGAAAGCCAGCGTCATAGAGGGCGCTCAGATTCCGCGAAGCTCGTGCCTGGGAAATCTGTAATACCTGCATCACCTCGCAGACGCAGCACTCCCGTTCCATGAGCAAGTTGAGTATTCTCAAACGAGTTTCGTCGGAAAGAGCTTTGAACGCTTTAATTAATTGCCGCATAATTCAATCCTTATAAAGAGCTTCCAAAGGCTTTTTTTACTTCTGTTGACTGAGTATATCATTGATTTCCAACCTGGCTGCCTGAGTCAGCACAGGGTCAGTAGCTAACTCGATGCATTTGGTAAAATCATCCAGTGCATAGGATTTACTGTTAATCTGCCTGTAGACAACCGCACGATTGAAATAAGCTAATGCATACTTCGGGGCCAGCTCAATGGCCCTGGTATAATCGGCAATTGCTTTCTCGTATTCCTTCGTCCGGTAATAGGCATTGCCCCTGCCATTATAGGCAGGCGCATAGGTGGGATCGAAAGACACTGCTTTATTATAGTCAGCAATTGCCCGGTCATAGTCCTTTTTGCTGAGGTAAGCATTACCTCGATAGTTATAAGCACTGGCGTCATCCGGTCGCAGCGCAATAGCCTTACTATAGTCAGCCAGTGCCTTGTCATACTCGCCAGTATAGGTGTAGGCAATGCCACGATTGATATAGGCATCAACATAGCTGGCATCAAGCCCGATAGCTCTGCTGAACTCGGTAATCGCCTGTTCATACGTACCAGACCTGGCATAAGCCACTCCCTGTTCATTGTATTTTGCTGCCACAGGCGAAATCTGGGGAACAGAAGTAACGGGAGCAGGTGGAGGTTGTGCCTGACAACCAAAGGCAGCAGGTAAAACCAAGCTCAGTACCAGGAGAACATATGCATACTTGCGCATATAGAGATATAGTAACATGGGTAATGGTCTGAGGTCAAGTAAAAGAGGAGCACGAACAACTTCGTTTCTTTTCTACCGCATTGGTCGCCAGTTCAAGCCAGTCCAGACCCAGAGGAGCTTGTCGCAGATAGAACAATGCACCTGGTTATTACCATTGTTTTTCTGCTCATGGCCTCGCACCAGCCGATGGCAGGCGAAGCAATAAATCTTCTTGTCAAGAATCTTCATACTGAAGCGTACCTCCACGTTTTTCAATAACTGTTGAGCTTCTTAAAGTACTATTATAGCGCAGCATCAACGTTCATTGCTATCCAGCGATTCCAAAAGCGCTTGAAAACGCTGAAGCCTTCGCTTCGTACCCTCAAGCTCTCCGTTCCCTCCTACTCTCAACCCCCAGTATTTCGTTAGCCCCTGCTGGCATTCAGAGCGATGCAGACCGGGGAGCCACTCCCGACACGAAGAAGGACGAAAAGAATGAATCAGGCAGCTAGATAGTTTCCTGTTCTTGCCACGTTTCAAGAATATACAGGAGCCGCGACGGTGGCGAATCAAGAAACTTTCCGTACCGGGCCAGCGATGGTCCAGATACTTGCCATGGAATACATTCCAAGAAATACCAAGCGCATCAGCAATACGCCCGGCCTCAGCAAGGCTCAACCTTGCCTGGTAACGACGGCAGCAAATGCCACAACGAAAACAAGGGTGGGGAAAAGAGTCACCTTCCATGGCGTTTTGTCAGATCATGCAGCCTGCGCTTTACCGTATCGGTGAGCGTAGTAAAGGTAAAACGCCAGCGCCAGTTGCCACCCACTTTGCCCGGTATGTTCATCCTGGCCTCGCTGCCCAATCCCAGCACATCCTGCAAAGGCACAATAGCAGTAGCAGCCGCAGATTGGAATATAGCCCGGATACAGTCCCAGTTTATCTCACGACCATCGGTACACAGATACTGCAGCGCACGCTGCCGTTCCTGCTCCCTTTGCTCCTGGCTCAGCGTAGTAGCACCATCATCGTTGCCCGTAAACCAGCCGATTGTCGTATTATTGTCATGCGTACCGGTATAAGCCACACAGTTGGCTGGATAGGTATGAGGTCTATGGATATTATCAGCACAATCGTCACCGAAGGCGAATTGGAGCACTCTCATCCCGGGAAGGTTAAACTGATCCCGCAGCGCTAACACCTGAGGCGTTATCATGCCCAGGTCCTCAGCGATGAAAGGCAATTGCCCCAGAGCTTTATGCACTACTTCAAAGAACGCCGCACCGGGACCCGGTACCCAGCAACCATTGATGGCAGTGGTTTCCGTAGCGGGAATTTCCCAGTACGAGTCAAAGCCCCGAAAATGGTCTATTCTGATTATGTCAACTACCTGGCGTATTGCCCGCAATCTCTCGATCCACCAGGTATATCCATCCTTTGCCATTGTATCCCAACGGTACAATGGATTGCCCCATAACTGCCCCGTATGACTAAAATAGTCCGGAGGCACACCAGCGACCACAGTTGGCTTACCATTGCTGTCCAGGAAAAATAACTCGGGATGTGACCATACCTCAGCACTGTCGAGAGCAACGAATATAGGAATGTCCCCTATAAGGCTGATATCACGGTGGTGACAATGCTCCCAGAGCATATCCCACTGTTTAAAGAACTGGTACTGCTGGTATTTGTAGTAATAGATGTCATTGTTGAGTATACTGCGCCATTGCTCCAGAGCCTGTGGCTGTCGCCACTTAACATGCTCGTTCCAGGTATTCCAGGCAGCACCGCTATACGTCTCCTTTAACGCCATGAACAATGAATAGTCATCCAGCCAATATCCATTTCTTCGACAAAAAGCGACGAACTGCTTCTGTTCCTCCTGGCTTGCTTTGCCCTGAAACATCTGGCAGGACTTCTTCAGCAGAGGCAATTTAAACCTGGTCACTGCCTCATAGTCAACGGTATGCTCGGAAAAAGGAGGAATGCCCTTTAGTTCGGAAGCCTCCAGAAAACCATCGGCAACCAGCTTTTCCAGACTGATGAGTAAAGGATTTCCGGCAAACACTGAAGGACTTTGGTAGGGAGAATTACCGCATCCTATCGCTGTCGGTCCCAGCGGCAGCATCTGCCACCAATGCTGACCTGTACTGTGGAGAAAGTCGGCAAAACGATACGCCTCGTCTCCCAGGTCGCCAATACCAAACCGGCCTGGCAATGAGGTGGGATGCAGTAAAATACCGCTGGCTCTTGTCTGTGTCATCTCTATCCTTTTCAATGCATTCCAGGGCTGCTGTATAGTATAACGGTGGTTAGCACGAGGGGCAAATCAAGAACAACAGTTGCCAATTTCGCCTGGTGCCAGATAGAATGAAAAAAGCGCCTAGGCCGATAGCTAATAGTGCGGAGCCAAATAAATAACTCTCTATACTATAGCTTTAAAAGGTTCACTGCCACTTGCTATAAGCTGTAAACAGGTGTATTATTAAACAATATAGCATTTTTGTTTAATAAATCTGAAATAATTCAACAGGCGTTTATTATGGATATCAGTCTCTTTCAAAATAGCCGCTCAGGAAGAGTAATCCGCACCACAGGAGGCTATTATGCTTTTGTCCCTAATCCTTTACCGCCAGAGCTTGCCTGGGATAGCTCTCTGGCATCGCTGATGTCCAGGGCTGATCTTGCTCTAGGCACCCTTTCAGGACTCGGAGAAACACTACCCAATCCCCACCTGCTTCTTTACCCGTTTATAAGAAGAGAAGCAGTTCTTTCCTCACGCATTGAAGGTACACAATCATCACTTTCGGATCTGCTACTATTTGAAGCGACCAGCGTTGAGAAACAACAGGACGTGAGAGAAGTGCAAAACTATGTGCATGCCTTAGAATACGGAGTGAAGCGTCTGCAAGAACTGCCTTTGAGCCTCGCTTTATCCGTGAATTGCACGGTATTCTTATGGAAGGAGTACGCGGTGAACAGGCCATGCCTGGACATAGAATTGAAGCAATCCAAAAGCCGAGGAGGTGCAGTATGATAGTCAAAGGATACTACCTACCCGCCGAAGGTGACCTGAGGTGTAATCTCAACGAAGAGGAAATAAAAGCGGCGTTTGACTCCAGACAGGGGTTGCTCTGGGTGGATATAAGTGGTGCTGCGGAAGGAGATGGCTCCTTCCTGAAGCAGAACTTCCATTTCCACCACCTCGCCATCGAGGACTGCATAGGTCCGACCATTCATTCGCCGAAAATCGATGACCTGGGCAGCTACCTGTTCATCATCGTTCACGGTATCAATCCCGTTTCAGAATCAGAAATGCCGGAGACAGCGGAGATGGCTCTCTTTCTCGGCTCGCACTTTGTGGTAAGCGTCCACAGAGTTCCTCTCCACTGCATCGAAACTACCATGCGCCTGGTGGAAGATGATGGTCGTCCCATGCGGCACGGCGCCGATTTCCTGGCGCATGCCCTTATTGACGTGCTCATCGATAACATCTTGCCCACCATTGACACCATGGCTGAAATGAGCGAGGAAATCGAAGAGGAAACCATACGCGAACCGCGACAGTCAGTGCTGGAATCCATATTAAAGCTGAAACGGTCTACCCTGAAGATACACCGCGTCATCGCGCCACAGAGAGAGATTGTGAACCGGCTCAGCCGAGGAGAATTCCCTATTATCAAGGAGGAAGCACGGATATTCTATCGCGACATTTACGACCACCTGATACGAATTGAAGACCTCAGTCAGAATATTCGGGATGCTGCCGACAATGCGCTCGATACCTATATGTCATCGGTAGCCAACCGGCAGAACGAGATCATGAAGGTACTATCCATGGTGGCCAGCATTTTCATGCCGCTGACCCTGATTGCCGGCATCTATGGTATGAACTTCGAGCACATGCCCGAATTGAGGTGGTCATGGGGCTATTTCGCCGTGCTGGGGCTTATGGCACTGGTGGTGATAATCGCTCTTGTCTGGTTCTGGTCAAGGAAGTGGATAGTATTCAAGAGACGATAGGTAAACACATTACCTTCGATTTGTGCATATTCCAACGCCATCATGAGATTGCTTCGTCATCCCGACCAAGTCGGGACTCCTCGCAATGACATGATTATGCAATAGACTGCCTTCCAAGCAGGCTGTCGCGGGTTCGAACCCCGTTTCCCGCTCCATAGATTCAAAATTCAACAAATTTGACAGGTTTTTTGTTCCTCGTCACCTGTCCGAAAAGCAGGTTGTCGCAAAAAAGTGCCAATTTGAACGTAAACGAAGAATTTCGACGACCTGCCTGAGAAATAAATTTTTCAGAAAAATGCCGTTTACTTACCTGGGAGTTAATTACAAAAATGCTAGGCAAGTATTCACGATGGATGGGGAAACCACCCATGCTCTCCTTGACTAGGAATTTTGGAGCTGGGGTCTGTTTAGTCGTATTTTTTTGTATTTAAAAATTTAGACGGGGAGAAGAGGGTATTAGGAGGAAGCGATCTCCCAACTAATAATATCTAAACGATTGAGGTGCATGTCAAGAATATCTCCACCATTCTTCCAGCCATAATGTAGCAAAAGTATGTCTCAATAGATAAGGATGTACGTTTATGCCAATCTCCTTCCTTAGCTAACAATATAATTAAAATGATTGAGGCTCAGGCATGAGGCCAGGACGGCCAGTGTATTTATCAGCCAGAGCTTTTACTGCAGGACTATCTAGAGCAGTCAGATGTCCTCGATCATGGACTATCGTATTCCCCACCTTGAAGGTGGCGGTGCGGATATCCCCGGTACAGTGCATCCAAAATGGATAAGTCGTGGTCGCTGGCGGAGCCCCGATGTGGATGTGAATATTAGAAGTATGTGAATGCTCGATTAATCGCCGATGAAGAATGTTGGGGCATTGGTGAGGAGCCACAAAGGCTTGGGGATGAACACCAAAATGCAACTCGCCCATATTATACACTCCCATGCCAACTCTTTCTCTCATAGAAGCCAAGAAGCGACTTAAAGCCGTTGCCTCATCTCCACCTTCGATTTTATTAATGCGGTTATTCTCGATAGTTAATCGAATCGCTTTATTAAAATAGGGTGAGATCCCAACGTATCGCGACCACCAGCTTAACATAGAATTAAAAATAAAGGTACCCGATGATTTACTGACTATAACTGGAGGATGCACCCATTCTGGCCAGGGTAAATAATAACCCGATCCTTCCCGTCTGACCGAATAGAAAGGGAAATTGGGATTACTTGGTGGCATAATAACACCCTCCAGATGGGTGCCATTGTCATCAGTCAATTGCCAGGTCTCTCCATTTTTGAAAGGAAGTGAAGATTGGTAACGGATTTCACTCACCAATTCATAGGGAGTCTGAGCCCACGTAGTACAGAGTAGAGGAGCCGTGGTAGCAAAATTACGCACCATCTTAAATTTACATTCTGCGATATGTTTTCTAAACTCAATTATTTCTTCACTTACTAGATTAAAGGAATGATTGATCAGAACATCACAGACTGACATGGCAGCTTTGGCAATTGGCGAAAATTTCCACGCATGAGCTTTACCCGGTTCATCGATCCATAGTGTAGATACATTTGCTTTCCTGGCTTGTACCAGAGATTGTATCCAGGAAACAGCTTCCTGATCTACCAGATTATCCCCTCCATATAACCCGTCGATCTGCCAGAATAAGAACCTCCTGACCAGGCTTGATTCTGGCACAAGAATCTAACATATCACTGATTGAAATGATAGCGGCTTTGGGAATTCCGGATCGGAAAGTCATTAAATTTTGCCTCCTTTGCAATAATAGCACAGTATTCTAGATGCTAAATAGCCTCGTTCATTTTCATAAAACAATTCCCATTTCTTGCATATAGTGAAATATAATTGCATTATCGAAATTAGATATACTTTAATAGTGATAATAGAACTTATCAATCAATATAAATACCATGGGATTTATATCAATCGATATTTCATAACGATTAAATCAAGTTATTAGATAATAACGAGATATCCTTTCTTCAGTTACTTGACAATCGAAAAATATATTACTAAAATATCGTTTATTATTCAAAATAGTATTTCATTATTTGCAATATAAAATGTTGGAAGTAAAGAAAACTAAAGTAAAAGGACTCGGTTTTTGTGCGAATATAGACGATACCAATCCCATAGAGGTCGATGTCATTAACGGCAAAATTATTGCATAACAATATCCTGAAGCCTTTAATAGAACTTATCACGGGGCGTCAGGACTACAGTTTGAAAGAGCCTTTGAAAAGTGCATCAATCTGAAAGAATGATTGTATATTTAAGTTTCTAAATCATATTGGCTCATTACACAGATATTATGAAAGTAGAAATATTATTGTTATAACATTATTTACAGTTTTATTGCTTTATATGCAGTAGGAGGATACTTTGAAAACGGTTAATAAAGCGTTGGATATCATTGAGACAATGAATAATCACCAGGATGGATTACGGTTGTCCGAGATATCCAAATTAACAGGGATTAATTCAAGTACGGTACGCCGAATTAATAGCACTTTGGTGAAGCGCGGGTATTTGTTTCAGAAGCAGAAGCGAAATAAATACATACTGGGGCATAAGTTCCTAGAATTTACTAGCCCCAGCGATAGTGTGATGAGTTTAAAAGAACTCGCATACCCTTTTATCCAAAAATTATCTGAAGCCGTCTCCGAAACGGTAGTTATGGGAATGCTCAAAGAATTTGAATGTGTGCCAATCGCTGACTCGGTACCTGACCAGTTATTAAGGGTAGTCTCAAATGAGAAAAACAAGCTCCCACTTCATTGCACGGCGATAGGCAAGGTATTATTATCCTATATGCCTGACAAAAGAATTGCTTACTATTTTAATACTACCAAATTCGTGCCTTATACAGATAATACGGTCATAAATAAAATCCAGTTAAAGAATGAAATTGATATCATCAGGCGTGACGGTGTAGCTTTTGATGATGAGGAACACATTATTGGCATCCGGAGTGTCGCCGCACCGGTATTTGGCGAGAACAAGGCCGTCCTATCAGCCATATCCATAGTAGCTCCTTCAGTTCGACTGAGCAGTATGAAAATGAGGCAACTGGCATCATCTGTAAAAAGCTGCGCACTCAGTATTTCAAAGTCATTGGGATACAAGGGTAACTGAGTATCACCTTAGTAACAAATGTTTTTGGTTTAGCTTGGTTCTATTCAAGCCAGAAATTGTTAATGAATTACAGAGAGAAACTAAAAAGGGGCAGAGAGTAAAATGCAACCAAGAAATAGAGGCACTAGGGGGGAAACATATATAAAAACACTTGGCCTTCTATCGGAGGCTGGTGCTGGTATGGCTGCTGCAGAAGTAGATGTTAATAATGGCAAGATAGTCAGAATAAGACCGATGAATTATGACGGGAAAGTTAAGACAGATGAAGTCATACCTATCACCATGGAGGCACACGGGAACGTTTATAAGCAAAATGTGACGAAAGCCCTTTTAGCACCACACCATATGAGCTATAAAAAGCGCGTTTATTCTCCAAACAGAATTCTTTACCCATTAAAGAGGGGTGACTGGTCCCCTGATGGCGATAGAAACGCACAGAACAGGGGAAAAAGTAAATACGAAAGAATATCATGGGATGAAGCTTTAGACATCATCGTTAAGGAGATAAACAGGATAATAAAGGAATACGGGGCTTCCGCAATACTGGCTCAGGCTGACGGACACGGCGAGACCAAAGTTGTGCATCCTGCGCACGCTTGCAATACGTTACTGCTCAAGCATCTGGGAGGCTATACCTTACAGTGCCGGAATCCGGATAGTTGGGAGGGAGCGTACTGGGGAGCGAAGCATACCTGGGGAATGGAGCCCGTCGGCTTGGAAAGTGGCGCAGGTGTGGTAAATGACGTTGCTCTAAATACGAATTTTATGGTGAGTTGGGCAGATGACTCGGACAAGACTTCGTGGATCTCCGGACAGACATTCAGTAATCTGATGTATTGGTTCACTGAGCTGGGAATAAAAAATATATTCATCTGCCCAGATTTGAATTACACAGCTGCGGTTCACGCTGATAAATGGATTCCTATACTACCTGGTACCGATGCTGCTCTTGCTTTAGCTATAGTATATACTTGGATTATTGAAGGAACCTATGATAAAGACTATGTAACTACACACACGGTGGGTTTTGACAAGTTTGAAGAATACGTATTAGGTAAAAAAGACGGGATTCCCAAGACACCCAATTGGGCGTCGCAAGTTACAGGTGTCCCATCCAGGATAATCAAAGCCCTGGCCAAGGAATGGGCATCCAAAACGACTGTCGATATTAGGTGGTTCAGGAGGAACAGGGGCCGTCAGAGGGCCATATTCAACAGAAATTGCTAGGCTGTGGGTTCTGCTAGTGGCAATGCAGGGTCTGGGCAAACCGGGAGTTCACCTTTATGTGCCAGCATTATTCGCTGCAGGTAGACCCAAAGTACATCCTACGCCTAATGCCACATATCGTGGTTTTTTTGCCACCCAACAAGCAGCTGAATTTCACGGCACGTCGGTGAATGATATCATGAATTCATGGGGTCGGCCCGGCTGGACTATTCCCCCAGTCTCTAGACCATGGGATAATGAAGTTCAAACGAAAGGTCCCGCACAAGTTATCCCCAAAGACCTCCTCCATGACGCTATCCTGAATCCACCCATCAGCTTCTACTCCACCACCTTGTGGGCAGAACCTGTTGAAGACCAGTTTAACAAATATACCTATCCTGCCAAGGGCTGCTCGGAAATACATATGATCTGGACGGATACACCTTGCTGGATAACATGCTGGAATGATAGCAACAGTATCGTCAAGGCGTACCGAAGCCCCAAAATTGAGTTTATGCTGGCTCAGCAGCCCTGGCTTGAGAACGATTGTCTCTTCGCTGACATTATCCTGCCGGTCAGTACCAAGTTTGAGCAAGACGACATCTCGGCAACTGAGGATCCATTTGAAACCATCATTCTTGAAGACAAATGCATTGAACCTGTAGGGGAGTCCAAGAGCGATTACGAGATAGTTTGCTTGATAGCCGAGAGAACGGGTTTACTTGATAGGGTCACGGAGGGAAAAACTGTTCAGGAATGGAGAAGGTTTGGTTTTGATAATTCTGGCGTATCGCAATTCATAAGCTACGAGGAACTGCAGAAGGATAAGTATTATATAATTCCAAGCAATCCTGGATGGGAATTATCGTCTAGGCCCCCCATAAGAGACTTCT
This sequence comes from uncultured Chloroflexia bacterium, assembly GCA_963775935.1. Classification (GTDB taxonomy): domain Bacteria; phylum Chloroflexota; class Dehalococcoidia; order GIF9; family UBA5629; genus JBBIPA01. Next base: position 301,947 of record CAVZKR010000002.1, on the reverse strand, counting down.
ACGATAATCCGGATGAATACCCATTAAAGACCCCTTCTGGGAAGATAGAGTTCTATTCCGATAGATTGGCCAAACACTTCCCCGATGATAATGAGAGACCCCCGGTACCACACTGGGTTGAAAAGAGCGCCAGCCACGATGAAAGAGTCTCCAGCGAAAGAGCCAGGAAATACCCTTTACTCTGCATAACCAACCACCCGCGATGGCGATTTCATGCCCAACTCGACGATAGTAGCTGGATGCATGAAATTGTAACTGGCAAGGTCAGGGGTCCGGATGGCTACTTGTATGAGCCCATCTGGATTAATCCAGCGGATGCTAAAAAAAGGGATATAGAACACGGAGACGTGGTCAAAGTATTCAATGAGAGGGGTGGTGTCCTCGTAGGAGCGTACGTAACGGAGAGAATAATGCCCGGCGTTGTACTCGTAGACCATGGGGCAAGGTATGACGCCATTGTTCCCGGTGAGCTGGATAGGGGTGGCGCTATTAATACCATCACACCCCACAATTTAACCTCTAAGAATGCTACAGGTATGGTGGTCGGTGGCTTTCTGGCAGAGGTTGGTCCGGTCAACTTAGACGAATTACGAAAGCAGTATTTGGAAGCCTTCGCCAGACCCTATGATAAAGGTTCCGGATTAAGATTCGAGAGGGTACTGGCTAAGGGAGATAAGTAGAAATGGCTAAAGTTATGGTAATCGATATCACCAAATGTAACGGCTGTTATAACTGTCAGATAGGTCCGACTGAGCAGTATAGAAATGAGGAAACTGGCATCATCCGTAAAAAGCTGTGCACTCAGTATTTCACAGTCATTGGGAGATATGAACAATTAATCAATTTATGTCATCAATATTATCTAAGTTTGAAATGGAGGAAAGTAAATGTCAGCAGCAAAGATACCCCAAAAATGGGATTATGAAGCAGATGTAATTATAGTAGGTGGCGGGACATGTGGGCTTCCGGCTGCGATAAAGGTAGCTGAGGCAGGCCAAAAAGCGGTCGTTCTTGAGTCTAGGCCGGCCTGTGGGGGCAGCCTCGGCATGATTGCTGGTGGTGTTGCCTTCGCTGGAACCGATGAGCAGAAGGAAGCAGGAATAGAGGATTCACCCGATATTCTCTGTCAGAATATGATAGATGCCTCGGGTTCAGATCCGAAACTGGCCAGGGCATACGCTGATAACCAGCTAGAGGCTTACAGGATGCTCAAGGATCAGGGTGTAAGCTGGGTAGGTGTGAACCAAGTACCCGGACATAACAGATGCAGAGGCCTACGATCGGTTGCCGAAGGAAGAGGACCCAAGCTAGTAAAAGCTTTCGAAACCAGGGCAAGGGACAGAGGTGTAGAGATATTATTCAGGCATAATGCCGAAAGGCTTATTATCGACCGGCAAACTGAGAGGATTATCGGAGTTCAGGTTAGCGTTAACAACGAGAGAAAATACTTCAAGGCTAAGAGAGCCGTAATTATAGCCTCTGGTGGATTTGGGCACAATCCAGAAATGGTAGCCGAGTACGCTCCTTCGATGGTTGCAGGAGTTCCGAGAATGCCGATGGGACACCAGGGAATTGGGCTGAAGATGGCACTGGATGTCGGAGCCGCCACCAAGGATATCGGTAGAGCCGTGGCCGGCTCGTGGCCTATCTGCGCGGAGACACATTCTAACGCGATATGGGCACTTGATTCTGGCGGTATCATGGTAAACGTATATGGCAAGAGGTTCTATAATGAAGCTTCTGTCGAGGGCTTTTACGGTTTTATGACCGAAGCCGGGCATGAAGCAGCCAGGGGGAGTTTACTGGGTTGTATACTGTCAGAGCAATATTGATAATTTCAAACGGCAAAGCGAGAAAGAGAGATCTCGAACGGTGTAAGAAATCCAAAGCCGATACCATCGAAGAATTGGCCAAACTTGCAGGTATCGATGCCAAGGGTTTAAAAGAGAACATTGATAAATACAATAGCGATATTGACAGCAGTTGGACTATGATACTGTTTTCGGTAGGGTTGGCGCGTGGGGCGAAGCAGGAAAATTGGTGAAGATTATTGCCTCCTTTTTATGCTATTAAATGTGTCACGGCGACAACCTCGATGAAAGGCGGTATCAAAATAAATGAGCACTGCCAGGTACTGAATAACTATGATGAAGTTATACCCGGACTGTACGCCGGGGGTGAAGTCACCGGTGGTCTCTGTTCGAAGTCATATCTGCTGGGCACAATGACCACTTTCTCAATGGCCCACGGTATTATATGCGGCAGAAATGCCGCAGAAGAGCCAGCTAGCTAAGTCCGGGTAGACTGGTAGTACGGAAAGGATGTTTATATTTATACTTACAAATAATGTAAGTAACGTGATCGAATAACAAGACTAATAGCTTCTCTTACGTGAATCTAATAGTAAGGAGGTGCAAATGAAATAATAGACGGTTTCTAATTTTATGTGTTGGCTAAGGCTAAATGAAAAAGGAGGATGAAGATGAAAGTATCAGCAAAAAATGGACGGTTTCTAATTATGGGAGTTGTTCTTTTGGTCGTTGCTTTATTGATGTCATGTGCTACTCCCACACCAGCACCGACTCCTACTCCAACTCCAACCCCATCTCCCACCCCTACCCCAGCCAAGGTATTCGAGCTCAAATTTGGCCATCAGATGGCACCGGTAATGGCTTCCGCCAAAGTTTATGAGGAGTGGACAAAGAAAATTGAGGCGCAAACTCAAGGAAGGGTTAAGATCACCATTTTCCCTTCTCAGTCCTTGTTCGCCACACAAGATACTTATGCCTCTGTAGTCGGACGTATTGGTGATATCGGTCATCTGATCACTATTAACGAGACCGAACGGTTGCCGCTGAATTGTATCCAGTTGCAGCCATCTGTGTACTCACCTGCTAATATGGATGCGGCGCGCATGTGGAAAGAACTTTACAATAAGTTTCCCGAGATGAGAAATGAGTTGGCAGAGTTAAAATTGATAACTACTTGGGCAATGCCCGGTGAGCAGCTGCTAAATCTTACCACAAAGGATAAAGAAGTTCGGGTTCCTAATGATGTACGTGGCATGAAGATATTGGCTAACGGCCCTCATCTGGAAGTGCTGCGATTGGCTGGCGCTAGCCCTATTCCTGGGCCTCCGACTGAATGGGCTATGTCTTTGCAGAGGGGATTAGCGCAAGGGGCTTTCTCTCAAGCTACGGCTGTGGATATATTTGGCTGCTCGGAGGTACTGCCGTATCACCTTAATGACGTCATACGTTCCACGCAGCTCGTATTCGTGGTTATGAACCTTGGCACATGGAACAGCTTGCCCCCCGATATCCAGAAGATAATAGATGACCTCAGTCCCTGGTTGACCGAGGCGACATATAATGCAGATAGAGGATATACTCTCGGGATAAAGCAGAAATGGACAGGTCTCGGACACACCATCATCGAGACCACGCCGGGGAAAGGGAACTGTGGCGGGCGCTTTGCGCACCATTAGCGGAGGATTGGGTAGCGAAAACTAAAGCTAAGGGAAAGCAGTCGGCCAGAGAAGTATTGGACGAGGCCATACGGCTGGGTAAGGAATATAGCAAATAAACTTCAAAAAAGAATGAGTGTTGAATAAGATGCCTACAGTGTGATATTTCTTTTTTGCCCAGAATGGATCCATTTTAGGCGGGAACCTAAACAAGCGATGTAACTCGTGACAATATACGCTAAACGAGAAAAGCATCAAAGGTTAGTGTTATATTAAAAGATACGTATAAAAGCTTGTTGAAAGAGATGTTTTTGGCTCATAATTTAAATTAAGATTTTAATTCAAAAACAAATTAATAGTTGGAGGTGTAATTCTATGATTGTAGATGTTAATATGCACTGGTTTCCTGAGGAAACTATGACGGACAAATCTTTGATGAACTCGTTTTTACGTGGGATTCCTCGTGCCTACGGCGAACACGTGAAGTTATTGCCTGGAACTGACGGGAGGCAGTTTGTTATGGAGAAGCCAAGAGGCTATCCAAACATAAATCACACCAATCTAGAATCTGATACGACTGCGCGACTGAAAGCTATGGATGAAGCCAAGGTGGATAAGGCTATCCTGCGAATAGCTATTTTCGGAGAATGGCTAAACCTGGAAATGTGTAAGACGGTCAACGATTTGATGGCTAAATGTATAAGGAAGCATCCTGACCGATTCTTGGGTCTTGCCGTCGTACCTCCGTGGGGTGATGAAGAGTCTCTTGACGAAGTGGATCGATGTATCAATGACCTCGGTTTCTGTGGAGTGCAGATTTCAGCACATTATGGAACCCTTTATCTGGATGAGGAAGAGTTTAGGCCTTTTTTCAAGAAACTCAACGAACTTGGCGTGCCGGTCTGCATGCATCATATCCCTCTTCCTGTAGAATACGGCCAGATCTACAAATATACCAATCTACGCCGTTTACTTGGGAGGGATATAGATCTGCTTACTTCTCTGGGTAGGATAATTTTCAGCGGTCTACTCGACGAATTCCCGAATCTAAAACTTATTCCTAGCGAAATGGGGGGTGGGTTCTTTGCCTACGCTGATGAGTGGTTCCCCAAGAAGTCGACAGTACAGGAAGCAGCGGAGCATCGCCTTGATTCGGCACCAGGAGAGAATACAAAGAGGTACCTGGAGCGGAATCTTTACTTCGATGCCTCACATCCGATGACGTGGGGCAAAGCTCAATTTGAGTGTGCCGTCAAGGTACTTGGAGCTGACCATATTCTCTTCGGAAGCTCCTACTCGGTCAGACGTGAGTGGTTGTTAAAGGGGCCGCAGTATATACAGAGCTTGGATATAGGGGGGAAAGAGAAGTCGTTAATTCTGGGTGAAAACGCCGTGAAACTCTTTAATATCAAAGCTTAGAGGTCGGACTTAACGCGAGGACCTAATGCTATAAAAAATGGAAGGCAGAAAATGAAAAGGGTTCAGACAGATCTGATTACCGTTACTACCACCTGGCACTTCCTGCAGAGAGTTTGCAAGGAGATGCGTCAGACTATGGAACGGACAGCCACCAACGCTTTGGCAACCTCACTTCATGACCTGGCTTACGGGATATGGGATGCTGAGGGGAGAGTCGTCGCTATTCCAGAAGGTTTCCCCTGCCGGTTGATATCGAGTACCTTCCCGATAAAGGCAGTGATAAAAAGATTCAGCGGGAAAATTTACCCTGGAGACGTATTCTTGACCAATCACCCGTTCAAGGCTGGGGCTGTTCACCTGCCAGATTGGGTTTTCATTAGACCGATATTCTATAAGGATGAGCTGGTGTTTTTCAGTTGTATGGGTACTCATGTCCCCGACAACGGCGGGGCTCAGGCTGGCTCCTATTTCCTTGCTTATGATTCTATTGCAGAGGGCTTAAATATTCCACCAATAAAGATTATGGAAAAAGGCCAAGATAGGGAGGATGTGATTGATCTTATTCTGAGTAATAATCGCATGCCTGATATGATGCGGCGAGAGATGCGTTCTCTTATGGGCAGCACCATACTAGCTGAGAAAAGGCTGATTGAGCTGCTGGACAGATATGGCCATGAGACAGTATCTGCCAGCATAGAAGAGATGATAAACCGCACCGAAAAAGCGGTGCGGGCAGAAATTGCCAAGTGGACTAACGGCACTTATTACAGCACAGCACAGATGGATGATGATGGCGCTGAGCTAGGAGTACCGGTGACCGTCAGGTGCCAGTTGACGATAAAGGATGGCGAGGCTACATTTGACTTCTCTGACAGTGATGAACAGCGTAAGGGCTACGTTAATGCCCCCTATTCTGTGACCCTGAGCAGCACGTTATGTACTAGTTTCCTGTTCCTGGACCCAGCACTCAGCGCTTATCACAATGAAGGAAGCTTGAGACCTTTCCACGTTATAGCTCGAGAAGGCACCGTTGTGAATCCTAATCCTGGTGCTCTGACAGCGGCCGCACCTTCATCAACTGGCGCTTTGGTAAATCAATGTGTCCTGTCGGTATTGTCGCAAGCTCTACCCCATCGTGCCATTGCACCTTATGGTAAACTGGCTACCCCCATGATGCCAGTCGGAATTGATCCAAGGACAAACCAGTTGTACGTATATGTTTCATTTTGTGCTGTTGGTGGTGCTGGAGCTGTATACGGATATGACGGCTATCAGTGCGCTTCTATCGGGGACACACTCGGTGTCGTCAGTAAAGCTGACGTGGAGGAGGAGATGGTGAGATTCCCCTGGGCTGTAAAAAGGTGTGAGTTTCTGACCGATTCTGCCGGAGCCGGTAAGTGGCGTGGTGCTCCCGGCATGTGGTGGGAGGGCATTAATGAAGGAAGGGACTGCGCCAGCACTGCGGGAGCTGGTGATGGATACCAAACTCAAGCGGAGGGGCAGCAGGGAGGACATCCAACCCCCTTAAACAAGGCTTACATCCTGCGCGGGAATGAGAAGATTGAGATTACGCACCCGCATGGAAAGCAAATTTTGAAGGCTAGGGATGTTATTGTTAGCCTGGGTGGCGGTGGTGCCGGGGTCGGACCTCCAGAGGAGAGAGATCCCGAGGCGGTAAGAATGGACGTTAAGAATGGGCTTGTCTCGATAAGAGCAGCGCGGGATATTTATAAAGTTGTCCTTGATCCTGATACTCTAGAAATTGACTACGAGGCAACAAAGAAGACCAGAGCTAACTGATTGACCTGCTCTCATGGCCAAGCACTAACAAGGTAACAACTACCTTTAGTCTGTGTATTCGGTTGAAATTTGAAAGAATACTAATTGGAGGTGAACAGTAATCATGAAAGCACTAGTTATCGACATTACCAGATGTAACGGTTGCCACAATTGCCAGATTGCCTGCAAGGATGAGCATGTTGGCAATGACTGGACTCCCTACGCCAAGCCACAGCCTGATACTGGACACTTCTGGCAGAAGGTCATCGATGTGGTCCAGGGAACAGTGCCCAAGGTACGGGTACGTTACATGCATACCATCTGCCAGCACTGCGATGAGGCTCCCTGCATCAACGCCTGCAAGAGGAAGGCCATCTACAAGCGTGAAGATGGCCTTGTCATCATCGACCCGGAGAAATGCGTCGGCGCCAGACAGTGCCTCGATGCCTGCCCCTACGGTGTTATCTACTTCAATAGCGACCTCAACATCGCCCAGAAATGCACCTTCTGTGCCCATCTGCTCGATGGTAAAGGAGGGGCTGAAGTACCTAAAATACCCAGATGTGTTGATGCCTGTCCTACCGATGCCCTGCGCTTCGGCGAGGAGAAAGACCTCAAAGAGTGGATCGCCAAGGGTGAAGTGCTCCATCCCGAATACAAGGCAAAGCCACGTGTCTACTACATCGGCCTGCCCAACAAGTACTTTATCGCCGGCGCGGTGTATGACCCCGAGGCTGACGAATGCCTGGAAGGGGCGACGGTTACTCTGATTGGGGCAAAAGGCAAGAAGTCTACGTTAAAGACCGACAACTTCGGTGATTTCTGGTTTGAGCGGCAGGAGCCTGGGAAGTATTCCCTGGAGGTATCGATGAAGGGATATCTCACCAGAAAGCTGGAAGATATCGACGCCAGCAAAGACATCAATGTCGGCGATATCGCTCTGTATAAGAATACAGGGTAAAAATCGAATGAAATATAGTGATTTATTTCGAGCTCTCACATTTACTTAACTTATCGATAGATAATAATCGTAAAGGAGCATGTAAAAATGGCACAAAAAGGGAAGCCTGAAACAGGAGAGAAGACTTGCATTAAAGGTACCGGTTTATGCGCTTTTGCTTCTGGCTCACATGTGGCAGCAGTCGATGTGAAGGATGATAAAATAATCAGAATTAGACCGCTTCACTACGATTGGAAGTATAAACCCGAGGAATTCAGGCCTTGGAAGCTAGAGGCGCGGGGAAAAGTTTTTGAACCACCTATGAAGAGGTTGATCGCTCCATTTGGTATTGGCTACAAGAAACGCGTTTATTCCCCCAACAGGATTCTGTATCCGCTAAAAAGAGTTGATTGGAACCTTGATGGACAAAGGCATCCAGAGAACCGAGGCAAGAGCGGTTACGTTAGAATCTCCTGGGATGAGGCAGCCCAAATAGTAGCCAGCGAGCTAAAAAGGGTGATTGGTAAGTACGGACCTGAAAGCGTACTCCTGCAGGCAGAAGGACATGGAGAGACAAAAGTTGTACACGCTAGCCATGGATGTCCTACTCGACTACTCGACCTTCTTGGTGGCTATACGCAACAAGTCAGAAACCCGGATAGCTGGGAGGGATGGTACTGGGGAGCGAAACATGTATGGGGATGTGAACCTGTGGGGCAAGCATCAGTTTTTCAAACCAACGTTTTTCCGGACGTTGCCCAAAATACTGACATGATACTATTCTGGGGATGTGACCCAGAAACCACAAATTGGGGGATGGGTGAAGGACAGATAGTAAGCCGATTTTGTTACTGGTTCACCGAGCTTGGAATAAAAAGTATATATATTTGTCCGGAATTAAACTACGGTGCGGCGGTTCATGCCGATAAATGGATACCCGTATTGCCCAATACAGATGCGGCTTTACAGCTAGCTATTGCCTACATTTGGCTGACTGAGGGCACTTATGACAAGGAGTATCTTGATACACATGCTATCGGTCATGAAAAGTTCTTCGATTACGTTTTAGGTAAGGAAGATGGACTACCCAAGACACCAAAATGGGCCGCAGAAAAAACCGGGGTTCCTTCAAGAATAATCAAAGCCTTAGCCCGGTATTGGGCATCTGTAAGAACATCAGTAGCCCATAATTTCGGCGGTCCCTACATCAGGGGGGCATACTCCCACGAACCGGCCAGGCTTGAGGTTTGCCTTCTGGCAATGCAGGAACTTGGCAAACCAGGAGCTCACCAATTCTGTATGATGGGAGGGACGTCTCTCGCGGCGAGGGCAATAAAACGCGATATCCCGGATACTATACCCGGAGGCGTCGTGAGGCCAAATCTGATGTCTGCGTATCGAGGGTATAATAATTTTTCGCCTATGGTGCCAAAACAAATTATTCCCAAGACCATGATTCACGATGCCATTCTGGACGGATCTTTCACCATCACTGGCAGCTCGGATCAAATGTCTCCGGTTGAAGACCAGTTCAAGAAATATATCTATCCCGCCGAGGGCTGCTCGGAAATACATATGATATGGTCTGACACACCCTGTTTGATGACCTGCTGGAATGACAGCAATAGTGTGCCAAAGACCTACCGAAGTCCTAAAATTGAATCCATTGTAGTCCAGCACCCCTGGATGGAAAACGATTGCCTTTTCGCCGATATCATCCTGCCTGTCAATACCAAATTCGAGGAAAATGATATCGGAATGGATATAACTAGCAAACATTTTGACACCCTTTACCTCGAAGAAAGATGCATCGAGCCCATTGGAGAATCCAAAAGCGACTACGAAATTGTCTGCCTGATAGCTGAGAAAATGGGCTTATTGAAAGAACTCACCGAAGGTAAGTCTGTTGACGACTGGATAAAGTATGGTTTCGACACTTCCGGTGTGCCAGAAGCAGGCTTGATCAGTTGGAAAGATTTCAGCGAGAAGAAGTATTATGTTGTGCCGACTGATCCGAATTGGAAGACACACCCGGTTGGTACGAAAGGATTCCACGATGACCCTGCTAAAAATCCTTTGACGACACCCACTGGCAAGTTAGAGTTTTATTCTAAAAGATTGGCTGAGCACTTCCCCGATGATATGGAAAGACCACCAATCCCAAAATGGATCGAGGGTGGTCCTGGATGGTCTCACGATGAGAGAATTTCCAGCGAGAAAGCGAAGCAATATCCTTTGCTTGCCATGTCCAACCACGGCAGATGGAGAATGCATGCTCAACTCGACGATATAAACTGGTTCAAGGAAATTGAAACCTGTAAGGTCAGGGGCCCGGATGGATACCTCTACGAGCCTGTCTGGATTCACCCAACGGAAGCTGCCAAGAGGGGCATCGCAAACGGAGATGTTGTAGAGATATTTAACGAGAGAGGTGGTGTCCTAGCCGGAGCCTATGTAACGGAGAGAATGATGCCTGGTGTGGTGTACGTAGACCACGGGTCCAGGTATGATCCGATAGTCCCCGGAGAACTTGATAGAGGTGGAGCCATTAATACCATTACACCACATAATGTAACCTCCAAAAATTGCGCTGGGATGGTTGTTAGTGGGTTCTTGGTTGAGGTGAAGCAGGTCAACCTGGATGATCTGAGAGGGAAATATCCAGAAGCATTTAACAGACCTTACGATCGGGCATCTGGCTTGCGGATGGAAAGGGTACTATATGGAGATTGACAGAAGATATGTGGTTAAACAAACTGGGTCAGCAGATAGTTAAAATAACCAACCTCCTAATCAGGTTGGGAGCTTACATAAGTGCAGCAGTTCTGGTATCCATGATGCTTCTTACCGTGTGCGACGTCTTTCTACGCTATGTCTTCAACCGTCCCATACTGGGGAGTATAGAGATTACACAGTCCATGCTGATTACCCTTGCTTTTTTTGCAATAGCCTACTGTGCTCTTATAGGGGGGAATGTGAAAATGGACCTTTTGGTCTCGAATCTCCCGCCCAGAGGACAGGCGGCCTTCGATATTGCTGGGTATGTTTTTTGCCTTGCTCTGTCTATTCCCATGACCTGGCGTTTCCTCTCGGAAGCATTGGATATGCAACGGCTCGGTCTGGCGTCAGCAATCCTGGGTATACCTAATTATCCTTTCTATCTTGTAGTATCTGTTGCGTGTGCGATGTTGTCAATTGTGTTGCTCATTGAGCTAGTTAAAGCTGTGTATGGTATGGTGAAAAAATGAACATAAGTCCACAGATAATCGGTGCGCTAGGAATATTTGCCCTAATTATACTTTTATTTTCGCGGATGTGGATTGGTTTAGCTATGGGCTTTATTGGTTTCATAGGTTTTATGTATCTTGGTGGCATTGGACCAGCATTAAAATTACTGGCAACTGTCCCTTATACAACTTTGCACGACTATAACCTGTCGGTACTACCGCTATTCATCTTTATGGGCGTTGTTATTGCCAATATGGGAATAGGTGAGGACCTGTATTATACGGCGCAAACTTTGATAGGACAAGTACGCTGTGGCTTGGCTATGGCTACTACGTTAGCCTGCGCTTTTTTTGCTTCAATTACAAGCTCGAGTTTACCTGCAATTATCACGTTAGGCAAGGTAGCGATACCTCAAATGAAAAAATACAATTATAGTCTACCGATGGCCACCGCGAGTCTTGCCTCCGCTGGCACGCTGGGTATCCTTATCCCACCCAGTGGGGGATTCATTTTATATTCTATTCTCACCCAGCAATCAGTAGGTAAGCTGTTCATAGCGGGTATACTCCCGGGAATACTCCTGACAGTTTTATTTATGATTACGCTTGCCATTCTCTCATGGATATATCCGGACTCGGCTCCTGCCGGACCAAAGACAAGCTTGAAAGAGAAAGTAGCGTCGCTTAGATTCGCATGGTCAGTGGTGTTTCTATTCCTTTTAGTCATTGGGGGGATGTACGGAGGAATTTTTACTCCCACTGAAGGCGGTGCTATAGGCGCCTTTGGCGCTATTATTATCAGTGCGGTTACTAAGAGACTAAACTATAGAAACCTTTTTGTTTCGCTTATGGAGTCGGTAAAAACTTCAGGGATGATTATGACTCTTATCATGGGAGGTTTCCTTCTGATGAAATTTGTAGCAGTCAGTAAGCTACCTTTTGAGCTTGCTGGATTTGTTCAGTCCCTCAGCTTAAATCGCTATGTAATATTTGCCATGATAGTAATTATCTACCTTATTCTCGGGATGTTTCTTGATATTTATGGTGCCGTAGTGCTTACAGTCCCGATTCTCTACCCAGTAATCACGACTCTTGGATTTGACCCGATATGGTATGGTGTCGTCACAGTACTGCTTATCGAGATGGGACTGGTTACTCCACCGGTAGGTCTTAATGTTTATACTCTCGCCGGTATAACAGATGTTCCTGCTGGAGATATGTTTAAATTCGTGTGGCCGTTCGTGGGAGCAATGTTGCTTTGCATAATTATTTTAGCGATTTTCCCTGAGATCGCCCTTTTCCTACCAAGTACAATGTAGAGAGGATGGAGAATAGTAATACCTGATTTTAATTTGAATAAGGCCGTAGAATAGGCATATCCGGTAAATTGCTGCAAGGAGCACGATACAAAGGTGGATTAAGTGAAGCAACAACAAAGGTCTAAACCAGTTTTAGCCATTTATTTTGTAATATGGAGGAGGGATAAATTTGGTAGGAAACCGGCAAAATAAAAAGGAATCTGACAATGAAAAGACGCATATCAAGACATTAAGCATGCTTTCCGAGACAGGCACCGGGGGAAATGCGGCTATGGTTGATGTTAATAACGGCAGAATTACCAGGATTAGACCCCTACATTATGATTGGAAACAACATCCCCAAGAACTTAATCCCTGGATAGTTGAGGCCCACGGCAAGGTCTTTCAACCACGTATGCAGGCGTTGTTGCCCCCTCACAGTCTGGGTTATAAAAAGCGTGTTTATTCTCACAACCGTATTTTATATCCTCTGAAGAGAGTTGACTGGAACCCTGGTGGAGAACGACATCCCGAGAACAGGGGTAAGAGTGGTTATGTCAGAATCTCCTGGGATGAGGCTACAGAAATAGTAGCCAGCGAGCTAAAAAGGGTGATTAAAAAATATGGTCCGTCTGCCATACTGGCTCAGGCTGATGGGCATGGTGAGACGAAGATTGTCCATCCCGCCCATGCCTGCAATACTCTGCTTTTAAACCATCTGGGGGGTTATACATTACAGACCCGGAATCCGGATAGCTGGGAGGGGTGGTACTGGGGGGCTAAACACGCCTGGGGCATGGAGCCGATAGGCAGGGAGAACCCGGCCAACGTGGTCCCGGGTATAGCCGAGAATACCGAGCTTATCCTATGCTGGGGGGCTGACCCGGAAACTACGTCCTGGGGATTCGCGGGCCAGGAGTCCAGCCGGTGGGCTTACTGGTTTACTGAGCTTGGTATCAAACAGATATTCATCTGTCCTGACTTGAATTACGGAGCAGCTCTTCACGCTGATAAATGGATACCCATATTGCCCAATACAGATGCGGCTTTGCAGCTGGCCATAGCTTATGTCTGGATTATGGAAGGCACCTATGATAAAGAGTATGTGGCCACGCATACCGTTGGTTTCGATAAGTTTGCCGAATACGTTTTAGGCAAGGAAGACGGCATAGCTAAGACGCCCAATTGGGCATCGGCGAAATGCGCAGTGCCGACCCGGATTATAAAAGCTTTAGCCCGTTACTGGGCTTCAAAAAGGACATCAATATTTGGGGGGGGTGGGGGCTCTCTGAGGGGGCCGTTTTCAAGTGAGCCGGCCCGACTGCATGTCCTGCTGCTGGCTATGCAAGGGCTGGGCAAACCGGGAGTCCACCATATTACGCATGGGGAAATCATGTGGCATCCGCCCAGGGCCAAGGCGATGCCAAGCCCTCAGGCGGCTTATCGTGGATTCTGGGCGGTGCAGCAAGCTTCTGAGTTCCACGGGAAACGCATTCCCGACATTGTCGATTCATGGAACCCGCCTGGCTGGTCTGTTCCTCCAATTCCCAAGCCAACAGACGATGCACCCAACAAAATAATTCTCCAGGTTATTCCTAAAGATCTCATTCACGATGCCCTCTTGCATCCACCTATCAGCTGGTACGGCACCGCTCTATGGTCGGAGCCGCTCGAAGATCAGTTTCAGAAATATACCTATCCTGCTAAGGGCTGCTCGGAAATACATATGATCTGGACCGATACACCCTGTCTGATGACCTGCTGGAACGACAGCAATAGTATCGCCAGAGCCTACCAGAGCCCAAAGATTGAATTCATGTTAGCCCAACACCCATGGCTGGAGAACGACTGCATCTTTGCTGACATCATCCTGCCGGCCAATACCAAATTTGAAGAAAGAGATATATCAGTCAGCTACGAACAATTTGAAACCATCATACTTGAAGAACAGTGTATTGAACCGATTGGCGAGTCCAAGAGTGACTATGAGATAGTCTGCATGATTGCTGAGAAACTTGGCTTGAGGGATAAGGTCACGGAGGGCAAGTCCGTCGATGAATGGATAAAGTATGGCTTTGATAATTCACGAGTATCACCCCTTATCAATTATGCCCAATTAAAAGAGAGGCAATACTTTGTCATCCCATCCAACCCGGACTGGAAGCCGGACAAGCCGTTTACAGAAAACTTTTACAACGACCCGAATAAATATCCTTTAAAGACGCCGTCAGGCAAAATAGAGTTCTATTCCGGGAACTTAGCCAGGTACTTTCCCGATGATAAGGAAAGGCCGCCGGTGCCGCACTGGATTGAAAAAAGCGAAAGCCACGATGAGAGAATCTCTAGCGAGAGGATCAGTAAGTATTCCCTGCTCTGCATAACCAACCACCCGAAGTGGCGAGTACATGCCAACCTTGATGATGTTGACTGGTTCCATGAGATTGCCACCGGTAAAGTGAAGGGCCCTGATGGCTACCTGTATGAGCCTATCTGGATTAGCTCGTCAGATGCCGCCAAAAGGGGCATTAAAAATGGCGACGTCGTTAAGGTCTTTAATGAAAGGGGTTGTGTCCTGGTCGGGGCTTATGTTACGGAGAGAATTATGCCCGGCGCCGTCAACGTGGATCACGGTTCCCGGTATGACCCTATTGTTCCCGGGGAACTCGACCGGGGTGGCGCCATTAACACCATCACACCACATAAGACCGTCTCTAAGAATGCTACCGGAATGGTTGTCTCTGGCTTTCTCGTAGAGATAGAGAAGGCCAACCTGGACGAACTGAGAAGAAAATATCCTGAAGCATTTAACCGACCATATGACCAAGCCTCTGGTCTGCGGTTTGAAAGAGTGATGCAAAAAGGGATGAGATAAAGGAGCGATAGAGATGTTCAAACTTTGCGTGGATGTCGGTGGGACTTTTACCGACTTGGTATTAATTGATAATGAAGGGAGAATTTCTGAATATAAAGTCCAGACCACACCTCATGATTTCTCCGAAGGGGTAATGAACGCATTAAGAGAAGCTGCGGAAGCTTATAAACAGCCTTTCAGTAAGTTCGTGAGCAAAATTGAGCTAATAGTTCATGGTACCACTATTGCCACCAATGCCCTGGTAACCAGAAATGTGGCCAAGACAGCGATGATTACCACCAGGGGATTTAGAGATATTATTGAGACCCGCCGCGCTCTTAAAATTGAAACGCACTCCATGTACGAAGCCTTCATCCCCCCGTATGAGCCAATTGTACCCCGTTATCTCAGGTTTTCATTAGATGAAGAAACCCTTTATACCGGAAAAATAACCAAACCTGTTAACGAGGAGGAACTAAAGAGTGTCATTGGTACGCTGAGAAAGGAAAAGATCGAGGCAGTAGCGATATGTTTCATTAACTCATATGCCAATCCTGAGAACGAAAGAAAAGCTGCTGAAATCTGTGGGCGAGAGCTTGAAGGAATATTTGTTACCTTCTCCAGTGATATTTTACCCAAGATGGGTGAATACGAGAGGGAAAGCACCTGCGTTATCAGTGCCTCTGTCGGACCTATTGTCTCCAGATATTTGATAAGTTTTGAGAAAAAGTTAAGAGAAACTGGCTTTAAAGGCCAGCTCCTGATAATGCAAGCGAATCAATTTACGCAATCGGTGTCAGCGATCATGAGAAAGCCGGTCTATCTATTTGGTTCTGGTCCGGCAGCGGCACCGCCAGGTGCAGCGTATTTAGGCAAGTTTGTCCATGAACCCAATATGATTACTGCGGATATGGGTGGCACCACTCTGGATGCGGCTATCATCAAAAACAGTGAGGTCGTGCTGACTGCGGGTCAGTGGTTAAAGGATGACAGAATTGGAATTAAAGTGGCGGATGTCAGCAGCATCGGCGCCGGCGGCGGTAGTATAGCATGGTTCGACTCCCTTGGATTGCTTCGGGTGGGACCTCAAAGTGCTGGGGCTGACCCGGGTCCAACCTGCTATAATAAAGGTGGCACTAAGCCTACTGTCACTGATGCGGCTGTAGTCCTGGGCTACTTGCCAACTGATTTCTTTTGTGGTGGCAAGGTGCCCTTGAGTATGGAGTTAGCGAGAAAAGCAGTAAAAGAAATTGCTGCCCACATGAAGGCATCAGTCGAGGAAGCAGCGCAGGCTGTTTTTACTACCGTTAATTCCAACATGGCTGATGAGATATCCCGTATTTCAACGAGAATGGGCTATGATATCAGAGATTTCAGCCTGGTAGCTTGTGGTGGTGGTGGTCCCATGTGTGGGGCATTCTGGTCAGAGTTATTAAGCTGTAAAAAGGTTATCGTACCCAACTATACATCTTCGTTTTGTGCCTGGAGTATGTTTACCTTGGATATAGGCAGGGATTACCTTCGTTCTTATCTCCGCCAGCTGAGTACCGCTAGAGCTGATGAAATCAACTCCCTGTATCAGGAAATGCTGGAAGAGGCTTTATCTGATCTCAGGGCATTCAAAGCTCCAAAGGAAGACCTGATAATTACCAAGTCGGTAGACCTTCTCTACCAGGGGCAATATCACGAGGTTGAGATAGAGTTACCGGCAAGAGATATAATTCCAGAAGATTTAAAACAATTGGCAAATACGTTTCATGGAAAGCATGAAGATCTTTATACTTTTAACTTGTCATGGGTCCCGATTGAAATTCGTAATCTGCGCATCATAGCCAGGTTAAAGGGGGAAAAACTTGATCTTGTGAAAATATCAAAGGGGACAAATGACCCCTCAAAGGCGTTAAAGAGGACAAGGAAGTGCCTTTTTAGTGGTGATTACATTGAAACGCCGGTATATGATAGCGAAAAATTAAAGGCTAATAATTCCATATTCGGTCCGGCAATCATAGAAGTACCTACAACCACTGTAGTTATTCCTCATAACTACCAGTGCCAGGTTGATGACTATAATAATTACATTATTACGAGGAAGTAACAGGATATACCAGGGATGAAAAAAACTGGTACCTGTAGACCATCTTACTATCGCTAAGAGACAATGTTAGCGGTTAGTATAATACCGAACTAACTATCACGGAGAATGTATCCGGAAGAAAATTCATTCCGCTCTATCGAATATAAGGGAGAGATGGGGCCTCCCCCCACCTTCATCAACACTTCAAAATATTGCTTATCCTCAGGATATGACTTCTTGATAATTGTAGCTAGAGACAAAATGGTACTGAAGCAACGTTAGCAAGTAACTGACATCCCGATGTTTATTTAGTAGTAATATTCTATATTTAATATCACGAACAATAGTAGTTGTTGATCAGGCAAGTATGTTAAAATGAGTCAAGCAAGTAGTGAGAGGTGAGAAAAAGGCCGATAACCTGCTTAGTTAAAAAAGAGGCGGTTTTTTAAAACTTCTCAGGTTCAAAAAGAGCTCAAAATAGGGTCCACATAAAGTCGTGCCTTCCAAGCAGGCTGTCGCGGGTTCGAACCCCGTCTCCCGCTCCATAGATTCAAATTCTGGTTAACGCGACGGATTTATTCATTATTAGACAACCTGCCCAAAGTCAATTGACAAATGATACTATATACAGTATCATATTTTCATGGGCAGCAAGGAAAAACTAATAAGGAGAATTCTTAGCAAGAAGAATATCACCGTAGAGGATTGCAATAAACTGCTCACAATATACGGCTACAGGATTCACAAAAGTAGTGGCAGTCATAAGACTTATCATAAGAAGGGCGATACCCCAATAACAATAATTATTCCCAAAAATACAAAATATCTCAAATCTGGATATGTAGATAAAATAATTAAAAAATTAAACTTGGAGGATTGATATGGAAAAGGTCATTGAACAGAAGCCTCTTGATTATTATCTTAACCTCAAATATCCCATTACTATTACTCCTGATATAGATGGAGGTTATGTGGCTGAGGTAAAAGAATTACCGGGATGCTTTTCGCAAGGCGAAACAATTGAAGAAACCTACGAGAATATAGAAGATGCCCGTCGATTATGGATAGAGTCAGCCTACGAAGATGGTGTAACTATACCTTTGCCAAAAACTGAAAAGGGGTATAGTGGTAAATTTATTATCCGGGTACCCAAAAGTCTTCATTCAAAATTAGATCAAATAGCAGAAAGGGAAGGAGTGAGCCTTAATCAATATCTAGTATCTACTCTTTCTCATGTTGTAGGGCAAACTGAAACAATGAAAAGAAGGTTGAATAATAGCGGGCCTCAGTAATTGAAGTCGGCAAAGAGACTATTTAACAATTCCCAGATAGCCAAATAATTAGGGTGCAGTCCATGTTTTGTGAGCCCATCCCCTTTTCTGTGGACAGAACATCTGTCCACAGAAAAGGGATAGTATTAGCATTGCATTGCCTATTGTGCTATCATAATATCCCTTATTCGGCTGGAGACCTTACCACAGAAGCAAATAGGCGGAAGCAACAAAAAACTATGAGAGCACTAACTATAACTATCACCATAGTGACGATTGCAGTGCTGATAGCGGTGACTGTCGTCGCAGCGATTTATGTGCCGCAGGTTGCCATCTACGTCCCTATTATCGCCTTGGGGCTGGCGCTGGCTTTGCAAAAATATACTGCCAGCTTTATTGCCTTCTTTGTCATCGCATTTACCCGCATCTTTGATATCGGTGATAGAATCCGTATCGGCAATGTTAAAGGCGACGTGCGCCATATGGGTATCATCCATATAACTTTGGAGGAGGTCGGAGAAGACGAGAAGCTTGGCGGCGAGCTTACGGGCAGACTGCTCTACGTACCCAATCTGGTGATTTTGGACCAGCCTGTATTAAACTACTCTAAGGTTCATTTCGAGACCATCCCAGGTGATTATGTATTTGACGAAATACGTATCCCCATTACCAGCGATAGTAACGTGGAAAAGGCAAGCGCCCTGCTGGAGAGAATCATCAAGAAGCTCGATGAGTCCTATGTGTCAGAAGCCGGCAAAATGTTCAAACGCGGCTATCCCAAATTCCTGGAGGAGGCTACCAGCAATCCGCGCGTACTGGTGCATATCGAGCCACAGCGCATCTGGATTAAGGGAAAGTTCGTGGCTCCGCTGAGAGGTCGCAATGACCTCAGGAGTGCCATTTTATTGGAGTTTCTGGAAGAGATCAACGGGAACTCCGATATTAAGCTGGCATAAGCCGTAAAATCTGATGCCGTTAATCGTTGCTACCACGCAGCAACAAGAAGCAGACGAATGATACTACTAGCACGCAAATAGCGACGATGGTATAGCAGGTGTAGAAACCCATTGTATCGATAATGTAGCCGAGCACCGGCATTAACACTCCCGAGCCTTCCATAGCGGTAAAGAAATAGATGCCCAGTATCGTGGAGCGGCGCTTCTCCGAGGTATTCATGATGATGTATGATTCCGATATCGGCATTCTCATATAGGCAAACATGCCAAGCACCACCAGGAGAGCGCCCATAGCAATGCCAAAAGGCGTCAGGTTGACCAGATAAATAAGCACACCGATAGCAAAACACGATATCAGTATCATCCGAACTCTGCCAAAACGGTCAGCAAGATAGCCCCCCATGGTACTTGCCCACAGACCAGAAGAAGCGAAAATAGCGATAAAGGCGCCTCCTGCCTCCTTGCTCACACCGAAACGGTCAACCAGGAACATCGGTATGAACGATTCCATAGAGAATAGCAGAGCCCCGGTGAATGAACTGAGCACAATAAACACTACCAGACGGCGGATACGCCCGGGTTTTTCTACGGGCTGGCTCTGTTCACCGCCGCTCATCTTCTGCATTGCCTTATTGAGACCAGGCAAGCGCCTCATTAATACGTAAAATATAGCTCCAAAGGCAATAGCGATAATAGACAGTATTACAAAAGGACCGCGCCAACCGAGAGCGGTAGCGATTGCCACTGCTGCCAGCGGAGCTAAAAAGTAACTGAGGCTGCCGCCGATAAGATGAAATCCCAGTGCTGAACCACGGTTCTCAGGCTCGACGGTTGAGGCTACCGCCGCCGATGCCGCCGGATGATAGCCACCACCCAGCAATCCCATCAATGCCATGAAAACAATCATCATGATATAGGTGCTGGAAAGACCGATCAATAACCCGCAAACCGCCACCCCCAGGATGCCTATAGTAATCATGATGCGCCTTCCAATATGGTCGGCAAGCCAACCTGATGGTAACTGTCCGATGCCATACGCTAAACTGAATGCCGAAAGCACGAAACCCGACTGGGTATAATCAAGCCCAAATTCACTGCGAATCATGGGCATCAGGGGCATCGGCAACGCCGTAACTAAATGGTGTCCGAAATGTGCTGCGATGAAGAAGGGCAGCATCCCGGTAAACAAAGATTTAAGGCGGAATTTCTTGATGGTTTATGACCTTTCGTTACCAGGATTATGTGGATATCTTACCCATATAATCCTCGTATAAGTATTTAGCTGACAATTATACTCTTAAGAGAGTAACCTGTCATTGCCTCCATCCCCACTGTCATTGCGAGATATGGCAATCCAGTTACGCTAGCGCCAGGGGGCGGGGCATTTGACCAAACACTCACCGCAGGAAGGGCCTGGGGTAAACACATGTAATGTTTTGTCGCGGGGGTTCATCCTCTGCCCGTCGAAGCCCTTCATAATCTCTGCCAGCTCTGCATCGCTGGGATTTATAGGAAACTCAGATTTACCGCGCATATATTTGCCGCCAATCCTTTGATATTTGCACCTTTTTGCGTTCAGCACTGCATATTCGAAGACCCTGCCACCGATAGTAACAGAGAATACTTCCTCTTTAAGCGCGTTATGGGGGCATGCCCTGACGCAAAATTTCTTACACTTTTCGGGGCGGCACAACGCTGGGCCGCTGTACATGGGGTCGGGTTTCAGAGGGGCATTGGTGATGATAGGAATAAGACGCTGATGAGCCCCGAACTGAGGTGTCAGCAACAGTCTATTGAGTCCGAACTCACCCAACCCAGCGGCCACCGCAGCATGCTTGCTGTAAAAATCCGGAATGTCTTCGTTGGTATCCAGATGCCGGTAGTTAATGCCGGTAGGCGGAAAGGGAATCGCTTTAAAACCATGGTCCTCTAGTAGTTTGCCGATTTGAATAGCTATCCACGAATTAGCCCAGTTGAGCTGCGAATACCCATACCAGAAATACGGACTGATAGTCTTACCTTTACTCTCAAATGACCCGAACACATCACAGATACCTTCGAGTATGCGGGTCGCTATCACCACGACACTTTTGGCGTCAGGCATATAGTAGTTCGGCTTTCCGTCTTCCGGCGCATGCTCAAAGCGCTCCACAGATGCTATTCCAGCGAGGTCAGCCCCCATTTTGATTGCATTTTCTTTTACTTCAGCGGTCAGACTCATAATAATCTCCCTCCTTGCATGTTACCCGCCTGAGGCGGTTTCGCAATAACGATAAACTATCGTAGCGTAAGCTAACTACAAAGAAATGACTTTGTTATCCCGACACAGCCATTGCGCGAACAGTTGGTCGATCATCGCTGCCGCGCAGCAAGAAAAAGCATATCAAAACTACCACGACTATAGAGATGGCGGTAATGATGAAACAAAAGGAGAAGCCAACAATATCAATAAGATAGCCAACTAATGGCGTCAATATTGAGCCTCCTCCCGTACCGCTGAAGAAATAGATGCCAAGTGCCGTTGAGCGGTGCTTTTCCGGTGTATTAGTGATGATATATGACTCTGCCACCGGCATGCGGATAGAGCCACAAGCGCCGACAAGAAGCATCACAGCGCCTATGGCTATTCCGAAAGACGCCAGATCCAGCAGATACATGCCGATGCCTGAAGCAAGGCACACCGCAAGGACGAGACGCACTCTACCGAAGCGGTCAGAAAAGTAGCCACCCAGGGTGCTTGCCCACAACCCTGTGGAAAAGTAAATAGTCATGAAAGCGCCGCTTGCTGTTTCGCTCACATTGAAGCGGTCAACCAGGAACAGCGGCGTGAACGATACCACGGAAAACACTATACTTTGAGTAAGAGTGGTGAGCACGATAAAAGTTACCAGATGTCGCATGCGTCCCGGCTTTTCCACTACACGATTCTGCTGACCCCCATTCGCTTTCTGTGTTGCACTATTGGATACAGACCTACGTCCCATCATCAGGTAAAATATTATTCCGAAGACAAAGGCAGGGACAGCAAGTACGATATAGGGGCCACGCCAGCCCAGAGCGGTAGCGATGGCTACTCCCAGGAGCGGAGCCAGGAAGTGGCTGGTGCTGCCACCAAAAAGGTGAATTCCCAGCGCCGAACCACGTCTCTCCGGTGCTACTGAAGACGCTACTGCCGGCGATGCTGCCGGATGATAGCCACCACCTGCCAATCCCATCAATCCCAGGAAAATCACCAGCATGATATAGGTATGGGAGAGACCAACGAGCAGCCCGAAAAGAGCCACTCCCGCGATGCCTACGGTAATCATGACGCGTCTTCCGGTGCGGTCGGCAATCCACCCTGCCGGCAATTGACCGATGCCATAGGCTAAGCTGAATACCGAGAGCAATAACCCTGACTGGGTGTAATCGAGAGAGAACTCGTTGCGAATCATGGGCATAAGCGGTATCAGCAGCGTCGTGAGCAAATGATGTCCGCAGTGCGCCAGGACGAACAGAGGCAGCAAGCCAGTAAACAGCGATTTAAAGCGGGAATTCTTAATGATACTACCTTTCTTAAGTTTAGCTGCGCAGCAGGTGGTTCACCTGCGCAAGCTCTGGTTGAGCATCTGGCTCGCTATTATACGCTTAGAAAGTAGCGCTGTCACATGAGCTGGTAACCTGCGACCAATCGGTTATGAGAGTTAGTGTTTGTTATATTAATATTCATGTTTCTTCATGTTTTCCTAGTTCGTAGCTCAATTAATGACATTATCCCATTTTTGAGTAGATTCAAAAACTATTAGTTCACATTGCCATTTGTCATAAAGAAACTCTTTATTATTCCTACTAGTTTCTTTGTAATTTTGTCCTCAATGTATTTTCGCAAATAAAGTAGGGAAAACCCGAATATGGTATTAATAAAGCTAAAAACGGCATATAATATCAATAAAACTACGAGGATAATGCTCAAAATTAGCAAGTTTGAATAAGAAAAATATGCTCCAAATGCCAAGACTAATGCAAGAAACACAAAAATAATCCAACTGATCACCGAAGCAGTCCTGCGTGAAAGTTTCATAATTTTAGTATCTTGTCTTGCTGCTTTTTCGCGATCATTTTCCTTATAAGCAGACAATTCCTTTTCCGTTTTAACACGAAGCTCACGTTCTTTTTTAGTTTCAGCCAATTGTTCTTCTATAAGCGATTTGTGAACCTTATCCAGAATTTGAACGGCTGTGCCAAACGTAAATAAATTTTCATTACCCATCGTCATTTCAAGTAACTCTGCTCGTGCTTGCGGTGAAAATTTAAGAAGATAGTAATCATCAGTTGTTAAATCACCTTTATCATGGAGTAATTGGATTTCGTCTAAATATTTGTGCCACAGATGGTCAGTGGGATTTAAAGCCGCATAAGCATCTGCGATAATATATTTTCGAGGAAGATTAGGTGCTGCTTGAGGTTTCTTTAACCATAATATAGTCGTTAAAGCGTAATCACTAATAGCAATAGGTACACTCCCCTCTGATATATAATGCCCGCTCAAAAAAAATTTCATTGCTACTCTACATAGCAAAGAATTACTTGTTATAAATAATGCTCTGCAATTTTCATAATGGTACTTAGTCTCACCTTTTCTAAGTATATAAATTGAAGATAGACATCCTACATCATGTAATCGTGCCTTTTCTCGTTCTCCGTAATTGATTGCTTCTTCCAAGGCTGACTCTAAAGTATTTTCATCAATTTGCAGTTCTTGAGTGCGTTCAGGCTTATTATCAATACTGATTCCTAAATTCGATATCAATTTTTCTAGATTATCTAAATCCAATTCTAGATTAGTGAGAGGATAACGGCTGTCATACAAATAGCGATATACGGGTATTGTTAATGCATCTTCTGAGTTTCGTTCTATATGAAGCGACATAATATATTGCGTATATTTTGTTAATACTATATAATGGGAGCAAAGCTGTAGGAGGTTGCTCCCATGAAAAGGATAACCATTCCGGATGCCGAAATCTTTATTGCGGCGATTCAAGATGAATTATCACGAACCAGGGAAGGACGATACTTTCATCGGCTTGCCGTTGTCTTGTATGTGTTGCGTGGAGCTAGTGCCTATGAGGCATCACGTGCTTTCGGATTCTCCTCCAGAACTATCGAATACTGGGTTAAAAGACTGGCTTCTCACGGGCTTAGCGGACTTTGGGACGGAAAGCATCCTGGCCGACCTGGCCGTCTTTCAGCTTCGCAAAAGCAAAGAGTGCGAAAAGAATTACGGCGTTCTCCCAGAGATACGGGTTATGATCAAAACCTGTGGGACGGCGTGTTATTGTCACACCACCTGGGAAAGAACTACGCTATATCGCTCAGTGTACGGCAATGCCAAAGACTATTCCATCAGATGGGATTCAGCCTCCAGAGACCTCGCCGTCAGGCAAGCGAAGCCGATCCTCTCCGGCAGGAGGCCTTTAAAAAAACTTCTACGAGTGGATGAAAGACCCTACGATGCAGCTTTGGTGCGAGGACGAAGTCCATTTCCAGCGACACAGCAGCCTGATAAGGATGTGGGCTCCGAAAGGACAACAACCTCGCGTAGTTTCGCCTTCAGTCCGTCACAACGTGGGTTTCTTCGGGGCACTCAATCTGAAAACAGGCAGTCTCCTTACAAAAGAGGCGCCTACCTTCAATTCCGAGACCTTTGGCGACTTTATCCGGTATCTCCTCGAATCTACACAAGGGAAAATATATCTTATCCTGGACAATGCCAAATGGCACAGGGCGAAAGGTTTGAAAGACTTGTTCGCGTCCAATCAAGACCGACTGATACGAATCTTCCTGCCGTCATATTCACCCGAACTCAATCCGGTGGAACGGGTCTGGCGAATCACTCGACGACAGGTAACTCACAACCGTTATTTCACATCCGTCGAAAAATTGAGAATCGCTTTAGTATCTCAATTTACGAGATGGGAGCAGCCTAATGGCACTCTTAAAGTATTATGCGCAAATATTTAAGACGTTACATATAGATTAATTTTACATTTATACAATATATTGAAAACTTCATTGTATGTATCTCTGAAACATCTAATTTCAGCTCCTAGTTCCTTTAGTAACGAAAGTAATTCCTCACATGGTGCTTTACTTTCAGTACCGTGAAAACCAAGAGCGCGCAATAATAATGGTGTATCACAATATACAGTAGCTCGCTTAAACTTCTGACTTATTGAATTTGGGTCAGGGAATAAAAGTGCATTTGCTAACATATGACCCTTAATAACTGTCTCCAAGAATTGAAACCCTTGCTGATCAGTTTCATAGAGATGTTTGATGAAAAAGCGTATTAAATTAAAATAGCGTTCACCTGTACTTTGAATAGGCGATTTTACAATTGGTTTCCCCGTTACTGAAGAGGCTAGGATATCTACATCAAATTGATTAATATATGATAGTAGAGCCTCTTCAGCTTGCTCTATTGTCCAAATAGTATTGTGCTTATCAAACACATATTTGCTCAACTTATCTACAAGTGCTGTGTGGTCTCTAAGAACTGCTTGTCTCAATGATTCGAACTTTAGTTTATTTAACTCATCGAAGTTGGGTACATAAACATGACCGTCTGGTTTAATATACTTTCTTTTAGCAGCACGTTTAATAATATAATCTATTACGTTGAGCGGAATATTAAAACCAAACTCGTTCAACATCTTTGCCTGAATATCAGATGATGAAATTACCGCGGGTTTTAAGATAGAAATACACTGAGCAACGAATGGAACAAAATTTTCTATATAATCTGAACGTTGTATATCTCTATTTACCTTTAAAATGGCTAAACTGGATATTAATTGATCAGCCATAAGAATCGTCCCTCACTTCTCTTGTTCCAAGTATTGTTTCTTTAGTTCAATATTATTACATGCAGATTTACTTATGCAATAATTAATTAGCCATTTTCTACCATATATTTATTTTCTTGCCGTGTTCCACATCGAACAAAATTTCAATTTTATATGCATTGACATATATTTCTTTTTGTCTGCTCGAATACGAGAATCTAAAAGGCAACCATATTTGATTCCAGTGTTCATTGTTTACTTCGGTGGTAACACTTTGGTACTGGCAAAGAATAAAATAATTACCTTCAGGTCTTGCAGACAAAATAGGTTGAAAATCAACAGTTTCATTAGGTCTTATAGTATCAACCTGCTTTTGCTCAAACCAATCTCTCTTATCTTTATTCATTAACGAGATCGTCACTTCACTTGCGGACGTTTTACCTTCATTCCATATTTCAAAATGAGAGAAATAACCACCTATCATGACTTTGGTTTGGTCTATTTCGTCGGGTTTATCAACTGCTCTTATTAAAAGAAAGGGTTCATTCGTTTTATCGTGAGGTATATTTATATTTGTATCTGAAAATTGATCTATTATCTCTTTATTTTCCAGTTTCATAGATTTATTATCTGTAGAGAATTGCTGCTTAATATTTTTATCCGAGAGATCATCCGAATCACCATCATCCATCAACTCAACTGCCTTTCTCAGATGTTTATCGGTGTGAAGTGTATAACGCTCAGTATGGGTTAAGTTAGCATGTCCGAGTAAGCTCTGTATCTCTCGAATAGTAGCTCCCTTTTCAGATAGTGATGTAGCAAAATAGTCACGTAAGCTATGAGTATGAATTTTAACACCTGCTTTTCTGGCAAAGGTTCTGATCTTTCCACTTATCGTCGCAGGTGTTAAAGCAAACAGATTTTCGCTCTTTTCTTTACCTTTTATATAAGCATCAAGCTTACTGCACATTTTCCCAGAAAGCGGAATTACCCTATCTTTTGACCCTTTACCCTGACGGACAGCGAGCAATTGCCTTATAATATCAATATCCCCTACTGTGAGATTGGCAAGCTCGCTTCGCCTCAAACCAGTGTGAATCGCCAGATCAACGAGTGCTAAATCACGATCCGTGCTGTCTTTATGTGATCTTTTATTCTTTATTGCATCTAACAACTTATCAATATCGGATTTCTCCACGTAAGAAGGCAATATCTTTGGAACTCGCAGTTTAATGTCAAGCTCTTCTCCGTACCACTTGAAGAACATTTTGAGTATAGCTGCGTATCGTGCAATTGTAGTTGTTTTTCGAATGGTGAACTTGGAGAGAAAAGACTTGGCCAATTCTGGTGTTGGCGGGAATTCACCTAAGTAGTCATGGAAATGTTTGAGAATCCGTTTTGCTTCGTGAAGACCTCTTACGGAACGGTGATGAAAAGCGAGCTCACCTTCGTAGAGAGTGAAAAGCTCTTTGTTCGTCTTCTGTCGCAACTCCAACTGACGCCTCCCCTTGCTACCTAGCAGTATAGTGAGTAATTCTCTGAGTTGCAATAGCTCTGAAGGAGAACCTGCGACTTTTTGAAAGGAATTGGCGTCAGTTTGGGTAAAATTAGCTTCAAAAGTGGGCTCGGCAGGTTTCGAACCTGCGACCAATCGGTTAGTTGGCTATCAGAAGACTGACCAGCGCGATACCTTCTTTATCCACAGGCGTCATTTGCCCGGTATCCACCTGGAAAATCCACTGACCAGCGGTCAATTTGCTATCCAACCAGCCCAGGCCGAAACCAGTCACAGTATATGTTTGCTTACCTGATTCCTGGACCTTCCAGTCTTTGACATGCTGGCGAATGGTCTCTAAAGATGTCAGCGATAGCTCCCTGAGGGCAACTGTCTCCTGCTTATCCCGCTCCAGAATCTCCTTCTGTGCATCCAGCTCACCTTGCAGTACCTCTACGGTAGAGGTCTTGCCTTCAGCTATATCGGTGATGCCGATAATGGGAGAAAAACCTAACTCTGGAGTATCGCTGTAGCGATGGACTTCTAACATCAAATCGGTGATTTTGAAGCGTCCGTTGGATTTGAATTGCGCCAGCTCCTCCGGAGTGGCGATCACTGTGGCATAGTTTGATCAGCCACAGGGCACATCAGCATAGTCAGCTAGCTTTTTCTCTGCAAACCACTTCTCCAGCTGAGGTAGTATCTGCTCCAGCTCCGCCTTTTCAGCTTGAATATCATGTAGCTGCTGGTTAAATGATAATATCTTGGCATCGAGACGTTGCATGCCTGTGGTATGCATCTGCTCCAGCACAGTAAGCGCTTCCGTCCTGACATCTACCTGTGGCGGCTTACATAGCGCCGACCAGGCAACGATCGCAACGATACAGAACAGAGCCAGAATAATCTTTTTCGTCATGGTAAAGTTCTTCATTTCCGTATAGTATAACGCCTCAGTATTGGATTTATGCCCTCAACACATTACACAGCGTTGACTTAAGCGGAGCAAAACCGGAGATAGGGTCGAGGTTCTTATCATCGATTAGGCTGTTGGCATTGGCTGCTCCAGGCCAGTCATGCGGTATGTTGATCACACCGGGCAAGATGGCATCAGTGACATTCGCCCTCATCATAATGCTGCCCCTCGGCGAAACAATCATGACATGATTACCAGATTCAATCTTGCGTGACCTGGCATCATCGGGATGAATATCCACCAGGGGTTCAGGCATCAACTGGCGCAAACTAGGAACATTCCGAAACTGCGAATGAGTATACATGGAGTTACGAGCTCCGGTAGTGAGCACCAGGGGGTAAGAGTCAAACACATCCGGTCGGCTGAGCGGGCTTTCTGCAGGTTCTTTGTAAACCGGCAGCGGGTCAAGTGCATGCTGAGCCAGAGTAGAGCAGGCAATCTCCACCTTGCCTGAAGGAGTCTGGAACCCAACCTGTTCATAGTATTTGGGCGGCCTGTTTTTTACCGGTCTGCTTACCATTCGATTAGGTTGTTTCCTTATTTCATCGATGGTGATACCTGAAGGCTTCAGAATCTCATCGAAAGCAGCCATAATGTCGCCATCCCAGAATTCTTTGCCGATACCCAGTCGCTTGGCCAGTTCAAAGAAAATTTTGTACTCAGGCCAGCTTTCCCCTACCGGCTCTATAGCAGGCTCTATGAGAGTAGCTCCACTGGCGGTGGGAATGAGTATGTAACGCTCAATCCATGAGGCAATGGGCAGCACCACATCGGCAAGCTGCGCACCAGGAGTCTGGAAATAGTCGGTCACCACGATAAAGTCAAGCGCTTTTAGACTCTGCACAAAATGATTGGAGTTAGGAAAATACATGGGATTCAGTCCAGCGCCGAACAGCGCTTTCAAAGGATAGGGCTTACCGCTCTCGATTTGCTCTGCAATGAGATTGGACTGAGCCTCACAATACATGCTGGTCCAGATAGGGAACCGTGCGGAGCCAAGTCCTGGCGGCATATTGGCCACACGGTCATGGAGGGTAATATCGGTTGTGGGCACCGGCGGGTTAGGCCAGCAGTTACCACCGGGAACCTCGAAGTTGCCGGTCAATGCTGATAGCAAAATAATAGCCCTGTGGTTTTGCACGCCGTTGTAATGATGCACCGTGGCACAGGCGCTCAATCCAATCTGCGACGGCTTCTCTTTAGCATAGAGGAGGGCAGCTTTCTTAATTTTATCTGCAGGCACCCAGGTTATCTCTGACGTCTTCTTGGGCGTGTATTCGGCAACCAGCTTCCTCAAGTCATCAAAGCCTACCGTATACTTTTCCATGAAGGTTTTATCGTAGAGCTTTTCATTGATAATAACGTTCATCATCCCCAGCGCCAGAGCGCCATCAGTGCCCGGGCGAAGCTGAAGATGGATATCAGCCATAGAAGCAAGTGTAGTGCGGCGGGGGTCAACCACGATGAGCTTCATCCCCCTCTGCTTTGCCTGAATCAAATCATGCCAGCCCGGTGGACGGGACTGTTCGATGCTGCCGCTCCAGATGAGCTTACATTTGGTAGCCGGGCTCACCACAGCGCCCTGTTCAGTGAAACGGCCATAGTCGGTGCCATAGGTTAAAGCGCTGGCAACAACAGTAGCTGACATACAGTTGCTGCTTTCAGTGCAGTAGTTCGGCGAGCCGAAAGCCATCGCCAGCCGATGGAACAGAGGACGCGGCTCTTTAGTATAGGCAATCCAGAACACTACAGACTCAGGGCCGTAGCTCTTTTTTACTTTAAGAAGCTCGCTGGCGACAGTATCCAGGGCTTCACCCCAGGAAACAGGCACAAAAGCTGCGTTCCGTCCTTTGCCGGAACGTTTGAGGGGTTGTTTCAAGCGATTAGGATGATAGATGAAGTCCAGTTGTGCATTGCCGCGGGGGCATATTTCCATAACACCGGGATCAATGATATCTATCTGCGTTGCTTTGCCATCGCTGACGTGAATCTTCGTGGGGCAGCGATTGGTACACATATAACAAATACCATTCTTGATTTCCTCGGGTGCATTTATGATGTCTTCTGGCATGGCGAACCCTCCTTATTAATCCTCAATGATAACAAATTATGTCGTTTCTGACGATTGCAGCTTCTGCCACAAAGCGGTGACTTTCGCCTTCAATTCTTCTCGGCTGCAATCGGTAGAAATCACCACGTCAGCGTGTTTTACTTTTTCCTTAGATGGCATCTGTGTATGGAGACGAGCCAGAACCTGCTTCTCTTCAAACCCTCGCTGAATCTTGAGTCTTTCCAATACCACCGGCTCGGAGGCTTCCGTCACCCAGACCTGGTCTACAAGAGGCTTCCAGCCAGCTTCAATGAGCAGAGCTGCCTCCAGCACCACCACTTTATCACCCCTGTTACGATAGCTCTCAATGCGATCCTGCGCCATCCGGTACAATTTCGGGTGCATAATACTGTTCAGTCGAGCCTGGACTTTTTTATCCTTGAACGCTGCTTCGGCCAGTTTGTTGCGGTCAATGTCGCCATCCTTCGTAACTATATCTTTCCCGAAGACAGCTATCAGCTCTTCATAAGCCTCACTGCCGCGCTGCAAAAGCATATGTCCCATAGCATCCGCATTGACTACAGTAGCGCCAAGCTGAGCCAGAATTTCGGAGACGGTGGTCTTGCCGCTGCCAAAGTTTCCCGTTACACCAATAACCAGCATATTCACTCACCAGAACGATATACGAGGGCAATTGTAAACCATGACAAAACCATTGTCTAGCAAAACAGGATAAAGATTGGAGTCTGGAATTAGGGTGAGAGCAAAACAAACAATTACTATGTTAAATTAGTCTTAAAAGTCTATCTTCTTTGGCGGTGTGTAATTCTATCGCTGTGCATATTCGATCGATAATTTCTCTAATGGTTAAAGCAGACTGATTCATTTCTTCTCGGCTTAGCTCATTTTCAACAGCATTGCTGGCGAGCGATACTGCATCGTTCACCTTTTTTTGTATGTCCTGGTGTTCTTTAATTACTTCCTCAATCAAAGGACTGACCAGAATCGCTTTAAAAAGACGTTCATCTAACTCGATGTGACGTCGTATAGTTTCCTGGAAGTCCCACAACTTCTGGCGATACTGCCATATGTGATCTTTTACCTGGGCTGGTTGTGCTGTCCCCAGGTTTGATTGCGCAGCTAAGCTATTCAATGAGGCAATAAGTACCTTCATTTGTGCTCTAATAGCTTCATGCTCCCGCATCAAACCTGCCATTTCATCGTTAATAGCTATCATAGAACTAATTTTCCTTATATAAAACCTAACTGGTATTATACAAAAATTTTAAAGATAACAGAATATTCCCTCGCTCATTCGAAGGGAAATGTACCAGGCCTAGCTCTTGTGTAGCCCAGTGAGATGTGATATATAATTCAGTGAGGCACAAGCACGGTGCTGTTATCAATATGAGCCTTGATTTGACTGGCTACCCATCGCAATATGAGTCGGAGCTCATTCTCAGGGATGGTACAAAGCTAAGAATAAGGCCAATCCGTCCCGATGATGCTCAAGCATGGGTGGCATTTATTTCCAGGCTCAGTCCCCACAGTAAATACCTTCGCTTTCATAATGTAATTAAGGGAATGGGTATGGAGGATGCCCTGCATTTCTGCACAGTTGACTACAAGGATACGTTTGCCCTTGTAGCCGAAACACTGAAAGGGTATCCACGGAGTATAGTTGCTATTGGGCGCTACTCTCGATTACCCGGGAAAGAAATTGCGGAATTTGCGCTTGTTGTCGAAGATATCTATCAGGCGAAAGGTATTGGTACCAGAATAATAGAATGCCTCATCAAAGAAGCCCGCGGTAATGGTATTACCACGTTTGAAGGGGATATATTGGCGGAGAACGTTGAAATGCTTACTGTTCTGCAAGATGATGATTTGCACTTTACTAGAGAGCTTGAAGCAGGTGTGTACCACGTTACTTTTCCTATTGTTAAAAAAGACGCATAGGTTAGCACTTTTATTAGCAAGTCGCTTGGATTCGAATGAATTGCCCCATAGGGCGCTAGCAGTCATGTAGCTTAAGCGAGGAAAATGTAGTAGTATTAGACAATAGTTTTCCAATATTACCTGCCCACTATACTCTTACACTGGTTCCCGAATAGAGCGTATCGGACAATGTCTCTAATTGGTACGATTTTTAACGATATCACAATAAAAATTAATTCAGGAGGAAGTTAACAATGGATTTCGAACTGAACGAGGAACAGAAGCAAATAAAAGCGATGGTCAAGGAATTCTGTAAAAAGGAGATTGACCCCAAACGGATCAGGGATATTGAAGACAAGGTGTTTCACGCCAAAACGTGCGCTGAGGTGAAGGCTGTGTTTCCCCGTGACCTGCTGGTGAAGCTGAACGATGCCGGATTGCGCCAGCTTGCTATCCCCATAAAATACGGGGGCACGGAGCCCGAATCGGAAGCCAATGTAACCCGGGCTATAGTCGTTGAAGAAATGGCCTACTGGACAGGCGGTGCTGCCGTTCTGCTGGCCACACCATTCATGATCGCCGGTGCCACGCTGAATTCTAAGTATGTTACCCAGAAACAAAAGGAACGGTTCTATGCGGAATTTATGGCAAATCCGAAGATGTGGCTGGCAGGCTCGGTTACTTCGCCGTCAGGCGGTGTAGACTCGCATCTACCGTATGATGAGCCGGGCGCAACCATGCAGGACATCTTCGCGTATAAAGATGGCCACGAATGGGTGATAAACGGCGACAAAATGTTCTGCAGCGGCGGAGCCGCAGCCGATGCTATGGGAGTGCTGGTAAGGACTGACAAAAAAGGCCCGATTAGCGAGTCCGCAACACATTTTCTGGTTTCCACCAGCACACCGGGGATAACGCAAACATTGAACCGTTTCTCAGGGGTGGAACTATGTGGCAACGCGCAGACCTATTTCGACAATGTGAGGGTTCCGGAGGATGCCATCATGGGACAGGTCAATAAGGGTTATTATTCCATGGCGGACGCCGGTATGTGCTACAAATGGATGATGTTGCTCCCATTTCTGGGAGAAATCCGCAGAGTCTATGACGACGTGGTTGTATACGCTAAACAGAGGGTACAGAGCGGTAAACCGATTATTCAACACTCTCAGGTCACGGTGATGCTGGGAGAGGCAGCAGCGCAGATAGAAGCTCTCAGAAACTTCCTCTACAGAACTGCCTGGGAAACCGACCAGTGGGAGAGAAGGGGCGGGCGGCCGAACCTCTTCTGGAGTATGGGCTACCTCTACCTCTTCAAGAAGATTGGTATGCGCGTCAGCGAAATAGCCCATGAAATCTATGGGGGCATCGGTGGGTCAGTGGACTTTCCGCTGGAGTGGTTTAATCGCCGTATCTGGACCTGGCAATCGGCCGGGCTACCCACCAATATCAATGCCATTAAATGCTGCAGGGAATACAATTTCAGGAATCCGGATCACTTTTCGGACTAGAGCGGACTTCATCCATAAGCAACCAGCCTTCCTGATAACTCCTTTGTTAGAAGGGAAAGGCAGAGCATTGCTGCTCTGCCTTTCCCTTCAGGTTATATTTGATACTTTTTATTGTTCCGTAGCTTTTACCCGTTCTTCCTTGGACATCTCCGCGCTGGCATATTAGTGTCGTTATTTTGGGACTTCACTAAGTTTTATGCCAAGAGCTTTGGCGACGCCCTGGCCATAGGCTTTATCGGCTTTCATGCAGTTACCAACATGCCGGATTTTAACTTCCTTAGGTGCGTCGCTAATGGCACGAGCAGTATTTTCAAAAAGAACTTTTTGCTGCGCTGGCTTCATCAGGCGGAAAAGCAGTCCCGGCTGGGTATAGTAATCATCATCATCTTCCCGGAAGTTCCAGCGGTCAGCGGCACCTTCTAATTTGAGCGGTGGTTCAGCAAAATCTGGCTGCTCCTGCCACTCACCATAGCTATTTGGTTCGTAAGCGAGTGTACTGCCATAATTACCATCAACCCGCATGGCACCATCGCGATGATAGCTGTTAACCGGGCAGTGCGGGGCATTGACCGGTATGAGGTGATGATTGACGCCCAGCCGATAACGCTGAGCATCACCGTAGGAGAAAAGCCGGCCTTGCAGCATTTTATCCGGCGAGAAACCGATGCCTGGTACTACGTTAGCTGGATTAAAAGCCGCTTGCTCTACATCTGCAAAATAGTTTTCAGGATTACGGTTAAGCTCCATCACACCAACCTCAATCAAGGGATAATCCTTGTGGAACCAGACCTTGGTTAAGTCAAAAGGATTATATTTCATTTTAGCTGCGTCTTTTTCCGGCATGATCTGGAAGTACATCTTCCAGCGGGGATAATCGCCCTTTTCTATACTTTCATACAGGTCACGCTGATGGCTTTCGCGGTCTTTACCTACTAAAACTTCGGCTTCTTGGTCAGTCAGGTTACGAATTCCCTGCTGTGTTTTAAGGTGGAACTTGACCCAGAACCTTTCGTTCTTGGCATTGATGAGACTAAAGGTGTGGCTACCGAATCCGTGCATATGGCGGTAAGAATAGGGGATACCGCGATCGCTCATGACGATGGTCACCTGATGCAGCGCTTCAGGAAGCGAGGTCCAGAAGTCCCAATTGTTTTTGGCACTCCTCATGTTGGTGCGGGGATCACGCTTGACGGCTTTATTGAGGTCAGGAAACTTAAGCGGGTCACGCAGGAAGAAAACAGGTGTATTGTTCCCCACAAGGTCCCAGTTGCCTTCTTCGGTATAGAACTTCATGGCAAAGCCGCGGATATCACGCTCGGCATCGGCGGCTCCTCTTTCACCAGCCACAGTAGAAAAGCGAATAAAAAGATCGGTTTTCTTTCGCACAGCGGAAAAAATCTTGGCTTTAGTGTAGCGGGTAACGTCGTGGGTAACAGTGAATGTACCAAAAGCACCAGAGCCTTTGGCATGCATCCGCCGCTCGGGGATAACCTCGCGGTCAAAATGGGCGAGTTTTTCCAGGAACCACACATCCTGTAACAGTGCCGGGCCTCGGGGACCGGCAGTCATCGTGTTCTGATTGTCTACGACTGGAGCTCCAGCAACAGTTGTCAGTTTCTTTTTGTTTTTCATCTTCATCTCCACCTTTCTCCTTTAATCGTTTTTTGCAAAATATGAGTTCTCTTTTTAACGGATGCTGTAATTATATTATACCAGCTATACTGCTATGTATTTCCTCCTTTATCTCCATTAAAGCTGACTATTATCATATAGATCACAAAACCATACCTATCACACATGATTTGAAAATCTTTCCCTTATCTATTATCAATAATAATTACTATTATTAATTATACCAGAGTTTTTAGGCTTGTCAACTACCAAATATGTCTTATAATCTCAGACCCTAATTATTTACATTGGCATTTGCAAATTTGGAACGGTGACCGTTATTATACGTATAAATAATCAAAACCAGGGATAAGCGTATGGACGAACGAAAGACAATTCTCTTTGTCGGGGCACATCCGGATGATGAAACATTTGGTATCGGTGGCACTCTGGCGCAGTACGCTGCAGCCGGAGTTAAAGTCTATTATGCATGCGCCACGCGCGGCGAGGCTGGCACCATTGGACCTGAGGCAATGAAGGGGTATGCCACGATTGGAGAAATGCGCTGGGCTGAGCTGACATGCGCGGCAAAGGTGCTCGGATTGGCGGATATCATCCACCTCGGTTACCGTGATTCAGGCATGGCCGGCTCGGAAGATAACAAGCACCCGGAAGCACTGGTAAAAGCTCCAGTTGAACAGGTTGCGGGCCGTATTGTGAAAGTAATTCGTGAGATAAAACCTCAGGTTGTTATTACCTTCGATCCCGTTGGCGGCTACAGGCACCCGGATCACATCGCTGTTCACAACGCTACGGTTAAGGCGTTTAGCACGGCCTCCGATCCCCAACAATATATTGAAGCAGGTCCTGCATTCACACCTCAAAAGTTGTACTTCAGTGTTTTTCCCAGAACCATTTTCAAAGTTATGGTAAAACTAATGCCGCTCTTCGGACAGAACCCGCATCGCTTCGGGCGCAATAAGGATATCGACATCGCTGAGGTGGCTAATATGACGTTTCCCGTGCACGCTATTATACGTCTGACCAGGCAGGCCAAGAAAACCCGGGTAATGGCAATGGTATGTCACACCAGTCAGATGGGGGGACAACCGCGGAACGGCTTGTTTAGCTTTGTGGATAAGTTCCGCAGACATAACGATCTATATATGCGCTCTTACCCCACGGTTAATGACCGCAGGCGTGAGGGCGATCTCTTCGAAGGGATATTGTAAAAGTAGTAACTATAATGCGCAAACGGCTCTGGCAGCTTCTGAAAGGGAGTAATATAGAAAAGAGGAGGAAGAATGGAACTCAAAGAATATATTGGCATTGAATTAGAAGGTTTGGAACGAGGTCTGACGAAAGGGACGAACGGTTTAACTCAGCAGGAACTCATGTGGAAGCCAGCAAACGGATGTAACTCGATAGGCCTTATTCTCTTTCACATGGCGAGGTTTGAGGATTCATTTGTGCATACCAGAATACAAAACAAACCTGAAATTTGGGTGACTGAAAAGTGGTATGAGAAGCTTAATATTGCAGAAAACGAGGTTGGGGCACATTACACTGTGGAGCAGGTTAATGCCTTCCCAGTGCCGGATTTGAAAAACTTGCTGGCATATTATAGTGAAGTACGGGCGCAAACCCTTAATTACTTGAAAAGCATGCCACCTGACATATTTGATAAAAAAATTACTCTGCCTCATTTTGGCGACCTCTCCGTTGCCCGTATTTTTTCAATTATTGTAGGTCATGTTTCACAGCATATTGGTGAGATATCATATCTGCGCGGGATCCAACGCGGTATGGACAAATAGACTGGGATATGAAAGCTTTATTGAATTGCCCTTAAATTACGAAAATTTATAACCAAAATTTCGGTTTCTTGTCAAAAGGAGGGAAATAACTTATCGCACAATGTGGCTTTTTGTTCAATAATCTCCAGTCTAACATTAACACCGGACTGATTTTCGGGGTGGGCAGGTCAGTTAAGGTAGAGAGGGTATTTTACTCCCTAGGGAAGGATTCGAATGGCTGGGTCGCCAACTAATATGACAGCAGAATAGTTAAATAGGTTACAATCAAAGTCAGCTAAATCCTTGGGACAGCTTACCCCCTTGGCCTGCTTGGATAGGCCGGCTTGCTTGTACCAGGCAAGGGCAAGGTCTCCGGCTGTTGCCATAGGAGTCACTGCCAGAAAGTCAGTCATTGCCGCAACCCACCAGTTGTCACCCGTCATGCGCATGTGGCCAAAATACGCCATGCAACCTGACTTCAGGAATCTCAGGGCTATCGATTTGCTGCTATCAATTTGCACTGCCGTGCTCTTGTAGTTCTCCATCATGCCCGGGGCACTCTGGTTATACCATTTACCTATGCACCCACCATAGCATCCCGAATTGAACACTACCGATGGGTAACCCAGCCCGATTATCTTATCTATATTTATTTCCTGAAGCTTCGTCGGGCTGCCATGAACAAAAAAATGCAAATACAGGCGTTGTGCCTTCTGCAAGTCGGCTACTATGATGGCATCGTCAACCTTCGATACATCTGTTCGTTTGCTATCCATGCCCAGACCTGTGAATACTTTCAATTCGTCCTGAGTTAGCTTATCGCCCCATGTTCCCAGGCCTCCGCCGAACGCCCCTTCCCCGGTGGAAAAATAGGCTCTGAATGTTGCCTTTTTTGCCCTGCCCTCGCGCTCCCACGTTTCTATCCTTTGAATGTAGCCCAGGACATCACCTGCCGTAGCACCTGTCAGCAAACCATATGCCAGATCCACTCCCGTGCTGCTTGCTATTTCTCTGGCCAGAGTAAAGATATCGTAAGCAAAGAGCTCCTCTATCATCTCCGGCTTTACTGCCACAGCCATATAACGCGGGCGTATGGCTTTCAGCTCGGAAACTGCGCTCTTGACTGTTCCTTCAAAACGAACTACGCGACCATTTCGCAGTCGCTGAAGCTCGGCTATCGCCTGGTAGTAAGGGTCCTGAGGATTGGTGATGTTGGTAAGTATCACATATGTTGGGGTTGCAGGGAGAGCCGCAGGTGTTGATGTGGCAGGGGACTGTGTGATAGTGATACAGGAAAGGCAAAGAAACACGGCTATAAAGGAAAGTGCAGCCAGCAACCACTTCGTGGCCATATGACTTTCCCCTGTATTCCTCATTTGCTGATTATACGATAATTAGCTGGGGCACGGTAGTAGTTGAATGAAAGGGGATATTTAAAAGATATTTGCGATATTTATAAGGATTGGTTATATATGGCGTGACCATGGAGTATAAAGTGACATTTATCACGGGCGTGCGGTAGCTGGTGACACATGATTCGAATAATAAGAGGCAGATTCCTGGAAATAATTGAAATATGATCCACGCACCAAATGCCTAGAGCACTTAAAAAAAAGGGGGGGCTATCTGTGATTCTGGGTTTGAGGGGGAGAGAATAATGGTTCACTCGAAGGTAAAAAATCTATGTTCTCTAAGCCGTTTTCAGTTACTTCGAAACTGACATCTGTTTTGTCTGCATCAGACCCATCGACCATTCTACGAATAACTAAAGATAGAATATGCTTGCCACGACTTAGAACTAGAACTTGCCTAGGGAAATCATCCTTCAAGTAGACATTGTTATTATTAATAGAAAACAGTATCACGTTCAGACTCGTTGCTCCATTTATGAGGATTTGAGTTTTTTTTCTCTTCACCATCTAGCCAATACGTTCTGTGTTGAATTTCACAACGATCTAATCTAATCAGCGGAATAATGTATTCGTTAAGTGGTTCCCGTAGCATTCTTCTCCATCTTGGGGGTTCAATTCGAACATGGCCTAGATGGTACTTGAATTCTTGCCCTTTGTCTGGTTCTGAAACTCCCGTAATTTCTACTTTGTATCTAATCCAAGTATAAGGTATCAACCTGGCGGCCATGCCAAACAACCAATTAGCAACGAATCCAGCTATTAAACCTAGAAGAAAGTTGTCCCACTTCATTTTTCTATTTATTTCGCGATTGATTATATTGTAGTGTTGAGAGTGAGAGGGTGTCAAGCAATATCATGCTGAAGTGCGGTTTATATGGGTTTGAATAGATGCGATTAGAGGTTGGCTCCTCGGGTAGGATTCGAACCCATACCAGGGATTAGAACCAAGCCAAAGTGGAATTACGTAAGCCGAATCCTATTTAATACTGCACGATTCAAGGGATTCAATCCAGGCGAATTCTTGCCTGTTTCGTTCAATGCGGCTGCGGCTACCTCAATCTGACGTGCGGATGTAGGGAGATAGAATTTCTTCATATAGTTTCTTAGTAACTGTGATTGAGGTGATGTAGGGATTGCCTATAGACAGCTTAACTGCTTGCCAGAGCTGGTAAATATGTCCTGGCCCGACAACCCTGATATCAGACCATGGAATTAGTAGAGGAGGATGCTGAACTATTCGGGACAGGAATCCCGGAAGTGGGGCCACCGATATATAAAGACCGCGCGTGCTCACTCCGATTGTGGTAGCATAACGCCAGCGAATATTACCTACTTTAATCGTCTGTCCCTTGTAGACTGTGCCTGTTGGATTAGATGCTGTGCCACATTGCTGTGCAAGGCTTTTCCACTTACCCATGTGGAACAGCATGAAGAAAATAAAGGCCACTGATAGTGCGACTAGGACGAACAGGAGCACGAATGTGCCCAGGATAATAAATATAATTGCAAGCGCGGTCAATGTTACTCCTTATTAATATGCTCTTGATTGTTTTAAGCCCACTATATGATTGGGCACATTTTAGTTAGAGGCTTAGGGGGTGTCAAGCAAAACCATAATATGAATGGGGATTATTGATATCGAGTGTGTTTCGGACTAGGTTGG
The DNA here is from genome assembly GCA_963775935.1 of uncultured Chloroflexia bacterium. Taxonomy (GTDB): domain Bacteria; phylum Chloroflexota; class Dehalococcoidia; order GIF9; family UBA5629; genus JBBIPA01. Next base: position 261,390 of record CAVZKR010000002.1, on the reverse strand, counting down.
CTTCTCGGGCAGAATTTGAACCAGCAACCTCCAAGCAACGCCTTTATTTCTTCAACACCAGACGCTCTAATTGGTTCGGATCAACAGGGGTATCGGCGGTAACAAACTTGTTCTGAACGAGAATAAAGCACAGCACCTGTAAATATTGCTGCTGGGTAAGGCTGCCGGGCTTATCCGCCGGCATTGTCGAGCTAATATAACCAAGCAACTCTTTGGCGTTATTATATTTTGCCAACTGGGCACTCGATCCAATTATAGCCGGCGCTCTGAGACCCTGACCGCTATCACCGTGACACTGACCGAAATTAGCCAGGACTGTCTTGCCTTGCTCTGCAAGCTGCCCTGCAGTTAGTTGTGCTATTGGTGAAGTTGTAGGTGTAGGTGCAGGTGTAGGCGACGTGGGGATAGGCTTTGACGCTGCACAACCGATGGTCAACAAGGTCATAATTACGATAAATACCAGAGATACACTGATAAAGGATTTACTCATGCTCTTACCCTCCTATATCACCTTTACGGCATGTGGTACCATGGCGCCAAATAAGTAACCTAACTGGTTCCACTTTTGCTGTGAAACATCGTATTGGGTATTATTTTTATCGTCCGTGGCGCGTGGCGTGATAGTCAAGTCTCCAGGTTGAGCATTGAAGGAGAACTCCCAGCGGCTGCCGGCACTCTCTATATTCGGCCCCATAAGAGCAGCATCCCGAAAGGTTTTGCCACCGTCGAGGCTAACCTCGACCTTGGAGATTTTACCAAATGGCGACCATGCGTAGCCGATGATTTTTTGCGGGCCAGCAGATAGACTGGCTGGCCATGGTAGACAGCAGGCGCTTTTTATTACCTGCGTGGTAACGGCGGGACCTTTCGCGGGTGGTTGTGGTTCGTAGTCCGGTCCAATTAACACATAGTTATTGGTATTCTTATCAACGAAAATCGGTTTCTCGGAAACCGTGATTTTACCTACCCATTTAATGCTGGAGATTCCTACCCAGCCGGGCACCATGACGCGGGCCGGGAAACCATGGTCAACCGGGAGAATGTCTCCATTCATCAGATATGCCACTATGGTATCTTCTTCCATCGCTTTTGCCACAGGCACAGGACGTTCAATAGCCTGCGAATCAAGGCCGGTGGGCATAACGTCTACTGCTGTCTTTTTAATTCCTGCCTTCCTGAGGAGTTCAGAGAGCGGCACGCCGGTCCATTCGGCGAGTCCATAGCCGCCGAAACGCCATTGTCCGCCTTCTGCCGGCTTATTCAATAACGAAGTGAAAAATGAGCGGCCGTTACCGGCACATTCGATAAAGCGTGTCACTGTCTTAGCCGGCATTTTTAACAGGTCATCATAGGTCACCTCGAATGGTTTTTCTATGCCATCACCGGTGATGCTCAGTTTCCATGTTTTGATATCGATGAGCGGTGTTGAGGTATGGCTGCGGACAAAGAAAAGCGAATTGGGCACGGCATAATTGCGATTTGCCAGCAATTCAAAGCGCATTTCAGCATTGGTGCCAAGCGGGATAAAGAATTGGTCAGGAATCGGTTTCTGGATCAGGCGCTGCGGGGCCGGAGCTGCGGGCGGTGGTGTCGGGGGAGCAGCCGGCGCTGGGGGCGGGGGAGTAGTGGGCAGTGGGGGTGCTGATGCCGGCAGGGGTGCACATCCGACAAGAGATGCCAGCACGGCTGTGGCGCCGCCGGCAGCGAGTAAAGTCAGAAATTTACGCCTCGGTATACCAGCAACTTCAGCTTTATTCCACAGTGCGTTTACCTGCTGCTCGGTCAAACCATCGAATCCATTCATGATATCCTCCCCTGGAACCTGTATTTGACCTGGATACTCTTTATGTACTGGGTATTAGCTTTAGTAGATGGCAATGCGGGATTTTATTTAAGGTTTGGAAATGAGGCAGCCGTCCTAACCCACCATTCGTAGTACCCATGGTATATTCTTATGATATTGCGTTCAAATTTTCGAGTCAAATTTTAGACTTAAAAAAGAAAAGGTTGGGCACTAGGGCTGAGGGCTAATCTTCTAGAATTGGTAGCCCGCATTGGAAGGATACCGAACTTCTGTTTGAGAAGACGCACTTGATTCCAGCTTTGCATCAGATATTTGAAACTCATACCTTCGTTTTAGTCATAGATTAACGCAAATAACATATGGCTAGAAAAGTTTGAATACCCTTCTTAGCAGCCAGATAATGATAAGAATGACTGCAATAACAAGTGCGATGTGGATAAGCCCACCTAAAGTGGGTAAAACGAATAAACCCAGCAACCAAAGAATTAAGATAATGATACCGATGATCAACAAGATACTCATATTTGCCTCCTTCTTAATAAATAAACTTTTAAGTTGAAATCCTTGTCAGATGGTCTGGTCTACATTTATGGCTTTTATTGCGCTATAAACTCTGCAGCCAACTCTTTTTATTTTTTTCCTTGAACTCATTTAGGGACTTGTAATTCTTAATAATTTCTTTGATAGCTTCCTCATTGTTTTTCTTGTTGTGTTCGATTCTGTAAACCTCAACGATCTTATCCTCTTCGTCTGATAATTCGATCTGGACTCTTACTGTCATGCTATTTACCTCCTTTAATTACTGTTAGAAAATATTAGCAACATGACCATAGAATAGTTATATAATCGGGTCGGGATATATTAAATAGTTATGACATTTGGCGGTTTTTCATTGAGCCCTTTATTTCAAGTATGTATAATGTCGATTAAGTAAGCTAAAATTATGAGCAAGAAGCAGAATAATCCATCAAAGACCAATTTAGTCACGACTAGCAAGGCCTCCAAAACAACTATCTCATCGTTAATCGCCGATCTTGCCAGTAAAGATGGGATAGTACGTGTGAAGGCACGTCAGCAGCTTGTTGATTACCGGGGGAGTTCCATAGCTCCGTTGATAAAAGCACTGTCGAATGAGAACTGCTGGGTGCGGTGGGAAGCAGCTAAAGCTCTGAGCCAGATCGGCAGTTCCTCCTCAATCCAAGCACTGTTAAAAGCCTTAGAAGATAAGATGTTTGATGTTCGTTGGTTGGCTGCTGAGGGGTTAATTCGGATAGGACGCAAGGCGATAGTCCCGATACTGGAGGCGTTAATCAAGAATTCGAATTCATACTGGCTATATGAGGGTATCCACCATGTACTACACGATATGAACAAGGGGAATCTTGGCACGGTACTGAGGCCGGTCTTACTATCACTTGAGGACACGGGGCAATCGATACAAGTCCCTCTCGCGGCACGGGCAGCCCTGCATGCCTTAACCAAAAAAAACTAGTCAAATCAACAATTCCTTATTTAAAATTAGCATCTTCGTATTAAACTAACCAATCATGACGCAGTAAACCGTGTGGGGGATACAATAAATCGCTATCAGCTCTTGCACCTACCCCCCATAGCGTCAGTTCGTTGTAACCAGGTGCTTCTGTACCTTTCATAATAACGAAAATACATTTTGACAGCGAGCGAATCGTGATAGTAACATAATGACAGTGGTTAGATGTCGCAGGAGGTAAAGGCCATGCGGATTAGTATTCTGCCAAAAAGTTCTTTGGGTAGATGGTCGGTCGGCCTAGCTGCCGCCTTCATTCTGCTCTCTATATTGTTCGCGGTCTTGACCAGGTTGGGTGAAGAACCCGGTCCATTTGCTCTTATCTTTATAGCAAACGTTGCCATTGGTATCTCACTCATAGCTGCTTTTATAACTGGGCTCATCAGTATAATAAAGAGCAAGGAACGGTCTATTCTCGTTTTTTTAGCTGTGCTAGTAGGCTTTTGCGCTTTGCTTTTCTTCCTTGGTCAATTCCTATGCACCCATTAACAACCACGCTTTTTAATCCACATAATATCCACCTGCATAATTCATCGCATCCCTTATTAAATCTTTAGATTTCCCTTTATTAACCAATGAATCTCAGCAAAAAACAACTCTTATATTGCCCCGGCCTTAACCTGAAACCTTCACATGGCATAGGTAAGGTTAATATGGCTAGCGTTTTAATTATGTATTGGTAAAGTTATATTAACCTTGTTCTTTGTTCTAAAATACTATTTCAGTGTGGGTAAATATATTATAAGCTCCTATAAGCGTAATAAAACGCACTATGCCTATGTTATTGCCTTGTGCATCATGGCTCTTCCTTGTTGAATAATTTCCTGGCGTTCATTTTAACCTCCTGGCTAAAATGGATGTGCTCACTACGAAATATATGTGACTGGAATTTAAGGTGTTGCCATAATGACTTGCCAATAGGCCCATCCCCAGTCGTTTACTGCTTCCAACCTGTACAGTTTAGTTTGTCCTGAAGGTACGGTGACCACTATGCTACCTGTTGGGTTAACAGGACCGATATCAGGCTGGATGGCTATCTGTGTGGCGTTTGACACATTCCAGTTAAGTTGCCACGAAGTACCTCCGATATGGGCGGCTGTGAAGCTGATAACAGGATTGCTAGCGGTAGTTGGTGGCACTGCTGAGACGATAATAATCGCCGATGATTTGATTACGGTACCAGTAGCGTTGGTGGCACTTATAGTGTAAACGGTGGATTTAGCCGGCAATACTACCCTGGTACCCGCAGCACTAACCTGACCTATACCCTGGTCTAAACTCACCGATGTAGCTCCAGTAACCTTCCACAACAGAGTTGATGTGCCACCAGCAGTAATCGCAGATGGATTGCTGCTAAATTCTATGATAACCGGTGGTGGCGCTATTATCACTGAGTTGACAGTAATCACCGCTGATCTGGTAACAGTACCAGCAGCGTTGGTGGCACTTATAGTGTAAACAGTGGATGCAGCCGGTGACACTACCCTGGTACCCGCAACATCAACCAGGCCTATACCCTGGTCTATATTCACCGATATAGCTCCAGTAACATTCCACAACAGAGTTGATGTGCCACCAGCAGTAATCGCAGATGGATTGCTGCTAAAGGCTACAATAACCGAAGGTGCTCCTACCGGTGGGACAGGATTTGGTGCCGGGGCTGGAAGTGTAAAACAACCCGGGATGAGAATAAGTAGTAGTATTGATAGAGAAAGAAAAACTAACCTTTTCAATGTAGTTACCTCCTAAAATATATTACCTGCAACATCGACATATCCTTAATCTTGAAGACAGTAGGGTCATGACGCCGGGCAAACCCGGCTTCCTGAAACCCTAATTTATTTCTATACATTGGCATTACAAGAAGAACTTAAATCCTGCATACCGACTAATGATGTGGTTCTTCAAGGCAAATGGTACTTAACCGTCAATATGGCTCTGTCAAAGCACAGCGTGTCTGCCACACCATTCCAGTTAGTGGACGTGAAAAATTGAATCCTTAACTGGAACCTGGGCTGCCCAGCTATGACTAACCCCTGGATACTGGATTTTCCGCTTGCAGGATCCTTGATTGCTAAGTTCCAGGGCGAGAGCAGCGGATAGTTGGTTATTTTGCCCGAGGCTACCAGCTCCCCCGGTCTGTTATAGGCGAATGTATCGAGATCTGCATATGTACCATACTGGTACCTGTAAATATCCAGCGCTCCAAAGTTGCCGTACTGGGAACCGTAGACTGGATCCGTATATGTCGGTAAACCGGTTGACGTATACCCGCCTAGAGACAGGATGACCTCGTCTATCAATGCATTGCTGGGGATCCACGAAATATCGAAGCTTAAGAAGGCGCGGCTGGCAAGGTCGGCTCCATTGTCCCCAACACAGATAGTATGCAACCTGGTATAGGTCATACCGCTCTTGACCATTGACCCACTTTCACCTGGGATAACACCCACGGCGATACCAGTCAACGGTATAGGCGCAGGTGGTAGTGGTGCTGAGTTGACAGTAGTCACCGCTGACCCGGTAACGGTACCAGCAGAGTTGGTGGCACTTATAGTATACACAGTGGATGTAGCCGGTGACACTACCTTGATTCCCACAAAAGCTACCCGGCCTATACCCTGGTCTATATTCACCGATGTAGCCCCGGTAACATTCCAAAACAGAGTTGATGTGCCACCGGAATTAATCGCAGATGGATTGCTGCTAAATTCCCTGATAACCGAAGGCGTTCCTACCGGTGGGATAGGATTTGGTGCCGGGGTTTGAAATGTAAAACAACCCGGGATAAGAATAAGTAGTAGTAGTGATAGAGAAAGAAAAGCTAACCTTTTCAATGTAGTTACCTCCTAAAATATATTGCCTGCGACATCGACATGTCCTTAATCTTTTATTGTTAACAGTTGCCTTAAACTTCTTATACGTTACGATATTAGGGCGCACAGGTTGTGTAATTTGTCGAATTCGATACTACATCATTGGGAGTCAAAACGCGGACTCGATACGGACCGGAAGGCAATGCACTCATTTCCACCGGTAATGTTATTTTTTGTGTACCGGCTGCGGGAAATGTGATATTCCAAGTATAACTGTATCCGCCGCCATCGGTTGATTCCCAGATATAAGTAGCTGTGCCGGCGCCATTGGCAGTGATAGTAGCGTAAAGGTTGAAACAACCGGTTCGGTTTGATGGCTCAGTATTGGCTATAACACTGGTTACCGAGAATGAGGTCGGAACAAGGAACGGTGGTGATGCTGAGTTGACCGTAGTCGTCGCTGATCTGGTAACGGTACCAGCAGCGTTGGTGGCACTTATAGTGTAAACGGTGGATTTAGCCGGTGATACTAACATAGTCCCCGCAACATTAACCAAGCCTATACCCTGGTCTATACTCACCGAGTTAGCTCCAGTCACATTCCACAACAGACTTGACGTGCCACCAGCATTAATCGCAGATGGAGTACTGCTAAATTCCCTGATAACCGAAGGCGTTCCTACCGGTGGGACAGGATTTGGTGCCGGGGCTGGAAGTGCAAAACAACCCGGGATGAGAAGCAGTAGTAATAATAGTGATAGAGAAAGAAAAACAAACCTTTTCAATGTAGTTACCTCCAAAAATATATTAGCAATTACAAAAATCTTATCATGCGAGATATGGATTAGTAATACAATAACAAGGCAGAAAGTTAAATAGTTATAACATTTTTAAGAAGGAGCAGGCTCTGGTCTTAGTCTTTTGGGAAAACACACTCGCCAGGAATAATGAGAGGGAAAGATTCACACCGAAGACAAGTTATACTCACTGATGGCGGGGCTGAACACCTTAAATGCTGGATTAGATTTGCTGCTGCCACTGGTGGCCACAAAGTTGTCTCCAATGGCAGCAGCCAGATAATGATGAAAATAACTGCAACAAACTGTAGGGCACTCTAATTATTTTTAAGTAATTTACTCTTCCAGAATAAACGTTACTTTCATCTGGACCCGGTACTCGGCGATTAGTCCTTTGCTATTGAGTAGAACCTCCTGATTCTCTATCCATGCGGATTGTACCTTCGTAAGAGTTTTTTGGGCGCGAGCAATGCCTAACTTGATGGCATCGTCGAAACTCTTTTTGGAAGACGCTTTGATTTCAGTGACACGTGCGATTGACATTTGTGAAATCTCCTTTCTATTCTTTATTATTGATTGCGGTTAAGCTAGATACTATTTTATGACCTACCACCACTAATTAGGTACACCTCTTAAGTCAGCGTCATTACGGCCGAGCTAATATCAAATCAGTAAAAACTATTACGAGATTAGCAATTACCCGAAACTTATGATGCCACATCATGGTGTTGGGTTGCACCATAACCGGGAAATTAGGCACTGACATGCTGATTTTGAACAGTGATCATGTCAGTTACTTTGCCTATGTGTTATTACCTCGGTGCATCTATGACTTCCTTGTTGTATACTTTCCTGACGTTCATTTCAAACCTCCTGCCAATGGATGTTCTAACTACGAAATATAAATGACTGGGAATTTAAGGGGACATGAGTTCGACATCCCAATAAGCCCATCCCCAGTCATTTATGGCCTTCAACCTATACGTTTTCGTTTGTCCTGAAGGAATCGTGACCACGTGGCTGCCTTGCGGGTTGAAATTTGGGTTAAGCGTACCTATATCAGGTTCAATGGCTATCTGTGTGGCGTTTGACACATTCCAATTAAGTTGCCACGCATTGCCTCCCATATGGGTGGCTGTGAAACTAATAACAGGATTACTGGCGGTAGTTTGTGGTGGAAGTGACAGTGGTGGCGCTGAGTTGACAGTAGTCACCGATGATCTGGTAACGGTACCAGCAGCGTTGGTGGCACTTATAGTGTAAACAGTGGATTTAGCCGGCGATACTACCCTGGTCCCCGCAACATCAACCAGGCCTATACCCTGGTCTATACTCACCGATGTAGCTCCAGTCACATTCCACAGCAGAGTTGATGTGCCACCAGCAATAATCGCAGACGGAGTACTGCTAAAGGCTACAATAACCGAAGGCTGTCCTACCGGTGGGACAGGATTTGGTGCCGGGGTTTGAACTGTACTACAACCTGAGATAAGAATCCCTGAGATAAGAACTAAAAGTGATAGAGAAAGAAAAACTAATCTTTTCAATGTAGCTACCTCCAAAAATATATTGCCTGTGACATCGACATGTCCTTAATCTTATATTGTTAACAGTTGTTTAAAACTTCTTATACGTTACGTTAAATACTGTAACCTCTTCTTAAACCTTTTCTTATTGTGATTGCTGTCTGTTATTGAGTCGGGTTCCAGCACGTCAATGCAAAGTCGATTTGACTCGATACCGCATCATTGGGAGTGAGAACATGGAGGCGTTGCCATCCAGTACCTTCGCCCCTTGTCCATAGGTTAGTAACGGTCTGCAAACCAGCGGCAGTGAAGGTGATGGTCTCCGGAGCAGTAGTAACACCATCGCTTCTCTCCCACCTGTAAACAACTATACCAGGACCATTGACAGCGATAGTTCCCCAAAAGTGAATGGTCTTGGGACAAGGACCGGTGAATGGGTACTGATCAACACCCACAATGATGCCTGTTACCAATGATCCAGCACAGTTAAGTGTGTAATATACCGGATTCGATGCAGCATCATAGGGAGTTAAAACGTGGATACGATGCCAGCCAGAAGCCGATGTGCTCAATTCCCACTGCAATGTTGTTGTTTTTGTACCGGCTTCGTAAAAGGTGATGCTTTGGACATCACTATATCCGCCATCGCTTCTCTCCCACCTGTAAGTAACTGTGCCAGGACCGGTGGCAGTGATAGTAGCGTTAAAAGTGAAGGTTTTAGGACAAGCACCGGTGAAGGTTGATGGCGAAGTATTGGCTATAACACTGGTTACCGAGAATGGGATAGGGACAGGGGGTGGCGGTGCTGAGTTGACCGTAGTCACCGCTGATCTGGTAACGGTACCAGCAGCGTTGGTGGCACTTATAGTGTAAACAGTGGATGTCGCCGGCGATACTACCCTGGTTCCCGCAACATCAACCAGACCTATACCCTGGTCTATACTTACCGATGTAGCTCCAGTCACATTCCACAACAGAGTTGATGTGCCACCAGCAATAATCGCAGACGGAGTACTGCTAAAGGCTACAATAACCGAAGGCTGTCCTACCGGCGGCATAGGATTTGGTGCCGGAGTTTGAAATGTAAAACAACCCGGGAGGAGAATCAGTAGTAGTAATAGTGATAGAGAAAGAAAAACAAACCTTTTCAATGTAGTTACCTCCAAAAATATATTAGCAATTACAAAAATCTTATCATGCGAGATATGGATTAGTAATATAATAAGAAGGCAGAAAGTTAAATAGTTATGATATTTTTAACGAAGGAGCAGGCTCTGACCTAAGTCTTTAAGACAGAAATAGGTGGGAGGAAATCGTACCAGACTCTCCTCACCTATTCTGTTCAAGTCGGATGGGGTTTTAAAGTACTCATAGGCTTATGGGGACAGATATAATCTATTTTAACTTTAAGGCATAGTATATTTTATTGTTAGAGTTGTATTGCTGAAGCACAGCATATCTGCCTCGCTATCCCAGTCAGTAGATGAAAAGAATTGGATCATGAACTGGCTGCGAGTCTGGCCTGTTTGAACCAATGTCTGTATCACTGAGTCTCCAGCTTCAGAGTTCTTCACGTCCCATGCCCACGGCGAGAGAGGGTAATTGATGAAACTGCCGTTTTCGGTGAGTTTCGCTGTGCGGTTCCACCAGACATCGGATGTAATGGTATCAGTATCAGCAAGTGTACCGTACTGATGATGATAGACTCTCATGGCACCCGTGCCACCGTACATGGTTTCATAGGTGGGGTTGCCTGTCTTGGTATAACTGCTTAAATCCAATATCGCTTCTTTTATCACTGCGGTCCGGGGAATTGCAGAGATATCGAAACTAAGGAAAGCCCTGCTTTCGAAATTGCTTGAGTTATCACCAATGCACACAGTGTTCCGAGTAGTAGTGTAAATTGCTTGACCTGTACCCTGAGACATGGCCTTAACTATAGAGCCGGACTCGTTACTCACTGCAGATAGTGTAATGGGCATTACACTATTGATAATTTGCGATGGTGCTGAGTTGACAGTAGTCATCGCTGATCTGGTAACGGTACCAGCAGCGTTGGTGGCACTTATAGTATAGACAGTGGATATAGTTGGCGATACTATTCTGGTACCTGCAACATCAACCAGGCCTATTCCCTGGTCTATACTCACCGAGTTAGCTCCAGTCACATTCCACAACAGAGTTGATGTGCCACCAGCAATAATCGCAGATGGAGTACTGCTAAATTCCCTGATAACCGAAGGCGTTCCTACCGGTGGCATAGGATTTGGTGCCGGAGTTTGAAATGTAAAACAACCCGGGAGGAGAAGCAGTAGTAGTAATAGTGATAGAGAAAGAAAAACAAACCTTTTCAATGTAGTTACCTCCAAAAATATATTAGCAATTACAAAAATCTTATCATGCGAGATATGGATTAGTAATATAATAACAAGGCAGGAAGTTAAATAGTTATGATATTTTTAACGAAAGGGCAGGCTCCGTCCTAAGTCTTTTGGGGAAAGTACTCGTCAGGAATAATTAACCTGATAGCAGTACTGATTCAGATAGAACGTTACAGGCGAAATTTGTTAGATGCTCTCATCCCTCAAGATGTATTGAAGGCAGGGTAAAGTAGAAGGTAGAGCCTTTCTCAGGCGCTGATTCAACCCAGATTTTTCCACCATGAGCTTCCACCAGGCGGAGGCACACCATGAGTCCTAATCCGCTTCCTTTAATCTTACCGGATTGATCTAACCCCAACCGCTGAAAAGAATGAAAAAGCCTGGACTGATCCGCTGCAGATATACCGCTACCATGATCTTTGACACCGATAACCAGACAATCCGGCTTCTGCCTGGCGAAGACCTTTATCTTGCTTCCAGCGGGCGAATACTTAACCGCATTTTGTACCAAATTGTATAATATCCGCCTGACTCGTAACGTATCGGCTTCTACCGGTGGTATCTCGCTGGGAAAATCCAGTATAAACTGGTGCGCAGATTGCCCTTTGAATTCCTTAACCACATCCTTTGCCAGCTTCTCAATTCTCATTGGCTCGGGGAAGAGCAACAACCGTTTGGCCTGCGTGCGGGAAAGTTCAAGCAGATTCTCCAGAATGTGAGACAACGAGACAGCCTCGTAAAGGGCATTGTTAAGAAGTTCGTTTATCTCATCCTGAGGAAGGAGATCACCCTTGCTCAGGGCTGTATCGAGGCCCCCTATAATAACCGTCAGCGGTGTGCGCATTTCGTGTGATACCAGGCCGATGAACTCGTCTTTCAAAAGGTCTAATTCTGTGCGCCCGGTGATGTCACGGATAACGGCCAGCATCCCTATTACCTTGCCGTCCTTGTCTTTTATCGTGCTTACTGATGACTGAACATATAACCGCACTCCATCTCGCTTTATATGTATATTGTCTCCTGACCAAAACCCTCTTGTTTCCAATGCTTGTACTGAAGCCTGCTCATCTTCGGGTTTCACCCAGAGATAGTGATAACATTCCTCTAAAGGCTGTCCAGACGCCTCCTCCTCACTTAAGCCATACAGTCGTTCTGCACCTTTATTCCAGTACTGAACTATGTGCTTATTATCAATGACAACTACCGCATCACTAATCTTGTCGAGCACCTCTGCATGAAATCTCAGCTGCCTTTCAATCTGTTTGCGTTCTGTGATGTCCTCAATGGCCAGGAGGATGATCCGTTCTTTGCCCAACACTCTTTGAATCTGACGGGCATTCAGAAGCATTATGCGCCTGCCCACGGAAGCAAAATCGTGTTCAACCTCATAGTTATCAAAGGTTGCTTTTTGGGGAAGGATGGTTTCCAGCAGTTCCCGCAGCTTGGGGATATCCCACTGTTTATTGCCCAGGTCATAAATAAGATGTCCCACGGTATCTTCAGGTTTTACCTTGAAGAATTCATAGAAGGAGCGGCTGACGGTGACCACCCTGAGGTCTTGATCCAAAGAAATTAAGGGTTCACGCACAGTGTTGATGATGCTCTCAGCGAATTCATTGACTTCATCTGCGGATTTTTTAATAACCTCCAGTTCTTTTCGGGTCTTTTCCAGACCATTTTCTATCTCCCTGCGTTCGGTGATGTTGCGGATATTGCACTGGATAATGCGGGAATGATTGACTTTATATATATTGGATACAAATTCAACCTGGATTTCACGTTTGTCCCTGGTTTCAAGTGGTAAATTCTCATAACGTACGTAATCTTTCTCCTGCAATTCTCGATAGGCAATTTTACTTGCCTCAATGTCTTTGAATGGTCCTATCTCCCAAAGCCTCTTTCCTATAAATTCCTTGTAGGGATATCCCAACATGTCTATTAGAAACGGATTGACATCCATTATTTGACCAGTTTCTGCATCGAGAATCAATATCCCATCCTGTGCTGTTTCAAAAAGGCGTCTATAGCGAATTTCAGAATCCTTCAAACGTTGCTTTGCACTAGCACTCCTGGTTTTTGCTAAGCCCTTTTTTTTAATCCTCTGACGCAATAAGTCCAGTTCTTCAATAAGTTGAGCTTTTGTTTTTCGGCTTTCTTTCATATCATGACTCCCACCATAATGCCAGTTGTGATGGCTCGAACCTGCCTGACATTTCCGCGCATAACTAATTTATATGATACAGCTCAATATTTGTCAACAGCACGTATCTTGACATCTGTTCAATCTGAATATTATTATAGCAGGCACGATGGTTAGTCGAAAACAGAGTTTGAAAAAGTACCGGTTACTGGTGGTTGACGACGAGATACGGATCCTAAAATTTCTCAAGTCAAACCTGAGAGCACTGGGATATGAAGTGGTAACTGCGAGCAACGGTCTTGAGGCTTTAGAGCAGTTTCATGCCAGCCATCCCGACCTGATCTTGCTTGACATACTCATGCCTAAAATGAATGGGATTGATGTGCTTAAAGAGATACGTGGTTTTTCAATGGTACCTGTCATATTTCTCAGCGCCAAGGGAAATGAACGTGACAAAATAACAGGGCTTGACATGGGGGCCGATGACTATATAGCAAAGCCTTTTAGTCCTGATGAACTGGTATCCAGAATTGAAGCAGTGATGCGCCGGTTTAGACCCAACGAACCTAAAATTCCAGATGAGCTTTCTTTGGGCGATATAACCATCGATTTCAAGGCACATAAGGTAATGGTTAGAGGCAACATAATATACTTAACCCGGATCGAATGGCTCTTGCTCAGCGAATTAGCATTAAATGCTGACCGTCTCATGACCTATGAGGAGCTTTTAGTCCGCGTCTGGGGGGCTGAATACCGTGATGACGTTCAATTCCTCAGGACATGGATTAGCCGTCTGAGAAGTAAAATTGAAGAGAAACCTGATGATCCCCAAATCATTCTTACCGTCACTAAAATGGGCTATATTTTAAAAAAATCCCAGCCCTGACTATTTTCAAGAAAACCCTGTCCACCAAGTCTTCAATAGTATCCTCAATCACGGTTAGAAACAATCCAAAATTGTCATAACTTTTTAATATCTTTTTACTGAATTATATGACTATTACATTCTTAGCCATTTAACATATAGCTAATCTATATTTAAAGGAGGAGTTTTATCATGCCTAAAGTAAGTGGTTTGCTAATGGGGATACTATCCATAATAGCGGGTATCTTGATCATCTGGATGCCTAGCTTGTTGCCGTGGATCGTTGGTATTTACCTAATTGTGATCGGTATTTTGGCTATTCTGGCTGTTCGCAAATAAAAAGTAACAGTCAGTGTAAGCAACATTAGTTTAAGTTTGTGAGCGAGTTGCTTTTTATTAAGTTTAATTAAGAAGGAGGTGAATTATGTGGCAACCAACAGGTCTGCTATGGGGAATTATCACGCTTATTTTTGGCATCATCGTAATGATTTTTCCCAGGATACTTAATTACATAGTCGGTATTTATCTTATCATCGTCGGAATATGGGCAATTGTATCCAACCTGCATTTTTAAAAGCCTGTAGTCGTTGATGATACTGGCTAGGGAGGTGGCTCCAGTGGAGCTACTTTCTTGGCCGGGATACTATACTCATAATCTGGTATGCGGTTACTACCCACGCCATAAAACCCTTTACAGAGAACAATTGTTCTATTCTATAATAGAAAAGGCTTTCTAAGCTACAAGCTTATCCATCAGAATACTGGAGAGAAGGATAAAGCTTTCATTAAGCTTAGGAAGCTTCACTCTTTAAGTAAGGCAGTACTATTATGCAAAACGCCAATGGCTGGCTGGTGCTCCACGACCGGGACATACTCACCATCACTATCCATATCTCCACCATCAAAGAGGTAATAAAGCACTACGTTGAAGAGCAGGGCAGGTCCTACCTCTGTCAGGGAGAAAATTGCACCTTCTGCGCTGAGGACATACCCAGGCGCGTTCGTTATATTATGGAAATAACGTTTCACGGCGAGACGCTGAAATGGGAGATTGGAGAGATGCTCTGTCGGCTCATTCGCCGCCTGCCTGCACAAAATGGCATTGCCAGAGCTACGGTAACCCGCTCGGGAAAAGGCAAAAACACCCGCTACCGAATTCACCATCCCAACTTTAGACAGAGCCAGCCACAATGGGAGAAATATATCTCCGGCCGCTACGGGCACATGGTACAGTGGTGACGAAGTGATATAATGGAATTGGGTAGAGGTTGAACTATGCGTGAGGCGATGCTCTATGACAAACTCCCCGGCTCCAGAGTGCGTTGCAATGTCTGCCAGTGGCGCTGTGCCATTGCGCCGGGCAAATCTGGCGTATGCAGGGCGCGCCGCAATGAAGGCGGCGTGCTCTTCACCCTTAACTACGCCGAGGTCACATCAGCAGCCGCCGACCCCATCGAGAAGAAACCCCTGTACCACTTCTTCCCCGGCAGCTCATGCTACTCACTGGGCTCATGGGGCTGCAACTTTCACTGCATCCACTGCCAGAACTGGCAAATCTCCTGCGTGGAAACGCCGTCAGTACTAAACCGCAACCTGCAAAGCGTATCACCGGAGCAAGCTATAGAGCTCACCAGGCGCAATAGCTGCGAGGGCATTTCCTGGACATACAATGAACCTGCCATATGGCTGGAATATACACTGGACTCAGCCAAACTGGCCAAAAAAGGAGGGTTGTACACGGTATACGTCACCAACGGCTATATAACGCCGGAGGGACTTGATACCATGGGACCATATCTTGACGCCTGGCGTGTCGATGTCAAAGGATTTTCTGACACGTTATATAAAAACCTGGCGAAAATCCCCAGGTGGCGCGGCATCCTCGATATAGCCAAACGGGCAAAAGAAAAATGGGGCATGCACGTCGAAGTGATCACCAACGTCATACCCACCATGAATGATGACGAGGCACAGCTCGAAGGCATTGCCAACTGGATTTACCACGACCTGGGAGAGCTGACACCATGGCATGTGACCAGGTTCTACCCCCATTACCAGCTCAACGAGCTCCTGCCCACCCCCATAGCCACGCTGGAAAAAGCGTACAATATCGGCAAAAAGGCAGGATTGAAGTTCGTCTATCTGGGCAATGTCCCGGGACATGACAAGGAAAACACCGTCTGCTATTCCTGTGGCAAGGTAGTTATTCAAAGGACAGGCTATTTTACCCAGGTAGTTAATGTAGATGGCTCGAAATGCGGATTCTGCGGAGCCGAGCTCAATATCAGAGCGAAGATCAAGCAAAAGGTTTGAGGAGGTAGTCTATGGCAGGCATTGTTTTCGGTTGCATCACACCTCATCCGCCGCTCATTATTCCTGACGTCGGCAAAGGCGGTGAGCATGCCATATCAGCTACCATCAAGTCCATGGAAAAGCTCGCCGATAAAATGGCACAGCAGCGCCCTCAAACAACGCTCATCATCAGCCCCCACGGCAAGCACCAGACCAACGCTATGGGCATACTGACCGCGCCATCATCCTCCGGCGACATGAAAGTCTGGGGCTCGAATGAACCGCATGAAACATACCAGAATGACCTCGACCTGGTGGAACTGATTCAACAGGAAGCGAAGAAAGCCAGCATCCCCATCACCTCTATTGGCAAAGGCGCCTACGACCTGGACTGGGGCGTCATGGTGCCGTTGCACTTCCTGAAGCGCGCTATGAAAGGAGCAGCCCTGGTACCGCTCACCTTCTGCTGGTTATCACTGGAAAAGCACTTCGCCTTCGGCAAAGCCATCAGAAAGGCAGCGGAGCAGAGCCAAAAACGTGTTGCCATCATCGCCAGTGGCGACCTCTCCCATCGGCTCATTCCCAGCGCTCCTGCCGGCTATGACCCCATGGGCAAAGTCTTTGACGAGAAGCTGGTAAAAGCGATATCCTTTGTAGACAGCAAGGCTGTTTTGAATTTTGAGCCCGATGTTATCGAGCGGGCAGGAGAATGCGGTTTGCGCTCCATTACCATTCTCCTGGGCGTACTCGATGGGCTCAAGGTAATACCGGAGGTGCTCTCCTACGAAGGGCCTTTCGGGGTAGGCTACATGGTAGCTTCCCTTGAGGTCAGCGCCTAAAACGAGTGTGGAAACTATGGCAACGGCAGAAAAACTTCACCCCATCACCAGGCTGGCGAAGACAGCCGTGGAGAACTATGTAAGACATGGCAAAGTCATTAAACCTGAAGAGCTCGCTCCTGAGATGAAGGAGCAAGCCGGCGTCTTTGTCTCTATTAAAAAACGCGGGGAACTGCGGGGTTGCATTGGAACCTTTGAGCCAACCCGGACAAATGTCGCCGAGGAGGTTATCCATAATGCCATCTGTTCAGCTACAGGCGACCCCCGCTTCGAGGCGGTACGTTCCTCCGAGCTTCCGAGCCTGGAATACAGCGTCGATGTCCTCACCCAACCTGAGCCCATAACCAGCAAAGATGAGCTTGATCCCAGGAAATACGGCGTCATCGTGGAGCATGGCTTCAGGAGAGGGCTGCTGCTACCTGACCTGGAGGGAGTGGATACAGCAGAGAGGCAGATTGAAATCTGCCGGCTGAAGGCAGGCATTGCCGAAGATGAACCGGTGAAGCTTTACCGCTTTCAGGTAAGGAGATATAAGTAAATGAAACTGATGGTGCTTGGCATCGGTGACTGCGGCAGCCGGCTCGCCGGCGAGTTCTCCGAACTCAATAAAAAAGCCAAAGCGGAACGCCGAGTCCAGATAGTTACCAATGCCTACGCTATCAATAATGACCAGCCCAAACTGACATCGCTGAGGACAACGTATCGAGATCTGCAGACCATCTACGTCGGACGCACGCTGGAAGGCGATAAAACAGCGAAAGCGGGCGCTGACATTATGCGCGAGGAAGGCAACCGCGTGCTCACTGCAGTCAAGCCCAGCGATTTTTATAATACGAATGCTATTTTATTGGTTGCCGGCTCTGCCGGCTACTTCGGCTCCGGCGGTATTTCAGTAATGGCGCAAATGCTCAAAGACAGGCATGTGGGCAAGCCCGTCTATGCTCTCATCGTGCTCCCCTTCGAATCAGAGGCTGCCGACCCGAAGTGCGTGGTCAACACGGCAGTCTGTCTTAAGTCCATCCAGCAGGTCACCGAAGCGGTGTTTCTGGTTGACAATAGAAAGTACCGGGTCGATGGACATGCCTCGTCGACCACTCATACCAGCGTCATCAACAAGGATATCGTTTCACCCTATTATGACCTCCTCTGTGCCAGTGAGCACCTCGATCCTAAATTTACCGGCGCCAGGACACTGGGCGTCGGCGATATGATGCAGGCTCTCAACGGATGGACCGCCATCGGCATTGGGCAGCACTGATTTTCAGGTGTCGAGTCAAAACCTTCTGGAGAACCACCACCAGCTTCAAGGAAAAGGGCGCCGAAACGCAAAAGGCTATCGAGGCAATGAGCCTGGCTCTGGGCAAGCTGTCTATCGATATCAACCTTACTGATAGCCATAAGGCTGTTTACCTGCTCTCTGTACCTGCTGAAAGCGCCAATGTGGACATGGTGAAAGCGGTAGGCAACCGCCTGCTGGAATTGACCAACAATGCCGAAATACGAGGCGGCGATTTCTATGGCGTCAGAAACTGCGCCCAGGTTACCCTCATCATCTCCTCTCTCTCTTACGTGGCAGCAATTAAAAACTACTATGACCAGGCTAGCAACATCACCAGGCCACCACCCGAACCACCACCGCCAGAACCAGCGAAGCCAGCCAAACGACAGAAAAAGAAGAAACCGTGACCCTTTTCGATTTAAACCAGCTTGAACCACAAAAACGGGAATCGGAACTATCCAGCATTCCCAACGAGCAACAGGAAACCATGCCCCTCGCCGCCAGGATGCGACCGCGGAACTTCGCTGAATTCGTCGGACAAGAGCACCTTGTGGGCGAAGGACGGGTACTGAGAAGATGCATAGATGCAGATAAGCTGCCCTCTCTGCTCTTCTGGGGACCGCCGGGCAGCGGCAAGACCACGCTGGCATACGTCATCGCCAGCGTTACCAAATCCCACTTTACCGGGCTCAGCGCTGTCACCGCCGGCGTCAGCGACCTGCGTCGGTCTGTCGATGAAGCCAGACAAAGACTGAAGCTCGCTGGACAACGCACTATCCTGTTCGTTGACGAAATACACCGCTTCAACAAAGGTCAGCAGGATGCCGTGCTGCCTTTTGTAGAGAACGGCGACGTCGTGCTCATCGGCGCTACCACCGAAAACCCTTCCTTTGAAGTGATTGCGCCTTTGCTCTCACGGAGCCGCGTGTTCACGCTCAATGCGCTTACCGATGATACTATCCGCACCATCGTGGAACGAGCTATCAAGGACGAGGAACGGGGGCTGGGTAAATTTAAGGTGGAGATAGAAGCAGAGGCGCTGCAGCACCTGGTGGTCATGGCCAACGGCGATGCCAGAACGGCGCTCAATGCCCTGGAAATGGCAACTCAGGCAACGCAGCCTGATGCTGACGGGCATTGTCGGTTGAACCTGACAACCATCGAGGAGGCTTTGCAGCATCGCGCTCTGCTCTACGATAAAAGCGGTGACCAGCACTATGACCTTATTTCAGCGCTCCACAAGTCACTGCGCGGCTCGGACCCCGATGCCGCTCTCTACTGGCTGGGACGCATGCTGGAAGCCGGCGAGGACCCGCTCTACGTCGCCCGCCGTATGATACGCTTCGCCTCTGAAGACGTGGGCATGGCAGACCCCCAGGCGCTGGTGGTCGCCATGGCGGCGCAGCAGGCAGTGCACTTTATCGGCATGCCCGAAGGCAATACAGCGCTGGCACAGGCAGCAGTCTATTTAGCTACCGCACCCAAGAGCAATGCCCTCTATACCGCCTATACGCGGGTGCAGCAGGACGTCCATCAGAGTCGCAATGACCCCGTGCCCATACACCTGCGCAATCCCGTCACCGGCTTAATGAAGCGGATGGGCTATGGGGAGAACTATAAATACGCACACAGCTACCCTGAGCATTTCGTAGAGCAGCATTACCTGCCCCCGAAGCTTCAGGGCAAACGGTATTACTTCCCTTCCACGCAGGGATTTGAGAAAGAAATACTCGCCAGGCTCAAAGCATGGTGGGGGCAGAAAAAGGGTAAGAAGGAATAGCCATACCTGTCATCGTGAGTAACATCTTCTCTCTGTCATTGCGAGGAACGAAGTGACGAAGCAATCGCCTCGTTATTCTGTAAACATAACGATTGCTTCGCTACGCTCGCAATGACATGAAAACAAATATTGAAATGAAAACAAAAAATATATTCTTCCACTGTGGGAAATTGAAACTGGAAGGCATCTGTTACTGTCCCGATGGCACAGGAAAATTCCCCGGCGTGGTATTGTGCCATCCCCATCCCATCTACGGTGGCTCCATGGACAACAATGTCATCATGGCGCTGGCTTCAGCGCTGTCGCCAAAAGGAATCATCGCCTTTATGTTTAACTTCCGCGGCGTGGGCAGGAGCCAGGGCAGCTTCGGCGACGGCATTGACGAACAGGAAGATATAAAAGCAGCCATAGACTGGCTGGCAGCACAATCCGAAGTGGATGCCGGCAGAATAGGAGTGGCTGGCTATTCATTCGGTGCCTCTGTGGCATTACCAGAGGCCCTTCATGACCCCCGTGTCAGGGCGCTGGCACTCATTTCCCCTTCCCTCATGGATGAGCCCAAAATAGCGCAACTGAGCGATTACCCCATTCCCAAGCTCATCATCAGCGGCGATGCCGACGAATTCGTTACAGCTAAGCAACTGGACTTGATGAAGCAAAAAGCTGCCGAACCCAAACGGTTTGAGATTATTCCCAGCGTCGACCACTTCTGGCACGGGCATGAAACAATCCTGGCAGAGAAAGTGACAACATTCTTCAGCGGGGTGTTCAGCTAACGCAATGACATTTAAATCGGTAACTCCAGCATGTTACTTTTAAGATTTGCGTTTTGAATTTGGACTCATATATCAAAGTTGTAACACACTCGTTTGACAGCAGCAGAACAGCAGTCTATACTAAAATTAACAGGGAGGAGGTTGATCTATTGAAAGTAATAAGCATTATTATCTGCATTGTATTGCTTTTAATCCCATTGTTGACTTCAGCGGCTTGCGGGGGGAAGGGGGCTGATTCAATGGAGGAGGAGGCGCAGCTGGATCTTATCTGTGCGTTAGTGGTTTTGGGCATGATAGCCGGACATGATGCGGGTACCCATTTGTCAGACATCGATTTTGACGCAGTTAGTGCAGTGTTCGATATACGAGACGCAGTGACTGGAGGAGGGATGCGCGGGTCTGGTCCCCAGCACCCACATTAAAACGGCTCTCAGCAGAAAGCAGCAGCCCGCTGCAGCCTCTACTGGCCCAGCAGGACTTTCTGGAGGGCAGAAGCTGCCTCATCAAGGGGAGTAAGCTTCCCCAAATCGGTATTGTATGTCCACATACCCACAGTCGGTCCCTGTGACATCCCTAAGCCATTACCGCTTACCCTGTAAGTAGCGCTATCGATTTTGGTCGCCTTCCATTGCTTATACTGATCCTTCAAACCTAGAGCGGTTGACTGTGCCAGGTTCCTCGCCTTTGCCTTGGTCTCTCTCTGATACGTCAGTTCAGTCACCTGCCTCTTGAGACTATCGCGCAGCTCTTCATACGGGGTAACTTTGCCAGTAGCTAGCTCATCAATCTGGATGACGCTGGAATACCGCATCCCGGCGGTTAAAAAATCAACGATAAACTGCAATTTCACCACCTGGTACTGGTCATTCTTCATTTTATCCATGCCAGAGGTTACCTCGAGTATCCGTGCATTCCACTGCTCCTGCTGAGCCTTCGTTTTCATATACTCAATCCATTGCAGTGCTGGTTTAGCTACCTGCTCCACCTTCGCCAGCCTGGTCTCTACAGCAGTAAGATCGCTATCCATTCTGGCGATTTCCACATCCATAGCCTTAATCGTTGTAATCGCTGTGTTGAGCAGGCTATTGGATGCTTTTATTGGAATCACATCACTCGCTGAACCTGCCTGCTGGCAACCCACCATCCCACTTGCTACAAAAATTGTACCAAGAAGCATAATCGACACTTTTGCCCACGATATGCCAGCGCTTTTTCTCATAAACTTCGACACGCAGCGTAGTATTATCATAGTAACTAACCCCCTGTGCGAACAGGATACAGCAGAGACCTTAAACAAAATCACGATTACTCTATCATAAAGAATACAGCGTGACAATAAGCAATTGAGTATAGACAAACGCCATTCTCGTCTTGATTATATAGCACATATGTTCTATTATAACTTTTAATCATGGTGAAACTACTGAAACTGGCACTGGATAACAATAGATATGACCTGGCGGCGCATATCCTCGTCTTCGGGCTGATCAAGGCAAAAGAACATGGCAAGAAAAAACACTCAAAAAAGCAAAGGACAAGGGTTTTACGCTCAGGCGCTCAGCGAAGCTGAGAAGCTGGTGCTGGAGGAAGCCAGGACAATAGAAGGCTTAGACGAGGAAATCGCCATACTGCGGGTCAAGCTCCGCAAGCTTATCCAGAGTGACCCTGATAAGTTTGACCTGCATCTCAAGGTAACCAATACCATCGCCCGCCTGGTGGGCATCCGCTACGATATCAGCAAGGAACAGAAGAAATCGCTCCGGGAAGCTATCACCAAAGTATTGACCGAGATAGCTATACCGCTGGGGGTCAAAATTCTGGTTAAATAGAAACCCTATCCCCTATGCAATGGGAGCAATTTAGTGAGAGGTAAATATCATTCTGAGACCATATCAGCAGGAAGTAGCCAGAGCAGTGCTCACCAGCATCCAGGAGCACAGGGGCTTAACCTTCTCGGTGGAGATAGCCCGCCAGGGCGGCAAAAACGAGCTTTCCGCCCAGCTGGAAGTGCTGCTGCTGACCATGCACCTGGCCAAGGGCGGCAATGCCATCAAATGCGCACCTACTTTCAAGCCCCAGACCATCATCTCCATGATGCGTCTCAAGGAACGGCTCGATGACTTCGGCTTTAACGGCATCTGGGAAAGTGAAATGGGCTACATCATCAAGCTGGGCGCTGCCCGCCAGATTTTCCTCTCAGCCGAGGCATCATCGGCAGTGGTAGGTCATACCGCTGATATTCTGCTGGAGATAGACGAATCCCAGGACGTCAACAGGGAGAAGTACACCAAGGAGTTCCGTCCCATGGGCTCATCATCGAATGTCACCACTATCCACTACGGCACCACCTGGGATGACACCACCCTGCTCGAGGAGATCAAGCAGACTAACCTGGAACTGGAAAAGAGCGATGGTATCAAGAGGCATTTCAGATACGACTGGCAGGAGGTAGCCAGGCATAATCCTGATTACGGAACATTTGTGGAAGCAGAGCGGCAGAGGCTGGGCGAGGACCATCCCCTGTTCAGGACACAATATACCCTGATACCACTCCACGGTGGAGGCGGCTTTCTATCATCGCAGCAGCTCGCCCAGATACAGGGAACACACTCCAGAATGCGACGGCGACAGGCTGCCAGCATCTATATCGCCGGCATCGACCTTGCTGGTGAGTCCGAGGTCACCGAAGAACAAATGCTCATCAGGCAGGGCAGAGATGCCACGGTTATTACCATTGCCGAGCTACAGTGTCTGCCCCAACTTTCAAATGCAGTGTCACTACCTGCCATCACTATAGTCGAACATTACTGCTGGGTGGGGCAGAAACATCCGCTCCTATTTCAGCAGATGGTTGATATTCTCAAAAACGTCTGGAAATGCAGCCGCATCATGATCGATGCCACCGGCGTCGGCGAGCCGGTCGCTTCGTTCCTGAAGCAAGCGCTCGGCAATAAAGTGATTCCGTTCAAATTCACCCAGCAGAGCAAGTCGGAAGCCGCCTTTGACCTGCTGGCAGCGGTCAACTCAGGCAGATTAAAGCTCTACCGGCAGGACGGCTCAGCAGAGTACCGGGAACTGCTGTTCCAGCTGGAAAAAGCCAGGAGCGTCTATCGCCCCAACCAGACCCTGAACTTTTTTGTTGACCCTGCGGAGGGGCACGATGATTTTCTGATGAGCCTGGCACTCGTAGTACAGGCAGCCAGAGACTATACGCCGCGCAAAGCCACAGGACAGGTACGCTAAGGTAGAGATTGCTTCGTCACAACGTTCCAAAAATTAAACCTTCTAAGAATTGAGTATGTTCTCACGAGCAGGATTTAATTGAAGTTAAAATTGTTGGGGATAATTATAAGTTCAAATGAAGATGTGACCAATAATTTGACATTTTTGAACTAATAACCCTTTGAAAGTTAGCACTGAGGCGAAGATACTACTCGCTATTATTGCCTAGGTTTATAAATAGACAACATCCGCCGTGTGATTCAACACTAAGAATAGGAGCATATATTCCTTGAGATGTCGAGTGATCAAGAAATTCTGTTTAACATGCTCTCGCCCATTGGTACCCAGCCACTTAGCATAATCAGGATTGCCTAGAAGCTGCCTCAGCGCATAGGCAGCACCTTCTATACTATGACACAACAACCCAGTAAATTTATTTTTTATCTGCAAAGGAATGCCGCCTACGGCAGTTGCTACCACTGGTTTTCCTTTCCATAATGCTTCGCTAATAGTCAACCCGAAACCCTCTCTCAATGACTTTTGGATAATAACAGTGGCAGCTCTTTGCAAGGCATTGATTTCTACATCACTGCCTGGTGGTATAAGTAAAACGTGAATATCAGAATTACCAGCAGCTCGCTCTTGCACCTCTGCCAGTACTTTATCAGATTCGGGGTCATCAGTGGCAGTACCACCAGCCAGGACAAGCTGACAATCAGTATTTTTCCTGACCATTTCAAAAGCCTGTATGACACCGACAGGATCTTTCAAGTAATCAAATCGAGATATTTGAACTACCATAGGTTTTTCAGCGTCTAAGTGATATTTTTGTAGCACAGCATCAATTGCCTGACGAGAAATATCTTTATTCTTATCACTCAATGGATCAATAGAAGGAGATATCATAAATTGCCTGATAGGTAATTGTTGAGCAAAGTTTGGGGCTGAAAACACTGCTGCATCATACTTTATAACAAAGCCGCGTATGAAGTCCCAAAGTTTCCTATTCGGTTTAGAGATATCAATATGACATCGCCA
Organism: uncultured Chloroflexia bacterium; assembly: GCA_963775935.1. Taxonomy (GTDB): domain Bacteria; phylum Chloroflexota; class Dehalococcoidia; order GIF9; family UBA5629; genus JBBIPA01. The sequence goes on along the minus strand of CAVZKR010000002.1, from coordinate 236,289 downwards.
TATCCATTGCCCACCAAGTTCTCTCCTGTTTTCCACCAAAGCTACTGGCTGGGGGTCATGAATAAAGAAATAGTCTCCTTTAAGTTTCAGTTCATCGATGTTTTTTTGGCTAACAGCAAGGAAAAGGGAAAGGTCATCTTCTGAAATGCTATCCGCCATACCGTGAAAAGCATTATGGAATTTTTTGGTCACCTCGAAAAACTCACTAGTACCCTGAATTACATCCCATCGTGCGTCAACACCTAATTGTCTCAATAACGGCACCATACGCGACAATATCTCGGCTACCCCCCCTCCGGTAAAGGTAGAGTTTATATTCTGAATGATTCTCTCTGATAGTCTATCAGCAAGCATTTGGAGTTCATCTATAGTATTTTTCCCTACTATGGGCTGATAATCCTGTAGCTTTGGTGCTGACTGTCCGTAAATGTTACTATTCAACCTCACTCCCTTATTTTATACGTTTTTCAATATAGCGAATTATCGTTGTTCTCAAGCCTTCAAGGGTATAAGCATAAGGGTCCAGCCCCGCAATCTTATTCGCCAGGTCATCCTCTTCCAGACAATCTCTAAACCAGATGGAAAAATCGTTATTCCCCTTTTCAAGCCTCAACCTGGCTTCAAACATATGAAAATAGAGAGAGTGAATAGTTACCTTTCTCAGTACCTCAACAAACTCCCTGAGGTCATGCGCAGAATAAGGAGTTGGCAATACCAAGCTTATCGACTTTATAAAATCAAATTCTCTATCTTCTGGGGCTTTGCGTTCCTCTTGCGGATTCTCTATCAAATATGCTTTGATAACATCTCTTATCCGCGCTTTCAATGCACTGATACTCGAGAATTCGAAAGTGTCAATAGAGGCTAGCTTCTCAGCCAGTAGTTTATCACCAAGGGCATCGTCTACCCACAGGGCAAAGTCATTAGCTGGCTCAGGAGTTAAATATTGATATTCTTCCAAGAAATGGTGGGTATGATAATATACAGTCGAATCCGGAGCTCTCTTCATGACGTTGAGCAATTGTGATAGGGTGGTTGCCTGTAAACCAGTTAATTCTTTTAAGTGTAGTCTAGTGTAGAAACGAAATGGCTTGGTTGCTTTTCGTAATGGGTGTCCATAGTTGATAACCGTGCTCTGGATCAACTTACTGTTTGGTATCAGAATAATACTTTCGTCTAACCCTTTGATACGGGTATTCCTCCATGCTATTTCAGTGACATATCCCTCATCACCAGATTCTAATTTGACGAAATCGCCAGGCTTTACCTGGTCTCCGGCAACTAGTTGAAGACCAGAGAAAATATTGAGCAATGTATCACGTGAAGCGACAACAGCTACCAGTATGAAAGCAGCCAAGAGCAGAAGTACGGGGGTGATAGGTGCTCCCCAAATATCGATAACTACCAGGATAGCCACGATAACTATGGCAACTCGCACGGCATTGATAATTAATCTGGTTGGTGGTGGCGGAGCCTTCACTCTGCCAATGTAATGTTGGATTAGTTTTTCTACTAAGCTAAGAATCACCAGAGTCAGAGAAATAACGAAAAGGGTAGCCAATATCCTCCCAGCCAAAGATTTAGCTTCCGGTGACAGCACCGAAATCATAATAGCAATATAGGCACCTAAAAGCATGCACCAATGGAAAACAGGGTTCCTTGTAATCTGTATAATGATCTGGCTGCCTTCCCACCTTGCTCTGGTGAGCAATTTATCGAAATAACTATAAGCAACTCTTCTCATCCAGAGAGAGATAATTAGAAAAGCAAGGAATACCGCTACTGGTACTACGATAGAAATCCAGTTTTGATTCAGCCATTCAATCATAGATACATTTCCTAGTTGAGTGTAAGTAATTCCTTTATCATTTGTTCCACTTCATCCGACGAGTTCAGATAGTAGCTGGCAATCGACCGATTGTTTTCACCGCCAACATATACTGCAACACCACCGTAGCTCTCAACAACTCTGAAGGCATCTTCATCTGTCAAATCATCGCCAAGGTATATTGGCAGTATTCCACTTCTCCTTCCTCCTCTCCCGTATCGTTTCATAATATATTTTACCGCTTTTCCCTTATCCCAGGATACATTTGGTCGTACTTCGTGAACTTTCTTGCCCGCTGTTGTTCTCACCTTGCCCAATGCTGTAGCAACACCAAGTGTATTCTCGACTATATCTTCAACCTTCTCTGTCTTCTCACCATCCACAAGGCGGTGATGAACGCTGAGGGTAATGCCTTTATCCTCCACAATAACACCACGTATCCCACCCAGTGCTTTCTTTAATACCAGTCCTATTAAGCGCATTATCGGCCTAATTTCATCAGTTATAGGATGAGCAAAATTCAGCCCCAGCCCCTCTATTTCAAGTCCATGATTACCAGCATAAATTATGCTGGGAACTGCTACTTTACTTTGCAAATCAGTGATTGACCTGCCACTGATGATGGCTAAAGTGAACTTTCGGTTGCGTGTCAGGCTTTTCAGAAGCTTCCTTGTTTGCTCTTTCAGTATTGCCATTTCCGGAGTGTCAACGATAGGTGTTAACGTGCCATCAAAATCAAACACAAGCAGTATGTGGCTGGCTTCCCTGATACGCTTGACAATATTTTCCCATGAACCAAAGAGATACTTCATTAGAACTAAAACTATTCGGATTTAGAACTAGTCAGCTCAGAAATAATGTCTCCCGCCCAGCGGTAAATACTATTATCGCGCACTTTGCGACGCAACTTGCTCATTCGCTTTTTTTGATCCTGCTCAGGCATTTCTATGGCTTCTCTAATCTTCTCTGCAAAATCATCGATAGCGTAAGGATTAATTAAGATGGCTTCATCCAGCTCTCTGGAGGCACCAGTGAATCGGCTGAGTACCAGCACACCTTCTTCATCTACCCTGCTGGAGACAAATTCCTTGGCAACTAAATTCATACCATCATGGAGGGAGCTGACTATACAGAAATTCGCCAACCGGTTAAATGCCATCAGTGTACCATGTGAATGATGTCCTCTAAGATAAATTATCGGCTTCCAGCAATCTGATTGATGCCTCTCATTGATGTCCTTAACCAGATCATCGATCTCAATATTCAATTCCTGGTATCTCTTGATATGCGTTCGGCTGGGATCTCCCAATTGAAAGAAAACTAGCTTCTTTTTATATTGAGGATACTTAGAGAGTAGCTTGTCCAGAGCTTTGAGCCGTTCGGGAATGCCTTTGGTATAATCAATCCTGTCTACACCAATACCAATAAGTTTATCCTGCAAACCCCATTTGTCTCTTAAGATTTGCATTTCTGCCAGTACTTCTTTTTTTCTAGCTTCACTCGATATTCTTTCAAAATCCACACTGATCGGGAAAGGGCGCACCAATGTGGTATTGCCAGCACGCCGAACTGCATATTTTTCGTAGTCAATCTTCGATTCCAGCATTCGGTCAACAGTTTCCAAAAAGTTGTTGCGGTGATAGGCAATATGAAATCCCAATAGATCATTGCCCAGAAGCCCATCCAGTAGTTCTTCCTGCCAAGGACAGATTCGAAAAGCCTCAGGATTAGGCCATGGAATATGCCAGAATTGTGCAGTAATAATTTGCGGGTTTCTCTTTTTAATTAACGGGCTGTCCTAGATTAAGGTAGTTGACATTATATAACTTACATGTTCTAATAGACATATTATCATCTTGCCAACGAATTGTTAAATTTACTCTAGTTTGATAGACTTGCTATGTGAGCAAGTTTGTAATTGCCAAAAGAGATATTGAAATCTCTACCAATATAGCAGTTGAAAAAGATGATGTTGGGATTACAAAGGAAGAAACAAGTAAAGATGCTTCTATCTTCTTTGTAAGGATTTGGCAAGAAGTTTTATTAAACAAAGATGATTTTGAGATTTTTGACGTTACAAAAACTGGCGATGCTTTTCCTAAGAAGATTTGTAATATGTGTCATAAGCTCATAGATACCAGAGAATTTGCTAGAAATCAAAATGCTATAAATAATAGGCCAGTTCGAAGGCCATCATGCCAGAAATGTAGAAAAGTGCTTGAAGGAACAGACCCGACACCTAAAGAAAAGATTAAATGGTCGAAAATAAAGCCTAATAATGAACCTTTTGAGTGTCCAATCTGTGCTAAACGAACCATTGCTGGCATTACCAGTAAAGTGGTTCTCGAACATAATCACCACACAGGGGAAATAAGAGGTTGGGTATGTGATAGTTGTAATACGGGGATAGGTAGATTCAAGGATAATATTGAACTTCTAAAGAGAGCTATAAAATTCATCGAGTAAATAATTTAGGGCTTAATGTTTTTAACCTTTTCTCTGTTAATTCAATGTATTCGCTAGATATATCACAGCCAATGTAAAATCGCTTGTTCTTAAATGCCATTTTACAAGTAGTACCTGAGCCGCACATTGGGTCAAAAACAAGTTCACCTTCATTAGTCCATGAGAGTATGTGGTCTTCTGCCAATTTCTCTGGGAAAACTGCCGGGTGTTCAAAAGCAATTTTATCACTTGTTGTCCCGTGAAGACCTACGGGGTATTCCCAAATATTTGTCATCGTTTTTTCAGGTTTAAGTTCACCTAAAGTTTTTCTATTTACCCCATCAGCACCTTTGTTAAAAGGCATCATTTCATGCCCTTGTCTTGCTGTTTTAACTTTTAAGGGTTTAAATGTTTTAGGCCCCCCTTTGCTAAATACGAACATAAATTCAAAGCAATTTGTATAAGCATTTGTTCTCATAAAGGGAGTATTACTTTTCTTGTAAATCATAACATCGTGAACATTAAATCCAACTTCTTTAAAGTATATCGCTTGCTTGAAACTAGTAAGACTTCTGTCCCCCTTTTTTATTTTGTCACCAACAACCCAGACTAAAACACCACCCTTTTTAGTTACCCTATATAGGTTTTTAGCGATGTCCTCAAAGTTGAAATGATAGCCGTTATAGTTTCTTAATTCGTCATAAGGTGGAGAGGTAACGGTTAAATCTATGGAGTTTTCGGCCATAGATTTCATAAATTCAACACAATCAGAATGATACACGCTATTTAGTTTAATCTTTGCACCATTGATAGAGGTAATCTCAAGTATTGGTTCTGGAAACATTATTGTCCTTTCTGTATTTATTATTGCCTAATTTTATCATAATCCCAAAATGGAATTATGTACTTAACTCCTCTGGCATGTCCATCGGTATAGTCTCACCAAGTTTAGGTAAAGCTCTCTGTAATAGTCTGTGAAATGTAGGCCAATTTGGTGAAGCATCCATCAATACAGTAGCCTTCACTAAATGCTCTTGTAATTTAGGATGACCTATATCTTCAGTAAGTAACTGGTGAAATCTATGCTTTCGCCTACCCTTTTCATCTTTAGGTGTCCTCTCCTGAAGTTCTTTTAAAATACCGGGAGCTAATCTTGCATAGACGATATCGTTTGTCATAGTGCCTATTATACTAGGTCTCTTAACAGAGCTTGGATCATACGGCCATTTTTTCAGTTTAAACATTGCTTTGTAAAAATCATTAGAGAAGCGTTTTGCCCATGCAGCTTTATAAGGTAACAAGTACTTATCAAGAATTTCCTGTAAAGCTAATCTATCCCGTATGTCTTGATAGCCCGTAGCTTCATCAATTAAAGCTATTATGCCTACATTGGCAAAACCTCTCATTAGAACATAGGCTCGTTTAGCTGTTTCAATTTGATTTTCGTTCAATGCCCCTTTATCCCTAGCTGTTATCCATAGATCACATATATCAGGCAAAACAGTGGCATCAATACCAATGGTTAATTTACCTCGTAGGTTTATATACTTTATAGGGTTTTCAAGTTTCTGCCTTAAATCATTACTCATAAATTCTTGGATGTATTTAACTGAAACGTATTGTGGCATTATGCCGCCATTTTGAACGTCAGTCTTCTTTTTTGTACTCCAATATGCGCCGCTACCTTTCCGTCCTAGTGCATCAGCCATACTTCTTTCAACTAGTACTCGTGAACTATCTTCTAAAACAGCACATGATATGACGTAATCATCCAAATTTAACTTACCTGTTCTTATTGCTCTTAATACCTTTTCACTCATATATTATCTCCTAGTAAGTGATAGCTAAACCACGAGATATTGTCATGGCAAATAAATCTTGATTCCCCCGATTATTGTATCGATAACAAAATTCATCAATGTACTTATGTAAATGTCTAACACTAACTTTGTGATATTGTCCTACTATGCCACGCTTTAGTAATGCCCAAAAACCCTCAATAGTATTAGTATGCTTGTTGCCATCAACGTACCAAACCTGATGATTTACAACTTCATGTTTTACTATCCTAGCCATACCGATATAACCTTTGTATTCATCGGTAATTAAAGTTGTGTTAGTTCTATTTATGTTATCTCTAACTAATGACGATAATGTCTTATGGTTCAGCTTTTGAGAATAGACAACTTTTGCTTTAACGTTCCCATTTCGCTCTGCCATACCCACAACTGGTATCTTAGAAGTTCCCCGCCCCCTTTTGTGTATTTCACCACTGCCTTTGCGTGGCTTACCACCGATATAGGTCTCATCCATTTCAACAATACCCTGTAAAAGTTCACGTTGTTTAGTTTCTATCATCGCCTTGCGGATACGCATAGCCAGATACCAAGCAGTATTTTTGTTGACTTCTAGGTCTCTAGCCAGTTGACGGGCAGCGATCCCCTTTTTGGCATTGAGAATAAGAGACACAGCAAGAAACCATTTCTGTAAATCTAAGTGAGTATGATGGAATATAGTGCCTACAGTTACACTAAAGGTTGTGTTACAATTATTGCAATGGTGTCGATATTCTTTGGGTAATGGTGTGGTTTTACTAGAGTTACAATAAGGACAAATCGGTTTACCGTCAGCCCATCGAATTTTTTCTAGGTGAGCTAAACAGTCTTTATCGGTAGGAAATTGCTTATAAATCGAAACTATATTCACATCACACCACCTTATCTTATAATATGAGTATAGCATACTTTTAGGGATTTGTCAACTACCTTAATCTAGGACAGCCCGTTAATTAATCTGGATAGAAGTGCTAAATGATAATCTTGAATAAAAACAAAAGCCTTGCGATCGCCAACCTCATTCACAACAGTTTCAGCAAAAAGCTTATTGACCCTCTTGTACATGTTCCAATCACTTTCGTCAAATACAGGCCGCGCATAAACAATATGGCATAGCGGCCAAAGAGCCTCATTTGAAAAACCTGAATAATATCCCTCTTCCTCATCCCGGCTAAGCCAAACTCTACGAAGGGTATAGCTCGGATTCTCAGGAGGTACCATCACCCGGCTATTTCCATCGACAACTTGCCTATCAGCATCTCCGCTGCCATGCGCCACCCAGATGCCGCCACAAGCACGCATAACCGGGTCAAGAGCTACAGTCAAGCCACTAGCTGGCACAATACAACGAATCTCATTGTCCTTAAAGATGTGAATATATGGTTCTCTGTTGGAGACCACGACGAACAAGTAGCCGGACAACTTCTGCTCAACTAAGTGACGTAGACTTTCCTCGTTCAAAGAAATTTTTCCTCACTAAGACTACAAGGATGAGATAGTAATCACACAGGGTGCTAGGAATGATGATAGCTTGAAAAACGGAAGGATGCAAGAAGCCGTACTTATGATAATCTCTCACAATCAAATTATAGTATGGAATTTCTCAGATTTGAGTACGATAGAATAACATCTACAGCACAAAATACAAGATTATAAGTACTATAAACAGCGAACCAGCAATAATCGCAATACGCTTAAGCTCCAAACGTACATACTTATATCGCCCAAGATAATCATCTGCTAACGTAAGACGTTTGACCACCATGGCTTCTTCATTTGACAAAGAAACTGCTGTCGTCATGGATTGGTTAGATTTATCCACAACTGGCGTTCGGGACGCTATCCGCTCTCTCCTGACTTTGTTTTTCCGCTTTCTTTTAGGCATCTTATTAACATTGGCGAGCATCAGACAATAGGCATTTGCTCAGAGGGACATCTTTTAAGTAACGCTATGCAGGGGTTAGGACGGTTTAGCAAAAAGCAGAGAAATCGCGAGAACTATCACCACAATAAGTATTAAAATCAATAGAAACCCGCCCATCATTAAGAAATTTAGGAACTTACCCAGGAATCCCTTCTTCTTTTTTGTAGCAGCTGCCTCTGTTGACCTTCCTTCTTCAATACTTACCTGCTCCGTTATCTTTTTCCCTCCTTTTTATCTTACGGTATCTTCACTTACACTTAAATAAAATTGAAACTCCGATAGCTATAGCAACGATAGCGATAAGAACAACGATAAATCCGCCCATCATTAAAAAATTAAGAAGCACGTTCCAAAAAGTCCTTTTTGGTTTGACCTCGGTAGAGGCTCCAACTGCATCTTTTTTTTCTTCTTCCACCATCTTATCTACTCCTTTTAGATAAATACGTTTTATATAGCTTAATAATTACCTATTCTTTTACACTTGATTTCGTCTTCGGAAAACCATAATAATAAAGTATGCATATACTTATTTATACATCTTTAATTACTATTTAATAAGTAATTATTCACATACTACAGAATGTTTCTTGATCTGTCAATACCCTCTGCATATTTATCCACTAAATAAATTGAAGTGAATTCATCAATTTCGTTTATAACTATTTTATGGTAGTATATAAAGAAGTAATATTTTTCCCCTGATATTTTCAGATGGTTAGAAAACGTCATAGTACAATCGTAAGGCAAGACCAAATAATAGATGCTGCACGAAAACTGGTGGTTAAATATGGCAGTGAACATGTTACTGTTGGCAGAATTGCTAAAGAAGTAGGGATATCTGAAGGTGCTATCTATCGACATTTTAAAAGTAAGGCTGATGTCTTGTCGGGATTGGCTGACCACATTGCGGATGATTTACTCGGAGAAATTACTAATCATATTTATACGGAGTCTACTTCACTTGAATTTCTAGAAACAGTCTTAAGCAATCACCTGTCAGTCATTCAACAAAGAAAAGGTATCTCTTTTCAGGTTATCGCTGAAATTATCAGTTTTGGTGATAAAAAGCTGAATAAAAAAGTCTCCGGAGTGATAAATAACTACATAACAAGCCTGAAGCATCTTTTATCCGAGGGAATTGCAGCTGGCGAAGTTAAAAAAGAAACAGATACAGATTCGGCAGCAATTCTTCTATTTGGTATGATACAGGGACTCGTAAACATTTGGGCTTTAAGTAACTACAGCTTCAATCTTCAAAAAAAGTATTCAGACCTTTGGAAGGTATTTCATTCTGCCATTATGAAACAAAAGGATGATGCTTGACTTTGTATATAATCATCTTCAAACGTAATACTTCTTGTATACCCGTGGGGCTAGTTATAAAAAGCCACTAGTAAACGATTTTTACTCACTAGGTAAAGCCTGGGGCAAATCTCTTTACATATTACCCTTACCGCCAACTCAAACAAGTGGAGATTTATAGAACTTCATACTATCCTGAAAACTGAATGACCTGGTATATCTCTGTACCATTTCCAGGCTTTGCCAGCGTCCTAATTCCTTAATAGTCATAGCGTCTATTCTAGTTTTTCTTAATAGCACAGCAAACTTACGTCAGAATATATGAGGGTTGCAAGTGATACGGGTGTCGCACCGCGATGGACTAGGGGAAGAGTAATATCAGAAATTCTTGTAAGTCATAATTATAATAACGTTACAACGTTCCTCGCAATGACAAGAGGCGAAAAACCTCGTAGTGACAGGGAAAAGCAATGGCGGGTGGGAAATAAAAAAGGGAGGGGAAAGTCCCCTCCCTTTCGTTTCACAAACCCGACACTACAACCTAGATGAGGCTGGGCAGTTCTTTGGCGGCGTCTTCCATATCACGCAGACGTCCCGAGGTCTCACGTAGCCGCTCTTTCTGAGTATGAGCGAACGCCGAAGCTCTATCATAATAGTCACGTATTTTCTGGACAAAGGCCAGCTGAGAGAACATAACGGTAACATCGACAGAGTTTTTATCCCAGGGGAAATCGCCCGAGCGAATGACGGCATTCTCTGCCAGCTCGCGCAGGTAATCGCCAAGTCCCTTAGCAATGTCCATGCTCATTTCATTAGCGGGGGCTGCCAGGAGATAGAGCGCTCTCCCTGCATCTTCGGGGCTGCAGGTAATAGAGAGCTCGCTGAGGGCAGCGTCCATCGCCTGCATGGCTCTTAGTGTTTCGCTGCTCTTATCTCTGAAGGTGTTCCTCTTTAATTCCCATGGCATCCTGAAGCCTCTGGGAATATCAGCTCTCCCTACGCCCAGCGCCGTCCAGCCGTCGATAGATTGAATGATATCGCCGGCATCCATTGTCTTGGCACCCACATGGCGGTATCTGGTTACCTCACCGGCACAGAGCAGGTCATAGAATGGCATCACAATCTGCTCGTTAATCCTGGTGAGGTTGGTTGCCATGCTGGCATCCTTCCTGACATAGCGCTGGTTATCTGCCAGAAATACGCCATCAGCCACCGACTGAATAGACTTGAGACAGACAGCGGTATTGTAGACGCTCCGCAGCTCAGCCACCTCTTCATGCTCGAAGGGCAGAACTATCAGCGCATAGACTGGTTTGCCCACATAGCGCTCTTTAAGCATTTGAGCGATGATAGATACCGCTCCCGAGCCAGTGCCACCGGCAGCGCCGGCGACGAGCATGAAAGCATGAGTCGAATAAAAATTCGGCGCAGTGCGAATGGCATCGATTACCTTATCGCCATCCTCTCGTGCCAGCTCAGCGCCCATCTCATTTACCTTACCTACACCATGTCCCCAGGTCTTGCGACCCCCAATGAGGATACGATGCAGATAATCAGAGCCAATATGGGACAAGCCGGTGAGATCGGCCTGGTCCGTATTGACAGCAAAAGCTCCCGTAATAATATTGGTGCCTCGCTGAGCCTTTCCAATTTTACTGAGCCGGACAAACTCATCCGCGACACGAGAACCGCACTGTCCTAACCCAATGATCATTAATCTCATATCGGTACCTTCCTTTCCCGATTCTAATTTGTCCTATATTATAGTCTAGCCTCTCGGTTTGTCAAGTAGTCAAGTTCAAAATGCCGTTGCCAGCCCCCTCAACCACCCACCCCAGGATTACTTCCAGCCCCTCCGTCGGAGTATTAGTATTCGCCAGATAATAAGCGCCAGAATAATCACAGCGCCCAAAATAACACCGAAGACCCACAATTGACCGCCTATTATAAAAAGCTGCCCGGTAGACCAGCCGCTCTCATTACCGGCACCATCAACCGCTTTCACTCTCCAGTAGTAGCTGCCATCAGGTAACGCTTCTTCTTCGGTGAGCGTGTACTGTGTCTGGGCTATATTTTCCTTACGAAGCATGGCGCCAGTGAACTCAGGGCTACCGCTTATCTCCATCACATAGCTGACACCGCTCGGGTCTTCCACAGCATTCCAGCTAAATTCGACTACGGTATTGCCTACCATGCCGAATTTACTACCGGCTTCAGGAGACACCGGCCTCGGCACTGGCGGTGGCGACATCTCTGTCTTAAAAGTACCAGAAGCCACTGAGGCAGTAGCATCGGTGACCGTGACCACATGGTCGCCTGACTTGCCCTTGGGAACTTTGAAAGTCACGTTAAAACTGCCCTTACTGTCGATGCTCTGACCCGAGATCACCTGCGTGCTATCATAGGTTATGGTAAGAGGCTGATTGGCGCCGAACCCTGTACCTTTGACCACCACATCCGAACCAATACCTCCCGATTTGGGATTGATTTCCATCTGTGGCGATACAATGAGTGTCGCATCAGCAACATCACCCGCCTTGGTGGTATTGCCCGCAGCGTCAACGACATGCTTGCCACGGCTGGTGAGTGGCACCTTCACCTGCACTGCCCAGGTACCTTTGGCATCGGCAGAAATACTGCTGGAAATCATGACACCGTCAAAGGTAACCTGGATACCACTCTCATTCTCCTCGAAGCCAATACCGCTTGCCCAGAAATCATCGCCCACCCTGATAACATCGCCAAGCTGACCAGAAACAAGCTCCAGCTTCAACGCCGGCGATACAGAGAAGGTGACACCAGATACAGCCGCATCGCCGGTCACGTCTCCATAGCTATTAATTCTATGACGTCCCTTGGCTGCAGTGGGAATAAAGAAGCTCGATTGCCAGGTACCCTTATTATCAGCAGCAATACCTGTTTTCACTTTTAGCCCATCGAAGGCTATGGTAATACCTGATTCAGAAGTACCAAAACCAGTACCATTGACCATCACCAGAGTGCTTACACCACCAGCAATAGGATTAATATCAATCTTGGACAGCACGGTAAATGACCTGTTATCTACCTCAATCGCTGGTGTAGTACTGCTCCCTGCATCCAGGGTCACCAGGCCGCCACGGGTCGGCGGGATAGTGAAATTCGCCTGCCAGTTACCTTTGCTATCAGAGACCAAGCCTGTAGCAATAGCAGTTCCGCCATAGAGAACCTCGATATTTGTCTCATTGGCATTAAAGCCACTACCGGTTACCGACAGCGCCGAACCTATGTACCCTTCCTTGGCGCTCACCTTAATTGAGGGGAGCACAATGTATTCACCGTCATAGACATTCGCTCCCAACTTCAACATAACTTTCTGTTTGCCCCTGGCAGATTCCGGGACGAGAAAGCTGATAGTCGAAATTCCCGCAGTGCTGCCCTGCCCAATAAGCTGCCTGGCATCCCCCCAGTACACCTGGTACTCGCCGCTTCCATAAGCCGCGATATTAATGACAGCGACTTCCGAGCCGACTATTCCCTGTACCGGATTAAGAGTAAGGCCGGCAGCAGTAACTGGTTTTGGAGATATCAGGACTACCAGTGATAGCAGCAATACCAGCACTGAAGCTTTTACTTTCATTCGTGCCTCCATCATACTGTTGGAAGTTATCATATCACAAACCAGATAAAATTATTAGAGTAGTGATACCACCCCTGAAGCTTTACGACTGTACATCCTTCGATAAAGTAGACAGGAACTCAGCATTGTTCTGTGTCTTGACAAGACGGTCGAGAAGCCTCTCAGTAGCGTTCGTGCCATTCGGCGAATCCTCAGACAGCATGCTGACGATACGCCGCATCACGTACACCTGCTTCAGCGTTGCCTCGTCGAGCAGCAGCTCCTCACGGCGAGTGCCGCTCTTCACTATATCGATTGCAGGGAATATCCTCTTCTCAGCCAAACGGCGTTCGAGATGCAATTCCATGTTACCTGTCCCCTTGAACTCTTCATAAATGAGCTCGTCCATGCGGCTGCCGGTATCGACCAGGCAGGTGGCAATGATGGTGAGGCTACCACCCTCCTCTATATTCCTGGCAGCACCAAAAAACCGCTTCGGCGGGTAGAGGGCTACCGAATCTATACCACCCGACAGTGTTCGCCCGCTGGGCGGCATTGCCAGGTTATAGGAACGTGTCAGCCTGGTAATACCATCGAGCAAGATAACGACATCTTTGCCCCCCTCCACCAGGCGCTTGGCGCGCTCCAGCGCCAGCTCAGCAACACGGGTATGATGCTCCACGGGCACATCAAATGTCGCTGCAATCACCTCAGCAGCTACCGAGCGTTTCATATCGGTCACCTCTTCAGGCCTTTCACCGATGAGACAGACAATGACATGGGTATCTTTATAGTTGGTGACAATAGCGTTGGCAATGCTCTTCAACAGCATGGTCTTACCTGCCTTCGGCGGTGATACGATAAGACCACGCTGCCCTCTGCCGATAGGCGATACCATATTGATTAACCGTGTCGATAAATTACGCTGGTCAGTCTCCAGGTCAAACATCTTGTCCGGGAAGGTAGGAGTGAGAGAGCCGAAATGTCTGCGGCTCCTGGTTTGTTCTGGATCCTGAGCATTGACCGTCTCCACTCTCAGCAGGCTGTAGTATTTCTCACCTTCCTTCGGCGGTCGTGCCTGCCCGCTTACCGAATCCCCATTGCGCAAGCTGAAGCGACGTATCTGAGAATTGGAGATATAGACATCATCAGCTCCGGGCAACAGTGTGTCCTGACGGAGAAAACCATAGCCGTCATCCATAATATCCAGTATACCGCTGAGGTACATCAAACCCTGCTGCTCTGCCTGCGCCTGCATCAGGCGTTCGATAATCTCCGCCTTCTTCAGGTTCTTGCAATCCTCGATGCCCAGCTGCTTGGCGAGCTCAATAAGCTCTTCGCGGGTCTTTTCCTCCATCTCTGTCATAGTTAAGTTTACGTTCGTGTTCATTGTCATAGTCCCTCCTATCATCGCGATACATGTTCCCATGTCATTGCGAGCGCAGCGAAGCAATCTCTCTGTCTATCTATAAACGCAGAGATTGCTTCGTCACTACAGTTCCTCGCAATGACAGGCATAAAAATGCTACTCAATCTTCGCTTCCCCCATCACCTTGCGCCAGTCCTCCTGAAAACGGCTGATGCCGATATCGGTCAAAGGATGTTTCGCCATCTGGAGCAGTATCTGATAGGGAATAGTAGCGATGGGCGCACCCGCCTGAGCCGCCTCCACGCAGTGCTTAGGATGGCGAATGCTGGCAGCGATAACCTCCGTGGTAACAGCAGGGTAGGTTTTGAATACCGCCACGATTTCCTGTATCAGCCTCATACCGTTCTCGCCGATGTCATCGAGCCTGCCCACAAAAGGACTGACATAGGCAGCTCCTGCCGAAGCTCCCAATAACGCCTGATTCACCGAAAAACACAGGGTAAGGTTTACCTTAATGCCCTCTTTCGATAGCTGGTGGGTAGCTTCGATTCCCTGGATACTGGCAGGTATTTTTACCACCACGTTCGTTGCCCATTTGGCAATCCTCCTCGCCTCGGCAATCATACCGTCGACACCAGTGCTCAGCACCTCGGTCGATACCGGGCCGGGGACGATAGCGCAGATTTTCTGGACAAGCTGTTTATAGTCAACTTTGCCTTCCTTGGACACCAGGCTGGGATTGGTGGTAACACCGCTAATTACTCCGAGCCTTACTCCATGACCGATATGCTCGATATTCGCCGTATCTAAGAACAAACGCATAGTCTCACCTCAGCTTTTTTATAGTCTCTCATTCAAAGCGGCATGGTCACCTGGGCGCCTTCAACCAGCGTCTCTTGCGCCGCCTCGATAAATTTCACAAACAGAGGATGGGGGCGGTTGGGACGTGACTTAAACTCGGCATGAAACTGGCATGCCACCATCCAGGGATGGTCTTTCAACTCGGTAATCTCCACCAGCCTGTTATCAAGAGATACGCCGCTGGCAACCATACCCTTCTGGGCAAACTGTTCGCGAAAGTGATTATTGAACTCAAAACGATGGCGATGGCGTTCATGGACTACCTCCTGAGCATACGCCGCCGCCGCATGGGTACCGAGAACCAGCCGGCAGGGATACGCCCCAAGCCTCATCGTGCCACCCATATTGCTTATCTTGATCTGATCCGGGAGTAAGTCAATCACTGGATACGGTGTCTCCGGGTCGAACTCGGTGGAATTCGCCAGCTTACTCCCCAAAGCATAGCGCCCAAACTCAATTACCATAACCTGCATACCCAGGCATAAGCCGAGATAGGGGATATGATTCTGCCGGGCATAGCGCGCCGCTGCAATCATACCTTCAATACCCCGATAGCCAAAGCCACCGGGCACAATGATGCCCTGGGCTGTTCGCAGCAGGTTCTCACCGCCGCTGGCACATTCCAGACCCTCGGAATGCACCCATTGCATGTTTATCTGACGGTTATGGTACAGTCCGGCATGCCCAAGCGCCTCCCGCACCGAGTAATAGGCATCTTGAAGCTCCACGTATTTGCCTACCAGGGCTATGGTCACCGGCTCTCTGGGAGCCTTCAGCTTCACTACCATCTGACGCCACTCGGTAAGGTCAGCTGCTTCTCCCCCCAGCTTCAAGCGCTCCACTATCAAATCAGTCAGACCGGTATCTTCCATCATCAGCGGTACTTCATAAATCGTTTCCGCAGTAACCAGCGGGATGACCGCATTTCTATCCACACTGCAGAACAGCGATATCTTTTCCTTGATACTTTCCGAGATGGGAAAATCGGCACGGCAAAGAATGATATCCGGCTGGATACCGATGCGCCGCAGCTCATTCACACTGTGCTGTGTGGGCTTGGTTTTGAGTTCGTTGGTCGTGGAAATATGAGGCAAGTAGGTTACATGGATATACAGGGTATTATCCCTGCCCTCTTCATTCCGCATCTGGCGAATAGCTTCCAGAAACGGCTGCCCTTCAATATCACCCACCGTACCGCCAACCTCCACAATGACCACCTGAGCCTGTGAGAGGCGGGAAACTTCTCTGATTTTCCGTTTAATCTCATTGGTCACATGGGGCACCACCTGGATGGTGCCGCCGAGAAAATCGCCTCGCCGTTCACCGGCGATCACCGCAGAATAAATCTGACCGGAGGTGACATTAGAAGCATGAGTTAAGTCAACATCAATGAACCGTTCATAATGTCCCAAATCAAGGTCCGTCTCGGCGCCATCGTCAGTGACAAACACCTCGCCATGCTGATAAGGAGACATCGTGCCTGGGTCAACGTTCAGGTAGGGGTCCAGCTTCTGAACAGAAACCGTAACATCACGGCTCTTCAACACCCGTCCCATAGAAGCAACGCTGATGCCTTTGCCTACTGAACTGACAACGCCACCGGTAACAAAAATATACTTACTCATCGGCTTCTCTAGTTATACGGTGGAAACTCGCATTTCGTTTATACAGAGGTTTAAAATCCTGCATATCACAACGATTTACGACTAGAGTAAACGGAAAGATACATATACCTGATGACAGTGGTGGTATGTTGTATTCCCACAGTACAATTATACCTACACCACAATACCTGAAAACATACTATTATGGGAAAATAAATAAAGGACTAACAAATTAAAAGCAGGGGAAAGTAGTTTTCTTTTATTATAAGTAGCAGCCTGCAGCTTGTCAAGTTTTACAACCACTCATCCATTTTGTCATTGCGAGGAGTCCACCTGGGGTGGACGACGAAGCAATCTCTCCTTGACATGTAGGCAGAGAGATTGCTTCGCTTCGGCTCGCAATGACAGAGTAAAGAACAGTAATGACAGGAATAAATCCTATGGCTGTGATATCTGGGGGTCCACCCAAACTGGCCTCACTTTTGCCGTAGACCCGATAACCTCAACCCTCAGAACGAACATGCGCTTCTGTCCCGCCACACTGCTTAAATCCCACTCGTATGCCTGCAGTTTGCCATCCATGCTTGCTGTGATCGCCGGAGCGAAAGTGGCACGTCCGCTCTGGTCAACAGTGCCGAACATGAATCTGGCCTGGCTGCCTGGAGGAGTGCCGGAAGAGAACCCCACTTTGGCGCTGAATATCGCCATATCCGGGATGGTAATCTCACGGACGCGGGTCTGGCGCAGCTCATCGGTATAGAACTCACCATACTGTCCCTGTATCCAGCCGTCGTTCACCTGCTGGGGAACCGTGAGCAGCGCTGCCCCGTAGCCCAGATTATCCTCGAGCGTTTGATATTCTACCCGAGCCGACCCGGTGGAGCTATCCTCGGGCAAGGGCAGTTTTAACACGCCGTAGCCGGTAGTCCACAGCGCCTGATGGGAGAAATTGAGGAAGTTGTAGACAAACTTCTGTCCCCAGATAACCGACTTGCAGTTATTGCTCTCGTCGCTTTCCACGACCACATTTTCCACGTCAGCGCATACCTTTATGGTGAACTGCCGCAGCAATTCAAAAAATTGAGTCTCAGGAAGACTACCGACCAGATAAGGGAAAGAATAGTTGGAGAAATTACTTAATCTCTCCTGCCCCGGCGACAATATCTCGATATAGTCATCAGCCTGCTTAATGCCGTTGACATACAGGTTAGCGCGGCACCCTTTGGACTCAGCACCACCCGAATTCTTTGTCTTATAGTATACGTCTCTGGTAACAAGCTGAATGTCGGTGATGGCCAGCTCCGCCCTGCTGGCGGCTCCCGCAGCAACTGCGATGGTGACATTGGCAACAGTGGTGCCGGCAGCATTGGTAGCGGTCAACGTATATGTCGTGGTCGCCGTGGGTGATACCAGGGCGGCGCTTACGGCATCCACCGTCCCCACAATCGGACTGATTTCCACCTTCTGACTCCCTGATACTTCCCAGGTCAACTGAACCTGCTGACCAGCATTGACCGAAGTCT
Source organism: uncultured Chloroflexia bacterium (assembly GCA_963775935.1). Taxonomy (GTDB): domain Bacteria; phylum Chloroflexota; class Dehalococcoidia; order GIF9; family UBA5629; genus JBBIPA01. The sequence continues at coordinate 218,000 of CAVZKR010000002.1, read as the reverse complement.
GACCGGCAACAAAGGATTTAATCACCGGCGCCCCGGAACCTGATAGCCCTGTCGGTGGCACCGAAATGCCCGGCTTATCGCTGGGGTTGCTCTTTTCCACGATGGTGATACAGCTCGACGCGGTGACAGCGATAATAGTAAGTATCAAAATAAAAAGACTCAATAGTGCTTTATTTTTATTCATAGTTACACCTCTTCTCAAAAGTATAAAGACGCCCGCAAATGATGTCAACTGGCATCCAGCCTTTTCCCCGTCATTGCGAGGAATGTCTCCCCCTTTCATTGCAAGGAACCCTCTCCTTCCCGTCATTGCGAGAAACGCCTCCCCATGTCATTGCGAGGAGCACATTCACTTCGTTCAGTATAAACTCCGCGACGAAGCAATCTCTGCGCACTCGTTTCAGTATCCTTTTACCAATCCAAAAATAAATCACGCCATTCCTTATTAACACTATTGATTAAATCTACCTTCTTCTGCCTCGAACCACCTTTAATCTGCTTCTCCCTTGCAATAGCACTTTCGATGCTACTAGTCATCTCATAGTAGATAAGCTTATTGGTCTGATAGCGTTTGCTGAATCCCCCTCCTAATCCTTCTTTATGCTCTACTACTCTCCTCTGTACATCATTAGTCACTCCAGTATAAAGAACCGTGTTTATCTTATTGGTCATAATATATACGTAATATTGCTTATTCATGTGTGTTATTACATGGTAGCAGCATCATGCATGCTTTGTATAGGGATATGTAGAGAGATTGCTTCGTCGTCTGACCGTAGGCGGACTCCTCGCAATGACACGTGATTGTAGGGGCGTACCTTCAGGTCGGCCACTACATTGTTCTGACATAAGGCTAACCCATCGCAATGACAGAGGGTAAAAAATAAGGGGGTAGCTTTTGGCTACCCCCTTACTATTCAAGTACTGGTGTATTTTAGGCTCTGCGGGTCTTCATAATGAGGACCAGAGTCACAATCACCAGAATGGCACCAATGGCTATCACTATCCAAACCCATAACGGAGTTGTCGGTTCTTTGGGTTCAGGAGCTGTCGGAGGTGCCGCCGGTCTCGGCTGGATGGAGAAGGCGAATGACGCACTCCACTCTGACGGTGCCGGCTTCACAGCCTGTACGCGCCAGAAGTACTGTTTGCCACAATCGAACTTCGCTTTCTTCGCCATGTACGCCGTGGAGATGACATTGGAATCCTCTTCCAATGGAGCACTCATGTCAGCATTGGCAGATATCTGTATCTTGTATGCTGTGGTCTCCTTGAACGGCGACCATGAGAAAGCTATCGGTGTGTCGCACGGGCAGGCACAGCCATTGTCCGGTGACAAAAGCTGCGGTCCGTAGTACGGAGTGGTAACGCGGAATCCAGCTTTGATGGTGAAGTTCCTCACGTCAGACCATGGGCTGATGACCGCATCAAGCGTGACCTCATCGAGGACTCTCACTCTCCAGTAGTAGAGATGTCCGCACTCTAATGCGGGTACTGAAGGCTGCCAGCCTTCCGAGCGTCGGGCGGTGCCCGCTGCATCGGAAGTGTCAGGCATGGTGCCGCCACCACCGGTGAAGTACACCAGAGCCGGCGAGGTAACGTCGACTGGTAATACGCCAAAGGGACCTGAGGAAGAGCATACTGGAGCAGAGCTATCGTACACGCCCAGCGTGAATGCCTTATCCTTGGCTATCTGCAACTGGTACAGTGTGGCGATGCAGAGCTGCTCCCAGCGGAAGTTCACTTCCTGGTTTCGGCCAGTGGCTGGATCGCAGCCAATGATGGCGCCGTCATCGAGGGTCAGTTTGGGACCCTTCTTGGCGACACAGTCAGTGTACTCCCAGAGCAAGCCGATTGTCCTGACGCCTTTGTTGTACCCAGCCCAGGCAGTAGTCTTGCCAACGTTGTGGACATCGGAGTAGTAATCGTTGTCAATGGCATACAGCGTAGTATAGGTGTCAGCAGTCAGACAACCGCAGAATTTGAGTGATTTCGGCTCAAGGGTGAATTGGACGTTTTGAGCCTGATATGGAGAGGCAGCAGCATCGAGACATACCCATTCCAGACCTGGCTTGGGTATCCCAGCCAGCGGGGTAAGTGTACGCTCGACACCACTCCATCCACCCTGACTCTGCCAGTCATGGGCTGCATACAGCGTGCCCTGGCCAGTCGCGTTCAGCGAGTTGGTCTGTATCAGACCGAAGTACGCCTCGTGCGGGCCGGCATAGCCGATGAAGCACATGTTGGTCATCATGTCGGTCCAGTCGACATTGGAGCCGGCCGGTGCCGTATTGCGGTAGACCAGGCCATAACCCGTTTTGTCGTTGGCGACATAGATGGTGGCATTCTTGACAAAGTCGGTGTCAAAAATGGCATGGTAGCCGACGGTAGCTGCGTTCGGCATCGGTCTCACCATTGGCACGAAGGAGGTGCCACCATTGGTGGAGAGGGATGCCGGATTCGGCGAGGCTCCTGTCTGAGCATTGCCCACCAGCACCTTGTCAGGCGCCATGGCTTCAATAGTGTGACCGCCAGCAGTGGCCGTGCCCACCGTCTGGATGGTGCTCGACCAGGCAGTGCCGGTGTACGGCATCTTCTGCATATTGCCATCGAGCGACAGGACATACAGAATGGTGCTGGTTTCAAAGGCAAAGTCCTGTACCGGGATTCTGGGGTTCTGGTCAGCCCAGTAATCACCGAAGTCCGGTGACCAGGCCATCGCTTTGGTGTTGGCACCAACACCGAATCCACCAATAGCAGAAAGTCCGCTGGTACCACCAGCAGCCCAGCCTACCACCTGTCCGTCCAGCTTATCCGGAGCCAGTCTCAGGATAGCATAGTTGGACTGAGGAACATCAGTGCAGGTGAGAGCGGTGACATGGGTGTACACCCTCTCCCACACCTGCCCGATGGGCAGTGCCGGTAGCGGCGGAGCCACTACTTTCTCATTGGTGCTGCTGCGCCACACGCTGTCAAAGCCCTGACAGTAGGTTCCATTGTTGACCGATGCCAGGTAGACCGTGGTGCAATCAGGAGATGGGGCAACGTCGGTGAGCTTGTTGATCCGAGTGTCAATCAATGACAGCTGGTTCCAGGTCTCACCGTTATTGCGGGTCAGACTGAATGCTGACTCGTCAAGGAATCTTATGTTGAAAATGGCAGCAGGCCAGTTGATAGCTGGCGTCTGCGGAGAAGCATAGGCAAGAAACGCCCCATCGTAGCTCGAGGCGCCAGTAGTGGCATAGGCGACGCCCTGTGCGGCAAAGGTCGGTGACCACACCACATAGGCATTGCCATAGTAATTAGTACTCGAAGTACAATCGGTTTGTCCAGCAGCGCCGGTAGGCGGTTTCTTGGCCGGATACCAGCAGGGTACGGGACAGGTGGTCGGCGAGTCGGTGAACCATACCGGGACCTGTGCCCTGCAGGCCTGTCCCAGTCTCTCGCCAACCAGCAGCTTGCCTGAGGCATAGGTGCCCCAGTAGGCAATGCTGGCAGCTCTACGTGACGTGGTAACGCCAGCAACGTAGAACGTATTGGTGTTGTCCATCAGACAATAGACGATATTGTCATCAATGCGGAACACACCGCGGGCAACTGCACCATTAGCACCGATGGAATCAGTGCTGACGTAGACGCGGCGCAGGCTGGCGCTCTGGCCGGAGAAGTCTGACGGCAGCTGAATCATAGCAGTGATGATCTCGTTGATGTTAGGCGAAAAGTTTGGACTGTCGGTCGGCCGCATGATTTCCACATGCGTGCCAGCCGGCTGCCAGGTGGTGGTGTTCTTAGCGATGTCAGCAACACCAGTGACCATGTAGGTGCCGACGGCATTTGCATAGATCACAACAATGGTGGAATCACCATTGAAGGTCGGCGAGAATTTGGCGGCAATGATATCGCCGTCAAAGGGATTAATCGATGCCGGTGTGCCGTTATCAGTATTCTGGGCGTTCCAGCCACCGTAGCCGGGCATCTTCATCGTCCACAGCATATTGTTGTCAGCGGTGACCACACCGCGGCGGCAGCCCACCAGAATGGAACGGGCGCCGTAGTCCATGCTTATGTCCATGGCGCTGATATAGGTATCAGGCAGAGGTGCCGGTGCCGCCGGTGCCCACTGGGTATTTTCCCAGTTACTGCCTCCATCCATGGAAATGAACACTCTGTGAATGTTTATGCCCTCGCCAGCAATAACGGGATTGCCAACATAGCTTGCCGCAACGGCGACGACATTGGGATTATCCGGCGCTATCACCATATCCCAGATGCAAACCTTGGGATACTGCCCGGGACTAAACGTCGTCGGGTTCAGCCAGTCTCGAACAAGGTTGTTGTAGTTGGCTCCGCTCCAGGAACGGCCGCCATCATTGGATTTCATAAACCGTACCCTGGCAAACAGAGCGTCATCCAGGCTGCTAACAGGGGGGGGGCCAAGTGCCGTAGTACCCACAGCGGTGCGGGCATAAATGACATACATGGTGGTGCCATTACTGCCCACCAGCAGCTTGATCAGTTCCGAACCAGACTCAGTACCTGCCGCCGTTGGCCATATCGGGCTGTACAGGTTCTTGGTCTGACCTAATTCATTATCCGGAGTGTCTACCGTCCACCATTGCATTTTCGATTGCTCGGAAGCGGCAGATACCGGCTCGGGGCTCATCAGTCTGGCCGGTACCACAAAGCTGGCTACCAGCATCAGAGCGACGAGTATTCCAAGAAAACTCGAATATTTAACTTTCATTCTTCCTCCATTAAGTAGTTAACCTGTATCGATTTCTCTCCACAGGACCCTCGGCAAATTCGACTTTTCGCCTCGGGTTTTATGGGTATCCCAACTATTTCTGGATTTCTATTTGGAACCCCAAAAGGGAACATATTCAATTGTCTTTTCGGTTCTTTTAAGCCTGTCCGTAAGGCTGCCCCCAGAAGTACCGCTTTCTGTCCCTGGGCCAGGACCGTCTTTCACTTGCTTTGGCAGGGCTCGCCCCACCAGAGCTCTAGGCCATACCATCACCTCCTTTTTTAATTATAGCAAAACAGGCGAGGTTTTCCCTCACCTGTTATCTATTGTACCACTGCTGTCAAGCCCCCACCACTGCGCTCATCAGCAGCACGGGCTTCCTTATTATATATATAAGTACATAAAAAACAACCCCTCTCTCCTTCGAAGGAGAGAGGGGCAGGGGTGAGAGGTGTTAAATTATTAGTAATAGTCTCTGAGCCTTCTGAAGAAGGCGCGGATGAGCAGAATAAAAACAAGCAGACAGACCAGGCCGCCAGCAACCAGCATCCAGGTGGAGAAAAAGCCCACGAAAAAGGGATAGGGCGAGATTGCCCACTCACCTTCGTTACCGGCACCGTCAATTGCCTTGATCCGCCAGTAGTAGGTGCCCGGCTTAACGGTAAGCGTGCAGTCGGGCTTTGTCAGGCCAACTTTCTTCATCCCCGGTTTCAACGGGAAGAAATTGAGATCCTCAGCCACTTCCATGGTATAGGTGACGCCGCTGAGGTCAGTCACCGCCGACCAGGTGAAGGTGACTGACTGGTCACCTAACCAGCCGAACCGCTCATTCTTGGGTGACATTGGCGTTGGCTTGGGCGGCGCTTTGCCCTCCAGCGCCAGACTCCAGACCGCGCTGTTGCCTGCCCCGTCCTCGGCAGTGATCTTATGGTCCTTGGCAGAGCTATCCGGCACCTTGAAGGTATAGACAAAACTACCATCCTCAGCAGTGGTCGGCGAGTTAGCAATGCTCACATTGTCGTACTTGAGCTTCATGATGCTTTTGGCAGCGAAGCCAGCACCGGTTATTTTTACCTCAGCGCCGATTTCCGGCTGTTTGGGCTCCATGGTGATTACCGGCACCACTTTCACCATAGCAGTCAGCACATCGGTGAAAACCTTGGGTGAATTAGCCACGAATTTATGGTCGCCAGCAATGGTCACCGGCATGATAAAATCAGCAAGAAAGGTACCGTTGGCGCCAGGCGCAACCTGGATAGTAGTCGCCTTGCCATCGAAGGTGACCGTACCCTCTCCGTCGAGAGGAAAGCCGGTACCCTTAACTTTTATTATGGTTCCCGGCGCTGCCTGCTGTGGCATAACCTCGAGTTTCGGCCTCACGGTAAACTGAAAGTTCACGGCATCATCACGGTTGTAGCGCCAGAACTGAATATAATGATTGCCATACTGCGCCTCAGGAATGGTGAAGCTATCCGTTACCGAATAGCCATTCTTGGGCACAGCCCCCTCCTTGATGACCAGGGTCTTATCATCATCATAAGATGCCGTCTTGCTCCAGCGAATCTTATATTCACCGTCGATGGGAAAGGCAGTGCTGCTAATGGAAATGGTAGCCGTGCTCCCTACCTGACCACTCGTCGGCGTCAAACTGACGCCGCAGCCACCCTCACCTCAGCCACCACTGGCAACGGGAGCCGGTATCGCCAGCAGAGCGCCAGCGAAAAGTAAAAAGATTCCTGCACAATGCAAAATGCGCATAGTGGAATTAAAGCTCTTTTAGACTTTTTTGTCAAGAAAACAGGCCAGTGTATTGAATCTAACCCACGATGGCAAAGGATTTAAATGGGCTTCGTTCACCTTTTCTGTCATGGCGAGTTTTTTTCTGTCATTGCGAGGAGTGTAACGACGAAACAATCGTTACGTTGACAGTAAGACAGAGAGATTGCTTCGCTTCAGCTCGCAATGACAGGTGGGAGTGCCTCGCAATAACAGGTGGGAGTGCCTTGCCATGACAAGGCATAATAAAAACGCCACTTTACTGTTGTTAAACTAGAACAATTGTACTATTATAAATGCCATGACTCCTGCCGAGACCACTATCAAACTAAACCTCACAGCCGATGAAAACAATGGAAAGACAATGGCTGCGAGCTGTTCCCAGCCTGTCTCAGTTGCCCCCTGCCCCATTGCATCGAGGACAAGCCACGAGGTAAGCAAAAGCTGCGGATGCTCAGCAGAGCCAGCCAGATGGCTGAGCTAAGACGCTGTGGTAAAAGCACCAGGGAAATTGCCGTACTCTTTAAAGTAAGCCAGAGGACAGTGCAACGTATCCTCGCTACCGGAGGCGTACGTAATGACTGACACATTCGCTCCGCTCAGTGCAGGCTTTAATCCTCAGTCCCTGGCTAATATGGATAAGGACCGCATGGGCGCCTATAAGGCTAACCTGGACTTCTACGAAGGCAGCCAGTGGGCAGAGCGGTCACGCAATCGACAGCTCGTGTTTAACTATGTTCGAATCGCCGTGGATAAGGTTACCAGCTATTTGACCCAGGGATTGAACTTCGCCTGTGACTCGGTCACTGACTCAGGACCCGATAAACAGGTGGCGCAGGAAGCAGAACGATTGCTCTACCGTGTTTACCAGGATAATAATCTCCAGGAGCTGGACTATGAAACGGAAATTGACGCAGCCGTATTGGGGGATGGGTGCTATAAGGTCACCTATGACAATCTGGAAAAGCGTATCAGGGTAACCAGTCCCGATGTTCACGGCCTCTATGCCTGGCACATGGGAGACGATATCAGCAAGGTGTGGAGAGTAGCCAGCAGGTATCAGCTTAGCCAAGAGGAGATTGAGCTACTTTACTCCAGGAAGATATCTAAGAAGTTCGCCATGCTTACCGAGGTATGGACGGCTAAGCAGTTCCAGCTCTTTATTGATAACGACCTTATTGAGAATAAGCCGAATCCTTATGGCTTTATCCCCTTTGTGATCTTCCCCAATCTGAGGCAGCCTAAGAAGTTTTGGGGCTATTCCGATATACCAGCCGTTAAGCAGGCGCAGACCGAGCTTAACCGAGCTTTGACCCAGCTCAGCCGCATCCTGGAGGTATCAGGCAATCCCATCGCCGTACTCGAAGGTGTGGAAAGCTCAGAGGATATCAGAGTGCAGCCAGGCGCCGTCTGGAATATCCCCCAGGAGAGCAAGGCGTACTTGCTGGACTTGCTGCAGGGGGGAGGCATCAGGCTCCATGTGGACTATATCGATTTAGTCTATCGCTGCCTCCATGACATCTCTGAAGCCCCCAGGGCAGCCTACGGAGGCATCGAGAGGGAGCTTTCAGGCGTTGCCCTTGAAGTGGAGCTGCAATCATTGCTTCAGAAGGTACGGCGCAAGCGCACCATCCGCACCGCTACCTATACCACCAGGAATCAGATGATCCTTAAACTGCATCAGCAGTTTGCCAGGCAAGACCTTAATCAGGTTAACCAGAGAATTATATGGGGGCAGGTATTGCCTCAGGATGCCGTCCGATCAGCGCAGAATGAGCAGCTCTTGGTACAGTCAGGCGTCCATAGCAGGCGTACTGCTATGGATGAGTTAGGCATCAGGGATCCCGAGCAGGAGTTTAACCGCTGGTTAGACGAACGGAAGCGCATCCTGGAAATGAATAACGAGTTTAAAGCGAGGTCAACACGCGGCGGAGAGAGAGATAGAAAATTCACCGCAGAGGCCGAGCAGGCTATAGAAACTACCGAAGGAGGAACACTTGTCTAAAGAGAATATCCCAGCTACCCAGGAGATCACCCTAGAAGCCTATTCAACCCTGCAGGCCGAGCTGGAGGCAGCTAAGACTGCCACCAGCCAGGCAGTGGAGCAGGCCACCAAACCCCTCAGTGACCGCATCGCTACGCTTGACTCCGAAGTTGGCAGCAAGTCCCAGGACATTGATGTCCTCAAAGCTAAGCTTAGCGACAGCGATAAGAGCTTCGCTTCGCTTACCGCTTCGCTTGACGGCGCTGTCACCGCCTATAAGGGAGCGCTGTTAAAAGCGAACCCCCTGGTCCCAGCCGAGCTGATCAGCGGTGCTACCATCGCCGAAGTGGATGCTGCCGTGGAGAAGGCATCTGCTATCGTCAGCAAGATTAAGCAGGGGCTCAGCCAGGAATCCCAGCAGGTTACCATCCCAGCCGGTGCGCCAGGCAGAACACCCCCCGACCTGTCTGCTATGACCACCAGGGAGAAAATCAATCATGGCTTAGCCAGCAAGAAGAAATAACTAACAAAAGGAGAAATAACATAAATGGCAACAACCTTAGCCGAAGCAGCCAAACTTAGTAATGATGCCCTGTTACAGGGTGTCATTGAAACCATTATCAAGGATAGCCCGCTACTCCAGACCATGCCCTTTATTGAGATTGTGGGCAATGCCTTGACCTATAACCGTGAGAGCACCCTACCCGAGGCAGAGTGGCATGCTGCCAATGACGATTGGGTGACCAGCCCCGCCCTGGCTTTCAGCCAGCAGACCGCTACCCTTAAAATCCTGGGTCAGAACGCCGAGCGTCGACAATTACATCAAGCAGACCCGTTCTAACATTCAGGACGTAGAGGCAGCCATTATCGAGCTTACCGCCAAGGCTATCAGGCATGAGCTGGAGGACAAGTTCCTTTACGGCGATAGCTCAGCCGATGCTAACCAGTTCGACGGCTTGCGGAAGATTATCAATACCGGTGCTGCCAGCGCCCAGGTGATCGCCGCAGGCGCCAGTGGTGCCACCTTGACGTTAACCATGCTTGACCAGCTCATTGACGCCATCAGGGGAGGCAAGCCAGATATGCTGGTTATGTCCCGCCGGTCCCGCAGGAAGATTAACGCCCTGGCGCGAGCTGCCGGTAACAATCTGGAAGTAGGCAAAGGGCTTCTCGGAGAGTTCGTGCAGCTCTATAACGGCATACCCATATCAGTGAGCGACTTCCAGCTTGATACTCATACCGTATCCAGCAGTGTAGAGACCGCCGTCACTGGCAGCACCAGCTCCGTTATCTATGCCGTCCAGTACGGTGAGAACGGGCTTTGCGGCTTGACCAGCCCAGGAGGCTTACAGGCAGAGCCTATCGGCCCCATGGAGACCAAAGATGCCGTCAGAACCCGTATCAAGTGGTATGTCAGCCTGGCACTGTTCAGCAACGTCAAGGCAGCAGCCCTTATCGGAGTCCAGGATTAGCGGGTAGCACCCGCTGGCATAAATAAAGTAGTGCGAGGAATACGAACCATGTCATTGCGAGGAACGAAGTGACGAAGCAATCTCTACGTTTACAGTTAGACACGGAGATTGCTTCGCTACGCTCGCAATGACAGAGTAAATAACTTAAAGGAGTAAATACTATGGCATTCGCAGACCCAGCAAAAGACAGACAGATAATTAACTCAGGTGTCGCACCCTCAGCCCCCACCGTGACCCTGGCAGGAGCTTGCTTGCGCGGTGATATCCTCGGCTATAGCTCAGGATGGAAACGAGCTCTGGCTACCACCGGCGGAGTTATTCAGGGCAGGCTTGTAGCTCTGGCAGACGGCGCCATTGGTGACGTCATACCGGTATCCCCCAGGGCAGTAGTGGGGGGCTATACCGGGGCTACCGCAGGCAACCCCATCTATGTTGCCGAGAGCACCCTTAACGGCCAGGTAACCGAGACCGCACCCAGCACAGGAGGCGATGCTAATACCATTATCGGTATTGCCCTATCGGCCACGGAAGTAATGTTCATTCTGAACAGCAGGGCAGATAGCACCGCTTAACAACTGAATAAGAAGCGTTAGAGCTTGCAGGGTATACCCACCTCATCAGAGGTAACCGCCCTGCAGGCCATCTAACCTCCTTGCACAGCCAGGGAGGGGGGTAATACTACCCAGCCCCCCCACCCTGGCAAATATACTCTGTCATTGCGAGGAGCGCAGCGACGAAGCAATCTCATCGCTGACAGAAAAGGAGTAACTGATTATGGCAAATGAATTGTTTGATGAATATGGTCACCCCATCCAGGTCATAGTTGACCCGACTAACCCAGCGCAGTTGTTTGATAATTACGGCAGGCCTTTTATTGCCTACGAGGACCCCAGCGGTATTAGCCTTTCAGGCCATCGCTATGAGTATTCTCTTGGTAGCTATTTCTATAACCGCAATAAGGTAGGCTCTGGTGGCGGCTACGGTGGCCTCTGGTATAACTATCTGAATACAGGGACAACTACAGGCTCGTCATCAACTGGTGATGCCTCGATGGCTCTTGCGACCAGACCAGGAAGGTTATGTAGTTTGTTTGACTTTAATAAGCCGTATATGCTGAAGTTTACGTTTGAGATTAGTGTTAATACGGCTCTCACTATTGCCAGGTTTCAGTTTAAGCAGGTAACTACACTTGGAGACCTGGCAGCTAAAGGTGTTGGCTTGAAGGTTATGGCCGGTGCTCTTTACGCCGAGAGCTATGGAGATTCACGAAAAGAAACATCGTTATCTATGGCGCTTTCCACCTGGACGAATTATTACGCTCTTATTGTGCATACGCCAGCCACCAGCATTAAGTTTTATATCGATTCAGGCACAGGCTGGGTATTGAAGTATACCGAAACCGATACCGCTAAAATACCAGCAGGCGATTCAGCAGCGCTTATGAGCGCTTATGCTGATGTGGAAAATGGCGCAGGCGTAGCCAACATGGCTATAGCTGTTTCAGCCTATGCGCTGGCAGTTGCCTTACCTAAAGCATAAAGGAGGAATTAACTATGTGGCTAAACTTAAAACCATATTCGTCAATTACCTGTGTTGATCTGGAGAAGGAGCTGGGCTTGCAGCGTGGTGACGTTGGCAGAATTGTCTCAGACCCCAGCGGATCCGTCCAGGTGGAGCTGCTAAAAACGCCCACCTTGTCATTGCGAGGAACGAAGTGACGAAGCAATCTCTACAGAATGAGGAGACACTACTATGGACTTAGACGCTATGGTTGCCCTGGTACGCATCGACCTCAAAGATGAGGATGAGGCTACCTACCGCTGGACGGATGATGAGCTGGAAAGAGCTGTCGCCAGGGCAGTATCCGAGTTCTCCAAGTATTGCCCCCTGGAAACCATGTCCACCCTGGAAACCGTGTCCGCCAGCGTGGAGGTAGACATCAGCACCCTTACCCCCAGGATATCAATAGACAGGGTGGAGTTCCCCATCGATGAAACACCCAGGACGTTTGTCCCCTTTGAAACCTTCCAGGATACCCTCTATTTGCTGGGTGTCACCGGTGACGGTGAAGATTGTAACGTCTATTGGAGCACGGTTCATACCCTGGACGGAAGTTCTACCATCCCCACCCAGCATGAGGATTCTGGTTGCTTTGGGAGCTGCAGCCTATGCAGCTATATCCCAGGCAGAGTACAGCACCAATAGAGCTAACTACGGAGGCGAGAACACCGATACCGATTATCGCTCATGGGGTGAGGCCAGGCTAAGAGAGTTTATTGACGGCTGTAAGAAGCTTAAATCTAAAGTACGACCACGGAGGCTAATCTATGGTAACAACTAAAACAAAGCAGAAACTAGCAAGTGGGAGAAAGGGGCTTAAAAAGATAGACGTTATCGCCCCCACTATCCCACCAGATGAGTTCGACCAGGATGAGGAGGAGCAGCCGGTATCACGTGGAGGCTTGCCACATCAGGCTTTCGCCATTGTGGGAGATAGGGCTAACCCCGAGACCTGGAAACTGCCACACCATACCAGGCAGGTATACCGAGCCATCAAGGGCAAGCTAGGTTACGAGCATACCGTTGACTGGGTGAACATGCCCCTCATGGTGGCTTACCTATCACGGCAAGGAGTCGAGGGGCAGAGAGTGATCGCCGATGAGCTGCAAATACTGGCAGCCGCCGCCCACCTGGCAGCTCACTATAAGAAGGCAGGCAAATCGTTGCCCGATGCCCTGGCAGTACTTGTTTAAAAAACCAATGTCATTGCGAGGAGCGCCCCTCTGTCATTGCGAGGAGCGCAGTGACGAAGCAATCTCATCGTTACCGGAAAAAACCAAAAAGGAGGCACAATCTAATGGGAAACTGGTTAAACAACTTCATGGTGGGGAAGAAGAAGTATAGCGCTTCTGTTATCATCCCCATAGTTGTCACCCTCATCAATGTCTTTGTTTCTAATCCAGAAACTCAGAACACGCTATCAGGGCTTGTCCAGGAGTTTATGCCCACGCTGATCGCTTTGGTGGGAGGCATCAATGATAACACCAAGATTAAAAATTCCACTGGAAACCAGGCAGCTAATGCCTTGGTAGCCCCAGGCTACTTGATGCCCGCACAGCAGCAGGCAAGCAGCCAGGCAGTAGCAGCCAGCCAGCCAGCAGTAGCAGCCAGCCAGCCAGCAGTGGTAGCAGCAGCTCCAGCTCCAGCATGGGACGTGCAGGCTTTTGATGCTAGGGTTAAGGAGCGTGCTCCCCTTACCTATGGAGCTGCTAATCCCAGCACCGAGCTTTACCAGGCATTAGCCGAAGGCCAGGCAGCCCCAGCCGAGCATATCGAGCATGTCGAAGCCTACTGGGACTATATCGTGATGAAAGCCGATGCCAGGTTTGCTGATGTATGGGGTTATAGCTTCAGAGAAGCCGCCGAGAGGGTGTCAGAGCCAGGATGCCCCGCAGCCCCCTCTACCTGTGGCAGCTTTAGCAGCCTGAAGCATAAAGCCTTGTCTTTGGGTGAGAAGTTCTATATCGCTTACCTGGACTATGATCACGCCATGTCTAAGCTCCAAAACGTCAGAGTGCTGGCCGGTATCGTGACCGCCAGGGGCTTCGACTGGAAAGCCAGGCTATCAACGGCTTATCGCACACTCTATTATGCCGGTGAAATGGCGCCAGAGCTATTAAAGTATTGCAGCTAATAGCACCAAAGTGATGATAAATGGTGTCGTTGCGAGGAGCCTTTCCACCATATCATTGAGAGGAACATTAAACCACATGTCATTGCGAGGAGCGATAGCGACGAAGCAATCTCATCGCCCTCAGCAAAACATAGAGATTGCCACGCTTCGCTCGCAATGACAGAGTAATATAAATGAAAACTCTTAGCGCATCTCTACTGGCGGCTCAGAAGAACGCCTCAGGCATCCCCGTCCTCAGCCACACCGTAAGGCCATTCGGCCACCCCCAGAAGGCAGGAGGCACCAGCGGAGCTGCAGCAGATGGTATCTACCCAGGACTATTCAACTGGACTTGCCTCTATACCACCGATACCATTGCCCCCAGCTATCACGGTGTTGCTATTGCCGGTGACGGCTCACTAAACCGTATCCGCAATTCCCCAGTGATCCCTTTGGGTGTCAATCATCAGAGAGTAGCCAGTCCAGGCCCTAGCTCCGACTTCGGAGCTGCCTGGACTAATCTGGCCATGGGAGGCGATCTACCATGCGCCATTGCAGCCCTAGGCTCAGAGGTTATTGTAGTTTCCTATGTCAACGACCTTTACACCGGGACTCATTACAACCTATCATCGAATAACGGCATAAGCTTCGGCGGAGCTGCCTATATCTCAGGAGCAGGAGATTGCCGTAGAGCTGTGGCCGTAGCCTATAAGCCCAACGGTGATTGCGCTATCGTGGGTTCAGATACCAGCACTACCGCCCTCTGGATAGTTAGGCGCATCGGTGGATCATGGGGAACTGCCGACTATATGAGTTCACCACCTCAGGCCGAAGCCCTGGCTATGTACTATGATGGCGACTGGAATATCATTGCCCTAATCAATTCTTATGATGAGTTCAAGCTGGTCCGTATCGCTTATGGCGATGGGTATAGAGTCACCGCAGGCTATTGGAGTCCCTATGACTACCTTAACTTGGGTAAGGCAACGGTGGACGTCTATGAGCTGGTACAGCAGTATTACGATAGAGCACCCCAGGACAGGCCAGAGCTGCCAGACTTCCCACCCATCCGCACCAAGAGAGGTATCTTAGTACCAGCACCACACCGGGATTACTACGGCAGGGAAATATACCCATCAGGCTATTTCAAGGCTTATTATCAGCAGATATTCCGTAATATGTACAGCCATAATGCCAGATTTAATAGCCCCGATTGGGCTAAGGTATCAGCCATCCTGGCAGCCAGGCTTGTTGATAACCTGGCACTTGACGCTCCCTTTTTATGTAAACCTGGCAGTGACCCCGCCATACTATCCTTTTACCGTGAGTTCGAGAAATGGCTTGTTAGGCTAACACCAGGCACTGACTTCTACGATTCATCCTGGAATCAGGCGTATATGTTTTCCGGTAGTTGCCCCTACGGTCTAGCTATCGCAGCCGACAGTAACTATATATGGGGCACCAGAGCTAATGAGGTGTATAGAAGCCCGCTACCAGCCAAAGGTTGGGCTACCCCCACCGCAGGCACAGGCGCAGGCTCACCCATTATCGTCCTGGACTCCGCAGATATCCAGTCAGTCAGGGAAACCATCAGGCCGTTGCAGTGCTCAGAGCTGGAGCTTGTTTTCGATAATTCCAAGGGGCAGTACGCCAGTTTACCCACTGCCTTTATAAAGAAGGGGAGCATGGTATCTCTGGCTTACGGCTACCACACCACCACCGGCGATGAGGTATGCAGCCCCAGCAATAAGTATTTTATCGAGGATTGGATTTACGACCGTGAGCCCAACCAGGCCACACTTACCTTCTATTGTATTGATGCTTGGGGCTTGCTTGACCGCTATTGCATACCAGGCTACCAGGAATATAACCAGGCCAGCAACGAGCTAACCGTTTACGGTTTGATAAGCAAGCTCATGCAGTGCATCGGTGGCAGCTTAAGCTATAAGAGCAGGAGTTCAGACATCACCAGCCTGTACCCCAAGCTCACCGTACACGCAGGAGAGACGGGAGCAGCCTTGTTACGGCGCTTGCTGGCCTTAGTCCCCGATGTCATTTACTTTGATGGCGTCACTGGTTATATCGTCTACCCCCAGACCAGCGACAGCTCCACTTATAGCTTTTACTTCCCCGACCAGGGCGCCGGTGTCTACCACTATTTAATTGACGGTTCTTATCGGAGCTTACCTTATCAAACCAACAGGGTGTTTATTATCGGTAGCTCAGGCAACGGAGCTGATGAGGAAACGGCAGAGATTGCCCTGGTGGGTGAACGCCTCGACATCAGGTTTAACCCCGCCCTCACCACCGCAGTCCTGGCAGTGCAGGCAGCAGATGCAGCCCTGGAGAGGGCACGCCTGGAAACCAGGGCAGGCTTCATCACCTTGCCGCCGCACTGTGGGGTAGAGCTGTTTGATGTGATTACCATCTATGATGCGCTCTGCAGCCAGGAAGGCAGGAAGTACCGGGTGATGGGAGCTAGGCTCACCTACGACCCCACCCAGCAGCTTTACTACCAGCAGCTCACCTTGGGAGAAGTATAGATGTTACCTGGTCTACAGCACCTGATTTCAGAATGCATTACCCCATTAAATTACGATTTCGTTATTAAAACAAAACATGGCATGATACTGGCAGGTCATTGATTGACCCGCAGCTTTTTGTTAGTATAGTCGCCACATAATCATTTGACTGGCCCATATAAGTCCCCAACCGAAAAGAACAAGGAGGAAAAGTTTACTATGGCAGTGCCCAAATGTTACACCGGAAAAATTCTATTTGTCGACCTGTCCAAAGGCACTATCAAGGAGGAGACTCCTTCAGAGCAAATATACCGGGAGTATATCGGTGGCACAGGGCTGGGCATCCGGATTCTCTATGAGCGGATGAAACCCAAGGCAGACCCGCTAGGACCGGACAATATGCTGGGTTTTGTCACCGGCCCGTTTACCGCTGCGCCAGTGCCCGGCGGCGGACGCTATACCGTCGTCACCAAATCACCTACAACCGGTTGCTGGACTGATGCCAGCTCCGGCGGCTACTGGGGTCCCGAATTGAAATGGGTCGGGTACGATGCGGTATTTTTCTCAGGTAAAAGTGCCAAGCCGGTTTACCTGCTCATATCGGGAGGCAAGGCTGAAATCAAAGATGCTTCAAGCCTCTGGGGTAAAAACACTATGGAAACCGAGCAAACCCTGAAAAAAGAGCTGGGCGAACCGAAGGCTGCTATCACCTGTATCGGCCAGGCGGGAGAGTCGCTCTCACTGATGGCTGGCATAGTCAATGATGGCGGCAGGATAGCCGCCCGCTGCGGCGTGGGTGCAGTAATGGGTTCTAAAAAGCTCAAGGCAGTAGTGATTCAGAACACGACGGTGAAGCAGAAAATCGAGGCAGCCAATATAGCCGGACTGAAAGCAGCACGGGAAGCATTCCTGAAGAGCCTTAACGCCAGCAAGTTTCACCAGGGCCTTATGACAGCAGGCACCGGTGGCGGCAATAGCTTCCTGGTATCCATCGGCGATAGCCCGACCAAGAACTGGAACAGCACCGGAACGGACTCCATGCCTACCTGTAACAAGTTAAACAGCGCCAACATGGACAAATATAAGCTGGAAAGCTATGGCTGCCATGCCTGTCCCATACGATGTGGTGCGCTTATCAATGTTAAAGAAGGTCCCTTTGCTACGAATGGCGAAGTGCATCGACCTGAATATGAAACTATTGCTGCTCTGGGCAATATGTGCCTTAACGATAATGTTGAATCGGTAATTAAGGCGAACGAGCTCTGTAACAACTTCGGCATGGATACCATGGCAGTAGGAAACGTTATCGCTTTCGCCATGGAATGCTATGAAAAGGGCATTATCACCAGGAAAGATACCGATGGCATCGAGCTCACCTGGGGCAATGGCGCCGCCGTTGTGGCCATAGCAGAGAAGATGGGCAAGCGTGAAGGTTTCGGTGCAGTGCTCGCCGATGGCTCCGCCAAAGCTGCCGAACGTATCGGCAAGGGTTCAGAAGCATACGCCATGCATGTAGGAGGGCACCGATTACCCTATCACGACGGCAGGAACAATCCCGCACTGGGTAGTAATATGATCTCAGATGCTCAGCCAGCCTGTCACATGGAGGTTCAGGGCAGCGGTCGATTGAATAATGGTGCGCCTCTCGGTGCCGACCCATTGCTGCAATTCCCTAAGCTAGAAACGTACGGTGACTTCGATAAAAAAGGTCCTATGTTCATCACCGGTAACTCCTATTTCCAGTTGCTATCATCCACCGCATTGTGCGCTATTTATACCATTAACTTCGCTGTTCCAGTAGTGGAATTGCTGGCTCCGCTCACCGGCTGGGATATGAACTGGGCTGAGGGACTGAAAATAGGGCGCAGAATTCTCACCTTGAGGCAGGCTTTTAATGCCCGTGAGGGCATTACGCCAGATTCATTCAAACTGCCCAAGCGAGTGACTTTGCCACAGAAGGTCGGTCCAGCCACCGGCGCTGTGATCGACCACGATAGATTGAAGAAGGGCTACTTCGAGGCAATGGGCTGGGACATTAAAACCGGCAAGCCTGGCGCTAAGCCGCTGACTGAGCTGGGATTGGATAAGCTGGTTGCGGAAGGGTGGACTTAAAAGTCCGCCCATACATTTCAGAAAAAATAGGATTAAGATGAGGGTGCTAAAACTTGCTCTTATTGCAGCTTCAGTGATTTGAGTAATCTGATTAAGCCAACGTCTCGTTCGCGGTTCCACTCGGCCTGTGATTTACCTGAATAATCGTACCAGCCTTTACCGCTCTTAACCCCATAGTATCCCTTTTCATAGAGCTCGTAGATTTTCTTAGGCTTATAATCAGCAGGCACAGGCTGAGTATTGGGATTACTGAGGTTCTGCACGCTGAGGTCGATACCACCATAGTCCATTCGCTGCAGAATCCCTACCACCAGCATACGGAGAGCGAGTCCCCATCTGGCAGCCTCATCAAGTTCCTTGGGTGCAATGAAGTCATTGTCCAGCAGATAATACACCTCACGGTGCAGGGCAATCTGCAGGCGATTAATAATAAAACCGGGAATAAATTTTTCCATGACGGCAGTTTTCTTACCCATCTTTTTTAGCAGGTCAACGACGAGCTGGACACTGGTGTCACTGGTCTGGGGACCTTTGACCACCTCCACAAAGGGAATAAGCTGAGGCGGCGCATACCAGTGGGCAATAAGCACCTTATCCGGGCGGGATGTCTCCACAAAATCATAAATATTCAAGAACGAGGTATTGCTGGTCAGGATTGCTCTGGGAGGGCATAGCTCGTCCAGCTGCTTAAAGACCTTTTTCTTGTCCTCGGCATTTTCCACAATTGTTTCCACCACGATATCCGCATCTTTAGCGCCTTCCTCGAGCGATGTGGTCAGTTTTATCCGATTTATTATTGCCGGTATCTGCTTACCATCAACCATACCCTCATCAGCCATCGTTTGTAAACTTGACTTCGTAAGCTCTACAGCTTTATCCAGGGTCTGCTGGCTTCGAGAGCACACTGAGACCTGATAGCCGGCTTGAGAATACACCTGAGCCAGCCCGGCGCCCATTGTTCCAGCGCCAACAACGAATATTTTCTTAATATCTTTTATATCTATGGCAGTTTCCTTTATCCCACTATTTTGATACTTCAGTGAGCTAGTTGCAGTCTATACATCGACTATCGTTACCAGAATGGTGGCCGGCTCAGTTCCTAATGCCTGAAAAGAGCGCTCTTCACCGGCGCCAATATAAATAAGGTCACCCGGGCTCACCTCATATTCCTCGCTCTTTCCTATTATCTTTATTGTGCCTGAAAGCACATAGTAAGCCCTCTCCTTTGGCAAGGAGGACATTTGAGCGCCACCGCCGGGGAGGAAATGAGACATGCCAACAGTCAGTTTCCTGGTATCCTGCCCTACCACTAACTTGTTCATGGCATAACAGCTAAAGTGACCCTTGGCTTCATATTGAACGCCTTGACCATGTTTTATGAGTTTCATAATAACACCAGCCTCTCAGAAAAAGATTAAGCTTCGCAATCCTGGAGGATGTGATATGCTCAACAGGGTTGCTCAATCCAGTAGATGTATGGGTATCCAAATATACCCGCGGTGACTGCCAACGCACTATGTGGCCGTAAGAGTATTAATCTAAAAGAACTCCCATCACCAGAATAGTAGTCGGCTCACTGCCCACCACTTCGAAGGCACGCTCCTCATTGGCACCTATCAAAATCAGGTCACCGGGACCCACTACATACTTCTCTGTCTTTCCAGTGAGTTTTATGGAGCCTGACAGCACATAGTACACCCTATCCAATGGAGCGGAGGACATCTCAGCGCCGCCACCAGGAAGGAAATGGGACATGCCAACTGTCAATCGTTTGTTGTCTTTCCCTGCTACCAGTTTATTCATAACATGGCAACGAGTGTGTCCTTTGACTTCATATTCAGCGCCTTCACCGTGTTTGACCAATTTCATAATTACACCATCCTTTCAATAAAATTCAACTATGTATTAGCAACATTACAATAATAATACCATTCATCCTTCTCCCCGTGACGGATAGAAGGATGAAACTATCCTCTGACATTGCCCCTTTGAACCGATTTCCTTACAGAATCATTCATTACAACGAATGAAGTCTATCCGATAGCAGTAAGCCCGCCGTCAAGGTAGAGTATCTGCCCGGTGACAAAGTCCGAGGCAGATGATGCCAGGAAAACACAGGCACCAACCAGGTCTGCAGGTTCGCCTACCCGCTTCAATGGCACATTGGCCATATATCTTGCCAGGCGTTCAGGATCGCTTAACGTTCTCTCAGCGAGCGGGGTACGTATCGTCGATGGGCCAATAGCATTGACGTTAATATTATGCTGCGCCCACTCTGAAGCAAGTGACCTGGTAATCATGTCAACCGCTCCTTTGGTAGCACAGTAGCCTTCGTTGCCTTCCCAGAGGGTAGCACGAATGCCTCTCACCGAAGATAGGTTGACGACCTTGCCCTTCTTTTTGGCGATCATGATTTTACCAAATTCACGGCAGGTAAGCATGAGGCTTCGCACATTAACAGCGAACATGGTATCCCATTTTTCGGGAGGAAACTCGGTAGCATTAAATTTAAAATTGACCCCCTGAGCATTGACCAGGATATCAACCGTCCCGAATTTGGCAGCAACGTCCTTGGCAAGTTGAGCCACGCTGGCCTCGTTGGTAAGGTCTACTTTGAATGCAGCAGTTTCCTTTTTCGTTTCCGCTTGAATCTTCTTGGCAATTGCCTCACCCTTGTCGAAAGCGATGTCGGCAATCGCTACTTTAGCGCCCTGCTTGGCTAATCCCTGTGACAGAATTTCACCAATGCCGCCAGCTCCGCCGATAACCACGGCAACTTTTCCTTCAAGGCTAAACATTTCGCACATCGTATATCACCTCCGTTTCGCTAGTTTTTTATCTCAGCTTTCTTTAACTTTTGGCTTCAATCCCAGTATCTTTCTAGCTTCATCAGGTGTTGCTGGTTCTTTGCCGAGCTCTCGCGCAATCCTGACCACACGAGCTACCAACTGGGCATTGCTTTTGGCTAATTCGCCTTTGGCATAATAGAGGTTATCTTCCAATCCCACGCGGACAGCGCCGCCGAAAATCATCCCCAGGGTTGCCACCGCGGTCTGAGCTGGACCTACGCCGAGCGAATTAAACATGCAATCATCTGGCAAATACTGGAGATATGTCTGGAATAGCGCTGGATTATACTGCAGCGCTCCCTGGTACGCCATGCCCAGTATCAGGTCTACATAATAGGGTTTCTCGAGCAGACCTTTCTTGATGAGGAGCTCGGCTTCCTGCACCATGGCAAGGTTATAGCATTCCATCTCAGGCTTCACGCCAAAGTGATTCATGCGTTTGACGAAGGCTTCAATATCGGCACGGCTATTCATAAACACTGTGCCGGCACCGGCACCGATGGTTCGCCCCAACGTGCCCATATTGAGGGAGGCCATCTCAGGATAAGCCTCAAGGCATTCGGTACGCTGCTCGATGCTAAGATTAGCGCCGCCGCCAGTGGAGTCCTGAATCACGACATTGCAGAGCTTCCCTATCTTTTCATGGATATCGCGGAATATCTCAGCGCTTCCCGTGGTAACGCCTTCTTTATCACGGGCATGGATATGAATGATAGCAGCGCCCTCGTTATAACAATTATACGTTGACGCTGCTATCTCTTCTGGTTGCTCAGGAACCGCAGGATTCATCTTCTTGGTAACCAGAGCGCCAGTCTGGGCTACCGTAATAATGACTTTATTGGGTGGTAACTTAGTATAACTCAACGTACTTTATCTCTAGACTACTCGTCGACAATTGCCACTAAGCGCACCAGTGAAGCTTCTCCACCAATGAAGTTAAGCGGGAAACAAGCCAGGGTGCAGCGTTTTCCCGTGACTTCATCAATCTGTCCGCCGGCTATTTCGATGCCGGGAATACCATTCTGGGCGAGCGCGAGGTGGGTGGGTTCATAAATCGGGAATTCCTCATCAGAGTCTTTGCCGGTTACCTGCTTATACTCTTCCCACAGGTTTGGCTGCCATTTCTTCAATGGAGCGTGAGCCAGGGGATGGTCCGATGCTCCACCATCTTGGGCAACGGCTTTTACCTCGTGCTCAATAAACCACTCTGCGGCTTCAGTATAGCAGCCCGGGAAATAATTGAAGAAAGTGTAACCATAGGTGGGGAAATATTTGTGCCAACCGGTATTAATAACAACAAAATCGCCCTTTTTAATCTTGGGCTTGGCATTGTCGAGGTCTTTCTTGCCAATGACATCCCATTTCTTAAGATAGCGCATGTCCACGACAACGCCCTCGCCATAGCAGCTAGACAGGGGCATTTTATCAATGCTGAGACCGCCCTCGAGAACATGCAGCGGGGCATCCATATGGGTAGAAACATGCATTTTGGTCTTGATAACGGTGGTCATTTTGTTGACGCGACCTTTCTTGGGATCGCCTGGGAAGGTGGCAAACTCAGGGAAGGTGACTCTGGTGACTTCAGTATCATACATTACTGGCCAGGGCCATAGCGGGACTCCTGCATAGAACGGTTGAGACAGATTATAAAATTTCTGAGCCATCTTTTCCTCCTTTAATTCTGTAATTTTCGCAAATGATATACGTAGAGTTATACTGTTCAGACTGTATTACTGCTGTTATTGACGATACCTGTGCCTCCTTTCCTCACTTCCTAAGTTCGTCTACAAAATCTGCAAATGTGACAGTGGTCAATTATACTCCAACTATTTAGCTGCAGCAACTGCTTTGCTCAGCACTATCTCACCTAAGTAGATATCAATTTTGGTCTTTGTTTTCAGCTTCTTCGTCGTATACCCTTTCTGCTCCACGGCTACTGTATACTCTTTATCTGCTTCTAAACCTTCAAACTCGAAGTCTCCATAGTTGTCCGTCGCTGTGGTCTTTTCCATGCCAGCACCCTTTAAGGTTACCTTGACCCCCTCAGCGCTTTCATCCTGTTTATCTCTGAATACTACCTCACCAGCGATAAAGCGCTTCGGCAGCCCGATGTACTTCACCTTCGGCTCCAAGGCATATTCAGGATGCAATACCTCTATTTTGCCACTGGCCACTACATTCGCAATCTCGCTATTGGGGTCGTTTAAGTCACCAAACAGCAGCGCTGCCGTGGGACATGCCTCCACACAACGCGGCTCCTTCCATCCTTTATCCAGCAAATGTGCGCAGAAGGTGCACTTTTGCGGAAGCTTCTTCTCCTCGTTCCAGTAAATCACTCGATAGGGGCAGGCATTCATAATTTCTTTCTGCCCTACCGCTTTCTCCGGGTCAATGATAACAATGCCATCGTCCCTCTGATACGCTCCGCCATTCAATGCCGCACTCACACAGCTTGGCTTCTCGCATTGCATGCACGGTATCGATGTATATGCTACCTTTACTCTGGGATACTGACCCCGCTCTTTCTCTACCACCTTCATCCAGAAATGACCGCTGCTCGGCTGTGCTGCCGAGTACGGTGGATAGTCATTCCCGCAGTATTCATCTCGACACGATAAAAAGCAGTTGTAGCAGCCATTGCATTTGGTGACGTCAATGACCATTCCGTATTTCTTTGCCATTTCTTTTCTATGCCTCCCATTTCTCGATTTCTATTTGGCAGGAGTTCGGTGCCATACCTGGAG
Source organism: uncultured Chloroflexia bacterium (assembly GCA_963775935.1). Taxonomy (GTDB): domain Bacteria; phylum Chloroflexota; class Dehalococcoidia; order GIF9; family UBA5629; genus JBBIPA01. The sequence continues at coordinate 194,124 of CAVZKR010000002.1, read as the reverse complement.
CATTCTTCGATAACATTTTCACCGAAGTGAGCATGTTGACACAGCCACCTTTGTCTGTAGAATAAGGTTTGCCTGGCTCCAGAGGGTCATATTTGATAGATGAGCAGTAGCTGTGAATAACACCCGGCCGTGTGCGCTCGGTGACATGGGCTGCGCCAAGCACTGAACCACGATCGTTGTACAATCTGACAATATCGCCTTCGTTGATGCCCCTTTGCCCAGCATCGGAAGGATGAATCCTCACTGTCCAGTACGAGTACCCATCTTTCAACATGCGATGTCCCGGGATATCAGCAAGCCAGGGGCTGTGGGTATCATAGTGAGTATGGAAAGAATACCTGGGATGCGGAGACAACAATTGTAACGGGTATTTACGGGCAATTCGTGAGTTCGGCCCTTCCCAGCTTGGTATATACCGCGGCATCGGAGGTCGCTCTTTATCATTGGGCAGATGCTGGGTAAGGCTCTGGGAAACAAACTCTATTTTGCCACTGTAGGTAGAGAGCTCATTGCCCTTGTCAGTGTTTCTCTTGGGATTCAAATAGTCAGGGGTATCACAGGTTCGGCCCTCATAGAACCAGCGCAAGCCGTAGGTAGGTTTATAATTGTCTGGAACCGGCACGACAAAGTAACCTTTCCTGTTAAACTCCTCCCACGAGATATGCTTGGGCAGTTCAGATATCTCGAAGTATCGTTTCACCCAGTCCATCACCGTCTTGCCGCCATCGGTGAAATCATCCTTGATGCCAAGTCTCTCGGAGAGAAGGGTAAATATATCGTAATCCGCCTTGGATTCATAGAGCGGCTCAATACACTTCTTCTGCCGAACGATAACCCGGTAGTTGCAGCCGCTACTGCCGTGGGCGGAATAGCCGCCCGGACTGCCGAACTCGGCAATATCGTCGCGCTCCAAGTTAGTGCATGCCGGCAGTATGATATCGGCGAACTTCGTTTCACTGCCCCACCAGCAATCCTGATTGACCACAAATTCCAGTTTCGGGCTCTGGTACGCCATCACCCATCTATTCGTTTCGGTCATGGTTCCAATAAATGAGCCGCCATATCGATAGAACATCTTGACTTCAGATTTTCCTGGCAGCGGATATTTGTACGGTTTGAGTTGCTGCTCTATCGAGTTTCCACAAAATCCTTCCCCACGCCACTCGACAGGCGGATTCAAAATAGCATCAGGGAACAACAAGCGATAGAGCCGCTGCTGTACAGGATTGGTGATTTTCTTATTTGCAGCAGGAGTAGTGGGCATTTTCGACTCGGCATCAGCATAGCCCGGGAAATAGAAGTCGCCATTAAACGGAGCACCCATGCCACTGCCCCACAAACTGACGCCGGGCTTGCCCAGACCCTGCATTGCCTGCAGGAGCACCACAATACGCGCCCACTCATGTCCATACGCCAGACGCATAGCGCCACCGAACCCACCTCGGACACCGCAGGAAACGACCGTTCTCTTTGATGCCCACTCCCTGGCTAACGCTGTGATTTTTCGTGCTGGAACACCGCAGATTTTCTCAGCCCATTGCGGCGTCTTGGGCTTCTTATCCTCTTTGCCTAAAATATAGTCCCTGAATTGTTCAAAACCGATGGTATGCGTTTCCAGATACTTCTTATCATAGCTGTCGTCCTGCAGCCAGACATAGGCGATAGCCAGCGCCAGAGCCGCATCGGTGCCAACTTTGGGAGCTATCCATTTGTCTCCAATAGTGGCTGCGGTATAGTTGCAGAAGGGGTCGATAAACACCTGCTTAATGCCTGCTTCTCTCGTCCACAGACGCCAGACCTGCGACTCACCGCCACAATACGTTCCCCAGGTGCTATAGGGATCGTTCGACCAATATACTACCATCTCGGCATTTTTCAGTGTGTCCTCGAGAAGGTCGTAGGGCTCAGGACAACCTAATCTCCAGAAAAAGCCATAGGTGTGCACCGCTCCCCAGTGGAAGCCTTCCCAGCTATCAGGATTATCGAATATGAAGGTAAAGCCGAGGCAATTTAAAAATCTCATAAAAGGGCCCATCTTATAGTTCACTACGCCCCAGTTATGATGCGATGAGGTGATGCCGGTAATCGCTTCCGGTCCATAAGTCTCCCTGATTCGTTTTATTTCACCGGAGACGATAGACAAAGCCTCATCCCAGCTTATACGCACGTACCCTGACTTGCCTCTGTTCTCGGTGCGTCGGTCCTTGCTCCTGGGGTCGAAGTCTATCCTCTTCATCGGATACTTAATCCGCTCTTCGGAATTCACTTTCATTCTCTCGGTTACGGCAAAGGGCGCCAGCTTAATCTGCTTGGGCGGGGAGAATTTCTTACCTTTCGCCTCGATGGTCCATGGTTTTAAATCCTTTTCGTCAATGACAATGGGGCGAACTCTGACGATTTTGCCATCGCGGACATAAACTGAAAGTGGCCCGCCGACAGTACATGTGGTGAAGACCTGTTCAGACATAAAACATCCTCCTTACTATCGCTTCATATATCGTATCCGATTAAGATACACATACATAATTCTACGCAGTTGACCATTCATTTCCATGGATTAAGCAAATCGGGTTCTTGGTGCAAAACCAGACGCTATTTTAGCACAAAAAATGTGATGCATACAAAACCAGCCTTAAAAAATTACATTACGGATAATCGGCCACAACCATCGGAGGCCATATCCCAGCCCGATTTGCTTTCCTTTCACTTTTACTTTATACTAGAAAACAGTGGTTTTAGTTTAGCTAATCTCGTACACAGTTTAATTCACCAAAATTAAATCAGCTACCGGATAGCCCCAACTCAAACCAACTATAAAAGAGAGGAGGATATCCGATGAGTTTTCAGGATAAGTCAATCCAGTGTTCCGACTGCAGTGCTACGTTTACGTTCACCGCTGACGAACAAGAGGCATTCGCATCCCGAGGGTACAAAAACGAGCCGAAACGCTGCCCTGCGTGCCGTCAGGCAAGGAAAGCTGAGCGCGGACAAAGCGATTCCAGCTACACAAGCAGCAGACGCCAGATGTTTCCGGCAGTGTGCTCTCAGTGTGGTCAATCCACCGAAGTGCCGTTTCAGCCACGTGAAGATAGACCTGTTTACTGTAGCGCTTGCTACAATAAAGTAAAAGTAAACAGATAAGTCTCGCTCACAATTGCGAACGCATACAGAGGCTGGGTATACCCCAGCCTCTGTTCATTTACAGCAGCGACTTACTCACATCCTATGGTGAGAGTAATATAATCGAGTGTTTTCATGGCATTGGGCGTTATCGTATGCAGCCGCGCCCCATAGTCTCCAGCCTCAGTTACCTGCCATAAATAGGTCACCGTCTGAGTATCGGCTTAATAAAAGGTTAAGCTTTGCGTGGCACCTTTGGCACCATCGCTCCGTCCACAGCGGTAGTAACAGTAACCGTAACGGTAGTACTCACTGTGGCATTGGCATTACTAGCTGTTATCGAATATGATATCGTTGCCTCCGGTGAAATAGTACCAATGCTGACTACCAATTTTCACCTTATTCAAATTCTAGTAGCAAATCAGGGAAGTTGCAATATATCATCGTGTTACCAGGGAGGAATAAGCGTGATATAATGGCATGACAAATCTTTGTATTGAAACGTTAATGCTTGCTCTACCAATCATTATAGGTATCATTCTGGTCATCATTCTTCTCTACCTGTTTCTCTGCTATTTCATTGCCGGCACGGTAATCTATCTTAACCGCCAGCCTGTCCCCAAAAATCCCCGGGATTATGACATGGATTTTGAGCCTATAGAGTTCAATACATCCGACGGGGTAACAATTAAAGGCTGGCTTATTCCCGGTTCTCTCAAGAAATTAATACTGCTGACCCATGTCGGTGGCCTGACTAAATACGGCTCCACCGTCCGGTACAAAAATGTCTCCAAACTTTACAACAAGGAAATACAATTTCTAAGGACGGCTGAGCATTTGCATAAAAAGGGATACTGGATGCTGATGTTCGATTTCCGCAATCACGGTGAAAGCGGCCCTGACCCGAACAAAGGCATAGCCGGCGTCGGCCTGAAAGAATACAAAGATGTAGTAGCAGCAATGGAGTATGTAAAGGGCAGAGACGAATTAAAACATATGAATGCCGGTTTTGTCAGTTTCTGCATGGGAGCCAACTCAACCATCGTCGCCATGAGCAAGGAGCCGAAAGCCTTCACCAATGTGAAGTGCCTGTTCGCTGTCCAGCCGATATCTATGGAAGTCTTTGTGCGCACCTATGCCAAGAAGTTATTTACCCCTGTCGGAGCAAAACTGCTGCTGCCCATGGTAAAGAAATTTGTTGTCTGGCGGGGCGCCTATCCCATGGGAGAAATGTCTCCGAAGGAATACGTCAAGGATATAAAGGTGCCAACCATGTATGTCCAGGCAAGAAACGATCCCTGGACTGAACTGAGCGACATTCAGAGTTTTCACCAAGGAACTCCTGACAACCCCAAAGACTTTTTCTGGATTGAAGACACCACCCACCGTTTTGAGTCCTACAGCTATTTTGAGGACAAGCCGGAGAAAATGCTTGAGTGGATCGGTAAATGGATGTAAGTGTTATCCTGAAACAGCTCTGCCATCTTTAAGAATGGAGGGATAGTTGTGAAAAAGGGACTGGGTTTTCTACGCAGTAGATGGTTCCAAATTCTTGTCGGAGGAATCATCCTCTTCATCGCTACTGAGCAGGCATTAAAGCTAACTCAGAATCTAAATTTGGTCCCCACTGTGCTCCTGCTGGGAGCCTTTGTCGTACCGTTAACGTTCGTAGCCTATTTCTACGGGCAAGAGCGTGCTATTGACCGTGAGGTACATCAGGCGCAATCACCGATTACAATAGCAGCAATGTGTTTTCTCGTTGGGGGAATACTCGGTGTAGCGGCTGCAGCGACTATTGAATATGCAACCCTGCAGAATACGTCGTTCCTGGGGCTATTCGGCGTAGGATTCATCGAGGAAGTTGTCAAGCTCATCCTGCCGGTTATTATTTTCATTCGCTGGCAGTATCGCTCAGAAGCTGATGGATTACTTTTCGGTGTTGCCTGTGGCATGGGATTTGCGGCGCTGGAAACTATGGGCTATGGTTTGACAACGTTGATCGCTTCACGTGGCGACATTGGCTCATTCGAAGAGGTATTATTTATTCGCGGCTTACTGGCACCTGCAGGTCACGCTGCGTGGACTGGTTTTGTCTGTGCGGTGCTCTGGCGAGAACGAAACCGAAAGGGACGAAAGGTAGTAAATTTCACGGTAGTCGGAGCTTTCATAGTAGCGGTGATTCTCCACTCCCTCTGGGATATTATCTACTCCTTCGGTGGTCCAACGGTTGGGCAGTTAGTTATTGTGGTTATTGGCAATCTGGCGGTGGCGGCAGTAAGTTTGACTCTTCTCTTCCGGCGTCTGCGCGAGTCTCGTCGTCTCCACTTAGAGCAGCCGTCGTAAAATATCTTTGAGTTATGAGCTATAATTTGCCCGAATCAAATGATACTTTTTAATATACTATAGTTACTACAGGCAAATCCTGGAATAGCGGAGAAAGTGATGAAAACAAAAAATAACACAGTCCTGATTACCGGTGGGGCCACAGGTATTGGTTTCTCACTGGCTGAAGTATTAATCAATGCTGGCAATAAGGTAATTATCTGCGGAAGAAGGGAAAACAAACTCAAAGAAGCCCAGCAAAAGCTGCCACAACTACAGATTAGAGTATGTGATGTATCCAAAGAGAAGGAACGTGAAGCATTATTCAACTGGGTCAAAGATAGTTTCAAAGACATCAATGTTTTAATTAACAATGCCGGAATTCAGAGGAGGATAAATTTCAAGAACGGGACTCAGGACTTACTTGATGATGATAGTGAAATCGATATTAACCTCATCGCCCCGGTTCACCTGTCTTCCTATTTCATTCCATTATTCCTCAAAAGAGCAGAGGCGGCAATTATCAATATAGGTTCAGGGATGGCATTTGTTCCCAAAGCCAGTAAACCCCTTTATTGTGCTACTAAAGCAGCAATTCATTCGTTCACGATATCATTGAGACACCAATTGAGGGATAAGAATATAAAAGTATTCGAAATTATACCGCCGATAGTGGATACTGAGATATTCGATAGAAGCACCAAAGCTGGTGAGCAAAAATTGAAAGGGATACCACCATCAGAGGTCGCCAAGGCAACTCTGACAGCACTGGCAAATGATGAATATGAAATAGTAATAGGTGAAGACAGACGCTCAGTAATGAGCTCGAGAACTAATTTCGAGCAGATCTTCCAGAGTATTAATCAAAGGTGAAGTGCTTTATAGCAGCATATTAATCACCTGAATACCTCGAATAATCACATCGAGAAAGGCCAATACGACCCCTCACTTCCCCTTGCCTTCAAAATATCCAGACTGTTCGACGTCAAGATTGAGGACATTTTTACTTACGATGAAGACGGTGTCAAAGATATATGAATAAGAATGGCGGTGGGACTCTAATAGACGGTTATACTAAAACTGGGGGAAGGTCAACGCTACTAGAGCTAATCAAACCTGATAACCTTCCATATATAGAACTAACGCAAAAAGCAATCTAAGTTTCTTGCTCACGCCTTCTCTTTCCCTCAAAGAGATTATTAACCTCATCTCGTGAATCTTCTATACTCTTTGGTTCTGTGCCTAAGGTATATTTACTTTTACACTTCAAGCAAAACAACCGCGAGTTATAATCAGAATCAGAAATTAACGTATCTTCACTTGGGTTACTATTAATTTGACCACGATCTTCAGTACATAAAGGCGTAAAATCGTTAGGGCATAAAGGGCCAATAACCACAACACCACTACCCCAATAGCGTGTACCTCCATCTTCCCAAAGGACATTATCATATTCTATTCGACTTGGTATTTTCTTTATCTGATTAGAGAAATGTTGCCCTTGTTTTCTTATAGTAAATGGACTTCGAATTCTAATTGGGGATATTTGTGATAACCACGGCCACAGCATATATATTAGCCCACCAACGAAAATAGCAATAGCAACATATAAGATAATGTCAGCATTTTCTTGTTTAATCAAGCCTTTTTCCTCCGCCCACCATTGACCAAGCCAAAGAACAATGCCGAAAATTGTCGTAGGGATAAAACCCTTAAGCCTAGAAATGGGAAACTTGTACATACCCCTATTCTACCAAAAAGGTATTAACAAATCGCCTGTACAATATTTTTACACACGAGCTATTTACGGTTGACACCGACACTATAATTGATAGAATACAGTCCGGTCACAGTTCGTTTCCCAAATAATTACCGCCCATCAGTCGTCACACAAAATAAAAGGAGGAGATACAACATGTCTGAATCAAACGCTGGTAACTACATGATAACACTGCCTATTCGCGAGGTTGCTGCCGGTTTGAACCTGAAAGGGCGCACCAATCCCACCTTAACCTATATGAGCAATAAACTCGTACCAGGTTGTAATGTCTATTTGGAGCTGGCATGGATATACGAAATGCCGGAGCCCAGAGCTCTGGTACCTAAACTCCATTCCCATCCCTACGACCAGATTGCCCTGAATATCGGCTCCGACCCGCAACGCCCCGAATATCTGGGAGCAGAAATAGAGAGCTACATCGGCGGTGAAAAATATGTCTGCAATAAGACCGCAGCATTCTTTCTACCCAAAGGAGTAGAACACGGTCAGGTAACGTGGACAAAATTTGAGAGACCGCATATCCAGATGTCTATCATGCTGGGCACTGGAGATTTCCAGAAAGCAAATCCGGGCGGGCGTTTATAAAGAGTAGCAAGGTACGCCCCTACATGCGTACTATTATTTCGATGTCATTGCGAGCGAAGCGAAGCAATCTCTTTGTCTAATTGATAACGTAGCGATTGCTTCGTCACTGCGTTCCTCGCAATGACAAAATAGATAGGCCGCAATACAGGGGGATAGCTCACGGCAACAGGGGAAATGTTTTGCGACGACAGGAGTGAACTAAGGAGCCATTTCCAGGTCGCGTAAGGTGGGGGTGAGGAGCTGCACAGGCACCATGTCGCCGGCGCTCAGCGAGTCCTTACCCTCGGGGATACAGATGAGGCAGCTCGCTCTGGCGATAGCCTGTAAACGGCTGAGATTGCGGTATGGCGTTACTAAATAGTTGCCATCAGCATCCTGAGACAGGTAGGCATCTTTAAACTCAGTCCAGTTCAAATGGCGGCTTTTCATATTTCGAGTGAGCCTGGCGCTTAAGATCTGGAGAGGATGCTTCATTTGCCCGCCCATGCGCACGATGCCGGGAAGAGCAAACTGGAGAAACGCTTTTTCGTGACTGGCAGGGCCGCCGGGCAGGCAGAACACTGGTTTATTATTAAGAAGCCCAAAGGATATGCCCTTGCCCGGTCCCATGCGGACGTGGTGAAAAAACTTGCGCCAGCCAAGCTTATCGAGTATGCCCACCACCAGGTCGCGTTCGCTGTCCCAGGCGCCACCGCTGGTGATAATGGCATCCACATCTTCTATGTGCTTCAGCAATGTTGACCGAATGGCTTCTTTATCATCGCCGATGACAGCATTAACAGAAGAAACTCCATAGAAAGTCAGCCAGGCGCAAGTGGTAACCAGGTTGCTGGCGTAGAGCTGTCCGGTACGGAGTTTCCTGCCCGGAGCGACCACTTCATCGCCAATAGCGATAACCGCAACTTTCGGTCTGCGGTAGACCATAGCACGGCTTATGCCGCCAACAGCAGCCAGCCCCAGGTAGCCGGGCAACAACGACTTTCCCTTTTCAATGACAATCGCCCCGGCTTTTATTTCCTCCCCGCCACGGAGTATGTTCCTGCCGGGCTCGGCATTGGCTTTTACCTCTACCTCAGACGCTATTTCCTGGCAGAACTCTTCAGCAACTACGGCGTCAGCGCCACGGGGTATCGGCGAGCCTGAACAGATTTTAACCGCAGCGCCATGGGCAACTTCACCCTGAAACACCGCACCGGCAAACACCGACCCGATCACGGGAAGGCGGACTGGATGTTGAGCAGACGCCTGAGCGATATCCTCGGATTTTATGGCAAAACCATCCTTGAGAGAGACGTCACTAGAGGGATTATCGACCAGCGCTACCAGGTCTTCGGCTACGATACGGCCAGCGCAGGCATCGAGGGGCAACTTCTCGGTAGCAACAGAATGAACATTGGCATACACCAGATTGAGAGCATCCTGGTAGCCAAGGTAGCTGGCGCCCTCGTCAATCTCAGGAGAATCAGCAGTTGCCATTTTCTTTGTTTGTTCAGAATGTTTCGCCATAGTAACAACCCACCTACCTGGGAGCAAAGAGTGCGGTCTTTGCCTTTTTCTCCATCTTCTTCACGAGCTCCGTGACAGGACCGTAATACATACAGAAAGCCTGGCAGTGCTTGACGCAGGCTGGCTTTTCACCGGACTTGGTCCTCCTGCTGCAGAGGTCACAAAGATCAGTGGGAAAAGGAACATAGTCGATTGCAACCTTATCGAAGGTTTCCAACACATACTCTGTTACCTTGATGCCCCACTTACCTGCGGGATAGTTGTGCTCCTGCTTGCAGGCTACCTCACAGGTATGACAGCCAGTGCAGTATTCATAGTCAATAAGCAAACCATTTCTCGCCATGTTTACATTACCTTCTTATTTCATTTTGGTTCCCCGGCAGAGCACCATTTTGAAGGCACCACCGCGATCTGTCGTCTTGCGATTGAATGAAAATTCAACATCAACAAGAGACCTGCGGCAACCGATACAGTCGCCAATTATCTTCCCCGCGGCTGGTGCCAATCAAAGACGGAAAATTTGCCTCCCTGGTTATCTGGGTGCAAACAGCACCATTTTTGCCTTCTTCTCCATTCGCTTTGCCAGCTCAGCAATGGGTCCAAAGTACATGCAGGCAGCAGGACAGTGCTTGACACAGGCCGTGTCCTTCTCGCCAGCCTTTATCCTTTTGGCACAGAGGTCGCAGAGATCGGTAGGGAACGGAACATATTCAATATCTACCTTGTCGAAATTTTCAAGGGTATACTCGGTAACCTTAATGCCATATCTCTCTTCAGGGTAGTTGTGCTCCTGCTGGCAGGCTACCACACAGGTATAACAGCCGATGCAGGCTCCGTAGTCAATGAGCAAACCATTTCGAGCCATAGTTACTTTCCTCCTTCCTTTATCTTGGTTACCCGGCAAAGCATTGTCTTATAAGCACCACCGCCGTAACCGGACTTGCTATGACAACCCATAGGAACCAGCTGATTGCAATTATAATCCCAGACACCGAAGAGGTTCGGCTCCGCCCCCTGCGTTTCGGGAAGCCACCAGCCGTGGGGCACCATAACCATCCAGGTTGGGACAATCGGTGTAACCTTCGCCTTTCTCTTGATGCGCCCACGCTTGTTTTCCACGTAGACCCACTCTCCATCATCAATACCCAGCTTTTTAGCAACGTCAGGATGAATTTCCACAATTGGGTAAGGGTCTAGTTTTCTGAGCCAGGGAATCATGCGGTGCTCGGCATGGAAAAACACAGACGAGCGACGCCCGGTGCCCATGATGAGAGGATATTCTTTCCAGAGCTCGGGCGTTCTCACCGGGCTTTCCGGCGGTTCCTCATAGTATGGCAGGGGATCGAGTCCCCACCCCTCCAACCGTTTCGACCACAGTTCGACCTTACCCGTAGGAGTATTGAACCCAGCTTTTTTATCCGCTCGCAACAAGCCCTTTTCATAACGGCGGTAAGGTCGAGTAGGACCTTCCGGCGGCATCGCCCAGGTACCACGAGCAACCAGCTCCTCAAAGGTTAAGCCTGACGGCTTTAGACGGTCATTGAACATTTCTTTGACATTTTTCCAGGGTACAACTTTAGGATTAAAACGCTTGGCCAGCTCGAAGTTGATTTCCCAGTCATTCTTGCACTCTCCCACCTGCACTGCCTTGGGGGTGACACTGAGCGGCGCCCACCATGCCCTGGCACTGTCTTTTTCCGCAAACGTAGCAGCAGGTAAGAAGAGGTCGGCTGCTGCCATACTGGTGGGATTCTGGAAGAGGTCAACCACAACAACAAATTCCATCTTCTTCAAAGCATCATAGTGGCCTTTGGTGTCAGCAGCCTGTCCTCCAAGGATATTGGTGGTCTGTATCCATGCTGCCTTGATGGGATAAGGCTTGTCGGTGAGCATCTGGGTCAAAGCCAGGTCAGGTTGCACCCAGTGCCGATAATCCCTGACCATAGGATATTCAGTTGCGCCAATTTTTTCCTTTAACACATTCTTGACAAATTCCTCACCATAGAGGACAACAAGCTGGTCAGTGCTCATGGGATAGACAGTGACGCCGTGCGAGGAACGAGCAATCACATTACCTCCGGGAACATCGAGATTGCCGGTAATGCACCAGAGGTGACAAATTGCCTGCGCCACCACATCACCCTGAGGGCACATGTCAACCGGTACCCCCCACTGCATAGTCGCCGGCTTGCTGGCGGCATAGAGGCGGGCAGCGCCAATGATCTGCTCCTTTGGAATCCAGGTAATTTCAGCCACCTTTTCCGGTGTGAATTCCTGGACACGTTTCTTTAATTCATCAAAGCCATAGGTCCACTTTTCCACAAACTCTTTATCATACAAGCCTTCATTGATGATAATGTGCAACATACCCAGGGCTAAAGCACCATCGGTGCCGGAACGAATGCGGAGATGATAGTCAGCTTTAGAAGCTATCCAGGTGACCCTGGGGTCTACGACAATTACCTTGGCACCCCGTTTTTTAATTTCCATAAGCCATGACTGAGAGAAGAAACCGTCAGGGCAGGATGAAGGCAGGTTATGTCCCCATAATACAAGACACTTCGGCGCTTTCCACTGTGGGTCATTAAATCTCTTTTCAAAGAATTGCCCGGCATCGACCACCCCATAGTCGCCAAAAGCAGCGAACATAGCTGCCAATCGCGGTGTATAGCAGGACTGTCCTGATAATCCTATCTGCCCCCAGTTCGGGCTGCCATATGAATACGCCAGCAACGACATGGGACCGCCGATGTCTCTGCCGGTGCCCTGGCAGAAGATTACCGATTTCCTACCATATTTTTCGCCGATTTCAGTTAGCCTCTTCTCGACGATATCATAAGCTTCATCCCAAGAAATTTTCTGCCATTTGCCTTCACCCCTTTCACCAACCCTTTTCAGCGGTGTGGTCACCCGGTCGGGATGATACATATACTGAGTCAATGCCAGAAGACGAGGGCAACTTTTGCCCTGATTCCAGGGGTGATTTTCATCACCCTCAACCTTGACTACTTTGCCGTCTTTGACAAAGAGTTTGACTCCACAACCACCATGACAACCCGCCCCTGCTGACCAGACTGTGGTACGATGGATCGAATCATATTCCTTATTAGCTGCCATATAGTTTCCTCCTTTCAAGCTAGGGCACTCGATAGTGTAGTTTGCCTCATTTAAACGCTTTCAGATTGCATACCTGATTCATCACCTGCTCTGCTGTATCTGTTCAACCAGAAAATCCACGACTTTAGTAACGTCTTCGTTCCTCTCCTCACCGGAGACATCAACTTTTACCTTGGAAGATTGCTTAAATCCCTCAACCAGGACGATATCTACTTTACTACCAATTCGTGATATCACCTGGTCGTAGTTTAATTCATCTTCCACATGCTCGAGCATAGCTAGTCTGCCCGGGGAGGAGACCGCTACGATATCGCTCCCCGCCTGTGCAAAGCGCCAGCTATCCTTGCCCGGGCGGTCCATTTCAAAACCATGGTGAGCATGTTTTACCACGGCTACCCTGAATCCCTTCTTTTTCAGCTCACGAACCGCTGCCTCAATAAGCGTAGTTTTACCCGAACCAGATTTACCGACAAAGGATACAATTGCAGCCATTCGTTATTCTCCTTAGAGTTTGTCATTTTGTTTTTCAGCCCGCCGGCGTGTCGCTACTTATTTCATGGTATTTGGCAAAATCAGGGCGATGTCAGGGAATGCAATTAACAGAATCACCAGCACTACAGTAGCCAGCGAGAAAGGAAGTATACCTTTATAGATGGTACTTAGAGGCACTTCCGGCGCTATGCCCTTGATAATAAATACGTTAATAGCAACTGGTGGGTTAATGGCGCCACATTGACATATCAGCACCACAATGATGCCAAACCATATCGGGTCCCAGCCCAATGCCTCAATCACCGGCAGGAACACGGGAACCGTAATTAAAATCATACCTATTTCATCCATGATAGCACCGAGGATGAGATACAGGATAACCATAGCCGCAATAATGACATAACGGGACACTCCCAATCCCATGACAAAGTCGCCAAAACTTCTGGTCATACCGGTTACCGAGAGGAAATAGCCGAAAATAATGCCCCCTACAAGCATAACGAAAATCATGGCAGACGTTTTTAAGGTATCCTTGAGGGCATCTTTGAATATCTGAAAATTCATTTTCCTCTGGGCTAAACAAACGATGAAGGTAGCGAATGCACCGACCCCCGCCGCCTCATTAACACTGAAAATACCAAAATACATTCCGCCAATAACCAATATAATTAAGATTGCCGCGCTCCAACTGTTCGCCACCGCAGCCAATTTTTGTTTAATCGTGGTCTTCGGCCCCGGAGGACCTGCATTGCGATCAATCAAGCACATTAGCCAGACTACGCCCATAAATACTACTACCTGTATTGCTCCGGGAATATAACCAGCCATATAGAGTTTACCGATTGACTCTTCAGCAATAATGCCATAAATGATTAAAATAACGCTCGGTGGTATCAGGATATCCATGGTAGCGCCGGCAGCCACGCTGCCCGTGGCAAGCTTATCATCGTATCCATACCGTTTCATTTCAGGTAGACATACTTTGCCCATAGTAGCCGCGGTGGCTACCGATGAACCGCTTATTGCCGAAAAGACACCGCAGGCAAAAATAGTAGCCATAGCCAGGCTGCCGCGAATATTACCGAGGAGGCGGTAGGCATTTCCATAGAGGTCTTCGCTCATGCGACCGAAGTAGGCTAAAGCGCCCATGAGCATGAACAGTGGTACCACGCTGAAACCATAGTCCGAGAAGCTGGTAAAAGGCACCGTCCGCAGCAGACCGAGAGCACCACCAAAACCAGCGGTAAGCGCATAGCCAGCAAATCCAACCAGCGTGAAAGCCAACCCCAGTGGCATACCCATGAACATCAGGACAAAGAGAAGGAGAATCCCCCCTATTCCAATAGCCATTGGGTTCATTTCTTCATCCCCTCTACTATAAATTCAAGAAATTGTAACACGAGCACCACAAAATAGAAGGCGATGCCAAAGGCGACAATTGCCACGAAAGGATAGATAGGAATAAGTAATACCGAGGATACCAGTCCTGATTTTTGCAACATGGGGATATAGATAATGGTTTGCCAGGTCATCAGTCCCGCTACAATTAAACCCAGTAATCCGGTCACGCTATCAAGAATGGCTCTGGTCCGTGTGGACAACGTGTAGTAAGTATATCGATAGTTACATGACCTTTCTCGATAGAGCAGTATGCCAGACCTACCGAGATAATGATAGCCAGCATATACTGGGTAAGCTCATAGCTGCCCAGAATAGGCTTGTTGAGCGAGTAGCGCAGGACAACATCGGCTGCGGTGAGAAACATCATCGCAGCCAGAAGGATCATACCTACGCTACTCGCAACATGATTGATCGGCTTAATAATCCTGTAAAAGGATTTGATGAATTTTTCTAAGCCGTTCACAAACGTTCCTGTTTATGCAAACTATTTCAAAAATTGGAGAGTATCGTTCAGGATCGCCCTGGCATCCTTGGAACCCTTGTCTTCCTGCTGCTTTACCCAGGCTTCCCATAGAGGCTCACCGCCGACTTTCTTAAACTTCTCTATCTCGGCAGCAGGTATCGTGTATTCAACCAGCTCATATTTCTTATCTTTGATTATGTTCCGTACTTCTGCCGCTGCAGTATCGAACATGTTTTTGCCCCAGAACTTGGAGCCGGTAAGACCGCAGACGCTCATGATTTGCTTCTGTACGTCAGGTGACAGACTGTTCCATTTGGTATTGAATGGCTGAGTAAAGTACACAGCATGGAACGGCGCATGGGTAATGTATTTTACTACCTCGTACAGTTTGAAACTATAGGTGGCTTCCCAGGGCAACAGCGCGCCATCGATAACGCCTTTCTCCAGGTTGAGGTAGACATCAGGCATACCCATTGCTATGGGTACAGCGCCAAGCGCTTTTATCATATCGGTTGGAGGACCACCAGTGGTCCTGATCTTGAGTCCCTTCATATCATCCAGCGTTTTGACCTGCTTGCTGCGGGTCGCCAGGAAATAGGAGTTGGAAGTCCAGGTAAGCACCACTTTGTTGGCTTCAAACTGCTTCTGAATTGAAGGGTATTTTTCATACAGTTTCCAGAGGGCTTCACTTCCTTTTTCAGCCGATGGGACAGGCAGGAAGGGCAATGTGATGACATCAGCCAGTGGAGTCATATTAGCCCAGTAGCCATGGAAACACCAGGCAACATCAGCCTGCCCTGCTTTCAGGGATTCCCAGGCATCAGTGCCTTTAAACAAGCTCTGGGCAAAGAAGCTCTGGAATTTCACCGCACCGTTGGTGGCGGTTTCCATTTGCTTCAACCAGGGCACCGCAGCCTGAGCACCTTCCCAACCAGTCTCAGCATTCTGGTCGGCATACTTGAGTTGGGTGACTGTGGTCGGCGCTGCGGGTGCGCAGCCTATAATGGACAGGCTGGCGAGGAGAACAAGAACCAGGGACAAGAGCAACACTTTGTTCTTCAAAGAAACACCTCCTTCAGAATTTTCCGGTACTTAAAGCGCAGATTCCGTAAAAAGCAGCGAAATTATTATACGCTATGTGTCAAACAATATCATCCCTGCGATTTCTGATACGAGTCTCTCAACCTTTGAAGTATCTGCCCGAGTCCAATTCTCCTCAAGAAAACAACGAAATTACAGGAATTTCAGATGTGATAATAGTTTATTGTAAATAACCAGGGGAATGATGTCAACGTGATTCTCAAGTCTTCAAGCGTTTTATCCGATAGAATGCAAGCCTACCGGCCAATCCGGTCATAGTCAACTACTTTGGTTTACCGTAACCAATCTGTTACAATATTGTTCCCTGTGGCACAGTCACCACTCCCCACTGGATAAAGGAACCTGAATTTGACCAAAGATAAACCCAGCCAGACATCCGCAACAAAACGCATGGTTGATTACGGCTATATTGTTGTTGCTGCCGCCTTCTATATTTTAGTAGTAAGCCACGGTACACGGTACTCCTTCGGCGTCTTTGTGAAACCAATGCTCAATGATTTTGGCTGGACCAGAGCGATGATCTCCGCTACTTTTTCCCTTTCCTGGATCGTAGAGGGTATTATGGCCGTTTTCCTGGGCAGACTTAATGACAAAATCGGACCGCGAATAGTGACGAGCATCTGCGGCTTTATCTCCGGCGTCGCTTATTTGCTGATGTCACAAATCAGCGATATCACCCATTTATTCCTTATCTATGGGGTAATGCTCGGCATCGGGAGCACCGTTTTTACTCCACTGGTATCAACTACAGCCAGGTGGTTTACGAAGAGGAGAACCGTCATGACCGGTATCGTTACCGCTGGCGTCGGTATCGGCTCATTATTCCTACCACCTATAATCGAGCGGCTTATTGCAGTCTCCGGCTGGCGCATGTCCAGCATTATCATCGGCATTATCCTCCTGATAGTAGTCATCGTGGCCGCCCAGTTTTTAAAAAGTGAACCGTCTGAATCAGGTCACGGCGACACCTATAGAGACAATGAAAGTCTGAAGGCAATAGATGAAAGTTTCTCCCTTAAAGAGACCATAGTCACCAGGCAGTTCTGGGCAATCTTCACCATGTTTTTTTGTTTTGGGTTCTCCTTGCTCACTATCCAGGTACATATGGTACCTTATCTTACCGACCTGGGAATTTCATCCGCCATTGCCGCCAGCATACTAGCTACTGTGGGCGGCGCCAGCGTTGTCGGCAGGATTGCACTGGGCACTGTTGGCGACAGAATAGGAAATAGACGGACCTTCGGAATCGGTCTCTTCATTATGCTACTCGCTTTAGTATGGTTTACCTTCACCAGGGAAATCTGGGGAGCTTACCTGTTCGCAGCAGTCCTTGGAGTCGGCTATGGCGGGTGTACGGCACAGATGTCTCCTCTGATAGCAAAACTTTTCGGGTTGACATCGCTGGGTGTAATCTTTGGAATTGCTACCACGGGTTTTACTATTGGAGCCGCCATAGGGCCCTTCGTATCCGGCTATATCTTTGATACCACTGGTGAGTATCAACTGGCATTTCTCGCCTGCATCGTAATTATGCTTATCGGTATCCTGCTCAACATGCTCATCAAACCAACACGCATTAAAGTTATTGGCAGACTCTAAACCATCATCCTAGCGATATACTATATGAAGCGACATAATATATTGCGTATATTTTGTTAATACTATATAATGGGAGCAAAGCTGTAGGAGGTTGCTCCCATGAAAAGGATAACCATTCCGGATGCCGAAATCTTTATTGCGGCGATTCAAGATGAATTATCACGAACCAGGGAAGGACGATACTTTCATCGGCTTGCCGTTGTCTTGTATGTGTTGCGTGGAGCTAGTGCCTATGAGGCATCACGTGCTTTCGGATTCTCCTCCAGAACTATCGAATACTGGGTTAAAAGACTGGCTTCTCACGGGCTTAGCGGACTTTGGGACGGAAAGCATCCTGGCCGACCTGGCCGTCTTTCAGCTTCGCAAAAGCAAAGAGTGCGAAAAGAATTACGGCGTTCTCCCAGAGATACGGGTTATGATCAAAACCTGTGGGACGGCGTGTTATTGTCACACCACCTGGGAAAGAACTACGCTATATCGCTCAGTGTACGGCAATGCCAAAGACTATTCCATCAGATGGGATTCAGCCTCCAGAGACCTCGCCGTCAGGCAAGCGAAGCCGATCCTCTCCGGCAGGAGGCCTTTAAAAAAACTTCTACGAGTGGATGAAAGACCCTACGATGCAGCTTTGGTGCGAGGACGAAGTCCATTTCCAGCGACACAGCAGCCTGATAAGGATGTGGGCTCCGAAAGGACAACAACCTCGCGTAGTTTCGCCTTCAGTCCGTCACAACGTGGGTTTCTTCGGGGCACTCAATCTGAAAACAGGCAGTCTCCTTACAAAAGAGGCGCCTACCTTCAATTCCGAGACCTTTGGCGACTTTATCCGGTATCTCCTCGAATCTACACAAGGGAAAATATATCTTATCCTGGACAATGCCAAATGGCACAGGGCGAAAGGTTTGAAAGACTTGTTCGCGTCCAATCAAGACCGACTGATACGAATCTTCCTGCCGTCATATTCACCCGAACTCAATCCGGTGGAACGGGTCTGGCGAATCACTCGACGACAGGTAACTCACAACCGTTATTTCACATCCGTCGAAAAATTGAGAATCGCTTTAGTATCTCAATTTACGAGATGGGAGCAGCCTAATGGCACTCTTAAAGTATTATGCGCAAATATTTAAGACGTTACATATAGTTAATTCACGAGCAGGAGGCAGTTATTATTTAGCTTCTCCCGGGTTCCTTAATAATGACAGACAGGGTGAGGGAACCCAGTAACAGCACCGCCAGAAATAGTAACGATACCATAAACTGACCGGTTGCACCGCGCAATGTCTCCATCAGCACCACAATCACTACTGCTGCAATATTGCCCAGAAGTTGAAGGTATCCTACAGAAACGCCGGCGTATCTGGAGCCAGTTATTTCGGCAGAGAATACCAGCATGATGGGCAGAGCAGCCAAAAAGAAAAAACCGAGCACTATGCTGGTTACCATATCGAGCCAGTAGTTTGTAACAAGCATAAAAAGAATGGTGCAAAGAATGCCGACAGATGATGCCAGAATAAGAAACGGCTTCCGCCTTTGAAACCTATCTGATAGCATAGGAATTACGATACAGCCAATCATACCGGCAAAGACCAGAACAGCGGAGATAGTCCCCGCCTCAGTCATCGGAATATGGTGCATCTCATTCAATATTTTTTCGAGCCAGGTAGCCAGGCCATTGAAAACTCCGATGCCAATGAATGCTATAAAACCGAGTATGATGAAGTTCCTATTTCTTAAAATTACCCGTATTCCCCCCCATCCGGTAACTTCGCCCTTCGGTTCAACCTCACGTGGCGGAATTGCAGGTTTTGGTTTAGCCAGCGCTACGAACAACAGAGCGCCGATAACACCGAAAAGGCCATATATCCACAGCATAGGTTGATAGCCAAGATTGTGTACCAGAGACGGCGTGGCACCCAGGCCTATCATCATGCCAACAAAGAGTGCCAGGGAACCGAGCCCCACCGCAGTAGCCTCCTCCTTTTCGGGAAACCAGGTCATGGCAAGCTTGGTGACGCCGTTGAGCACAAACGGTTGGCCTGCGGCAATACCGATCTGGGATATTAAAAGAACCGTGAAAGATTCAGGATTGATCAAACGCACCAGGGCAAAAATGCTTGTTAATAGTGCGCCGATAGTAATGCCATATTTAAATCCTTTGCTGTCAATAACCAACCCGGCAGGTAGGGTAAGCAACACCTGCATCAAAGGGAAAACCAGAGTGAGCCACATAGCGCTGCTCGCCGGTATGCTCAAACGCTGTTCAATATACGTGTCTATGGCTGCAAAATTCAGCCAGTAGAGCTGCGTCAGCGCAGCAATAATCATGTAGGCAATCAACACAATCCACCGATACCTGGAAACATGTGGGGTATTCATTATCGTCTTTTAACCTTACCCTTTCTTACGAATATAATGGGTTGCTTATATTCACCCTCAACGTATCGTGTTTTCTTGACAATACAGTATATCATCTCTCAAAAAAGGGGTTTCACTATTTGCGTTTCTCTGCTAAACTTAAAGGACTATGCCCTGGCTGATAGCTGACATCGCCTTAGTGATAGTCGCCTACCTGGTCGGTTCCTTCCCCTATATACTTCTACTGAGCCGTGCCAGGGGCTTCGACCTCTCTTTGGAAGAAGACTTCCATATCTCCACATGGCGTAAGGTAGGACGACTCGAGGGTCTCTCGGGAATCGTCGTCGATGTATTGAAGGGAGTTATCCCTGTCCTCATCGGCTTCCTGCTTAATTTCAACTTGGCGGTCATCGTCATTGCCGGAGTAGCTGCCCTTATCGGACAGATGTGGCCTGTATTCCAGAAGTTCAACGGAGAAAAGGGCAATACCATTGGTGCGGGCATGGAACTCACACTGGCCTCATTTATCGGTGTTGGAGCGCTTATCGCCTTTGGCTATTGCGTTCTCTGCTTTGCCATTGGCTTCCTCGTCAGGACTGTGCCGCGTTTTACAGTAAAAGGTCAAACCATGAATGAAAAACTAAAACTCGGTGGGCCAGTGAGCAACAGCCTGCCGCTGGGTATGCTCGTTGGCTTTGCGGTTACACCGCTTGCCTCATGGCTTCTAAATCAGTCGGCTGAACTGGTCATAGCTACAGCAGTAGTCTTCATCCTCATCGTCATTCGTCGCCTTACCGCCAATCTGGGAAAGGACCTTAAAGCACCCAGAACCAGCGTCGGATTGATATTACTGAACCGCTTCCTCTTCGATCGCAGCTACTTCAAAAACGCACCTTAACCCCGCTTCAGTATCTCCCTGGCAATCAACACACCGCAGGCAGATGCCTGCACCAGCCCCCGGCTGACTCCTGCGCCATCGCCAGCAGCAAACATATTAGTTATTTCCGTTTCCAGGGATTCGGTCAGCAGTATCTGGCTGGAATAGAATTTCACCTCCACACCGTAGAGCAGCGTATGACGCGACGCCACGCCTGGAGCCAGTTTATCCATCGCTTGAAGCATCTCCACAATGCCTTTGAGATGGCGGAAGGGCAAAACGAAGCTCAGGTCGCCCGGAGTAGCCGATTTCAATGTGGGGGTAACGATGCTGCGCCGAATGCGTTCCGGGGTTGACCGATGCCCGTCCATCAAATCACCCAGACGCTGTACCAGTACTCCACCACTGATGATATTAGCCAGCCTTGCCAGATATTTGCCATAGGCAATCGGCTCATGAAAGGGTTCAGTAAAATGCGTGCTGACCAGAATAGCGAAGTTAGTATTGCTGGTCTTGCGCTCGGCATAGCTATTACCATTGACCGTTACCACCGGGTCACTACCACCGGTTGACTCCATAATCACTTCACCACCCGGACACATACAAAACGTTCTCACTCTATCATCAAAGCTCTGAGAAAAGTATTCCAGCTTTGACTCATACAACACCGAGGTAAGCTCCTCGAGTACCGGCGCCGGTACTTCCACCCTGATACCGACATCAACAGGATTCGACGTCAGAGTCAACTTCAATCTTTCGGCTTCCTTGGTCAACCAGTCTGCGCCCTCCCTGCCCGGCGCCAGAATCAGATAATGGCATCGTAGCTCCTCACCACGGCTGGTCTCTATCCCTACCACGCGACCACGCCTGGTGATAATGCTGGTGGCAGCCTCTTCAAACCTCGTCTCCACACGGGTCACGATGAAATCCCGCATCGCCTTCAGCACCTCTCGTGAACGTTCCGTACCCAGGTGACGCAGCTTGACCGGAATCAACCGCAGCTCGGCTAACATCGCCCTTCGAATCAGTTCATCGACCCCTTCGGAAACACCGTAAACATGGTCAGTGCCGCCGAACTTTTTGTAGAGACTGTCAACATAATCAATCAATTCCTGAACCTGTCTGCCATCCAGTAGTTCACCCAGTCTACCCCCGACTTCTGGAGAGAGAGTCAGCTTGCCATCGCTGAAGGCACCAGCGCCACCTAAACCACTGACCAGATTGCATGGTGAACAGGACAGGCACTGTCCGCCTGATTCCTGGGCAGGACAAAAACGAGCGTGAATATCTTTCCCCTTTTCTAAAAGAAGGATGTTGAGGTCGGCTACCTGGCACAGCTCCAGAGCAGCAAACATACCTGCCGGGCCACCCCCAACAATGATGACATCGTACATGCCTGAACTCTTTGTACGTTTGGAATTCCTGATACGTTGTGACATTACTTCTCCTGCTGTCCCTCTCCTCGAGGGCGACCCTGTTTCAATTGCCTCATCCAGCCATCCAATACCTTGCCCGAGCTCACTACCTCGTCAGCCGCTGAAATCGGAGATAGCTCTGCTGCTTCTACCTTTGCTATGTAGTTGCTCAGTTCTCGGTCATTGTGAACCAGCTTTAATAGCTCACTCTTAAGCCGATGCTCGACTGCTTCTATAAATTCATGGCGCAGCCGCTCTCTACGACGCTGTGCCAGAAGACCGGTCTCCTCCATGGTTTTGCGATGCTTGGCAATTTGCCTGAAGAGCTCTTGAATACCCACACTATTCACCGCCTCAGCAGCCAGGACCGGCACTTCCCAGTATACATGAGCCGTACGGAGCTCAAGCATAGTCCTCAATCCCACAATAAGGTTGTCAGCACCGGGACGGTCAGCTTTATTGACCACAAAAATATCAGCGATTTCAAGCAAACCTGCTTTCATGGTCTGAATAGCGTCACCTGCCTCAGGGGTCAGGATAACTACCGTGGTATCGGTATTTTGTATGATATCGAGCTCTGTCTGACCCACCCCCACCGTTTCCACCAGGATAATGTCTTTACCGAAGGCACTGAGCAGTTTAATCACCTCACTGACACTGTACGGCAATCCACCATGGCTGCCCCGTGTCGCCATACTGCGGATGAACACTCCGCTATCGAGATAATGCTGCTGCATCCGTATCCTATCCCCGAGCACTGCACCCCCACTGAATGGACTGGTGGGGTCGGCACAGATGATACCAACAGTGAACCCCTGCTGGCGTATCACTGCGGTCAACTTATCCACAACAGTGCTCTTGCCGGAGCCGGCGGGACCGGTGATACCGATGCAGTACGCTTTGCCGGGATGAGCATAGACCAGCTTCATAATAGCCGGCACATCGTTATTATCTCTCTCGATAATCGAAATCAAGCGTGCCAGCGATAACACATCCCCGGCAAGCATCTTGTCAACCAGTTCCATTAAGCAATAAACTCCTTCGTCTGCAGATGAAGTTACCTCTGCAAACCGTACCAATTCTATAAAGTTACCTTACGACAGTCAAGGTAACATCAAGCATAAAAAACGCCCTTCCTCCGCAACAGGAGAAAAGGGCGATGAGAAGCCGAAACGTGTTAAGAGCCTCAGCGGTCTCTTAACCTGACCTCAAAACCCTTAGCCTTGATGTCCTTTATGATCTGGTCAGCATTGTCAGTATCGAGTTGAAGAAACAGGTCAGGTTCGATATCTTCCACCGGTGACGAATTATGCACAGCAATTATCTTCATATTATGTTTCGCCACACATTCCATAACTTCTTTAATACATTTAGCACTGAAACACCTGGTAATGGCTAATCGCAAACCTGGTTTTCCAATCCCCAGCATCGGATTCAATATCCTATAGAAGAAATCATTCGTGGTCAGTATGCCTACCACCTTATCACCTTCAACCGCAATGAGGCAACCAACCCGTTTGCGCTGAGCTAAGGACACGGCTGCCTCTGCTGTCATATCCGGAGTCACGGTAACCACGTCTGTCTTCATTACTTCTTTTACCCTGATCTTTGCCAGTAGATAGGTTATTTCCCAGACACTGAGGCTGGTAGCTGCTGAAGGTCCAACTTTATCTATGCTTTCTTTGGACACTATACCTACCAGCTTCCCTTTATCCACCACTGGCAGACGACGGATATGATGCGTCTCCATAATCTTCTTGGCTTCCATTATCGGCGTGTCGCTGGGTACAGTCACTACATTCCAGGTCATAACATCCTTGACTTGCATTTCACACCCCCTCTTAATTATGTAAATCATTATATCATAGCACTGGTTATGATAATACCAATTTAACCGTTCCCATATACGATGAGGATACCTTGAGAAACAGGTAGTATGCAATTCCGAAATTTCTTGACGATGGAGCGGTAAATGGAGTAGTCTTATAGTCTACTTTTCAAGGGGGCACTAAATACATGAAGTGTCGTGGCATACGCGGGGCGATCACTGTCGAACACAATACCAGAGAATCGATACTGGCTGCCAGCAAGGAATTAGTCCAACAGATGATAGCAGTCAATGGTGTGAACGTGGATGACATAGCTGCAGTCTGGTTCACCACCACGTCCGACCTCAATGCCGAGTTTCCCGCAGTGGCAGCCCGCGAGCTGGGATTGTCAAAAACAGCTTTGCTCTGCGGGCATGAAATGGACGTGCCCGGCAGCTTACCGAGCTGTTTGAGAGTGATGATGCTGGTCAACACTGAGAAAAAGACCGATGAGCTTATCTACGTATACCTCAAAGGGGCAGAAGCGTTGAGGGGGGAAACAAACAATATTCAAACAGGTGGCAATAAAACATGATCGTGGTCATGAAAGCTGGCGCCAGCGATAAAGAAATCAGCAATGTCAGCAGTCGTATCGAATCCGTAGGCTTAAAACCTCACCTCTCCCAGGGTGTACAACATACCATTATCGGAGTGGTCGGGCAAATCTTTCCAGAATTGAAAGATACGCTGGAGAACATGTCTGGCGTGGATGAGATTATCCTCGTCAGCAAACCGTACAAACTTGCCAGCCGCGAGTTTCATCCTCAGGACACCATTATCACCATAGGAGGCATCAGTATCGGCGGTAAAGAAATCGTAGTCATAGCTGGCCCCTGTGCCGTAGAAAACGAAGAGCAGCTTATGGCAACAGCTAAGGCAGTAAAAGCTGCTGGCGCCACTATCCTGCGCGGCGGCGCCTTCAAACCGAGCACATCGCCGTATCATTTCCGCGGGCTGGGAGTGAAAGGGCTCAGGCTACTGTCTCAAGCTGCAAAAGAGACAGGACTACTGGTCATCACCGAGGTTATGGCATCACAAGATGTCGATATGGTGGCAAGCTATGCTGATATCCTCCAGATAGGCACTCGTAATATGCAAAATTTCAATCTTCTGGAGGCGGCGAGCGAGACGGGCAAGCCGGTGATGTTGAAACGGGGATTATCGGCGACAATTCAGGAATGGCTGCTGGCAGCCGAATACATCCTGGCACTGGGAAATAGCAACCTCATGCTCTGTGAGAGAGGCATCAGAACCTTTGAAACGTATACTCGTAATACTATGGATATCAGCGCTATTCCGGTTATCGAGAAGGTGAGTCACCTGCCCATCATCGCTGACCCCAGTCACGGTACAGGCAAATGGTACCTGGTTATTCCACTGGCGCTGGCTGCGGTAGCTGCTGGTGCCGACGGCATTATGGTCGAGGTTCATCCCACTCCAGATTCCGCCCTAAAAGACGGCGCACAATCACTGACGTTCGAGAACTTTAACAAGCTCATGTCTCAACTCAAGCCAGTGGTCGCTGCTGTAGGCAGAAATCTGGCTGTTTTACCATCGAGCGCTAAGTCATAAAATCCCTACCCTGTTGTCTTACGCTTACTAAAGCTATGGAAATCGTAGAAGAGCTAGAGAAAATCAAACCCCATCAGGAGACGATATTCACCATCGGCGTCTTCGACGGCGTCCACCTGGGACATCAAAGCCTGTTAACCTATCTAAAGAAAAAAGCTCAGCAGAATAACTGGTTGAGCGGTGTTATTACTTTTATATCGCATCCGGAGACTGTGCTCGGTTCCCAGAATCAGTTACCCTGGCTGGACAGCCTGGATAACAGAATCGAGCTGATCAAAAACCTGGGCATAGATATAGTCATCGCGTTGAATTTCACCACGGAGCTGAGACAACTGAGCGCCCGCGAGTTTGTGCAGTTGCTTAAAGAGCATCTGAAACTCCGCGGGTTGATTATTGGACCTGATTTTGCCCTGGGTAAAAACAGGCAGGGCACGGTAGAACAGCTTCGCCTATTCGGCAAACAAATGGGATTCAACGTTGAAGTGGTGCCGCCGCTGGTTATCAACGGTGAAGTGGTCAGCAGCAGTCTTATCCGCCAGGTTTTATCTCAAGGAGATATGAAAAGAGCTGCTAAGCTACTGGGACGTCCCTTCAGGATACGCGGATTGGTAGTGCCTGGTGACCAGAGAGGGAGAACATTGGGCTTTCCCACCGCCAATCTCGAGATAAAGCCCGACCAGGCATCGCCGGGGGATGGCGTCTATGTCACCGTCGCCTACACCGATAGCGAACCGTTACCATCCGTAACCAATATCGGTGTTCGACCTACCTTTGGAGACGGGAAGCGCATGGTTGAAACCTACATCATAAACCACAAATCTGAGTTATCAGGGAAAGCTCTCAGCGTAGCATTCATAGACAAACTGAGAAATGAAAAACGGTTCATCTCCGTAGATGAACTCAAAACCCAGATAGCCAAAGACGTGGAACAGGCAAAGTTGATTCTGCGTGAAGTAATCTAAATCGGAGCAAAAGCGACGAGGGGCAGCCGTTTGCCACAATTTTTAAAGCTGCCACAAAGGTAAAAGTGATAAAAATCCTATAAAATAGTATAATTAAAAGCTGCAAACACCACCTTGCATTTACGAATAAAAACAAAGAGGGAGGTTACTATGCAACTACGTGTACCCGGACCAACACCCTGTCCAGAAAAGGTCCTGAAAGCCCTGAGTAAACAGATGGTCGACCACAGGGGTAAGGAATTCAAGGAGCTCATCAAGAGCGTTACTCAAAAGCTTCAAACTGTTTTCCAGACCAAGAATGAACTATTTATTCTCACCGGCTCGGGTACTGGCGGCCTGGAGGCCGCTGTAGTTAACGTCCTCTCACCCGGAGATAAGATTCTCTCTGCAACTAATGGAGTTTTCGGTGACCGCCTCGCTGAAATTGCACGGACTTTTGGAGCTGATGTTACCCAAGTCAAGTTTGAAATGGGAACAGCAGTAGACCCTGAGAAAGTACGTCAGGCATTGAAAGCTGACCCCAGGATAAAGGCAGTGCTGGTGACTCACAATGAGACTTCCACTGGTGTCACCAGCGACCTGGCTGCGGTCAGCGTTGCGGTAAAAGAGTTCGACAAACTGATTATTGTCGATACTGTCAGCTCACTGAGCTCTATTGACGTACAGGTCGACAACTGGAAGCTCGATGTGGTGGTTAGTGGCTCTCAAAAGGGCTGGATGGTACCGCCAGGGCTTGCCTTCGTCAGCATGAGTGAGAAGGCATGGAAAGCGCACGCCGAGGCAAAGATGCCCCGTTTCTACTGGGACTTCACCAAAGCGAAGAAATTTCTCATGGATGGAGAGACGCCCTGGACTCCCTCAATTCCCATCTTCTATGGGCTCGGTGTCTCGCTGGACATGATTCTGGCAGAAGGTCTGCCAAACGTTTTCGCCCGCCATGCTAAAATAGCCAGGATAGCCAGGGAAGGCGTCAAGGCGATGGGATTCGAAATATTGCCCGATGAAAAATATGCATCGAACACCGTAACTGCAGTGAAAGCTCAGGGAAAAGTTGACGTGTCCAAATTGCGCCAGATATTGCGCGATGAGCACAAAGTGGTCATCGCTGGAGGACAGGGCGACCTCAAAGGAAAGATTTTCCGCATTGGGCACCTGGGCATGGTTACTGAAAAAGATATTAAAGAAGTTCTAAGCGCACTGGAAAAGGCATGGCCTAAAGCAAAGGTATAATACGTAGCTCTCCGCTTCTTACTTCTACGTGCTATAACGAAAATCAGCCTTTATTTCTGTCACCGCAAGAAGCAATTTGAGGGAAAGATGGGATTTAAAGGGGAGAGGGATAAGGGTGAGAGGTTAATAAATATAAAGTAAAGAGGTGACTTCCATGAAAGTTCTAGTTGCTGACCCAATCGATAAAGCCGGTATAGAAGTACTGCAAGCCAAAGTAAAAGTCGATGTTAAAACCGGGCTCAAACCTGATGAATTGAAGAGCATTATAGCCAACTACGAGGCTATTGTGGTACGCAGCGAAACCAAGGTAACCAAGGATATCATCGAGGCAGGTACCAAGCTCCAGGTAATCGCCCGTGCTGGAGTCGGTCTGGATAACGTCGATATTGACGCAGCAACGCAGAAGGGTATCGTAGTAGTTAATGCTCCCACAGGGAACACCATCTCTGCAGCGGAACATACCATGGCAATGATGCTGGCATTGGCACGCCATGTTCCCCAGGCCCATGCCAAGCTCAAGTCCGGCGTGTGGCAGCGGAGCAGCTTTGTAGGCAATGAGCTTAATAACAAAACATTAGGCGTCATTGGTCTGGGTAATGTCGGCTCGGAGGTCGCCAAGCGCTCTCAAGGATTCAAAATGAAAGTCGTCGGCTATGATCCCTTCGTCTCTGCTGACTATGCCCGCAATCTGGGAATAGAGCTGATTCCACTAAAGCAATTACTCGTGGAATCGGATTACATCACTTTACATCTTCCGTTGACCAAAGATACCAAGGGCATGCTTGGTGCTAAGGAACTGGCTACAATGAAGCCGACAGCCCGTATCATCAACTGCGCTCGCGGCGGGCTTATCGACGATGAAGCACTGTGTAAAGCTATCGAAGAAGGTAAGCTCGCTGGCGCTGCTATTGATGTATTCGTGAAGGAGCCGGTAACCGACAGTATTTTATTCAAGAGCGATAAAATTATCGTGACACCACATCTCGGTGCCTCCACAGCTGAGGCACAGGTAGGTGTAGCTATCGACGCTGCCGAGCAGGTACTCGACGTATTAAACGGGAGACCTGCCAAGTACGCTGCTAATCTACCTCACATCGCCGCTGAAGTGCTTTCGGTGGTAGCTCCCTATATGCTGGTAGCCTCGACTCTGGGTAAGCTGGCAGGCCAATTAATGGAAGCGCAGATAAAGAGTATTCATATTATCTATTCAGGAGAAATTGCCAATTGCGACAGCAGCGCTTTAAAAACCTCCATTATCGGTGGCTTGCTGGAAAAAGTGAGCGAGGAAAGAATCAATATGGTGAATGCTACCCTCATCGCTGCTCGCCGCGGCATCAAAGTAGTAGAGCAAACTGAGGCAACCTGCGAAAACTACGCCAGCCTTATTACTCTCAATGTTACCACCAGCACCAGCACCGGCAGCATCAGCGTTGCCGGCACTGTGCTCCGCGGTGAGACACATATCGTCAAGGTGAATGATTTCTGGATAGACATCACTCCCACTGGTGGCTACTTCCTGTTTTGCGACCATCGCGACCGTCCCGGGCTTATCGGTGCGGTGGGGAACATCACCGGCAAAGCAGATATCAATGTTAGCTCCATGCAATTAGCACGGCTGCAACCACGTGGTAAAGCGCTCATGATTCTGGCACTGGACGAGGCTTTGCAGGAAGAGCAACGGCAGGAAATCATGGCGCTCGGTGATGTCTACGCCGCCAACCTGGTTAAACTGTAATTTTTGTTAATCCTCCTCCAAAGCCCCTCTCTCTTTCTCAAGGAGAGAGGGGCTTTCTTGTTATAATCCCTACCCTATACTATAATCCCTGGTTGAGTGATGCCACTATGCCAAAACAGCGATTAGATAGCCTCCTGGTGACTACAGGTTTAGCCGACAATAAAAACAAAGCCCGCGCCCTCATTATGGCTGGCGAGGTGACAGTAAACGGAAAAACTATCATTAAGGCCGGCAGTTTGGTGGCAGAAGATGCCCGGATTGAGCTAGCCCGGAAACCTCTGTATGTCAGCCGCGGGGGTATTAAGCTATCCCATGCCCTCGACGAGTTCAAACTCGATGTTACCTCTTTAGTAGCTATTGATATAGGCGCTTCTACCGGAGGTTTCACCGATTGTCTGCTGCAACGGGGTACTCGACGAGTCTACGCCATAGATGTTGGGTACGGTCAGCTCGATTACAAACTGAGGCAGGACTCCAG
This sequence comes from uncultured Chloroflexia bacterium, assembly GCA_963775935.1. GTDB lineage: Bacteria > Chloroflexota > Dehalococcoidia > GIF9 > UBA5629 > JBBIPA01. The sequence goes on along the minus strand of CAVZKR010000002.1, from coordinate 164,143 downwards.
GGTTGTAGTCATGGATAGGACCAATGTGCACTATCCATTTGAATTGCCAGAGGAAGCAGACCTGGCATCCATAGATGTATCGTTTATCTCAGTCACCAAGGTACTACCAAACATAGTAAAGCGTCTTAAGCCATCAGGTCATATCATCGTGCTGCTCAAGCCGCAATTCGAAGCTGAAAAGCATGAGGTAGGCAAAGGCGGCATCATCAAAGACCCTCTGGTTCATGCCAGGGTCATCGGGCGTTTTGTCCTCTGGGCGGTCGACCACGGTTTCAGATTACGCGGATTAGTCGCCTCACCTATCACCGGCGCCGACGGCAATCAGGAGTTTTTACTATTGCTAACATTAAAAAATAGAGGGAGATGTTGCATAAAATCACCAACAAAGGAGAGTTCTGAATCCATGAAAAAACAAGAGGTCTCTTTCAAATCCGACAATCTCGACCTGTATGGTGAACTATATTTCCCTACTACCACAAATCTAAATAAGCCAGCCCTTATTATCTGCCACGGCATTCCCGCAGTACCACACAATCCCGCGGAACGAGGCTATGCTGTACTGGCTGAAAAGTTTTGCGCCAACGGCTTCATCACCTTTATTTTCAATTTTCGGGGCTCAGGACAAAGCCAGGGTAATTTCGACCTCCGCGGCTGGACTCAGGACTTGAAGGCGGCTATCGATTTCCTCTATGGCTTCGACGAGGTTAAAAAGTCCAAATTGGCAGTTATAGGCTCCAGCGGCGGCGCTGCAGTAAGTATATGTGTGGCTGCCAGCGACCCCAGGATATCATCTCTGGTAACTCTCTCCTGTCCCGCCAACTTCGATTTCATGCCGCGTGACAAAGGACAGGAACTCATCGCCTACTTCCGTAAAATTGGCGTCATCAGGGACGCAGGCTTTCCCGCCTCGATAGAGGACTGGCTTGAAGGATTCAATACTGTTTCCCCGGTTCACCACATTCATAAAATCTCACCCCGCCCCCTGCTCCTCATCCATGGCGACCAGGACAATACCGTACCTATCGCCCATGCTCACAAGCTTTATGAGCAGGCAAAAGACCCCAGGGAACTGGTCATTATCCCCGGCGCTGGTCACCGCCTCCGCCTCGAAGGAAAAGCTATAGATACGGTTATGGAATGGCTATCGAGCCGGTAATCACGTTTCGTTACAAATAAATAACCTCTTTGAGGATATATTCGCCGATTCTCGGCTTCAATGCCTTTTTCGATACCAGGTCGACTTTAGCGCCAATTAACCTCTCCAGGTATTCTTCCAGATCCATGAATGCAAAAAGCCCTACAGGCTCAGCAAATTCCACTAAAACATCCACGTCACTTTTCTTCTTCTGCTCCCCCCTCACTACAGAGCCGAAAATCCCTATGTCCTTGACTTTGTACTTCAGTTTCAGCTCTTCTTTATGTTGAGCTAAGATTTGTTTAATTTCTTTAAGCGCTTTCATAACTCTATCCCCAGCAAAATTGTTTCCAGTTCGCATTTCTGATTCGTTCGCTCATTATATCACCATATTTCAACTCAAAGATACCGAGAAAATCCTCGCTCTACGTTGCTTGCTCCACTAATCTACCCACAGGTCGCTGGTTCAAATCCAGCCCCGCTAGCAGTTTGGTAATATTATCGCCATAACTTAGCTTCAGTTCATCAGATACTAGATAGAATAAATAACTTTATTAAGATTGTATTCTGGTAATGATATTACCTTAGAAATCGCATTTCACAATTTTCAGTTCCCCTCTAGAGTACCTTTGATAATGAGATCGTCTTACTTTTGCTGATATACTGCTTAATTGGGATCTACTAATTTGAAGAATTAAGCCCACTAGGAATAAGACGGGATTTTTCTTTTGTGAACCCCTAGCTAGCACCTAATCCCAGCAAGCTCCAATGCAAACTTAAAAGTAATACAATTATAGGGGATAGGTTATCTTGGTAAATATGGATTGGGTATTGTATGCGGCGGGTTACAAGAAGGCTGGTGATTTACTTGTTGAACATGGTATTGCTCATGGCGAGCAACACATCCTTGTATATCCTGCAGTATTTTTGTATCGGCAGTATATCGAATTACAGCTCAAAGAAATAATTCGAAATGGTAATTGGTTTTTAGACATTTCCCAACATTGCTCTGTGGGTTTTCCAACACATCATAACATCGCTGAATTATGGAGAGAATGCAGAAATATTTTAAAAAATATTGACGAAGAGGAATATCAAAAGCTGGGAGAGGATGAACGCGATAAATATAAGAATGACCTTGATGCTATAGAGCAGGGTATCAACGAATTTTCAGAATGGGATCCGAATTCTCAAGCTTTCCGATACCCTATAGATAAAGACGATAACCCTTCTGTTTCAGTTGATCAACTGCACACTATCACCTTTAGAAACCTTCGTGATCTCGTAGATAGAATCAGCTCTTTGCTTGAGGGTATAAGCGTAGGCATATCAGAATGTTTAAAAGCCAAATATTAATTGAAATACTTGGCACAAGGTAACAATAAGATGATGAAGCAATGGTATCAATGCCCTAACTGTCATAATTCAATCGCCTTCGAAGCAAGATTCTGTGGCAACTGTGGAACTCAACTGAATTGGCCAGTGCAACAGCAGTGTAGTGAACGCCTTGAATCCATTGGGCAGGAATCTGCAACAAGTTCATTATGGGATAAAGCAAGCAAAATACTGATTGGTAAATCCGGAAAATTATTCAACCAAGCAAATGAACAATGGCAAAGGCGCCAACACTTTTTACTAGAAGGCAACGATGAAAAAGCGAGAGAAGCCTGCGTTGAAGTCGTTCGTCTTTGTCAGCAGACACTATCAATAAATACCAAAGAGGGAGATGCCTATGTTCTACTCGCAAATGCTCTAATATCAAGTGCATATAAATGGAATACACCTTCCACTCGAGAAATGTATGAGGTTTTATCATCGAGAGCAGCCGCAGTCATTCATTTATGGTATTGTTTACCACACAGAGGCTATCCGATCACTAAAAACAAGGCAATCGGTGATAGGTTATGGAAAATTATATTAGATCAGCTTATGCACGAAAAGGCTCTGAATGAGAACGCCGCAACGAACCTAATGCACTTATACAAAGATAATTTAGCTACTGAGACTATATCACCGAATAGCTTTATGAAAATACGAGAAATAATGTTAAATACTGCGGAGAGGCAAGAATATATCCAATCTGAGCCATACCGACAATTATTGGAGGAAACATTACAGCCAGAAACTTGGGGGTTTCTTGTCAATATCATACAGAAAGCAACCCAGGGAGAATTGCATGAAAAGTATGTCGCAACCGATCCTTTGTCTCGTGTACAGGCAACTGTAGAAAAGTTGAAGGATTTTTCTCTTATTCGTCAGATCTCGATGGAACTTTTCGAGCTTTGGACAAAGGCCTACGATAATAACGATCTTCGCCAAGCTTTGGGATGGATAACATGGCATCTTATATTAGATAACTATGAAAAAACTATTATTCCTGAGTTGAGTTCAGAAACAGGTAAGATAGCAAATGGAGCAAAGTCACTATTCGAAGCAGTAACTGCGATTACTGCCAAAGCCATCCAATTGAAACAGTGGGATACAGTACTTCTGACAGTCGGTATTTGTGAGTGGGCTAGAATGCAGGGATCGAGGGATGAATTGCTGAAAATTTTAAATAACAAAGTCAGTAAAGAAGAGATTTACAGAAGACTCGCAAACTTAGAACGAGAGCCACGAATGGCCATAGATCATTTCCTAATCCATTATTCGCAACGTGCTCTAGGGTAGTTATTTCCTGGGTGTAGTCTGCCCACAGGTGATCCTACTTAACAAATAACTGCTGCGAAGCAGGAACTAGATGCTTCTTCTCAAACACGAGTCCGGTATGCTTCCAATGTGGGCTACCAGGAGGAAATGTGGCCACTAGAAGTGCTAGCAACATAGAAATCCCGGGGGCAATAGTTTCTTACAATACATTAATGAGACATGGGTCATATCGCTGAGCTTAATAATAGCGTATACTTATATTCGCAAGGGAAATTTTAGTAGCCTAGCAAGGAATTCGCACACGACTAAGAATTGACCAGGCAATAGCATAAGCATTATAATCTGAGGTGAAATCACCATGCACGAAAGCTGCGGTATTTTTGGGGTATATGCGCGTGGTGTTGATGTGGCCAGACTTACTTTCTTCGCTCTCTTCGCTCTCCAGCATCGGGGACAGGAAAGCGCTGGTATCGCCACAACTGACGGCGGGAAGATCAATCTCCATACCAGCATGGGTCTTGTCGCCCAGGCATTCACCGAAGAAAAGCTAAGCCAGCTTGGAGGCCACATTGCCATCGGTCACAACCGCTATTCCACTACCGGCTCCAGCTTTCTGTCCAATGCCCAGCCGATACTGGTAAAGAACGAGTCTCTCTCCATCGCCCTGGGGCATAACGGCAACCTCATCAATGCCAAGATGCTCCGCGACGAACTATCGCAAACAAACCACACATTCTGCAGCAGCACTGATTCCGAAGTCATCACTCAGCTTATCCTCTCTTCACCTGAGAAAGACCTGGTATCCAAGATACGATGGGCAATGCGCCGCCTTCAGGGAGCGTATTCCCTGGTCGTTTTAACCAATAACGAACTGGTGGCAGTGCGTGATCCCATGGGAGTACGACCTCTTTGTCTGGGAACTATTGACGGCGGCTGGGCAATCGCCTCTGAAAGCTGCGCGCTCGACCATATCGGCGCCAGTTTCGTCAGGGAGGTTGAGCCCGGCGAAATAGTATTGATTAATGATAACGGGCTCAAAAGTTTCAAGGAGAAATCCGACAGAAAGGCATTGTGTATTTTTGAGTATATCTACTTCGCCCGTCCTGACAGTTTCATCAATGGTAAATTACTCTATCCAGTACGTCAGGCCATGGGCGAGATACTGGCGAAAGAACACCCGGTTGATGCTGATTTGGTAATGGGTGTCCCTGACTCAGCGACCGCCGCTGGCATCGGTTATTCGCATGCCTCGGGCATCCCCTACTGCGAAGGCTTACTTAAAAACCGCTATGTCGGCCGCACCTTTATCCAACCTGACCAGAGACTGCGCGACCTCGGTGTGCAACTGAAATTCAATCCGCTCTCAGAAATTATCTCCGGTAAACGGCTGGTAGTCATCGATGACAGCATCGTCCGTGGTACTACTACCCCCAGGGTTATCAGCCTGCTGCGAAAAGCCGGCGCCCGAGAAATCCATATGCGTATCTGCGCTCCGCCTATCCGCCACCCCTGCTTCTTCGGTGTGGATATGGCAAGCAAGTGGGAGCTCATCGCCGCTCAGAAAAACATAGAGCAAATTAAAAACGCTATCGGTGCCGATTCGCTTGGATACCTCAGTGTCGAAGGTCTCATTAAAGCTGTTGGTTTGCCCAGGGATATGTTCTGCCTAGCATGTTTCACCGGAGACTACCCCATTCCAGTACAGCTTGAAATGGATAAACTTGCCCTGGAAGCTCTACCTTCGAGGAGTCTGAGTGAAATCGAAACCTAAAGGGGCTTACGCCCTCGCCGGCGTTGACATCGATGCTGCGGACAAAGCCAAAGACCTCATCAAGCGACAGGCTCGCTCCACATTCCGCCCCGAAGTATTGACTGATATCGGCTTGTTCGGGGGTATGTTCCAGTTCAAAGGTTATAAGAAGCCGGTGCTCGTTTCCAGTGTCGATGGCGTGGGCACCAAGCTGAAGATTGCCTCGCTTCTGGACAGGCACGATACCGTTGGCATCGACCTGGTCAACCACTGCATCAATGACATTCTCTGCTGCGGCGCTGAGCCCCTGTTCTTTCTCGACTATATCGCCATGGGCAAACTGGTGCCTCAAAAAGTAGCCAGCATTGTCAGCGGCTTAGCGCAGGCATGCCGCCAGGCGGGCTGTGCCCTTATCGGCGGTGAAACTGCCGAGATGCCCGGCATGTATCACGGCGATGACTATGACCTGGCGGGTTTTATTATCGGCGTAGTGGAAAAGGACAGGATACTGAACGGCAGTACTATAGCTGCAGACGATGTCCTCCTCGGCTTGCCATCAACTGGATTGCACACCAACGGCTATTCGTTGGTGCGGCGTATTTTTAAAATAGACAATGATACTGCACCACTCGACAAAACCTATCGTGAACTAAGGTGCACGCTGGGCGAAGCATTGCTGGAGCCACATCGGTGCTACTATCCGCAACTGAAGGCTATATTGCCTCGCATCAAAGGCTTAGCCCATATCACCGGCGGCGGCATTGTGGGGAATTTGCCCAGGATTTTGCCCAAAGGGCTGGGCGCCCGCATCAATAAGAAAACCTGGACTATCCCGCCCATCTTCAACCTCATTCAAAAGCAGGGGAAGATTCAAGAAGCGGAGATGTACCGTGTCTTTAACATGGGCATAGGAATGATAGTCGTCTGCTCTCCACAGAAGGCAGACAAGATTAAAGCTGCTTTGCCTGATGCCATGGTCATCGGCAGCATCACTACCACCAGCAAAACAGAGCGAATAACAATTACATAAGGAGGTTTTACCCTATAATGCGTGCTATTCTCAGTGTTTCCGACAAAGCCAATTTGGTCGAATTCGCCAAACAGCTCCAGGAGCTGAAGGTCGATATCTACAGTACCGGCGGCACCAAGAAATCTCTGGAAAGCGCTGGCGTCAAGGTGCACAGCGTCTCAGAGCTCACCGGTTTCCCCGAAATCCTCGATGGCAGGGTAAAAACGCTGCATCCTGCCGTACACGGCGGCATCCTGGCAAAGCGCAACCTGCCACAGCATATGGAAGAGCTGGCGAAAAATAAAATCCAGACCATCGATATGGTGGTGATTAACCTCTATCCCTTTGTTCAAACAGTGGCAAAAGAGAATGTCACCCTCGATGACGCGCTGGAGAACATCGATATCGGCGGCCCCACCATGATTCGCGCCGCTGCCAAGAACTTCCCTTCGGTGCTGGTGGTCGTTGACCCTCAGGATTACACCGCAGTGGCTGAAAAGCTGCGCAAGGGCACCATTGAGTTAGCCGAGCGTAAGAGACTGGCACAGAAAGCCTTTCAGCATGTTGCCATGTACGATACCGCCATCTCTCAATATCTGCGTGAAGATAAGTTACCCGACAACCTGACCATCGCCATGAAGAAGCTCTTCGACCTCCGCTATGGGGAAAATCCCCACCAGAAAGCTGCTCTCTACGTTGAGCAAGCTGTAGGGCAGAAATCGCTGGGCTTGACCGGCGTGAAGCACCTGAGCGGGCCGGAGCTTTCCTTTAATAATCTACTCGACCTCGAAGCCGCCTGGAGCACCGCTATCGACTTCCCTGACCCCACCATAGCCATCATTAAACACAACAATCCCTGTGGATTATGCAGCAATAAGGACATTGTAGAAGCCTACCGCAGGGCGCTCGCCGGTGATCCTGTCTCTGCATTCGGAGGTGTCATTGCCACCAATCGGGTTATGGACATGGCACTGGCAAGTGAAATCGATAAAACGCACTATGACTGCATCATCGCCCCAGGCTACAGCGATGACGCTCTGAACCTGCTCAAGCGCAAAAAGAACCTGCGCATGGTTTCATTACCCTTAGAAACACAAACAGGCAATGCGAAGAGATTAGATATCCGCCTCATCAGCGGCGGTTTCCTGGTGCAGGACGAGGACTATTACACCGAGCAGGAGTTTAAGCCGAAGACTGTATCCAAGCGTCAGCCCACCAAAGAAGAGATGAGAGATATGCTCTTCGCCTGGAAGACAATCAAGCATATCAAATCCAATGCCATTTCCATCGCCAAGGACAATACCATGCTGGGCATGGGCGCAGGACAACCCAACAGGGTAATCAGCGCTCAGCTCGCATTGAAACTTGCTGGCGAGGCTGCCAAGGGCGCTGTTCTCGCCTCAGACGCCATGATACCCTTCCCCGATACTGTGGAAATAGCCGCAAAAGGCGGAGTGACTGCGGTTATTCAGACCGGTGGCTCGGTAAAAGACCAGGATGTCATTGACCTCGCTGATAAATACAACATGGCAATGGTTTTCACTGGCATCCGCCACTTCAGACACTAATCTCACTCATGGCTCATAGAAGAAAGTTTGTAAGGGGCGGACTTGAAAGTCCGCCCCTTACAAACTTGTCTGTGTGAGGAATATTCCACCCAATGTCATTGCGAGGAATATAGTGACGAAGCAATCTGTGGGTTTGCTGGAAAACTTAGAGATCGCCACGCTACGCTCGCGATGACAAATCAGTAAAAGATTGCCAAAACCGCTAGTAAAAGCTCCTGGTAATTGGTATAGTAAACATAGACAAACATTTGTTAATTAGAGAGAAACCATGGAAAAGACGCTTATTGTCAACGCTGAGACAGTCAAAACTATCAGGCAAAAGCTGGCTGAGCCTGCCAGAATTCAAGAAGCTCGTGCCGATATCAAGAAAATGCTCGACATAAAGCAAACGCTCCTGTGGCGTGCCGATGCCGGCACCTGCTGTGGCTCGCTCTGTAACATTGCCACATCCCTGTCCCGCGAAATTGGCATACTGGAGAACGCTTCCAATGCTCTGGAAAAGGGAGAGCAACTGGAAGCAATACGGTCACTCGAAGAATACGAGCGACTGCTGGAGTATCAGAACAGGTCCGGTGAGTCAAAGAGTTGCTAGACATATTGCTCGGCTTAGCCGCGGTAATCATCGGCTATTTGCTCGGTTCCATTCCTACCGCCTATATCATCGGCAAACTCACCAAAGGTGTCGATATCCGCAAGGTTGATACCGGCAATGTGGGTACCGCCAGCACGTTTCGAGCCGTCGGAACCTGGCAGGGCTTCGTGGTTGGTGCCGTTGATATCGGCAAGGGTTCTGCGGCCATAGGTGCTGCATATGCGCTGGGTGTTTCGATGCCATGGATGCTGGGAGCCGGCTTCGCTGCGTTCCTGGGACATAATTTCCCGGTCTTCATCGGATTCAAAGGAGGTCAGGGCGCTGCAACCCTTATCGGCATTTTCGCAGCACTGACATTCTGGGCAACGCTTGCTTCCTGCTGTATCATCGTATTCATCATGTACCTCAACCGCCGCATCATCTTACGGCGTATTTTCTTTTCCCTGCTCCTCGGTGGTCCCACTTTGCCGGTATTCATCTGGCTATTCTACCGCTCCTGGGAGCTCGTGGTTTACTCAGTGGTCATCATCCTGTTTATGATATGGAGAAACTGGCGCACCGTAAAAGCACCATTGAAGCAGGATAGGTACCAGCGCAAAACGTAACTTCTCCCGACACGAACAAGCCACGGTAATCTCAGGAGCATCCGCGACAGATCGATGGTGAGAGATTAACAGGTAATCGCGTATAATATATCTATATGGCTAACTCACCCCAGCGAACAGGAATCACCAACTTACCCCTTCATGGAGGCAAAGCGCCGGCATGGCTTTTCCAGCGTATGACCAGGCTGGCTCGTGAGATTACCATCGCTATAGTGACCGAGTTCGGACCTGATGAGATGCTCCACCGCCTCTCCGACCCCTTCTGGTTTCAGGCCTTGGGCTGCGTCCTCGGCTTCGACTGGCATTCCAGCGGCGTCACTACTACCGTATGCGGAGCTCTCAAGGAAGGTACCAGAGAGCTGCAAACTGACCTGGGCTTGTTCATTGCTGGCGGCAAGGGCAGGACGTCGCGAAAAACTCCCAGCGAGATAGAAAGTGTGGGGCATAACCTGAAAACAGATGCAGCTTCCCTGGTCTATGCCAGTCGCATGGCAGCCAAGGTTGACAACACCGCTCTCCAGGACGGCTATCAGCTCTATCACCACTGCTTTTTCTTCACCAAAGACGGCTCCTGGACAGTCGTCCAGCAAGGAATGAATGAAACCAATCACTATGCCCGCCGCTATCACTGGCTTGGTGAGCAGGTAACCGATTTTGTCTGTGAGCCTCACGCCGCTATTTGTTCCCAGGGTAAGGGTGAGGTATTGAACTTCGTCGCTGCCGAGAGCGGACAGGCACGGGACACCGTCACTCAGATTGCCATCGAGGGCAAGCCGGAAAAACTCATCGAGCAACTTAAGAAACTGCAAACTCTGGACCTGCCGTCACGACATCACCTTGAGCTGCAGGATATTCACCCTGACCGGCTGGCGAAAATATTCGTCCACACCTATGAGCAACAGCCTCAAAATTTCGAAAAGCTGCTGGGGCTGGAGGGTGTGGGACCCAAAACCATTCGCGCCCTCAGCCTGATATCTGAGCTTGTCTACGACGTACCGGTCAGCCTCAGGGATCCCGCTCGATACAGCTTTGCTCACGGCGGCAAGGACGGGCATCCCTACCCCGTGGACAAAAAAACATACGATAGAAGCATCGACATACTCCACCAGGCGCTGCAAAAAGCTAAATTAGGCGATACCGATAAAATCGCCGCTTTCAAACGATTGCGTAGCTGGTTATAGAGCAAATAGCTAGTGGGAGTCCAAGAGGGACGTTGTCCCTCTCCTGCCAGGAGAAGAGATACAGAGGGTGAGGTATAATATAAACCATGATTAAAAGCTTCGATGGTAAAACACCCAAAATCGCTGCTTCGGCGCTGGTGCATGAAACTTGTTACATCATCGGTGACGTAGAAATCGGTGAGAATTCCAGCATCTGGCCAGGTGCAGTGCTCAGGGGTGATATTTCCAGTATTAAAATCGGCAATAACACCAGCATACAGGATAATAGCGTTGTCCACTGTGTAGAGGAGCTGGTTATTGGAGATAACGTTATCGTAGGACATACCGCCGTCATCCATGGCAAAAAAATCGGCAGCAATATCATCATCGGCAATAATGCCACTATCCTCGATGGCGTCGAGATAGGCGACTATTGCATTATCGGTGCCGGTTCCATTGTAGCGCCCAATACCAGAATACCTGACAGGTCATTGGTTATGGGTGTGCCCGGCAAGCTAAAGAGCGAAATCTCAACGAAGCAACTCGCCGAGCTGGAGCAGGCGGTAGATATATACTCAATGTTAACCAAGAAGTACAAAGAACAAGGTTTCTAAATTCCAACTGATGTCAAACGTGAAACTCATTGCCAAAAAAGGCTCCACGTTCCATGATTTTCCCTATTCCAATCATCAGCGCAAATGCTTCCACTGCTGGATTATCAATGTCACCCCGCCGGGACCGAATCATTGTATCCACCAGTGCCTCTACTGCTATGCCAGAGAGGCAATTTACGCCAATTACGCAAAAGAAACTCTGATTTACAACAACCTGCCGGAGCTGGTAGAAAAAGACCTCAAAAAGATAACCATCTGCCCACCAATTTCACTATCCAATATCTCCGACCCCTGCCAGAATATCCCCGAATTGAAAACGGAGGTCAAGAGGCTGGTCAAACTGCTCATGGATTACGGCGTCTCCTTTGCCATCACCACCAAGGGCGACCCCTCTTTCCTGCTGGAGCTACCGGGTTTTACCCGATATGAACCCAAGCTTATCGCCATCACCATTGAAGGCACTTTGGAAATTCTGCAACTCATTTCCCCACAAGCGCCATCTTTTTACGCCAGGCTTGTTGCCGTCAATAAACTATCCCGGCTGGGTATCCGCACTGTGGTACGCCTCGACCCGATGTTCATCCATCTTTTCCAGGCGCTCTATGATGAAAGCTGGTTTCGGAAGATAGCCGAACTCATCAATATGTTTGCCGCCGCCGGCGCCAGACACATTATCTCCAGCACGGGACGACTTTCCAAAAAAGCCGGCAGAACTACTCTTAGTAACGGCAAGAGTTCCTGGCAACGAGTATTCAATACTATTGATTCCTGCTCGCCGCTTGCTGCCCGGAAATTCCAGGAGGACTATTTATATGAGACGACATGGGCGGGAAGGGGTTATATGCTGCGGCGTGATATCAGGCTCGACATACATCGAAAAATCAGAGCGCTCGTTGAATCGAAGGGTATGACCTATGCCACCTGCCAGGAGCTTCCCGCCAGGCATAGCGATTCTCGAACTATCCCACACTGCGAAGGCATGCCATTGCCTTTCACTCAAAAGGGTATAGGGGGCATTTTTTACCCCATTGTGGATTGTACTGCTAACTGCCACGTTTCCTGCCGTAATCTGGCTATCCCTCCCTGCAGACGCCCTGCACTCATAACGCCCAAACCGCTCAAAATCAGCGCCCTTCGCTAAAAATCAAGAGGCGAGACAGTTTTCTGTCTCGCCTCTTGGCTGGAGGAAGCAATGTTAATGAGAGATCTTATAAATACCAGATACCTGCAGTAATAGCTAAACTGAGCATGATAACAGCAACCACGACGATGCCGCCAAACAACGCCAGCAGTCCTCTATCATGACCAATTAGCCCCAGGAATCTGCTACGATTATTCATCATTTTTGTGTCCGTCCCTTTCTCCTGTTGATTGTAGCCTAGCTATACCCAGTAGTAAATCACCCATCAGTCCTGTTTCGTTCGGTACGATGGTACTACGCTTACGGCATCGATCATCAGGAACGTATAAACCAAGAGGCGAGACAGAAATCTGTCTCGCCTCTTGGCTGAAGGGGTGACTCTGAGTCAGGTTATAAATACCAGACGCCGGCGGTAACAACCAGGCTGACCAAAAACACCAGGCTCATCACCATACCACTGAATAAGGTCTTTAACTGTTTGTCCTGACGGATCAGGTTTACTAAATTCTTCTTGTTCATCGTTACCTCCACATTTCCTGTTTTCATTATGTATAACGAACTCTTTTCTAAAAGGTTTATTTGATTACCATCTTTCTGTATCTATTATCCTCCGAATACCGCTGGCTGTGAATCGGGAATAGGTATGATTCTGCCTCGTACTATCTGGTTACACCAAATGGTGAATGACCATCCTCATTTTGTCCTAGTACTTATTGGTGAGATGGCAACCTCACCCCCTATCCCCCCTCTCCTTCGAAGTAGGGTCGTGTAAAATATTATGTCTATGAATCATAGCTCTGAAATTTTAGTTTGCAAAGTAGGTAGCTAAAAGAAAAAACTCAGAGATAAGAATCAATTAGTACTAAGCCTGCCTTCCAAGCAGGCTGTCGCGGGTTCGAACCCCGTCTCCCGCTCCATAGATTCAAAATTAGGTCTGAGCCCGTCTGAGAACGGGTCTTTCCTTTTATAACGACCCACTGCTTGGTCAGTCAAAAAGGTCACTCAAAGCTCACACTAATATCATGCTTTGGTCATGTTGATATCAGTTTGATATCACACTTTATTGACCGGAGCGCAAGGAGCAAGGAAAATGGTGTCGAGCAAAAAAAATTGGCGGTGGGAAGAATTGACCAAAGAATCTTTCGAACTGGCCGAGTTGACCAAGGAGTACGAGCTCTATAATCGAACCGAGGGCAAAAGTCCAAAGACGATCTGCTGGTACAATCTGTCACTAAAACAATTCCAGCGATTCCTCATTGAAAGTGAGCAATCGACCAAACTAGCTAGCTTGGAAGAGAAGCAGGTTCGTGAATTCATCTTATACCTTCAGGAAAAGACAAGATGGCAGGATCATCCATATGTCCCTGAGCAAAAGAACGGCTTGGCAGCGATAAGCATTCAGACCTACGTCCGAGGATTAAGGGCTTTCTTTAACTGGCTGTACCGACAAGGTTACACCGATGAAGCTGATAAGCTATTTAGCATTATAAATACCGATGGAACCGATCAGAACTATCCCTCAATCCTTTCATTCCACAACCAGCTAATGAAAATGCAATTTAGAAATTCCAGTTCCAGAAAAGCACAATATTGGGAATCGCTTACGAACAGAACACGGAAATTGGTGAGGCAGATGGGCAAGCCATATGGATGTTCAAAAGGTTTCAGGATCGATGACTTGCTAAAACACTCTATTATCTGGCGCTTACTTGGTCTATCAACTTCCCTACACCATTTTTTTGTTGATGACCTATTAAACTACGCAATTTCATATCGCGAGCGAATTGGACCGAGCGAACTGACCAATGTATTTGTTATTGACGAAGCACATAGGGTGCTAAATATTGATAAGAATAGAAATGATCAGGAAGAGCCCTATATGTATCAACTAGCCAGAATTACCCGTAAGAGAGGTTTCGGTTTGATCTTGGCCGACCAAACAGCCTTTGACGTACCTGGTTCGGCTATTGGGAACATGAATACTAGGATAGTACTGAGGCTTATCAATGGGCCCTGTATTAAAACATTGGGAGCATCGATGTCACTTACGAAAGAACAGATGGATTACTTACCTGAAATGCCTATGCGTACAGACATAGTTCACTCTCTAATTTATCCCAAACCGTTCTTAATATATGTACCTGAACTTCATTTCGATCAGAGACTGGATGAGGAAGAGCTAAAGGAATTATGTTCGCGAGCGGCATCAATGTTTACAAGCGTGCCTGAAATAGTAGAAGAGAATAATATTGGCACGCGAGATAATAAACCCGCGAGCCTAGATTCAATTGTAGACTAAAGAGGAGACGGATTATTTAATTGCGATAGCACAGAATCCATTTATATCCGTGACCCAATTAGATAGACAACAGAATTTGTCATTATATAAAGGTCACATTTTAAGAAATAAGCTTGCCGGTAGAGAATATATACAAGCTCATAAAATAAAGACCGGCAAGAAAGGAAATCCATTAACAATATTAGAAATCACAGAATCAGGATGGCAGTATTTAGAATCAATAAAAGCTAAAGTAGAAAAATATAAGGGAGTGGGAGGGTTCATACACTGTTACTGGCAAGGCAAAATTAAAGAATGGTATGAACAGAAATATAAAACCTGTAAAGCGATAATTGAGGATAAAAGTAGTGGGAAAGCTGTAGATGTTGGAGTTTATTTTAGCGATAAGAAGACGGCGGTGGAAGTATTGATATACGGTGAAGAAAAAGAGATCAGTAATATAACCAAAGGACCTGGAGCATTATGACCTGGTTATGTGCTGCGCTGAGGATTGGGAAGTCTTAAATAGTTTGAAGGAAAGAGTTAGTAAAAGAAGTCGATGAGGATAAACATAATAGAGTGTGGTTTAAAGTGCTGGGCGAGTTTTTGGTAAATGATAATAGTGCCTCGCCCTCGCTACGCTCGGGCTCGGCTAGTGATAATAAATAATTGTTTTTGTAGCCAAAAACAAAGCGTTCAAATCCATGGGAACTGGAATAAGGTTAAATAAAGGGCAGCAACGGGCACGTTATGTTTTACGTCATCTAGATGATCCTATCACTCTAAACGGATCGCCGTTATGCCGGCTTGTTGCTCTGGAGCGATTGGCAAGAGCCAAATACTCAGACAGCATAGTACCCCACGAAAGAGCGCTGCATGAGCTGGCTATGGCATGCCTTCAGGAGATAGAGAGTGAACTTAATGGACATAGCGGTGTTGCTAAGCTCAAGACATTTGTGATATTTACCAGGCAGGGGATGCGGATAACGGAGGCAAGCCAAAAGCTAGGCATAACCCCAGAACATGCCAGCAGGAGTCTTAAGCGACGCCTGGTTGATTTGTTTGCAGAGAAATTGATCCTAAGACTTCATTGAATCTAGCTCTGGCTTTATTGATTTTAGATTAAACGTATAAGAGATATCAAAAAGTCTAACAATACGATGAAGACCTACCTAGAACTTTACGATATCGAGTTATTAGAACTAGCTTAGAGCAGCCATTTTACATTTGATAACATTAACCACCATTACTTTTCCTGTTTTTTTTCTTCTTTAGCGAATACTCGCTCAAACCTCAGACCGGAGGCTTTGTCATACTCTCTTTTAAAAACTTCTGGATATTTCCTTCTCAATTCGTCCAAATTTGCTTTCTCAACTTCAGCCAGAAAACCACTTACAACCATACCTGTAGCATTCTTAGAGGTTGTGTTGTGTGGTGTTATAGTGTTAATCGCACCTCCTCTATCGAGCTCTCCAGGAATGACAGGATCATACCGTGCCCCATGATCCATGTATATTGCACCTGGCATTATTCTTTCTGTGACGTAAGCACCACCGAGCACAGCTCCTCTTTCGTTGTATACTTTAACAACGTCACCATTGTTGATACCTCTCGCTGCAGCATCTGCTGGGTTGATCCAGAGTGGCTCATATTTATATCCATCATCTCCCGTAACTTTACATGTTGGAATTTCTCTTACCCAGTCCAGATCGTCATGATTAGCATGGACTCTCCACCTCGGGTGGTTAGAAACAACCAACAGGGGGTATTGCTTTGCTCTTTTACTGGAGGCTCTCTCATCGTGGCTCTTTTCCTTTTCAATCCAATGTGGAACTGGCGGTCTTTCTTTATCATCAGGGAAATGACTGGCTAATCTTTCGGAATAGAATTCTATCTTACCACTTGGTGTTGTTAGGGGGTTGTTTTCTGGATCTTCGTAGAACTTACTCAATCCTGCGGGATATTTCTTCCAATCGGGGTCAGTCGGAATGATAAAGTATCCTTTCTCATCAAACTCTTCATATGAAATCATAGGCTTTATGCCGGAATTTTCGTAACTGTTCCTTATCAATTGTTCGACAGTTACTCCTCCGGTATATTCTTTTAGCAAACCTAATTTCTCAGCTATCATACAGACTATCTCGTAGTCGCTTTTAGACTCGCCTAGCGGATTTATGCACTGTCTCTCTTTGAAAACTAGGCGAACCTGCCCACCCATAATGTCCGACTGTATATCCTCTTGTTCGAATTTGGTACTCACAGGCAGAATAACATCAGCAAACAAACAGTCATTCTCTAACCACGGATGTTGAGCTAAAATAAACTCTATTTTGGGACTTCTCAGTGCTTTGATATAGGAGTTACTGTCATTCCAGCATGTTATCCAGCAAGGTGTATCAGTCCATATCATATGTATCTCTGAGCAACCTTCTGCTGGATATTGATATTTCGTAAATTGGTCCTCAACTGGTGACCTTGCGAGTGTTGTGCCATACCAGCTGATCGGCGGATGGAGAAGAGCGTCATGGATGAGATCTTTAGGAATTATTTGTTTCGGTATCAGAATTAAATTTTCTTTTGAAGGAGTCTGTGATTTATTTATTTTTGCCGTTTCCATTGCATACATTGCTCCCCTGTAAGAAGACGTCACCTGAGGGGTTATAATACTGAGGGGCATGGGGTCTGTTATCTTTTCGTTCCTCCGTCCCCATTCAAGCATTTTGACCTGGTGAACGCCGGGCTTCCCCAGTCCCTGCATAGCGAGCAACAGAATTTCCAAGCGTGCATTTTCTGTGGCATAAGGTCCTCTGATTCCAGGGCCTCCGTTACCATGGGCTATTGTTGTTCTTTTAGATGCCCATACACTGGCCAGCGATTTAATGACTAGTGCAGATATACCTGTTATTGGAGAAGCCCATTGGGGAGCTTTAGGAACACCGTCTTCCTTACCGAGAACATAGTCACGGAATCTATCGAATCCCACAGAATGAGTATTTATATACTCTTTATCATAGGTACCGTTGATAATCCATTGATACGCTATGGCCAACTGCAACGCAGCGTCAGTACAGGGTCTTATAGTGATCCATTTGTCAGCGTGAACCGCTGCGCCATAATTTAAGTCCGGGCAGATGTAAATTGATTTTATTCCAAGCTCGCTGAACCAGTAGCACAAGCGACTGGCCATCTGCCCATCAAATCCCCACGGTGTTGTCTCTGGGTCGCATCCCCAAAATAGCACTAATTCAGTATTCTTAGCGATATCAAACATCGCATTAATTGTTGGTTCCATCTGCCCTACTGTTTCACATCCCCAGACATGCTTTGCACCCCAATACCAGCCTTCCCAACTGTCTGCATTTCTAGTCTGTAACGTGTACCCACCAAGTAAACCAAGTAGTTTATTGGCGCAACCATGAGGTCCATGCACGACCTTCGTTTCGCCATGACCGTCAGATTGTGAAAGTATGGCTGTTGGGCCATATTTTTCTTTCACTCGTTTGAGCTCGCTCACAATGAGGTCAAGGGCCTCATCCCAAGTAATTCTGGCATAACCACTCTTACCTCTGCTCTCTGGGTTTCTGTCACCATGAGGATTCCAATCAACTCTTTTTAATGGGTAAAGGATCCGATTCGGAGAATACACTCGTTTTTTATAGGCCAAACTGTAGGGAGGTATCAGTGATTTCATCGTCGGTTCAAAGCTCTGTCCTCGTGCCTTCATCTTCCAGGGATTGAACTTACTCTTGTCGTATTTCCAATCAAAATGTAGTGGCCTAATCCGGACTATCCTGCCATCCTTGACATTAATCACGGAGGTATTAGCATCACCGCTACCGGAAGCTATAAAGCCAATACCCTTCAGATACGATTTCTCTTTTCCGGCTTTTTCTTTACACTTATTTATTTTCCCCATAGAGCTGTTTTTCCTTTCTTTTTACTCCTATTGTTATTCTTATCCATTGTTTATACCTTCTTTCAGGTCAAGCAAAAATTTAAGTACGGGTAAAGTGTCCTAGACAACAACGACAACTTTATGTTAGATGTGACTAGTATCCCGCTGAGAATTAACATAATGAGTCTAAGAATTCACACGAAGCTCATAGTCACAAAAAATCGGATAGTTTGAGCAACCATTAAATTTGATAATATCGGCTACAATTACTTTTTTAATTACTTTTTTCCTTTAGTGAATACTCGTTCAAACCTCAGCCCGGAGGCTTTGTCATACGGTCGGTTGAAAGCTTCTGGATATCGTTTTCTTAACTCATCCAAGTTGAGTAACTCCACTTCTGCCAGGTAACCGCTGGTCGCTATACCCGTTGCATTCTTGGAGGTCGTTTTATGGGGAGAAATGCTGTTTATAGCTCCTCCCCTATCCAGTTCACCCAGAATGATTGGATCATAGCGGGAGCCATGATCGACATAGACCACTCCCGGCATTATTCTTTCCCAAACCCTTGCTCCTACTAGGACAGCTCCTCTTTCATTAAAGACCTTAACTATATCCCCATCCTTAATTCCTCGTTTTCTTGCATCGATAGGATTTATCCAGATCGGCTCATAGAGATAACAGTCCGAACCTCGAACCTTGCAGGTGGGAATCTCGTGAAACCAGTTAATGTCATCATGCTGCGAATGTACTCTCCATCTTCCATGATTGGACATTACTAATAAGGGGTACTCCTTAGATCTATAGCTAGAGAGCCTCTCATCGTGCGACTCACCTTTTTCTATCCAATGCGGCACGGGTGGTCTTTCCTGGTCATTCGGGAAATATTTGGCCAGATTCCGTGAATAAAACTCTATCTTACCAGAGGGGGTCTGTAAGGGATTATTCTCGGGATCTTCGTAGAAATCAATCATACCCGCCCTATACTTTTCCCATTCTGGATCTGTAGGTAAAACGAAATATCCTTTTTCCTTTAGCTCTTCATAGGTTACCCTGTTCTGAACGCCGGAGCTATCAAAACCAATTTTTCTCCAATCTTCAATACTCCTACCCTCGGTGTACTCATTCAGCAAGCCCATTTTTTCTGCAATAGCGACAACTATCTCATAATCGCTTTTAGATTCACCCAAAGCTTCTATGCATTGCTCCTCATGCATAATTGTATGGAATTGTCCGCTGAAGTGGTCCACCGCAATATCCTTTTCCTCAAACTTAGTATTTGAAGGTAAGATAATATCTGCAAGTAGACAATCGTTTTCCAACCAAGGATGCTGGGCTAGGATAAACTCTATCTTTGAGCTTCTTAATGCTTTAATGTAACTATTACCGTCATTCCAACAGGTTATCCACGAGGGGGTATCTGTCCAGATCATGTGAATTTCTGGACAACCACTTTCTGGATATTTATATTTCCTGAATTGATCTTCAACTGGTTCAATTAATAAGGTTGTGCCAAACCAGCTAATTGGAGGATTAAGAATCGCTTCAGGTATAAGATCTTTGGGTATTATTTGCTTTGGTAAAGCAGCTCTCCCATGCTGTTCTTCGAAGGCTTCGCCAGCAACCTGCCAACCTTGCTCTTCAAATTTGACAGCATAACCCCCTTGGTGTGCTGCCATCACACTGGGCAAAGTTATCGATCTGGGCATAGGGTACACCTTTTGGTCTCCGAATAATCCCCACTCGATCATCTTGACCTGATGAACTCCCGATTTTCCCAATCCCTGCATTGCCAGAAGCAATACTTCTAGCCTCGAAGGCTCGGTAGAATAGGGCCCTCTTATCATGGACCCACCGTTACCGTGGGCAATACTTGTTCTCTTAGAAGCCCATTCTCGTGCTAAGGCTTTGATGATGCGGGAAGGCACATTGCATCTTTCGGTCGCCCATTTAGGGGTCTTAGGTATACCGTCTTCCTTACCTAATACATAATCGGCAAACTTATCAAAACCGAACGTATGAGTTTTAACATATTCCTTATCGTATATACCTTCGGTAATCCAAGTATAGGCAATCGCCAGATGCAGAGCAGCATCAGCATTGGGCAATATAGGTATCCATTTATCGGCATGCACGGCCGCCCCATAGTTTAAGTCAGGACATATATATACGGATTTTATTCCCAATTCAGTAAACCAGTAGCAAAGTCGGCTGGGAATCTGACCTTGCCATCCCCAGGAGGTAGTTTCAGGGTCACATCCCCAAAAAAAAATTAGATTAGTATTTTGGGCTATATCGGGAATTACATTAGTCAAGGGACTCATCTGGCCTACCGGTTCCATACCCCAGGTATGTTTAGCTCCCCAATACCACCCTTCCCAGCTGTCCGGATTCCTACTCTGTAGTGTTAAGCCTCCAAGGAGTGCTAACAGCTTTCGTGCGCAGCCATGTGGTCCGTGCACAACTTTGGTTTCTCCGTGTCCATCTGATTGCGAAAGTATTGCCACGGGTCCATAGGTCTCCCGAATTCTGTTAATCTCACTCACTATTAGCTCCAAAGCCTTATCCCAAGAAATTCTAATGTATTCGCTCTTTCCTCTATTCTCAGGATGTCTTTCCCCATTCGGATCCCAATCCACTCTCTTTACGGGGTACAGAATCCGGTTGGGAGAATAGACTCTTTTTTTATAGGCTAAACTTAAAGGTGGTATAAGTGATTTCATACTGGGTTCAAACACCTGACCGCGAGCCTTAATTTTCCATGGATTAAATTGTTCAGATCTATATTTCCAGTCATAATGCAGTGGTCGAATCCTAATTATTTTCCCGTCTTTGACATCAACTACTGCCGAATTTGCATCAAATCCATTACCACAAAAGCCAAGCCCTTTGGGTAATGATTTTTCACCACTATGGGCTATTCTGCCAACTCTACTCTCTTTAGATGAACTATTCTTTATCAATATTCTTTTACCTTCTTTCAATGTTCTACAGCCAGCACCAAAAGTTGTTATTTATCAATTGTGGCTTACACGGGTAGCCTAAATGTAAGACGGACAAGAGTTATTCTCACTGTTAGTTAATATTAAGTATCTCCCATACAATTGTTTTTTTCTGCTATATATAAAAGTAAGTCAGCAACAAGATGCAATGTCTTGGTATTGCTATGATATCAAGCTATACAAAGACTTCCTTATTGTATGATCAATCATGTTACCCGTAGCTCGACTTTTATAACAGAAACTACACTTGAATGCATGCAACCTCATGGTTGTTTCCAATATCTCTTAATGGTGGAACAGTTATACTACACTCCGGAATAGCCATAGAACAACGCTGGTGAAAGCTACATCCAGCGGGTGGGTTTAAAAGGCTGGTTACCTCTCCTTTTAACAGGATACGTTTACGTTTTTCCTCTACAAAGGGATCTGCAATAGGCACAGCAGATAATAACGCTTTCGTATATGGATGCAAGGGATTTTGATATAGTTCATCTGCATTCGTTACCTCTACAATATGTCCCAGGTACATTACTGCCACACGGTCGCTTATGTGTCTTACTACTGAAAGATCGTGGGCTATGAAAAGGTACGATAGTGACTTTAAGCCTTCCTTTAATTGCTGTAGGAGGTTGATTATTTGTGCTTGAATAGACACATCCAATGCTGAAATAGGTTCGTCACAGATAATTAGATCTGGCTCACAAGCCAGGGCACGTGCAATACCGATACGCTGCCTCTGCCCTCCGCTGAATTCATGGGGTACCCTTTCGGTTAAGCATGGATCCAGACCGACAATGCGGAACAGTTCTTCTACTCTATCACGGTACTCACCTTTGCTTTTTACCATACGATGAACAATCAATGGTTCGCCCACAATGCTTCCTGCGCTCTGACGGGGGTCCAGAGAACCATAAGGATCTTGAAAAATGAGAGACATTTTAATACGCATCTTTCTGATTTCTTCCTGAGGCAACCTCAAGATATCACGACCTTGGAAGAGTATTGTTCCTGAAGTAGGTTCATAAAGCCTTAAAACACAACGACCAGTGGTCGTTTTGCCACAACCACTCTCTCCGACCAATCCCATAGTTTCGCCCTTGCGTATCTTGAAACTGACATCGTCTACTGCCTTTATATAAGCCACTTTTTTCCTCATCAAACCTCTGGTCACAGGGAAATACATCTTCAGATTTTTTGCTTCCAAAACTACGTCATTTTCATTTGAGCTCAATGCCTTTACACTGGATATGGATAAAGCAGGAGACCTCAAGAGCTCATTGGCTTTCCCCTGCATATCGACAAAGCAGGAGACCTCATGTTGTTCGTGGACCACAGTTAATGGTGGCCATGGCTCATTGTAACACTGGTCGACGCGATAGGGGCAACGTGGTAAAAAAGCGCAGGTAGGCGGCATTCCTACCAGATTAGGCGGTAAACCCTCAATTGGCACCAGTTTTCTGCACCGAGCTTCATCAAGTCGTGGAATGCATTTAATAAGCCCAATGGTATAGGGATGACAGGGGTGAGCGAAAATCTCTTGAGTTGTTCCAGACTCAACCACTCTCCCGGCATACATCACATATATCCGTTTGGCATAGCGTGCTACTACGCCAAGATTATGGGTTACAATAACCAGAGCAGCATTGAAGCGCTCTACCATATCTTTCATGAGCTCTAACAAAACCGCTTGAGTAGTAACATCGAGTGCCGTAGTTGGCTCATCGGCTATTAATAACTTTGGATTGCAGGATACTCCCATTGCAATCATTACTCTTTGCCGCATTCCCCCACTAAACTGATGAGGATAATCGTCAATGCGAGTTTCGGCATCGGATATTCCCACCATTTTAAGTAACTCCACTGACCTCTGTCTGGCAGCAGATGGGCTCATACCCAAATGTAACTCCATGGTCTCGTTCAGTTGCTGATTGATGCTTGCTACTGGATTTAGCGATGTCATAGGTTCCTGAAATATCATGGCGATTTTAGCACCCCTAACAGCCCTCATCTTAGGCCCATTGGCGGCATACTTCAGCAAATCATGTCCTTCGAAGATAACCTCACCTTGTGCGATTTTCCCTGGCGGGCTCGGTATGAGTTGCATCACAGATAACTGGCTCACCGATTTACCACAGCCGCTTTCTCCGACGAGACCCACTATTTCGCCTTTATTGATATGAAAAGAAACGCCATCTACCGCCTTTACCAAACCGGCATCCGTATGAAACTGTGTCTTTAAATCCCTTACTTCCAGCAAAATCGTCATAGCAGTTCATTTACCCCAGTATTACCTTCATTACTCGGTACAATTACAATTCATTCCAATCCCCGAATCTACCTTCATTGATCACGCATAGTCCTCGTTCATAAAGCGCCACGCAGTTTCGGATCAAGGGCATCTCGCAAGCCATCGCCTACCATATTAAAGGCAAACACTAACAGCATAATAGCTACACCAGGTACTATAGACAGAATAGGATTCCGTAACAAGTACACATATCCTTCACTCACCATGGAACCCCAAGCTGCTTCAGGAGCTTTTATACCTATGCCGAGGAAACTTAGGCTAGCTTCCGAAAGAATCGCCAAGCCGATTTGCATGGTCAGCAGTACAATCAGCGGTGGAAAACAGTTGGGCAGAATATGGCTTAACATAATGCGCAGGTTACTGGCTCCAATAGCATGGGATGCAGTTATGTAATCATTTTGCTTTACAGTCATAACCTGACCGCACATTAACCTAGCATATGCTGGTATCAGGGCTACACCTAGTGCAATGACCACATTGGTAATTCCACCGCCAAGAAGGGCTGCAATGGTAATAGCCCATAGTATCATGGGTACAGACATAATAGCATCTATAAACCTCATGATAACCACATTGATGATACGGCCAAAGTATCCTGCAATCAACCCTAGGGACATCCCGATGGTAGCCGCAAACGCCACAGCCACAAAACCGACGATCAGCGAAGTGCGTGAACCATAAATAATGCGACTCAACGTATCACGTCCCAGGGTGTCAGTGCCCAACAAATGGGCAGAACTAGGCTGAGCTAACAGTACTTTCATATCTAGCTCATAGGGATCATATGGTGCCAGAAATGGAGCAAAAAGAGCCGTTATAACCACTAAGAGGATGATGACGAAACCGAAGATTACCATTCCTCTCCCGAAGAATACCCTGATGAAACGCCTTAGTTCACTGGTACGGCGAGGCGTTTCCATACACCGCGAAATGGTTGTTTGTGCTCTGTTCTTCATTTCATAGACTCTTTTAATCGTATCGTATCCTGGGATCTATCCAACCATAGGAGATGTCCACAAGAAGGTTAGCCAAAACTACAACCACCGCAATAATCAGGATAACTCCCTGAACAATAGCATAATCCTGGTTAAAGAGGGCGTCTACTGACAGCCTTCCCATACCAGGGATATTAAACACTTTTTCAACGAGTACCTGGCCACCAAATATCTGGCGAATATTCAATCCTATCAGTGTAATAACTGGAATAATGCTATTCCTGGCAACATGTTTTACAATAATTGCCTGCTCGCTCAAACCCTTGGCCCATGCGGTACGGATGTAATCCTGATGGATGACTTCAAGCACTGCTGAGCGCGTTTGACGAGCCACTGTTGCCATGGGGTAAACAGTCAGACAGACGACTGGTAATACAATTGACTGGATACTTTTTAACAGATTATCTCCAGGCCAGACAAAGCCCTGTATTGGGAACCAGCGCAGATAAAGCCCAAATATTAACACCAATATAATACCCACCCAGAAAATCGGCGCAGTCACCCCCAGATTAGCCAGCAAAGTTGACAGGGTATCTGCCCACTTACCTCGTCTGACCGCAGCAATTATACCTAACGGTATACCTAGAATGATGCTCAAGGCAAAAGCTATGGATCCCATGTATATCGTTTTAGGTAAAGCGTTAGCTATCTCCTGATTTATTTTTGTGCGTAATACTATGGAACGCCCAAGATTACCCTGGCAAATATCAACTAACCAGCTAAAGTACTGCACGACTAGAGGTCGATCCAGACCAAACTCGTGTCTGATAGCAGCAATTTGCTCAGCACTGGCTGCGGTTAGCGTGTCTTGACTAACATATACCAGCACGGGGTCTCCAGGAAGGAAACGCATAACGAAAAAAACAATCAGGGTAACCAGGAGAATGATGAATATAGCTTGAATCAATCTACGAACAATGAAGAAACCCATATTATTACTCTCCTTTGTGACTACCAGTTAATCCGGTATTTCCCATTTCAATTGACAAGGAATCGATTATCAATGTTTCTTCATTATCATTAACTATCGAATACCCATCATATTTTCCCCAGCAAGCCTCCCAAGGTCTCCTAACCTCTAGGGAGCTAATACTTCCCCCTTTGTCATCACAGTCATAGCCAATAGCAGTCAATTTCAAAAATATTATATTGACATCAAAAATACAAATCAGTGTGTTTCTTATTTTTGCAATCCATAATTATTGTGGTCAGCTAATTCTGTACTTAACCAAATTTTAAATACAAGATTAATAGGACCGTGGTTGGGGAGATAATCCAGGTCGATCAGGATATTTTTTAGCTATTTCAATAACTGCCGGGTTATCAAGGGTAGTAAGGTATCCACGGTCATGGACCAGTGTATCACCCACGCGAAACGTTGCAGTTCGGATGTCACCCGTGCAATGTATCCAATATGGATATGTGGCAATCATTGGTCCGCCGATGTGGACATGAATGTTAGAGGTATGACAATGTTCGATTAAGCGTCGATATAGTGTATTTGGGCATTGATGCGCACCGACAATTGCCTGTGGATGAACTCCAAAATGCAAGTGGTCAAAATCATAAATGCCATCGCCTAAATGTTCTTTCATAGAAGCAAGGAATTGAATTAAAGCCTCAGCTTCCTCCCCACCTTTGATATCAGTAATCCGGCAGTCTTTAATTGTAAGTCTAATAGGTTTGTGAAAATATGGAGATATTCCTATATATCGAGACCACCAGCTTAGCATACAGTCGAAAATAAACACACCGGAAACATTAGTAAGACATACTGGTGGGTGAACCCATTCTGGCCATGGCAAGTAGTAGCCTGAATCGTGACGCCTCTCCGAATAAGAACTAACATTACCAGGAGCTTTCTTTGGAAGAGCAATCTTCCCTTCCAAATGTGTTCCATTATCATCAATTAACTGAAAGGCAAGCCCCGCCTTAAAAGCCAGTGAGGCTTGATAACGAATTTCACTGACAAGCTCATAAGGTGTCTGGGCCCATGCAGTGCAAAGAAGTGGTGCGGTAGTTGCAAAATTTCGTATCATTGGTAATTTTAATTCCGCGAGTAAATCACGCAATTCCAGCATTTCTTCTCCTACTAGATCAAAGGAGTGGTTAATCAAAATATCGCAACCTGCTGAAGCAGCCTTGACTACTGGGTGTATTCGCCACTTGTTAAATCTTGCAGGTTCATCAATCCAAAGAATTGAAGCAGTTGCACCTTTTAAATGTATGGCAGATTGTATCCACGAAATGGCTTCTTGGTCAACAAGGTTATCCCCCCCATAAAGTCCGTCAATCTGCGCCAGAATTAAAACCTCCTGGCCTACCTTTATCTTTGCACAATTATCCAGCATATCGTTTATGGCAATTGCAGCTGCTTTAGGTATTCCAAGATTTTTGCTCATACTGTTTTTCACCCCCAAAAATATTCGTAACTATAATATAATTTTGTATCTCAACCCATGAGATCAAACCATCATTAAGAGAGTAAGCTGGCTAATCTGATGCTTGATGAATACACCGTAAATTTGCTTCCACTTCAACCTCTCTAATATAATCATCGCCTTTATCATTTGGATCTAAGTTTGTTCGTTTCATTGCTGCCCTTCTCCTTCCTTTGTTCAATTATACTTACTTAGCAGCAACCTATTTAAATTAGGATTAGTATGATTTAACTCATAAGTTTTATTATTGACCGTTTAATTATTGTCTTCTATAGCTATTTGTAACATATAGTCCTCATATACAAATTGCCACTACGAGGTCAGTTAAGTATTTGTTTAATATCCCACAATTAATAATTTTACACGTGGTTGTAGATATAGTATTAAGTTAATCTATTGTAGATAATAGCAAACTGCTTTTGCAGGTATCATTTCTGTTAGATCTAGACTGCAATTTATTTCAAATGGTAATCATCTTATTATTTATCTATAATGTAGAGGGGACAAGGGCGACTTTATAAGTATCCTTGGCTGCTTTATTTATATTATCTCATGCTCAATACCCAAGCTTACGTCTTCGGTGTCTTTCTCGGGTGCCCTTTCTACCAACTTGCTATTAGCACTTATCACTGGCCTTCAATTTAACCTATAGCATCTTTCACAGAAAGATGCTATAGGTATCAAATGGCCTACAATTCACAGCACTGCCATGAATTGCATAAGGGTAATGTTATTTCTTGATCCAACTAATCCTTCCAACATTGTTAATTTCAGTATCACCATTGAGATAAAACCCGTGTTCTTGTGTATATTTATCCAATATTAATACTCTTGGTGGTATCCACAAAGGAATAAATGATGCATTATCGTAAATCGACTTGACAATCTGCTGATTTAACTTGGTTTTGGTCTGGTTGTCTCTGGCGGCTATTGCCTGGTTAATCAAGTCGTCAAGCCCTGCTGGTTTAACTGTATCCTTGTAGTTAGTAGTGTTGGACCTGAGGTATTGATCGAACATGAATAGATTATTCCCCCTGATTTCCATAGTTGCCTGTGCCGCAACATTCTTTTCCGATCTGCTGCCTGTCCTTATAGTAGTTGTATAAGCAGCCTGATCCAATTTGACTATTTCCATGGTTATACCAACTTTTGAAAGGTAGCTTTGAACAGCAACCCAGAGATCTTGCCATTCTGTTTCATTGAGAGAGAGTTTAAATGAGAAACCGTTTGGATAACCTGCCTCGGTAAGTAGTTGCTTGGCTTTGGCCGGGTCATATTTTCTCGGTGGACAGGCGGAATTAAAATCCGGAGAAGTGGTCATAACAATCTGGTACGCGGATTTATACAAGCCCAATGCCGGTCCATTGACAATCGCCTCCTTATCTATAGCGTACTCTATTGCCTCTCGAACCTTCTGGTTGGCAAAGACAGAATCAGGGTGATTTGTATCCATGGTTATTGACTGAAGTGTTGCCGGAGCGGTTACTACTTGGTAACCTTCCTTTTTCAGTTGATCAACAATCTCCAGCCTTGCATCAGTAACAACATTTATCTCCCCTGCCTTAAATGCGGAGAGTTGAGTCATAGGATCAGGTATTGCAATAAATTCCATTTCATCCAGGTAAGGCAGGTTTTTATCCCAGTAGTCAGGATTTTTCACGTATTTCACCGAAACATTACGTTCAAACTGTTTGAGCTTAAATGGTCCAGTGCCCACAGGGTTTGTAGTTGCCCAGTCCTCCCCGTTTTTCTCAATAGCAGTTGGCGAAGCTATACCAAACCTCTTGTCCGTGGCCAATTGATACATGATTAAATTATTGTAATTGGGGAGATTAAACCGTACCGTGTAATTATCAACTACATCTATAGAGCCTACTCCAGCCATGATGCTGCTTGATTTAGGTGGAAGAAATGGAGCGTAGTTAAACTTGATAGCGTCTGCATTGAAGTCAGTGCCATCATGGAATTTTACGCCCTGTCTTAATTTAAATGTTATCGACTTGCCATCTGGAGCTATATCCCAGCTCGTAGCAAGCTCTGGAACATAGGCACCGTTGTCATCCACCGCCATGAGACGCTCAAAAAATGGCCTGGAAAATGTGCCATTTGCGCCGCTTATTTTTGGTGGATAACCAAAACTCGTTGCTGGTCGGCCAAAACTTATTACCATTTTCCCACCCCTGACTGGAGTCGGCGCTTGAGTAGGAGCAGGTTTCGTTGCTGGAGTCGGTATAGGCTGTGGTGCCGGCGTTGCACAGGCAGCTAAAATAACGAGAGAAATAAGGATAACCGTGATTAGCAGTGGAATAGATTTTCTCATATGAGCCCTCCTCTTTGATTTAATAATACTATCCGCAAAACGCTTTGTTGCATAATTACAATAGCCACCTCCTTCTCTTGCGGAAATAATCCTTAGCTTATTCCCTTACCTTTTATATCAGAGATATTTAGATATTAAAATACCACGAATTGCTTAATGGTAATGTTATTTCTTGATCCAGCTAATCCTTCCTACCCTGGAGTTATCTGCGTCACCATTGATATAGAACCCAGGTTCTTGTGTATATTTATCCACTATTAACGCTCTTAATTGTACCCACAAAGGAATATATGATGCATTATCGTAAACCGACTTGACGATCTGCTGAGTTAACTTGGTTTTGGTCTGGCTGTCTCTGGCAGCTAATGCCTGGCCAATCACGTCATCAAGCGCCGGCCTAACCGTATTCTTGTAGTAACGAGTGTCGGACCTGAAGTATTGATTGATCATGAATAGACTTTCACCCTTGGTTTCGATAACACCGTACCCGGCGTTATTACTTCTAATGTCCCCCCCTGCCTTACCGTATTCTCAAAAGCAGCATGGGCTACTTTGGCTATTTCCATGGTTATACCAACTTTTGAAAGGTAGCTTTGAACAGCTGTAACACCGTCCATCCATTCTGTTTCATCTATTAAGAGTTTAAACGAGAAACCGTTTGGATAACCTGCCTCGGTAAGTAGTTGCTTGGCTTTGGCCGGGTCATATTTTCTCGGTGGACAGGCGGAATTAAAATCCGGAGAAGTGGTCATAACAATCTGGTACATTGATTTATACAAGCCCAACCCGGGCCCATCGACAATCGCTTCCTTATCAATAGCGTACTCTATTGCCTCTCGAACCTTCTGGTTGGCAAAGATAGAATCAGGGTTCTTTGTATCCATGATTATTGACCGAGCTGATGCCGGAGCGGTCACTACTTGGTTACCTTCCTTTCTCACTTGATCAACAATCTGGATCCCGGCGTCAGTAATAACATTTAGCTCCCCTGCCTTAAATGAGGAGAGTTGAGTCATAGGATCAGGTATTGCAATAAATTCCATTTCATCCAGGTAAGGCAGGTTTTTATCCCAGTAGTCAGGATTTTTCACGTATTTCACCGAAACATTACGTTCAAACTGTTTGAGCTTAAATGGTCCAGTGCCCACAGGGTTTGTACTTGCCCAATCCACCCCGTTTTTCTCAATAGCAGTTGGCGAAGCTATACAGCACCTCATGTCTATTGCCAGTTGATACATGATTAAGTTATTGTAATTGGGGAGATTAAACCGTACCGTGTAATTATCAACTACATCTATAGAGTCTACTCCAGCCATGATGCTTGATTTAGGTGGAATAAATGGAGTGTAGTTAAACTTGACGGCGTCTGCATTGAAGTCAGTGCCATCATGGAATTTTACGCCCTGTCTTAATTTAAATGTTATCGACTTGCCATCTGGAGCTATATCCCAGCTCGTAGCAAGCTCTGGAACATAGGCACCGTTGTCATCCACCGTTATGAGGCGCTCAAAAAATGGTCTGGCGTAATTGTTATCGGGACCGCTTATCTTGGGTGGATAGCCAAAATTCACTGCTGGTCGGCCAAAACTTATTACCATTTTCCCACCCCTGACTGGAGTCGGCGCTTGAGTAGGAACAGGTTTCGTTGCCGGAGTCGGTATAGGCTGTGGTGCCGGCGTTGCACAGGCAGCTAAAACAAGGAAAGAAATAAGGATAACTGTGATTATCAATGGAATAAATTTTCTCATATGAGCCCTCCTCTTTGATTTAATAATACCATCCGCAAAATGCTTTGTTGCATCGTTACAATAGCCACCTCCTTCTCTTGGGGAAATAATCTTTAGCTTATTACTTTTCCTTTTTAAATCTAAGGTATTTATATATTAAACATTAGTCGGATTCACTTCACTATAGACTGTCATCCTTTTCTCTATGTATTGGAAGGGTATTTGCCGTTACATTTTCAGCCCTATCATCCTTCCGACCTTCTGATAATTTTCCATCAGAGGGTAATCATACTGCATATTAAATTTTATTGGGAATATCAAACTGGTCCTATCCAAATGTTTCATTCCTGCCATGAGATCTTCCATTTTTTCTGAGGGTATAGAGAAAATTATCTCATCATCTTGGGCTAATGCTCCGGTGCGGTCACCCATGCAGGGAACTGCGACATTACATTCTCCGTTCTTTAGCACTGGTACTATGGCCTGCACACAGGAACCACCAGGTTCAAGTAAAGAAGTGACCTTATAGCCATGTTTATATTTCATTGCGGCAATCAAAAACCGCAGTTGGACTAAATCACAATAAATAATTACTAAATCCGGTTCAAACGTGGTTGAATCAAGAGGTGCTGATACAATTCCTTCGAATTCGCCGAAGTCCAGGTGAGCAGCACTCCTGGCAATATTTTTGGCTGTTTCCAGTTCTGCAATTCTTGAGGGATAGCCCATGTTCCCTTCTAAAACAAACTCAGGAGTCTCAGCATGACCTAAAGCTATTACTGGTACATAACACCAATGGTCTTCTTTTAACATGGCAACCGTTGACTTTTCCCGCCGTGACATGGCAAAACTCTGGCAAAGGGCTAAATGATGATTGAGGTCCCTGCGGGGTCTAATGGCTTCCTGAGGAATTTCAGTTTCCTTTTTCAATAATTTAATCGCTATGGGAAATGTTTTCAGTAGTAATTGATTTCTGAGTTTAGTCCCATAATTATTGAGCTCTTTCAATTTCGCCATATAACGTATTTCCTATTATATTTGTGGAACATTGTCAGAGAAAAGTGATAGCTTACGTTTTTAGTTTAGTCTAATAGGTGATATATTGTCAAGTGATACAATATCAATAGCAATAATTAATTATTGGGAGTTTAGGTATTATGTTCGAGATGGAAGTCATAAAAAGTACTTTTGAATTGTCTAATGTAGATTATGAATTATAAATGTATACTAAATACGTTGAGACGATCGAAGTCGAAGCTGATCATCTAAATAATCCGGTAAGTAAAGGAATCACTACGGATTTAATGCGTTCATACTGAACGCTGATTGAATGTCCCATTATATCAAATAGAATTGTGAAATATCTTCTCTAAATGTTTCTCCTCTTTGAATAATCTCTTACTAAGGTCAATAAAAATTAGATTTTCCGCATAAAATTTTGGTACTAGCATATTCATCCTGTTTTCTTGCTTACATAATTAAGCAAAATATTCTGTAGCCAATTTATCAATTTTCTCGAACAATCTCTTACCTTTTCAAACAGCGATACAAACTACAATGTTGGCATTGGGTTTCTAATCGATATTTGGTATTAGTCAAGAATAATTTCTCCTTCTATTGCCTCACCTTGCTCTACTGCTTCAAGGAATTCCATAATACTTTTATTTATAGCATCGGGATGCCATCTTGCGGTACCGTGAGCACTTCCCCTAATTTCCACATATCGCGATCCCCTTATATGTTCATGTAGTATTCTCACACCTTGTTTAATCTTGTCATCGCTACCAACGGTAATGAGCGTAGGAACATGGATTTTATCTGCTGCTTTTCGCTGCCATTCTGCCTCCCAGGGTAACGCACGCCCAACTCCAATAAATCCATTTATTGGACAACTGGCCATTTCCTTTATATATTGTTCTTGAAGAGATTTATCCGCAACAATGGGTGGAAAAGCAGTGCCAGTAGCAATTTGGTATCTTGCTAAATCGGCAATACCTCTTTGCAGTGCAATTCTTTCTTCCTCTTTCCATAATTCGGCAAAGCTAGACTCGCTCTCAGTATTACGCGGTTGAAATCCGCCATGAATATCAAGAATAAGTAAAGCCGCTACTACTTCCGGGTATCGATATGCATAACCTAGCGATATTGCACCACCTAATGAGAGACCACCAATATAGGCTTTATCTATATCAAGGTGTGTGATGAGACTGTGAAGATCTTTTACGAGGATTTCAAGAGAATAATTTTGTTTACCAGCTGGTGCAGATGATAAACCGAATCCGCGAATATCGTAAAGTATAACACGATATTTAGATGATAATTTCTTTATCTGGGGTCTCCACATCTTGAGGTTTGCCGCAAAAGCATGGCTTAAAACCAAAGGAAAGCCAGACCCGTAGACTTCATAATTAATATTAATATTACCAACTTTACAAATCGGCATATTTACCCCCCGTTATTTAACAGTATATGTCCAAGATATTGCCTTTCCGCTTTTTAATATTCCAGTATTGCATCTAATATACATACAATTGCCTTATGCGTGCTTATATATAATAGAATTCCTGAATTTATTCACGGTTTCTAGGCTAGCTATAGTCATATTTTACTAGCATCTCTTAATCATCACAGCATTAATACATCTCAATATTCTTGCCTTTTACAGTTCCTTTATCCATTCGCGCAATTTATGGAAGACTATGCGAGTTTAGTCTATATTTCAATATTCTATTAATTCACCTTGCTTTTTGTAAATGATTTAAGTTCTTTTTTCCTATAATCTCCATAACCTTTTTCCGCATCCAGAATAATTATTTTAAATTTCATCAAATATTAATTTTAGCATGTATTTACTAAATACAAATCCAGAATAGGCAGGATACTACTTGACCAAATGTAAATTAGGTTGCCAATGGTAGGACACCAGCTTTATTCTTTACCTGATTCTAGCTTGGCAGATCCCGCCTATTCTGTAAAGAGGAGAATCTTATGCTTGTCTGTATAAAGCGATATCTCCCACATTGACGTCTTTGCTGGCATCGATAGACTCCATTTTCCTGGGGAGATATCCCTTCATGGCTACTTCCAGGGAATAGGTCCCCGGCTCCTGCCGCTCAAACCAGAAATCACCGAAGTTATCTGTTTTCAACGTGGACTTCTTCCCTTTGGCTCCAATCAGGGTAACCGTTGCCCCTTCCAGACATTCATCCGCCTCGGGGTCGTAGACCGCACCGGCGATGAAGTACTTGTTGGGCAGGCCGATGTAGTACACCCGTGGCTTCGCCTTGTATTCGGGGTGGAGCACTTCACCTTTGGCTATCCATTCTTTGAGGTCTTTCTCCTCGCCGAATCTCAGAGCATCGGTAGGGCAGGCATCAACACATCTCGGTTCCTTCCAGTCATCGTCAAGCAAATGAGCACAGAAGGTGCATTTCTGGGAGATGTTGAGGTCGGAATTGAAGTAGATGACCCCGTAAGGGCAGGCGTCAAGGCACTGCCTGGCGCCGACGCACTTCTCAGGGTCGATGATGACGATGCCATCTTCACGCTTGTAGATAGCCTTGCTCTTGCAGGCGTTGATGCAGGGAGCCTCATCGCAGTGCTGGCAGATGGTATGCATGTAACGTACCCGTACCTTGGGCACTGTTCCCTGGACCACATCGATGACCTTCTGCCAGAAGTGTCCAGTATCAGGCTGTGGCTTGGCGTAGGGAGTCCAGTCATTGCCGACATGCTCATCCTTGCAGGCAATCTGGCAATTGTGGCAACCGTTACATCTGGTAATGTCGATAACTAGTGCTTTCATGATTACTGTTCACCTCCATCAACTAATACTCTTTCAAATTTCAGGCCTGAGGCTTTATTATGCGGTTTATTAAATGCTTCCGGATATTGCTTTTTTAGTTCATCCATGTCAACTTTGCCAACCTCGACAAGGAAGCCATTGGTTGCCATCCCGGCCGCATTTTTTGAAGTGATACTGTGTGGTGTAATCGTATTGATGGCTCCGCCTCTATCGAGTTAGCCTGGAACTATGGGATCGTACCGTGCTCCGTGATCGACATACGCAACAAGTCCCATGATTTTCTTTTTTGAAAACCATATCAAGCACTACTACTTCTAAAATTCATACTCTTCTAGTTTATATTTCACGCGGTCATAAAAAAGTCATATTCTAATTAAACTCTAGTTGTTGAGATAAAATGCTGCTATGTCTAAGCCATCATCAAATGAAAATAAACTTGCGCTATTAATACATGATTTGTTTCCAAAATCAGTTTTATATTTCTTAACTATTTAGCATAATATCTTCATTCAATTTGACAGAGATCGAGTGATAGCTAATTCAAGGTTGGTTCCTTGACTACATTTTTCGCTGCAATGACACCTTGCGCCATAGATGCGGACGTCATGACTGCAAGCATGTATGATTTTGACCAGAGCCCACCAGCAACTTCCCCGGCAGCATATAACGATGGTATTGCCTCGTCGTAGTTGTTTAACACATGGCAATCACCATCTATCTTTATGCCGCCTTTAAACGATGTGGTAGATGTGACACATTTGATTGCGTAGAATGGCGGCGTGAGTTTTTCGATTGGTCGTGCTGTTCCAAACTGGTACTTTCTACCAAACACGGTATCATAGCCAACACTATCGATATCGCTATTGTATTTTTGAACAGCTTTGACGAAATTCTTAACGTTGATATCGGATTTTTTAGCCAGCTCTTCAAGGGTGTCGGCTTTCACCTTGGCACAATCGTCTATATCTTTAAAATGTGCCATATTCCTCCCGATGGTACCCTTAACCTGCGAAGTGCCGACATGGTCAAAGACATTCTGGTCAAGGATTACCCAGTACACGCCTCCCGGTTGTCTCATACCGGCCTCGGTCATACGACCATAGAATCCTTCGGCAGAAGATTCCATGAAGAACCTGTCACCATCGACGTTTACCATGATACCGCCCCAATCGAGTGCCCATATTGCTCTCGAATGGGTTTCTATCGATACCGGCCAGGAACCGGCTACAGCAATGCCGATGTCCTTGGTGGCTGCACCGGCATTAAGCGCCATCTTCAGCCCATCGCCCTGATGACTTATTGGCATCTTGGGAACGCAATCACTCATATGGGGAGCGTACTCGGCTACCATTGCCTTGTTTCGCCCGAAGCCACCGCTGGCGATGATTACTCCCCGCCTCGCCTTGAAGTTCTTGGTTTCACCTTTTTTCACCTCGACTTTGGCACCGACGACTCTATCGGTATCTCCATCGATAAGCAATCTGGTAGCTCTATGGTGGAATAGTATTTCAGTTCCATCTTTCCGGGCTCTGTTCTCCAGGGTTTTTACAACCAGCGGTCCGTAATTCAACATCCACCCAAACCCTCTGACAGCACAGTGTCCCGGTAATGCCACAATACCGGGCCACGTAAACTTCTCCTGTTTAAATATGTTATATGCTTCGAGCTGGGTATCAGCGACTTTCCTAGCTATCTCGGGAACAGCTCCACCGACATTGACCAGGTCGTCATAGAACATATCAGGGGAATCTTTAATGCCGGCTGCCTTTTGCTCATCCGTTCCGGCAAAAGCGACAGCGCCGACAATCATACCCAGACTACCGCCGCATTGTGGTCTTGATTCCAGAACAGTCGCTTTTTGTCCAGCTTCCCTGACTTTGATTGCTGCTGGCAGTCCGGCTGTTCCTCCTCCAACGATAAGCACGTCAGTTTCATAGTCCCATTTTTTGGGTAATTCAGGTGTCATTTTCTCATCTCCTTTTTTATTTAATTAATCGATATGAGCTTTGTATCATACATACGCTGGTTTCTTATTGGGATGGAGCTTCTTCCATTTTGCCAGTAGCGCTTCTTTACTTTCCTTATGTGCGGGGTCGGGAGCTGGAGCTGCGATAGGACAAACCACAGCACATTCTGGTTTCTCATGGACGCCTACACATTCTGTACATCTATCGGGATTAATGACGCAGATCGGGTCTCCGTCACGTATTGCCCCGTTCGGACATTCCGATATGCAGGACCCACAAGCAATGCATTTTTCAGTAATTTTGTATGCCATAGTAGTAACTCTTCTCCTTTCTT
Organism: uncultured Chloroflexia bacterium; assembly: GCA_963775935.1. Lineage (GTDB taxonomy): Bacteria > Chloroflexota > Dehalococcoidia > GIF9 > UBA5629 > JBBIPA01. The sequence goes on along the minus strand of CAVZKR010000002.1, from coordinate 126,851 downwards.
TAATTTATAATATTCTCTATATACACTGTATTTATAAACTAATTAAATTATATTGTCAAGAGTTATATTTCTATATGCAAATAAAATAAGAATGTCGAAAAAGCCCTCAAATCGCATTTTAACAATTATTTACCGAGGTGTTATGTACTAGACGAATTCATTAAAGCGGATTGCAGTACACCAAATGATCGATTCAATAAAATATACCTAACTTTTTATAATTACAACATTTTAGGTTAAAATTACTAATCGTTGGATTTGCCTTATTTTCTAAAGAGGCTAATTAATTAGGTTATAATCTGAGCATACTTGTGTAATTATCAATTAATTTAAGTGTGTCCTTTCTAACTTGACGCAGAATAGGAAGTAGTTCCTCTATTTGGTTTTTGTTCAATAAAAACACACTCTGTAAAAGCCCTCGTTGCCCCTTATGCATCGATTCTTTAATAAATTCCAACCCCTTTTTTGTTATGCTTACATATCGCACCCTTCTATCACTGCTGGTACTGCCTCTTTTTACAAAACCCAGCTTTTTAAGCGTATCAACTGCTCTAGTTACGGCATGGGGGGAACGAAATATTCTTTTGCTTATATCTGTAGGCGTCATTTTACCACTATGTAATATTAAATGATGTAGAATGCCGAATCCGGTCCTCCCAATTGGAAATTCAGTTAGCTGAACGTCCAAATATCTATTGACTATATCAGCAGTATAAAGAAACGAAAGCAGACCCTGGACTTTCAATTGAGCAGCCTGTTCCCGAATTTCATCAGCGAGAATTTTCAATTCACTATTAGAATTTTCTTTCATTTTAAATCATCACATAATTCATTTGGAATAATAAAGAGTATAATAATACATTTGCATTTGTCAATATAATGTAGGATTGATATTAGGTGAATGCCATAATAAATTTAAAAGGCTTCTCAATGTTGAAGCTATAACAAAAAAACCTCCGTTAAATTACGTGCTTTATTCGACCCAGCTATTGAAGCGGAGACCCGAAGCTGGGTCATACTCTCTTTCAAATGCTTTAGGATACTTTATTTTCCATTCTTCCATTTGAGCCATAGTTACCTTTTCCACTTCAACAAGATAACCGCTAGTAGCCATACCGGCAGCATTTTTGGATGTGCAATTATGAGGTGTTATAGTATTAATGGCACCACCTCTATCAAGTTCACCTGGAATGATGGGGTCGTAACGAGCGCCATGGTCTATATACGCTACGCCGGGCATCAACCTTTCCGTTATATAGGCACCGCACAGGACTGCACCCCTCTCGTTATATACCTTGATGATATCGCTGTGATTAATGCTGCGCTCTTCAGCTGTTTTTGGATTAAGCCAGCATGGTTCATAGAGGTATCCATCAGAACCTTTGACTTTCCCCGTTTTTATTTCATGGAACCAAGAGATATCATCAAGCTGGGCATGAAGACGCCAACGCCCGTGATTGGATATCACTAACAAAGGATATTTCTTTGCTCTATCGCTGGATTGCCTTTCATCATGGCTATCAGTCTTCTCGATCCAATGTGGTACAGGCGGCCTCTCATTATCATCGGGGAAGTGCTTGACAATTTGCTGCGAAGCAAACTCTACTTTGCCGGATGGTGTTTTAAGTGGGTTATTTTTCGGATCGTTATAAAAGCCCCAAAGCCCGGCTTTATTCTCTTTCCACTTGGGATTATGAGGAACGACCCAGTATTTCTTATTGTTCAATCGCTCCCAAGTAACCATACGAGCTACCCCAGAGGTCTCATAACCGATTTTCAGCCACTCATCAGGAGTTTTTCCTTTCAGGTAGTCTCCCAATAACCCCATCCTCTCGGCGATTTTACAGACGACTTCAAAATCAGTTACGGATTCTCCTAAAGGTTCGATGCACTGCTCTTCAATGACAAGGCTATGATATTGTCCGCTAAATATATCAATGGCTATATCTTTTCCTGATTCGAATTTAGTGTTTGAAGGCAGAATGATATCCGCAAAATAACAGTCATTCTCCATCCATGGGTGCTGAACGAGAATAAACTCAATAGAGGGATCTCGGTAAGCTGAGAGCGTATTATTGCTGTCATTCCAGCATGTTGTTAGGCATGGTGTGTCTGACCATATCATGTGTATCCGAGAACACCCCGGAGTAGGGAAATGATATTCCATAAATTGGTCTTCTATTGGTGCTCCGGCGGCGGTAGACCCGTACCACTTAATAGGAGGTTTCAGAATAGCATCGTGAATTAAGGTCTTAGGAATAATTTGACTAGGCTTAGGCATCGGTAAAACTTCTTCTGCTGATATCAGCCCTTTTTCCACAGCCATTACTAGTGCTTTTTGGCCCATGCAGGCAGCGGATACGTCAGGAAGTTCTACTGGTGCAGGCAGCGGGTACTGCCACGACGGGCAGAATAAGCCCCATTCGATAAAAGATATTTGGTTAACCCCCGGTTTTCCTAGTCCTTGCATAGCTAACAGGCAGACCTCGAGCCTAGCGGGCTCAGTGGAGAATGGCCCCCTAATTCTAGATCCGCCGTTGGAGTGTGCAATTGAAACTGCTTTCTTTGCCCACTCCCTAGCCAAAGCCTTAATCAAGCGTGCTGGAACACCACACTTTCCTTCCGCCCACTTCGGCGTTTTTGAAATGCCATCTTCCTTCCCAATAACGTAATCATGGAACTGGTCAAAGCCATAAGTATGAGTTGATATATAGTCCTTGTCATAAGATTCTTCGTTAATCCAGACGAAGGCTATAGCTAGCATCATCGCTGCATCTGTGTTGGGCAATATAGGTATCCATTTATCAGCATGTACCGCTGCGCCATAGTTTAGATCTGGGCAGATGTATATCTGTTTTATACCAAGTTCAGTAAACCAGTAGCAGAGCTTGCTGGATAGCTGACCCTGCCAGCCCCAGGGTGTCGTTTCTGGATCGCATCCCCAATAAAGGATAATATCAGCATTTTCAGCCGCATCGGGAAAGACATTCGTCTGTGGTTGCTGTTTACCAAGGGGTTCACAACCCCAAGAATACTTGGCACCCCAATACCAACCTTCCCAACTATCGGGATTTCTCATTTGATGAGTGAAACCACCAAGAAGCTCGAGTAATCGCTCCTGACAACCATGAGGAGCGTGGATATTCTGCGTTTCCCCATGTCCATCGGCTTGGGTAAGAACAGCCGACATACCGTAGGTATCCTTAATCCTTTTTAGTTCATTCACCACGATATCGATAGCTTCGTCCCATGAAATTCTTATGTACTTGCTAATCCCCCTGTTATGGGGATTTCTCTTGCCTTTAGGATCCCAATCTATTCTTTTAAGCGGAAATAGGATTCTGTTCGGCGATATAGCACGTTTTTTATATGCAAGACTGAAAGGGGGTATCAGAGACTTGGGGACTGTCTTAAAAGTCCTACCACGTGCTTTAATCTCCCAGTTACCAAGTTCCTCATACTTGTATTTCCAGTCGTAGTGTAACGGCCTTATCCTAACGATTTTATTATCCTTGATATCAACAACAGATAAATTTGAATCTGACATTACCGAGCAAAATCCAAGTCCTTTGACGACCGCTCTTATCAGTTGTTGCTTCTTTTTTATAATCGTGTTGTTTTAATAACATTTTTGCCTCCACACGTTGTTATTAGAAACATATCAATATACCGATCAATAACGTTGTTTTTGGCTTTGTGTATTCATTGCGGAATTATCCTTATGATATATAGTCCTGTAATATTTATTATCAATCCGTTTCAGATCTATCGTTATTTCTTTCTTACCGAAAACTTCAAAAAAATATTTTGTTTGTCATATTTGCTAATCGGGATATGAAATATTGTTTGGATCGAAAATCTCCTTTATTTTCCCTTCCTTCTCGTGGTAATTACCCCAGGCAGGACCAAATAGTTCGGTCTCGTCAGGGAACAACGTATAAATACCATTATCGATACAAGCTTGATGGCACTCCTGCTTCCAGACTCCTAGTTCATCACCATGCTCCACAGAAGTCATACGGAGACACTCCATTTTCGTTATATAGCCTAATTCGTAGGGACAGATCCAATTTGTTGTACCATATTCCTCTAAAATTGGAGGTTTATGCTTTTCTGTTATCTCATTAACAACCTGGCTATACTTTACAGCTTGGCCGATCGATTCGTAACAAACCTCAGAATTGAACCTACCTCCAACAGTATTAGCACAGATTGCATCTGCAGCCATGAAATTTGTTTCATCACGACCTGGAGCCTCACGTGCTGTGCCACCGTACTCAGTGACAATATCTAATAGTACCTTTTCCTCGTAAGCCAAGCGTTTTTCAGACCCAATACCATATAGTAGAACTCGGAGCGACAGCTGATTAGGATTTAGCTTGGTGCCCATTTCAGTCCACTGCTGCCAGAAACCGCCACAACCCAATCCTCTGCTTCTGGCCACAGCAAAAAATAGCGGGGGCGCAGTCATTACAATTAAAGCTATCTCGCACTTAGCCACCTCATACAGTGTCCTGATGGCATCATCTTTATTTGAGAAACGAATGTTATACCATTTGAACCGGTTTGCGGGCAGTCTTAAAGTTGTATGAAATGACCATCCTTCTGGTTCAAGTTTTTCTGATACAAAGGGGAATATTTTTACTCCTAACTTTGTAACAATTCCAAGCTTTGATCTCTGCCCTCGCCCTCCTCTCATTAAACCACGAAGGTCAGGACCCAGACCTTCACCCCAGAAGAAGTCCTTGAACATAGATCGAGAACCTAATTTCAACATTTCTCCATCTGGCAGTACCCATTCCGCAGCTAACATTCTCTGGTAGCCGAGGCCATGCCTCCAACCCAGAGGGGCATCGCCCATATTAATAGTATTGGCTAACACCGAAGTGTTTCCTCCGCACCCTGGGACAAAAGTGAAAAGCCCTTTCGCTAACAATTCAGCCTGAAGCGCAGAGAAGCAAACTCCCGGTTCTACAACAGCGTATAGGTTCTTTTCATCTATCTCGAGGCAGTTCATCCGCTTCAAATCAATAAGAATAGTATTTTCTTTTTTAGGTGAAGCATCGGGGAAAAAGTAACTACTCGTGGCAAAAAAGGGTAGTTTATACCTGTTAGCTACTCTGACAATTGCCTGAACTTCTTCACCGCTTGCCGGCTCGATGCTGCATGCCGGTCTGATTTGTGCTATGGGACCACCTGTTAAAACACAATAGCGGTCGGCTTCGCATATAGCAGGGTCATCGCTGACCCATTCATGCCCAACAATAGATTGCAGTGTCTGATACGCTTCTCTAGGTATAGCCATTACTGTCTCCTTCCCCTTTTATATATTAGATTGCCCGAAGCATTACTTCGGTAATATCGTAAACTTTCATCCCGGTCTTCTGAGCTGTGGCAGTTCCACCAAGCATATCCTTGCAGTGAGGACAACAGCTCACTATCGCCTCAGCACCTGTTTCTCCAGCCTCCTTAATCCGTTCCATGGCTGTCCACTTTGCAAAATCAGGGAAAGCTAAACCAACACCACCACCATAGCCACAACACCAGGCATTATCATGATGCCTCTCCATTTCAACAAGCTCTACACCTTTAATTGCTTTTAAAATAGCCCTTGGCGGTTCATAAACCCCTTTGTCCCCACGCCGCCATGTCTTACCCACAGCGATATTAGGCGGCTCGTACTTTGGCTCCCATTGATACCATGGATCGGCAAGTCGCCCCAGATTACACGGGTCGTGATAGGTTATCTTCAAGGGGACATTTCTCTTGAATTCTACCTTGCTATCTTGCATTAATCGGCTAAAATACTCAGTTATATGAAGAATTTTATATGGTAAATTCTCGGTTGATTTACCCAGTATCCTGGGATAATCCACCTTCAATGTCTTGTAACATTCTGCATCACTGGTAATGACAATCTTGGCACCTGATTTCTCAATAGCCCTTATATTATGCTCTGTCATCTCCTTTGCCAGCTCTAACTGGGCAATAGCAAACAGCTCATGCCCGCTGCTCCACTCATCCTCGAGAAGCATGAACTTCACACCGACTTTATCGAGCAGATTTACAGTTGCCTGGGCAAGCTCTTTCCGATGGTAGGACATGGGATCGCCGACAAAGTAGAGTATATCAGCCTTCTGTTCAGGTTTTACCTGCTTTGGTAGCCAGTTGAGGCGTTCTCCATGAGTAGCACCATATATGTTATGAGTAGTTTTTACATTTTCGGCCAGTTTTTTATGTTTGGGAAGAGGGCCTTCACCTTTTTCAACACACCTCTGCCGCAATCCTTCGATTACGGATAGTACTTCAACATCAAGATTACGTTTGCACCTTATATCACAGCCGCCACAGAGGGTACAGTGCCAGAGTGCATCTATAAGTTTCGGTGTAAATTCCAGCTTTCCATCAAGCTCAGCCAGCGCTGAATGAATTAAACCATGGGCAGAATAAAGATTAAACCTATACCTGGTATCGATGGGACATTGTCGTGAAAACCTAGCACTTTTTACCCAGTTCAGATCTATTAACTTGCAGAAGCTACACCTAACACATGTCGATGCTTGATGTTTGTATTCTTCAATATTCAACATTTTTTCACCTACTTATTTTGTATTGTTTAAGTTAGAAGCATAATCTGCCTGGGGACATGATATTATTGGGATCAAGTAATCTCTTTACCTTTTTCAATGTTGCGGTATAGTTGGCAGCTCTCTCATAAACCATATCCGCTATCACACCGTATGGCCGAGTAAAGAAACCGCCCATATCGAGCACAGATTCAGAAGCCTCAGCGAATAAGTTACGAATCATCTCAACTTCCTCGAGTTTATGTGGATCGTAACTAAAGTTGCATTCAAAATGACAGGCTCGGCCATATTCTAATGGCTGCACATAGAAACCAGTCCCATGATAGCCATGCACAGCTGTTATCTGGTTGATGCATCGAACAAACTCGGGTGTCTTATCAAGTGTCGTATGGAAAAAGAGATCTTGAGAAGCACCCTTGTATGCGAACTTCCAGAAAGTTCTGTCCTCAGTCCAGGCAGTGCGAAGCATATCGGGTAGTTCTCTTTCTATCCCTGGAACACCAGGTAGTGAGGTTGGCAGTTCAGGGATATGTAACTCAGCTGCTGCCTCATGTAGCCCTTGCTCTTCATATTCTATTCTTCCTTCAGGGAATCTCCAGCCACCACCTAAGACCAAAATGACCATCCAGGGTTTAAGTATTTTCTTCAGATTTTCAAAATCCTCTGGCCATTTTTGAGCTACGATAGCAGCTATATTTGAGCTATTTAATATGAGGCACTCTTCGCCCAGCATACGTCTCTGAACGTTATAAACCAGCTGTATAGCATCTTCAAGGTGTTCAAACGGAATAATAAACGTTTTATTTATTTTAGGCCTGGGCGCAATCTTGACCTGTGCCCACGTTACCACACCCATAGTTCCCTGAGCACCTTGTAAAAGCCAGTGCCATGAGATATCTCCTGGCCCTCCCGGATTGACCCCTTCTGCCATGCTCTTATCAGGAAAGCCAGGCACACAGGCAGAGCCAGTTCTAAAGATTTCGCCATCTGGGAGAACTACTTCTAAAGTTACCATGCTGCCAGCATATTCGTATTTAGGTATGAGCTTTGGTTCTCTCTCTAGATGGCTGGTTACTACCGACTGTAATGGGTGAGGAAGCAATGGGCAGAGGGCCATCATATTATGCTTGGCCAATTCGGATTGTAATTGTCCCCAGGTAACACCAGGTTCAACCCTTGCCATTTTTATATTTGTGTTGATATTCAAAATTTTATTCATCCGCCTCAAATCTAATACTATGCCGCCGAGATTCGGAATTGTGTTGCCGTAAAAGTGGATACCTGAACTACATGGTACAACCGGTATATCGAATTCATTGGCTAGCTTGATGATCTTCTGAACCTCGCCTGTATTTTCAGGCTTAGCTACGTAGTTTGGCATACCAGGCGCACTGAGACTCATGTCCCTAGAGTAAGATGTTAGGGTTTCAGGTCTATCGGAGACGTTTTCAGAGCTTAGTATCTTTATTAGTTCTTCTTTTATATCCATTTGTTTCTCCTTTATAGTTTAGGGATAAAACATCTCTTTTGACGCCCGCCTTAATTCGTCCCTGAAATCAGGGTGAGCCACTGATATTATTGCCTCAGCACGTTCTCGGCGGCTCTTGCAGTCCAGATTGACAATACCGTACTCGGTTACTAAGTAATCCAGATAAAACATGGGAATTGTAATTACTGTCCCAGCATCAAATAAGGGCACAATGCGTGATACTTTCCCATCCAGAGCTGTAGACTGGAGCATCGATATAGAGCGTCCTCCCTTGGAGTAATGAGCACCAATGCAGAAGTCAAGTTGCCCTCCAGGGCCACTTATTGGCACTGGGCCAAGATGGGTAATAATAGCTTGCCCCAGAAGATCTATGCCCAAGATGTTATTAATTGCTACCATATTATCCTGTGTAGCTATACGAGGTATGTGGCATTGAGTGGAGATATCCCGAAATTGGAATACCGGGTTTTCTCTGACATATTCCAGTGCTTCTAGACTGGCTGTATCAGTACCATAAAGCTGTAAGTTGGCGCAGGTTACCTTTCCTTTATCAATGTTTTTCTTGTTGCCTGTGATTATGCCTTTCTTAACCAAGTTTACAATCTGGGCATAGATTACTTCAGTATCAATGCCAATGTCATTTCTATACTCTAGGAAATTCGTTATAGCTTCTGCGGCAGTGCCTACGCCGATTTGCAGAGTATCACCATCTTTAACCAAAGACATAGCGTTTGCTCCAATAACTTGAGATAGCTCATATTCCTCGTGAGACGGAGTTTTGCCAAACTTTTCTATTTTTCTAGTCTTGTTCTGTTCGGGCATCTCTACAATAAAATCGATGTCATTAAGATTGATAAATTCACCATATACGCGGGGAATTCTTGGGTCAACTTCGGCTACCTTGACTTTGGCAGTACGACATGCACTTGGCGTATACCACGGATGCGGCCCAAAGCTGCATTGATCGTTTTCATCTGGTGCGGCAACTTTGAAAAAAAAGAAATCCTTATAGTGATATAGTCGTCCCCTTTCTGGGTTTCTCTGCCTCTCCCCGTTACTGAGTCCGAATACAGTTGGCTGCCAATCTATTGTCTTCTCCCTAACACCTTCACGAGTAAATTTTAATGTCATAGGATCTTTAATAAAAAAGGCTTTTGCCATTTCAGGATACTGTTTGGGGTGGAGAAAAGGGTAGTCTTCAACCCAGTGAGAAGTCAGAGTTACACTTTCCAGTTCACCATATCTCTTAGCTATTTCCTCGATGATATCCGCTGGTTGGTCCATCATAGAAAACAAAACTTGAGAAGATGAGGTAACAAGTTCTGCAGCCTTCTTAGCTGTTATTATTTTATCCTTGTATTTATCTTGCCATTTCATTTACATATCGTCCCTGATGAATTTTCTGGATGCATTAGGATTACTTTGCATTATATGAACTTTTATAATTACCGGCTGGTGAATATATAAGCTGCTATGCAGTAACTATGGGCTTAGCCACCATAATATCTTTTACAGGCATCTTGGTCATCAGCTCAACACCTTTATCAGTAACAACAATCATCTCTTCTAATTTAGTCCTTCCAATCTCTGGATCAAACTCCATGGCTTCTACAGCCATAGTCATACCTTTTTGGAGAATCATCGGGTGGTTAAGTGACCAAGCTCGATTTATTGTGGGATATTCATAAAGCCACAAACCGATACCATGAGCTAAGTCTTCGCACCATGCATGTTCCTCGGAAGGGAAGCCGTAATCACTAGCAGTTTTCCAACATTTAGCAACCTCTGCTGTAGAAACTCCAGGTTTAATAGCATCTAAGACTTTATATATTCGTTCATAGCTTCTCTTGTGCTGATCCTTCTCTTTATCTGTTGGTTGTCTTCCAACGATAATATTACGATAATAACATGTGTTGTATCCCATGTACGTAACACGTATAAAATCACCGACGAATATATCGCCGACCTGTACTATCTTATCTGTATTCGGTCCGGGAGGGCCCGAGTTCACTGCGACAGACCAGATACTTTCAGCACCTTTTCTAAAAAGCGCATCATTCGCAACAGCAACCATATCGCAATCGCGAACCCCTGGTTTAAGGGCTTCGTATATTGCATACCAGCCTGCCTCAGCTATAGCTGCAGCCATCTTTAGACAATTAATCTCATCTTCTGTCTTAATGGCTCGTGCTTCCAGCATTGCTGGCATAACATCCACCATTTCCATACCAATCTCCTGTAGCGCCTGGTAAGCTGGTAAATCCAGCTTATCAACACCTAGTTTTTCTTTTTCCAATCCCTTTTCTTCTAAACCTTGTCTGATACCCTGAGCAAATTTTTTCGCCATTTCCCAAGTTAATTCTCGACCACCAGCACCGTTAGCCCATTGAGTGGCCATCTTGAGGTTCTCCGACTTAATCCAAGGGCATTTTCCAAAAATAATACCCGGTGGCATCTCATAGAGTATGGGATCATATTCAGCAAAAGCTAATGAATATCGTAGCTGGTCTATGTAATCTAAAGGCTTGGTGCTAGTGACATAACGTATATTCTCGGGTCGCATCAACAAACATGCCGCTATGTCATTCTTCTTAAGGGAGACTTTGGCTTTAGCTAGTCTTTCCTCCCTCATACGAACTAAGTTTATACCTTCGTTCCAATCAGCCGATGCCTGCCCACCAGGCATTTTAGGTGCAAACTCTACCATTTTATTCCTCCTACCTAAAAACTATTTAATCTCATAAGCTTTATACAAAATTCTAATGTTCCCTTTCCTCAGCAGCATAGATCCCGGTTAATCTGCCGAAAACAAAGGCATTCATGGTCATATGTCCGGTATAGTAATGAGATGGTATCAGCTGTAGACCACCAATTACTTCACCGGCCGCATAAAGCCCCGGTATAACATTCCCGAACACATCGATTACCTGGGCCTTTGTATTGATTTTTAAGCCACCTTTCATAGACGTAAGACTCATTTTACATTTAATAGCATAAAATGGTGGCGTGTTTATCGTTTCTAACGGTTTTTTTAGATCAACAAGTCCCCATTTCGTTCTGCCAAATTTCTTATCATAGCCACAAGTTTTTATATCGGAGTTGTAATCGTCTATAGTTTGGTTCAAGGCTATAGGATCAATACCCAATAGTTTTGCTAGATCCTCAATTGTATTTGCCGAATGCTCCTTATACTTATTGTAGACTTCAGGCGGTGTTTGCTGTCGAGCCTTATCATCATATATAAAAAAATGTTCACCACTTTTATCCATCAGTAAAAGTTTCTTGTAAAAAGCGGTATAACACCCCTCTTTATCCGCCATTTCATCACACCACCTATTACCGTTCTTATCTATTAGAATTGCACCCCAACCGTTCATAGTCACTCCATGCTTGGTTTCGATACACATTGACATGGAAGGACATACTGCAAGGCCGATACCTTCTGTAGCTGCACCAATAGCCATCGCCATTTTTAAACCATCTCCCCTGTGAGATGGAGGAGCTATTGGCACTAATTCCGTCCATTCTGGCCCATATTCTTTAATAAGCTCTGGGTTCTGTACAAAGCCACCAGTAGTAATTATGACAGCTTTCATGGCTTTAAAGTTAAATTTCTTACCTGCATTAACAGCAGTAACGCCTATTACTCTGCCATCATCATTACGTATCAGTTTTTCGGCACGATAGGAATTAAGAGTTATAATTCCTTTTTTTTCAACAACACCCTTGAGGAGTTTAAGAAGGCCAGGGCCCCCTCCTTTGAACTTGATAACTCGAGCTATTTTGTGTCCAGGACCAAGAAACAATTGATCTGGTTTGGCGCCAATCGATTTAAGCCATTCATAGGTTTCTAGGTTATGATCAGCTATAGTTTTCCACAGTTCACGCCTACCGCCACTGATCCGAACAGCTTCATCAGTCAGGATTTCAGGTGAGTCTTCTACACCTGCTTGTTTCTGCAAGTCAGTACAAGTAAAAGGTGTACCACCTGCAATAAAGGGCAAACTGCTGGCAGATCCGCTCTCCCAGACCTCCAATATTAGTACAGCATTTCCTTTGTCGTGTGCTGCGATAGCCGCCGGCAAACCGGCTGTACCTGCTCCTATTACGATAACGTCGGCTTCCCTTTCCCATTTTAGATCTTTCATTATTATCCTCTACCTTTCCTTACAGTATTGTTTGATAACCGAACAAATTTAATACGAAAATATTCCAGTGTTTATGATACTTCGAATCCTATACTTCGGGATACAGTTTTTCTATGGAACCTGCTATCTCCAAAAAAGAGTTCTGCTGATTTCGCTCGCCTAAAGTATAGAGGCAAGTCATGATCGCTAATAAGAGCTACACCACCATGTGCTTGTGTGCCCAAGTGAACGATTCGTTGACAGGCATCGCTTACGAAGGCTTTAGCCATAGCAATTTCTTTGCTGCAGCTAAGTCCCTTACTCATTCTCCAGATTGCTTCATCAGTGATTACCTGGGAGCTTTCCAAATCGATTGCCATGTCAACACAATGCCATTGTACTGCCTGAAAACTGCCAATATGCACACCAAATTGAACTCTTGTTTTTACATATTCCAATGTCATTTCAAAGACTGCCTTCATATAGCCTAACATCTCACAACATTTGAATATTGATGCCCGTTCAATAGTATTTTGTATTTCAAACCACCCTTTGTGTAACTCACCGAGGATGTTTTCTTTGGGTACTTTTACATCTTTGAACATTACTTTACACTGTTTGTCTCCTGCAACGGTCTGTAATACTTCGGTGGTTAAGCCAGAGTTTCTAGCATCAACAATAAAAATGGTAATTCCTTCCTCATTCTCTGGTGAATCCTTTGTCCTCGTAAGACATAAAATATAATCGGCAATATGAGCATAAGGAACAAACATCTTGGTGCCATTAATAACATAGCTATTATCATCTTTTGTGGCTCTGGTTTTTATTGATTTAGCAACATATTTGTCACCTTCAGGGTCGAGAAAGGCCATAGTAAAGATGGCTTTACCACTGGTTATTTCAGGTAGATATTTTTGCTTTTGCTTCTCATTACCAATTTTAAGTATGGGCAAGCCAGCAAGAACTACAGTAGGGATAAAAGGCCCGGGAAAACAGACTCGCCCCATTTCTTCCATTATTAAAGATAAGTCAAGAAAGCTCATATTGCTACCACCATATTTCTCTGGGTATATCAATCCCAACCAGCCCAATTTAGCTGTTTCCTGCCACAGCTCCGGCGAGTAACCTCTCTCATCAAGTTCCATTTCCTTAACTAATTTTTTAGAGCATTTCTCTTTCAAAAAATCCCTGGCCATAGTTTTAAGTATTTTCTGTTCTTCAGAGAGTCTTGTGTCCATTATCGAAATCCTTTCCTCGCTTTATTGCTTTGGCAACCCCAAACCTCTGGCAACAAGAAGCCTCTGGATCTCTTGTGTCCCGTGTATAATCGTCCAGCGGGGGCCATCCAAATACTCTCGTAGCATTGTACCATCGATTTGTGCCCACTTTGATCCACACATAATTTGACCATACTGTCCTAAAATCTGCATGGCTGTTTGGAAAAAAGCTTTTCGCGCTGAATTAGACCATAGAGATCCTATAGTTAATTCATGAGGCGAGACAACACCTTCATCGCTCCTAACTGCTAGTCGATAACCAAGTAAATCGCCTATATGAATTGAGATATAATATTTTGCCATTTCATCAAGAATCCAGGGGTTTTCTGCTAGGATATCGCTTCTTTCATGGAGGAGGTAATTCATCAAATGTTCAAAACGATGTCTGAATCCTGCCGGATGCCCTGGCCCACCCCCACGAAGAGCACCCTGAGATGCTTTCCATCCCTGGTTCTTCTCTCCAACTAGATTCTTCTTATCGACTCGTACATTGTCATAAAAAACCTCATTCGTTCTAAGCCCAGCTGTAGTAAATAAAGGTCTTATGGTAATCCCTGGGCTTTTCAGGTCTACGATGAATATTGATAGACCATTTTGTTTAGGTTTGGCGTTAGGGTCAGTCCTTACCAATACCCAATGGTAGTCACAAGTGTGAACTTCGGTGTTGTATATCTTTTGACCATTTAGGATAAACTCATCTCCATTTTCCACAGCACTAAATTTTAATGATGCCAAGTCAGATCCAGAATCAGGCTCAGTGTAACCAAGAGCAATATCAATTTCGCCACTGGCTATCCCTGGCAGGAATTTCTTTTTTAAGTAACTGCTACCAACACTAATTAGAACCCTGCCTAACTCAATACCATCTATAGGGAAAGGGCCACGATGATAAATTATCTCGTCTAGAAAAATGGTATCACAGACGAAATTCAAATCACGTCCTCCGTATTCTGCTGGCCATGAGGGAGTAAGTAGCTTCCTTTCTCCCAATTTTCTAATCAACTCTTTTGAGTAAGGCCCTGGACCAAGCATGGATTCCGTTTCGTTAATAACATTTTCATTTACTTCATTATCAAGGAAGTCACGCAATTCTTGCTGATATGCCTTTTCCTCTGGCTTAAGCTGAAAATCCATTTATTATCTCCTCTATATAATAATTCGGATAGCAATCAAAATAGCATTTTAAGTTATTATCGAAATCCCCTCTATCTCTTGAAAACCATAGCTGAGGCATTTCCTAGCTTCCCAGAGTTCACTGCGAAACCAACCTTGGCATCTTCTACTTGCCGCGCTCCAGATTCACCTCTCAATTGTGTTACTATTTCATATACCTGTGATAGAGCTTGAGCCGGTATACACTCTCCTGAAGAGGTACAGCCGCCATCAGTGCAAACTGGAATACGCCCACCCAAAGAAGTGGCTCCTGACCTTAGTAACTCCTCACCTTCACCTTCTTTGCAAATTCCAATATCTTCATACCATTGTATTTCTAATGCACCGGTAAGATCGTATACACTGGCAAGATCTAAATCTTTCGGGCTTACTCCGGCTTCTTCATAAGCCTCTTTGGTTACTATTTTACCGGCGTCGTTCTCCCGAGGAGGTGCCACATCATTAGTAAAATCTATACTGAAATAACCTAAGCCAGGTGATGGATAAACGGGATTAGCTACCCCGATACCCGATAACATAACTGGCTTCGTAGTATATTGTTTGGCTTTTTTCTTGCTGCATACCACTAGGGCCGCAGCACCGTCACTAGTAGCACATATCTGCAGAAGGTGTATCGGACAAGCCACCATCGGAGAAGCTAAAACCTCTTGCGCAGTAAATACCTTCTGATAGCGCGCATTTGGATTGAGCGATCCGAATTTACTGGCTTTGACTTTTTGCAAAGCGAGATCCTCTTCTGTTAAACCGTAATAATGCATTCGTCTTGTGGCTTCAAGAGCAAACTGAGTATAGGTAGTGCCGCCAAGGATTCTGTAAAACTGGGTAGTTAGGTCCGCTTCATCGAATTCATTATATTGCGTGGTACCAAAAGCCCCTTTTGGTGAAATGCTACCCCCGACTACAATGGCCATATCGATATCTCCGGAAGTTATATATTTATGAGCCATCTTTAGGGCATAGCCCCCAGTAGCACAAGCGTTATAATTATTGTGAACAGGTATTCCCGTTAGGCCCAGATTGCTTGCTAACGCACAACCTGCTAGCATCCCCTGGATACCACCCCAAGGGTCTTGCCCGCAAAATAATGCCTGCACATCCTTCCACTTTATACCTGCGTCTTTAAGTGCCATTCGGGCCACCTCTAGGTTCATCTCGTGGACACTTTTTTCTGGGAATTTTCCCCAAGGATGTATTGCTTTACCTATAATGGCTACTTCACTCATCTTATTTCTCCATTTTTGTTTTTCTAGAATAAACTGATTCTATTTACGTTTATTTAGTGGCTCCATACTTCAGACGATGGGCTTGAACATCCAGGTTAATACCTCAGTTCCATCCTTGTCCACATAAAGTGTGTCTCTTACCACCTCCATTTCGATTCCGATCTTTAGCTTCGAGAAGTCGATACCTTTAGGTATCTGGCCTTGAATTCTTATGCCCTCTGGTAACTCAACAACAGCGAGGCCGAAAGGTATAAACGGATCAGGTGAATGGTATGGCTGAGGAGGTCGGTAATAATTAATAGTATAGCTAAACAATGTGCCCTTATTGCTAAGCTTTACATCTTCTGTGGATTCAGTATTCTCGCAATAGGGATTCCGGCAAAATTTTCCTTTCGGGAAGAAGTAATGCCCGCAAGACTTACATCGGCTACCAATAATTCGAGGGCTCTCAGGTGGCATAGTAATCCATCCCTCTAAGCATGGAATCTGTTTTTTATCAGACATGCAACTACTCCTTCTGCTATTAATTAATTTTAATATCTAAATGCTTGATTGATATACTTATATTATATATAGCCTAAAGATAAAGACTAGCTCTGGAATTTATTAGCCTGGTATCAAATATGATTGTGACTTTATACAATTAATTAAAAAGATAATAATTACTTAGGCTATTGTATAGTAGATCAGTTTACTCTTTAATTAATTCGTGAGTATTTTATATTAATCGTGAAATATTGTCAAGTAGTATATTGTTATCTGCAAATAAATCTAAATCTATAACTGTCTAAACTTATAATCCATAATATAAGTTAGTTCTGTGTAAACAGATGGAGGCTTGGCCTGCCCCCAATAAGTGTACCACCTTTTAAGTTAGAGTTGCTACAAGTTGGACCTACCCCCTTTTCTGTGCCAATCATTATGCTAGTTTTGTGGTTTTTCAACTTATTGCTCCTGCCATGGCAAATTCATTTGGGGACAGGTTACCAAGAGCACTATGCGGCCGTTGCCTATTATAGTACAAACGCCATTCTTCGACCTTTTCACGGACATCTTCCAAAGATAAAAACCAGTTTTCGTTGAGACATTCCTGTCGAAAGCGCCCGTTGAATGACTCGATGAAGGCATTTTCTGTTGGTTTTCCTGGATGAATGAAGTCCAATTCCACACCGTTAAAGTATGCCCATTGATCTAGCCGCTTTAATGTAAACTCCGGTTCATTGTCTACTCTAATGGTTCCGGGTAGACACCTCTCCCTGGCTACTTTCATCAATACCTCAACCACGCGTTGACCACCCATGCTGCTGTCTACTTCTATCGCCAAACTCACGGGTAAAGTTATCGACTAACGTTAACAGCCTGATCCTCTGTCCATTACATAGTTCATCGCTCATGAAATCCATAGACCAGCTCTCATTGGGTCTATGAGCTGTAGGGATTTCCATTCGCCGACAGGCAGAGGCATGCCTTCTCGGCCTTTTGGAACGCATAACAAGACCTTCCTGCTTGTAAATTCTGTACACCCGCTTATGATTCACTTTCCATCCCTCTCTTCTCAGCTGCACATGGATCCGTTGGTAACCGTAGTGTACCCTTGCCTGTGCTAAATCACGAATTCTTATCTTCAGTGCAGCCTGCTCATTTGCCACGCTCCGGTAATCGTATGAAAACCTCTGGAACTCTATCACTCTACATGCTCTCCGTTTACTTACTCCGTAGCAAATCTGCAAGACATCAACTTGTTCTCGCAGTTGAGCAGGCTTCAGGACTTTTTTCGCAGCACATCCTGAAGCATTTGCTTGTCCAGGCTCAGGTCTGCTACCAACTGTTTCAGTTTCTTGTTCTCCTCCTCCAGCACTCTGAGCTTCCTTACTTCGGCCACACCCATGCCAATATATTTCTTCTTCCACCGGTAGAAGGTCTGCTCACTGATACCCATCTTGCGGCAAATTTCGGGCACTGGCGTACCCGATTCAGCTTGCCTTAGGGCAAAGGTTACTTGTTCCGCTGAATATTTGGATTTTTTCATGGGATGATCCTCCTTCACCTATTTTAATCATCCCACAAAACTAGCATTTCGTCTTGCCTAGTTTTTGGGGGAGGGTCACAAGTACAGCTTCTGGAACTGGGGGACGATACCTGAGTGCGCTGTGCGGTCGTACTGTGTTGTATTCTTGCCTCCACTTCTCGATCAGCACTTGTGCCTCCATAAGCGTTGTGAATACTTCGCGATTCAGCAGCTCATCCCTCAGTTTCCCATTGAACGATTCTATGTACCCGTTCTCCCAGGGGCTTCCCGGTTCCATGAACAGTGCCTTAACTCCCTGCTTACTCAACCAGCTGTGTATTGCTTTGGCTGTAAACTCAGGGCCATTGTCTGATCTGATATGGTCAGGAACCGCCCTGAAGATGAACAGGTCAAAGAGCTTGTCGATGACCTCCTGTGAAGTAATGCGTCGTTCAACCTTAACTGCCAGACATTCTCGGGTATACTCATCCAGTATGGTGAGTATACGAAATGATCTACCATCTGTTGTCCTGTCTACCATGAAGTCGTAGCTCCATACATGGTCTTTGTGCTCCGGTCTGAGCCTGACACAGGAGCCATTATTCAACCACAAGCGCCCTCTCTTTGGTTGCCGCTGCGGTACCTTCAATCCTTCTTTCCTCCAGATCCGCTCAACTCTCTTATGGTTCACCTTCCAGTTCTCCTGCCTGAGTAACGCCGTAATCCGCCGGTATCCATACCTGCCATATTTCGTTGCCAGCTCAACAATTTGCGATGTTATATGTAACGTCTTAAATATTTGCGCATAATACTTTAAGAGTGCCATTAGGCTGCTCCCATCTCGTAAATTGAGATACTAAAGCGATTCTCAATTTTTCGACGGATGTGAAATAACGGTTGTGAGTTACCTGTCGTCGAGTGATTCGCCAGACCCGTTCCACCGGATTGAGTTCGGGTGAATATGACGGCAGGAAGATTCGTATCAGTCGGTCTTGATTGGACGCGAACAAGTCTTTCAAACCTTTCGCCCTGTGCCATTTGGCATTGTCCAGGATAAGATATATTTTCCCTTGTGTAGATTCGAGGAGATACCGGATAAAGTCGCCAAAGGTCTCGGAATTGAAGGTAGGCGCCTCTTTTGTAAGGAGACTGCCTGTTTTCAGATTGAGTGCCCCGAAGAAACCCACGTTGTGACGGACTGAAGGCGAAACTACGCGAGGTTGTTGTCCTTTCGGAGCCCACATCCTTATCAGGCTGCTGTGTCGCTGGAAATGGACTTCGTCCTCGCACCAAAGCTGCATCGTAGGGTCTTTCATCCACTCGTAGAAGTTTTTTTAAAGGCCTCCTGCCGGAGAGGATCGGCTTCGCTTGCCTGACGGCGAGGTCTCTGGAGGCTGAATCCCATCTGATGGAATAGTCTTTGGCATTGCCGTACACTGAGCGATATAGCGTAGTTCTTTCCCAGGTGGTGTGACAATAACACGCCGTCCCACAGGTTTTGATCATAACCCGTATCTCTGGGAGAACGCCGTAATTCTTTTCGCACTCTTTGCTTTTGCGAAGCTGAAAGACGGCCAGGTCGGCCAGGATGCTTTCCGTCCCAAAGTCCGCTAAGCCCGTGAGAAGCCAGTCTTTTAACCCAGTATTCGATAGTTCTGGAGGAGAATCCGAAAGCACGTGATGCCTCATAGGCACTAGCTCCACGCAACACATACAAGACAACGGCAAGCCGATGAAAGTATCGTCCTTCCCTGGTTCGTGATAATTCATCTTGAATCGCCGCAATAAAGATTTCGGCATCCGGAATGGTTATCCTTTTCATGGGAGCAACCTCCTACAGCTTTGCTCCCATTATATAGTATTAACAAAATATACGCAATATATTATGTCGCTTCATATAATTGCCTCTCCTCATCCGATGTGTATGGGTTGAGCCGTTGCGTTGTTCTGACCTGTTCGAGGACTTGACATGCCCGTCGTTTCGAGACAACCAGTGCCTGACACACAGACACGACTGCTTTACGCTTCCTCGACAAGCTCAGAAGTTTCCCCGGGTTACCTCCTTCAAGATTGCATTGTCCAGGGAAAGATCGGCCACCAGCTTTTTCAGCCGGGTGTTCTCCTTCTCCAGTTCCTTGAGACGCTTTGCCTGCTCGATTCTCATCCCACCATATTCCTTGCGCCAGCGATAGTAAGTCTGCTCTGTGACGCCTATCTTTTTGCTGGCTGCACCAATAGTGGAACCCTGGCTTACGAGAAGTTCCACCTCCCTGAGCTTCTTGATAATCTGCTCGGCTGTGAAGCCTTTCCTGACCATTGACTCCCCCTTTTTCTTGATCTTCAGACTAACATTATAACTGGATCAGTTTTTGGTGGTCAGGTCACTTCCTTCAGCCATTCAATATGCTCTTTGATGCTAGCTTGGATATCCTTATCAGCCCGAGAGAGCCGATTACATTCTGCGACGAGCATCTCCATGAGTTGACTGCGACGCGTGAGCAGGCTTGCCATTTCACGGGCTTGCTTATCAGGCAGTGGTCTTACCTCTGGCTTTATGCGCAAACCGAAGAGAGCAAGTAATCTGGCATCAATAGCATCAGTCTTGGCTAGAGCACCAGTCGCACGGGCGAAGTCGCGTGCCTGACGGGGATTTATGATGATCACTGGCAGGCATTTGGACTGAAGCTCTGCCTAAAGGCATTTCTAGACGTCCGGTTGCTTCAAGAATGATGCCTGCTGGCTGTAGACTGGCGATGTGATGGGTAGCCTGTGTGATACCTTCATGGTCATGGGCAAACTGCTGTGTCTCCGCGGAATTGCTGACTGCTATGTCTAGAGTATCCTTAGCAACATCCACTCCAACATAAACTGCTTCCTTTGTCACTTGATTGCTCTCCTTTTTAGCCCGTCCTTGCATTATGCGGGTTTGGTTAACCCTGACAACTGTTCGGGCTTTATTGGAGATAGAGGCGTGGCGACCACGCTAACCCACGGTCTGGGAAAACCTGAGGTCAATCGGCCTGCCACGCCCTGGCTCCGGTCGATATTTTACCACCTCGTTTAAGATACAAGGTCACTCTTTCGGAATTTCTGAGGAAGTACTTATAATATTCCTAATATTTAAAAAACATTTTAGTTAAGGTAAAAACTTCAATATAATCAAACCATTGAAATATTCGGGTTTGCCGCAAAATGGATATTATTGATCTAACCTTTTACCACTGGAAGGGTTAATATCTGGGCCTGGAGGTGGTGGCCAGTGCATCGGGTGCCATTCCAAATATTTGTCTTCATATAAAACACCCTTAACATATAGGGGTGCGTTCCGCTGGGCCTTTTTAGCCTCCTCGACGGAGTCGACCGAATAAATCTCTATAGAAGTTGTAGAATCCGTAGGTCCACCTGCCCAGAATATACCTCTTTGCCAAAGGTCAGTCATGTAGCGTTCATGCTCCCCGCTCTCCCAGATGCCTTTGGCAATGCCCTCGTAATAGGTATCGCCCCGTCTGTTTTTTAAGATGCATATAAATAATTTTTTAGGGGTCTTCTGTTTCATATTTTCATCCTCCTTGCTAGATTTGCAAACAAGCTTTACTGAATTATCTGGAACATTCGACTGTGGTTATGGCAGACATTGCTTCGACTAATCTTAATCCCCAGCTTACTATAAGCGGTGAGGTTTTTGCTGGAAAGACACGCATTGCATTCATTGGACATTCAAGTGCCCAGGATTCGCAAAGCATACAGTCCTCGGGACATTGGATGATTGCCTTCTTGTTTTTTTATCCATCCTTATAACATCCATTGGACAACTATTGATACAAATCCCACAACCTTTACATAACTCCTCATCGATTTGCTCAATTGACATCTTTAATTCCTTCCTATAATCGCGGTAGATTAAACTTGTTGCTTTGTAAAAAATTACTCCCGAAAGAATCTGGAAAGATACCTTTATTTATAGGACTTCGATAAATCGGATCGCCACTACTTCGGCATCGATTTTTAAAGGTCTTCATTTGGCCTAGTTCCTCTTTTAAAAGTAGCCAATAAGGATCAAATCAATGGGATAGTCTTACCGATAATAGAAGCCTCTGCTTTCCTTTCCAATTGCCCTTTATTCTATTTTGCCCCTTTTGTCCTTTACCATTAATAAGAAACTTTTTTATGTAATACACCCTGGTTCAATGCAAATTGGCTCCTTTATGCTTTTACTTGCATTCTGGTCAAAAGAAATATCGCTCCAAGATGTCTCTCTAACAATGTATGATTCATTCTAAAAGTGAGTTTTTCAGGAGAAAGTACTTTAGCTATTTCTTTTTATCTCTATTTGCCAGTATTCTATCAAACGTCAAACCGGAACCTCTATCATAGGGTCTTGCAAAAGCTTCGGGATATTGCTGACTCATGACATCTAAATTTGCCTTCTCCACTTCAACCAGGAAACCGCTTACAACCATACCGGTAGCATTTTTAGAGGTTGTATTATGTGGCGTTATGGTGTTAATAGCTCCGCCTCTGTCAAGCTCTCCAGGAACAA
Source organism: uncultured Chloroflexia bacterium (assembly GCA_963775935.1). Classification (GTDB taxonomy): domain Bacteria; phylum Chloroflexota; class Dehalococcoidia; order GIF9; family UBA5629; genus JBBIPA01. The sequence goes on along the minus strand of CAVZKR010000002.1, from coordinate 104,427 downwards.
TCGGATCATGCCGTGCTCCATGGTCAATGGAAACGGCACCAGAAACAACTCTCTCAGTCACATAAGCACCAGCGAGGACAGCACCTCTTTCATTGTAGATTTTAACCACATCTCCATTATTAATACCTCTAGCATTAGCATCTATTGGATTGATCCAGAGTGGCTCATATTTATATCCATCGGGACCGGTCACTTTACAGGTTGGAACTTCCCTGGTCCAGGAAATATCGTCATGGTTTGCATGAACTCTCCATCGAGGATGATTGGAAAGAACCAGTAAAGGATATTTTTTGGCTCTTTCGCTGGAGATTCTTTCATCATGGGTTTCCCCTTTTTCAATCCAGTGCGGTACCGGTGGTCTTTCCTGATCATCCGGGAAATGTTCGGCTAATCTTTGGGAATAAAACTCAATCTTGCCACTGGGCGTAGATAAAGGATTATTTTCGGGATCCTCATAGAATTTTCTGAGTCCAGGTGGATAGTGCTTCCAATTCGGATCAGTTGGAACCACAAAGTACTGTTTCTTGTTCAGCTCCTCATATGTGATCATATCTTTAACGCCCGAACTCTCATAACCATCCTTGATAATGTCCTCAACGGTCTTGCCGTCAGTATATTCTTTGAGCAAGCCGAGTCTCTCGGCAATCTTACACACTATCCTGTAATCACTCATGGACTCCCCGACTGGTTCTATGCACTTTTGTTCCTTATAAATAAGCCGGTATTGCCCGCCCATACAATCGGACTGGATATCTTCTTCTTCGAATTTGGTATCAGCCGGCAAGATCAAATCGGCGAACTCACAATCATTTTCCAGCCAGGGATGCTGGGCCAGGATAAACTCAATCTTGGGATTTCTTAAGGCTTTAATATACGAGTTGCTGTCATTCCAGCAGGTAATCCAGCAAGGCGAATCCGTCCAGATCATGTGAATCTCTGAACAACCCTTGGCGGGATATGTATATTTGGTGAACTGGTCTTCCACCGGAGAACGGGAGAGAGTGGTGCCGTACCAACTGATCGGAGGATTCAACAGTGCGTCATGAATCAAATCCTTGGGAATGATCTGTTTGGGAACCTCGGCCAGATCTTCCGCTATGGCAGCCTCTCCTTTTTGTCTCGGGCCTACAGCAAACAAAGCACCCCGGTACGAAGAGGATAATTTGGGTGTGACCTTACCCACCGGCATGGGATCGGCAATGCGCTCATTACGCCGACCCCATTCCAGCATCTTGACCTGATGGACTCCCGGCTTGCCTAACCCCTGCATGGCTAAAAGCAGTATTTCCAATCTGCCGTTCTCGGAGGCATAAGGCCCCTTATTCCCGGCCCACCGTTGCCGTGAGCTATGGAAGTTGGTTTTGCTGCCCATTCTTTAGCCAGAGCTTTGATAATGCGGGAGGGAATGCTGGTGATTTCATACGCCCATTTAGGCGTTTTGAGGATGCCATCTTCTTTGCCTAAGACATAGTCCTGGAATTTCTCAAAACCCACAGAATGTGACTTGATATACTCCTCGTCATAAGTCCTTTCGGTGATCCACAGATAAGCAATGGCCAGCTGGAGAGCCGCATCCGTACAGGGGCGGATCGGAATCCATTTATCAGCATGGACCGCTGCACCGTAGTTGAGGTCGGGGCAAATGTAGATCTGCTTTATACCCAACTCGGACCACCAATAGCAAATACGACTGGACATTTGTCCATCAAAACCCCAGGGGGTAGTCTCCGGATCACAGCCCCAAAATAGTATTAACTTTGAATTTTCCGCTATATCAGGAATGGCATTAATGGTCGGCTCCATCTGCCCCACCGGCTCGCAGCCCCAGACATGCTTAGCACCCCAGTACCAGCCCTCCCAGCTGTCTGCATTCCTGGTTTGTAAGGTATAACCGCCCAGTAGTCCCAGTAATTTATTAAAACAGCCGTGCGGCCCATGGACCACCTTGGTCTCTCCGTGACCATCTGACTGGGAAAGAATAGCAGTTGGCCCATACTTCTTCTTAACCCTGAGGATTTCGCTGGTAACTATATCTAATGCCTCATCCCAGGAAATGCGAACATATTTGCTTGTTCCTCTGTTTTGAGGATTTCTTTCCCCTTTGGGATTCCAATTAACTCTTTTTAAGGGGTAAAGGATACGGTTAGGAGAGTAAACTCTCTTCTTATAGGACAGGCTATAGGGGGGTATCAGTGATTTCATCGTCGGTTCAAAGCTCTGTCCTCGTGCCTCCATCTTCCAGGGATTGAACTGACTCTTGTCGTATTTCCAATCAAAATGGAGTGGCCTGATTCTGACTATCCTGCCATTTTTAACATCTATGAATGAAGTATTTGCGTCGCCACTACCAGATGCAATAAATCCAATCCCCCGCAAGCAGGACTTCTCAATTACAGTATTTTTTTGCAACATTAATATTATCTCCTTCTAGTTAAGTTATCACATTAATAACACTCCAGCAGGCTGTGAGGTTTTTCTAAACCCCAACATTTCTTTAGTAACCAGGTTAAAGGCATGATTGATAAGAATATCACAGTCTAATATTGCTGCTTTAGCGATTGGTGGTAGCCTCCAGACATGTACCTTTGCCGCCTCATCTATCCTGAGAACCGCGGCATGAGCGCTCTTTGCTTGTACAGCGGTCTAAATCCATGAGAGTACCTCCTGATCGACCATGCTATCTCCACCATATAGACCTTCAATTTCCATTGGAAGCAAAAATTCCTGGCTTGATTGCATCTTAACGCAATGATCGAGCATATCGCCGACGGCAATAATAGTCCCTACTTTCGTTGCGATTTGATAAGTCATATACTAGCAATCGTTACCCATAGCTTGAATTTAATGACACAAACTACACGCGAATGCATGCAACTTCATGATTGTTTCCAATATCTCTTAATGGTGGAACAGTTATACTACACTCCGGAATAGCCATAGAACAACGCTGGTGAAAGCTACATCCAGCGGGTGGGTTTAAAAGGCTGGTTACCTCTCCTTTTAACAGGATACGTTTACGTTTTTCCTCTACAAAGGGATCTGCAATAGGCACAGCAGATAATAACGCTTTCGTATATGGATGCAAGGGATTTTGATATAGTTCATCTGCATTCGTTACCTCTACAATATGTCCCAGGTACATTACTGCCACACGGTCGCTTATGTGTCTTACTACTGAAAGATCGTGGGCTATGAAAAGGTACGATAGTGACTTTAAGCCTTCCTTTAATTGCTGTAGGAGGTTGATTATTTGTGCTTGAATAGACACATCCAATGCTGAAATAGGTTCGTCACAGATAATTAGATCTGGCTCACAAGCCAGGGCACGTGCAATACCGATACGCTGCCTCTGCCCTCCGCTGAATTCATGGGGTACCCTTTCGGTTAAGCATGGATCCAGACCGACAATGCGGAACAGTTCTTCTACTCTATCACGGTACTCACCTTTGCTTTTTACCATACGATGAACAATCAATGGTTCGCCCACAATGCTTCCTGCGCTCTGACGGGGGTCCAGAGAACCATAAGGATCTTGAAAAATGAGAGACATTTTAATACGCATCTTTCTGATTTCTTCCTGAGGCAACCTCAAGATATCACGACCTTGGAAGAGTATTGTTCCTGAAGTAGGTTCATAAAGCCTTAAAACACAACGACCAGTGGTCGTTTTGCCACAACCGCTCTCTCCGACCAATCCCATAGTTTCGCCCTTGCGTATCTTGAAACTGACATCGTCTACTGCCTTTATATAAGCCACTTTTTTCCTCATCAAACCTCTGGTCACAGGGAAATACATCTTCAGATTTTTTGCTTCCAAAACTACGTCATTTTCATTTGAGCTCAATGCCTTTACACTGGATATGGATAAAGCAGGAGACCTCAAGAGCTCATTGGCTTTCCCCTGCATATCGACAAAGCAGGAGACCTCATGTTGTTCGTGGACCACAGTTAATGGTGGCCATGGCTCATTGTAACACTGGTCGACGCGATAGGGGCAACGTGGTAAAAAAGCGCAGGTAGGCGGCATTCCTACCAGATTAGGCGGTAAACCCTCAATTGGCACCAGTTTTCTGCACCGAGCTTCATCAAGTCGTGGAATGCATTTAATAAGCCCAATGGTATAGGGATGACAGGGGTGAGCGAAAATCTCTTGAGTTGTTCCAGACTCAACCACTCTCCCGGCATACATCACATATATCCGTTTGGCATAGCGTGCTACTACGCCAAGATTATGGGTTACAATAACCAGAGCAGCATTGAAGCGCTCTACCATATCTTTCATGAGCTCTAACAAAACCGCTTGAGTAGTAACATCGAGTGCCGTAGTTGGCTCATCGGCTATTAATAACTTTGGATTGCAGGATACTCCCATTGCAATCATTACTCTTTGCCGCATTCCCCCACTAAACTGATGAGGATAATCGTCAATGCGAGTTTCGGCATCGGATATTCCCACCATTTTAAGTAACTCCACTGACCTCTGTCTGGCAGCAGATGGGCTCATACCCAAATGTAACTCCATGGTCTCGTTCAGTTGCTGATTGATGCTTGCTACTGGATTTAGCGATGTCATAGGTTCCTGAAATATCATGGCGATTTTAGCACCCCTAACAGCCCTCATCTTAGGCCCATTGGCGGCATACTTCAGCAAATCATGTCCTTCGAAGATAACCTCACCTTGTGCGATTTTCCCTGGCGGGCTCGGTATGAGTTGCATCACAGATAACTGGCTCACCGATTTACCACAGCCGCTTTCTCCGACGAGACCCACTATTTCGCCTTTATTGATATGAAAAGAAACGCCATCTACCGCCTTTACCAAACCGGCATCCGTATGAAACTGTGTCTTTAAATCCCTTACTTCCAGCAAAATCGTCATAGCAGTTCATTTACCCCAGTATTACCTTCATTACTCGGTACAATTACAATTCATTCCAATCCCCGAATCTACCTTCATTGATCACGCATAGTCCTCGTTCATAAAGCGCCACGCAGTTTCGGATCAAGGGCATCTCGCAAGCCATCGCCTACCATATTAAAGGCAAACACTAACAGCATAATAGCTACACCAGGTACTATAGACAGAATAGGATTCCGTAACAAGTACACATATCCTTCACTCACCATGGAACCCCAAGCTGCTTCAGGAGCTTTTATACCTATGCCGAGGAAACTTAGGCTAGCTTCCGAAAGAATCGCCAAGCCGATTTGCATGGTCAGCAGTACAATCAGCGGTGGAAAACAGTTGGGCAGAATATGGCTTAACATAATGCGCAGGTTACTGGCTCCAATAGCATGGGATGCAGTTATGTAATCATTTTGCTTTACAGTCATAACCTGACCGCACATTAACCTAGCATATGCTGGTATCAGGGCTACACCTAGTGCAATGACCACATTGGTAATTCCACCGCCAAGAAGGGCTGCAATGGTAATAGCCCATAGTATCATGGGTACAGACATAATAGCATCTATAAACCTCATGATAACCACATTGATGATACGGCCAAAGTATCCTGCAATCAACCCTAGGGACATCCCGATGGTAGCCGCAAACGCCACAGCCACAAAACCGACGATCAGCGAAGTGCGTGAACCATAAATAATGCGACTCAACGTATCACGTCCCAGGGTGTCAGTGCCCAACAAATGGGCAGAACTAGGCTGAGCTAACAGTACTTTCATATCTAGCTCATAGGGATCATATGGTGCCAGAAATGGAGCAAAAAGAGCCGTTATAACCACTAAGAGGATGATGACGAAACCGAAGATTACCATTCCTCTCCCGAAGAATACCCTGATGAAACGCCTTAGTTCACTGGTACGGCGAGGCGTTTCCATACACCGCGAAATGGTTGTTTGTGCTCTGTTCTTCATTTCATAGACTCTTTTAATCGTATCGTATCCTGGGATCTATCCAACCATAGGAGATGTCCACAAGAAGGTTAGCCAAAACTACAACCACCGCAATAATCAGGATAACTCCCTGAACAATAGCATAATCCGTGCTAAAGAGGGCATCTACTGACAGTCTTCCCATGCCAGGGATATTAAACACTTTTTCAACGAGTACCTGGCCACCAAATATCTGGCGAATATTCAATCCTATCAGTGTAATAACTGGAATAATGCTATTCCTGGCAACATGTTTTACAATAACTGCCTGCTCGCTCAAACCCTTGGCCCATGCGGTACGGATGTAATCCTGATGGATGACTTCAAGCACTGCTGAGCGCGTTTGACGAGCCACTGTTGCCATGGGGTAAACAGTCAGACAGACGACCGGTAATACAATCGAACGGATACTTTCTACCAGATTATCTTTGGCCAGACAAAGCCCTGTATTGGGAACCAGCGCAGATAAAGCCCAAATATTAACACCAATATAATACCCACCCAGAAAATCGGTGCAGTCACTCCCAGATTAGCCAGCAAAGTTGACAGGGTATCTGCCCACTTACCTCGTCTGACCGCAGCAATTATACCTAACGGTATACCGAAGATGATGCTCAAGATAAAAGCTATAGATCCCATATACAACGTTTTGGGTAAAGCACTTGCTATCTCCTGAGCTACTGTTGAGCGTAACATTATGGAACGGCCAAGATTACCCTGGAGAATATCACCTAGCCAGCTAAAGTACTGCACAACTAGAGGTCGATCCAGACCAAACTCGTGTCTGATAGCAGCAATTTGCTCAGCACTGGCTGCGGTTAGCGTGTCTTGACTAACATATACCAGCACAGGGTCTGCAGGTAGGAAACGCATAACGAAAAAAACAATCAGGGTAACCAGGAGAATGATGAATATAGCTTGAATCAATCTACGAACAATGAAGAAGCCCATATTATTATTCTCCTTTGTGGCTGCCTGTTATTATGGTTTTTTCCTGTCACAATCAATATGGTACCGATTAACATTTGTAATTGCTCAAAAAACACTTTGCCAAAGTTCCCTACTACCAATAGTAATACAACTTTTCAAGTTAGTCCGACAAGTACTTAGTGCTAGCGGTCTGTAGTAAGATGCACTATGTGGTCGCATTTGATTGTAGTCTTTCTTCTATTTCCCTATTAATATCTTCGCCTCGGTAAACGTGGTGAAAATCTCCCGATCAAGAAGATAAACCCTCAATTTGCCATTGAATGATTCTATGTAACCACTTTCACATGGGCTTCCCCTCTCGGTGAATAATGTCTTCACTATCAACTGATTTAGCTAGCTGCATATTGCTCTGGCAGTGAATTTAGGTCCATCATCAGAGCGAATATGCTCTGGCATCCTCTTGAAAACGAAGAACTGGAATCACTTGTCAATGATATCCTGAGAACTGATACAACGATCTACCAGTGTCGTCAGACACTCTTTGGTATATTCGTCAAGTACGGCCAATATTCGAAATGTCTTACCATCAGATGTTCTGTCAATCATGTAGTCATAGCTCCATACATGGTCTTTGCGTTCTGGTCTGCGCCTAATACATTAACCGTCATTCAGCCACAATCGTACACGCTTTGGTTGTCTCTTCGGCACCTTGGGCCGTTCTTGTCCCCAGATCCGTTCCACGCGTTTATGATTCACCTGCCAGTTTTCATCCTTAAGCGTTGCTGTTATCCTTTGGTATCCATACCGACTATAACGAGCGGCCATCTCAACAATGCGAGTTCTAAACTGTTCCTCACCAGCGGAGATATGTGGCATATGTCGTTGTGTTACCCTTGCCTAGTTTAGTACCCTGCATGCCCGTCGTTACGAGACAGATAATTTTATGCACATATGCATTACTAACTCGCGTTTTTTTGACAGGCTTAGGGGTTTCCCCAGGCTGCTGTCTTTAAAATGGCATTGTACATAGAAATATCAACCACTAGCCTCTTTAGCCTGATGTTTTCTTACTCTGGTTCTTTCAACCGCCTGACTTGCTCTATCCCCGTGCCACGTACTCTTTGCGCTAACGATAATAGATTTGTTCGGTGACTCCGATCTTTCTGCTATCTTCACCAATTATGCTACCCTGGCTTATCAGGACTTCAACCTCCCGGAGTTTGTTAATGATTTGCCCTGGTTTGAACACTCTTCTAGTCAATGAAATAGCCCCCTTTCTTGTTCTCCAGCCTAAAACCATTAATACTGGATTGATCTTCGGGTGGCAGGTCACTTTTAAAAGCATCTGGGCACTGGTGCAACACCAGGACGGCCGGGATACTTTTTCGCCACAGCAAGGACCGCAGGGTGCTCCAGGAAAGTGAGATGACCGCGATCATGGAACAGAGTATTACCAACTCGAAATGTTGCTGTTCTGATATCACCGGTACAATGCATCCAGTAAGGATATGATGGGGTGGGTGGTGGAGCCCCAATATGTACATGAATATTGCTGCTATGCGAGTGCTCTATAATACGGCGGAACAGGATGTTTGGGCACTGGTGTGGTGCAACGCATGCTTGCGGATGGACGCCGGAATGCAGGGCATTGAAATCATAAACACCATCGCCCACACGGTCAGCCATAGAAGCCAGAAAGCGGCGGAGAGCATCAGCCTCATCGCCACCTTTAATATCGGTAATGCGGTTGTTCTTAATTGTGAGCTGGATGGATTTACTGAAGTAGGGGGATATGCCAATATACCGTGACCACCAGCTCAGCATGCAGTTAAAGATGAAAACACCGGAAGTATTCCCCAATCTCACCGGTGGATGCAACCACTCTGGCCATGGCCTGTAGTAGCCTGCTTCCTCACGCTTTGCTGAATACGGTCCGCCTCCGGGAACCCCTGGTCTGGTTTCCGGGTCAAGGATAATACCTTCCAGATGTGTGCCATTATCATCGGTCAATTTCCACGGTGTTCCTCCTTTAAACGGAATGGAGGCTTGGTAGCGAATTTCGCTCACCAGCTCGTATGGCGTCTGTGCCCAGGCGGTGCAGAGAAGTGATGCAGTGGGAGCGAAATTACGCACCATTTTTACTTTCTTTTCTGCTATGTATTCTCTGAATTCCAGCATCTCTTCAGTTACCAGGTTGAACGAGTGATTGATAAGGATGTCACAGGCTGACATTGCTGCTTTTACTACTGGTGGAAGACGCCAGGCGTGTGCCTTCACCGGTTCATCTATCCAGAGAACAGAGGCGTGAGCACCTCTCGCTTGTACAGCAGTTTGAATCCATGAAACTGCTTCCTGGTCGACCATGCTGTCTCCGCCATATAATCCCTCTATTTCTGAAAGTATCAGGACATTCTGGCCTGGTTGTAATTTCGCACAATGGTCGAGCATATCACCGATGGCAATAAGAGCTCCTTTTGGTGTTCCGATTTGATTAGTCATGCAATATTCTCCTCACAATAAAATTTAAGTAGCTATTTCTGTACTATATTACTGACCTGCCACCCGAAAATGAGTCCATTATTAATGTTACATTGGAAAACAAGAAGGGAGGCAATTTAATTAATAAGGGAAATATTAAACTCAGAGAAAATCATTATCAAGTTCCTTGAGGCTGAATCTTAATAAGCCAGGATTACTATTGCTTTATCCAGGAAAACTTTCCAGGTCTGCCATTAAAACTATCCTTACACAGCATAAAGTCTGGGTTCTGGATTTTGTTATCGAACGCATATATTCTAGGTTCTAGTACCATTGGAACGAAGGAAACTTCGTCGTAAAATGCCTTGGATATTTGCTGAGTTAATTTGATTTTGTCCTTGTCATTTTGAGCAGCCATCGCCTGTACTATTATATTATCGATTCCTGCTGGTTTAGCCATGCTTTTATAGAAGGCAGTCTTGGATGTTAAGTAAGTATTGATCATAAATAGATTCTCTGGCCTCATTTCTATTATTGCCCCCATCGCGGAATTTTTCTCTAATAAGCCTTGCCTTATATTGGAATCAAAAACACCACGAGATATTTTCTCTATATTCATGGTAATGCCCACTTTGGACAGGTAACTCTGAGTAGCTACCCAATAGTCCATCCACTGTGTTTCATCAATTAAAAACTTAAACGAGAAGCCATTAGGATAACCAGCTTCAGTGAGCAATTGTTTTGCTTTAACAGGGTCATATTTGCGTGGTGGACATGCAGGGTTGTAATCTGGAGAGTCGGTTAAAACAATCTGATACATTGGTTTCCAATATCCCAAACCTGGACCACTGCAGATAGCTTCCTTGTCTATAGCATACTCCATGGCTTCACGAACCTTTCGATTGGCAAAAATAGAATCGGGATTAACCGTGTCCATAACAAAAGCGTAATGCGATGCATTGGCGATCAACATCTTGTAACCTTCTTTTTCCAACTGGGCAGCACTTGAGGCCTGGACACCACATAAAACATTTACTTGGCCAGCCTTTAAAGTTGTCATCTGGGTCATTGGATCACTTATCCCTATCAGTTGTATTTCATCCAAGTGTGGCAGGTTCTTGTCCCAGTAGTCAGTATTTTTAGAACAACTGAGAGAAACATTTCGTTCATAAGCCTTGAGCTTATAGGGACCAGTGCCGACTGGATTTGTGCGCATCCAGTCCCCTCCCTTCTGCTGCATAGCCGTCGGTGAGGCTATAGCGCATCTCGCATCTACGGCCAATATATAAAACAGTACGTTGTTAAAATACTCAAGGTTAAATTTTACCGTGTAATTATCAACCTTCTCTATAGAACTTACTCCAGCCAGAATATTCGATTTAGGAGGTAGATACTGATCATAGTTAAACTTTACTGCATCGGCATTGAAATCGGTTCCATCGTGAAACTTGACCCCTTGCCGCAGTTTGAAATTGATGGATTTACCGTCTTGAGCTACATCCCAACTTGTAGCCAACTCTGGCTGATAGACGCAGTTGCTATCCAAGTATAACAGGCATTCATAAAATGGCTTACAATATTGCATATCCACACCAGTTATTTGGGGTGGATAGCCAAAGTTGGATGGTGGCCGAGGGTAAACTAATTTTAGTATTCCACCTTCGACAGGGCTTTGCTTAGGTGTCGGTGCTGGTGTTGGGGTCGGCGTGGGTGCTGGTGCTGGAGTCGGTGTGGGTGGTGATGTCGAAACGCAACCAAAAAGTAAACCGGTTGCTAAGACTGCTGCTAAGAAAATAACTACTATTTTAGGCATTGTACTCTCCTCCTATTATTTCTTTAAATTAGCCTATACAAAATACCCGACATAAAAAGGTTAATTAAAGTTATAGAAATACACTTATAATAATGTTATCTTAAATTTGTCTAATTATAACATTTTTTCTTATTATATAAATAACAATTGGAAATGTCAATAGTGTGCTATAGTCCATTATCCCAACTACATAAACTAGAAAGGTATCCCAGTCTTAAGAAATTTTACTGGGGCAAGGAAAAAATAAGAGAACTCTACTAGCAAGAGAGCCGAGCAGAGGCGGTTAAGATTCTGGATAATATCATACTCAATCTTAGGTCAGACGACGATGGTGATCTCATTAGGTAGGTTAATACTCTGAAGTATTGGCGAGAGCTAATACTGAATTACTTTGATAACCGGACTACTAACGGTTTCACTAAAGTGTGTAAAACTAGAAAAAAATGCTGAAGCGCATCTCACATGGGCTCAAGAATATAGAAGTTTACTGGAGAAAGATGCTACTGGGATTCGTCCATCTCGTAGCTCTTTCCACACAATTATACAAATGGTCAACTATTGACCCTTCCAATATTTATGATATAATAGCATACACATGCAAATATTGGACAGTTTTAGGCTCATTAATATGTTTATACTTTCAAAACTCCTAGTCTGTATTTTTGTCTTATGACTTTAGCGGGACTGATCCAGAAAATAAAATATCCAACATAAGCAAGAGTCAAATTAGATAATCATAATAAGGAGGTTTATGATATGAAAAGAAAGATGAAATTACCACAATTTGTTGCCAGACCAAAGTTTGACGATTACAAGGAACAATATAAGGAACATTTTATCCTGGAGCGGAAAAACGGCATCATCCAGATGCGTATGCATACCAATGGCGGCCCTGTCCAATGGAGCCACCCAATACACAATGCATTAGGCATGATTTGGAACACAATAGGTCGCGATCCAGAAAACGAAGTGCTGATATTGACATCCACCGGACCATACTGGATAGCAAAGTTTGATATTGTCCGTGAGGAGGAGGGGCAGGGTGGTCTTTCTACTTGTGACCTAGAGAGCGGTCTTAACGCTTACGACCTGCAATTCTATGACACGACTGCAATAGTGGAAAATTTTATTCTCGACTTGGATATCCCCACTATCGCTGTAGTTCCCGGTCCTGGGATTCATACTGAACTCCCATTATTGTGTGATTTAACTCTCTGCTCGGAAAGCGCCGCCTTTCAAGACGGCCATTTTATGACAGGAGCTGTGCCGGGAGACGGCCAAGGGCTAGTTTTACAGGGTTTGCTTGGTAAAAAGCGTGCGAATTATTATCTTTATACCGGGAAAGCAATCGATGCAAAAACTGCTTTAGAATTGGGACTCGTGAACGAGGTACTCCCGGTTAACAGGCTATTGCCCCGTGCCTGGGAGCTGGCTGAGGAAATCATGAAGGTACCTAGAGTTGTACGCCGTTTGACAAGCCAGTTAATGAGGCGTCCTTGGAAGCGCTTGTTTCTGGATGATTTTCAGGTTCATATTGCTGATGAGTTCTATGCATGGAAAGAGACACAGTATGTCCACAAATTCGATGATATTAAAAAGACTTGGGAAAAGTAATTAAAAGAATAGATTATTACGTTAGAGTAAATCTCTTTAATTAATTTATCTGGGAGATTGCAGTTTTGTTTTCCGATCTACCGAGTGAATTTCAATCATTCTCAGGGATAAATATAGAGGGTTAGCCTAAAAATAAGCAAAATCTTGAGTTGAAGCATAACTTTATAGGATAACACTTTTGATTACAAAATGAATCGATGATTGATTGTTAGCCACAGCAAAAAATGTTGTTTCGCCAGGTGACTAAGTAACATAAAAATGGGCAATGCGTGCCTAAATAAAGGAGGAAAGGTAACTGAGATGTTTGACTTATCAGGAAAGGTTGCAATTCTCACTGCCGCTTCCAGCGAGATTGGCCGACGTATGGCACTAGGCTTAGCAAAGCAGGGTGCAAGCGTGGTTGTAACAGCTAGGTCTCTTAACAAACTTGAAGTTTTGGCTAAAGAGATACAAGATCTTGGGTATAAAGCCTTAGCTATTTCATCTGATGTAATGGATGAGAAGTCAGTAACCAATATGGTTGAACGTGTTATGAGTGAATTTTCGCACATTGACATTCTCGTAAACGGAGCAGCAGAAGTACTCCGCATACCAGCTGAAGAATTTCCCATCGAGCAGTATAGGAAGAATATTGATCTGAATATCACGGGGACCTTTATATGCTGCCAAGCAGTAGGTAAAGTGATGATAAAGCAGAAGAGTGGTAGGATTATTAACATTTCATCGGTCAGGGGAAGGTATGGAGCCCTTATGTATGCTGCTGCGTATGCGTCAAGCAAGGGAGGAGTAAACATGTTGACTCGGCAACTAGCTTGCGAGTGGGCGAAATATGACATTAGTGTCAACGCAATTGCTCCAGTAATAATAGACTTGGGAGCACCTATTCCCTCGGAAATTTCTAAATACGCGAAGGAAATGATATCTCGTATACCTAAAGGGCGTTGGGCACGTCCAGAGGATATTATTGCTGCATTGATTTTCCTAGCTTCGGACGAATCAAGCTATTTTACCGGGCAAATCCTTTATATTGACGGCGGAGCTACTGCTTGCTTTTAACGATGTTTCAGATTTGTTCGAATAGGGACTTGTAATAAATATTTGAAGAGAATGCTGAAAAAGTTCCGATAGCATTTATAAAAAGTATGCTATGCGGTATTATACAGTCACCAAGTTCATAATGGAGTGTACAGAATGCTAAAGCCGAGATCAAGCCAACTTTCCTTTTACGGTGACCACATTTATGACCAGGTAATTCCTGACGATCATTTTCTAAGGCAACTGGAGAAAGCAGTTGATTTCTCCTTTGTTAATGACCTTTGCCGTGATGCCTATAATCCTGACGTAGGGCGACCAGCATATGAACCCGAGATGATGTTCAAGATACTGTTCCTTCAGTTTCTCTGCGATATCTCTGATCGCAGGATAGAAGAGGAGGTAAATTTCAATCTTGTTCTCAAGTGGTTTGTGGGATTAGCTATCAACGAATCACCACCTGATGCCAGCAGCCTCACTCGATTTCGTGAACGCCTTGGAGTGAAGAGGTTTGCCAGCCTCTTCAATCAGATTGTGTCGCTGGCAAGAGAGAAGGGACTTATCTCAGATCGTCTTTCCATAGTGGACAGTACACATGTCAAAGCTAAAGTAGACATCTTCAAAATGCAGAATAAACCCGAACGTGTAAAAGATAAAGATGCTCGCTATGGATACAAGACGCACAATAAGCCCTTCTTTGGCTATAAATCCCATACAGGTATAGATGCCGACAGTGAACTTATCACGAAGGTGGAAACCACTCCTGGGAATGTCCATGATTGTGATGTGTTTCAGGAGGTAGTAGATGACAAATCACAGATGGTTACTGCAGATAAGGCATATGACAGCAAAAAGAATCACCGTTTTTTGAAAAAGAAACATAAAAAGTCAGCCATAATTATCAAGAAAAACCGGAAGAGCAAGCGACTGAAGAAAAATCAGATGAAGGCGGAGGTTCAAGCGGCACAACAAGAGAGACCAAAGATAGAGAGGAAGTTTGCCGAGCTTAAGAGATTTCACGGACTTGCAGTGGCTCGTTATTGGGGACTGGCCAAAATGACCATTCAGAATCTCATGACAGCTATCACCTGTAATTTAAAGAGGATGGTGAAGCTCATATTTCAGCAAAATGGTAAGCCCTTCGTTCCTATAGAAATCCCTGGAGGGATACCTGTGCCCATTTGAGGTAAATGAAGGGAAGATGAGAGAGAAAAAGAGGTCAGAGAAGAATAAAAAGGGTGAATACCAGTAAATCATGAAATTTCTTAGTCGGCGATAAGGAAACTTGCTCGCTGAGATGAACATAGAAAATTAAATGGTCATTATTTCAGCGGTCTCTTGAAATATTCAAATGCAATATCAAGAAATAGGAAGAGGTATTTTATAGCAAACCGCAGCAATGTCTATAAAACTGAGAGTTAGAGGTAAGATAATTGAAACTTGTAACATTTAGCATAAATACTGTACTCGGTGCATTTCACAGAATTGGGGCCATAGTAAATGAGCACATAATTGATCTCAATCAAGCTTACGTTCAATATCTAAATGAAGGTGGTATGACAAACAGAGCAAATGCATTAGCTGACGTGTTGATACCTGCAGACATGATAGATTTTTTTAAAGGGGGTAAGTTATCCAGAGAGGCGGCTGAAACGGCAGTTAATTTCGCTAATAAAAAATCTGCTATTGATTCCCAGAAGGCAAATATAATCTATCCAAAGGATAAAGTGAAATTATTAGCACCTGTGCCTAAACCAAATTCTATTAAGGATTCGGTCGGCTTTGAAACGCATATGAAAAACTACGCCCAAAAAATGGGGGAACCCGTCCCAAAATTTTGGTTTGAAAGACCTATTTATTATAAAGGCAATACTTCTTCAGTGATCGGGATGGATGAACCAATCATATGGCCATCTTACGGTGATAAGCTCGATTATGAATTGGAGTTTGGCATATATATTGCAAAACAGGGCAAAGATATTAAATTGGATCAAGCTAAAGAATATATTGCCGGCTACACCATTTTTAATGATGTTAGCATTCGAGACGAAGAAATACATCAAGAAGTTCGTTTATACAGTGGACCCATGAAAACCAAGGATTTTGATACTAGTAATGTGATGGGGCCATGTTTGGTCACGCCGGATGAATTAGTAGATGTAAGTAACTTAGATATGATTGCCAGAATAAATGGTGAGGTATGGTCGAAGGCAAATACATCTGATTTGTATTGGACTTTTCCCAAGGTTATCGAATTTGTTTCCCGATCAGAAACGCTTTATCCAGGTGATTTTATAGCCTCTGGGACCCCGGCCTTTGGTTGCGGCGTTGAACTCAATAAATGGATAAAACCAGGGGATGTGATTGAGCTTGAGGTAGAAGGCATAGGGATCTTGAGAAATCAAGTAGTTAAACGTGAAAAACAATAGCGGACAGGAATAGCTTGATAATAATAGATGGATTGAGTAACAAATAACTACAAATACTGGACCAATTTAATAGAAATTGTAGTGGGGTTAAAGTAAAATATGAAGCTACACGATATCAAGAAAATTGGGGTTGTTGGCGCAGGTACTATGGGGCATGGGATAGCTCTCTCTTTTGCGTTATGGGGTTATCCCACTATTTTGAGTGATACCAAAAATCAGATACTAAGGGACAGTATTGTACGGATCAAGTCGACTTTGGGTACCTTTGTTGAGGAAGAGATCATCACTCAAAAGCAAGCTGATGATACAATGGGGAGATTAACAATCACCACTGATTTAGCCGCGTTGGCGCGGGATGTTGATTATATCTGTGAAGCCATTGTCGAGCAGTCTCAGGACAAGCAAGAATTGTTCAATAAGCTAGATGCTCTTTGCCCACCTCACACCATACTAGCAAGCAACACTGGGTCAATGGTGCTGAGTGATTTTGGCTCTAGTGTCAAGAGACAGGATAAAATAGTGATAACACATTACTTTAATCCACCACACATTATTCCTTGCGTGGAAGTAGTGAAGGGCAAAGGAACATCAGATGAAACATTCGAGTTGACTTATGCCTTGCTGGAAAAGGTCAAGAAATCACCAGTCAAAGTACTCACAGAACTACCAGGGTATCTGGTTAATAGAATACAGACGGCAATGCTTCGAGAGATTTTTGACCTCTGGGCGAGGGGTGTGGCTAGCACCGAAGATATTGACCGTGCGGTAAGTAGCAGTTTTGGCTTCCGACTAGCAAGCATTGGCCCTTTACTCACTGCAGACTTAGCTGGTATGCCACAGACAGGACCGCGTGCAGTAGGTGATTTCAAACGCTTGTTTACTTGCATCAGCGATGCTAAGGAGGTTCCAGAGAAGTTAAGTAAGAGGTGGAATTGTTATCAAGGATTTTATGACTATTCCAAAGAGCAGTTCGATCAGATAATTAAGCAGAGAGACAAGGCCTTTCTGAGGCAGCTCAAGGAGATGTATAAAAAACTAAATAAATAGACCATGGGCGAAGAGAAATATAGATTAAAGTCGGCAGCAATTGATCAAGGAGAGACTGCAAAAATATTGCAATCCCACTTCCCATTGTTTTCCTAAGCACATTACCTTGCGCCAAACCGACTCTGACTCTTGCTCCTGCACCTACATCGGATCCCGTAAATGGTAGGATAATGAAGATGAGTCTTACAAGACCACTAATTGGTTTTGACTGTTACCCGAAAATAATCGGTCCCAGACGACCGATGCTACAAGATTTTTTTCGCCAACTAATAGTTAATATGATTATTTATGTAATAAAATTGTAGAATTGTAAGAAGAGGAATCAATGTCTTATATTTGGAACTATTCCGACCCATATGAGTATATAAGAAGAGTGGAAGGGAAGGAAATGCCTCCCCTAATAATCACAGTGGCTATCACTGGAGGAGCCGCTGGAAAAGAGAGAAACCCCTATCTACCTGAGACCCCCGAAGAGCAGGCTTTATCAACTTATGAAGCTTACAAAGCAGGCGCATCTTCTGTTCATATACATGCAAGGGATGAGACCGGGGCTGAAACAAGTACCGATCCAGTTCGGTATTTGGATGTTAATAGGCGTATTAGAGCTTTGTGCCCTGATATAATTATTGGCAATACAACAGGCATTTCCCCTTGGGATTCAAGGGAAAGGGCAGTTCAGGTTCTTGATGCTCTACCAGAAATATGTTCGCTCAATATGGGTCCTTTTCACTTTTATATGTTACACAAAAAGAGAGGATTCCCGTTAAAAGGCAGGCCAAATGATATTCAGAGAGATGATGTTCTCATGGTTACATGGAAAGATATCGAACGCATCGCTAAAATCGCTTTAGAGCGAGATATAAAACCCGAGCTTGAAATCTATAATGCGTCTATGTTCTGGAATGTACAAAGGCTGATCAGCGAAAATTTGATAAAGAAGCCATACTGGATGGAGTTAATTTTTTCCTCTGGCTTTGAGCCACCTGTACCTAAAGCATTAGTAAACATTGTGGATTGCGTACCTCGTGATACTATGTGGAGCGTAATAGGTGTGGGCCCACATGAACTGCCCCTAGCTACTCTATCTATTATAATGGGAGGCCATGTCAGAGTCGGTTTTGAAGATAACTTGTTTTACCGTAAAGGAGAGTTGGCCAAGAGCAATGCCCAGCTGGTGAAAAGAATAGTTAGCATAGCAAATGAATTGGGGCGCGAAATAGCTACCCCTGCATTAGCAAGGGAAATGCTTGGAATATCTAACATTCCACGACAATACTAGCCATAGTGTAAATATCCTGAATAGAGACAAGGAAGCGCGAAAAATCGTATAATCACCTAAATCAAGCGCTTGTTTGAAGAAATTGAACAGAACTATTGGTAAATTAGCATAATAGTGAACTTGATAAAACAAATACCTTTAATCTAAGTTTGATGAAATATTTGCTTTGGTAAAATATAGACAAACCTTATAGAGATAAATATTGAAAAGGTGATAAGTTCCATGGAGTCATTAGATATCTCAGACGCTGCAAAGTGGAAGATTTTTACTACTAATCTAAAAAGGCTTCTTAAATTGCCTTAGTAGCAAGGAGGAATAGAAAGGATGAGTATGGTAAAATTAGGAAAACCAAGGAAGATTAAGCTTTAATCCAAATCATTTATCTGACCTGATTAGAATCTGTATTTAACTTGCCAAGCATTGTATCAGGATAATAAAATCTGTTTACTCGTTCAATAAAATACCGGAGGTTGGGAAAATATATGGGCATGGACGCACTCGATTATAAAATCCTTAGCCAGTTACAGCTTAATTCCTCTATGAAAAGTGAAAATTTGGCTACCCTTCTCAATGTCACTGGGAGAACTATACGAAGGCGTCTTCACGCTATGAAAAACAGGGGTGATATTAAAACCATTGCTGTACCAAACCCTGTGTTGCTTGGCTTCAAGGGCTGGTCTAAAATTGGACTTAAAGCAGAACCTCTAACTGACGATAGTATTGAGAGCAAATTGTTGAAGCATCCTAATATATATTTTGTTGCTCGTACTTTTGGCACATTCGACTTTTTTATCGGTGCATATTTTGATTCTCAAGAAGAACTAGCTTATTTTGTTAATTCGGAACTAGTTATGATGCCTGGCATTCGGAATACAGAAACGATACCTATAATTCATCCTAGAAAATATTATAGGTTTTGTTGGCCAGCACCGCTAAGTAAAGGCAGTACTAAATATCAGCGACAAAGCGAACTAACAAAAGCATATGAAATTGATGAAGTTGATCGTAAATTATTTGTTCTTAAAGAGATTGATGAATACACAATACCATCAATTCCTTTTCTAAAAGCCAAACTAAATATATCAGAGGGTACCATACGTAAACGTATTAAAAACATGATTAAGAATGAGGTAGTTAAAATAGAAATTACTCCAAATCCAGTGATATTGGAGTACGAGGTATGGTCAATCATAGGTATTAAGGTCAATCTCAGGTCTGTTCACGAGGTAATAGATGATATCATCCAATTCCCATCAGTTTATCTAGCTGCAACAACACTTGGAAGATTTAATATAATCCTTTCGGCTCGATTTCACGATACTGAATCATTCAGCCAGTTAATAAATAAAGACCTGCCCAAGATACAAGGCATTAGCTCCACCGAATCATTTATACTTACTAAACCGCTTAAATATCATAATGCAAGGTGGAGCTATCCCCCTTATAAGCTTTATTCTGCGCCCATGTATCTCCCTCAATGAGACACTCATATTCTGCAAGGAAACGCTATTATACCTGCCGTCGATTAAAAAGACCTTGGTTCTTGCTCTAATCCAGGGCGTCCGGGATATTTGGCCGCAATAGCTTTAACTGCAGGATGGTCGAGAGCAAAGAGATGACCGCGATCGTGGATTACAATATCACCTACTTTGAATGTTGCTGTGCGAATGTCTCCTGTAATATGCATCCAGTACGGGTAACTGGAAATCGCAGGTGGTGCGCCAATATGCACATGGATGTTAGAGCTGTGTGAATGTTCTATTGTGCGTCTGGTTAAAACATGTGGGCATTGATGGGGAGCCACCATTGCCTGTGGGTAAACCCCGAAATGGAGCGTGTTGAAATCGTACACTCCTTCCCTAAGGCGTTCTCGCATCGAAGCCAGAAATTTGCTCAGGGCATCGGTCACATCTCCGCCTTTAATATCTATGATACGGTTATTTCTAACTGTAAGTTTGATGGATTTACTGAAATATGGAGATATCCCGATGTAACAGGACTACCAGCTCAGCATACAATCAAAAATAGACGTGCCGGAGCTGTTTGCTAACTTAAGCGGAGAATGTTACCCATCCCGGCCAGGGCAGGTAGTAGCCTAATTCGTCACTCCGATTTGTATATGTTCTGGATGTACAAGGAAAACCGGGTGTGAGGAAAGGATCAATTATGGTCCCTTCCAGGTGGGTTTCATTATCATCCGTTATTATGAAAGGTTTTCCACCTTTCATCGGGATTGCTGACTGATATCTTATTTCCCTTACCAGTTCGTACGGGGTTTGTGCCCATTTGGTACATAGCAGTGGAGTGTGCTAGCAAAATTGCGTACTATCCTGATTTGTGTTCTGCAATGAATTCTCTAAACTCGGTCATTTCTTTAGTTACAAGGTTTAAAGAATGATTGATAAGAGTGGTACAGCCTAACATTGCTGCTTTCACTATAGGGGGAAAACGCCAAATATGTGGTTTTGATGGCTCGTCTATCCATAATATAGAGGCATTTGCGTCACGCACTTGCACTGCCGCCTGAATCCAGGAAATAGCCTCCTGGTCTACTAGTCTACTAGGCTATCTCCGCCATACAGCCCGTCAAGCTCAGCTAATATTAAGATATCCTGTCCCGGCTGTACTTTGGCGCAGTGATCCAACATATCGCCAATCAAAATAATATCACCTTTGGGTATTCTAATCTGGTTAGTCACGTTTTATCCCCTTTCATTGTTGTACCTTTGACCGAAAATTTAGACAAACAGTCAAAGTGAATATCTACACTAATTGTGAACTATTCAATATACGTAATCTCCTCCTCAAATGATTTAAACTCGTAATCCGTTTTGGGAGTACATTTGGAGTTTAACCATAATAACTTGCGAAGTGAAATGGATAAATTTATTATATGGCATCTAATATTGAATAATCTGTCTATTTATTTCACTTTTACGCATTGTATCAGGATAATTTGGAGTGTCAATGCCTTGTGCTTGTCCAGTGCCCTAGTGACACATGACCTCCTTTATTTTATTATGCCCCTATAAAAATTCATATAGTGGAATATAGTTTAGACTCTGATGTGGACGAACTGTATTATATCGCGACTTTCATTACAGAAGCTTGGGTCTTAAATCGGTTATACTGATTACCAAATCCAAACTGAATATCATTCCCCTATTCCTCGTTATAGATTCAGCTGCTGATGCAAGTTATAAACACTTTTTTTCTATAGAACTTCGGTAGACTCGGATTATATTCTACTAGTATACGAAATGTGTTAAATGGATTTATATAAACTATCGATCATTCCAATATTCATGATATAATAATATATACATGCAATCATCGGACAGTTTCAGGCTCATTAGTATGTTTATTCTTTGAAAACTTCTAGTCTGTATTGTGTCTCATGACTTTAGCGGGACTGATCCAAAAAATAAAAATATCCAACATAAACAAGCGTCAAATTAGATTATCATAATAATGTTTTTGATTCGGGCATTTTTGACAGACTAATTAATAGGAATTATGGAGAAGAGTAAACAATGCCCAGAATAATGAGTGTTTTCTTAGCAGCAGTCCTTGTAACTTCGTTACTCATTGGTTGCGTATCTACGTCACCACCTTCAGCAAGTAAAGCACCAGCGCCCATACCGACACCTGCTCCCTCAACAAAGCAAGATTCTGCCCAAGGCGGATTAGCGAAAATAGCTTATCCACAGCCGTTAGTCAACTTTGGTTATCCACCCCAAATAAATGGTGCAGATAACCTATTATTACCGGTAATTCCGGATTTACCAGTAATAAAAGCATTGAAACCGCCAGTATTTGATATAAAATAGACATTGATGAGGCCAAGAGGAATGAGGAAAATGAGTTAGTGACTCTATTTTGAAAAATCCTTGTGAAATAAAAGGGGGTGGCAAAATGCAAAAGGTATTTTTAGTACTATGCACAATGATACATTTATAAAATTGACAAGGTAGATAAGTCCTATGTGGCGATTTCTGAATATTCATACAAGCAGGTCCCAGTCAGTGTCTTAATTATACTCGAAGCGGCAATAGTAAGGGATAGAAATTTTTGTGTTTATTGATGCTAAATTGATTAAGCCCATGCCCTTAAACTAATGGTGGTAGAACCATAAATAATCTACAAAAATTTAAATAAACTAAGCAAATTAATAAGGAGGTTTAAAATAGTGCGAAAATTATTTTTTATCCTGTTCGTCTCAGTATTGGTTAATGGAGTAATTCTCAGTGGTTGTGCACCTACTACAGCTCCAGACTCAGTTCCAGCGCATGTTTCGACAACAAAGCCGATAAAAATCGGACAGATGTATGCTCTGACTGGTGCACAAGCAATGGTCACCCAGTTTTTGATGGCGGGTTCCAACTTTGGTTTCGAAGAAGCTGGCTACGAGGTTGCTGGTAGAAAGATAGAGGTTATTACTGAGGATACGGCGCTACAACCGCAAGTAGCTATGGATAAAGCAAAAAAACTAATAGAAAATGATAAGGTCGATTTGATACTGGGGCCATTGGAAACATCAGGGGCTGAAGCAATAGCGCCATATATTTCTAAGATGGGAGTGCCTCATATCCTCACTTCTTCCAACGATTTGAAAATGGGACAGTATGAGTGGCACTTTATGCTGGGCGGCTCAAAATTGCAGGTAGTTCATCCTATGGCTTTTTATGCATATGATAAACTAGGCTTCAGAAAGTTGACTGCAATAACCGATGAAACTGTTTCTGGGCGTACTCTTGTTGATGCCTTCCTGGAACCGTTTAAGAAGAAAGGTGGGACAGTAATTCAAGAACAGTATCCGCCGATGGGTTGCCCGGACTATGCCACCTATTTAGCCAATTTGAAAGATGCGGATGCCTGCGTAGCCTGGTTTCAAGGTGCGGATTCAATACGTTTTCTCACTCAATACCATGAGTTTGGCATTCGAAAAAGGATGCCCTTGCAGTCTGCAACTTTCGGTGGCTTTGTTCAGATGTTTCTGTTGAACCGTCTCCCACCAGCAGCAGCCGATGCCATGGTGGGTGAATATTTGCTGTCAATTTACCCCTATCAACTTGATACTCCTGAAGCTAAAAAGTTCAATGAGGCATGGCAAAGGAAAACAAGTAACCTCCCGGAAGAATTGCATGCTACAGGTTATATAACTGCCGAAACGGTTTTGAGAGCATTGAAAGCTACTAGTGGTGACACCACACCTGAGAAAGTCAAACAGGCGCTTCTGGCACTTGATTTCCCATCCTGCCAGGGTAGGATTAGCTTTGATACGAAGACCAAATTTGCTATCAGGGATGCGTATGTTTGTAAAATTAGTAAGGTCGACAATAAGTTCGTAGCAATTCCTGTGGAGGCATACAAACAAGTACCACCTTCAGGCTATTAACAATGAAAAAGGAAAAAGCGTGATTTAAAAACAGCCACTGCTTTGGCAGAAGATAGTAGTAGTGGGCGCACTTTTATTGCAGCTCTCATGGAAGCGTTTGAGAGTTAATGGGGAGAACGTAATTACTGAGGACTATGTTAGCTATGGTTCATGCGAGTTAGAGTGCCCCAACGGAGCAATTAGCGAGGGAAAGGTAATCTATGTTATCGATCCAGATTAGTGCAGCGAGTGTGTAGGTGCCCATGAGTCTTCCCAATGCTATGGAGTGTGCCCGGTAAATGCTCCTGTTCCTGATCCGAATCATAAAGAGAGCCGTGAGCAGATATTGAAAAAGTGGAAAAAGATTCACCCCGGTGAGACCCCGGCTTATACGTAATCAGGATGGAGCAGATCAAGGTTAAAAGTTTAAAACGAAAGGAGTTGAAAATGTTAGCAGGAGAAGTACCGAAAAGGAACAATATAAGGAACATTTTATCTTGGAGCGGAAAAACGGCATCATCCAGATGCGTATGCATACTAATGGCGGCCCTGTCCAATGGAGCCACCCAATACACAATGCATTAGGCATGATTTAAAATACAATAGGTTGCGAGCCAGAAAACGAAGTATTGATATTGACATCCACTGGACCATACTGGATAGCAAAGTTTGTTTTGATATAAGAAAAAACTATGGCTTATACTATCCCACCAGTATTTGAAGGCATTTTGGAAACAGATGAGACATATTGGGAATAAGATCAAATACGTTATATCGCAAACTGAAAATAGATGTGAATTTAGCGGAGAAACTGGATTTTACCATTTGTTATTATTGCCAAGCACAGAAAAGCAATAAAAGAAATAAGGTAAAGGAGCAATAGTATGTTCAGAGTGTGTTTGGATACCGGAGGTACTTTCACTGAGAGTATAGTTATGGATGAAAAAGGCAACCTTCACGAATTCAAATCGCCGACCACCCCGAGCGATTTTTCCGAGGGCGTAATCAATACACTGGTAGAAGCGGCGGCTGCTTTTTCACTATCCCCAGAGGAGTTCTTGAAGCAAACTGAATGGATAGTGCATGGAACCACCGTAGCCACAAATGCCCTGGTGCAAAGGAAGTTAGCACGCACTGCAATGATTACAACCGAAGGCTTCAGAGACATCATTGAGATGCGCCGTTGCCTAAAGATTGAAACACATTCCATGTATGAGGCTATGATCCCTCCATATGAACCAATAGTACCCCGCTATCTCAGGTTCACCGTTGACGAGAAAATCAAACACACCGGTGAAATAGTCAAGCCGATAGACGAGGATGAACTTGGAATTGTAATTGAGAAGATAAAGAAACAGAAAATTAAAGCAATTGCGATATGTTTTATAAACTCATATGTCAATCCTGAGAACGAAAAAAAGGCAGCCATGATCTGTGAGCGAGAGCTCAAAGGTGTGTTTGTCACTTATTCTAGTAGTATACTTCCCAAGATGGGGGAATATGAGCGAGAGAGCACTTGTGTTATTAGCGCGAGTCTGGGACCTATTGTTGGCAAGTATCTGAATAGTCTTGAGACAAAATTGGGTAAATTTGGCTTCACAGGTCAGCTTTTGATGGTGCAAGCCAATCAGTATATACAATCAGTTTCAGCGGTAGTAAGAAAGCCAATCTATCTTAGCGGTTCCGGTCCTGCAGCTGGTCCAGCGGGTGCGGTTTACCTTGGTAGTATTATCGGGGAGCAGAACTTTATAACCGGTGATATGGGGGGAACTACCTGGGATGCCAGTCTAGTCAAAGACGGCCAGGTAAGTTTAAAGGCCGGCACTTGGTTGAATGATGACAGGATAGGGATTAAGGTAGCGGATGTCATCAGTATTGGGGCAGGAGGAGGGAGCATTGGCTGGTTGGACCGACTGGGGCTGCTCCGTGTTGGACCGTCCAGCGCTGGAGCTGAGCCAGGTCCAGCTTGCTATAATAAGGGTGGAAAAGAGCCCACAGTTACCGATGCGGCGGTAATTCTGGGATACATCGCACCCGATAATTTCTGTGGCGGCAAAATTAAACTGAATGTTGAGTTAGCTAGATCAGCCATGAAGAAAATTGCTGAGCCGTTGAAAATAAGTGTTGAAGAAGCGGCAAATGCAATGTTCACCACAGTCAACCATAACATGGCAGATGGCATAACGTCAATATCAACCAAGAAGGGCTATGATGTCAGGGATTTCAGCCTGCTGTCATTCGGTGGTGGTGGTGGTTTGTGTGGAGTTTTTGTAGCAGATCTGCTTGGCGTGCGAAAGACTATTGTCCCGAAATTTGCCGCTTCCTTTTGTGCCTGGAGCATGTTCTTCCTGAACATGGGGCGTGACTATATTCGGTCTTATATTTGCCCAGTCAAAGCTGCTAGACCAGAGGCCATGAACCAGCTATACCACGAAATGACAACAGAGGCCTTAGACGAGTCCAAGGCATTACATATATCCAAGGAGGATTTAATAGTTAACAAATATGCGGACGTTCGATACCAAGGGCAATATCATGAACTCGAGATGGTTCTTCCTGAAGGAGATACTAACTCCGCTGACATCGAGCAGATGGAAAGTGAGTTTCACCAGAAACATCAAGAACTATATACTTTTTCTCTGCCGTGGGTTCCAGTTGAATTTCGTAACCTACGGCTAACAGCTACAATTCGGACACAAAAGATAGAGCTGAGGAAAACAACCGCCGGGACAAGCGATCCCTCAGAAGCACTGAAACGAGAGAGGAAATGTTTCTTCGACGGTAGCTATATAGAGACGCCAATCTATGATAGTTCCAGATTGAAATCTGGAAATGTTATCCCAGGACCGGCGGTGGTCGAGGAAGTAACAACTACTGTGGTGCTTCCTAAGGGATTTAACTGCCAGGTTGATGAATATGGAAATTATATTATACGGAGAGAATGAAAATGATAAAGACAGACCTGATTACGATAGCGACAATATGGCATTTCCTGCAGAGAGTCTGTGTGGAGATGCGTGAGACTATGGAAAGAACAGCAACCAATGTTTTAACAACTACACTCCATGATTTGGCTTACGGTATATGGGATGCTGAGGCCCGGGTTATCGCTATTCCTGAAGGTTTTCCCCCTCGATTAATATCCAGTACCTTTCCCATCAAGGCGGTGTTAAAGAAATTCAGAGGGAAGATCTATCCTGGAGATATCTTCTTGACCAATCATCCTTTCCTGGCTGGGGCGGTTCATCTGCCTGATTGGGTTTTTATTAGGCCAATATTCTATAAAGATGAGCTGGTGTTTTTCAGCTGCATGGGTACTCATGTCCCGGACAATGGAGGAGCTCAGCCCGGTGCCCATTATCTTGCCTACGATTTTATTGGGGAGGGCTTAAACATTCCGCCAATAAAGATTATGGAAAGGGGCCAGGAGAAAGAGGATATGCTTGACATCATTCTGTGTAATAATCGCATGCCTGACCTCATGCGGCGAGAGATGCGTTCTCTTATGGGAAGTACTGTAGTAGCTGAGCGAAGGCTGGTAGAATTGCTGGACAAATATGGTAAGGAAACGGTACTTGCTAGCCTAGAGGAGATGATAAATCGTACCGAAAAGGCAGTGAGAGAGGAGATTGCCCAGTGGCCCGATGGCATATATTATGCAGAAGCGAAGCTGGATGATGATGGTGCCACGTTGGATGTACCGGTGACAGTCAGGTGTAAGCTGACGATTAAGGGTGATGAGGCGACCTTTGACTTCTCCGATAGCGATGAGCAGTGCAAGGGCTATATTAATTCGGTCTATTCTATGACCTTAAGTGACACATTATGTGCTAGTTTCCTGTTCCTGAGTTCTGAACTTAGTGCATATCACAATGAAGGAAGCCTGAGACCTCTTCATGTCATAGCTCGAGAGGGTACTGTGGTAAATTGTAAACCGGGCTGTCTGACATTAGCGAATGCAGCAATGACTGGCAGTTTAATTATTCAATGTGTCCTTTCGGTGCTATCGCAAGCCCTGCCACAGCATGCCATTGCACCTTATGGTAAGTTACCCGACCCGGCCCGATCATTGGAAAGGATCCAAGAACAAATGCGTTGTATATGTATATTTCATTTTGTTCACATGGTGGTGCGGGCGCAGTATCAGGGTATGATGGATATCAATGCTGTTGTAACTTGGCAACAATGGGTGTCGCCAGTAAGACTGACACCGAGGAAGAGATGGTGAGATTTCCCTGGGACGTGAAAAGGTATGAGTTTATGACTGATTCTGCCGGAGCTGGGAGATGGCGCGGTGCACCTGGTATAATCTGGGAGGGTGTAAATGAGTCGGGGGACTGTATTGCCCCTAGTGGTGGTTCTGACGGGTTTTACACCCAAGCGAATGGACAACAGGGTGGATGCCCTACTCCTTTCAACAAATCACACATCACGAGAGGTACTGAGCGTATTGATATTACACAGCCGCATTTAGAAAAAAAATTGATGGCCGGAGATATACTTGTTACAGAGAGTGGTGGTGGTGCTGGGGTAGGCCCTCCGGAGGAGCGAGACCCTGAAGCAGTGAGGATGGATGTGAAGAACGAGCTGGTCTCTATGAGGGCAGCGCATGATATTTATAAAGTAGTCCTGAAACCTGTTACTTTAGAAATTGACCGTAAAGCCACAAAAGCTCTAAGACGTGAGAACAAACATATTAATAGCTAAAACAGGCCTTACACTCACAAATGGGCCGTACCACATAGATTCTTGTGGCTTTTTCATAATTAGCAAAAATGCGAATAAAATGTACACTTACAGTTCTGAGCTGGTTCAGATAGGTTTGTAATTAACACCATGATTTTATTCCCAAAAGAAATATCTGCCAAGACCGATAACTTTGGTGATGATGATCTGCTCCCCAAAAACTGGTCCACATGAAGTGAGAGTTTTGTGATCTTCAGACTAACATTATAACTGGACCACTTTTGGGGGGTCGGGTCATCTGCTTTCAAAAAATCAAGTCCAGCTTATAAGAGACAAGATCCTCTTTGCACAATATTGTTAGAATGAGACGTAAGGAATCAGCATTAGTAGTGGAGAGGAATTCACCTGTGGTCGAACGGATTAAATCAATCAAAGCTGAGCATCCGGAACAATTCGTGAACTTGCACATCGATGAATTGGATGAGCTTGATATCCTTAACCATAACCTGATGGAGTACTTGATTTGGTAAAATACCGAAAAACCGCATAGGGTGTATTGGCAATTTGCCACCTCTGCAGTATTATCTGGACAACTTTATCTCCTCCTCTCAAAAGGCCAATATGTTATGGACCATAACAAACTATTGACCCTTCCAATATTTATGATATAATAGCATACACATGCAAACATTGGACAGTTTCAGGCTCATTAGTATGTTTATACTTTCAAAACTCCTAGTCTGTATTTTTATCTCATGACTTTAGCGGGACTGATCCAAGAAATAAAAATATCCAACATAAGCAAGAGTCAAATTAGATAATCATAAAAGGATGTTTATGATATGAAAAGAAAGATGAAATTACCACAATTTGTTGCCAGACCATAGTTTGACAATTACAAGGAACAATATAAGGAACATTTTATCTTGGAGCGGAAAAACGGCATCATCCAGATGCGTATGCATACTAATGGCGGCCCTGTCCAATGGAGCCACCCAATACACAATGCATTAGGCATGATTTAAAATACAATAGGTTGCGAGCCAGAAAACGAAGTATTGATATTGACATCCACTGGACCATACTGGATAGCAAAGTTTGTTTTGATATAAGAAAAAACTATGGCTTATACTATCCCACCAGTATTTGAAGGCATTTTGGAAACAGATGAGACATATTGGGAATAAGATCAAATACGTTATATCGCAAACTGAAAATAGATGTGAATTTAGCGGAGAAACTGGATTTTACCATTTGTTATTATTGCCAAGCACAGAAAAGCAATAAAAGAAATAAGGTAAAGGAGCAATAGTATGTTCAGAGTGTGTTTGGATACCGGAGGTACTTTCACTGAGAGTATAGTTATGGATGAAAAAGGCAACCTTCACGAATTCAAATCGCCGACCACCCCGAGCGATTTTTCCGAGGGCGTAATCAATACACTGGTAGAAGCGGCGGCTGCTTTTTCACTATCCCCAGAGGAGTTCTTGAAGCAAACTGAATGGATAGTGCATGGAACCACCGTAGCCACAAATGCCCTGGTGCAAAGGAAGTTAGCACGCACTGCAATGATTACAACCGAAGGCTTCAGAGACATCATTGAGATGCGCCGTTGCCTAAAGATTGAAACACATTCCATGTATGAGGCTATGATCCCTCCATATGAACCAATAGTACCCCGCTATCTCAGGTTCACCGTTGACGAGAAAACCAAACACACCGGTGAAATAGTCAAGCCGATAGACGAGGATGAACTTGGAATTGTAATTGAGAAGATAAAGAAACAGAAAATTAAAGCAATTGCGATATGTTTTATAAACTCATATGTCAATCCTGAGAACGAAAAGAAGGCAGCCCATGATCTGTGAGCGAGAGCTCAAAGGTGTGTTTGTCACTTATTCTAGTAGTATACTTCCCAAGATGGGGGAATATGAGCGAGAGAGCACTTGTGTTATTAGCGCGAGTCTGGGACCTATTGTTGGCAAGTATCTGAATAGTCTTGAGACAAAATTGGGTAAATTTGGCTTCACAGGTCAGCTTTTGATGGTGCAAGCCAATCAGTATATACAATCAGTTTCAGCGGTAGTAAGAAAGCCAATCTATCTTAAGCGGTTCCGGTCCTGCAGCTGGTCCAGCGGGTGCGGTTTACCTTGGTAGTATTATCGGGGAGCAGAACTTTATAACCGGTGATATGGGGGGAACTACCCGGGATGCCAGTCTAGTCAAAGACGGCCAGGTAAGTTTAAAGGCCGGCGACTTGGTTGAATGATGACAGGATAGGGATTAAGGTAGCGGATGTCATCAGTATTGGGGCAGGAGGAGGGAGCATTGGCTGGTTGGACCCGACTGGGGCTGCTCCGTGTTGGACCGTCCAGCGCTGGAGCTGAGCCAGGTCCAGCTTGCTATAATAAGGGGTGGAAAAGAGCCCACAGTTACCGATGCGGCGGTAATTCTGGGATACATCGCACCCGATAATTTCTGTGGCGGCAAAATTAAACTGAATGTTGAGTTAGCTAGATCAGCCATGAAGAAAATTGCTGAGCCGTTGAAAATAAGTGTTGAAGAAGCGGCAAATGCAATGTTCACCACAGTCAACCATAACATGGCAGATGGCATAACGTCAATATCAACCAAGAAGGGCTATGATGTCAGGGATTTCAGCCTGCTGTCATTCGGTGGTGGTGGTGGTTTGTGTGGAGTTTTTGTAGCAGATCTGCTTGGCGTGCGAAAGACTATTGTCCCGAAATTTGCCGCTTCCTTTTGTGCCTGGAGCATGTTCTTCCTGAACATGGGGCGTGACTATATTCGGTCTTATATTTGCCCAGTCAAAGCTGCTAGACCAGAGGCCATGAACCAGCTATACCACGAAATGACAACAGAGGCCTTAGACGAGTCCAAGGCATTACATATATCCAAGGAGGATTTAATAGTTAACAAATATGCGGACGTTCGATACCAAGGGCAATATCATGAACTCGAGATGGTTCTTCCTGAAGGAGATACTAACTCCGCTGACATCGAGCAGATGGAAAGTGAGTTTCACCAGAAACATCAAGAACTATATACTTTTTCTCTGCCGTGGGTTCCAGTTGAATTTCGTAACCTACGGCTAACAGCTACAATTCGGACACAAAAGATAGAGCTGAGGAAAACAACCGCCGGGACAAGCGATCCCTCAGAAGCACTGAAACGAGAGAGGAAATGTTTCTTCGACGGTAGCTATATAGAGACGCCAATCTATGATAGTTCCAGATTGAAATCTGGAAATGTTATCCCAGGACCGGCGGTGGTCGAGGAAGTAACAACTACTGTGGTGCTTCCTAAGGGATTTAACTGCCAGGTTGATGAATATGGAAATTATATTATACGGAGAGAATGAAAATGATAAAGACAGACCTGATTACGATAGCGACAATATGGCATTTCCTGCAGAGAGTCTGTGTGGAGATGCGTGAGACTATGGAAAG
Organism: uncultured Chloroflexia bacterium; assembly: GCA_963775935.1. Lineage (GTDB taxonomy): Bacteria > Chloroflexota > Dehalococcoidia > GIF9 > UBA5629 > JBBIPA01. The sequence goes on along the minus strand of CAVZKR010000002.1, from coordinate 72,380 downwards.
AACTACGACCAACCCTTTAACAGTGGCACTCCATGATTTGGCTTACGGTATATGGGATGCTGAGGCCCAGGCTATCGCTATTCCTGAAGGTTTTTGCTGTCGATTAATATCCAGTACCTTTCCCATCAAGGCGGTGTTAAAGAAATTCAGAGGGAAGATATATCCTGGAGATATGTTCTTGACCAATCATCCTTTCCTGGCTGGGGCGGTTCATCTGCCTGATTGGGTTTTTATTAGGCCAATATTCTATAAAGATGAGCTGGTGTTTTTCAGCTGCATGGGTACTCATGTCCCGGAAAGTGGAGGAGCCCAGCCCGGTGCCCATCATCTTTCCTACGATTCTATTGCGGAGGGCTTAAACATTCCGCCAGTAAAGATTATGGAAAGGGGCCAGGAGAAAGAGGATATGCTTGACATCATTCTGTGTAATAATCGCATGCCTGACCTCATGCGGCAAGAGATGCGTTCTCTTATGGGAAGTACCGTAGTAGCTGAGCGAAGGCTGGTAGAATTGCTGGACAAATATGGTAAGGAAACGGTACTTGCTAGCCTAGAGGAGATGATAAATCGTACCGAAAAGGCAGTGAGAGCGGAGATTGCCCAGTGGCCCGATGGCATATATTATGCAGAAGCGAAGCTGGATGATGATGGTGCCACGTTGGATGTACCGGTGACAGTCAGGTGCAAGTTGACGATTAAAGGTGATGAGGCGACCTTTGACTTCTCCGATAGCGATGAGCAGTGCAAGGGCTATATTAATTCGGTCTATTCTATGACCTTAAGTGACACATTATGTGCTAGTTTCCTGTTCCTGGGTTCTGAACTTAGTGCATATCACAATGAAGGAAGCCTGAGACCTTTTCATGTCATAGCTCGAGAGGGTACTGTGGTAAATTGTAAACCGGGCTGTCTTATGTCATCAGCGCCTGGACAAACTGGCAATTTAATTATTCAATGTGTCCTTTCGGTGCTATCGCAAGCCCTGCCACAGCATGCCATTACGCCTTACGGTAAACAATTCTACCCTATGTTCGTTGGACGTGACCCCACGACAAAACAGTTATATGTAAATGTCCAATTCGGTCCGGCTGGTGGTGCGGGCGCAGTATCAGGGTATGATGGATATCAATGCTGTTGTAACTTGGGAGCAATGGGTATCGCTAGCAAGGGTGATGTTGAGGCAGACATGGTGATATTTCCCTGGGACGTGAAAAGGTATGAGTTTATGACTGATTCTGTCGGAGCTGGGAGGTGGCGCGGTGCGCCTGGTATAATCTGGGAAGGTATAAACGAGGGGGAAGACTGCATATTAAATCTGGGTGCTTGCGATGGATGGTACACTCAAGCGACTGGGCAACAGGGTGGATGCCCTACTCCTTTCAATACGGCTTATATCCTACAAAGGGCTAAACATATCAAGATTACGAAACCCCATGTCGAGAAAAATTTAAACCGTGGCGATATTTTTGTTGGCTTGAGTGGTGGTGGTGCTGGGGTAGGTCCTCCGGAAGAGCGTGACCCCAGAGCTGTTAAAATGGATGTTCAGAATGAACTCATTTCATTGAAAGCAGCGCGAGACGTTTATAGAGTTGTGCTCAACCCTGATACCCTGAAAATCGATTTTAAAGCAACGAAAAGACTAAGGGCTAAGCGCTTATGATGGAAGACTCCATCATACCATGGCATAGGAAGTAATATTCAATACGAGGTTGTTTAAAATAATAGTGGTTTTGAGGTTTTTTTGGGACGACAGTGAAGCTAGCAGTCCCTAGAAAGGAACTAAAAGTTGGTCGAAATTGGGTAGTGGGTCAATTTCAATCTGAAATAATTTTAACATCAAGTAAAGCGATGATTTCTTCTAATGTCCACTTATGGTCACGGTATTGGTAAATAGGATAATTCTCAATGATTGTACTGCCTCAAATCCTTCTTCCATGCCTACTACAGCTCCAGATTCAGTTCCAGAGCATGTTCTGATAACAATGCCCATAAAATCGGGCAGTCGTATGCTGCTCTGTAACTAGCTATAAATTAAAATATCTCAGGGAGGTAAGATGGTAAAAAAAGACAATTATACAGCAGGAGATAAAACGTTAATCAAAAGCACTGGATTCAGCGCTATGGGTATTGGCTCGCATCTTGCGGCTGTTGATGTTAAGGATGGTAAGATAATTAGGATTCGACCGTTTCCATATGACTGGAAATATAAACCTTCAGAGTTTAAACCCTGGAAAATTAAAGCGAAGGGTAAAGTTTTCGAACCACCGCTCAAATCAACCATCGGCCCCTTCGGTCTCTGTTATAAGAAAAGCATTTATTCCCCGAATCGAATTCTTTATCCCTTAAAAAGAGTGGATTGGGATCCCGAAGGTGAACGAAACCCTCAGAACCGTGGAAAGAGCGGTTATGTAAGGATTTCTTGGGATGAGGCTGGTGATATCATCACTAAGGAAATAATGAGGATAATCAAAAAATATGGTCCTTATTCCATTTTTGCTCAGGCTGATGGGCACGGTGAGACAAAAGTAGTCCATGGAACTCACGGTTGCCAGGTCAGGCTTCTCAATCTTCTGGGAGGTTGTACAGTTCAGCTAAGAAATCCTGACAGCTGGGAAGGCTGGTACTGGGGTGCCAAGCATACCTGGGGAGGAGAGCCTTTTGGGCTTATGCCCAATCCCACAAATATGTATTCGGATATTGCCAAACATAGTAAAATGACTCTGTTCTGGGGGTGCGATCCAACTACAACAACCCGAGGATTCAGCAGTGGAGATATGGTGAGCAAATATTGTTATTGGCTTACTGAACTAGGAATAAAACAAATTTATATTTGTCCAGATATGAACTATGGCGCAGCGGTACATGCTGACAAATGGATTCCGATCAGACCAAATACCGATGCAGCATTGCAACTTGCCATTGCTTACGTGTGGCTAAAAGAGAGTACTTACGATAAAGAATATATAGCGACCCATACAGTGGGATTTGAAAAGTTTAAGTATTACGTACTTGGTAAAGATGATGGTGTTCCTAAGACACCAAATTGGGCTTCGGAAAAAACGGGAGTGCCTGCTAGAATTATAGTTGCTCTGGCAAAACAATGGGGTTCAAAGACCACATCAGTAATCCATGGCTTGGGTGGACCGTATATCCGCGGACCTTTCTCCCACGAGCCAGCAAGATTGGAAGTGTTACTTCTGGCGATGCAGGGATTGGGTAAGCCCGGAGTACATTCATTTGCTATCATCAACAGGGCTGTGTTCGGTTCGGAAGACCATCCGGCTTATCCACCTTCTCCGGGTAGCATTATCAATAATCCTCCAGTTAATGTGCGAGCTGCTTTTCGAGGATATTCACCGTTCCCGTTCATAAAGCTGCCAAAGCAGTTTATTACTAAAACTCTGGTGCATGATGCCATATTAAAAGGCAAATTTACCATTCATGGCTGTTCCCTTCAATGTACTCCAGCAGCAGAGCAATTTGTTAAATACGAATATCCTGCCAAGGGTTGCAAACCAATTCATATGATATGGACAGATTCTCCTTGCTTGATGACTTGCTGGAATGACAGCAATAAAATTGCTGATGCTTATCGTCATTCATCAATCGAATTCTTTGTAGCTCAGCACCCTTGGCTTGAGAACGATTGTCTCTTCTCAGATATTATTCTGCCGGTGAATACCAAATTCGAAGAAGATGACATAGGTGATGACACCGAAAGTATGACTTACGAAACGGTTTACCTGGAAAATAAATGTATTGAGCCGCTAGGAGAGTCTAAGAGCGACTATGAAATAGTTTGTTTTATAGCCCAAAAACTGGGATTATTGAAAGAGTATACGGAGGGCAAATCGATTCAGCATTGGATTAAGACCGGCTTTGATAATTGTGGAGTGCCCGCTAAGGGATTGTTGACATGGGAGCAATTTAAAGAGAAACAGTATTATGTTGTCCCATGCGATGCCGATTGGGAAAAGCATCCGGCCGGTATGTTCGAATTTTATCAAGACCCGGAGAAGAATCCATTAACCACACCTTCGGGGAAAATAGAGTTTGAATCTGTAGATTTATTGAAACATTTCCCAGATGATGAGGAGCGGCCTCCCGTACCTCACTGGGCCGAGAAGAGTGAAATGCATGACGAGAGAATCTCCAGTGAAAGAGCAAGGAAATATCCGCTGCTCTGCCAGTCAAATCACCCAAGGCATAGAGTGCATGCTCAGCTTGACGACGTTAATTGGTTCCATGAAATCGAAACCTGTAAGGTCAAGGGGCAGGATGGATACCTCTATGAGCCAGCCTGGATTCATCCCAGTACAGCTGAAGAAAGAAGCATTAGGAATGGCGACATCGTCAATATCTTCAACGAACGAGGTGAGGTTCTCTGTGGAGCCTACGTGACTGAGAGAATCATGCCAGACACTGTTTACGTCGACCATGGTTCACGATATGATCCTATAGTGCCAGGTAAAATCGATAGAGGGGGCGCCATAAATACCATCTGCCCGCACAATACCACTTCCAAGAACTGTGCCGGTATGGTGACGAGTGGATTCCTGGTAGATGTAAAAGTAGCTGATATGGACGAACTGCGAAGGAAATATCCCAAAGCATTCAACCGCCCCTACGACGCGGCATCAGGCTTGAAACTTGAAAGAATATTACTAGGAGGTGGATAGAACTCATGAAAGCATTAGTTATCGACATTACCCGATGCAATGGTTGCCACAATTGCCAGATCGCCTGCAAGGACGAGCATGTCGGCAATGACTGGACTCCCTACGCCAAGCCACAGCCTGATACTGGACACTTCTGGCAGAAGGTCATCGATGTGGTCCAGGGAACAGTGCCCAAGGTACGGGTACGCTACATGCACACTATCTGCCAGCACTGCGACGAGGCTCCCTGCATCACCGCCTGCAAGAGCAAGGCTATCTACAAGCGGGAAGATGGTATTGTCATCATCGACCCGGAGAAATGCGTCGGTGCCAGACAGTGCCTCGATGCCTGCCCGTACGGCGTCATCTACTTCAATAGCGACCTCAACATCGCCCAGAAATGCACCTTCTGTGCCCATCTGCTCGATGATGGCTGGAAAGAGCCGAGATGTGTTGACGCATGTCCTACCGATGCCCTGCGCTTCGGAGAGGAGAAAGACCTCAAAGAGTGGATAGCCAAGGGTGAAGTGCTTCACCCCGAATACAAGGCAAAGCCACGGGTCTACTACATCGGCCTGCCCAACAAGTACTTCATCGCCGGTGCGGTCTATGACCCCGAGGTGGATGAATGTCTGGAAGGGGCAACGGTTACCCTGATTGGAGCCAAAGGCAAGAAGTCCACGTTGAAGACAGACAACTTCGGTGATTTCTGGTTTGAGAGACAGGAACCAGGGAAGTATTCCCTGGAGGTATCGATGAAGGGATATCTTACCAGGAAGCTGGAGGATATCGACGCCAGCAAAGATATCAATGTGGGCGATATCGCTCTGTATAAAACAGCATAGTCGTTTACTACTTTGCCTTGTAATTACGAAAAGATATACGGATACAACAAGGGAGGGTGAATATACTTAAGGCGAAAACAAAGCAGAAGTCGTCCGGCAATGGAATAAAGTCTTATCCCATAGGATTGGGCTTTTGTTCAGTAAGCGCTGATGCCAACTCATCCGTGGTTGACATCAAGAATGGCAGGATTGTCAGAATCAGGCCACTGCATTATGACTGGAAATATAGACCGGAAGAATTCAAACCCTGGCAGAGTAAAGCGCGTGGCAAAGTATTTAAACCAACCATGAAGGACTGATACCACCGTTCAGTCTGAGTTATAAGAAGCGCATCTATTCACCAAACAGGATTCTCTATCCGCTCAAGAGAGTTGACTGGGACCCTAAAGGTGATAGAAATCAGCAGAACCGGGGGAAAAGCGGCTATGTCAGAATATCGTGGGACGTAGCTCTGAATACAATAACCAGCGAGATAAAACGAGTCATCAAAAAGTACGGGCCGCATGCCATTTTTTCTGAGTTTGACGGTCATTCTAAGTCCGCTGACATCGAGCAGATGAAAAGTGAGTTTCACCAGAAACATAAAGAGCTATATACTTTTTCTCTGCCGTGATGATGCATTGAAAGCAAGCCTCAGGTTGTTTTTATATATCCTACAGGGAAATTACAGGAATAATTGTGGACATTGCTTCGCATTAAGGAGACTGTTAAGTACAGCGACGGGGTTTACTGGATTGAGAAAAGCGTCTACCTTGGAATCATGTTCTTGAGGTAGCAAAAGCCTGCATTGTTCAATAGGATCCTTTTGTGCATTTTGAAACCACGTCATGTTATTTAAATTTACTAAGATTATTATAGTTATATTTCTTGTAATTTTTAAGGAATTGCGCGAAAATATATATAAATATGAGCTGAAAGTGACCCACTGCCTAGGAAAGTGCTCGGCTTCGGCTCCGATTTGAAATTGAATCTAAGCAGTTCCTTTTAGGACAGCATGCCTTCCAAGCAGGCTGTCGCGGGTTCGAACCCCGTCTCCCGCTCCAGATCCGTTTTCTACGTTCAAGCCAAACTTTTTGAGTCCTCCTGCCTAGTTAACGTTCAGCTTCGGGTATTAACTGGGAAATGAATCCGAAACTAGGAAAAATGTTCCTCCTGCCAAAAAGGCAGGCTGTCTTAAAGCTGCATTCAGATTAAGCACAAAACAATAAATTAGTGTGCCTACCTCGTTAAAATTAAAAGCTACAAGATAATCACAATGATATTACAGTGAAGTTACGGTTTTTACAGTTTTTATCATATCACATAGAAAAGATAATTGATCAGAAAAAGTTGTGCGTGCGTGAAAGTATAGGAAATATAATGACTAATTGTGAAAACATTTCCTGTAATTGAGACGTACTGAACATTCTAGGAGCTAATTCGAGTAATAGGCTTAATTGTTATGGCTAATATGAGACCAATGATACTAACGGTGATGCAGATAAAAAAAGAGATGAGATAATTTCCGGTCATATCAAACGCATAACCAAGAAGAAATGGTCCAATAGCAGCACCGACTGCATAGACAAAATTAGTCGATCCAAAAACCATCCCGTGTGATTTCAGTCCAAACAATTCGGCTATGATAGGTGATGGTAATGGTGCGGTGACTCCAAGTCCCAAACCAAATGTTACTGCAAATAAATAAAACATCCATATATCTGTGGACTTAACCAGCCAAAATAAGGTCGCTGATATTATTACGAAGCTTACGATATAAGTCTTCTTACCTCCAATCCTATCGTAAGCGCTTCCGCCGACAATATTGCCTAAAATATTGGTACCGCCGATTATACCAAGAATTTTAGCTGCGTCAGCTGTTGAAAAACCTAAGTCTGTCATATACGGCACAATATGGACGGATACGGCTATTCTGCAGAATCCCGTACAGAATAAAATTCCCGCCAGTATCCAGAATTGAATGGTTCTCACAGCATCGCTGAGCTGAAGACCATCATTTTGTCGAGATAATAAGCTTTGCTCGTATATGTTAGCCCCGTATGGAATTTGGCCTATTTGCTTTGGCTCGCGCCTCAAAAATTGAGCAGCTATGGCTATTATGAAAAAGGAAGATAAACCAATAATTAGGTAGGACATTCGCCAACCATAAGAAATTATCATTTGTGCAACTAATAGCGGGCAAACTAGTGTGCCTAGACTTAAACCAGAAGTGACAATGCCAGTTATGGTACTACGGTTTTTCATAAACCATCTTGCTACTGTTGATAAAAGCGGTACGTATATACAACCAACACCAATACCGATTAATAGTACGTAGGTATAGTAGAACTGATATATGTTATCAACCAAGTACATTAGTAGATAACCAAGTAATAAGAGAAGCCCACAGATTGACAAGACTGTCCTAGGGCCAAGCTTGTCATTAACACGACCCATTACTATGCCGATTGACCCCCTTATGAAACAGGATAGCGAGAATGCCCCTGCGGTAATTGCTCTAGTCCATCCAAATTCAGCGATCATTGGCTTTAGAAAAAGCCCAAAACTATTATAGAAGCCCATACCTAGCAACATAATGAAGAACGAAGCTGCTACAATTATGTAACCATAAAAACTCCTAGGATCAGTTTCTCTTGTCGATTGTAATTCTAATTCAGACATACTAAGACCTATACCTCATTTTCGAATATTAAATAGCTAAGTATAACACAGAGGCATCGTGTTTTAATCAGCGATTTAAGCTCGTGATCCTCTTGTTTTGAAGACTATAGGTATATAAAATGTAGATTATCATACCTAGCAAAGGAGGCATCTTTTTGATAGTTGATACGCACTGCCATTTATCGTCTAAAGGTCTTGCAAACGCAATTTCAAGGTACACGCACTATAAGCTTCTTATCGATAAAGAAAAAGGAGTACTCAGTACTGCGTTGTCAGAGAAAATGCCGATAGTTAATGAAAAGGATAGAATTGTTGAGATGGATGAATTGGGCATCAATGTATCACTGTAATATCCCAGCCTGGTCACGATGGGTTAATGACCCGCTATTCCATCATCTATATTGATTATCTGTTTTATCGAATTGTATCTTATGTATAAGAAGAAATAGCCAGATTATTAGCTACTTCAATTGGCTATTGATGCTCTTCCCCAGATACGCTTGCTTTACTGTCTCTGAAGTGCGCAATTGTTCGCTAGAACCTTCCAGAACAACATGGCCTTGCCCCAGCACATATCCCCGGTCAGCAATGCGGAGAGCAGCAGCCACATTCTGTTCCGCAAGAAGGATACTTATCCCCAATTCACGCCTCAGGCGCGCCAGTGTATCTACTAGTTCCCTAACCAGTAAAGGGGCCAAACCCAGGGACGGCTCATCGAGCAAGAGCAGCTTGGGGATACTCATCAAGCCTCTGCCTATTGCTACCATTTCTTGCTCACCACCAGACAGTGTCTCAGCTCTCTGCCTCCTTCTCTCTTTCAAAACCGGGAAAAGATTAAAAACCACATCCAATCTTTTTTTTATAGCCTCCTTTTTTCCACGCCCGGCAATGTGATAAGTAGCCAGGATAAGGTTATCAAAAACGTTCATCACCGGAAAAAGCAGTTTGCCCTCAGGTACTAAAGTCAAGCCTAACTGAACGATTTTCTCAGTACCAAGGCTATTAATGGGTTGCTTATCAAATACAATACTTCCTTCAACCGCAGGCAAAAGGCCGACAATAGTGTGCAGTAAGGTGCTTTTGCCGGCGCCGTTGGGTCCGAGCAAGACTACGATTTCAGCCCTTCTGACATACATATTCATGTTTTGCAGTATGGATAATGGCCCATAGTTTGCTCCTACATTATGGAGCTCGAGGATATTCTCGTCTCTGCGTTCAGTACTCATGCTCAAAGCAAATTTTCTCCAAGGTACGCCGTAATTACTTTCTGGTTCTCTTGTACCTTGGCGGGTATATCATCGGCTATCATTTCACCGAAGTTAAGCACCACCACCCTACGGCTGATATTCATTACCATTTCCACTCTGTGCTCTACCAAGAGAATGGTCATTCCATTCTTCTGAAGGTTGACGATAAATGTAGCTACCTCATCTATCTCTTCGGTGCTGAGGCCGGCTACTGGCTCATCTAACAAAAGAAAAACAGGTTCAGTAGCTAAAGCACGGGCTATACACAAAAACTTACGCTCCTTTGCAGTGAGTGTTGAGAGCATGCTATAAGCTTTGCTCTCCAAGCCTACTTGAGCCAGTTTCTCCATAGCTCTGTTAGCTATATCCCTTTCCTCTCTTCTGGCTTTTCTAAATCCAGCCATGACTTCAAGCAGACTGGATTTACTCCACCTCTCAGCACCGACCATGACATTCTCGATCACATTCATATTACTAAATAGTTGCATATCCTGAAATGTTCTTGCTATTCCCAAGTTGCAGATACGATAGGCAGGAAGCCCGCTTAATTTTCTCCCTTTAAACCAAATCTCCCCTCTGGTTATTGGTAAAAATCCGGTGATCACATTGATCAGTGTTGACTTACCTGCACCATTTGGGCCAATGATACTGACCAGCTCTCCTTTCTGGATATCCACAGTCATATCTCTAATCGCCATCAATCCACCAAACTTTTTGGTTACGTTCTTAAGTGATAGTAGCAGATTGTTATTAGCCTGTTCTTTCATTAGCCTGTATCTTTATTGTGGTGTATTTTGGGTAACAGGGCAGATATCCTTGAGGGAAATGCTGCTAAGCCCGAAGGTAAGAAAATTAAAATCGCCAAAAATATCAAGGCGTAGATCAGCAGGTCCCACCCTATAGCTCCCTTTGTAACATAATACAGTATTTCTTTTGTCACAACATAGAAAATAGCGCCAATTAACCCACCCCATATACTTCGTTGGCCACCCAGAACAATCATTATCAGAAACATAATCGAGTAACTAACGCTGAATGGTTCAGGATGAATATGCCCCATGTAGTGAGCAAATACACTACCAGCAATTGCGGCATAGACACAACTAATAATAAATATCTGAGTCTTGAACTTGGCTATATCTACCCCCAGTGACTTGGCTGCTGCCTCACTACCCCCGGTAAACAAATCGGCAGCCCGCATTTTTCGGCCTATTTTGGACCTTGATCAAATTATTGTCGAAAATAATAGCTGCAGCTAATAATATCAGGAGCAGGTAATAGTAATGATAATCCTTGTTTAATATAAAGCTACCTATGGAAAACTTTGGGATACCCGTGATGCCATCATAACCGCCAGTTATGAAATCCATTCTGGAAATAAGATGATAAACCAGCAGAGAAAAGGTCAAAGTCACCAAAGCCAGATAGAAGCCACGGATACGAAGAAAGGGTTTGCCCAGAAAATAAGCGACAATGCCTGTAACCACTGCCCCACAAAGCAAACCCAGCCACGGTGAAATTTTCAGATGTATAGTAGTCAGAGTTGAAATATATGCCCCGAGGGCAAAAAAAGCACTATGTCCTAAGGAAACTTGCCCTGTGTATCCAGTCAGTAGACCAAGCCCTGTTGCTATCAAGGCATATATTCCAATAAATACTAGGACACAATGGAGATAAGGATTCATCAGAATCCAGGGGAGGGCGATTAGCAGAATACATACTGCACCCCAGCTGAGCTGTCGTCTATAACTTGAGACAGCGTCCCATTTCATACTTCTTCTTTTACTCCTACTATGCCCTGAGGGCGAATAAGCAGTATTATAAGAAGCACGCCTAATGAGATTGGTACCATGTAGCGAGAAGAAACAAAAGCACCACTAAATGACTCTACCAGACCTAGTATCAAGCCACCTATGACAGGCCCTTGAGGTTTGTTTAATCCACCGGCCGCCCCCGCTAGAAATCCTTTTACGGTAAACCCCATTCCCACAGAATACTGAGTCATTACTAATGGCGTTAACATCACACCACCAACACTTGCCAGTAAGGCAACCAGGACAAAAGAGATAAAGGCCATAGTCAGTGGGTTAATGCCCATTAATCTCGCTGCCACAGGTTGTATAGCACATGCGCTGAGCCCTTTACCCCAGAGTGTCCTGCCAAAGAGCACACTTAAGCCAACTAGCATTAACAGTACTATTCCCCAGATCCATGGTGCTTGCGGAGATATAGTAGTTCCTCCTAGCTTGAATGGAGCAACATCGATAAAGTAAGGCAATTCCCTAAACTCTGTTTGCCAGACAAGAAAGGCAACACTAACTATAAGAAGATGAATTCCTACCGTAAGGAAAATGAGGATATCAGTGGTATAATGGCGCGCAACAGGCCTTTGGAGGAAAACCAGCCACATAATAATGCTGATGAGGCAACTGGTAATTATACCAAGGGTTATAGACACAGTTAGGGGTAAGCCGATAGCATAGAGAATAGCACTAATCATCCCACCTAGCATGGCAAACTCGCCGGCACTAAACTGGAGTATCTTGGTTACACTAAAGAAGACCATCATGCCATAGCCTATAATCGCGTAAATGCAACTTAAGGTAATCCCGGAGAACAAAGGGTCTAATATACGTTCAACCACCGCGTGTCTTCTCTCACTCCTGTAACGATAAATAGTGGTTAATTCAAAGGATGAGTTAAAAAACCTGGTAAACCACACTGAGAACCGCTAACTCAGCGGTTCTCAGTGCTCCACTCAATTCAAAATAGCTATCTTGCTATTTCATTAATTTGGTAATAGGACCTGTCCACCCTACTTTAGGCCCCATGTCTTGAATGAAGTTTACGTATACCGGATCACACATATCGCCGCCTAAATAGGTCCATTTACCTCCAGTAAACTTGCCCTGTAGTTCAGTAGTACCAAGGACCGAACCGTCGTGGTCTTGTGGCGAAAGAGCAATCACATTGGTACCATTAGAGTAAAGTGGCGATTTCTCAAGCTCATCGCAGAACGCTGAGCGAATTGTACCTACATCCTTGTCCAGGATATCGGGTTGGGCTTTAAGTAATCTACGGAAAGTGTCCTCAATAGGGATTAAACCCTGGATTACGATTGCATCGAATGTGCCTCTTATTTTCTCACCTGGATAGATCTCTCCCCAAATCTTGTTAAGTTTGATAAGAACAGGCTTATTCATGTTGGCATTCGGAATGCTCTCGTATACATCAGCGGCCGCCACGATGCCGGGAAGACCATCGTATGCCTTCAATACTCTCTCTAACTTCAATTGTTCTGCCCCGGTAATAGTGTTGAATATTAGTAATTTATCACCAAAGCCCGCCTCTTTAATAGCTACTGAAGCGAGGGCACTGGCCATTTCCGAACCATAACAACAGGCCAGCTGGACTTGAGGTGTTTCCTTCAACTTCGATATTAAGGGTCCGAATGTGGTAGCGTCTCCAGGATAGGTATCCGAAAGAACAACTTCGATACCACATTTGGGAAACCCGACCAGTGCAGCATCGCGGTTTGATTTACCGAAACTGGTCTCTGGTGTAAAAAAGGCAATCTTATTCATGTTCTTCTTTTTCATATAATCGGCTATGTTCAAAGTTTTTTCGATACTGTTACCAGCATGTGGCCTGAAATTCCATTTATGCTGATCTCCACCAACTTTTCTATTGGCTAATTCAAAAGATTCCGTGCCGGTTGTTGAGAGGAAAGGAACTTTGCTTCCGCCGACTGCCGGGGCCATTGCCATAGAAATTGCGGTGGAACTACAACCTACTACCACATGGACTGAATCAGCTTCAACAGCCTTCTTAAGGGCTAGAATTGATTTATTGGCATCACTCTCATTATCGTAGGTGGTTAACTCTATAGGATGTCTTTCTATCCCCCCCTGCTTATTAAGCCAGGTGACGTAGGCATCCACTCCCTTTTTTGCAGGTATTCCTATTGTTGAATACATGCCAGTAAGCGAATCAACCCAGCCAATTTTGATGGGCTTCAGTGTAGGCGCGGGCGGAGCCGCACACGAGACATTACTGAATCCGGCCAAGATGACTACGAGCGAGAGGAACAGAATGAAACCAGCAACTTGTGTTTTCTTCACGAGAGCACCTCCCCTTATAATTATTCAACTTGTTTAGTTGCTAACATTATTCTTAGCCAATGCTCGCATATTACTAAAATTTTGTCAAGGACCATTGTGTCGGTAGCTACCCTATGAAAGGTTCAAAGAAAATGCTATGCTTTGTTTATAAACATGATATAGGGTTCTATAAATGTCTTGACCCCAATGAAGCTGTAGGATCTGATACTTTGGCAAAGTTAACCGCACAATAAAGTGTTAGCATTTTAAGACTGTATATGAGTAAGTGCAAGGTGGCGTCAAATTTAAAGGAGTCGCGGGAAATGCCTCCGGTAAATAGACAAATACATATAGACCCCATTACTGTTGCTACCATCTGGCATTACTTGCAAAGAGTCTGTCGGGAGATGCGTGAGACCATGGAACGGACAGCAACCAATGTTTTGACAACCTCTCTTCATGACCTCGCTTATGGAATATGGGATGCCAAATCTAGAGTTATCGCTATTCCTGAGGGTTTCCCGTGTCGGCTGATATCAAGTACCTTTCCCATAAAAGCAGTGTTGAAAAAATTTGGCGAGCAAATTTACCCTGGAGACGTTTTCTTGACTAATCACCCCTTCTTAGCTGGTGCAGTTCATCTACCAGATTGGGTCTTTATACGGCCGATATTCTATCAGGATGAGCTAGTTTTCTTCAGCTGCATGGGTACCCACGTCCCCGACAATGGAGGGGCTCAGGCTGGTACTCAGTTCCTTGCCAACGATTCTATTGCGGAGGGTCTTAATATCCCACCCATAAAATTAGTAGAAAGGGGGCAAATGAGGGAAGACCTCCTTGACTTGATTTTGTGTAACAATCGTTTGCCTGACATGATGCAGCGGGAGATACAGTCTCTCATGGGCAGTACTGCAGTGGCGGAACGAAGGATGATAGAATTGTTGGAAAAGTATGGCAAGGAGACAGTATTTGCCAGCATAGAAGAAATGATGAACCGAACAGAAAAGGCAGTGCGAGCCGAGGTGATCAAATGGCCAGAAGGTACATATTATGCAGAAGCACAGACCGAACATACAGATAAGAATGGCAAAGAGTTAAGCGTACCTGTAACGGTCAAATGTAAGCTTACTATTAAGGATGGCGAAGCTACTTTTGACTTCTCTGATAGTGTTGAACAGGTTGAGAGCAACATTAATGCTGTTTACCCTGTTACCTTAAGCGTCACGTTGTGCACGGTTTTCCTATTCCTCGGCACCGAACTCAGCGCCTATCATAATGAAGGAAGCTTGAGACCTTTTCACATAGTAGCAAAAAAGGGTACCATCACAAATGCTAAACCTGGAGCTTTAACAGCAGCCACACCTGGAGTAACGGGTGCATTAGTCGTTGAAAGTGTCTTATCAGTATTATCGCTAGCCTTGCCACAGCGTGCTATTGCATCCTATGCCAGACCACCGTGCCCAGGCCAGAGAGTTGGAATAGATAGAAGATCTAATAAGTTATATGTATATGTCTCTTTTAGTCATTATGGTGGCGCTGGAGCAGTATATGGATACGATGGATATCAGTGTTGTTGCGAGATGTCAACATTGGGAGTTGTCAGCAAGACCGATGCAGAGGAAGAAATGGTGAGATTTCCCTGGCGTGTAATAAAGTATGAGTTTACAACTGATTCAGCTGGACCAGGAAAATGGCGTGGCGCACCTGGAATATGGTGGGAAGGAATAAATGAGGGAGCAGACTGTGTTGCTATTAGTGGCACCTGTAGTGGATGGCGTATTCAGGGCAAAGGTCAACAGGGCGGTTACCCAACTCCCTTAAATAGAAGTTACATACGGAGGGGGACTAGGCAGAATGAGATCAAGAACCCCCGTAGTATCCAAAAACTAAAGGCAGGAGATGTTATTGTTAGCAAATGTGGTGGTGGTGCGGGTGTAGGTTTTCCAGAAGAACGAGACCCCGAAGCTGTAAGAAAAGACGTAAAGAATGAGCTAGTCTCGATAAAGGCAGCGTTGGATATCTATAAAGTTATTCTGGATCCTAGTACTCTAGAAATTGATTATGAGGCGACAATAAATCTCAGGGCAAAGCAATCACTGACTAGGGAGCACTCTTTACTCACAGAAATAGGTAATACACAAAATTGATCAGCCCATGACTAAATATTCAGCCGAATTTTATACTTTTACTGGTTTGCATTGCTCACATATCTCTACCTGAATTGTTCCGATGAACCGAAGCAATGGTTAAGTTTTATTCGGTAAATGGCATAAAGTATATGATTTCAATCAATGTTCAGGTAAACAATATAAGTAAGTAATTAAAATCGTACTAACCTAACACACATATCACACGTCCATCACGTATTTTGCATGTTTTACTGGGTGGTGCAATAATAACAAGAAGAGGAGCAATTAATAGACCTCCTGCCTAGTTATCAATCAGCTTCGGACTTAAACTAGGAAATGAATCTGGAACCAGGGAAAATACTAATCTTGCCTTCCAAGCAGGCTGTCGCGGGTTCGAGTCCCGTCTCCCGCTCCAGATCTATTTTTTACGTACAAGCCCACCCGAAAAAGGCAGCGTTGTGATTTTTTAGTCAGCCTGCCTTGCTAGTCCTCGAGGTCACACATTGCTTACTCTAATATCACAACCTGGTCACGCTTTTTTGACAAGGCGAAGAGGAGCAGCAATCTAAATGCACCAGCAATTTATGGCATCGTACGCATATATGTTATTCTCATGTAAATGAATTGAAACAGAGCATGGGATACTATTACCAGGAACGAAATACATCCCATACCATACTATCCGTTTTGGTGGTCCTCTTTATTGTAGGTGTGGTAATCGGGCTTGCCTTTCTCGGTGTCGAACCACTGGCATCTGCTAAAAATACGGTCACAGGTTTATTAGCCGCACCCCCTGACGGGTCACCGCCTGATAAAGTCATTACCGCAGAGATCAAACGGACGCCTGCACCTCCTGTTATTGAACCCCCACCGAGCAATCCCAGCGTTGCTGATATACCACAGGTTTCGCCTACCCCAAACGTTGTACCTCAGTCTCCACCAAAGCAAAGCAGTCCCAGCGTTCCTATCTCAGAAAAGGCTCCCGCAATCAGCCTCCCTGAACTGGAGAAACAGATTCACAACCTGGTAAACATGGAAAGAACCAAAAACGGTCTGGCAGCCGTGGCATGGGATGATGCCGTAAGCGCCGTTGCCCGGAATCACAGCGAGGATATGGCAAAGCGAAACTACTTCAACCATAGTAGCCCCGAAGGGCAAAACGCCGTCGACCGCTGCAAGCTGGCAGGCATCGCTATCAGTAAAAATCCCGTAGGCGGGGTGTATTATCTCGGCTGCTCCGAAAATATTTTCTACTGCACCCTGGCAAAAGTGTACTGGTATGATAGGACTGGAGCGCTGGTCAGCACTGAATACTATACCTTATCCGAGATTGCTGAGCTTGCCGTGCAGGGATGGATGAAGAGCCAGGGTCACCGTGAAAATATTCTGAAGCCGTACTGGCACACCGAGGGAATCGGCATTGCCATCTCTACCAGCGGTGATGTCTACGTGACCGAAAACTTCAACTAGAAATTTCTACCTCAAGCAACTCCAGTAATTCTTGAGGTTGGTTTTCACTTCAGCGATAACCTTTTCCGTCTTATCGATGGACTGTATTCGCCGCATTCCCTCGGGAAGCTGAACCTGTTTTTCTATCTTGATATTGAAACCTGCCAGACCGGCAATCAGTGCCATCCAGCAATACGGCAACACCGCCCTGGTATATCCCGATGCAATCATATCGATTTCCTTGCCGCCGCAAATCTCAGCCATGCTTCTGACCTTGTCACCGATCATCCTGAAATCATCTATAGTCAAACCGAGGTTAGTAAGGCTATCTATGTAATGAGGGTCAGAGCCGCCATTGTGGATAATAATCTGCGGTTTAAACTCTCGAGTGACCGGCTCAATAATGGACTCGAATACCAGCTTATAGGCATCACCACCTGCATAGAGCGGCAGCGGAACATTGATAGTGAAACCGGTTCCCTTGCCGGAGCCTATCTCATCAGCAAATCCAGTAAAAGGGTAAAGGCCTCTAGGGTCCTGGTGAACGTCAATAAACAGTACCCGTGGCTCCTCCTCAAAATAATGGCTCGTGCCATTGCCGGTATGAGCGTCAGTGTCCAGTATCAGAATCCGCTCCAGGTTATACTCTTTCAGCAGATATTTGCCGCAGAAAGCAACATCGTTATAGAGGCAGAACCCTTCGCCGTAGCTTGACCTGGCATGATGCAATCCCCCACCGATGGACACCATCTTCTGGAACTTGCCCGCCTGCACCATCTGACAGGCTAACTTCGCCTGCCCCACCACCAATCTCGCCGCCTCCTCCACCTTGCCAGGCTTACCTGTCGGCATATTGTCTATGCTGTGAAAGTCGGTGAACTTTCCCGGATAACTTATACCATAATAGGCAGCTTCATAGTAGCCTCTGGTAAATTCTATATAGTTCTTATGGTGGATGAGCAGCAAATCATCATTGCTCGCCGGCTCTGCCTTAACAATGCGGTAGTTATCATCCTCAGGCAGATTTTGTCGCAGAAACTGATAGAACAGGTCGTAGCGACTGCCCCTGAAGGGATGACCTTCGCCAAAATCATATTCTTTCAGCTCGTCTCGATAAAGGATTCCAATAGGCATAACAGCCTTACGTTTTTTCTCCTCTTTTGAATACTCAATCCTATCATGACAGGCTAATCACTACAACCTCACACCCAACCATATCTCAGTGCTCCGCCAGTTCCACGATGGTAACGCCATCACCACCCTCACCGTAACCGCCGGCGCGGAAAGACTTAACCAGAGAATGATGTTTCAGCTCCCGGTGCACTGCCTGTTTCAGCGCTCCCGAGCCTCTGCCATGGTTAATACAAACCTTGGTCATGCCTGACATGAATCCCCGGTAAAGGTAGTCGTTCAGCTTTGGCAATGCTTCATCGATGGTGAGACGATGTAAATCTAACTCTGAATCTACAAACCGCATGATGACCTCATAAACTGCACTTTCAACGTTTTCCGTGTCGTTCTGGTGATTTTAGCCCTGTCATCGATTCTCCAGCCCGTTACCCAGAGGATTTGCACTGGTGAGCAGAGCAGAGGCACCATATTTCGCCAGGAGCGCGGAATATGAGCATCAACCATGAAATCCTGAAGACTCTTGAGCTGTCGCATGCCCAGCGGTTGAAAACGGTCGCCACGCCGACGCTGCCGCACTATTAATTCACTGCCAGTCTTCTCAAGGTCGAAACAGGCTGTAAAATTATCAACGTCACAACGGCTAATCTCAGCTTTACCTCGAACTACTTCCGTTTTCACTATCCAACCGGAGAGAACTGTGTCTCCGGGGACATTGAGTTTAACCTCTTTTTCTAGTGGGAGGAAGGGGCAAGCGGATGTTCCCGCCAGGGACAATACCAGGCGACCGTACTCCACCGATAATCTCAATTCATGGGGCAGACACAGGCTCTTGCCGGCCGGCTTGGATAGGAAATGAACCATCGCCTCAACGTGGTCAGCTTCGATATCTCTGAGATTGCCCAGTAGCTGCTCCGCCGCCTTACGGAACAGGTATCGCTGCATCGCCGACGAAAGACGGTACATCTTGTCCCTGTCCAAATACACGGCGCTGGTGTCAACCTCAGCCACCTTATCCCACAAGCGTGAAGCTTGCTCCTCAAGACAGGCAATGTCATCAGCAGCAATCGTCGCCAGCTTTAATAAACCGTCATCGAATCGGGGATTATACTCTTTCAGTATCGGCAATAGCTCAAGCCGAATGCGATTTCTGAGAAAAGCAGTGGATTCGTTAGAGGAATCGCCCCGTGGCGCGAGTGAAAACCGCTGACAATAGTCCTCTGTCTCCTGCCGTGACACTTCGAGCAATGGCCTTATCACTGTTAACGGCGTTCTCCTGTCACCCACCAGCAATCGTGACTGCGGTTGCAAACCGCGCAACCCGGCAATGCCGGTACCCCGCAACAGGTGCAGCAATATAGTCTCTACCTGGTCATTACGGGTATGCCCTACCACCACGCAACTGGCATCTACCATGGCAGCTGCCTCAGCCAGGAAGCTATACCTTACTTCCCGTGCAGCTTCTTCCAGAGAACAATGCTTCCGGTCGCGGTAAGCGGCGACATCACGAGCGTCAATCGTCACCGGAATGTCCAGGCTGTTCGCCAGGTCAACGACATACCAGGCATCCTCGTCAGATTCATCGCCGCGCAGCTTATGGTTGAGATGGGCGACATGGAGCTTCACACCGAGCGTTGCCTGCTGCTTCATCAGCAGATGCAACAAGCAGACCGAATCAGTGCCACCCGATACCGCCACCAGCAGAGTATCGCCTGGCGAAACCAGGTTATGCTGCTTGATGAACTGGATTACACGCTGCTCCAGAGAAATCTTTTGTCTATCCACCATATTGAGAACATCCTTTTTCAGTCATCATAAATGCAGAGCTTATATTCGCTGTCATTGCGAGCGCAGCGAAGCAATCTTCTGGTCATAATCAAACATAGAGATTGCTTCGTCACTTCGTTCCTCGCAATGACAGGATGTATCACCTCCCCGAGGCGATCTCAACATCTTCCCTTATACCAAATGGCAGGTATCGCCCAGCGACGTCAGGCAGGGATAACCGTAACGAAAGTCGAGTATGCTCATACTGCCCACGCTTATTCTGAACCGGGTGATACCACCTGGCGGCAAGCCCAGAGCGGCGCAGATAATGGTGAGAGTAACAAAATAATGGCTGACCAGCGCTACTGTGCCCTCTTGCTGTGCCGCTATACGCTGCACAGTCGTCCAACTTCTCTGCTGCAGGTCTACAAGGCTTTCGCCGCCGGGCATCTTTTTGGTACAATCGCCATTATTACACTGGACTAAAAACTGGCCGAAATCGCTGTTGAACGTTGAGGCAAGCACACCTTCCAGTTCTCCGACCTCAAACTCTCGCAGCTCCGGTTCCACCTGTACCTCCAGGTCATGGTACCGGGCAATTGTCCTGGCTGTCTCCAGCGCCCGCTGCAGAGGGCTTGAGTAAATAGCACTGAGCTTTTCCTGTTTCAATGTCAGCGCCAGGCTTTCCGCCTGTTCTTTACCAAGCTGGCTCATAGCAGTGTCACTGCTGCCACCCTGAATTCGACGTTCACTGTTCCACGGCGTTTCACCATGCCTGATTAGAATAAGTTTTATCGTCGGCCTCCTCAGATAATGTTCATTTTTGGGCGCTAAGCTGCATATACCCGTATATTATAAGGGGAATAGTCGCAGAATAGTAGTGCAGTATGATGAAGTAACAAGGCAGACTAATTGAGAATAAGTTGGGTGCGATGAATAGTGCGAGGGCGCTGTGCCAACCCCAGCGCTCTGGTCACCTGTTCCGGCCTGCCGGCGCCACTGGAGCTGCAACGCAACCGCATATCGAGAGTGCAGAAGGATTCTTTCAAGTCAATAAACCATACGTCGTCAATGAGGGGACGCAGGTCGTAGTGGTGCATGCCCGTATCTCGCTTATGCTCCCAGGGTAGTTCTGCGGCTGAAAGCAGAGATTGTATGGCAGCCTCCAACTCTACTGCTGTCATGGTGGTCTCTGTCTCCACCCTGTATTCAGCAAAACGGACCAGTGCTTGTAATGAAGGCTCGGTGAGACCAACAGACATCGTATTCGCTATTGTCAACCCTTCAGGTAATTGTCCCCTGACCTGACCGAAAAAAGACTGGGGTGACATCCAGCGGGACAGAACGACATCCATGAGTTCAGCTTGGCTGGTCATACCCACCGAGAGGGGAGCCGCCAGTGAAATCCTTGGATGCGGGGTGAAGCCTTCGCTATACGCCAGGTCAAGCCCGGCACGGCGAAAAGCTCGCTCCCAGAACCTCATCAAATCCAGATGTGACAGGAACTTCAGCTCTTCACCACGACTGAAGCTAACCCTTAGGCGCTGCATCCACCTCCCTGGTCGCCAGGATCTTCTCTATTTTGACTCCTCGCATTTCGATGATAGCCAGCTTCAAATTGCGGTACTTCAAATGCTCGCCCTGTTTAGGAATACGACCAAGGTGATGAAGCACAAAGCCGGCTATCGTTTCATATTCGCCAGCGGGTAAATCCAATCCCAGCTCATCATTCGCCTCGTCTATCCTGAGCCCGCCATCGAGTTCGAAGGTATTAGCGTCAATGGTGACGATATCTTTATCCTGTGAGGTCAGTTCATCGCCAAGCCTGCCCACGATCTCCTGGAGCAACTGGTCGACGGTGACGATGCCAGCGACACCGCCGAACTCATCGACAATTATGGCAATACTGTAATTCTTCTCCCTTAATTCCAGCAGCAATGTCCCCATGGGCTTGCTCTCAGGTACAAAATAGACCGGTCGAATCAGCTCGTCGATAAGGTCGCTACTTTTCAGCGTACTATTCGCCTGAGCCATGAGCACATCTTTTATGAATAGAGCTCCGACCACATGATCAGTGTTTTCCTGGTATACCGGGAAACGGGAATAAGGGTGCTCCCGGTAAATAGCCAGAAAGTCAGCCAGCGTAGTTCCCTTCTCCACCCAGGTGATCTCGGTGCGTGGTTTCATGGTCTCATACACCGGACGGTCGGTGAATTCAAAGCATTTGTGGAGCATCTCTGCCTCATGCTCCCCCCAGACCCCCTCAGCCTCACCGACGGTAATAGCGGTGCGGATTTCATCCTGGCTAATGGTCGGCTTCAACTCTGTGTCATCATTGGCCAGTCTGGAAAACCTGACACCGATATGATTCAGCACATAGACAAAGGGGTAGAACACCAGGGATATGAACTGTATGGGAACGGCAAAGGCAAGGGCTAGCTTTTCGCCATAGCGTGCCGCCAGAGTCTTGGGAATAAATTCAGCGAAGATCAGGGTAAGTATGGTGACCACGATAGCAGCGATAGCGGCTCCCAGGTTCTCCCCCCACAAAGACACTGCCATCAATGTGCCCACTGTGGCTACTGCCGTCTCGAAAAAATTGATGCCCAGGAGCACGGTAGCCAGGAATTTCTCGGGCTGCTCCAGAATTCTGGCGACTATCTTAGCCTTGCTATGGTTAATCTGTACCAGATGCTGGAGGCGGAGCTTCTGCATGCCGATAAACGCCGTTTCAGCGCTGCAGAAGAACGCTGAAATCAACAGGCAGACAATAAAGAGAATGAGATATATACCAGTCATACTATGCATATCCTACCCCACAAGCTGTTCGGTTGAAACATGCGACTCATAATAGCATCGGCTATCGTCGTAGTCAAAAAGGAACGCCGACCATGTCATTGCGAGGAACGAAGTGACGAAGCAATCTCATCGCTGTCAGCAAGACATGGCGATTGCTTCGCTTCGCTCGCAATGACGGAAAGGAGTGCAGGGGCGACCTTTTAAGTCTGTCCGTTCGCTTTAGCGAAGAACCGTCCTCCTGTTGAACAAACCGATTTCGCCTGTTACAATGCATCAATCGTCACAATCACCAGTAATTCAAGGGGAAAGCTTGCTTTTAAAGCAAAATAGAGCGGGATTTATGAGCAAACAGAACGGAGGTTCATCATGGACATAAAGAAGGTGGGTGTTGTCGGTTTTGGCATGATGGGTCGGGGTATTGTTGAGGTATGTGCGAGAGGCGGCTATGATGTTATTGCCTCCGAGGTAAAGCAGGAAATGCTGGACAAAGGTATGGCGGCAATCGATGCGACCCTCTCAAGAGAAGTGAAAGGTAATAAGATAACAGAAGAGGAAAAGGGCACCATTATGAAGCGCATCAGGGAAACAAACAACATGGAAGATTTAAAGGTCTGTGACCTGGTCATCGAAGCCGCCAACGAGAACCTGGAGCTCAAGAGAAAGATTTTTGCCGATTTAGATACCATCTGCCCGCCGCAGACTATACTGGCTACGAATACTTCCTGCCTCTCCGTCATGGATATCGCGGCGGTAACCAGGCGACAGGACAAGGTACTGGGCATGCACTTTTTCAATCCTGTGCCCATGATGAAGCTCTTAGAATTGGTGAAAACCATCACCACCAGCGAAGAGACGCTGAAAACAGCCAGGGCATTTGGCGAGTCGATTGGCAAAGAGGTGGTTACGGCACCTGACGCACCGGGCTTTATTGTCAACCGACTGCTGCTGCTGTTTCTGCTCGAAGCCGTGAAAATGCTGGAATCGGGCATGGCTACCAGAGAAGATATCGATAAAGCCATCAGAATTGGACTGAATCATCCCATGGGGCCATTCAGGCTGGCTGACCTGGTGGGACTTGATACTGCCTACTCAATCTGTAACGCTATCTACGACGAACTCAAGGACTCCCGCTTCGCTCCACCCATTTTATTGAAGAAAATGGTCACCGCAGGGCAGTACGGCCGCAAGTCAGGCAAAGGCTTCTACGAGTACCAGCAGCCGTAAAGAAAGACCATTAAATAAACAGGGAAATTTTATCCCTCTCCGCTGACAGGAGAAGACTATGATAGATATGAAAGTAAACAATCACGGTTTACACATCGTTGTCCCACAAGATTATTCTAGCTTTAGACTCGGCGGGGCATGTGAGTCTCGCGACCTATGTGGATACGCGAGTATCTTACTGGGTATCTAAAATTGTATTGCGAGCGAAACGTGGTAATCTGGGAGAATTATAATAGCGATTTTCAGAACGAAGGGATAGCTACCTATACAATTTTTCGGTAAAGTCTTTTATATTGACAAAGAAGATAAAATAGCGTAAATTTCTATCAATATTTATACTTGCTGGAAATATCTTCAATAGTCACGATGAGAGAAACGGGCGGCCTTTAATTTGCTTCTAGGGCAGTCGGGATTTTTTAATTGGCTTAGAATAACTTGTTTTTCCGAACAGATTGAGGAGAGGCTATCGAAAGTTAAACTACGAAGCGGAAAGGGGAGGTGAGAATTGCACAGTAAATAATGAATTGGATATCGTATCTGGTTGGACAGTTAGTATATTCCACCGCAGATGATAGCCAAATCAAAACAATTAGGTAGAGGGTTTTAAAGTAAAATGAATAAGGGAGGTAATTAATGAAAAGGTTGTTTTTAATTCTATTGTCGATCGTACTGGTATCTGGCTTAATTTTTGGTGCTTGTGCGGCACCGGCAGTGGCACCAGGAAAGGAACCTATAAAGATCGGACTGCTGTATCCTCTAACTGGTGGCATGGCTATGACTGGTGCCAGAATGCTAGAAGCCAACAAACTGGCGTTCGAGCATGCTGGCTATGCAGTTGCCGGTAGGAAGATACAGGTTATTCAGGGCGACGATGGATCCCAGGTCGCTATGGCTATGGACACAGCCAGAAAAATGGTAGAAAACGATAAGGTGTCAATAATACTCGGGCCAATCATGGGTAATCTTAAAATTGCGATAGCGGAGTATATGTCAAAAGTGGGGTTGCCTCACCTCAATACGAGTCCAGCCAGTTGGCCGATTCTCACGCCGCCTATGTCTTGGTCCATTGCGGGTGGTGGTTCGGAGCAGCAATTTGCCTCTGCCTCGGGTCTCTACGCTTATGAAAGAGGTTTACGGAAGGTTACTGTCCTGACAGAGGACCTTATACATTCCCATGGCTTTGCGGATGCCTTTAAGGCTGCCTTCGAGGCTAAGGGTGGCAAGGTGGTACAGGAACAATTTACGCCATACCCCTGTACTGACTTTGCTCCCTACCTGACAGTCTTAAAGGATGCCGATGCCCTTGCTGCGTGGTATGAGGGTTCCGATGCTGTACTGTTTTTCACTCAAGTGCATGACTTTGGTGTTCGCAAGAGGATGCCCGTGACATCTATATTTTTCGGGTCCTTTTATGCAAACTTCATTTTGCATGCGCTTCCAGCGGCAGCGGCTGATGCTTGCCTTGGTGAAATTACCGTAACACCCTATTCGCCCTTGCTTGACCACGCGGAAAATAAAAAGTTCGTCGATATTTTCAAAAAGAAGTACGGTTATCTACCGGATGATACAGACACAACCCCTTATGATGGAGGCACCATAGTTGTCAATGCGTTGAAGGCTACCGGGGGTGATACCACACCGGCGAAGCTCCGTGACGCCATCCTAGGCTTGGACTTTATGGGCGTTCAAGGTCGCGTAGTTTTTGACAAGGGAACGAGATGTAGAATCAGGAATGTTTATGTTTGCAAGAATGACAAGGTAGAAGGGAAATTTTTATGGACTCCCGTCTATACTTTTAAGGATGTTCCGCCAGCTGGCTTCGCTCCACCTCCTGCTCCTCCTCCGGGTGCGGGACCTCCACCAGGTAAATAAAATATAGCGGAATTTGAACAGATGCCAGGGTGGTAAGAGCTCTCAAACGGTAGAAAATCTACCACCCTGGCTATGAGGCACTACAGCATTTAACAACTAAACTTTTAGATACGGCGCATTAATTCTGATACAAGTGATCAAGGGGAAAACTGCTCTTTCCTGTTAGAATTGCCATATGTTGCTGGACAATTACTAAGAGCTATCTTTTTGGAGGTTGCATGACATTAGAAAGACAAACGACATGGGGTTGGCCAGTAGCAGGGTACTTATTCCTAGCCGGGTTAGGTGGAGGAGTCTTCCTATTTAGCTTCATATTCGACCTTCTAGATATGTATGAACCTGTAACCAGGATCGGCAGTCTGGTAGGTCCTTTACTTGTCTTACTGGGTACATTATTTTTACTGCTCGACCTCGGCAGTGCCAATAAAGCTTACAAACTGTTTATTACCCCATCAACGTTCGGGGCATCATGGCTCACCAAAGGCGTCTGGATTTTGACCGCCTTTATTGCTTTTGGACTGTTGTATTCCCTGCCGGCATTCCCCGCCTTCGCGTGGCTTCCCTGGAATCCAGAAACGAATTCTGGGCTCGGCATCGGTATAACAGCAGCGATACTCTCAGTACTGGTTGTCGCATATCCAGGCTTTCTTCTTGGTGTCGCCAAGGGTATCCCATTTTGGAATACCTCCACCCTACCAGTGCTTTTTTTTGTTTCGGGCTTAGACACAGGCATAGCTCTGCTCAGTCTAACAGCCCTCTTTTTTAAGACATCTTTTGACATAGCTGGTTTTCACCTGTTGGGAATAGGAGATTTAGTACTCATTGTATTGTTGCTGCTGGTATTAGCAGCTTATATTGAAATAGCCCGTAAAGCAAGTGTCACCACCGCAGAGTCGGTTCGCTTGCTAAAAACACCATTCTTCCTCATCGGAGTCATAATCGTTGGCATTCTAGTACCTCTTGTACTCCTGATCTACAACATTTTCGTGACCGATGCTCTGGTTCTTCGCATCTTAGTCGGAATAAACAGCGTTTTTTTACTAGCTGGTGGTCTATTCTTAAGGTATAGCATTATAAGAGCAGGAATAACTATTTCATTTATTGAGTAATAGCTTAAAGTTTGTCTTTAATTTTACTCGTATTGAAATTACATCTTGATTAATAGATAAAATTAGTAGTCGTAATCATTTAGCGCCAACCTTATCAGAATAATATTATGATAGTTTCTGCTACTAGTAACAGGTAAAGGGGATAGTGCCAATGACAGATAAGAAAGAAGTAACCATAAAAGAGACGGCCTCTAAAGTACGGACGGGCTCGGAAATAGCGCCTCAACCGAAGCCCAGAGTAGAAACAGAGAAGGATGGAGCTGTTCCCTACCTATTGCTATATGTGCAACAGCGGCGCACCTGATGTGATAAAGGTCCGTGTCAAGAACGGAATTCCAGTAAATCTGGAGCCAAACTATGATTTGTCCTATCTTACTCCGTTTAAAGAACGTGGCTGGAGACCGTGTGCTATGGCTATGCAGATGATACATCGGCACTTTAACCCTAATCGGGTTAAAGCCCCGATGAAGAGAACTAACCCTAAGAAGGGCAGAGAAGAAGACCCTGGATTTGTAGAAATCGGTTGGGACGAAGCCTTAGACCTTTTTGCCAAGAAGCTGCTGGAGGTGAAAGAGAAGGGCTGGTTTGACGAAAACGGGTATTACAGAATAGCTGCTTGCGAGGGGTCTGATGGCACCTGCCCCAGCTTTAATGGAACCTACGCTGTGTTATTCGGGGGTAATTCAACCTGCATAGGTTTCCCCTTGGGCATATTCCCGGCTGATTATACACTGGGGCATGGCGGGGGAACCAAATGCTATCATACCGAGCATATCTTCGGTGAGCTGTGGAACAAAGCATTTACCACCGGTACCGATCAGCCGCGTTGCAATCTGGTACTTTCCTTTGGTAAAAGTGAAATGGTCGCATCTGGAACTCACGCCTTTATCAGGACAGCTGATGCCAGGGTTAGAGGGATGAGAAGAATCCAAATCGAGCCGGTGCTGACCACAACGGGCGCAGTAGCCAATGAGTGGGTACCGATTAAGCCGGGGACAGACGCGGCATTTCTCTACGCCATGCTCCATCACGTTTTACATGAGCTGAACTGGAGGCAAGCCTGTGACGTGGCTTATCTTAAACAAATGACAAATAACCCTTATCTGGTTGCCCCCAACGGCTATTATATCCGAGACCCGGCTGACCAAAAAGCCCCTGATCTGGGACCCGGTAGACAATAAAGCAAAGCTGTGGGATGACGAGGATATAAAGGACTTTGCCCTTGACGGAGAATACACGGTTAGCGGCATCAGCATAGGTCCTGATGAAGAGACAGTGGAGTTTACCGATGTTAAGGTTAAGCCTGTATTTCAGCATTTAGCTGACCATGTCAAGAATAATACGCCAGAATGGGCCAGTGAAATCTGCGATGTCCCGGCCGAGACTATCCGCAGAATAGCTGATGACATGGTAAAAACAGCTGACGCTGCCAGCAACCGCAGAATCAACATGTTCGGTTGGGAAATGCCACTGCGGCCGGTGTGCATACAGTTGGGCAAGGGTGTCAACGCAGGCAGGGGTTCAGTGCCGGCAGTTTGGGGAGCTTCAACCTTCCTGACGTTACTTGGTGCTTTTGAAGTGCCCGGGGGGCTTGTTGGCGCCAGGATTCATTTCTCGGGTCCAGCCGAGCCAAAAACGCTCGAGGGATTTGCCCAATACCCCTTCAATCCCACGTCCAAGGAGGAATACCAGCAAATAACGGGCAGGCGTGACTGCGGTACCGGGCTATGCCCAATGACGGCTACTTTCTACGGGCCGTTGCATATGTCCTACGTGAACATTATTAAAGGGTTTCCTAACTGGCCTAAAGCATCGCCGCCGGATGTATTTATCACCTACAAGTCCAATCTGCCGATATCTCAACATGATACCCCCGTAGTTGAGGAAGTGCTTAAGATGATTCCTTTCATGGTCAGCTTTGTTCATACCATGGATGAAACTGCCTGGTATGCCGACCTTCTCCTGCCAGAGGACTGCGATTTTGAGTCACTCCAGCTGTATCCTACAGGCGGCGTAAAGGACCACGATGTCTACTGGGAGCAAGCAGGGATCGCGATTAAACAGCCCATTGTTAAGAGACTGTATAACACTATGAATATGACCGACATCATGACGGAGATAGCCGACAGAACCAAAATGCTGGCCGAGTATAATGCCTTCATCAATGAGGGTAATTGGCTGGGCTTTGAACTTGGTGGTACACCGTGCGAGTTGGAACTCAATAAAAAATATAGCGCCGAGGAAATTTATGATCGTGTTGCCAGAGCTATGTCGGAGAAGTTTAGCGGAGGCAAAGTTAGCCTCTCATTGGAAGACTTCAAGCAAACGGGTGGCTATTTCTGGCCCCATGCCTCAGGACGACATCTACCCAGCGGGAAAGGCGCCAGGAATGCAAATACGTCCCTGGTTTCTGTACCCGCTATTTAAGAAGAAGGGGATGAGATTTGAGCTACCTTATCAGGAGAGGCTCAAAAAAATCCACGAGGAATTGAGGAGAAGGTTACACGAACGGAATATCTTCTGGTGGGATGAGCAAATTGGTGAGACGGATTTCCTGCCTCCTTGTGAAATTGTCGGTGACGTCTGGGACAAAGTAATACCTCGAAGTTTACGGTAAAAAGGCGGAGGATTATCCATTCTGGGTACTTTCTACCAGGAGCGGGCAGCAGCCCTGGGGCTTAACCATGAGTCTTCCTCAGGTACATGAGTTGACAAAGCAAATAATGGGCCACAATGCGGTCCAAATGAACAAGAAAGCAGCCGAGCGGCTCGGAATCAAAGAAGGAGATGAAATCTGGATTGAGTCGCCTTACAGGAAAATAAAGGGCAAGGTTATTTTACGCCAGGGTATTAGACCGGACGTCGTCTTAACAACTCAAATGTATGGCCACTGGAAAATGCCAGTAGCTAAGGATTTAGGTATCCCTAACCCGAACGAGATAGAGCCAAGCCTATTAGAAACTCTTTCCATAGGGGGCTCGGTTAACGACAAGATAAAAGTGAAGGTTTATAGAGCCTAGAGCCTGTGCTGAAATCCGAGCATAACTGCAGACAGTAATATAAAAGCAGGAAAAACGATTAAACAAGGGGAGTGAATCATGGCTGAGAAGACTTTAAAAACAAAAACGAGATGGGGCATGGCTATCGATTTAAAAAGATGCATCGGTTGTATGGCATGCGTCATGACTTGTAAGCTAGAAAACTTCACGCCCCCCGGTATTTTTTGGAACAAACTATATGACTATGAAATTGGGGAGTATCCTTCAGTCACGAGAAGATTTCTAGTTGTACCTTGCATGCACTGTGAGAAACCGTCTTGTGTAGAAGTATGTCCCACAGGAGCATCTATTCAGAGGGAGGACGGTATAGTATACGTTGATTATAGCAAATGTATAGGTTGCGGATACTGCGTGGTAGCTTGTCCATATAAAGCAAGAACTCAGTATAAAGAGGAAAAAAGCTATTATGCTGAGCCGACGCTTCGCGATAAGTTTCCGTATGAATTACGGGCAGAGTACCAGAGATTCAAAGTTGGCACAACTACCAAATGCACATTCTGCATGGATAGAATCAACAGTGGCATGTCAATGGGCTTGAAACCTGGGTTAGACCCAGAGGCAACTCCCATATGTGTGATCAATTGCCCTACGGTGGCAAGAACCTTCGGCGATTTAGACGAGCCTGGTAGTGAGGTTTCTAGGTTAATTAGAGAAAGAAAAGGATATAGGCTACTGGAAGAACTCGGAACAGAGCCGTCAGTCTGGTATCTGCCCGCTTAAAAGAATACGCTTATTAAAGCGTGCGATATGAGACAATTTTTCTGGAAAGGAGATATACATGTTTAAAGTATGCATTGACATAGGAGGTACTTTTACCGATAGTGTCGTCCTAGATGAGGAAGGTAATTTATTTGAATCCAAGGTTGCCACTACTCCTTCAGATTTGTCAGCAGGGTTAATAAACAACTTTGAGAGAGCAGCGGCTCATTATAAGCTAACGATTCCGCAATTTCTTGGTGAAACCCGGACGGTAATACATGGCACGACGGTAGCACTCAATGCCTTTCTCACCAGATCGGGAACTAAGACGGCCCTAATCACCACCAAGGGGTTCAGAGACATTGTTGAGATGCGGATGGGACTTAAAAATATTAAAACATCCATGTACAATATGTTCATTCCGCCCTATGAGCCACTGGTGCCCCGGCCGCTAAGATTTACGGTTGCGGAAAGAACCCGTTATACCGGCGAGATAAGTACGACTTTAAATGAAAGAGAACTAAGAGATGTAATCAAAAAATTAAAAGAGGAAAGGGTGGGAGCGGTAGCAATATGCTTCCTTCATTCATATGCTAACCCTGAGAATGAAAGAAAGGCTGCCGAGATATGCAGACAGGAACTTAAAGGGGCATACATCTGCACTTCTTGCGATGTTATGCCTGTTGTGGGTGAGTTTGCCCGGGCAAGTACCACTATCCTTAATGCCTATATAGGTCCGATTGTAAGCAGCTATTTTACTACCCTTGGAGAAAGGTTAAAACAGTTAAACTTCAAAGGTCAGTTATTAATAATGCAAGCTGATGCTTTAGTACAGTCAGTGTCCGAAGCGATTAAAAAGCCTGTGTATCTAATAAACTCAGGGCCGGCTTCCGGACCATCAGGCTCAGTTTACTTAGGTAAGCTTATAGATAGGCAAAGCTTCGTCACTATAGATATGGGTGGCACGAGCCTCGATATTGGCTTCGTAAAGGACGGGGTAATTAACCTTAGCCACAGCCGATGGGTCGACGAGGAGATGGTGGCGATTAAGATGGTGGACATCACTACCCTGGGTGCCGGGGGTGGAAGCCTCGCCTGGTTTGATTCTATGGGTTTACTGCGAGTTGGCCCCAAGAGCGTTGCCGCCGACCCTGGCCCAGCCTGTTACGACAAGGGAGGAAAGGGAGCCGCAGTCACCGATGCCGATCTTATTTTAGGTTACATCCCGGCCGATTACTTCCTAGGGGGAAGAGTTCCACTTGATATGGATTTGGCTAAAGCCGCAGTGGGCAAAGTGGCTGACAGGTTACACATGTCCTTAGAGCAGGCGGCGCACGCCATGTTCTCTGTGGTGAATTCCAATATGGCAGATGCCATCTCTGTGGTTACCACTAAGAATGGTCATGATGTCAGGGATTTCACTCTGTTCGCCTTTGGTGGTGCGGGTCCCACCCATGCCGCTTTTCTGGCAGAAGCGCTCGGTATCCCTGAAGTAATTATTCCCCCATTTGCCTCCTCGTTCTGTGCCTGGAGTATGTTCACCCTCGACGTCGGTCGGGACTATCTTCGTTCGTATATTGCCCCGGTTGAGGCGGTTAATATTGATGCCGTCAACCAGTTATATCAAGACATGATAAAACAGGCTATATCGGAGTTCAAAGCATTTGGGGCAGGCCGGGCGGACGTAGAAATCATTAAGTCCATGGAGTTCCGGTATAGGTCTCAGTTCCATGACGTTGAAGTGGGGAGTATTCCTGACAAGAAACTGACCTCTGCGGATTTCAAGAAAGTGGTGGAGGCTTTCCATAAGAGGCATGAAGAGCTATACACCTTCTCTCTGCGGTTCTATGATGTAGAGCTTCGCAGCCTCCGCATAATAGCCAAGGTCAAGAAGAAGGCACAGATAACGGTTAAAAAACTGCCCACCGGAACGAAAGACCCATCAAAGGCGCTAAAGCGTCAGAGGTCATGCTTCTTCAATGGTAAGTTTATTAAGACACCGGTATACGATAGTGAGAAGCTAAAAGCAGGTAACTTCATCGCGGGGCCGGCCATAATTGAGGTGCCGACCACCACCGCAGTTATTCCAAAGTCATGGGGTTGCCGTGTGGACAACTGTGGTAACTATATTATCAGGAGGACGTAGAAATGGCAAAGGCTGCAAAGGTAACACAGGTGGACCCGATTACACTGGCTACAGTATGGAATTATTTTAATAGAACTTGCAAGGAGATGCGCGAGTTCATGTTTCGAACCTCGCCAAATTTCCTGACGGCAAAACTTCACGATGTTTCCGTAGGGATATGGGATACCCAAGGCCGGGCCATAGCCATCCCGGAGGGTTTACCGGGTCAGTTCATCGCCGGTGGCTTCGGGATAAAGCTCATTCTGGACATGTACAAGGGGCGAATCTACCCCGGCGACCTCTTTCTGACCAATGACCCTTACCATGGCGGGGCTCTGCATCTGCCTGACTGGGGCTTTATGCGACCGATTTTCTACAAGGGCGAACTGCTGTTCATGACCCTGTCCCGGTCTCATCAGATTGATACTGGAGGCGCCTATCCTGGTGGCTACTTCCCTGGCGCTTATGACATCATTGCCGAGGGACTCCAGATACCGCCGATTAAGGTGATAGAAAGAGGTCAAGAAAATACCGAACTTATGCGGCTTATCTGGAGCAACACGCGCAATCCTGATGGGGTGCGTGTTGATAACTATGCCCTTATGTCTTCTTCTAAAATATCCGAAAATAGGATTGTCGAGCTGCTCGACAAGTATGGCAAGGATGTTGTGTTTGCCTGCATCGAAGAGATGTTTAAGCGCACCGAAACGGGCATGCGGGCGGCGATAAGGGAGATACCTGACGGCACGTATTATGGGGAAGCGGCTCAAGATCACGATGGCTCTGTGCTGGATGTCCCTGTCTGGGTCAGGCTGAATCTGATAAAAAAAGGCGATAGTATAACTCTGGACTGGTCAAAGAGCGATGCGCAGACCAAGGGTTTTGTCAACAGCTCTTTTGCGAATACTTATAGTCTTTCCATGGCTTTTTGCTTCCTCTACGGCGACCCCACGCTCAGCGAGTATCACAACTGGGGTAGCATGCAGCCTTTTACCGTGATTGCTCCGGAGGGTTCGGTGACAAATCCCAGATATCCCGCTACATTAGGAGCGTGCCCTGTCAGTGTGGGTACTCAAATTTGTGAAGCGATAATAATGGCACTATCAAAAGCCGTACCAAAGAAGGCGATAGCTGCCTGGGGCAGACATTATTCTAATTTTATTTTTGGGAATGATTCCAGGTCAAACAAATTTTATATCTATGTTACGTTTAATATGGATGGCGGTCCTGGCGCAGTGTACGGATACGATGGCTACCAGAACGGCGAGAGCATCACTACGTTAGGCAGCGCCGCCAAATCGGACATAGAGGAAGAGGAAATAAGATTCCCCTGGTTTTACCGGCGGTATGAATTTGCTCCGGATTTATGTGGGGCTGGAAAGTGGCGTGGTTCGCCTGGGGTGTATTGGGAAATCGCAAACGAGAGTGGCGAAGCAATGATATCCATGGGGAATTCTCAGGGAGAGACTACACAGGGCGCTGGGGAACTGGGCGGGCATCCCACACCATTCAATCGATGCTATGTCACCCGTGGGAAAGAGCAAATTCCTTACAGAGCTGGTAGGATATACCCTCTATTTCCCGGAGATATTTTGACTAAGATCTGTAGTGGTGGGGCTGGAGTCGGTAATCCAATTGAGCGAGACCCCGAAAAGGTCAGGGAAGATGTGATCAAGGAGTTTGTCTCAATAGAGCAGGCACGGGATATTTATAAAGTTGTTTTGGACCCTGATAGGCTTGAAATCGATTATAATGCGACACAAAGCCTCAGGGCCAAGCATCGATAAAATGGAGGACACCTATTGCCTGCGTACTTACAGTCGATCTGGCAATTGTGACAACTATTGCATCTGGTAGTATCGACGACTAATGCTTTCGTAATTTCTGTCCACCTCCATCAACTAATACTCTTTCAAATTTCAGCCCTGAGGCATAATCATAGGGGCGGCTAAACGCTTCCGGGTACTGTTTTATTAATTCATCCAAGTTCACCGGTGCTACCTCTACCAGGAATCCACTAACGACCATGCCAGCACAGTTTTTAGAAGTGATATTATATGGTGTAATGGTATTGATGGCACCACCTCTATCAAGTTCGCCTAGTACTATCGGGTCATACCTGGCGCCATGGTCTACGTAGACAACCCCGGGCATTAACCTCTCTGTTACGTACGCGCCATAGAGGACAGAACCCCTCTCATTGAAGACACTGACTACATCACCATTCTTGATACCCCTCTCTTCGGCTGTCTTGGGGTTAATCCACACAGGTTCATACAAGTAGCCATCGGGCCCCCTGACCTTACAGGTTTCGATTTCATGGAACCAGTTCACATCGTCCAGTTCTGCATGTATTCGCCACCTACCATGATTAGACATACAGATGAGAGGATATTGCTTGGCCCTGGGAAGCAACAGGCTTTCTTTATGTGACTCTCCATAAGGTATCCAGTGAGGTACAGGTGGTCTCTCTTTGTCATCAGGGAAGTACTTAGCCAAATTCTGGGAATAAAATTCTATCTTCCCTGAAGGTGTTTCCAGAGGATGTTTCTCAGGGTCATTATAGAACTCGTACAAGCCTGCTGGATATGTCTGCCAATTTGGATCGGTTGGGGAGACAAAATACCTTTTTTCTTTAAATTTCTCCCAGGTGCATAAGCCTGCTTCTGGAAGACCTGAATGGTCGAAGCCATTTTTTATCCAATCATGAACAGATTTGTCTTTTGTATATTCTTTTAATAAACCTAATTTTTCAGCTACTGCGCATACTATTTCATAGTCGCTCCTAGATTCCCCCAAAGGCTCAATACACTTATCTTCAAGATATAAGACATCATATTGTAAGCTCTGTAAGTCCTGTCCAATATCATCCTCCTCATATTTAGTACTAACGGGTAAGATAATATCGGCGAAGAGGCAATCGTTCTCCATCCATGGATGCTGAGCTAAAATAAACTCAATCGACGGATGTCGATAGGCTTTTACAATACTATTGCTGTCATTCCAGCAGGTCATTAAACAGGGAGTATCAGTCCAAATCATGTGTATAGGAGAGCAACCTTCAGCTGGATATTCGTATTTTTTAAACTGGTCTTCGACAGGCAATGTCTGCAATGAACTGCCATAGATAGTAAACGAGCCTTTCAAGATAGCTTCATGTATCATGGTTTTAGGAATGACTTGTTTGGGCATAGGAGTAAAATGAAGATTATAGCCACGAAACGCACCAATGGCTGTTGGCATCACAATTCCATTAGGCTTAGGTGGCAGACACCGTTTTTTTTGTTTCCAACGTATATAAAACGCATTGTTAAACGCCGCTCCAAAATTAAATAAAAACTGGTTTACGCCCGGCTTCCCCAACCCCTGCATAGCCAGGAGTAGAACCTCAAGTCTGGCAGGTTCGTGACAATATTGTCCCCTGATATACGGTCCCCCGAGACTATGTGTTACAGTTGTCCGTTTAGTAGCCCATTCCCGAGCTAGCGCCTTGATTATCCTGGACGGAACCCCAGTTATCTCTTCTGCCCATTTAGGTGTCTTCGGTATTCCATCTTCTTTTCCTAAAACGTATTCTTCAAACTTGTCAAACCCGAATGTATGAGTAGCCACATAAGGTTTATCGTAAGTTCCTAGGGTAAGCCACTGATATGCTATGGCTAATTGTAACGCAGGGTCCGTGTTGGGTCGTATAGGAATCCATTTATCTGCATGAACTGCCGCTCCGTAGTTTAAGTCTGGACATATGTATATCTGCTTTATACCAAGTTCAGTGAACCAATAGCACAGTCGGCTCACCCCATGTCCAGCGCCAAAACCCCAAGTTGTGGTTTCCGGGTCACCCCCCCAGAAGAGTAAAACATCGGTGTTTTGAGCTATGTCCGGAATAAGATTGGTTTGATAAGGCCATTGGACACCGACAGGGTCCATACCCCAAACATGCTTTGCTCCCCAGTACCATCCTTCCCAGCTATCTGGGTTCCGGAGTTGTAGTGTGTAACCTCCTAGAAGTTCAAGCAGTCCGGTCATACATCCATGTGCAGCATGTACCATCTTACCCTCGCCATGTCCATCCCCTTGTGCAAGTATAGAGTAAGGCCCATACTGTTTAATCACTCTCTTAATTTCTTTTGTTATGATGTCAAGAGCTTCATCCCACGATATCCTGACGTACCCACTTTTCCCTCTAGTCTCAATATTTCTTTCTCCATCTGGGTTCCAATCTACTCTCTTTAATGGATAGAGAATCCTGTTGGGGGAATAGACACGCTTTTTATAGCCAAAGGCAAAAGGAACTATCATGGACTTCATGGGTGGTTCAAACACTTTTTGACGTGCTTCGATTTTCCAGGGATTGAACTCCTCTGGTTTATACTTCCAGTCAAAACGAAATGGCCTAGTTCTGACTATTTTCCCATCTTTTACATCGATGCATGCCACCATTGATGTTTCGCCACAGGCGCAGAAACCAGTACTTTTAATCAGTGTTTCAAGTCCATTTTTTGATGTTCTACTCGCCGGCATCTTCACTCCTTTTTGCTATGTACATAAAATGTTTCTAAAACAATTTAATCTTTAAGTACCCCTTTTCTTTAATTGCTCATCTGAATTTTCTAGCCTTAATCTTCAATCCAGGCATCGAAAAGTAAACCGGAAGCTGGATCATATTCTCTTTCAAATGCCTCGGGATATTGTTTTTCCCACTCATTCATCTGCGACGTGGTAACTTTTTCAACCTCAACGAGGAACCCGCTTGTTGCCGCAGCCACACAATTCCTCGATGTTAATCCTCGCGGTGAAATCATGTTATTGGAGCCTCCTCTATCAAGCCCCGAAGCTATGGGGTCATGCCTGGCACCATGATCCTGAGATATTGCACCAGGTATTATTCTTTCAATCACCCTCGCACCACCAAGGACAGCTCCCCAATCGTTATAAACCTTTACTATATCACCATCAACAATACCCCTCCCAGCTGCATCCTGTGGGTTAATCCAGACAGGCTCATACATATAACCATCTGTCCCCCTAACTTTACACATGTTAATTTCTCGTAACCAGGATATATCATCATGTTCGGTATGCACTCTCCACTTCCCGTGATTTGATACGAGGAGCAAAGGATACCTCTGTGATTTAGGATGAAGTAGACTCTCCTGATGTGACTCGCCATAGGGAATCCAGTGAGGAACCGGTGGTCGTTCATCATCGTCAGGAAAGTGTTTTGCAATAGCTGTAGCGTAGAATTCTATTTTGCCGGTTGGTGTCTCCAATGGATTCTTCTCAGGATTTTCAACAAATTTGGCAATACCAACCGGGTCCTGCTCCCAATCAGCAGCAGTTGGTATCACATAGTACCCTTTATGCTTAAATTCTTCCCAGCTTATCATATTCTTCACACCAGAGTGTTCGAAACCATCCCGTATCCATTCCTCATCTGTTTTACCTTCCGTGAATTTATCGTACACTCCCAGTTTCTTGGCTACTTCGCCAATAGCCTCAAAGTCACTTTTTGATTCGCCTATCGGTTCAATACATTTACCTTCAAGAAAAATGAGGCAATATTGGCCACTCTGGATATCTGTACCGATATCTTCCTCCTCCAATTTGGTGTTAATTGGCAGGATGATATCAGAATACAAACAACCATTTTCCATCCAGGGATGTTGGGTTACGACGCATTCAATCTTGGAATTCCTGATAGCTTCGACGTTTTTATTTCCCTCACCCCAGCTTCCTAACCAGCAAGGTGTATCAGACCAGATCATGTGTATTTCTGGACATCCCTTAGCCGGGTATTGAAATTTTTCAAATTGTTTCTCAGCTGGGTCCACCCATGGCATTGCAGGCGTATAGAAATACCAGCTAACTGGTTTGTCAGACAGAATACCGTCAGCAAAAAGATCATGAGGCAGTACCTGGGATACTGGATCGGTTATACCTCCACGGCGTGCCTTTATGACATTGGGAAGAAGATTAGGCCTCGGCAGCGGGTTGGTCGCTGTAGTCTGACCTATATGATTCCACTCGATCATTTTCATCTGGTGACGTCCTGGCTTTCCCACTCCCTGCAAAGCTAGATTTAGAACTTCAAGCCTGGCAGGCTCATGAGAATAAGGGCCTCTTATCATAGAACCACCATCACCGTGTGCTATAGATGTGGTTTTGGATGCCCATCCCCTGGCTAATGCCTTTATTGTCCACTCTGAAATACCACATAAAGGAGAAGCCCATGCCGGTGTCTTGGGAATACCGTCTGTTTCACCCATGACATATTTCCTATATTCTTCGAAGCCAGATGTATGTGTTGCTACGTAATCTTTGTCATAGGTTCCCTCATTTATCCAAACGTAGGATATGGCAAGGTGTAGTGCAGCATCCGTGTTGGGTAGTATGGGGATCCATTTATCTGCGTGTATAGCTGCACCATAGTTCAAATCCGGACAGATATAGATAGATTTTATGCCGAGTTCTTTCCACCAATGGCAAATTCGGTTCGGCAATTGCCCCCCCCAAGCCAAGGGGGTGGTTTCTGGGTCACATCCCCAGAATAGAATAAGATCTGTATGCTCAGCTATATCCTTGACACAATTAGTAAGAGGAACCATCATACCGACATTAGGAGTCATACCCCATACATGCTTTGCTCCCCAAAACCATCCTGGCCAGCTATCAGGCCCAGCCCCTGCCTGCTTGCTATAGTCCCCTAAATAGTGGTGGAAGAGTCTGGTCGTCGTTTTATGCGCAAAGTGTAAAACCTTGGTCTCGCCATGTATTGGGGAAAGGGAATATATCGCACAGGGACCATAGGTATCCCGTACCCTCTTGAGTTCATTAACTATGATTTCGGTAGCTTCATCCCAGGAAATTCGCTTAAATTTACTTCTGCCCCTGTTTTGTGGATTTCTGTCCCCATTTGGATTCCAATCAACTCTTTTCAGCGGATATTTTATCCTGTTGGGTGAATAAACACGTTGTTTATACCCAAGTGAGAGAGGGGACAATAATGTTTTCATGCCCGGCTCAAGGGTCTTTCTACGCACTGTAATTTTCCAAGGATTCATCTCCTCAGGCTTATATTTCCAGTCAAAATGAAATGGCCTGATCCTAACTATACGTCCATCCTGAACATCAACCGCCGAGGCATTTGCTCCTGCAAACGGCTCATTTCCACACCAGCTTAGCCCTTTTATGAATGTTTTTTCTTCCATGAATTATCCCTCACAGCAATACAATGATTCTATCGCAGCAAGCTTACTATCAATAACTTTATCGCGGCATTATATTGTGTTACTGGGCAAATAAGATAATGCTGAGTGCTGTTAATTATCTGCTTGAAAATTTCACGCAATCACTAAGTAACTAAGTTATTACAATTCAAGCCGATAATTAGCTAAATTGTTTTTAGCTCCGACCACCTGTCGCGCGAAATAATTCTCGATTTTTCCTCGGTTTACGACTATATCACCAGTCTAGGCCTTGCCCCTTCATTAATCGGTAGTCAACCCTAGTTTTCGATCTATTTTCCCCCCTAGAATCGGGTCTGGTTTTCCAGCAGGACTAATAGCACATAGATATCCATTGAGAGGATAAGAACCGCTTATTGGGTCATGAACATCCGCACTGATTATCACCGAGTAGTTTGAGGATTCATTGCCCAAGAAGTCTGGCTGAGGTATGCCTAATTGCGGACATCCCTGCCACCACCCAAAGGTGCAGCAAATTACTTTGGGGTGAATAGTATTGGTAACATGGGCTTGTTGTTTGATCCTCCCATTCTTTGTTTTGATATACATCATATCGCCATCTTTTATTCCGTATGCTTTGGCTGTCTC
This sequence comes from uncultured Chloroflexia bacterium, assembly GCA_963775935.1. GTDB lineage: Bacteria > Chloroflexota > Dehalococcoidia > GIF9 > UBA5629 > JBBIPA01. The sequence goes on along the minus strand of CAVZKR010000002.1, from coordinate 31,674 downwards.
AGGGTGTATATCTGCATATGCATATGGCATTTTCTGCCGGATAGCCGGAAGTCCAGCGCACTGACTCTGTGTCATATATCTTCTTCTAGCATCTATGACAATGAGTGGGAATTTCTTAGCCAGTGCAGGTTGGCTAATCGGGCTCACCTTCGGCTCAATGAAATCTGGTAACGGATCATATCCATGATCCTTGAACATAGTAGAATATAGCTCTAGCTTTCTGGTCTGTGTAATAACTCCCTTGTAATTGCCCGTTTTCTCATCTCGTTCTGCATACTTTGCATATCTCGGCAGAATTTTTTCGCAATATATGCCTGCCGGATTTGCCTTTACCTGGTCAAGAGTATATCCACTGGGTGCTATTTTATGGTTCAAACAACCTTCAACACCACTATCAAATACCGGGTCTTTGAAGCCAAATGCCTGCGACAGCTCACACAATATCTGGAGGTCACCTCTGCGCTCGTAAGATGGAGAAATTACAGGCCTTCTATATCTCATGTAATTGCCTAAAATATTTGGATAACCTATAATTTCACCCCAGGTAACCACGTTCTCTGATTCCCACGTAGATGCCGCTGGTAGGACGATGTCGGACATCGCTGCGGTTGGTGTCATGAAGATTTCTACCCAGAAAAGAAATTCTAGTCTTTTCAGAGCCTCGAATCCTTTTTGGGCATCACTACCGATACATAAATGATTAGCACCAAAACCCATGCCACCCTTAATAGGGTATGGTTTTTGGGTAAGAATCGCCTCGTAAGCGTCATAATGAGTCATATACCCGCGCAGACAGACACCAAGGGGTTTTTCGGCTTGGCCGATTCTCTTTTTATGCTGTGCTGGGGGTAATATGTCCCCTGAGCCTTCATAATCAGTTGCAATCGGAATTGGGTATGGATAGGAAATATTGCCGCCCATCTGATCAAAATTTCCGGTTAATGTATACATCACGTGGAGAGCTCGAGCGGTTTGAGACTGGTTGGTATTTTGTTCTACTCCAGTGAATGAATGGACAGCGGAACGTTTTAGGGTACACATCCAGAGCGTTGCCTGCTCAAGATCTTTAGCTGGAACCCACGATATTTCTTCAACCTTCTTGGGAGTGTATTTTGCAGCGCGGTCTGCCAAGAGCTGTAACACGGTCTTGCATACTATAACTTTACCATTTGCCAATTTGATTTCACGGGAAGTTTTAAGGGAAGGGATGACGTTTGGTGATTCATATTTTACAGTCTTTGGATTATAAACCTTTGGGCTTTTAGATATCTCGTCCCATACTATGTATCTTCCCGAATTGCCTTTAGCGGATAAATCCTTTTCAGTCAGGAGGCTATTAGTATCAGTCCGTACCAGAAATGGTCCGTTTGTCCAATCTCTTACGAAAGTCTTATCATAGAGCTCCCTGCTAAGCATAAGGTTAATCATACCCATAGCAATAGCCCCATCAGTTCCGGGACGTAGTTGCATATAAAGATCGGCTATCTCACCAACCTCCGTGAGCCGTGGGTCAACGACTATGAGTTTGGCTCCCCTCCTTACAGCAGCTTTCATACGGAAATAGTCCTCATTTTGGGTTTGCCGCGCATTAAAACCGAAAACCATCAGACAAGCGGTATTCTCATAATCCGGGTAAGCGTGAATGCCAAAAAAGTTGCTCCCTGGCGGTGGGTTAAAGGACATGCCCCAGGTAAGGGATGCATAGGTATCTCTCCCAAGCTCGCATACGGCTATTCCTGTTTCCACCCTGTTCGGTGTTCCAAAAAGGTTGGCGAAACGATGCATCCAGAAGAGGTCGTCGATGTAAGCGCCTCCACCCGGAGCACCGGCAAATTGCAAAACTGATTCAGCACCATATTTTTTCTTAATTTGGTTCAGGCGTTTGACAATCGTATCATAGGCTTCGTCCCAAGAAATCCTTACCCAACCGGGATCACGAGAGCCCTTTGGATTGGTTCGTTTCAGGGGATAATTAAGACGGTCAGGATGATATACTAACTCCTGTCCACATAAACCTTTTTCACATAGATGGCCACTGTATGGACTGTCTGGATCTGGTTTTACCTTAGTAAAACTACCCATGTGTACCTCGCAGATGACTGGGTGCTCCATACTACACTGGCAACAGTATGTCCTAATTTCATTTGGTCTGGTATCTACCATTTTCAAGCCTCCTTCTCGATGAAAAATGAACCGGGTTTTCTTATATATCCTGAAAAGAATTATTGCGCAATTGCCTGTTTAAGTAGTTATAATGTATAATGTGGAGTAGAAAATCATATTGCGAAATATATCACAATCATCTGAGTTTGTCAAGAAATTTTTTCATTTGCATAACATAAGCAATGGTATGTATTGTTCGTTAGGAAATTAGCACTTTTATATTATTATTAGAGGGATTAAAAATATGCAAGCTATAGAAAAGCAACTTTGCGTTCTTGAATCGATAGTAAAACTGAAACATGCTGAAGGATTCAGTGTCGCAGATATTGTCCGTGATACTGGATTGAATTCAAGCGTCGTTCATAGGATTTGTTCAGTTTTGGTTAAACGGGGCTACTTATATCAAAAATATAAAAGGGGTAAATATTTAATTGGGCAAAAATTTTTATTATTTAATGGTATTAATAAGCGTACTGCAGGCATTAAAGAACAAGCGTTGCCATTCTTGGAAAGGCTTTGTGGAAAGACGTCCGAGACTGTTGATTTGATACTATTTGATGGATCTAATTTGTTTAGTATGGCTACTATTTTCCCAAAACAGTTCTTGCAGGCAGTTCCAGATACTGAAAATGCCCAGCCATTTCCATTACATTGCACAGCAATTGGTAAGACGCTTTTGGCTTGTCTTCCAGACGAGGAGTTTAAAAAAACAATTGCTAGCAGGGTATTAACTGCTTATACAAATAATACACTTACAGACAAGGCTCGGTTAATTAAAGAGATTAAAACTATCAAACGTGAAAATATTGCCTATGATATTGAGGAATATTTTATCGACATAACTAGTATTGCAACACCAATAAGAAATGCCGGGAGAGAAGCTATAGGAGCCGTGTCTATTGTAGGGCCATCAGTACGGTTAAATAAACTGAAACTAAAACAGTTTGCTCCACTACTGAAAAATTGTGCACTTCAAATTTCACGGTCACTGGGTTACAGGGATGTAAAAATTGAGATGTTTCTACAAACTTAACCTTCTGTTTAAATAGCTGTTCAAATGCAGACCATATGGACTAGCCTTCCCTGTTTGGTAATTTGCTAGAATGATAATAAACGAATAACAGGCGCATACAGAAAACGCCTGGTCACTTTAGCAACCTAGCGCTGGTTGAATTTCTAGTCGCCGGGAGCAAATTAGTTGAAAAAATCATATTAAAAATGGACCTAAGATGAAGGAAAACTCAGACAAGTTCTTTTACGGCTGGGTGATAGTAGCATCCTTTTTCATTATCAGCACCATTATGTTTGGCGAACTGACTTCTTTTGGGGTATTTTTTAAAACCATAGAGGATGAATTTGGTTTAAATCGAGCAGCAACGTCTACGATATTCTCTGCGCAAAATCTATTTGGTGCCATAATGTCTTTTGTAGGTGGCTGGGCTGTAGATAGATACGGGCCAAGATTAACAGCGTTACTTGCAGGCATATTTACTGGCTTAAGTTTATTACTAACCAGCCAAACTAATGCATATTGGCAACTATTTATAACTTATAGCTTGTTATTCTCTGTGATAGGTGTCGTATATACGATGATAACATCCACAGTCTCAAGGTGGTTTGATAAAAACCGAGGGATTGCCCTTGGTATTGCGGGATCAGGGATAGGATTGGGAACAGTTGTTATAGCACCATTGGCTACTTATTTTATTTCTAACTTTGGCTGGCGTATGGCGTATATCATCATGGGCTTAATTGCCTGGCTTATCATTGTTCCCTTATCTCTCCTGTTAAGAAAAAAAGGTTCTGAAAGTGAAGATAAACGATATACAGCACAATTAAATTCAGATGATGCGGGCATAGCTCAACCAAAAAATAAGGGTAGCATTCATTTGACTGATTTTTCTCTGCGAGAGGCATCCAGAACTCGTAGTTTTTGGCTTATTGGATCTATCTGGTTGCTTAATGCCTTTTGTTATTTCCTGGCAGTAATTCACGTTGTACCATACGCTACAGATACAGGTATCACTACTATTGAGGCTGCTACTATCCTCAGCCTGATAGGAGCTAGCTATATCATTGGCAGGATAGTAATAGGCAGGGTTTCAGATGGCATTGGTAGAAAGCAGGCAGCCATAACTTGCGCCCTACTTGCAGCTCTTGCCATGATATGGTTAATATGGTCACAAAACTTGTTGATGCTTTATATATTTGGAGTGATCTTTGGCTTTGCTAACGGGGGTCTTGACACTTCGATAGTGGCATTGGTTGGAGACATTTTCGGGACTCACAAAATCGGGATAATAATGGGCACCCTGCAGGTAAGTTGGGGGATTGGAGTACTTGCTGGCCCTGCCATAGGGGGACTCATTTTTGATGCCAGTAACAGCTATTTCATAGCGTTCCTAGCAGGAGCACTAGCTATGTTTGCCATAGCTCTATTCGTGGCTCTAACCAGGCCGGAAAAAAGCTAAAGTAAACATAAAGAATCCATCTCTACATGTCCTCAACAATTATTCCGTTTGACCATACAAACCATCTCTATGTTAATGTTATTTATTGCCTACTCTCAAAGCCACACGCTAATCCCCGTTAAGACAAGGCTTCTGCTCCTGAGGTTATTATGTTCATTAGACTGATTTAAGAAGTAATATAATTATTGAGGGCGGTTCAGTATATATGTTTAGGGCAGGAGTTACTAAACTAGACTTTATTCTGCAGCTTTTTAGTTGGCCTCATTATTGCGGCCATGACGATCCCGAGGACACTGAAGGCAACACATATAATAAAAGCCTGCTGATAGCTACCAGTTGAATCAAATACGTATCCCGTAATAATTGGACCGAGAGCTGCTCCAATGGAAAAGGCACAGGAAGAGATCCCCACAATGGAACCCATCGATTTGAGACCAAAAAGCCTGGCTACCAGAGGGGAATCTGATGCGACGTTACCGCCGTTAGCCAGACCAATGAAAATGGCAAAAAGATAAAGCATCCACAATTCCCTGGCTATCATGAGCCATAACAAAGATGCTATTGCCACAATAAAACAAATAATAAAAACCCGTCTGGGACCGATTTTATCGCCCAATCTCCCCAGTCCAAAACTGCCAATGACTATCGCCACGCCACTAATAGCCAGAATGTTGGCAGCGTTGACTGATGAGATTCCCAGATCAGTGGCATGCGGTACAATATGTATTACGATAGAGAACATATAGTAGCCGTAGCAGAATTTCAAACCGACAAGTACCCAGAATTGTATAGTGGAAGCTGCTTCCCTCAAAGAATAGGACTTATCACCTGATTCCATCACCTGTTGTTTATTTACATCTGCGCCATAGGGCAACTGCCCGATCACAGACGGGTCACGTTTCAGAAACTGAGTAGCGATTACCACAACCAGTAAAACGGCGATCCCCAGACAGATGTAGGTAATCCTCCAATCATAGGTAAAGATAAGGCGGCTAATCACCGGTGGTGCCACAAGTTGCCCAATGCCCAGACCGGCTAAGACGATGCCCGTCATCAATCCCCTTCTCTGGATAAACCACCTGGCGATAAGTGATAAGATAGGGGCGTAAAGCGCACTCATGCCAATGCCGATAATAATCCCTTCGAACAGATAGAGCTGCCACAGAGAGTTAACCTGTGACATGAGCAAATAGCCCATACCCAGGCATAGACCACACGCGGTTAATATCACCCTGGGACCGAACCTATCAGTCAATGCCCCGATGGCAATACCTACAAAGCCGAATATCAGGAAGGACAGTGAATAAGCAGCCGAAGTCGTCGCCCTGGTCCAGCCAAACTCGTTAAGCAACGGCTTCACAAAGACGCCGAAGCTATCCATCAGCCCGAACGAAACCAGCATAATCAAGAAGCAAAGGACAACCACGATATAACCATAAAAGAATCGCGGTTTAATCTCTCGGAATGGATTTAATTCTTTATCAGCCATAATAAATCGGTAGTTAGTTTCTCAACAAAATTTTCCCATTATACCATGTTCAGTAGTATGCAAGGGCTATCTCTTGACGTGGTACACTCTGCCCCTATATAGAGATTCCGGCTATAGAGGAGAAGCTCATAAGCCACCAGGAAGAAATGTCCAGAGTTCTGCTGGCACTAAATAATATGCAGCTTTCTTAATTCCTCAACTTCTTGCTGATGCATACCCAGAAGGTTGACGAGAATATCCTGAGTGTGCTCTCCCAAATCAGGGGCGGCACGTTCCGCTTTATATGGTGTCCTGGAGAATTTAAAGGGTGTGTTCACTACTTTAAACATACCGGCTTCAGGATGTTGCACCTCAATAAGCATGTCCCTTGCTTTAATCTGCGGGTCATTCGCCACCTCATTAATCTTATTGACAGGACCACAGGGAATGCCCATCTGCTCCAGCTGTTCAATCCATTCTCGTGTTGTCCTGGCTTTCATTGCCTCGTTTAAGATCGGCTCCAGCACCTCATAGTTCTGTGTGCGCAGCCAGCCAGTCTCGAACCTGGGATCATCCATGATGTCAAGGCGATTAATAGCAGCGCAGAACAAAGGCCATTGATTCTTAATACCACCCCTCAAAGCCACCGCAATATAGCCATCTTTGCTGGGAAAAACCTGGAACGGTGTAATCACTGGATGCCGTGTGCCCAGAGGTTGAGGTATCTCCCCGGTATTGAGATAGCGAACAAAGGCGTTTTCCTGTACGGTCACCTGGCAATCCAGCATACTGATATCCACAAACTGCCCCTTGCCACTTTTGTGGCGCTCCTGTAAAGCCGCCAGGGTGGCAATACACAGGAATAACCCGGCACTGATATCCCCATAGGATACGCCAGGTCTGACCGGCGGACGGCCAGGCTCACCGGTAATACTGAGTACTCCACCCATCGCCTGAACAATAACATCAAAGGAAGGTTTCTGAGCATAAGGACCATATTGACCGAAACCAGAGCCAGCGACATAGATAATCCCGGGATTACGCGACTGCACCGTTTCATAGTCAAGGCGAAACTTTTCCATCGTTCCCGGTACATAATTCTCTACCAGTACATCAACTTTTTCCACCAGCTTGAGAAATAGCTCCCTGCCTTTTTCCTGTGATAAATCCAGCGTCATACTTTTCTTACCACGATTGAGGCTGAGAAAATAGGTGCTTATTTCCCGCACAAAGGGACCATTCCCACGGGCGATATCACCTGCCTCCGGCCTCTCAATCTTGATAACCTCGGCGCCCAGGTCACTCAATATCATTGTGGAAAATGGACCGAACAATACCTGAGTTAAATCAAGAACTCTTATTCCCTGTAACGGACCAGCCATATATCACCTCGTCATTTTAAATTTTGGTTACCACGTTTTTCCTTTGTATTTCACCCGCCCTACAGTCTAACATAATCGCGAAATCAGACAAAGAAAGGTTCGAAATGCCTTGTTCACAAGAGACCCTATTGAAATCTTGATAAAGTTTTGCAATAATGATAAGTGGTGTTACGTTTTACTTAGCAGAGTAACATTTAAGAAAGTTGTAAACGACTATAGTGGGGGCGTAAACATGAAAAAAATAGAATACCCTTACGAAGCAGAATACAGATTGTGTATCATGCTGGATCAGGCGCAAGCTTCAGTCTTTGCTGCCAGGGAAAAGGAACTGGCGAAATACGGTATTTCCCCAATGAAAGCGCTGGTCCTTTTTGCTGTCAAGAATATCGGCAGCGAGGCTACACCCGCCGAAATAGCACGCTGGATATTAAGGAAATCGCATACCGTCTCCGGTCTCCTGGAGAGAATGGAAAAAGATGGGTTGATAACTAAAAGCAAGAGTTTGCCCAAAAAGAATATGGTGAGAGTTACTATTACACCGAAGGGACAAAAAGCTCTTACCCAGGCTATGAAAAGAGTATATATGCGACGGATAATTGCGACCATCACAGAAGAAGACCGCGAGCAACTCTTTTTGCGCCTGAAGAAGTTGAGAGATAAGGGACTTAAACTTGCTAATATTCCCACTCCGCCATATCCGAAGACACTGCACCCATAAGTCCTCAAACGAGCCATCTTCCCAATCGGAAAAGAGTCAATCTTGATAATTGACATCATGGGAGCCTTTTGTCGTCGTAGATAACCGTATTGATAGCTCCATGTTCATCGAGATTTCCTGAAACAACAGGCTATTTTTTACACCACCTGCCAATTATAGTTATTGCAGTACCACGCCATCACTGTGGCCTCGCCGCGTGCTCGTTCGTTGCGAGACACCCGTAATACTGTCCTGAAATCCTCTTAAGCCAGACCTCCTAAACCTTTTAGCTTGTCCACCGTTTTACCTGTACCAATGTGTTAAGGAGGAAGAAATGGATAGCTGATTGCTCAGGAGGGGTAATTAGTAAGCAGAAAGGACAACAGAAAAAGGAGGTCTCTACCTTGAAAAAATTAGTTCTTATTTTTCTCTCAACACTGATATCACTGGCTATGATTCTACCCGGCGCTACCGCAGTCATGGCTGATTCAGAAAAAGAAGTGACGCCGCAGCTCGTGGCTCGACCGGCTCTCACGATGAAAGCGCCGGATAAAGGGGAGGTAGGTCAGCCGGTAACCATCACCGTCTTCAACAGGTACAACCATCAACCGGTTGCAGGTGCTGAGGTGTACGCGCTGAAGACCGACAAGATGGCTAGCACGACTGACCAGCAAAATTATACTACTTCCACTGCTGATTATGCAGCTTTAGTTGATGCACAGGGCATCTTCCTTGGTGTAACGAATTCTGAAGGCAGTGTGAGCTGTAAATTTACTGACACAGGACGCTACATATTGGTCGCATTCAAAGCGAGTCATTTTCCGGCTTTCTCCCGTATCGCCGTTACGTTATCAAATACCAAAGGATTATACCTCAAGGCGCCAGGCTCGGCTGAAGTGGGTAATCCGGTGGCTATGGCAGTATTCGAGCGGTCGAGCAACGAACCAGTGGCCAAGGTTGCTGTCTACGCCCGAAAAATAGGCACCATCAGTTTACCTAAAGCGAAACCCACCACTGCCAGCATTTTCGATAGAATTATCAGCATATTCAAACGATCAGGCAGAACGCCTGTTAACCGACGCTAAAGTTACCAAAGCCGAACCAGTCGAAATTACCAAAGAATTTCAGAATGTAGATGAGGTACAGAAAAAGGGCATCCTCCTGGGTTACACTGATGATAAAGGTGAGTTAACTTGCACATTCGATGAGGCAAGCAATTATGCGCTGGCAGCGATTAAGGACGATTATGCTCCCGGCTTTGCCAGGATAAGTATTACCACTTCCCAGCAAAAAGCTCTGGGCATTAAAGCACCTGGCAAGGCTGAAGTTAACCAGCCAGTCACTATCACGGTGTTCGGAAGCAGCGGCAACCAAACAGTACCGAAAGCTGGTGTTTATGCTTTGAGACTGGGTGACCTGATCACTCCGGTAGCCGTACCTGCCGAAAAACCGACGACTTTAATTACTACTCCCGAACCTGCTGTCCTCGATGCCTCGATAAACGCCGAGACAGTGAAGGGGAAGGGTATTTTCCTCGGTTATACCGATGATAAGGGACAGGTAATACCCAGCTTCGATAAGATAGGACGCTATGCTCTGGCTGCAGTCAAAGATAATTATCAACCTGGTTTCGCCCGGATAAGCATTGTCCTTGCTGACCAGAAAACCATAGGCATAAAAGTGCCTGAGAAAGCTGAAGCGGGTAAACCTGTCACCATCGTAACATACGAGAGGAATACTTCAGGACCGGTACCCCAGGCTGGTGTCTATGCTCTGAGGATAGGCGAATATACCAGCACGGCACCACTAGAATCAATTCTGAAATCCGAAGCTGCCTCTCTTGCTGAGTTAGAGAAACAAGCAGCTGATGTCAAAGCGAAAGGCATTTTCCTGGGCTATACCAATGAGAATGCGCATTTGGTTTATACATTCGAAAAAACAGGACACTATCTGCTGGTTGCAGTGAAAACCGGATATATGCCAGGATTTGCCCGCACTACCATCGTTCCAGCAGGTCAAAAAGCTCTGTTGATGAAAGTACCAGGCGAAGCGATCGTCGGAGGATCAGTGCCTATCTACGTGAGAGAGAGAACCAGCGGTGACGCAGTAGCCCAGGCGAAACTTTTTGCCTTGAGGCTGGAGGAAATTGACGAAATCAGCGGTGCTATCTTCAAGGTAGACCCGTCTGCTGCTGATACTACTGCGAAAGAGAAATTCACCGCAGCAGTAACTGCCAGGGGCGCCTATATCGGTTCCACCGATAATAACGGATTACTGATGCATACATTCAATGCATTGGGTCAGTATGTCCTGGTAGCGATCAAGGACGGTTATCTGCCCGACTTTGCCCGAATTCAAATCAAGCCCAAGGTAATTATTCCGACTACCAGTAATAAAGCGAAATAAAGCAGGAGGTTGCATGGGGGCAGCTTGTACAAGCTGCCCCCATGCCGACCCTTTCAGTCACTGCTTACCCCTGGACATTTACTCGTTCAGCTTTATAGAAACCTCTCATCGGTGCCTCATTCTTTATCAGAGCAACTGCCTTTTGTTGGCATAACACCTTATGTTAGAATACGGCGTCATAAGGAGTATAGCAATGGAAGGAAAAACAGTTAAGGCAAGCGCTGTCATTATGTCACAAATGATGACCCCGCAAGACGTCAATATGGCAGGTAATGTCCATGGCGGCGTTATCATGAAGTTTATCGATACTGCCGCTGGAGTAGTAGCAGTGAGACATGCCCGAAGTAATGCCGTTACTGCTTCGATTGACCGACTGGATTTTATTTCACCGGTCTATCCTGGAGACCTGGTCACCTGCAAAGCTAGCTTAAATTACGTAGGAAAAAAATCAATGGAAATCGGCGTGAGAGTAGAAACTGAAAACTTGCTCACAGGAGAACCCCGACATACAGCTTCAGCTTACCTTACCTACGTTGCCCTGGACAGAGCAGGTAAACCTAGAGAAGTGCCACCACTTATCCTGGAAACAGAAGAGGAAAAGCAGCGTAATCAGAAGGCGCAGGCAAGACGAGAAGCACGGCTTCGGGAAAGGCAGAAATAAGGCCAACTTATCTCGCCACGATTTACGTGGCTTAGACTTTCCCAGCATCTCCTTATTGCCACCTTTATAGCTTCTTGTCGATAGCGGGAAGCACCACCAGTTTCATTCCCTCCATTTTGATCACCATCACCTCATCACCGACCTCGAGTTTTAATTGGCAGGACGCTTTCCAAAGCTCGCCCCTCACCCTCACATAGCCCATAGGATTGAGCGTCGTGGCTACTACGCCCACGCTACCAATCAAAGCCTCCGGTCCGTACATCAGCTGTTTACTGAGTGCCCGCCTGCCCATGATATAGGTGAACCAGGAAACTCCCAGCTCCACCACCAGCAAAATCACCAGTATCCACCAGGGAACATAAACATTGAGGAGGGGTAATACCCAGAGTATCACGACGAGTAGTATTATTACTTCCAGCAGCGTGCCGACAGCAGCATAAATGCTGTATCCGATCACGGTTTTCGACTGGGATTTAAACCACATCACAGTCAAATTCTAAATGGTAGTGAGGCGAAGGTCAATAGCAGCCGCTAAACACCTGCCAAAAACAAGCATGCAGTTTCTAAAAATTACTAATGTGACATATGAGGCAAAGTGAACAAACAAATATAATAGATTCTAACAAGAGAGAGCTTCGAGTTCATTTATGATTAGGGACATTGCCTCGGAATCCAATCCACAATATTTCTGCAGGTCTTCCCTAATTCGATTTCTATCATAATCGGATACATTACTGAATTTTACAAACAAAAAGGGAAATTAGCTAGCTTTATTTAGCTTCAATAATAGTACCTCGGATTCTTCCACCCAAAAAAGAGGCATAACCCTTGACTAAAGTGCTTTGGTGTATAGGCTGTACCTCACATTAAAAAAATGGTATAATCCCTCTTCTAAGGTTGCAAAAACCTATAATAAATTTTAAATTTGAAATGGCCATTTCAAACGGGTAGATTAACGTAAGCAAGTCGGGTATCGGATATAAAATGCAAATTGCCACTGATGTCCTGAACGATGAAGACATCAGAATCCGCGCTTCTGCCATAATTGGACTGGGCAAAAGTGGGCAGCAAGACGCCATAAAACCATTAACTGCGATTCTTGAAAACAAGAGTGAAATCGACTGGCTGAGAGCCTGTGCGGCCATCGCTTTAGGAAGAATTTCGGGGGATGAGGTATTACCACCACTTATTAATGCCCTAAGGGAAGAAAGCATAGAAGTAGCACGGGCAGCGATTTTAGCATTAGGCGACGTAAAGAATGAGAAAGCGATTCCCGCTCTCAAAGACCTTTTCGAAGGCCAAGCGAAAATAGAACTGCACGCCCTGATGATAAAAATAATCGGAGGAATTGGCGGTGATAGTGTTGTTCCCCTCTTACTCAGGGCATTAGAAAACACCAACAACCAGGTCAGATGTAATGCAGTTATCACGCTTGGCGACCTCCGTACTAAAGAGGCAGTTCTCCCTTTGATAAAAATACTCAAAGACAAAGATGAGTGTCTGCGCGCAGTAGCAGCCTCTTCACTTGGTTTAATCGGGGACACACAGGTCGTAAAGATGTTGATAGAAGCTTTAAGTGATAAAACAGAGATGGTTCGTACGGTTGCCGCTTCTTCTCTGGGTTTTCTCGGCAGTCGCGAGGCTATCTCACCACTCGAAAAAGCACTGGGAGATGAGAGCGAGAAGGTACGCAAACAGGCATCTGCCGCTTTGTCTAAGCTTCGGTAAAAACGTTTTACACAATATTAATAAAGGTAAAGAGCTGCCCTAGGCCCGATGAATGAAAATGAGAGAATTAGAGCCTGTCCTGTACTTGATACGGGAGGGTTGAAAGAATACTGTTCAAGGACTAACAGGGATATTTAGCTACTGTCAAACATGGAAAGGGGGATTCATCGTGGCTGATAAAAAGAATGATTTAATTGGATTGGTTGATAAAAGTAACGTTTTCGATGATATTGAAACCCTGAAGGAATATTCAAAGGACAATAGTTTTGCCCCGGGTATGAAACCTGAGTTTGTGGTTAAACCGAAGGATGCAGACACCATTCAGAAGATAATCGTACAGGCAAATAATACCAAGACTCCGCTTGTACCCATAAGTTCAGGCCCGCCGCATTTTCATGGAGACACGATACCGGGTGTTCCCGGAGCGGTCATCTTAGATCTGAGCAGCATGAAGAAAATAATGAAAGTTAGTCGCAGGAACCGACTGGCTATCATTGAGACGGGTGTCACGTACAGCGAACTCCAGCCGGTGCTTGCTAAAGAGGGAATGCAACTTTCGACTTCACTGCTTCCAAGGGCAAACAAATCGGTTATTGCTAGCCTGCTGGAAAGAGAGCCAAGGCTGAATTGCCGTTACCAGTGGTCATCCCTCGATCCTTTACGCTGCCTTGAAATTATCTTTGGAGACGGCAACAAATTCCTGTCAGGCGGTACGGGCGGCTATCTATCAACGGAAAGCGGTGGTGTCATCGAAGAACTATGCAAGAAGGAGAAATGGCCGGTTGACCCGACTGGTCCGGCGCAGACAGACTTTTACCGGTTCCTCTCCGCAGCACAAGGGAGTATAGGCATCGCTACCTGGGCATCACTAAAGTGCGAAGTCCTGCCAGTGATCCACAAGCTTTTCTTCGTTCCGGCGAAGAAACTTGAGGAATTGACTGATTTTACCTCTCGACTTTTGAGATTTAGATATGCAGATGAGCTTTTTATTATGAACGGCACAAACCTGGCATATGTGCTCGGAGAAAATGCCAGTCAAATCGAAAAGCTAAAGAAACAGCTTCCGCCATGGATGGTTATACTATGTATCGCCGGACGAACTGAACTGCCTAAAGAGAGAGTCGACTTCATGCAAAAGGATATAGCAGAAATTGCCAGACAATTCGGGCTGAAGCTGGTTTCCGAGGTGCCAGGCGCGAAAGGAGTGCAGGTATTAGAGACAATACTCAGACCCTCAAGGGAGCCATACTGGAAACTCGCCTACAAGGGCGGTTGCCAGGATATCTTTTTCATTACCACTCTGGATAAAACTCCCGATTTCTTGAAAGTAATGACCGCCACTGCAGAAGTGTCTAAATACCCGGTCTCTGATATAGGCGTTTACCTTCAGCCTCGACACCAAGGCGTAAATTGCCATTGCGAATTCAACCTGCCTTATGCTCCTGAGAATGAAATATCGAAGATTCAGGCGCTTCACATCAAAGCCAGTGAGGCTCTCATCAATCATGGAGCATTCTTCAGCAGGCCTTATGGCATATGGTCTGAAATGGCGTTCAAGCGTGATGAACAGAGTACAAAGCTTCTGAAGAATATAAAAAATATTTTCGACCCGAATAATGTGATGAATCCAGGAAAGCTGTGTTTTTAAAATAGTTTTAAGTTTACTGTCTTAAGTTTTCAGTCCTCACACACCTTCCCAACGCTGATAACTAATGACTCAGAAGGAGACAAAGATGGCACTAGAAGATTACAGGTCAGACATGGAAAGATGCAGTCTCTGTTCTTACTGCAAATGGATACCACAGGATAAGATTAAGAGCTGGAGGTTTGCTAAAGGCTGTCCCAGCATTGCATACAGCAATTTCAATTCTTACTCAGCGCGCGGACGGTACGCTGTCGCCAAGTCACTCCTTGACGGTAAGGCAGAGTATACCGATAGAGTACTGGATATCATCTATAAAGACCTGAGCTGCGGTTCTTGCGATATAAGCGATAAGGTGTGCCGCTACAATTTGGAGCCGCTTCAAAACATACTGGAACTGAAAGCCCGGGCTGTCATGGATGGTCAGCTTTTACCGCAGCACATCATGATCATAGATAATCTCAAGAAACAAGATACCATGATGCTGGGGATGTTAAAAGATAAGCGCGGCGAATGGGCTAATGGGCTGGGTGTGAAGAATATCACTGAAGAGAAGGCCGAAATTGCTTTCTTTACCGGCTGCAGGTTCAGCTATGATGAAGAGCTGTGGAAAGTGCCGCGCGCGGTAATGGCACTATTCAAAAAAGCCGGAGTCGACATCGGCATCATGGGCCGTGATGAAAGCTGTTGCGGCGGACGCGCTTACCAGATGGGATACCACGGTGAATTTGTTAAATTCGCTGAAAATAATATCGAGGCCTGGAAATCTGCGGGAATAAAAACAGTTGTAACGTCGTGCTCAGATGGGTATTTTACGTTTAAGCGTCTTTACCCAGAGCTGGGCTCCAAAGTCGAAGTACTGCATACCGTCGAGTTCATCGATCGGCTTATCAAGCAGGGCAAGCTTAAATTAAATAACAAGATTCCCATGACTATCACCTATCATGACCCCTGTCATCTGGGCAGGCAAGGAGAACCATATATCCCCTGGAAGGGCAAGGAAAAGAAAATTTTAAACCAGGTGGTCATTTATGACCCCCCAAAGCCAAGATACAACGGAGCATGGGGTATCTATGACCCACCCAGAGACGTCCTGAAGAGTATACCCGGTCTCAAGCTAGTGGAGATGGAGAGAATCAGAGAGTATGCCTGGTGCTGCGGCGCCGGCGGTGGCTGTATCGATACCTATCCTGAGTTTTCCGCCTGGACTGCCGGGGAAAGAATCACAGAAGCGAAAACAACCGGGGCAGAAGCCATTGTGACTGCCTGTCCATGGTGTGAGCGCAGTTTCATTGACGCAGTAAACGCAGATGGCAAGAAGATGAAGGTTTTCGACTTAATTGAGCTGGTACAAGAGGCAATAAAATAAGCTGACTGCTGTTAGCTACGCAAAGGAGAACCATGGCTGATTGGAAAGAAATATATAAGGAATTCGAAGATATCGTAGGACCGGACAACATTTCGGACGACCCTGCTGTGCTGGACTCATATGTGACTCCTATGGCACAAGCCCAGCATCACATGGGGCCTGTTTATGGTGTAACTACACCCAGAGGATTGGCTGTTTTGTTGCCCGGAAGCACAGAGGAAGTCCAGAAGATAGTCAGAGTGTGCAATAAGTACAGGATAAAGTTCCATGCTGCGAGCACATTCTGGACATCACGTGCTAATATCTGTGACGATAACGCTATAACGCTGGATATGCGGCGCATGGACCGCATTCTGGAGATCAACGAGAAAAATCATTATGCCGTAATCGAACCTTACGTAATCGGTGCTACGCTTCAAGCGGAGGCAATGAAAGTCGGTTTGAACTGTACGATCATCGGGGCAGGTTCGAGCTGCTCTCCACTTGCCAGCGCCTGCGCTAACGGAGGGCCGTCACCCTTTTCCATGTATGGTGGCCTTACCCGCGAGTGCCTCCTTGCTTTTGAATGGGTCATGCCGAACGGCGAAATTCTGAGGTCTGGTTCTCTTGGCTCGGGATCAGGCTGGTTCTGCGATGATGGTCCCGGACCCGGCCTCAGAGGTTTGATGATGGGTGGTGCCGGAAGCATGGGCGCTATGGGTGTATTTACCAAGTGCGCGATTAAATTATTTCCTTGGCCTGGACCTCCAGGCTTCCCGAACGAAGGCATTATTCCAGCTTACAGAGCGGTCCTGCCGCCCAACGTTGTCGGGCATACATTAGGGTGGCCGTCATGGGAAGCTTTTGCCAACGGAGTTTACCGAATATTTGATAGTGATATCAACGGATATTATTCTCACCGGCAGTACAACTTTTTGGGCAGGGACCTTAAAGGGGCAATGATTAGAATCCTCTCCGACCCAACAAAGACACTCAATGACCTTGAGGAGCTATTAAAAGACCCTAAATTGCGCAAACAAACAGAGGAAATGAAACGCGATTTTCAGATTATTCTGGCGGGTATGACAATGAGAGACATTGAATGGCAGGAGAGGGTGTTGGATAAAATCCTTGCGGAGACGGGAGGCTGGAAAGCATCTTTAATGGAAGAGCCAGGAATCAAAGAGTGGAGCCTGCTCTTTTTGCTCAGGCTGGGACACAAGAATTTAAATTTCGTTTTAGCTGGAGGCTACGAAGGCTGTTTCGGTATTGGTGGCGTCCCGGACTACTCATGCCCGAAGGTTGAAATCGCCGGGGATTTCAAGCGGAAATGGGAACAGGAACATAATTATTTTGTCGCAGCAGGGGGTGATTGCATGATGGGTGGCATGGGTAACATGGGAGGCGGAGGATTAACCGGCTGGGAGAATTTCACACATTTTGATTCGCATGATGCAAAATCAGTGAAGGGTGCGTATGATTTTTTTGAGGCTACCTCGAAGTACGGCGTGGAACATGGTCTGGGCGCGATGGAGAGAATGTACGCCATATCCCGACGTGATGACGGCTATGGGCGAACCAAGGAAGAGCAGGAGAAAAAGGCGGCTGCCGCAAACCCGCTAGCTTATCAGTATCAATGGAAAATCAGAGAGTTGCTCGACCCCAATCACCTTGGCGATACCTACTATGTGACATTGGAACCGAAAAAATAGTCTAACGAGAGCAGAAGGCCCTGGCAGACCGTACATAAGTATTGATGGTAGTGGGTCTTAACGATCTGTTCTTTTCAATGGGCAGTCCGCTCCAGGTTTTTCTCTTCCGAAGGAATACTATGAACCGGCGCAGACCATGCCGGTTACATTTGTTAAAGCCCATAAACGATAACACATCTTAAGGCGCCGCTCAGAAGTCCAATATGTTATGGACGTTTACACGTAGTTGCCCCTCAGTCAAGTATGTTAAAATGAGTCAAGCAAGTAGTGAGAGGTGAGAAAAAGGCCGATAACCTGCTTAGTTAAAAAGAGGCGGTTTTTTAAGACTTCTCAGGTTCAAAAAGAGCAAAAAACAGTAAAAATTTGAGGCCTGCCTTCCAAACAGGCTGTCGCGGGTTCTAACCTTATCTCCCGCTCCAAATTAATACCCAATCCGACTGTAGTGCTATGTTTTTTCTTAAAAAGCGCATTTGCCAAAAAGGCAGGAAATAGTTCTAGTAGAGCGGTCGCGCTTTCTTACGGTAAAAGTAGCCGGCGATAAGGCCGAAGAGCAGACCACCGAGATGGGCTTGCCAGGCTATTCCTGGAAAGAGGGATATGATGACAAAACCGCCGATTACTGCCGCCCATAGTGGCATAGGTACCGGTATGGGAAATATGTAAACGCGTAATTTGGGCATCAGTACTGCCAGGGCGCCACCCAGAGCAAAGATAGCACCTGAAGCTCCAATTCCTGGGAGATTATTAGGTGGCAAGAGCAAGTAGAATATATTACCCACTATACCACCGAAGAAGTATACGAGCAAGAAATCTCCCGTTCCGATGAGCTGAGATAGGAAGCTGCCATAAAAATACAGTGTAATCATGTTAAAAAGAGATATGCCAGAAACCAGCATGGACAAACATATTGGTTATGATAGTCCATGGCTGGCTAGAGGAATGTAGCCGGTTGTAATCCAAGTAGATTATTGATCGCTCTATTCCTATGAGTTGACTTGCTATTAAGGTGCCGATAAACACCAGCAGGTTGATAAAAATAATAATCCAGATGGGAGCGTTCTTATCGTAACCGAAGCTTCTATATCTCATACAGTAACCTTTTCTATTAAAGATTATAATGATAATATCCGCTAGACTATACGATAAAACGCAGTGATGGTCAAATTCCTGTTCACTATATGCCGGGTATTGTTAAGAATGCTGCGTTCTCCTGCAATTTTTTGCTATTCCCTCTGAGCTTACTCTACAATAATAGCCTGCGCATTATTTCCTACAAAGTTGAGATTACTGAAGAGACAACTTTTTATGGTTATTATCAAGGTTAACAACCTGACCAAGAAATTCAAAGACCTGGTAGCGGTAGACAATGTGAACCTGGAGATATATCAGGGAGAGTGTTTCGGGCTGTTGGGACCCAATGGCGCCGGCAAAACCACTCTTATCAGGATGATTACTGCCGTTTCTCCTCCTACGTCAGGTGATATTCAGGTACTGGATAAAGACTTGAAAGCTCATGCCCAGGAGATAAAGGCAGTACTGGGGGTAGTGCCGCAGGCTGATAACCTCGATGTGGATTTAACTGTTCTACAAAATCTGCTGACCTTTGCCCGCTATTTCGATATCCCCACGAAGGAAGCTCGCCGCCGCAGCCTGGAGGCATTGAGATTATTTCAACTGGAGGAGAGGCAGAAGAGCACTATGAACGAGCTTTCGGGTGGCATGAAACGGCGCTTGCTCATCGCCAGGGGACTGATTAATCAGCCGAGGATTATCGTTCTCGATGAGCCGACGATTGGGCTTGACCCTCAAGCCAAGTATCTGGTGTGGCATAAGCTGGCTGAGCTGAAGTCACAGGGTATCACTCAACTTTTGTGCACGCAGAACATGGAAGAGGCGACGGCTCTCTGTGACCGGGTAGCCATTATGAACCAGGGTAAGATTTTGAGCCTTGGCGCTCCCCAAACGCTTATTTCCAGGTATGCAGGCAATGAAGTCTGGGAGGTATCGGTTACTTCAGGGGAGAAGGCTGCCATGGCAGGAGTTCTGAAAGGTCGCGGCATTGATTTTGAGGAGGTAGGAGATAGAATTTATATCTTCCATGCTGATAGCGATAAGTCACTGGCTGAGCAGTTCAATAATCCTGGGAAGGTTAAAAAGAGGTCGGCAACTCTTGAGGATGTCTTTTTCAGACTCACCGGGAGGTCGCTGCTGGAATGACGCTCTTTTCCCGGCGTTTTATCAGAGTCTGGCAGCGCAACAGGGATGTTTTTCTCAAGTTATGGCATTCCGAAGCTCCCGGCTTTGTTATCGAACCGATCATTGTTATTTTGGCAATGGGATTTGGTCTGGGGGCATATGTAGGGCTGGTTGACGGGCAGCGATACATTGAGTTTGTTACCCCGGGCATTATCGCCGGTTATGCCATGTTCAGCGCCACCTTCGAATGTACCTATGGCACTTACTTCCGTCTGGAATATCAAAAGACTTTCGATGCTATCATTGCCACGCCGCTGGGTGTCGAAGACATTACCGCTGGAGAAATTTTCTGGGGAGCTACACGCTCTTTAATGACAGGGTGTGCCATGCTCGCAATTGCCGCAGCCTTCCAGTTAGTACATACACCCTGGGCATTGCTGGTGCCTGTTATTTGCTTCTTAGAAGGTCTGATGTTTGCTTCCATAGCAGTATTCTTCACCTCAATTGTTCCTTATGTTTACAGTATCAACTATTTCTTCAGTCTGATTATTACACCGATGTTTTACTTTAGTGGAGTATTTTTTCCATTGTCTTCTTTCCCTGACATCGTGCAGAAGTTGAGCTGGATAGCCCCGCTGACGCCGGTGGTCAATCTTGCCAGAGCTGCCATTAACGGTAATTTCCAGCCTGAACTTTTGTGGTCGTTGATGCTTATCGTCGCAGTAACCTGCCTTTTCTTCTCGATAGCATTAATTACTATGAGAAGAAGGCTGACGAAGTGAACATATAAGGCTGGATAGGAGGACCCTATATGGCATTTTTAGACATCGTGAAACACAGGAGAAGTATCAGGCAATTCCTGGATAAAGCTGTAGAACGTGATAAGATAATGATGTGTCTCGAGGCAGCGAGGTTGGCTCCCTCTGCCGTCAATTCACAGCCCTGGAAATTCATTGTCGTAGACGATCCCCAACTGAAAAAGAAGCTATGCGATGTTGCTTTCAGCGGCGTCTACTCCATTAATGCCTTTGCTAAAAAAGCGCCGGTGATAGTGGTTGTCGTTTCGGAGAGGGCTAACTATCTCGCCCAGGTCGGCGGTTTACTGCGCGATACCAGATACTATTTGATAGATGTTGGCATTGCCACCGAACACTTTGTGCTTCAGGCTGAGGAATTAGGTCTGGGCACGTGCTGGATGGGATGGTTCGATGAACAAGCAGTGAGGAAAGTGCTTAGTATTCCGAAGGATAAGAAAATATATATTGTAGTGGCGCTGGGCTATTCTGAACAAAAGAATCTGAAACTGGAGCATAATCGGGAAGCTTTCGATAAAATCGCTTCATTTAACTCTTATTGAAAACACCTTTATAAAATTATAAGGCTGGATACTTTTGGGGTATCCAGCCTTATCCTGTGTCTCTCATGTTTACCAAACTCTTTTTCAGTGCCTCCTTTATCTATTTCTGGGTTGTTGCGGTTCCCAATTTCCGTTCCTTAGCCCTGGCTTCCTTCACCGCATGGACGATGCCACCGATGTTCATGTACCATATGAAAGCTGCCGGGAACAGGATGATGGGTACTGCGATGATGAGTGCTACGATGAATCCTACTGTCATTTTAGTTACCTCCTTTTTTTCTTTTCTTTCCCTCCGCCCCTCACCTCATCCTCTTCACTTACAGTGTACCATCGAGGCACTTCTCTGACTTCCGTTATACTACCTGTTTCCAGACCGCGAAAACACCTGAACTTTTTCAATACTTTATTGACACTATTTACCTGCTACTTGCTCCTTCACCAGGTATATATACTCATTGTCAACCCCCTTGATCCCCCAATCTTGGGGGGAATAGGGAAGCTGGATGACACCTCCAGACCCTCGGCAGGAAGAATCCTGCACCTCTTTTTCAGCAATCTCCATTTATTACGACTACAAAAGGGAAAAGAACGACTTATCTGTCAGTCATAGCTCGAAGAGTAGTATTAGTATTGGCTCGCCATTCAAGGAATTCTTCATAAGGTATTGTGATAAAATATCGTCTGCGGTTTTAGCGACAAATCCAAATCGAGATGACAGATACTCAGGATAAACACTATATTTTAGCGGTCAGCGTATTAGCAGCATTTTCAGGACTGCTGATGCTGAGTGCGGTTACCGTGGCAGTACCAGCGATGGGGAGTGAACTGTCCATGAATGCAGTTCAGCTGGGATGGATGTCACAGGCATTTTCATTAGCCTCGGCAATCTTTGTTTTGCCCTTCGGACGGTTAGCTGATATCTGGGGAAGGAAAAGGGTATTTACCATAGGTCTGATACTTGCCACCGTTTCCACGCTGTTACTGGCACTATCCGTCTCGTTTTCGATGGTCATCATTTTACGTGTGCTGCAGGGAACGGGATTTGCCATGGTATATTGTACCGGCATGGCCCTGGTCACTTCTGCGTACCCTCTCTCTGAACGAGGCAAAGTGCTGGGAATTAATATAGCTGCGGTCTATTTAGGCTGGACGCTCGGCCCTACTATCGGGGGAATAATGACACAAAATCTGGGCTGGAGGAGCGTGTTCTTATTAGCTCTCGTTTTCCAGATACTATCACTGGTGATACTGTTTACCAGGATACGAAGAGAATGGGCGGAGGCAAAAGGACAGAAATTTGACATTACCGGTGCCATACTATTCAGCATCATGCTGTTCTGCATCATGTATGGATTTACTTCACTGCCAGCTGCCATGGGCATCTGGCTAATTATAATCGGCATCATAGGATCAATTGCCTTCATTATATGGGAATTGAGAACGGAGAGCCCCATACTTAACATCCATCTTTTCACGAAGAGCAAACTGTTTGCCTTTGCTAGCCTTACCCAGCTGATATACTTCAGCTCCACATTTTCCGTGCCTTTTATTTTGAGTCTCTACTTGCAGTACAACAAAGGACTCAGTCCGCAGAATGCTGGCTTCATCCTGCTCGCGCAGCCATTTATGCAGGCGGTTCTAGCAACAGTTGCCGGCAGGATGTCTGATAGGATTCAACCGCGGGTAATTGTCTCCAGTAGCATGGTTGCAGTGCTGGCTGGGCTTTTCGTCTTACTGATGTCACTGGAAGCTACTACACTGCTCTTTGTTATACTCAGTCAACTTCTGCTGGGGCTTGGCTCTGCCTTTTTCTTATCACCAAATACCAATGCTATCATGAGCTCCGTGGAAAAGGAGAATTTTGGAATTGCCTCGGCAACTGAATCGGTAACACGGAATGTAGGCATAGCATTCAGTATGGCGATACTCATGCTACTTTTTTCACTTCATATGGGCACGGCACAAATAACACCTGAATACTATGCAGCCTTTGTCGAAAGCATCAAGTGGGCGCTTATGATATCTATTGGGCTTTGCGTATGCTGTATTGTTCTGTCCTCGTCGAGAGGTAAAACGAGTTACCACAGTGTAAAAGAATAACTATCACGGATTGTAGCGCTTGCCAGCGAGTGACCAGTTGTGATATAAATCAGCCAGACAGAATGACTAAGGAAACAGTTTGAGCCACACCCATTGGAACCTGCTATCTCCAGCCAAACAAACAATTGTAGTTGACGGTATTCATCCCCTTGTGGCTCAACTGCTCTACAACCGCGGTTTCTCGGATCCGTCCCAGATTGAGCTGTTCCTCAGCAATGACCAGCGCCTGGAAGCCAATCCCCTGCTCCTTCCCGACATGCCCAAGGCGGTCATCAGGACTCATCAGGCACTTTGCTCCGGCGAGAAAATTGCTGTCTATGGGGATTTCGATGCTGACGGTATCACCGCCACCGCCCTGTTGATACAGGGAATTTCAGCGCTCGGCGGTACAGTCATCCCTTATATACCACGCCGTTCTACCGAAGGCTATGGTTTGAGAAACAGTGCGCTGGAGAAACTACAGCAGCAGGGCGTCAGCCTGGTCATCACAGTAGATACCGGTATCACCGCGGTCACCGAAGTGAAACATGCGCAAAATCTGGGTATGGATGTCATCGTCACCGACCACCATATTCCACCCACCCAGTTGCCGCCAGCTATTGCATTGGTCAATCCCAAGAGAAATGGCTCAACCTATCCTTTCTATGACCTCGCCGGTGTAGGCGTCGCTTTCAAATTCCTCCAGGCGCTTATCCCGGACAAGGGACCGCGGCAGGAGATAGTCGCTCGGACCTTGGACCTGGTAGCGCTGGGCACAGTGACCGACATGGTGCCTCTGCTGGGGGAGAACCGCTACTGGGTAAAATCAGGGCTAGAACTGCTCAATAAAACGCAGCGTGTCGGGCTGCAGGAATTGATGCGGTGCGCTAATCTACAGCAAGGTAAGCTTACTGCTCAAAGTATCTCCTGGACTCTGGGACCACGAATTAATGCCGCAGGCAGAATGGATAACGCTACCACCAGCTATCAGCTCCTGGTAACTGAGAACATACAGGAGGCTAATTTCCTGGCCACGGAGCTGGAGAAGAAGAATGCCGAGCGGATGAAGCAAACCAATGCGCTGCTCAATAAAGCCAGCCAGGCTGTTATTGCTGCTGGAGTGGAGAAACCACTGCTCCTGGCAGCCGGCGAAGATTATGCTCCAGGTGTTATGGGGCTGGTTGCCGGAAGGCTTGCCGATAAGTACTATCGTCCTGTCATCCTGCTCAAGATAGGTCAGGAATTCAGCCGCGGCAGCGGGCGGAGCATCGATGAGTTCAACCTCATGTCAGCTCTTGAAGCCTGCAGCGATTTGCTCTCAAACTTCGGCGGACATACGAAGGCCGCCGGCTTCAGTGTACCGACCAGCAATCTGACCGAGTTTCAGCAGCGAATGCTCAACCTGGCAAAGGAAAAACTGGATGGTATTGAACTCAAGCCTCATGTCAATATAGACGCCGAAGTGCCACTCTCCGTCTTTACTGATGCTACCTATCAAAAGATACAACAACTGGCGCCATTTGGCATCGGCAATCGGGAGCCTACTTTCCTGAGCCGCCGTGTTGAAGTTCTGGAACAACGACTGATGGGCACGCAGAATGAACATATACGGCTGAAAGTGAAGCAGTCGGGAGTTATCTGGGATGCTGTCGGTTTTGACCTGGGGACATACACGGGCGAAATAACGCCGTACATGGACATCGTGTACAACCTGGAGCTGAATCGCTGGAATGGCACAGAAACGCTTCGGTTGAATCTTGTTGACTTTGAGCCGTCCCGGTAAGCGCCTGCTTGGCTATCGGACTGAAGATTTCCTGCGGTAGAGCCACATTCTGACAAAGAGCCAGGGCAATGTTATCAGCAGCATTACAATTCCAATAACCTGAGCCTGCTGCAAGCCAAAAAGGAAGGGCTCCCCGTCACGAACCAGTCGTATCAAAAGGTCTCCAGCCGCATAAAAAGCTAAGTAGACGAGGAACACTGAGCCCTGCGGCTTGAGCCGACGTCGTAATAGCCACAGCACTGCAAAGGCAGCCAGGTTCCAGATGATATGGTACATCTGCGTGGGATGGAGTGGCACACCCAACGGAGCATAGCTCTCAGGGCAGGTATATTCCACCGCCCAGGGAAGCGAGGTAGTCAGACCATAGCAGCAGCCGTTAAATACACAGCCAATCCTGCCGATAGCCATACCCACCAGCGCACCCGGCGATATCAGGTCTGTAATGAGCCAGATAGACAGCTTCTTGACCAGGCAATAGGCTACTACCGCCACAATTACCCCGACCACCGCACCGTAAACCCCCAGACCTTCGAAGCTCAGTATCTGTCCTGGATTTTTAAGATAATAGTCCCATTTATCAATGACATGGACTATTCGTGAGAATAATACCCCTCCGATAACAGCCCAGACGGCAAGGCTATAGATATGATCTCCGTCGACACCGAGCCTCTTTGCTTCCAGCAGGCTGATAGCGAGAATCGCTATCACTGCCAGCACCACCATAATCCCATACCACCTCAACTCCAGGGGGCCAATACTGAAAACAACCGGGCAGACATCAAGTTCAATCATCTTCGTTCCTTAGCTGTTAAAAATAGCCTCGACAAAGGTTCTGGCATCAAAAGGCACCATGTCATCCAGCTGCTCACCGGTACCGATGTAGTTTATTGGTATTTTAAGCTCGTCGCATATAGCCAGTACAATACCGCCTCGGGCAGTGCCATCGAGCTTGGCCAGAAAAATACCGTTTACTCCCACGGCTTCGGTAAAATGCTTTGCCTGGAGCAATCCATTCTGACCGGTAGTGGCATCTATTACCAGCATTACCGATTGCGGAGCATCGTATTTGCTGGCGACGCGTTTCACTTTTTTGAGTTCCTCCATGAGGTTAAACTTGGTATGGAGGCGGCCGGCGGTATCGACGATAACTATTTGTGCTTTTCGATTTTGAGCCGCCTGGATAGCATCGAAAACCACGGCACCGGGGTCACCGCCCTGCTGATGGGCTATGACTGGCACATCAACACGCTCACCCCATAGCTTGAGCTGTTCAATAGCCGCTGCCCTGAAGGTATCCGCCGCAGCCAGGACAACCTCCTTCCCCTTGCTCCTGAAATCGTAAGCCAGCTTGGCAATGCTCGTTGTCTTCCCCGACCCATTAACGCCAACGACCAGGATAATCTGGAGCGTATCGGCAGTGGAAGCGGGACTGGATTCACTATTCACGCTGAGCAGCTTTACCATCTCCTCCTTGAGGGCAGAGCGAACCTGCGAGCTTTCAATGAGCTTCTCCTCCTTGACCCGCTGCTTGACGCGCTGAATAAGCTTCCCCGTTGTTGCTACACCAACATCAGCAGCAATGAGCAGTTCCTCAAGCTCGTCCCAGGTCTCCTCTTCTATCTTCGGTCGGCTGAAAAGGCCGGCTACCTTGCCGAACCAGCTTTCGCGGCTGCGTTTTACTCCTTGTTCAGTCTTAGTCAATAAACCAGGCATACTCGTTCCATGGCGCAATTTCAGCTATCTTAGCACAATGCTTCAAACAGGGGCAAAAAAGGATAAGTGCACCTGTTGGTTTAAAAGTGATAGTGAAAAAGAGGAGTGTTCGATAAAAATTTATTTCTCTTTTATTGGGAGTTCCTTTGTCGCAAGTATTCTTTTCTCACAGAGTTAAAAATAGGATGGTCCGGAACAGAAATTGGAATAATGCCTTGTGATAATTGCAACCATCCTACTTTACTTTCAAGACATAGGAATCGTGCTTTTAACTCAATATTCATATCCTCAAAGGTAAGGTGTTGTTCTGGTGGATTATCTTCTGCCCTGAAAGCAAACTCTGTCATCGGGCTGTGATGTCCCTGCGGTACAATCCAGCGAATGCGGAGTTCAGTATCAATATCTGACTTAATAATGCTCTGGTAGTTGATATCTATTTCCCAATTAGACCTCCATGCCTCAATACAAGGATTCCAGAGTTCCCCTTTTTTCTGACCAGTTAGCATTATTTGACCAGATAAACAACTATGTACATTGAAGTAGAAGTCTATATATGGACTAGACATCCCTATAGCTTGAAGATCGGCTTTTAAGAATTTAGTATGAACCCTCTTTACTATCAACTGCCCCAATCTCTTAAAATGTAACCACCCCCAAAGAGTCCATAATCCAACCATTATTCCCACAATCAACACAGGTATGCCAATATATGGGATTATTTCGGTTGGTATTATCATTATACCGACTCCAAGCAGAGTAAGTGCAGCAGAGACAGCTGTTGATAACTTAACAGACATGACCCTATTCTATCACTTTTTTTCTAAACCTCCGCGAAAGATTGCCGTAAAAAACATCAGTTCTTTCCCTTCATGTGAACCAGGCCCATCGTGTGGGTATCGGGACGTTGCGGTCTGGGGAATAATACGCTATGCTCTTAGCATCAATTTGAAGGTGATAACTAGATGAAAATTGTTTTTCTGGGAACCAATGGCTGGTATAACACCGAAACAGGCAATACTCCTTGCGTACTTGTTGATTCAGATAACTACTATATAATCTTTGATGCCGGTGATGGTATCAGCAAACTGGATGGCTACATCACATCAGATAAACCGATTTATTTGTTTCTCAGTCATTTCCATCTGGAACACATTATCGGATTTCATGTAGCAAGTAAATTCCGTTTCAGGCAAGGAATAAGCGTATACGGACAAAAAGGTACCAGACGAATTTTGAAAAGCCTGATCAGTCACCCCTTCACAGTTCCACTAGATGACTTGCCTACCAAAATAAAAATCCATGAACTGACAGAAGGCACTCATAATCTCCCCTTCACTGTAACCTGTAAGTTCCTGGTACATTCTGACCCCTGTTTGGGTTATAGAGTAACTCTTGACGGAAAAACGATTGCATATTGTACTGATACCGGTATCTGCGATAATAGCTTAGAGTTATCAAGGGATGCCGATATTTTAATTCATGAGTGTGCGTCCAAGTCGGGACAATATTTAAAGATATGGCCTCATACGAATCCTCAGGAAGCAGCCGAATTAGCTGTCAGGGCAAATGTGAAGCAGCTAGTATTGTTTCACTTCGATGCAGAGCTCTATAAATCAATTGAAGAGCGAAGAGAGGCAGAAACAGAGGCAAAAAAGATATTCAGAAATACTATTGCAGCTATCGATGGCACATCTATAACTATATAGACTTCTTTTTAAGTCTATTTTTTAAAACATACTCATCATGCAAACAATGATTTAACAAATTAGCCAAATCTTTATGGCTACGAAGGGGTTAGCACCCCTTCGAACAACCAGCTTGTTTTGATTTGGCAGGTTTTTTAGGAACAGGCACTAGTGAGAATCCCTGACCCTGGGATTGCCGCGCTTCGCTCGCAATGACGGAAGATATGGGATTCGCAATGAAAAGAATGGCATTGTCATTCCGACAAAAGAGGTGTTATGATGCTGCTAATATGAAAATTCATTACAGTATCCTGATTGTCCTGTCTCTGCTCGTTATCCTTTTAAGCCCGTTGCCACCGAAGCGCAGGACAATATAGAAATGGCAATCAGCTCGGCTATCTCCAAATTCCCCCAGGAGCTAATTTTCAGCCTCTCGGCACGCAGTCAGGTACCAATCGCTGATATTCGCCTGTGTTATACTACCGACCGCTTTAACTTCATCGAAGTTGTCAACGAAGCCTATATCGAATTTGTACAGGATAAAAGTGTCAATATCAACTGGACATTAGATATGAAGAAAACCGGTGGTTTACCGCCAGGGACAAAGGTAACTTACTGGTGGCTCCTTACCGACATCAGTGGAAACAAGCATCAAACTCGAAGTGAAAATGTTATATTCAACGACCTCCGCTATTCATGGCGTAGTCTGAGTGAAGATCAATTGAAACTGTACTGGTATAAAGGAGACGCTTCATTTGCTCAAGAGTTAATGAGTACGGTACAAAAGGTTCATAAAAAACTGTGTATAGACGCCGGCATCCAACTGGTCAAACCCGCCCAGCTTTATATCTACGCCAGTGCAGAGGATGTCCGGGGTGCTGTCATCAATCCCGTTGGCTGGGAAGGTGGCATCGCATTCACCGATTACGGAATTATTATGGCAGGCATAGCTCCTGATGAACTCGCCTGGGGAAAAAGAGTAATAGCTCACGAGTTCACTCACCTGGTGACCCGCCATATGACGCGTAATCCTTATAATTCTATACCAACCTGGCTCTCAGAAGGTATATCGGTGAATGCTGAAGGGGGACTGAGTTCCAGTCATGCGAGCCGACTTGGTAAAGCTGTCAAGAACGACCAGCTTATCTCAGTTAGAAGCCTCTCAAGCCCTTTTCTGGTCAATTCTGATAAAGCAAGCCTTTCTTATGCTGAGAGTTGTAGCATTGTGGACTATCTGGTACGTACCCATGGTCAGAGCAAATTATCGCAGTTGCTTGATAGCTTCAAGCAAGGGAATACCTATGATGAGGCTCTACAGAAGATATATAACTTCAATACTGATGATTTAAGTAGCCTGTGGCAGAACTATGTGAAAGCTAAATATCAGTAGTATCAACAGAGCAAGGACACAGGTTGAACCATGGCGAAACTTCAATCTTTACCAAAAAACGAAACGATGAGATGGCTCATCCCTGTGGTTATTACAGCAGTGCTGGTAAGTGGCTTTCTGGCGCTTGATTGTCAGCTCGTGCCTCCAACAGCTTTACCAGCCGAGACACCGATACCCTCATCGCCAGCATTTCCAACAACCCCGACAACACTCTTTTCAATAACACCGATTACTTCAGTACCCTCAACCATAGCCGGAACCCTGAATCTTGATAGCGATGACCCGCTGACTCTGGACCCGGCAATCGCCAGCGATTCACTGTCCAAGGAGTATATCTTACAACTGTATTCCGGCCTGGTCTGCCTTGACGATAAGCTTAAGCCCGCAGCCGATATTGCTCGGCGCTGCGATTTGAGCAATGGTGGCAAGACATATACGTTTTACCTGCGTCAAGATGTAAAGTTTCACAATGGACGCGAGGTTAAGGCAATAGATTTTAAGTATTCATGGGAACGGGCTTGTAACCCAAAAACCAAATCGAAGACTGCATTTGATTGCTTTGGCGATATTATCGGTGCTAAGGAGATGCTGTCCGGAAGTACCATGGGAATTAGCGGTGTTAAAATTATCGATGACTATACTTTAGAGGTTACCATAGATGCTCCAAAAACCTATTTCCTGTACAAACTGACCTGTCCTGCTGCATTTGTCGTGGATAAGGATACTACCGTATCGGGTATAAATTGGTGGATGAAACCCAACGGCACAGGCCCATTCCAGCTTAAGAAATGGGTAAAGGGACAGTCGCTGATTCTCGACAGAAATCCCCTGTACTACGGCGAGCAAGCGAAGATAGAAGCCGTAAAGTTTCATTTGCTGGCGGGGCGGCCGATTGATTTATATGAAGATGACACCGTTGATGTGGCTGAGGTTTCCTCGCCATATTTTGACCGAGTCTTAGATAAGACAAGTTCCTTTTACAATCAATTACGCATTATACCTGAGCTTACCTTCTATGGCATCGGTTTTAATATAACCAGGCCACCTTTCGATGATGTCAATGTTCGCCTTGCCTTTTCACACGCTATTGACAGGGATAGATTAGTAACAATGGTATTTCAAGACAGAATGCAACATGCCGATGGTATTCTGCCACCCGAAATGCCGGGGTATAAAAAGGACCTGTCCTGGTCTGGAGTTTAATATCCCCAAAGCAAAGGAATTGATCGCAAAATCAAAGTATGCGGGTAAGTTGCCACCATTAACCATGACATATCCAGGTTGGGGCGGGTATGTCCCACCACTTGTAACCGCGGTACTCTATGAGTGGCAAAAAAACCTTGGAGTTGAGATAAAGATACGGCAGCTTGTTCCCGACAGGTTTAATTATCATC
Organism: uncultured Chloroflexia bacterium; assembly: GCA_963775935.1. Lineage (GTDB taxonomy): Bacteria > Chloroflexota > Dehalococcoidia > GIF9 > UBA5629 > JBBIPA01. The sequence continues at coordinate 399 of CAVZKR010000002.1, read as the reverse complement.
TGAAAGAGGAAAAAAATGAGCTATTTGCCCTGGAATGGACCGCTGAATACCCTCATCCACAAAATTTTCTGGAGACCTTGTTCCGTACTGGTGCTGAGCGTAACTACAGCGGATATAGTGACGGCGACATCGATGCTCTACTCGACAAGGCAGCGCAGGAGTTCGATTATAATCGCAGCTTGACACGTTATCAGGAGATTGAACAAAAACTGATTAAGAATGCCGCCTGTCTACCTCTGAGCTTCGGGCAAACCTATGTGCTGATTAAGCCCTATGTCAAAGGATATGAAATAAACAGTATGGGTTTTACGCGATTTAACAAGGTCGAAATTGAACCGCATTGGGAATTCTCTCACAATTAACTGGATCAGCCTCCACTGAATAAGGAGCTCCTTCTTT
>CAVZKR010000001.1:0-62727 GCA_963775935.1 uncultured Chloroflexia bacterium | reverse complement strand
GTTGTTATGTACGTCTCTTCGTTCGGTTGCGGTCTTGCTTCCTAACTCGAAAAGCTCATTCGCGGTGTGTGTTTTAATCCATCGTTGCAATACTTCAATGATATGATCAAGATGGTTTTGTCGAAATTCCTCCCCCTTATATTTTTCGTCTTTTAAATCCTCAGCCATCCCTTCGCTATCCATCCACTCAACTAAAGTCTCCCATTGTTGGAACAGACTAATGAGAATGTGACCATCCTTACACGGTAAAATACAAAAAGAATTATTCCAGTGAAGGCTTCCCTGTCTCTTAGGTATGGTCTTCTCATAAAAGTATTGGATCATGACATGTTCCAAGGTAGAAACCAGAGCCTCTTGTAAGGAGATGTCGATATGTTCCCCCTCTCCGCTACGATTTCGCTTCCTAAGGGCTAAGAGAATACCAATGGCAGCAATCCAGCTGCTACGAACAGACCTCATTTACCACCTGGAGATGGTGAATAACACCATGGGCTGGCTGGCTCCTTTCAGCAAAGGCGCATTTTACGATTTCGTACAGGCAGCAAAACTTAACCTCGATGTGTTTGACGAGCTCCTCCAGCAGGCAGCGTTAAAATGAGCCAACCCGAGAAAATGCGCAGGTCTTTCGCCGTCACCGCCCGTGCAAATCCGCCGGACCCGGGGCTAATATTGACCATCACCATGGTCCTAAACATACGGCAACTTTTGCCGTAGAGGAGGCTTGACCAATGCCCTTTACTGCCCTTCGCTCAATGTTCAGGATACTTAACACCTTCGAGAACTTCAGGAAATGCCAAATCGGGTCCCTATCTATGGGCTTATTTGTCGAGAACACCGCCGGCATGCTGGAGAACATCAAGCCTCTTTCAGACCAGTTGAGGATATTGAACGACTTGCTCGGAGTCGAAATCGCGGGAGCTCCTATCACTTTTACCCCCTGGTATCCCGCCTATATAGACTTTCACAAAGCCGTGAACTGACTGCTCCACGCTATGGACGAGGTTTCGTCTACGATACCCCAGCGAGAGGAGATGATCACGGCTTGTGAGGCTTACTGGTAATCTATCGAACAGGCTTAGCCTACCGTTCGTCACCGACCAGGCTACGCCAGCGTTCCTCACCGGTAGAGCTAAAACCATGCAGCAACCACCAACAGCCTGTCATACCCCACCAAACAGCATAAAGACCGCCAACAAGTTGACGGCTCTTAGCCTGTTTTCACCACACCCCTAAACAGCCTGTCTATCCCCACCAAAACACCTAATTTCCTGCATGGTTTACGCCTGTTCTACCACTAAGCCTCACGCCGAGTACAGAACCCTACAAAATGAGCAAGAGCCACTTTCTTGCTCATTCTAGCGACACACTTCCAGCCTTGCCAGCTACAAAAATGGAGAATCCGAAGCTAAGTCACTGTATAGGGCTGCCAGTGGCAGCCAATACCAGGTACCCACCCATAAGGCAACGACAAAAACCCATCGACACCACCACCACGATCCAAAGGGATACGCTGAAACGCTTCGCTTTCAGCACCCGGGAGCCTTGCTGCCAGTTCGACCCGCCGCTCCGCAGCGGGAAAAAACCTCGACTGGCGTCGAGGTTTTTTATCGTATAGAAGTGACTCGCTCCGCTTTCGCTACGCTCGTCCCTCTCTTGCTGCCTGTAGTTTTTTTGACTTTTACTTTTGACAACAGCTATCCTTCGCCTTACCTATGCCTGCTAGACCATTAAAGCTAAACGAGACACCGATCTATCCTGCGGACAACGAAGCTAAAGACTACGCAAGGCAATATCGGGATGAAGGAGAGCCACCACAAGGTTGGATTAAGGGTTATAAATACTTCGACTACTCAGCTACTATCCTTTGCCTTGCTACTTGGGGATTACAAGGAATTTTTTTTGTCGTTGCCTACCCCCCAGAAGGATTTACGATAAGGGATACCGTTGACGTGGAAGCTCTAGCATTGTTTGAGGGATGGATACTTGAGTATCAAGAAAGCGGAGATTTATTCAATCTCTTGTATAAAGCCAGTGTCGTAGGTTATGACTATTGGAAACAACGGAGAGCCTACTATAAAAGCTTGGCTTAATCATCGGCTAATTGACAATCGCTTTTACCGCCGTCTATCATCAAATTAACCATGGTTAAAATAACCAACGCGTTAGGCGACATTAAGCAAGGTAAACAGGGCGAAGCCGTATACCAACTTCACTACGGACAACAGATCAGGCGAACTGTGAAGCCAAAGACCACCCAACCGTCCCAAACACAACTTGAACATAGAACCCGCTTCCAACAGGCTTTAGCATGGCGAGCTTCGCTCAGCCGGTCCGCTAGAATTTACCTAGAAGGCTACGCTATCGCTCACCGGATAATTGACAGCTACGGAGTACCATTAACATGGGACAAGATCGCTCTGAAAATTGCCCTCCAAACGCCTCGTGTTCAGCTTATCGGCTAAACACTTCAGCGTTCTCCACTTATTTCCTAGCTACTCCACGCCTAGCAATTTTCAGAGCTTCACACCCACCGCTACCCAGAGGCAAATGGAGCCGAGCAGCAAGGCTTCAAAGGCTATAATTGAGGTTACTCTATGACTACAAAATATGAGAGCTACGAAGAACATGACGCTTCTCTTTACGGTCTCTACAGCAACCGCCATGCTGGACAGACGTTTACCCCTCAATTAATCCATACATTAACATCACTTGCTATCTGGGCAAAACGAACAGGAACTTGTACACAGTTCACCATCCAGGTTTTTCTAGCGGACGCCAACCATAAACCAACAGGCGCAGCCCTATCGTCTAAAACAGTCGATTGTAGCGCATGGAGTGGAGCAACAGCAGGCGCCAGGCATGAGATAACCCTTGATACGACGCCAGTTCTCAGCGCCGATGTTGAGTATTTCATCGACATGGGCTGCAACGGCACCAACGTCTCTAACTGTATCAACATTCTTGGTCATGCCACCAATCCAGCCTACGACCGAGGCATACGTGGCTTCACCACCACCTACCCTACAGGCTGGACAATGAACACCAACGGCGACCTCCACTTCGAAGATTGGGGGAACCCCTATATCGCAGCTCCAACCGTCCAGACAGACCCAGCTACAGGCATCGGACAGACCGAAGCAACGCTTCACGGCACATTAACAGACGATGGAGGCGAGGTTTGCGATGTACGATTTAACTATGGACAGACCACCAGCTACGGTAGTAATACTGCATGGCAATCAGGCAAACTTTCAGGAAACACGTTCGAGGCACTTCTCCAAAGCCTCGAACCGGACAAGATCTTATCACTTCCGAACCGAGGCTACTAACTCAGGAGGCACCATCTACGGCGCGGACGCGGAGTTTACCACAGAAGCAATGCCGCCACCAGTTGGGCAGCAAGTCAAAGCACTTATTACCCACCCCGCATTGAAACGAGTGCGCGTTATCTTTGAGGAACAGGAAATGGCAGACTACGACCAGCTATCAAATCCCGAGGAACAGCGCCTTGAGAGCAGCCTTGAGATACCAATCCCCACGCCTTGCACCATCGAAGTAACAACTTTAGCCGACCAGGTCTTTGAGTTTAAAATACCACTCAAGAGCTAATTGTTAAACCACATCTTCGCTAGTAATGCCTATCTGAACGACAGGATTATAAGCTAGCTCTGCAATATACCAGGCTGTTTGATAAGGTGGAGCAAGTTTATTCCAATCCAGCCCCACAGCTTCAAGCCGAGCTAACGCTTGACGCATACCAAACAACTTGACCAACCAGCTTAGCAAGACCTTCACAGGCTCACTAATGTCCCTACACTTGGCAGCTTTCCAACGCTCAATAGCAACGTCTAACTCAGCTTTACTGTCTGGACTTTCAAACTCGAAATATTCCTTGACGGCAGCTTTAGCCCAACCCAGAAGGTAACTATTCCATTGCTTCACTTCGTCTAAACTCTTGACCCTGGCAGCAACCGCCCTATTGAGAGCCAGGGCGCAATGTTGCTTAGCATCATCAGCCAGCTTCATAGTGGTTATACTTTCGTCTATTTCTGAATCAATTCTTTGAAAGTCTACAGCTTCACCGCCAGAGAGCATAGGCGTTTTTATAGGCACACTATATTGCACAAGGGAGACCGCATTACTAATAGCATCAGTAGAAGTAACAGGCATCTGGACATTTCCCGGAGCCAGTTCTTGTTTCGCTTTACTCACACCGAACCCTGCAGCCCCACCGATCAGCGCAATTATGGTACTGATAATTGCGCCATCCTTGCCAAAGTAAAGACAGGCTACCCCTATCAATGCCAAACACACCACGCCAATAATGACTAAATTCATTTGTACCCCCTTTTGTCTTAGATTTTCTATGGTTACTCAACTTGTATACCTCGATAAAAGAGCTTGTCAAGGGATTATTGAAAGAGTAATATTAACGATAAAAAGAGGTTTTTTTATTGTGGAGGTATGAATAGTGGTTACCGAAGAACAACTGAAAAAAATAGATATATTTCAATGGTCTGACTTGGAAGGAGAATTCAAGGATTGTGGTCTATTACTAGGAAATGGATTTTCTCTCAACTTTGCAGATAGTTTTAAATACCCTTCATTATTTGAAAAATTCCTTGTGAAATGTCCAGATAAGTATCAAAAAATATTATTAAGCTTTGGTACAAACAATTTCGAGAAAATTTTGCAGAAACTTACGTACGCAATATTTGTTAATAATCTCTACGGTATAGAAACTAAAGAAATAAAAGATACGGTAACTATATTAAAAGAAGGTTTAATAAAGACAATACGTGATATACATCCAAAATCAGAGTCAATATTCTGGGACGAATTAATATTAATATCAGACAAAATGGTGTTATTCGATACCATCTTTACCTTGAATTACGACCTTTTTTTATATCATATTTTAATGATATTAAGAGACAAATGGGTAGATAACGAAAAAAAACGTAATTCACCAAAATACAAGAGTATGTGGCGTTATGGCGATTGTCTGTGGGGGGACTTTGACAGTAACTTTAAAAGTTTTGTGGAATACCAAGACAGAGAACAAAAATATCGATATGTATATTATCTTCATGGTGCGCTATTTATATTTAAATTGGAACAATCTGTGGATGAATTGAAAAGAATAAAAGGTGATAGGACTATTCAACTTATTGATATTATCGGTGATGTGATAAAAAATGGGAATATGCCTATTTTTATATGTGAAGGCGATAGTACGGAAAAGCTAAAACAAATAAAGCAAAGTAATTATTTACAATTCTCTTATAACAGGTTGAAATTTACAAAGTTACGTAAATTTGTAATTTATGGCTGTTCATTATCCGAGCAGGACGAACACATTTTAACTGCTATAGACAAATCAGGTTATAAATTAGCGATTTCCATACATGTTAATGATAAATCAGTGGAAAAATTAAAAGCTACAAAGGATTATTTTAGCAACAAATTTACTAAGGCTGAGGTTGTATTTTTTGATTCAGTAGGTTTATTCAAGTTTAATGACAAGGGCAAAGCAGAATGAAAAAACTTACATAATTAATGTGTCCTGTCATAAAAACCAAATTAAGAAGTGGAAGAAAACCTACAATGGTATTGCCGTAATTAATAACCCTAGAACAAAAGTACTATTGACGACAATAGTAAACAGGCTTAGACTTTAACAAATAGCAGAAGGATTATTTAAAAGAGAAAGACCTGCCCCACTGCAATAGGATCAGGTCTTTATCAAGGAATATTGAATGTTTGGATATTTCTTATTTTTGATTCTATCAGCTCGGCCTATTTTATGTCAACAATACATGAAGAAAGGGGGCCAAGTAGACCTATAAGCCGAGTTCTGTACCCTGAACAAGTCAGGGTGATGACCATCCATCTAGCCTCGATGTTACCATCGAGATCAATAGCGACCAACCCGGGGTCAAAGCCAGGCACTTATAGTCCCCCTATTTGGTCTTGCTCCGGGTAGGGTTTGCCCAGCCAGATAGTCACCTGTCTGCTGGTGAGCTCTTACCTCGCCATTTCACCCTTATCCCGACAGAGTCGGGACGGTATGTTTCTGTGGCACTTTCCGTAGGGTCACCCCTCCTGGGAGTTACCCAGTACCCCGCCTGGTGGAGCTCGGACTTTCCTCCCTGACTCATCTGAGCCACGAGCGGTCATCCGGTCTACTTAGCCCGTATTCACTCTACACCCTGCATTGAGAGAGAGTCAAACCTGACTACCTGTCTTGGCCCAATTCTTTAATGCTTTTGAAGCCAGACTATGAGCTTCCTCATTTCCTGAATGCCCTACATGGTTAATCGAAAAACTCTTGAACTTTCTCAATAACATCACCAACTCTATATGGAGAGGACGGAGAAGAGGGTTCTTTACTTTGTACTCGCCAGACAGTTGCTTGATAACAAGCTCTGAATCCAGGTAAAGTACTACTCCCTCAACGTTAAATCCGGCTGCCGACTTCAAAGCAGCAATAACCGCCTTGTACTCAGCTTGATTGTTTGTCCCCTGACCAATATATTCGGATATCTCAACTAACGTTTTCTTGCTATCGTCTTTGATAACAGCCCCAATAGCTGCAGGACCTGGATTACCCCAGCACGCACCATCAGCATAAATATGCAACCACATAGTACAGTTTCAAAAACTCCTATTCCAAATAGAGTATCTTGCCACAACTACCGCACTGCACTACAGCTCCAGATTTCGCCCGTTGCCACTCATTTACTGGCAACGTGATATGGCATCCTAGACATCTGCCCTGCTCCACTTTCACTACAGCCTGCCCCTTCTTTAATCGTATCCCTTCGTAAAGACTATGTGTCTGAGGATCGATAGCAGAAGCCGATGCCTGACGTTTCTTCTCAAACTCGAGCAGCCGGTTCTCCAGTTCATCTCGCTGCTGCGTCAGAGCTTTTTGTTCCTGCTGCCACTCCACCTCCATTCCCCCAACATTTTTGGATTGTATTTCTATCTTTTTTTGTATTTCTTCCTCTTCATTCATCAGATCTAATAGTTCGTCTTCTTGCTGTGCAAGCTTGGCAGTGAAACTTTCTTTTTCCTGCTCCAAACTCATGAGCTCTTTGGGATTACCGACCTTGCCGCCGTAAAGTTTATCATTTAATTTCGAGATGTTTTTGCGCAGGTCTTCCGCTGACCATTCCAGGTCACGACGCTTATGACCAATCTCAGCTAGACGTTTCTTCATGGCATCTAGCTCAGCTTTTGCCACGCTCAAAGCTTCATTTTCTCCTATTTTGAGATTCAACTGCACTATGATTTCTCTAGAGCTCTGAATTTCAGAGTCAATAAGTTGCAATTCGTAGAGCCTTTTGACAAAATTCATAAGCTACTCTATCCTACAGCAAAAACCTGTAGATACTGAGAAATGTTATTGGTGGGGATAGCTGAGAACAACAACCTGAGTGCTGGGAGGCAGAGTCGACCGATTTACAGAGAACCTGGGCTGAGAGGTTATTTCCTTTAATCCCATCTGTTTTAAGAATTTATCCAATGGGTCAAGTTCTTTGGTTAATGCTGGGGTTTTATAATGCATAGGGATGACTACCTTGGGAGCCAAACTTCTCACTATCTCCGCAGCCACGACACTATCTATCGTATTAACTCCACCTACCGGGAGAAATAAGACACCGATATCTCCTAATTCCTCTTCTATAGCAGATGTTGGCGCATGACCGATGTCACCCAGATGGCACAGAGTTACCCCGTCTATCTCTAACAGATAACTGGTATTCCTGCCTCGCTCACTGCCCTGGCTTTTATCATGAAATGTGGCAATCCCCGTAACAAAAACGCCTTTCATCTCATATTCCCCTGGACCTTTGATTTCCTTGAATTCGCCTTCAATAGCCTCAATATAGGAATGACCGGGGTGGGAATGACTTATGGTGACTATATCAGCACGGAGTTTGCCGAGCGGATACCCCAAACTCGGATTACAGGGGTCTGTTACAACAACAGCTTCTTTTCCCTTAATACGAAAACAAGAGTGTCCCAGCCACGTTATATCCAAAATAATAACCTCACTACATAATGATGATAAGAGCTAAGTTACCTGGTGAACTTTCTTAATAGCAGCCAGCCTGATGGTAACATAATAGCTGCGAGTAGTATCTTTATGACGTCACCAATAATAAAAGGGTAAAAACCAGTTTGGAGCAGTGCCTCTCTCGAAATAAAAAGGGATAACCATGACAGACCAAACAGGTAAAGAACAACTTCACCAGCGAGCATAGCTATAACAGCAGCCCATACATGCCGATCCCAGCCTCTTTCACACAACCAACCGACAATAAAAGCAACCGCCACAAAACCAAACAAGTAGCCACCGGTAGGTCCTACCAAACGGGCTACACCCGGAGCACCACCGAGAGCAAACCAATACGGGATGCCAGTAGCGCCAACAGCTATATAGCTAAGCTGGCTTAATGCGCCACGCCGGCTGCCCAGAAGAGCACCGGACAGAAGCACTGCAAACGTTTGACCGCTTACAGGCACAGGACCAATCCAGAAACTTAGCTGAGCGCACAGTGCCGTAACACAGGCAAAGCCAAACATTAACGCTATATTCCAAAGTAAACCTCTCTTTTGAACAATCTCATCAATTAAAGTGAGGCGGGTAACTGAGGCTTTCATATGGTTTTTACTCCCTTTCTAGCTGAGGCTAACGTAAAAGTATATCAACGAAAAAGAAAAAGGTCAATTGAGCGAATTGCTTCGTACTGCAAAGTCCTTTTCATCCACTCATGCTAGTATGTGCAAAAAGGATAATAGAGGCAATACTTGACTTTTTATCAAGTAAAAACTTAACATGTCCTTATCTATATAATAAGCAACTATGTCTTCTGCTACAAAAAGAATATAGAGAACCAGGCTATTAAAATTCAGGGGGTGGTTACATGGAAGATTATGAAAAACTAGGTGTTTTTTATCTGGGGCGTCCCTATGATCTCATGTCCAAGAAATCACTGGATGGATTGATTCTCTATGACTCCAAAGACCTGGTTACCCATGCTGTTTGTGTTGGTATGACCGGCAGCGGTAAAACAGGCTTGTGCATTGACCTGTTGGAGGAAGCCGCAATAGATGGAATCCCTTCTATTATCATCGATCCCAAAGGAGACCTCCCCAATCTTTTGCTAACGTTTCCAAGTCTACAAGCCGAAGATTTTATCCCCTGGGTCAATGAAGATGACGCACGAAAGAAGAATGTAACAACTGAAGAATATGCCAAACAACAGGCTGAGTTATGGAAAAACGGTCTGGCCTCATGGGGGCAGAATAATGAACGAATACGCCGCCTCCGCCAATCAACAGACTTTGTCATCTATACACCTGGCAGCAATGCTGGCATATCTGTATCCATTCTTAAGTCATTTGCGTCTCCTCCTCAGGCAATAGTTGACGATAATGAATTGTTGAGAGACCACATCAACACCACGGTGGCCAGCCTGCTTGGACTCATGGGTATTGAAGCAGACCCTATTAAAAGTCGTGAGCATATTCTTATATCAACCATCTTAGATTCAGCATGGAGGCAATCTCGCAACCTTGATCTCGCCGCTCTGATACAGCAAATTCAAAATCCTCCGATAACTCGAGTCGGTGTCATGGACATAGAAGCATTTTTCCCTTCCAAAGACAGATTCGGACTATCTCTCCAGCTCAATAATTTGCTTGCAGCACCTGGTTTCAGTGTCTGGCTAGAAGGCGCGCCTCTGGATATTGACACTTTTTTGCATACTGCCGAAGGTAAGCCTCGAATTTCCATTTTTTCCATTGCTCATCTCAATGATGCCGAACGCATGTTCTTTGTCTCACTTCTTCTTAATCAGATACTGGGTTGGACACGCACCCAATCAGGTACCACCAGTTTGCGGGCTATTGTTTATATGGATGAGATCTTCGGCTATTTTCCGCCGGTGGCGAATCCGCCGTCAAAAAAACCGCTGCTCACTTTGCTCAAGCAGGCGCGTGCCTTTGGCGTAGGGATTGTGCTTGTTACCCAGAATCCAGTAGACCTTGACTACAAGGGTCTTTCCAATACAGGCACATGGTTTATAGGACGTCTACAGACCGAACGGGATAAAGCTAGAGTTCTGGATGGGCTTGAGGGTGCTGCTGTCACTACTGGCACTAAATTCGATAGGCAACGCATGGAGCAAACTCTGGCAGGATTAAGCAATCGTATTTTCCTCATGAACAATGTTCACGATGATGGTCCAATTATATTTGAAACACGCTGGGCGATGTCATATCTTCGAGGTCCACTTACCCGCAACCAGATTAAATTGCTTATGGAATCCAGAAAAGCTACTTCCAGCCCACCAGTAATACCTGTACCTTCTGTACAATCAATCCCAGCCGCCACAACAAGTGCCAGAGCACAGAATAGCCAACAACCTTTATTACCCCCAGATATCCAACAGTATTTTGTACCTGTTCGTAGCAACCAACCAGCAGCTCATAATTTGGTGTATCAACCTATCATAGTAGGCACGGGAAATGTCCATTTCTCAGATACCAAGACTGGAGTTACTATAACCAGAAATATTAGTGTACAAGCTAATGTGTCAGATGACGCCTTGCCTGTAAACTGGGACACTGCTACAGAATTCATAACTAGTATATCCGATTTGGAAAAATCTCCAGTCGAGTCGGCAAATTTTTTGGAACTTCCAGCCTCAGCCGGAAGAGCGAAAAATTACGATATCTGGGGCAAAGAACTTGCTACCTGGTTATATCGTAACCAGAGGTTAGAGCTACTGAAAAGCGCCAATCTGAAAGAAATCTCCAATCCAGAAGAATCAGAGCGTGATTTCCGTATACGCTTACAACAAAGCGCACATGAGAAACGTGACCAGGCTGTGGAAAAACTGCGTCAGAAATACACTACGAAAATTGTGTCCTTAGAAGAGCAAATCCGTCGTGCCAGGCAAACAGTTGACCGAGAAGAAGAGCAGGCAAAACAGCAAAAGATGCAAACTGCTATTTCTATGGGTGCCACACTTCTAGGTGCCTTTGTTGGTCGAAAAACAATAAACTATTCCACTCTGGGTAGAGCTACTACTACCGTACGTGGCGTCGGTAGAACTGTCAAAGAAACTCAGGATATAGGTCGTGCTAAGGAAACAGTAGCAGCCATGGAGCAAAGACTGCAGCAACTTGAAGCTGATTTCAAAGCTGAGACCGATATACTTACAGGTAAAAATGACCCGTTGACTGATCCGCTGGATACGATAGCTATCAGACCAACGAAAACAGATATTTCGGTGCAACTTGTAGCTCTATGCTGGTTGCCTCACTGGCGGAACCTTGATGGCCGATTAACACCTGCATTTTAAGCAAAACAATTTGCTAGCATGTCAAAAGCGAAGGGATTAATATTCCTTCGCTTTTTTGTTTTCCCATGTTCGTTGAGGTTGAGCTATGACGATGAGACAAAAGTCGCATACACAATCTACACTACAGCGTAGAATAGTCATACTTTTATACTAAAGGGAGGCACGATGAAAACCATTACACTATGCAGTAAGGGCTCTTGTTGTCCAGTAGTAAAGCTATCCAGTGACCATGTTGAAATCGGTGAGGAAGGCAACCTGTGCATCTTAAGTACAGCAGAGTGGGAAATATTGAAGAGTAAAATCCTCAGCGAAGAGATATAACACTATCATTATCAACCATGGCAAGGAGATGGAGCGGTTTATCGGTCTCCTGACAGAACATACCTTAACAGAGAAAATTAATAACCTTTTAGTCCAGGGGAGTTAAGTGAAGATGCCTTTTATCTTGATAGCCAAATACGCTCTCGGTATTATCATAGGGGCTGTCGTCGGAGGATTAATAGGCTACTTTGGCAAGTGTGCTGGCAGTACTTGAGGGATCACTGCAAGCCCCTGGTCAGGGGCAATTTTCGGCGCGGTGATTGGTTTACTAATTGCCATCGTTGCTGTTTCTAAAACATAATCGCAAGGAATTATCTGCCAACTTTTTCAACCTCAAAAACCATCGTAAATCGTTTAATAATTTCCCGCCACCCCTTCATTAATATCTTTAAATTTTCCTTCCATCTCCCTGTTACAATGGCAGGTTAATACTTTATTGACTAATACATTACCATCTGCCATAATTCACCAACAGTATGATATCTTCTCATTGTAAATAAACGAAGGACAATAGTTCAATGGCTTCTACCGAAAAAGCACAGGACCTCAAATGGAAAAGTGAAACCGATGTTATAGCAAACGGAGCCGAAAATTTTGAAAAGCGGTGGTTTTGTGTTGCTATCTGCCATGATGGCAGCGTCTTTATGGACGACGCTGATTCACCAGTTCGATTTCTTGGAATTCTTCAGAATACAATTATAGCCTGGATAGACTATCGAACTGCCCACAAGGATTTCGAAAAAGACGCTCGTCTTGTCGCTACCCAGCTTGGTTTCAGTGACCAGCTTGTCTCGTCATTGAGTGGAGAATCACATCTACTATATGAAGACCTGGATATTGAGATGGGTATCAAGCTACCATCAATCCAAATAAGAGCCTATGAACAACCAGACGTTCATGCTTATGCTACTCTAATGTTTCTAAGAAATAACTTTATCCTGACCATCCACTCGATGGAAGTAGATAGAAGGTTCAGTCGCTTGCGGAGATATTCAAATAGAATACTACAAAAAATACCTGCAGAAGTATCCGCTGAAGATAAATTAACCCTTCTGTTAATACGAATTATCGACCAGAATAATGACCGCAATTTTGAGCACCTGCGCCAGATTGAAGAACAAGGCGATGAATTGAATAAAAAACTTATGGACCCGGAGACACCACGCAATCAATTGGCTCCACAAATCTATGGTATGAAACATGCTCTTATTACCTACCTCAATGCGCTCTGGGAAACAGTCGACGTTCTCCATGACGTACGCTATGGTGATGCCGAATTGCTTACTAATACCCCCCAAATTTTGGATCGAGTGGGATTGCTGGCAGAGGACGTTAACCGCCAAATTGCTCTCGCAGAACATCTCTCAGAAGTCCTTGCTTCCGGGTTGGAAGTATTGCAGTCAATCTACAATAACCAGCTTCAAGTACTTAATAACAGGATGGCATTGATTATGACCTATTTTACCGTTCTGGGCGCTGCTGTGCTGGTGCCCAATACCTTGGCTACCGTATTTGGTAACTCCGCTTTTAATATGGGGCCTGGCGACCTCGGCTGGTATTTAACTGTTATTATAGGCTCTACTATTATATCTGCATGGCTAACCTTTTGGTGGGTTAAGAAGCGTGGCTGGATACCAAAGAAAATGGATTAAGCAAATCCTTTCACTTCCCTGCGATAGTTAAGTTTCTCTCATTCCAATTCATGTAATAGCTACCACTGTACGGTTGGAAATAGTAAAATGCTGGATGTATATCGAGAAATAGTAGAAATCATTAAGTCTGGTCAAGAAGCTGCCTTAGTTACCATTATCAATGCTAGTCATTCCACCCCACGAGGTGTCGCCACTAAAATGTTGGTTAGGCCTGATGGCAGCATCAGAGGTACTATTGGCGGTGGCATTGTGGAAGCTGAGGCAATCAACATAGCTATTGAGGCAATCAGAATTGGAAAACCGCAAAGACATCTATTCTCCCTGTCACCAGATAAGGAACCTGGGATGGTCTGTGGAGGTGAAATGGAAATTTTTGTTGAACCGATAGCACAAACGCCTACGATTTACATTTTTGGTGCGGGTCATATTTCAATTATGCTAGCGAAAATCAGCAAATTATTGGGGTTTCGCATCGTGGTAATTGACGACAGAAAGGACTTTGCCACTAAAGAAAGGTTTCCTGAGGCTGACCTCGTCATAATAGAAGATTTCGAAACTGCCTTTTCTCAGATGACAATTAATAAACATAGTTACATAGTCATCGTTACCCGTAGCCATCATGATGATGAGCGAGTTTTAGATGAAGCTATACGCACTCCAGCCAGATATATTGGAATGATAGGCAGCAAAAACAAGGTGAAAACCCTGTTTAATAATCTGACCGCAAAAGGTGTGAAAAAGGATATTTTGAATAAAATTCATACCCCTATCGGCTTAGAAATCTATGCCGAGACTCCGGAAGAAATAGCTATCAGCATTATGGCTGAAATTATTAAGGTATTCCGCTCTCCCTCATAGGTAGCGTTGTGCTGCTTTATTAGGTCAGATTTACTTTTATCGTAGTAACTTGTATTCCTCTTTCGTATCTATATCCACAATAATTCCGTAAGAATCAACATTGACTAAATACACATCTTCCGAGTGGCGGGAAATAAGCTCTCTAGCCCCGATATCACCTTTAAGAGCAAGAAGTTCAGACTTATATTTCAGAGAGATAATGACAGGATGACCTTGTTTGCCCCCATAGGTGGGAATGATAATGCCTTTGCTATGCTTAGCGAATTCTTCTAAAATATGGTTGATAATGTGGCTATCGATAAATGGCTGGTCAGCTAAAACCACCATGATAGCATCACTCTTTTCTTCTACTGCTTGTAAACCAGAAATAATAGATGTGCTCATCCCACCACTGTAATGAGGATTCACCACAATCTTCACCGTCGTAGTTGCTATCTTGGGTATTATTTTGTCTGCTTGATAGCCGAGCACGACAATAGTTTCATCTACTCTGGAGGCTACTACATTTTTAATAGTCTTTTCCAGAACAGTACATTTCCCCAATGGTAAGAGCTGCTTCAGCTTACCCATACGCTTGGCTTCGCCAGCCGCCAATATTATCGCCGAAATCATATTAGTTTTCTTTTATGTAGATGGATGTAGCAAGCATACTCTTTTACATCATTCCATACAATCCAAAGTACCATTAGACTATTTGATTTTTGCTACTTTTAATCCTCTTTTGAATCAAAAAAACAATGTGCTTTCCACTGTATAATAATGCATAAAACCTAAGATTATGATAGAATGCAACACTAACCCAGATAGAATGATTGATGAGAAAGTTATCTGACTTAATCATTTTAGTGAAGGGTGGTGGTGAGGTTGGTAGCGCTGTAGCTCACCGATTACATTGCAGCCGTTTCCGTGTTTGTATTACTGAAATACCATGTCCTCTATCGATAAGCCGAGGTACCTGCTTTTCTGAAGCGGTTTATGATAGTAAAAAAATAATTGAAAAGGTAACCGCCGAACGGACAACTCTTTCGTTAAAACAGATATATCAGATATGGCAAAATGGGAACATACCTGTAGTAATAGACCCTGAACTATCTGTAAAACCGCTGATTATGCCAGACGTGATAGTGAATGCCGCCATGTTTAAGCAAGAGACCAAGAGTAAAATTACTGACGCCCCTCTAGTCATTGGCATTGGTCCAGGCTTTTTCGCGAGTCGAGACGTCCATCTGGTAGTTGAGTCTAACAATAACGGAAATCTGGGCAAGATAATCATGGAGGGAGAAGCTGAGAAAAACACCGGGATACCAATAGAGATTGGAGGTATGAAACAAGAGAGAATTATTTGGGCTCCCACTTCAGGAGTATTTTCAACAGAGAAGCATATTAGCGATTCTATTAATAGTGGTGAAATAGTAGGTAAATTGGATCATATTTATCTGAAAGCACCAATATCTGGTATGTTACGTGGCTTATTACACAGTGAAGTAGAAGTGCCAGCAAATACAAAACTTATTGAGATAGACCCTGTGAATGACGGGGCTATTTGTTTTTCTATCCGTGATAGGATGCGTACTATAGCGAACGGGGTGCTTGAGGCAATTCTATTTAGCTTGAACATTGCTACTACATAATTTACTAATCAAATGGCATAGTAAGAAGCAAATCATAATACCAGGACGATTAAAGACTTAGAAGGTAGAAATACCAAGAAACCCACAGAATCCAGCAAAGGGGTAAATATGGCTCAACGAGAAAAAACGGTTTTACTATCGGAAGAACTAATCAACCTGGTGGTGAATGGGGATTCCTATAAAGTGAATGTTCAATCGAACTGGACACTCCAATATGTGCTTCACCATGAACTGGGATTAACAGGAACCAAGGAATTTTGTGCAGAGGGTGCCTGTGGAGCTTGCGCTGTAATTATAGATGGCAGACCAATTCTTTCCTGTATGACACTTGCGATAGAATGTAATAATAAAAGCATAGAGACTATAGAGGGAATTGCGAGAGCAAAACACCCACTCATCGAAGCATATATGAGCCATAGCTGTATGCAGTGTGGCTTCTGCACACCCGGCTTTATTGTCACTGCAAAAGCGTTGTTAGATAAGAATGCTAACCCAACAGTAGATGAAATCAAAGAAGCCCTTGCTGGAAACCTGTGTCGATGCGGAACATATCCTCAACATGTCACAGCAGTGTTAGAAGCAGCCAGTAAATTACGCGGAGGATAAGGCTCATGGCTAACGATGAAATGTCAAAAATTCTAGAACTCTTTGATAATTTAAAAGCCGATAAATACCCTCTAGTAAAATACGATAATATTGGCAAACGTGGTGTTCGCCGAATAGATAGCTACGAGAAGGCAAGCGGAGCAGCGAAATATACCATAGATATTGAATTGCCGGGAATGCTTCACGGAAGGTTTCTGACATCCCCATATCCCAATGCAAAAATAGTACATATGGATACCAGTAAAGCTGAAACATTTCCAGGTGTCAGAGCTATATTGCGTTACGATGACCCTGAGCTACCTGCCACAGCGGTTCTGGGTGGTCATGCACCATCCTCCATGCCGGTTCTGCCAAATGTAGCCCATTTCCAGGGAGAAGAGGCAGGTGCATTTGTAGCTGCCGATACTGAAGAGATAGCCGAACTGGCACTCAAGATGATTGATATCGAGTGGGAGGAACGACCTTTCGTGCTGGATCCAGAACAAGCATTGCTACCTGATGCACCACTGGCTAATCCTGAATCGATGCCGAACGGTAATATAGATGAACAGAATATACATATCGAAAAGCAGGGCGATATCGAGAAAGGTTTTGCCGAGGCCGACAAGATAATAGAATTCAAGTTTACTCAAGGGCTGAATACCTGGATTGGACCAGAACGGCCCTGCGGCATATTCCGATGGAACGGTGAATATCCAGAAGTCTGGGTTAAACACCAGAGACCACATATATGTAAACGTGCAATAGCTTCATGGTTTGGTGAAATACCTATGAATAAAATAGACATCCACTGCCCCTACCAGGGAGCCAGTTTTGGAGGATGGAGTCAGATGTCCTGGAATATGGGAGGGCATTATTGTGCTGCTGTTTTAGCCAAGAGAACAGGTAGACCGGTAAAGTGGGCATTTAACAGGAGAGAGGATTTTTACGGCGGAGAGATGGATGAAGGTGTGTATTACTATAAAGTCGGCTTTAAACTGGATGGCACTATCACCGCTGTACAGGGTAGGTCTATCGTTACCAACCAGGCAGCGCCGGTTTTTGGATTGGTTAAACACCTCATTGATAACACCAGAATACCCAATATATATGGCAGAACTGAATCGGTAAAAGTAAATAAAGGGCCAACGGTTCCAACACGTTGCGAGCAGAACTCGAACTGTCATAGTATCACACTGGTATTCAATCATGTAGCTGGTGAACTCGGGCTTGACCCTGTTGAACTTGCACTAAAACACGACGGCGCTGAAGGGCACGATATAGAGTGGCTGAACAAGTATAAGGCGGAGAAGGGGTTCCCCGTCAGAGATAGCCTCAGAGAGTGTGTAGAAAAGGGAAAAGCAGCTATTGATTGGGATAAGAAATGGCATGCACCCGGAACAAGAAGGCTTCCGAACGGTAGAATGCACGGATTGGGTTTTGCCTGGACACATGAGTGGGATGATTCTGCAGGTTCAAGCGAAATGGCTATCATGATAGAACGTAACGATGGAACCGCTACCATATTCGGTTGCCGTGCTGATATAGGAGTAAATGCAGAAACATCGTATTGTCAGATTGCTGCAGATGAACTGGGAATGCGGATAGAAGATGTCCGTTACAAAGCACAAATTGATGCTGGCTTCTTCGCTATGACACCGGATACATCGACAAACATGTCTGTTAATGGGTTTGCGGTCAGAAATTGTGCCCGTCTTCTTAAAAGAAAGATACTTGAATTAGCTGTCAGTCCCAGAGGAGTAACGCAGTTAACCAGTTTCCCTGCTGCATTTCCCGGGAAAAAACCTGAAGAGCTTGATATAAAGGACAGTGTAATTTATGAGAAAGCAAACCCCCAGCATAGAATGACTCTAGCCGATTTTGTCGGGCCTTCAGGTGGAATGGGACCGCTTACTCCTGCCAAAGGAGAACCAGTTCTGGCACGTCAGGAAGGTATTACATATCCCGTACGTCTTACTCCTCCTCTTTTTGAATATGCCTGGCAGGTTCAACGCGGAGCATATTTAGGCTTACGTGCTCGCCTTTGTCGTCAGGCACATTTCATGGAAGTCGAAGTGGATACCGAAACCGGGGAAGTAGAGGTAGTCCATGTAGTCAACGTTAATGACGTGGGCAAGGTTATTAACTGGGAAGGCTGCGAGGGTCAACAATACGGTGGAACCTACATGGCGGTCGGCAGGGGACGAAGCGAAGAAGTAGTTCATGACCCCAACACCGGTGTCATGCTTAATGGAAACCTACTGAATTATAAATTCCCAACAATGCTGGATATTGGACCCATCGATACTCTCCTGGTGGAAACAGGAATGGGATATGGTCCATATGGTGTTGTCGGAATCGGTGAAGACATAGCTACTGTAGTCCCGGCGCTTATCGCTCCGGCTATTTATAATGCTATCGGCAAATGGGTCGCGGGCTTTCCAGTTACTCCGTCCATGGTACTAAGAGCCCTAGGAAAGGCTTAAATCCGATTAACACTAAACAACAGATTGTTACCAGAGCACATTTATTTTAAATTTTAATTTATATTTTTGACAAATCCTTGAAATTCTGCACGGAGAGTATAAACCATGAAAAGATTCAAGCATGTGAATGCCAGGTCGTTAAAAGAAGTAGCCTCAATCATCAATAGCTCTGCGGGAAAAGCAAAGGTACTTGCTGGCGGTACTGACCTATTGGGTCAAATGAAAGACGATATTTTACCAGAATACCCAGAGGTTATTATAAATATCAAGACCATTTCAGGTCTGGATTATATTAGTAGCAATGGACGGACATTAAAGATAGGTGCGCTGACTAAGTTGGATGACATAGCTAAGACTGAAATAGTAAAGAAAAAGTGCGCCTTGCTTGCTGATGCCGCTCAGAATACAGCTTCTCCTCATATAAGAGAGATGGGCACTATAGGAGGCAATATTTGTCAAAGTAATAGGTGCTGGTACTACTGGGTTCCTGATAATCGTTTTTACTGCATGAGGAAAGGTGGCCGAGAATGCTATGCATTAATAGGAGATGGGAGATATCATTCGATATTCGGAGCTACAAGGGTAAATGGCACACCTTGTTCCATAGATTGCCCGAGTAATGTGGATATACCTTCATATTTGAGCAAAATGAGAGAGGGTAACTTACTTGAAGCTGCCAGAATACTCCTTGATACCAATCCCTTTCCAGCGATAACAGGTCGTGTTTGCCCGCATTTCTGTGAAAGCGATTGTAACCGAGGTAATTTTGATGAACCGATATCTATTAGGTATGTCGAACGATTCATCGGTGATTATGTCCTCGAGAACTGTGATGTGATATATGAACCTCCTCAAAACGAAACTAAAAAACATGTGGCTGTAATAGGTTCTGGGCCAGCAGGCATTTCAGCCGCCTATTATCTCAGGCGTTTTGGGCATCGCGTGACAGTCTTTGAAAGCATGAAAGAGCCAGGGGGTCTCCTTACCTATGGCATTCCACCATACAGGCTTCCGAAGGATATTGTTAAGGCACAAATGATGGCCATTAAAGGCATGGGAATGCAGTTGATGCTTGATACCCTGATTGGCAGAGGTAATAAATTTGAGGAGCTCATGCGTGAATATGATGCTGTATTTCTTGCATGTGGAGCTTGGAAAGAAAAGACGTCAGGAACAAAAGGTGAGGAACTGATGATGTCAGGAGCAGAGTTCCTGAGAGATTCGAACCTTGGAGTGGGAAGGGTTCTCAGTGGGAAAATAGGCGTAATTGGTGGAGGAAATGTCGCCATTGATGTTGCCAGATCGCTTCTCCGACTTGGGGCTGACCCTGTGATTATTTATCGACGCAGTAAGACTGAGATGCCAGCCTTAAAAGAAGAACTTGTGAAAGCTGAGCAGGAAGGCATAAAAATGGAATTGCTCACGCTCCCGGTTGAAGCATCGAAAAAAGGTATTAAAATAATCCTTACATGTACAAGAATGAAACTGGGGCATTTAGATGATACAGGGAGACCCCGTCCTGTACCTGTAGAAGGTTCAGAGTTTACCACCGAGTTTGATGCCGTGATGAAGGCAATCGGCGAAGAACCGGATATCTCCATTATCCCTGGTGAGTTTCTCAATGAAAAGGGACAACTAAAAATAAATACCTCCTCGTATTCTTTGGGTAAAAATGTTTTTGCTGGAGGCGATTTTATCACAGGACCTTCAACAGTTATTGCTGCAATAGCAGCCGGTAGGAAAGCAGCAAACTCAATAGACAAATTCCTAAATGTTACAACAGGGATACAAAGCGGAGAAAAGTATTACAGACCTCTAAAGCCTGCCGAAAAATTCAATAGCTCGTACCTCAAGAAAACAGACAGAGCTAATGCTCCAGAACTACCGGTAGCTGAACGAATCAAAAACTTTAACGCTGAGGAGGCTGGTAATCTGGACTTAAGCAACATCAAATTGGAGGCCAACAGATGTTTCAATTGTGGATGTGTAGCAGTAAACTCATCGGATTTGGCACCAGCATTGATATCTTTAGACGCTAAAATTAAAACAACAAAAAGGGTTGTTGAAGCCGAGAGGTTTTTTACTGTTGAAGGTGATAAAACGACGATTCTTGATGATGATGAGATAGTGATGGAAATTAGAATTCCAATACCCAGAGTCGGTACCAAATCCAAATTTATTAAGTTCGCACTGAGGAAATCCATAGATTTTCCTTTAGTTAATTGTGCAGCCATAATAGAAAGTAAGAAAGGAATAGTTAAATCAGCCAGAATATGCTTGAACTCGGTATACAACCAGCCTTATAGGGTAACCAAGGCTGAGGAGTATCTAATAGGCAAGGCAATTGATGAGTCAACTGCTGAAGATGCGGCCAATGCCGCTACCAACGATGCGTTTCCACTGATAAATAACAAGTATAAGATTCAGATTGCGAGAACACTTGTTAAAAGAGCGATAGTAGCCTGTCAATTTGATAGTTGA
The DNA here is from genome assembly GCA_963775935.1 of uncultured Chloroflexia bacterium. GTDB lineage: Bacteria > Chloroflexota > Dehalococcoidia > GIF9 > UBA5629 > JBBIPA01. Next base: position 41,332 of record CAVZKR010000001.1, on the reverse strand, counting down.
ACAAATATGCTCCATATTCTTGGGGTTTAGAATTTTAAGTATGCTTCAGCCCTTTCATGGGCTCGATCCCTGCTTCTAATCTGGCGTCATTGATATGGAGTAACACTGCTTCCTCCAAGGACATCAGGGAAAAACCGAAATCCTCTTTTGCCCTTGCACTGCTGACTTTCCAGGGTAAACCACCGCGCCCTTGTCCTTGCATTGGCTGACTACCGAATTCTATTTTGGCATCTGGTATGAACTGGTGCACCTGTTTGGCTATATCCCTCAGGCTACAAGGAGGTCCACCCAGGTTATATACCGGATGCTTGGAAGAAGGCGCATGTAGTAATATTCGGATGAATGCGCCTAAATCATCCACGGAAAACAGAGAAAGCAGATTCTTCCCCTCCACCTCAAAAGAGACAGGTTTGCCTACAGCCGGCAGGGATACTATGTCTGATAACCATTTAACAATAAAGGGCGTTTGTCCACCATGCCCAAATCCAACAGTTGGTCTCAAGCCAGTAAAGTTCATACCATAAAGCCGGGTATATTGCTCTGCCATTATCTCCGCAAGACATTTACATAAGGCATAGGAATGACTGGGATACAAACGGTCATCTTCAGTCACCTCCCTATCACCATAATCATCCTGTGTGCCATATACTGTCTCTGAACTGGCATAGATTACTCGTGATACACTCATTATTCTCGCCGCTTCAAAGGTATTACACATACCCAGCGCATTTACTTTAATGCTGAGCCGTGGATTGACATTAGCGTCTGCGCCCAATATAAAAGCCAGGTTAACCACTTTCTGAATAGAAAAAAGCTTCATCGCATTTAGTATGTCTTCAAGCTGAGAGACGTCTCCATGAATAAAATGAAATTTACTGGCGTGTCTACCAATAGCTTTCAGAAACCACTCTTGTGGAGGTACTACATCCATAGATACAACGCCCGATATTTCGTTATCTTGAAGCAAATGTAGTACCGTCTTGCGCCCAAGAAGACCACTTCCTCCGATAATCAATACGTTCATATCTAACCCCTTTTTCAATGTAATTTTCGCCTGTTCTAGATCGAGATAAGAGTACCCATGATGCTTATGAGATTTACGGTTTAATCAATATCTTGATCGAATTACCCTTCTTATGAAGCTCAAATGCCTTTCCTATGTCCTCAAGAGGAATGATGTCAGAGATAAGCGGCTCCAAATTAAGCTTGGATAAAAGGTTCATCGACCTTGGAAAAGAATACGGAGATATGATGGTAGAGTGAATGGTTAATTCATTAGCAAACATATGGAATGGATTAACAGTAACTTCGGCGTTCTTGGGATACACTGCTGCCCAGACTATTGTTCCTCCCTTGCCCGCAAGTATAAGGGCTTGCTTGGCAGCTCCAAGATTACCGCTTGCTTCGATAACGGTGTCAAAACCCCTGCCTTCAGTTAGCTTTCCGCCAGTTTCTTCCACATTTTCCTTTAAGGGATCCAGCACCACATCTGCTCCCATTTTCTTAGCTAATTGTCTCTTAAGAGCTACTGGCTCGGATACCATCACCCTGGTAGCACCGGATCTTATAGCCAGTTGCAATAGTAGAAGTCCAATTGGGCCGGCTCCGGATATTGCTACTGAACTGCCTGGGTGAATATTAGCCTTGTCTATGGCATGAACAGCAACTGATACTGGCTCAAGAAGAGCTCCATGTTCCATGCTGATATTGGCAGGAAGTGGGAAAATAGAACTTTCCTTATAGACAGCATATTCGGCAAATGCTCCTGTCGCATGAAATGCCTTTTGGCAGAAGTGCTCCATCTTATTGCGACAGTAATAACAGCCTCCACAGGTGCATCGAAAATTCATGGCAACCCTTTGTCCAATCTGATAACCTTGCTGCACATTACTACCTAACTCAACAATTGTTCCTGATGCTTCATGACCGTTGATATTTGGGATCAGAGGATCTTTACGCAGACCAAATCGACCTTCTAAAATTTCCATATCGGTGCCGCATATCCCGCAATATGCTATCTTCACCTTAACTTGGTCAGCTGCTGGTTGTGGTTCCGGAACCTCCTCCACTTTTAAAACTCCGATATCTTTCAGTACAGCTGCTTTCATGATTGTCCTCCATTTTAGATAGGTATTAGATTATATGATATCTCAATTAACGCTTCTATGTAACGTACATTACATTTCTAATATTCCTGTTTTGATGAGGATATATGGTATAAAAACCAAAATCAAAGAGAGTTCTTATTTCTGTCTTTTATGGTGGGCAGTACTGGACTCGAACCAGTGGCCTCTGCGATGTCAACGCAACGCTCTAACCAACTGAGCTAACCGCCCCTGTGTTCCGCATTTTATCAGTGCATCTAGAGGCAGTCAAGAATAATCTCAATAAACAGAGATATTACAATTAGTCCTGATTTTTACCGACTAGTTTTACATTGCCAGTCAGCATAATCCTAATAGTGCTACCGCACTTGGGGCAAACACAGTCAACACTCACTGGTTGGTGCATAACTCTCTCGACTAGATTGGTCACTACCGAATCAATATTATCCAGGCGCTGGTCCAACATTTCCAGCTGGTTTTCTACTTTATCTTTTTCCTTATCCATAATCCCAACCTTATTTAGATTTAACACTATCACTAATTAACAAAAGAGGAAAGGAAATACTAAAACCTCTCCTCTTTATCTATAATCAACAAATTAAAAATCCGTCTTATATACTTTTCTCCACAACACCCATTGCCCCCAGCTCAGCCTTATCCGCCTTGATTAAACCATCCACATGTTCGCCAACAAGTCCTTCCAGATATTTGCGATACGCTTCTCGGGCATTCGGAGAGTTGCGGACCGCTTCTTTAGCTCTCTGCCACTCTTCTTTTGTTATTTCTTGGGTTTTCTCAGGCCCCAACGGAAACTCGATGTCCATCATTGACTCTGCTCTATCAAGAATCCTGCCCATAACCGCTCGTCTTAGGCGGTCAAAAGAAAGTAGTTCCTGATCTGTATACGGCCGAGGCGACCAGTTATCATTTATCATCTCGCAACCTCCAACTTTTTACCTTAGTTGATACTGCTATAATATGCCCCCTCAATTATCATGTCAAGCCCACAATGATTTTATTTCCCAAACCACTCTACAATTGTGTTTTCTAATGCAGCAATGTTTCAATTGTCATTATTTTATAGCAATTTTACCACAAAAACGCTTAGTAAATCCCTTGACCTCCGGATAACTTACCGTGTAGCATTGTGCTACCTTGAATTTAGAAAGTAGGGAGCAACATGAAGAAGGAAACATATCCACTTGTATATGCCGGCAAAAAACAACGATTCGCACGTTCAGTAGTTGCAGGTGACCTTATCTTTTTATCTGGTTCTAGTGGCAGAACCATGCAAACTGGTGAAGTTTCTTCAGATGACTTTAAGGATCAGATGATTGTCGCCCTGGACAAGATTAAAGGCGCTCTCGAAGAAGCCGGTAGTTCCCTGAACAATATCGTCAAGACCGTAATCTACATCAAACATTTGGAGGACTATCAGCTTATGCGTGATACCGAATGCGAGTATTATACAAAATATGCTCCTCAACTTGTTGACGAACCACCAGCCAGCACCTGCGTGCAACCTGCTTCATTAGCCAAGCCTAATATGGTGGTAGAAATAGACGTCGTAGCGGTAAAAGGACAATAGCTGATTGTTGCGAGGAGAGTAGTATTAGCTACCTATCGAAATTATTGATTTGCCAAATCAAGAAACTTATACTATAGAAGAGGGAAAGGGGGTAGTAGAAAATGCCAGAAGTAGAAATTGGTCATATAAGCGATTTCTTTGCTAAACCAGTAGTAGCTGGAATTACACTCAACGGGACACTCAAGGTCGGTGACAAACTCCACGTAAAAGGTCATACCACAGACCTCGAACTCATCGTTACTTCTATGCAAATCCACAATGCAGATGTCACTGAGGCGAAGGCTGGCGACGGAGTTGGCATCAAGGTGCCCGATAGGGTAAGGCCTGGAGATAAGGTCTATAAAGTCACCGATTAAGTTTCAGCACTAGAAAGACTTCATTAAGTTCGCCATTTCAATAGCCGCGGATGCTGCGGCAAAGCCTCGGTTACCTTCCTTGGCGCCTGCTCTCTCTATAGCTTGCTCAAGGGTATCAGCGGTTATTATACCTTGGATCACTGGTATACCAGTATCCAAACTAACACGCGCAATTCCTTTATTGACCTCACTGGCTACATATTCAAAATGAGGTGTTGCACCACGGATTACGCAACCGAGGCAGATAATAGCATTGTATATTCCAGTTTGTGCCATCTTCTTGGCCACAAGGGATATTTCCAAACAGCCAGGTGTCCACGCGACATCAATGTCAGCAACGGCAACTCCGTGACGTAATAAACCATCTTTTGCCCCGCTAAGAAGTCTAGTCGTGATAACTTCGTTAAAACGGGATATTACTACACCGAATTTTAATCCTTTCCCCAGCAATGTTCCTTCATATTGTTTAGCCATAAAATTTCTCCTCCCTAACTATTAGTCTTTATTCCAAATAATATGCTTTTATTCTAACAAGTGTCCCAATTTCTGGCGTTTAGCCTCAAGATAATGACGGTTGTAAGGTGTAGGTGGGACTATCAATGGTACTGTGTCCACTATCTCTAATCCATAACTTTCCAACCCTATTACTTTTTTAGGATTATTCGTTAAAAGGCGTATTTTATGTAAACCTAAATCTGCTAAAATCTGAGCTCCAATACCATAGTCCCTCAGGTCAGCTGGAAAACCAAGCGCAATATTCGCTTCTACTGTGTCCAATCCCTTGTCCTGAAGAGCATAAGCACGCACCTTATTATGAAAGCCTATTCCTCTCCCTTCCTGTCTCATATAAAGGAAAACCCCACGGCCTTCTTCAGCAATCTTTTTCATTGCAAGCGTTATCTGTTCCCCACAATCGCAACGCAAACTACCAAACACATCACCAGTCAAACACTCACTATGCACCCGTACCAACGTTGGTTCCTGACTATTTACATCACCTCTCACCAAAGCAACATGTTCATCGGTATCGACAGTGCTTTTATAGGCTACAACTATGAATTCCCCATATTTCGTGGGTAATTTTGCCTCAGCAATTCTGTGTATCAGTTTTTCATGACAACGTCGATAAACAATAAGCTGGGCAATACTTATCATTTTCAACCCAAATTTACTTACTGTCATCTCAAGCTGTGGAAGGCGCGCCATAGTACCATCTTCATTCATAATCTCGCAGATCACGCCAGCCGGATACAACCCCGCCATTCTTGCTAAGTCAACAATAGCCTCGGTATGCCCTGCCCGTACCAAGACACCACCATTTCTTGCCCTGATAGGAAACATATGACCAGGTCTTGCCAGGTCCTCCGATTTGGTATTCGGATCAAGTACAGAGCGTACTGTTGCTGCCCTATCATGAGCCGAGATACCAGTAGTTACTTTATGCTTCGCCTCAACAGACACAGTAAAAGCAGTGGAAAATGGCGAGGTATTTTCCTGCACCATAGGTGGGATTTTTAATTCATCCAGTCTCTCTCCCAGTATTGGTAGGCAAATAAGTCCCCTGGCTTCCCTCGCCATAAAATTAATTGCATCAGGTGTAACCTTCTCCGCAGCTATAGCCAGGTCACCCTCATTCTCCCGATTTTCATCATCTACAATAATGATGAACTTACCTGTTTTAATATCCTCAATTGCTTCTAAGATGGTAGATAATGCCATGAATATCACCTCGCCTCTGACAAATCGTGCTCTTCAAGAAATTCTAGCATTACTTCTTGATTATTCCCCTGCTTTAGTCGTTCTACATACTTGGCTAGAATATCCACTTCAAGGTTTATCACATCGCCCGGTTTCTTCTTACTTAATGTCGTTTGATTCTTCGTATAGTCCACTAGAGAAACTGAGAAGGAAAAAACGTCAGGGTTAATCACGGTAAGGCTCACTCCGTCAACCGCAATAAAACCTTTGTTTACGATATAACGCAGCAACTTTGAAGATGCTGAAAACTTGACGATTAACGCTTTTCCATCAGGAGTAATGGAAAGCACTTTTCCGATATCATCCACATGCCCCTGGACAAAATGGCCACCGAGTCTACCACCAACTAACAATGCTCTTTCCAAATTTACCGTGTCGCCATAGTGAAGCCTACCGAGATTGGTCCGCCGCAGTGTTTCAGGCATAACATCAACAGAAAAACTATCCCCTGTTATTGCAGTGACCGTGAGGCAGACTCCATTAATCGCCATACTATCGCCAGGTTTCGTCTCCTCAAGCACTTTTTTAGAACCTATAATCAAACGACCAGGGCTCACTTCCCTGGCCATGCCGACCTCTTCTATAATACCAGTAAACATCTTATTTTTTACCTAAATACCCGCTCACTAATACATCATTACCAAAACTTATTATCTTTACATTACTTAATATATCAGCATCCGCCACTCTGGCAACACCGATACCACCCACGACACTCTTTGCCTCTTCTCCACCAATAATTATCGGCGAAACAAAGGCCAAAACTTTATCTACCAGCTTACCATCGAAAAGAAAACCAAAAAGCTTACTACCCCCCTCAACGAGCACACTCGTAATTTGTCTCTTGCCCAAGATTTCAAATAGATCTTTTAAATCTATTATACCGTTGTCTCCCTCCAATTCCACAACCTCAGCACCAGCGTTCAGAAACTCATCTTTCTTTTGCGCCGCGAGAGGCTTTGCCACGGCAATAAGAGATTTCCCTGTTTCGGAAAATATCTGTGCTACTGAAGGTATTCTTCCCTTACCATCCACAATCACCCTCAATGGCTGTATTCTGGTAATGCCACCCCTACCACTTCCACCACCGCTACCTCGTGCCGACAATCGTGGATTATCGCTGATAACCGTATTGGCACCTACCATAATAGCATCGACTATATGACGCAGCCTTTGTACATATCCTCTAGCATCGCTGTTGCTTATCCATCGGGAGTCAGTCCCCCTGGTAGCTATCTTCCCGTCCAGGCTCATAGCATACTTTGCTATTACAAAGGGATATCCCGTCGTAATATATTTCACATAACCCTCATTTATTTCCCTGGCTTTCTCCTCATACTCTCCTACCACAACCTCGATACCGGCCTCTTTGAGATGTAGTATTCCCTTGCCGGAAACCACTGGATTTGGGTCGACCATCGCTGTATGAACCTTAGAAATACCGCTGTCGATTATGGTTTGAGTGCAGGGTGGCGTTCGTCCCTGATGACAGCAGGGCTCCAAAGTGACATACATTGTTGCCCCTCTCGCCCTCTCCCCAGCCTGTTGTAGTGCCACCACTTCAGCGTGAGCTGAACCTGGCGGTTGTGTATGTCCTAATCCAACAACTGCCCCATCTTTAACAATAACCGCTCCTACTGCTGGATTAGGACTGGTATATCCCAAAGCAAGCTCAGCCAACGATAGAGCATATGCCATATAATCAACGGGACAACCAAGCATGTAGCATACTCCTTTTTGCGACTACCAGCGATGTAATCAGTCAGCGGTGTTCGTTCTCGTGATTCTATTCACGTTTGCACCTAATGATAAACATATTAGCCGAAGCAACTGGATTTGTCCAATTAGAAAAAAGGCTTCATCTAAGAAGGAAAAAGCTGGAAGGCGACTAATCATTTTATTCGATTACATAAACCATCTGAACATCAATTCGAAATTCCATTTCGCCTGCACTTATGGGCGTAGGGGCAGAAGGTACCGCAGCATCTGTTTTCAGGTAATTCCTCACCGGTGAAGGTATATACGTTACATTTTCAGTAACGTAGATTGCTTTACCCAATTTAATCCCCGCTGCACTGGCTATTTGTTTTGCTTTCGCAATAGTGTTAGCCACTGCTTTATCACGTGCCTCCTTATAGTAAGGTGTCGGATCATCAACCGTAAAACTGATACTGTCTATCCGAGTTGCATTACCACCAGCAATAGCTACAGTGTCTATAACACTACCAGCCTCGTTGACTTTCCGTATTTTAACAACTAGTGTATTAACTACTCGATAGCCAATTATTTCCTCTCTATTTTCTTTATCAAGCCATCGCTTAACTATTTGAATATTGAATTGCTGAGTCTGGATGTCCTTATCAACAATGCCTTTCCCCTTTAATGCTTTCATCACTTTATCCATGGCTTCAGCAGCTTGACGCTGTGCTTCAGTTACAGACTTCTCTTGTACTTCAACACCAAGCGTGAGAAGAGCCACATCAGGAACACCAAACGCTTTGCCCTCACCGCTAACCCACAGACCCACATTCTGCTGGCTCCAGATTAGCCCCGTTCCTTTCGCAGCTTCTTCTGCTAAAGCTATAAACCGTGATGAAGCACTATCGCTGAAATTTGTGGCAGCGCTGCATCCAACCCCCACCACAAGTACTCCCAAAACCAAAATGCTGATTAGTAGCCAATGTCCTTTCATGTAAACCTCCTTAGTTAAACCCATTACTATTTGTGAATTTTGTATTTTATATAATAGTACTACATTTTTCTCAATAACTATTTATTAAAAAACAGTAAACCACAGTCCTTCGCTTAGAAAAGCGTTACGAAACAAAGCTATTTGGATATTGCTAATGATAATTATTGAATAAGTGCTCAAAAGTGGTTAAAGCCCCTCTTTTCAAATTAATCTGATTCCCCTTCCATAGAAAAGGAGTCACGAAGAAAGGCTTCACCAGAATGGCATTAAATGCCCTTTTCTACTATAATAAAACACTAAAAGAATTCGAGCATCGATACATGACAAAATACATTCGCGATATCATCATTACAATACTTGTTGCTCTGGTTATTTTTTTTGTGCTCCAGGCAACTATAGGAAGTTTTAAGGTCTATGGATTAAGCATGTTGCCCGGCATCAAAAACGGTTACTATATCATGGTGAACAAGGTTGAGTATTATTTCCAGAGTCCCGAGCGTGGTGACATCATTGTCTTCCATTCTCCTAACACCGCAGGCACTGATCTGATCAAACGCGTTATCGGCTTACCAGGAGATACTGTTGAAGTGAAAAACGGCAAGGTATACATAAATAATACCCCACTGGCGGAACCATATGTATTGGAATCTCCCAACTACAAATATTCTCCTGAGCAGGTACCACCAGACCAGTATTTCGTGCTCGGTGACAATCGCAACAATAGTACTGACTCTCATACAGGCTGGTTTCTTCCCAGGAAGAACATCATTGGTAAAGCATGGATAACTTACTGGCCACCACCAAATTGGATGCTTATCAAGCACTATCCGCTTCTGGCATATAAGTAAAATACCAGCTCGAAACTTAGCTAAGGGGGAGACAATGTCCGATAAGGTGACGCAAATCTTTAAAGATGCTGGAGCTTTGCAAGAAGGTCATTTCTTATTGACTTCTGGTCTGCATTCACCAGTATATTGGGAAAAATTCCGTGTGCTGCAATTTCCTCACCTTACTGAAATGCTCTGTCGTCTCATTGCAGAACATTTCAGTAAACAGAAAATTGAAGCAGTTGCTGGACCAACCACTGGCGGTATCATCCTGGCTTTTGAAATAGCCAGACAGCTCGGTGTAAAAAGTATCTTCGCAGAAAAGGATGGTGAAAAAAGGGTTTTCCGCCGCAGTCTTACCCTCAATCCAGGAGAACGTATTCTTATAGTCGATGATGTATTAACCACCGGTGGCTCGATTAATGAAGTTATTACCGCTGTGAAGCTACTGGAGGGCAACATCATAGGCATCGGGGTATTAGTCGACCGGACTCAGCAAGACATCAAATTCGATGTGCCTCTTTTTAGTTGTATCCGTTCATCCGCTATAACCTATAGACACGGAGAATGCCCTCTCTGCGCTGCTGGCATACCATTGATCAAACCGGGCGGTGGTCTCTGAGCCCTACAACAGTTACCCTGCTGCGTTTTTTATGTAGAGCTCGAGAGATTGTGCCTTGACATTAAGCAAAGCGAAAATTTACAATAAGCGCCACGCCGAGGTAGCTCAGTCGGTAGAGCAGTAGACTGAAAATCTACGTGTCCCCAGTTCGATTCTGGGCCTCGGCACCACGCAACGGCTTTACAGCCGAAGTGGCGGAATGGTAGACGCGGCAGTCTCAAAAACTGTTGAGAGGCGACTCTCGTGTCGGTTCGAGTCCGACCTTCGGCACCACTACTATTACAAGTTTCTTCAAAACTCTCTAATTTGAGAACTGGGTTCCTAGATGAGACACTTATTTTCCTGTACATTATTGCACTGGATAGAGACCAAAGTCACAGAAATTAAATAACACATGCTTTACACTTGTTGAAAGTATATTAAAGGAAAGGAGAACAAACGTAATGGGCTGAGGGATAAACTGGAGTCAGGTGCTTGAACTCTACGAACAAAAAAGAAAAGAAGAAGAACAAAAAAAACGTCAGGAAACGGAAAACATAGGAAAAGATAAAGAAAACAGAAGTGGCGATGCGCATTAAGCATCGCCACTTCTGTACTAACATCTAGAGACTAACGATATCGTCACGAAGCATAGACTCAACTGATTTGACCATTGTAGTCGGTTTACCAATCAGTAGTTTATCAGAAAGGCCTAAATACTCCAGGCATGTAGTGCACGCCAGAATCTCCACACCCTGCTCTTCAAGCTTCTTAACATGCTCAATGACTTTCGAGTCCTCACATACCAGGCGCACAGCGGTATTCCAGAATACCAGGCTCTTTGGTTTATCCTTGCTTTCTCCGAGCAGCCGTAGGAAATTGGCCATGAGCATTGAACCCAAACGCTCATCCCCTCTTCCCAATCCCTCCGACTGAACTAGAATCACTTTCGATTTCATATATAAACCTCCCTCAAATGGTACACACAAATACTACCATATACCCCCTATCTATTAACCTGTACTTCTAAGCCAGCTAGCAATAGTTTATGTTATAATGCAAGTCCATTTGCCGAGTTGTGTAACGGTAGCACGGGGAACTTTGGATTGGCAAAACGGAATCATGCCGAGTTTAAATGAAGAAATGGTCAATGACCTCGTATCAAGAGTAGATACACTAAGGGATAAATGCATTATTAAACTGTTCTTTGATTCTGGTATGACATTGAAAGAACTAACTAATATTAAACGTTATGATATTGACTGGGACAATCTCACAGTTACCATAATTGGAAAAGGCAATAAGCAAAGAAAAGCACCTTTTACACAAGAGACGGCCACAATGATTAAAGAATATCTGGGTGAAAACCATGCTACAGGGGCTATTTGGGGAATCAATAAAAACGGTATAGATACCATAATAAGAAGATTGAGTAGAGAAACAGGGATTAAGTTCTCCTGTCACAGCTTCAGGCGTGGTTTTGCCGCAACCTACATCGCAAGGGCTTATCTACGCTCGACATCATGCATCTTGGTGGCTGGTCTGATTTGAGTGTGGTTCTACGGTATACAAGAAGTATAACTTTTGAGGACTGTTTAGAGCATTAGAGGAAAGTTTCAAACTGATATACAGTAAAGCTATTGCATTAATGGTAAAGACCACGATAGAACTGCAATAACATTCCAAAATACTACCAGTGTCATACCAGCATTCAACAAATGTAGTAAATAAACACGGCGAAATATCACTAATCCCAACACAATTGTACCTACCAGAATCATTTTTACCGCTATCATTGAGACGGGATTTTGAAAAGCAGCGAACAACAAATTTATTTCCTTTGCTCCCAATGATAGTGCTGTTATCGAGAGCGCGACGTCTACCGCATTAAGAGCAATAAACAAATATACATGCAGGGGTTTAGGATCTTTGCGTAATACTGACATGACGTTGAATAGTACTTAAGTACTATACTACCGAGATTCTACCACAAAATATTTTGAAATCAAGCTCATCAAACCTAACTTATCCTTATAAAATATTATTGTGCCGTTGGTTTCTTCAGAGACCAGTTGACCCACCCCAAAATAGCACAAAAGACTATAATATGTAATTACCTTTCAGGATAGCATGAAGTTCTACAAGTCACCACTTGGGTGATGTGTACCACAATTAGTCTGGGGTTGGTTGGTCTGGCTTCGCTGAACTCGTAAACTCTTTTTTCGATAGAACAAGCAATACACTAGCAGGTATCGTCAGAAACGTGGGTGTGAGCTCAATCACCAGAGTAACACCATCTTGAAGGCCAACACTCAAAATCATCTTGTCGAGTGCGGTTATAATTAAACCTGCAAGTGTTGCACAGCTAGAGCCAGCAATTGCAAACCGCCACAATTTTCTCATACATGAAAAAATACCGCTAATCACCGCTATTAATCCAAGTATTACTAACGCCAGAGATAATACCGAAAATAACCTTACCTTCCATTGAGCCGGATACATACCTCCTCCAATAAAAAGGACGGGTGCGAGAAAGGCAATCATATAACAACCCACAACTATTACCAGAACGCCAGCAACCATTGGCTTCCATGTTTTCTTCATCAGCCACACCTCCACAATGCACTACCGTTTCATTATGGGCTTAGTATGACTGGAATACAATAGGTATGCCCCAGATTCACCTAGTGAGCAAGAATAGGCATCGGTGGCTTCGCGTGAGGAAAGTGGTATGGTATTGAGATATACGAGAAGTATTACGTTTGAGGATTGCCTGGAACACTACAAGAGAGTTAACGTTTGAAATTACTATTTATTGAGTTTTCAATTGTCGAACTCGTTCTTTGATAGCACCGTAAATATAAGTGCGACAATCCCCAAAATTAGGACTAACAATGCCAGACTAACGATTCTCAGTACCCTTGTATTAGTAAAAATAAATGCTAGTACAGGGATGATAAAAATAGCCAAGCTTCAATCAATGCACTTAATAAAACACTATTGCATCTGTTGTCAATCTTTACTATATCTAATACCCCTTTTTCTTATCGACAATATTGCGTAATTTTTTACCATTGATATACCTACTCAGGTTCTCACAGAATAATGGAATAGCAAGCTTATTGTAATCTTCCCTTCTACCACCGATATGGGGTGTAATGATTACGTTTGGTAGTTCCCAGAGTTTGCTCTGGGGAGATAGGGGCTCAGTAGTGACAGTATCCAGGCCAGCTCCAGCAATCCAATGTTCCTCTAGAGCACGGATAAGTGTATCCTCATCTACTACGCTGCCTCGAGCAATGTTAATAAGATATGCGGTAGCTTTCATAGACCGTAATTCCCTCTCCCCAATAAGTTTCTTGGTTTCTGGCGTTAATGGTAAAGCAAGTACCACAAAATCACTATCAGAAAGCAACTCTAGGAGATGGTCGCTGGGCATAAGCATATCAACATTTCTAGTGCTGGTTACCCGTTTAACATACGTATCGCTGGCTATTACACTCATGCCAAATAATTTGGCCAGTCTCGCTATTTCTTTCCCTATGTTGCCCAATCCCACTATGCCCAGCGTCTTTTCGTGAAGCAGCTGGGGTAAAAACGGAGCCCATTTCTTTTCCTGCTGCATTTTGAAGCAAAATGGTGCCCGTTTTGCCAGCATGAGCATCAGTTCAAAAACCAGCTCGCTTACCTGTGTGCCATGTATGCCTCTGCTATTGGTAATCAGTATTGGACTCAGCATCGCATCAGCCCATTCTGGTCGGTCTACTCCTGCTAACAAAGAATGAATCCATTTCACGTGTGGAGAGCGGGAAATGATATCTTTGGATGGCCAGAACCCACATATGACATCAGCCTGAGCTAACATGGCATCAAGCTTAATTTTAAACGCAGTATTTTCATGCGATTCAGAATAATAAAAGGGCGAAGCATCCATTATTTTGATATCGGGGTTAACCCTTTTAATCTGCTGGAGATATTCTTCTTCCAGGGGATGTGTAATAACAATATTAAGCATGTTCATACTGACATGGACTTATTATTTATACCACTTCTTAAGTTAGTTCCACAAGCATCCGTACCGTGAAAAGTCTTAAATCATCTTTAATCTAATGTATATTTAGCCCAGCCAACTATTAACCAAATTTCGAAGCAGATTCTAATTCAAATAGACAATGTAGTTTAGCTTTGAAATCAAGGGGTATTGAAAATTGGATTAAAACACAATTCCATGCAGGCGTTTGCAACTATGGCACAAAAAAGGGGGCAGCTCCAGAAGCGCTCCGTTCTAGCGTTAACTAGATTTATTTTCAGGGTTCCGGTCAAGTTTTGGCTCAAACCGTAGTATTGACAAAGCTTATGAGTGATGCTACGATTCCACTTACCACCGCAATTACCGTTCGTTACCTCACTATACCCGTCCATTTTCTCAATAGGAGGAAGGCAATGCCAGAGCATTGTGAGCATATGACGGTTAAAAACGATTATCCCCACATGCCTGCATGTATTGTAGGGCAAGAAGAAAAAACCTGGACCAAGAATTTGAATTTTTGTGGCCACGGCGAAGGCTCAAATGTAGCCAGAGTCGATACTAAAAACGGAAAAATACTTCGGATTAGGCCCCTACACTATGATGAGAACTACAGCCCGGAGAACTATAGACCATGGAGTCTTAAGGCACGGGGAAAAGTTTTTCGTCCGCTTGTAAAGGAGCCGCTCTCTCCTTTTGCCTTATCCTATAAAAAGCGTATCTACTCGCCAAACCGGATTAAGTACCCCCTTCAGAGAGTCGATTGGAATCCTGACGGTGACAGAAACACCGAGAACAGGGGAAGAAGCAAGTTTAAAAGAATTTCTTGGGACCGTGCCACAGATATTATTGCTGGAGAAATAAAGAGAATACAAAATACATACGACAAATCAGCTATATACCTGATGATGGGGAATCACGGAGAGACAAAATGTATCCATGGTACTCATGGCATTCCAGTACGCCTTCTTAAAGAAGGCTATACAGCACAACATGTGAATCCTGATAGCTGGGAGGGATGGTACTGGGGAGCTGAACATGTATGGGGGATGGATTGTGCCTGGACCAATACTCGCTCAGTGGGCATGATGGCACCTCAGACCAATGTGATGAAGGACATATCAGAGAATTCCGATATGGTAGTATTCATTGGTTGTGACCCGGAAACAACCCCGTGGGCTTTTCAAGGACAAGCTTTTAGCCGATGGTGTTACTGGTGGAGGGAGCTTGGCATTAAACAGGTATATATATGCCCTGACCTGAACTACGGAGCGGCTGTTCATGCCGATAAATGGATTCCGATACTTCCCAATACCGATGCCGCTTTACTTCTGGCTATAGCCTATACCTGGATGACCGAAGCAACCTATGATAAAAACTATGTAGCTACTCATACCTCTGGATTTGAACAGTTTGAAAACTATGTACTGGGAAAAAATGACGGTATACCCAAGACCCCGGAATGGGCTTTCCCCATCTGCAGCGTTCAACCGAGTACTATCCGTGCACTTGCCAGGGAATGGGCGTCCAAAACTACATCAACAATTCACTTATGCGGCGGCTCATATATCAGGGGGCCATATGCAACTGAGCCTGCACGATTAGAAGTACTATTGCTGGCAATGCAGGGTGTAGGAAAACCAGGAGTGCATCAAGCATCAATCGACCAGAGCTTCCCCCCACGAGGGGTGAAAATACCAAACTTACGGCCCGTATTTCGAGGGGATGCTAGCGGCAAGTCAAAGCAATTTATTCTCAAGCCACTCCTTCATGAGGCAATTCTAAATCCACCTGTACAGTGGCATTCTTCACATTTTCGTGGTCCTGTTGAGGATCAATTCACCAGGTACTGCTACCCTGTTGATGGTGCCTCAGAAATACATATGATCTGGAGTGATGAGGGCTGTTTCACTGCCTGCTGGAACTGCGGCAACAAGATGATCGAAGCATTTCGAAGTCCAAAAATAGAATTCATAGTAAACCAGCATCCATGGTTCGAGAACGATTGCCTTTATGCCGATATTATATTACCGGTCAATACAAAATTTGAGGAAGAAGACATTGCTGTCGGCTATAGCTTACAATATGATCTCATTTTCCCCGAAGGCAAATGTATTGATTCAATAGATGAATCGAAAAGTGACTATGAGATAGTAGGGGAAATAGCGAAGAAGCTGGGGAAATATAAGGAATTCACAGAAGGGAAAACTGTCGAGGAATGGCTGAGGTTGGGCTTTGAGCAGTCTGGCGTTGCTGATATGATTAGCTGGGATGAATTCAATGCAAAAGGTTATTACGTTATTCCTACGGTAACTAATTGGGAAAAAGAACCAGCAGGAATGAATAGTTTCTATAACGATCCCGAGACTAACCCGCTCCATACTAAATCAGGCAAGATAGAGTTTTACTGTCAATGGCTGGCGGAGCATTTCCCTGATGACGAGGAAAGACCACCAACTCCTCAGTATATTTTCCAGGGAGTAACACATCAGGAAAGTCCATCCTGTGAACGAGCTAAAAAATACCCCTTGCTATTGGTCTCAAATCACCCGAAATGGCGAGTGCATGCCGAGCATGATGATGTTTCCTGGCTCAGAGAAATTCCGACGTGCAAAGTGAAAGGTTCCGACGGATATCTCTATGAGCCAGTATGGATAAACCCGTTGGATGCTACCCAGAGAGGTTTAGTCAGTGGTGACATAGTGAAGCTCTATAATGAGAGAGGCACTGTTCTCGGTGGAGCTTATGTAACCGAGAGAATAATCCGTGGGGCTGTGTATCAAGACCATGGAGCTAGGCATGACCCAATAACCACGGGGATTGATAGAGGAGGATCCAATAATCTTATATCTCCATCACATACAACCTCACAAAATGCTTCCGGGATGGCTACAAGCGGATACCTTGTGGAAGTACAAAAAGTTACTATAGCTGAAATGGATGAATACAAAAAGCGGTATACTGAGGCATTTTCCAGAGAATATGACCCGTCAACAGGATTACTTTTCAATTCGTGGATTCAAACAGAAAAGTAGTTTGTTACCCCATTTAACAATCCAGCGATTGGTGTAATTTAAGACATCATCCACCCCGCATGATTAGATAATAATTGTTTGCAATACTCCAAGTGGCCTACCCGACTATTAGGTAATATTCCGAAGTAGATTCTATCTCAAAAACGCACAATTACAGTAAAGAAGTTTCAGCCCTGCAGGTGCTTATATATCTGCTTTCGCAATTTCTCATGGTATCACAAGCCAACTATCTACAGAAAAATAAAAAGGAGTTATATACTTAATTATTACTGCCAGAGATAATTTTTAGATTCGAGCTTTTAGCAAAATTATACGTAAAGATACGCTAATAAACACGATGCAATTTATGTTCGAAATTAAGGGTTTTTGAAAATTGGATTAAGACACAATTCCATATGCACATTTACATATGTGTGGTACAGGAAAAGGGGCAGGTCTCTCTGGTACTTAATAAATGCCCTTTCATAGCTAAATTTCTTAAAATCCAGTTTTAGTCGTAAATCTTGGCTAAATATTTCCTTGCCTTCATTTGCGCTGTGCAGGCATAGCTATATAACCAATCCTTACATCCTGCTTGTGAGTACTAAGCATGACGTCAACCCATGCAATAACGGTTACAACCGAGGTTTGCATAGCAGTTCTTTTACTTTAATGTCGAAAAAGCGATGTTCTGGTTCACCTTTCACCACAATTGCGGTATCAGCTCCGCCGCTTTTGCCTACGCCAGCCAGTGCGATAACCTCTTCGTCGTTGCGTATCATCCCAGCGTCTGCTGCCATTACTGTAACTTCACAGGCTACTTTCATGCCCTGCCCAAAGATACGAAGGGTGTTGGCAATGATATCTCCCATAATATAGGCCGTTGGAAGCTTGCTCACTTCACTCTGGCGCATAGATCGGGAAAGGCCACCAAAGGCATGGGCGGCGGTGATAACCGGTATACTGTTCTTCTGTGCTAGTTTCATAGCTTCTTCACTGAATTCCTGGACATTCGGTTCTTTGTAGCCAGTACTGTGCCGTACTATAATCAGATTCATGCCTTTGAAAAATTCTATGGCTTTCGTAGCAGTCCGGCCAGTCGTTGATGCTACCAGTATTGTCTTTATGCCTAATTGCTGAGCTCGCTCCTTGACAATCTTAAACGTTTGCTCGGTATTTTCATTGCCAGAAGTGTCGAAGTAGACTGTTTTTATTTCCATTAAAGTGTCATCCTTCCTTCTGTTAACTTAATTTGTCAGCTGGTAATATACCATAGAAAAAGGCGATGAATCTACCCCACTATATTGGAGCATGTCATGGAATCTCTCAATTTATGGGTACTGCCAATGGCTAAGATTATTTGCCCTGACTGCCCCCACTATTTATACCACTTCTTAACTTAATCACATAAGCCTTGAAAAACCTTAAATCACATTAAATTTATTCTAGATTTAGCCCACCCAATTATTAAGTAGATTTCTAAAGCAGATTCTAATTTAAATAAGACATGCACAGCTAAATCAAATTCAGAACTAATACGATCTTTCACAGTCAAATAAAGAGTGTCACAAAATATGCCTTATTTACACGTCAATTAAAGCTATAATCGGGGTATTTTGGGTAATATAACAGGAAGCTAACAAGTTATCTCAAAATGTCTATTTTCCAGGTAAAATGGCACAAAAAATATTGTGTGAAATCGCTATTAAAAGTGGATTATTTATAAGTAAAGAGAAGCTATAATAGGGGTAATTTGTCCAATATCTAGTCGTAGCTAAAAACTGGGGTATTTCGGTCTGTTAGGCCTCATAGGCGGATTCGTTGCAGGGTAGGGCACAGCTCTTGTATTATAGGAAAACTCAATGTACGATGAAGACTTTAAGCTACAGTTCAACTCTTTATATAAGTAACAAGATTATCTTTCCCTGAAGTATTTATACACCGTCCAGAACGCCTGTTTCGGCTCTCTTTTTACATAGTCCCATATGCCAAAACCAAGTTCATTCTGGTTGTTCCACGTAGACCTATCCCAAACGAACACAAAAACACCATCCACCTTGGTTTCATAGGCCAGTTTAAACCATTGCTCGATGAGTTTTGCCTGCTTTCCCTCGTCGTGGTGTACCGTTTTTCTCCAGGTATAGCTATCGTCACCATCTGCCTCTTCTGCTTCAGTGATGGTAAGACTACCCAATTCCGTCCAAAATAATGGTTTGTTTAGTGATTTCGCCATTAGTTTCATACTCAGAATGTACGTCTTAGACCATTGGTAATTACCGTATATGTTAAGTGATATAGCATCCAGATTCTGCCAATTCATTAAACCCGTTCCCTCAGCAGCATGATAATCATTGTAGGTAATGCTACCAGAATAGTGTTGTCTCGCCAGCTTGGCCAATTCATCAACATAGCCTGCAATTTTGCCAGTTTTTCTATTCTCAAATGAAGCAGGTGTCGATGCCCAGGGTCCACCCCCAAACTCTTTCCACCAAAGTTCTATTTCGTTACCTACCGACAAATATTTAACCCCTAGTTTCTCTGCGTTCTTGGCATATTCTATCAAAGAGCTTTCATAACTACCCTTGGATGCCCCTGATTCATCGCCAAGAGGACAAGCTGTGAAATAGACATCCAACCCTTCACTACTGGCCAGTCTAACAAAGGCAAGACCACGAGTAATATTATTACCACCCCACAGTCTTATGGTATTACACCTTAAAACCCAGCGCATTAAGGCTACATCAAATACATATTCTTGGTTGTTCTTCTGGAGTCCTCCCGTTGGTTCAGCATGATAATTCATGCCTCTGATGTCGAATTTTATTTCTGTCGTCTCATCAGCATCCATCTCTGTGGTGTACTTCTCCTGGAAATCAGCAAGCTGAGTAAGTACAGGCGCATAATTGGAATCATCCAAGGGATTGTAAGCATCATAGTCCCCTGTGTAAGCCCGCCATAGCAACGCTTCTAAAGCAACGGAATGCATCTTCCGCTGAATCCCCTTGCCATATACTTTCTCCATTGTGGGTTTATATTTAGGAATACTCGCTAACCAGAGGAAGTCTTCTATAGCCTCCACGTCTTTAACTTCCAGCGTTTTGAAATATGGCAATTTTTTCACTTGAGTAGCCAGCTCCGGGTCAATCTTGCCTATATCAGATATATAGCTGTCAAACATCTGCTGAAGATATTTATCAGGCTCCTTCAAGAATTGTTTCTCCAGGTCGGTAAGCTTACGGTCTTGGATGCACAACCTGTCTCTCAGGGTGTATATCTGGAAATCTTTCGACAGCGATTGGGTAAAGAGAATATAGTCAGCCACATTGTCATCAATCCTGAATTTCGAATATGTTTGATATAATTCATCGGATATCGTCTTCAGTAAATCAGTGGCAGAGGCAATCTTTTGACTCGGTACTGAGCTAGCAGGTGGTGCTGTTGGTTGAGGTTCTGGTTGGCTTGGCGGTGGTGCTGTGCAGCCGAACAATGTGAGGAGACAAGAGATTATAATGATGCAAACTAGTATCAGATATGTTGCTGGTCGGTTACTGATTTTCATCTGCCACCCTAACCGAAAGTTGTTGGCGGGACCTTTTCCCCTCACTATCAATATAGCACACTGTCTGATAGTTATCATAGGGTCACAGTAAAAGTTTATGGATTGCCGCTGTGGTTTTTGTATTTATTCCCTTAGTTAAGTTGGATTTGCTGCCTCTGGAGCATGTCAAAATCACTGCCTACGTTGGTTTTTAAGTATAAGAGAGCTTGGTATATCACAAAGTTATCTTTCTCAAATCAAATCAGGGAAAAAACCACCGAGCAAAAAAGTGATAAGCATTTTAAAACAAAATGATAAGCAAAATCTTTTTGACACTACCCCTCTTAACCGTTATAATCAATCGCATTTGCCGAGTTGTGTAGCGGTAGCACGGGGGACTTTGGATCCCTTAGCCCAGGTTCGAATCCTGGCTCGGCAGCCACTATATATATTAATTCAGCTTTTCCGCTTGAGAAAAAGGCACTAATCTTAGTACTGCTCCCCTCTGCAAAAATACTCGCCCGTCTGTAATCGATAAAATCACAACTGCTGTAATTCGCTCAGACCATCCGACCCACCTCATAACCGTCCCAGAGCGCTCCCATAATATTCCTTGGATTTTGGCAATCACCCAATGCATACAGATGTACAACTTTGCCAGTAAGCGCCTTATAGAGTTCATCGTCCGGTTTTAAACCTGCCGCCAGCACTACGGTATCTGCCTTAACTATTGTATTTGAATCCTCACCGTCAACCACAACACCTTCATCAGTTATCTTTTTCACGATAGCCCCTGTTATTACCTTAACCCTGTTCAACACCAGTAAATCCAACAACATCTGCCTGTTCATATGCGGCACTGGAAGACTACCACTCATCAATTCCGGCAGCATCTCAACGACGGTCACTTCTTTACCCTCGTTTGCCAGCCATAAGGCTGTCTCGCAACCTATCAAACCACCACCGATAACAACCGCAGTCTTCCCAGCCTTCTTCTTACCAAGAAGTAAATCAATACAGGTTATTACTCCTGGTCTCTCAATGCCTGGAATATCAGGCATGATAGCTTTGGAGCCAGTGGCGACAATTACCACATCCTGACGTTCTTTCATAATCAAAGCTACAGACACCTCTATTTCCAGCCTCACTTTGACACCCAGGTTGCTGAGCTGCTTTTTATACCAGTTAAGCAATGTTCCCAGGTCCTTTTTGAAACCGGGTACCGAAGCCTCTATTAAATGTCCACCAAGAGATTTTCCTCTCTCATAAAGGACGACTTTATGACCTCTCGTCGCGGCGACCCGTGCTGCTTCCATACCGGCAACACCGCCACCCACTACCAAAATACTTCTTTGTCTTTCCGCCTGGTTTAATCGGTACAGCGTCTCCCTGCCGCAAGCCGGATTGACGGCACAACTCAGAGGCCTGCCACGCATAAATCTCCCGATGCAACCATCATGACATCCGATACAAGGGCGAATGTCTTCAGCCCTGCCTTCAGCTACCTTAACAGGCCAATGTGAATCAGCCAGCAATCCCCTGCCCAAGGCAACTATGTCGGCTTTTCCCTCCTTTATTACTTTCTCAGCTAAATCTGGAATCTCAAGTCTGCCAACGGCTACTACAGGGATTTTCACTACCTCCTTAACTCTGGCTGCCATATCTACCATACAGCCATGTTCTTGATACACCGGTGGATGCGCCCAATACCAGCTGTCGTAGCAGCCGGCATCAACATGTAAAGAATCAAAACCGGCTTCCTCGAGTAATTTAGCCATCACAAGTCCTTCTTCAATATCTCTGCCTGCTTCCACATAGCGCTCACCTCTGAGTGCTCCAGCGTTCAGACCCTTGATATAATGTTTCAGACCGAATCTGTATTGCACCGGAAAATCAGCCCCGGCACGCTCCTTAATTTTCTTGAGAACCTCGATGGGAAAAGTGAGTCTACCTTTCAGATCTCCTCCGTATTTATCGGTTCGCTTATTCCATATCGCAGTCGTAAATTGGTCAAAAAGATAACCTTCATGACCATGCAGCTCTACTCCATCCACCCCGGCAGCAACCAATATCTCAGCGGCATCGCCGAAAGCTTCCACTAGTTTTTCTATTTCTCGTATTTCCAGGGGGCGGCATATAATATTTGGTTCATTATAGTGAGGAATAGCAGATGCTGACACTGGAGTAGTACGGATAATTCTGAGTGGAGCGACACGGCCAGAACCAGCTGTTAGTTGCACAAATATCTTTGTTCCCAGTGCATGAACGCCTTCAGATAGCTCACCGAAAGGTGCCACCGATGCATTGTTGACCATATGCATCTTAGCGAGACGATCCTCTATCGCATTTTCTACATTAAAAAGACTGGTAATTATCAAGCCGACTCCACCTCTCGCCCGCTCGACATAGTAGTCGATGGCACGCTGTGCCGGATTTCCGTCAGGACTGGTTAAACCAACAATGCCGATCGGCGCCATTGCTATCCTGTTTTTAATGGTAACCCTGCCTATAGTTATTGGTTCAAATAACTTCGAATATGCGACCATTGTTTTCAGTTCCTTTCACTTGTATAATTTTCATGCCTTCATGTTTCCATCAAGGTAGCAGCTAATTCAGGGCCTTTTTCAATTTTTGAATAAACTCCTGTCGCCTTTGCTCATCCATAAGTATCTCCATCTTCAGCCTCTTCCATGCGACCGGGCATTCCTTATCGTCAACAGCCAGAATCTGATGTATTGCCTGATCAATACGCTTCCTGTTGCTGGAATTCACTTCGATGCCAGCTTCGCTGAAAATATTTTTCAAATGACGAAAATAGCAAGACATTAAGAACCTCCCCTCACTATTTATTAAAGGCACAGGCTTTGTTCCTGCCCATTTGCTTTGCCTGATAAAGCGCTGTATCGGCGCATTTTATGAGTTCACCCCACACTTTGGCGTCCACAGGGAACGTAGCCGCCCCGATACTAATAGTCAATTTCGTAGCAGGCTGACTCTCCCTTTCTCCATCAAACGACTCTACTTCAATCAACTCACATAGCCTTGTAGCAGCATAGACAGCCTTCACCTTGCCGGTATCGGGAAGCGCAATGGCAAATTCCCCGCCGCCATAGCGATATACCCTGTCTGCACTAATTTCCTGAGCAATTCATCGCCCCTGGGATGCCCGTGAAAATCATTATACTGCTTAAACCAGTCTATATCTGCTATCAATAAAGAGAGCGGTTTTTTAGTCTGCTTTGCGCTGGCAACCTCCTCCACATCCAATGAGTCGCCAATACTATGGTGTATTCTAACTATGGCTGCTAATTTGTTAACTTCGTTCTCCATAACCACGCTCCTTAGAAGGCTAAAAAGTGAAAAACTGTTCGGTTTATAGTAATAGTAGATAGAATCTCTAAATGTTTTTCCGGCTAGAAAGATAACGTTGCCAATTATACTGACAGGCAACTGTAAAGTAAATCATCTTTTCACATAGAGGATTAGTTTGATAAGGAACAGATTGATAAATGGCTTGCCCAAAAGACCGTGGGGAAACCTGTACAAATTCTGATAGTCGACGATGAAGCTGCAATTGGACAAGTCTTCAGAAAAAGCCTTGCCAGAAATGGTTGCCAGATAACAACTACCACAAGCAGCCTTGAAGCCATAAAACTCGTCGCCAAAGAACGATACCACCTCATTTTTTGGCCCTGGCCATCCCTGCTCTCTTGTTGACTTTCTTGCCCGTGCCAGCGCCACAATGCTATAATACCATCCGCTTTCACTCTCGTTTTAAGCGGAAGTGATAGCACTCCGTTGCATTCCTCGGTAGCTCAGCGGTAGAGCGGGCGGCTGTTAACCGCTAGGTCGTAGGTTCGAATCCTACCCGAGGAGCCACCCTATTTATCGCCAGTCCAAACTTAACCCAATACCAATTATTTACCACTACTTCCGAGAAAATGCTCCCGTAACTACAACGGACAAAGGGAGGAAAGATAAAGAAAACGAGAATTGGTCAACAAGCAGTGGATTTATCTGGCGAGTTCTTTTTCCAGCGCTTCAGCGATTCTGCTCTGATATTGATGCTGGGTTTTAGTGAATACCACACCATGGGTGATGGTTTCTTTAACACGTTCATTTAACGCTGCTTTCAACTCTTCATAAGGTACGAAAAAGGTGACCCTGTCTTTGCTCCGCACAGTTACAGGTAGGCGGGAATCGATAGCCTGGGAGAAAATATGCCTGCGGAAGGAGGTGAGAAACCAGGCTTCTTGAACCTCAATGTCAGGACCGCTCTCATTGATGATGGTGAAGTCAATTAGTTTCGGAGTTTCCGGAGTAGTTTCGCCTCTTTGCGGAATTAGCCGAACTCTGATTCTTATATATGATTTTCGGCAAAATGCTGAGCAAGCCTTGACAAACACATCATAGGTATCAAGCACAAGTCTTGTGGCATCCATGGGAATGCATTATACCACAGTGCAATGGTTAACTACACAATCAATACTTTCCGCTTCCGCTATGAAGAACAAAAAACGTGTCTTTTAGGACGACACAATTCGTTATTACTTACAATTAGGCAGGTAAATCAGACACTTCGGGCGGATTATCTGCAATGCTACATTTATTGGAACAGGTTTCCATCATGGTCCCTATCTTGAGGGTAGAACCTTCAACATAGCTCTTTTTAATCATTATCAACTCTTGCGAGGTAATGACCTGCGGAATCATGACTGAGTTCTTTCCCTATATGGTCATCCAACCCTTGCCCTTGAGCAAACCACGCACATAGGCAACCTGTCCCAGATGTTGAAGAATGTCGCTGAGGACAGCCACAATGGTTGCCTCGACCGTAGGGAATACCGGATGCTGAATCTTGCGCCCTAGCTCTTCTGTAGAAAGGCTTGCCAGATATAGTTTTGACCGCTCGAGCACAGCCTTGTGATAGCCCAGTAACATATTGACATCCGGTGATTTAAAAGCAGCCACATCTTCCGGTTTATGACCGAATCCCGTGTCCTGGGGGTCAGAAGCACGATTGAATCGTTTATACCATTCATCCTTGATCCAGACCTGTTTATTGTCTATCAAACCTGCAATAGCTCTATCCTGAGTCCTTGTCAAATGCCATGCGAGCCAGGCTATGCTGTTGCAGTCATGACGGGGTTGTTCGTTTAAGTCAGCCTGCGATAGACCGGCCAACGCCTTCTCCAACCCTCTTAATACTCCCTCAAAACTATCAATGAGCACCTGTTGCCACTCCATAGTTTCCTCCTTTTCAGCTTAAACTGATTTATTTTACTACAGGTATCTACTACCAGAATAGGCTAAGCCTATTCATTGTAAAAAGCAATACCGACGATGCCCGGGCCTGTGTGTGCGCCCATAACAGGAGTAAATCCCGTAACAAACAGCTCAGCACATTGGAATCGTTCTAAAATTTCCTTCTTCAGGTATCCTACCGCTTCAGGATTAGCGGCATGCATCACCGCTGCATGCAAAGGAGTATCAGTCACTTTTTCCTTCATCAATCGAAGAAGGGTTTCAAGGGCTTTCGGCATGGTACGTGGTCGTGCGGCAGGTTCAACCTTGCCATCTTTCAGCGTAAGAACTGGTTTAACCTTCAGCAGATTAGCTAAGACCGCTGCCGAAAAATTAATTCGTCCACCGCGCCGTAGGTAGTCCAGGGTATCCAGGGCAAAGAAGAGATGAGCTTTTACTAAAATATCTTTCGCCGACTGTGCCACCTGCTTTATGGTGCCCCCCTCCGCTGCCATCCTGGCTGCAGCTATAACGCCAAACCCCATTGCCATAGTTGATATCCTGGAGTCAATAACCTCGACAGGTATTTCCGAAAACAGTTTCTGAGTATTTATTGCAGAGCTATAGGCAGCGCTCAAATCGCTGCTCACCAGAATACACACGATACCATCCACCTTTCCCCGCAATCCTTCAAATATCTGGAGGAACTCCCCCTGAACAGCACCTGAGGTAGTTGGTAACGTGGTGGACTTTCGCAGTCGCTGATAGAATTCCTCCGGCTTTATATCTATCCCATCACGATACCGTACCCGGTCCCACATAATATGGAGAGGGACAACATAAATATTGTATCGTTGTAAAAGCTCTTGAGGTAGAGTGGCTGTGCTATCCGTAACCACGGCTATAGTGCTCATGAAAACCTCCCTGCACACAAACTCAGGCGACTATTATACCTAATAGTTACTTGCAATGGCACATTGATTCTACTATTCGCCATGATGCTTTGTAAAATGATTGTTGGACTAAATACTACGTTTAGTTAGCCAAATATCTTGCCGCACTTGGCGCATTCTTTTCTATCGGCATAGCCAGCCCAGCGAACATCTTGGCTTCCACATTTAGGACATACTTGCCCGTGAATTTTAGTTCGAGTGCTGCCAGACGGTCGTCTGGAAAACCAGACTATGAGACCGACAACCACGATAAGAATCAGAACCAGTATCAGCCAACCCATTGTGTTATAAACCTGCCATAAGATTTGTGTACCAACTATCTATCTCCGTTCACTTATCAATAAGGGTCGTCTATTCACAGACGACCCTTATTGATAAAACGTATTCTCGATAAGTAATAACGGATATTTATTTCTTCAGCACTAACTTTCCTACGTAGGTATCCGTCTGTGTCTTTACTTTAAGCTCTTGTTCCTTGTATTTCGGAGCCTTTATTGTCACCGTATATTCCGCATTATCGGGTAAACCTTCGAATTCAAAGTCGCCGAAATTATCGGTCTTTGTCTCTTTCTTACCATCCTTACCGCTCAGGGTGACTGTGAGCCCTCCGGCACATTCATCTATATCTCCATAAATCACCGTACCGGCAACAAACTTCCTGACAATGCCTATATACTTGACCCGCTCTTTTAGCCCGTATTCAGGATGGAGAATTTCGGTCTTACCTGAGGCCATCAGTTGAACAACCTCGCTCTTCGAATCATCCAGGTCTCCAAAAACAAGGGCACCTGAGGGACACGATTCAACACATCTGGGCTCTTTCTCACCCTTATCCAGAAGATGCGCACAAAACGTACACTTCTGAGGCAATTGCAACTCCTCGTTCCAATCGATAACTCGATAGGGACAGGCAGATACGATCTGTTTTTGACCCTTAGCTTTCACAGGGTCGATAATGACAATACCATCCGGTCGGCGATATACTGCTTTATCTTTAGCCATCTTGATGCATCCTGCATTATCACAGTGCATACAGATGAGCGGTGTATAGGCAACCTTTACCTTGGGGAATTGTCCTCTCTCCCGTTCGGCCACCCATATCCAGTTCTGACCGCTCATCGGTTGAGCCGCGGAATAACCGGGGTATTCATTACCCGCAAACTCATCCCTACAGGCTAAAAAGCAATTATAACAACCAGTGCATTTGTTGAGGTCTATTACCATTCCGTATTTAGCCATTGTCGTGTTATACCTCCCACTTTTCGATTTCTACCAGGCATGAGTTATTAGCCATACCCGGAGCATTCTTTGATACCATTCTCGCTGGAGTCAACAAGTTGATACAGCCGCCTCTATCGATACTGCCAGGTTTACCAGGCTCAAGCGGGTCATACTTGGCGCCAGACTCATAAGCATGTACGACACCTGGCTTTATTCGTTCAGTCACATGAGCGCTTAGCAGTACTGCACCACGATCGTTATACATCTTCACGATATCCCCTTCGCTTAAACCACGCTGCTTCGCATCTGTGGGATGGATTCGTAGCGTCCACCATGCATAGCTATGCTTCTTCATACGATGCTGGGGAATATCATCCAGCCAGAGAGACTTGTTATCCTCATGGGTATGATAAGAGAACCTGGGATGAGGCGAGATAAACTGTAATGGATATTTCGCGGTTAGCTCTTTGGTATTATATCCTTCCCAGCTGGGGATGTATCTCGGCATGGGAGGTCTCTCTTTGTCATTGGGGTCGAACTTCGTTAAGGTCTGGGAAATAATCTCTATCTTGCCGCTGGGTGTCGTCATCTCATGTGCCTTAGGCGTCCCTATGTTGGGATTCATGGTATCGGGTGTATCACAGGGTCTGCCTTCGTAGTACCAGCGCATCGATACAGGAGGTTCTTTATCAGAGGGCAAGCTGGGAACTACGAAATAGCCTTTCTTTTTGAACTCCTCAAAGGTTACATACTTGTGCAGGTCGGAATACTCAAACATCTTCTTATTCCAATCCTCAAAGGAGTTGCCCTCGGTATACTCATCTTTGAAACCCAGCCTCTGGGCTAATAACGTATAGATGTCATAGTCAGGTTTAGATTCCCATAACGGCTCGATGCATTTTTGCTGGTAAATCAATACTCTATGGTTATTGGGATTATCATTCATCCCGTAGCCACCCGCATTACCCCACTCGCAGATATCGGAATGCTCGAAATTAGTTGAGGCAGGCAGGATAATATCGCCAAAGTTGGTTTCGCTCTGGTAATGACAATCCTGCATCACCACAAAATCTAGATTCGGACTCTGGTACATCTTAACCCACTTGTTGGTATCGGTCATAGTGCTGATAAAAGAGCCACCGTGGCGGTAAATCATCTTAATCGGTGCGCCATTGGGACCCGGTTCCGGGCAGGTGAATCGATGAAATTGTTGTTCAACCGATTGCCCGCAGAATCCTTCTCCAATCCAGCTCACAGGAGGATTTAAAACAGCTTCAGGCAACAACAAACGATAACATCTCTGGGTGACCGTATTCCCCTCAGGAAAAGTCGACTTCTTGGCTATCGTGCCAAAGGCATCCCAGCCAGCCGAGGAATAGCCGGGCATTTTAAACGAGAAATCCAGTGGAGCGCCACCACTGGTACCTCCCCAGAAATTTACTCCAGGTTTGCCCATGCCCTGCATGCACATAAGCACGACGCACAGCCTGGTCCATTCGGTGGCATAGGCTTCACGGCAGGCTCCACTTGCACCGAAAATAGTACAATTAGCCAGCATGGTTTTCTTGGCTGCCCATTCCCGGGCCAGAGCAGTGATATCATGTGCTGCAATATCGCAAATCTCTGCTGCCCATCCCGGAGTACGTGGGATACCATCTTCCTCACCAAGGATGTGCTTTTTAAATTCTTCGAACCCTGTAGTGCGGTTCTCTACGAACCACTTATCATAGGTGCCTTCTTTAATCCAGACATAGGCAATCGCTTCTGCCAGGGCTGCATCCGTGCCCGGACGCGGCGCCAGCCATTTATCACCGAAAACACAGGCAGTAGTATTGCAGTAGGGGTCAATAAAAACCATCCTGATACCCAGTTCTTTTAACCAGATACGCCAGCGCAGACTTTCCTGTCCACCATACATGTAACAGGTGCTGTTAGGGTCTACCGACCAGAAAATAATTTGCTCGGTGTTCTTCAGAGCATCCTGCAGCATATTGTAACTATCGGTAAAACCCAGATGCCACCAGCGACCCCACATATGAATCACTCCCCAGTGCCAACCCTCCCAGCTATCAGGATTATCAAATAAAGCAGTATAACCCAGCATATTGAAAAAGCGACCAAAAGGACCCATTTTATAATGTAGCAAGCCAAAGTTATGGTGAGAGGAGGTCATACCGGTAATAGCTGCCGGTCCGTATTTCTCCCGTATTCGTTTTATCTCGCCGGCGACGGTATCAAGAGCTTCATCCCAGGAAATACGTACGTATTCGTCCTTGCCTCGCATCTCCGCATGCCGATTACCCTTAGGATCAAAGGTTTTTCGTTTATAAGGATATTTAATCCGGTTCTCTGCATAGACCCGTGTCCTTTCAGGGACTACCCACGTTTGCAATGAAGTCTTCCTCGGGGGTGTAAATTTTCTTCCTCGTGCTTCTATGGTCCATGATGGGGCATCTGTTTTATCAAAACAGATTGGACGCATTCGCGTTATCACTCCATCTTTCACATGAACCAAGACAGGCCCACCGACCGTACATTGGGTTAAGATTTTTTCAGACATGGTACCTCCTCTTTCAGTGATGGAACTTCGTAAAATATTACATGATTTTTTTTAGCAAAGCAAGCATACGATTTTCAGATACAACCAATTGTGCAAGACTATCGCTTCACATTCATACGGTGAGCTAGCATCCAGAATTAAGTAACTGATAACTAATCTGGAAAAGAGAAAGGGATTCATTTCAATGAATATGTTTAGGAAAGGGGAAAAGTGCCGAGGGAGGGACTTGAACCCACACTCCCTTGCGGGAAGCGGATTTTAAGTCCGCCGCGTCTGCCGTTCCGCCACCTCGGCAACAAACTAAAAAATGGAGGCGGCGAGCGGATTTGAACCGCTGCATAGGGGTTTTGCAGACCCCCGCCTTAACCACTTGGCTACGCCGCCGTGATTCACATTGGAGCGGAAGACGAGATTCGAACTCGCGACCTCCTCCTTGGCAAGGAGGCATTCTACCGCTGAACTACTTCCGCCCGCTCCTGATGAAACTCCACCCCTGCACCTTAAGCCATCGAAAAACTTCTGGTGCCGAGGAGGAGATTTGAACTCCTACGAGCTTGCGCTCACCACCCCCTCAAGATGGCGTGTCTACCGGATTCCACCACCTCGGCAACTGGCAGGGGCGGCAGGACTTGAACCCGCGACCTGCGGTTTTGGAGACCGCTGCTCTACCAACTGAGCTACACCCCTATCTATGTAATCCATTTTTAAATTTTCAAGTACCCCTGGGGCGATTCGAACGCCCGACACGCGGTTTAGGAAGTCTAGTCGTGATTTTGATCGTATTTACCGCCTTTTAGCTTCGCACTTCTGCATCAAAATTACCTGATTAGCGTGTCAACCTCCCAGTCAATATCGGAGTAATTTTAAAGGAAAATAGTATAAAATTCAATTATTAATCGCCCACTAATGACAGAAAGGATTGGTGAAATGAATAGGAAAACATGAGCTGTACAGATGTATTTGTTGCGATATGAACGAGTTGAAACAGGTTTTAGAGCGAGGACTGAGAGTTTTGCTAAGAATTACCGCGAAAACACTTATAACTGACATCACGACTCGAACCAACGTTTTTACTAGATTGAGTTGTGACGTCACCAAAACATCCTCCGATATTAGTATGCCAAAATCACAGAGTAACAAACTGGTACTAACAATCGAGGAGATAGCTAATCTACTGGGATTAAGCCGTAGCTCAACCTATGAGGCTGTACGCAAAGGTCAGATACCAAGTATTAGAATTGGTAAGAGGATTATTATCCCCCGTACAGCGTTGATCAAGATTTTGTCTTCGGTAGGAGAATAGAAAAGATCACAATTAACTATCACAGGGGTGTCATTGAATCATTGGAGCCAGCGATGGGAGACGAACTCCCGACTGGCTGTTTACGAAGTCTGGTTTTGGTTTTAACTGTTTTCGCCGCCAAATAGCTTCACAGATTCGGCCTTAATTTACCTGACAAGGGTGCCAACCTCCTGACCAATTGCGGGGGGAATTTTAGAAAAATAGCGAGAGTAATTCAATATAATGATAACAAAACGTAAGAATGCGCAATTAAAGAGCCCCCCAGGTAACCCGAATCTCTTGCCTTGTGCTATAGCTCTCGCCAAACCTGCCTTTGTCCTATCGCTCCTACGGTGATTTTCCATTCTGGCCACTAGCCAGAACATGCAGGTCACAGATGTTTATCGAATACTCTTCCAATACCTGCCGGAAAGGGAGCAAAAAACAATTCTATGCAACTAGAGCACCAACACACATGGGAGGGGTTTGGTCCGTGGAGACGCACCAAAGGCCTCCTTCTGTGAGGCCGTTGACAATCCATATGTATGAGACTACACTAAGGAGACTTGATAATAATATAAACGGTGCTGGTGTAGGGGACAAAGATGACTCGGAAGGAGATATGCTATGCCAAAGGGCACAATTACACTGCTTATGCACCATAGGCTTGTGGACGATAGTTATGGCTTCATCAAAGGAGAAGGGGATATCTTCTTTCACTACAACGACCTTCAAGGGGTGGAATACGGGTCTCTTATAAAAGGGCAAGAAGTGGAATTTGAGATTGGAAAGAGGGCTGATGGTCGTAAGAAGGCAGTCAGGGTGAGGCTTCCACAGTAGTATAAAGATGCTAGGTGAAATTCTAGTCAAGATGGTATCGGTGCTGACGCCTGATGATATCAGACAAATGAAGGCTGCTGGGTGCGGCGATGAAGTGAGGGCAATACTAGGTGACTTAGATAAACTGGCTCTGTCGTGGCACGATGGCAAATACGGGGTGATGTCTCTGGTTGATGTCCAAATTTGGGCCAATGTCCGGAGTAGTCTTGATGAACTGCGGGCTGTGCTGCGTGAGGGCTAGGTATGGGGCAGAAAAGAAAAGGAGTAAATATCCAGCATTGTGATAAGTGTCATGGCAGCTATCTGATTGTGCTCGAGATGGACGTATATTTGAGAAGCCACGAAAAATCAGTGGCCGAGAGCACCATTTGAGTTCACAGGTAATAAATGACGTTTGTTACATGAACAAGTCTTCACCCGGCTTTCCACCACCTCAACGACCACCAGAGCGAGGGCGGGCCTCATTAACGGTGAGCACTTGTCCTTTTAATTCCTTGCCGTTCAGGCCACTCATCGCTGCCTGGGCTTCTACATTGACAGGCATCTCCAGAAATCCAAACCCCCTCGATTCGCCAGTCAACCTGTCCTTAATGACATTGGCAGATGTTACTTTTCCGAAGGCTTGGAATGCCTGTCTGATATCTTCCTCAGTAGCCTCTAATGATAAGTTGCCTACGTAGATATTCATTTCGACTCCTTCTTTGCCGCTATGTAAGAATTCTTGCCTAATCTGTGACGGGGAGAAGCGGAGCTTCCCTAATCTGTCGCGTCAACGAGAATTATAACACTTATAACAACAATCTGGTGAAAACTCGACGATCTCCGACCACAGTCCATATATAGTTATACAAACCGCCCGAGTGTGCAATGAGGTAACGAATTACTATTTTACGTCTCCTTATCGCTCTAAGCTTTGTATCTGGCTTCACCAGGAGATCATGCTTCTTCAGTAACCTGAGCACTCGCTTCTTGTTGATCTCAAGCTCGTCGATGTACTTCAGATGCGCCCAGATACGCCGGTATCCCCAGAACGGATGCTCAGCTTTGATTGCTTTTATCCGCTCGACCACAGGTGAGTTCCGTTCCGCTACCAGTGCTGATTCTTTCCGTTTCATTTGAGCAACTCTTCGGTTTTTTTAACTCTACTGTCAAGTCACCGACAATCCTCTTACTTAAGTCGAGCATTCTCTTTGCTCAATGCCTTTTCCCTGCGGTTATCATCAGCAAATATACGGGGCATGTTTGCCAGAAACTGGTCCTGCCACTGGTAATACTGTGCCTGGCTTATCTGATGCTCGATACAAATATCTGATATTGGCTTGCCTTTGAGTCCCTCTACCACTACTATCATGACTTTGGTCTTTGGATCCCATTTCCTTCTTTTCATGGCTGACCTTTCTTCCAGCCATTTTACTCTCTTAGTTAACCCTCTGTCTTAATGGCGAGCAGTATAAAAATTATCAACCATTTCTTATGGATGAGATTTGACAAATAGATTGATAAAAATGTAAATTCTCTATACACTATGGCACATAAATCAATATAGTTTATAATCAACTATTAATATGTTGATATCAATAAGTTGATTGTTAAATTGATACAAACATAATACTCGAAACAACTTTGAAGCGATGCTTTTCTGGTGCAAAGTTAAGTAGCAATTAAAAGTAGTAACAGGAGGTGGATATGAAAAAAGTATTGCTAGGTATATTGAGTCTTATGTTGGTTATTAGTATATTAATGGGCTGTGCAGCACCAGCTCAATCTCCTACCCCCAAACCTACTCCCACCCCTACTCCTACCCCAACTCCAACGTCTGCGGAACCCATAAAGCTGAAGTTTGCTCACGGATCATCAGCCACGAATGTAAGTCAAGTACAGTTATACGGGCCCTGGGCAAAACAAATACAGGAGCGCACCAAGGCTATCGGCAAGCCAGTTGAGATAATATTTTTCCCTGGCGCTGTCCTTGGTCCCAAGGCAGATCATTATGACTTGTGCATTAAAGGCGTCTGTGATATCGCGGCCAATTGGGGTGTTCATGAAATGCCAAATCGTTTTCCTTTAAATGAGTATACCACATTGCCCTTTTTGTTTCCTTCATCTGGATTGGTTACCAGCATGGTGGTACAGGAGATTTTCGAAAAATATCCTGCTCTTCAGAAAGAAATGGCTGAGACGAAGGTACTGGCTTTCCTACCTCCTTCGCCTCAGACAATTGCCGTACGCAACAAGCAAGTCAAAACTCTGGAAGATTTTCAAGGCCAGAAGTGGTGGGTGCAAGGTGGCGTTAAATCTAAAGCGGCCAAAGCTTTGGGGTCTGTTCCAGTTGCTATGGGGATAGAGGATGTGTATTCCGCCTTAGACAAGGGAATAGTGGATCTCGCGTCTGTAGCTTGGGATGGGTACTACCAATTTAAGTGGCACGAGGTAACGAAATGGCGTATGATGCTTCCGGGAGGCTGGAGCTTAGCTCCCCACGGGCTCTCAGTGAATTGGGCTGCGTGGAATAATCTGCCTCCAGATGTCCAGGCGATATTTGAGGAACTCTCTGGTATGTCTTTTGCCAAGATTTCTGGCGATATTTATGACAAAGATGCTGCCAAGGCAATTGAGTTGATAAAAGCTTACGATAAAAAAGTCGGTAACCCAGAACCATACTACATACCAGATTCTGAGTATCAGCGGTGGATAAAGGCTACTGAGCCCGTAATTGACGAGTGGGTGGCAACTTTGGAAGCTAAAGGATTGCCAGCGAAAGCCTTACTTGCCGATGTCCACAGCTTAATCAAAAAGTATTCTACAAAGTAGGCTATTTATCGATACAGGTTTGTTCTATCCATCGGCTCTAGAGTCTAGAGAGCGAAAAAGGACCACGTCCTGAGGTGGTGGCGTTTGGCGTAACTATCCCTTTAACAAACGTAAACATTTGCGCAGAAGGTTAAGTAATAATGGCTATATCTATATACCCCAAATTAATGAAAGAATGAAAATCGAAGATGTAAACTTAATTGGTGTATTGGGCGCAGGAGTGATGGGAATTGGCATTTCCCAAACCGCATTGCTTGCTGGGTATAAAGTGATTTTGCGTGACCTGACTGGTAAGATTTTAAAAAGAGCAATGGATACCATAATTAATGGTAGATTTGGTTTTAAGGGTGCCATTGAACGTGGCAAGCTAACCCAGGATAAGGCAGACGAAGCCCTAGCCAGACTTGTCCTGACTACTAAGGTAGAAGCCCTGAAAGACAGTGATATAGTCATTGAGGCTGTTGGTGGTACTTACGCAGGCGAGATTGAAAACAAACCCTTAAAGTTAAGGGTTTTTGCAGAGCTTGATAAAATCGTTAAAAAACAGGCAATACTAGCCAGTAACACCGGCAGGTTCACTATAGCCGACCTCGCAGCAGTCACGCAACGTAAAGATAAGTTCATCGGGATGCACTGGTTTAGCCCGGCTTTCGTCATGAAGGCAGTCGAGATAGTCTGGACTACCGATACTTCGGAAGAGACCATACAAACGATCGAAGAACTGTGTAATAGGCTCGGCAAGACCGGTGTCCGTGTGAGAGATATACCCGGAGATACGGCACATGCTGGTTTACGCGTCTTTGGCGCGGCGGTCAAGGAAGCTAAAGCAATTGTTGATAAGGGTATTGCCTCAGCCGAAGGTATAGATACAATAATGATGGGCGGCTTTGGTTGGCCGAATGGCCCAATGGGAATGGGCCGGAGCGTCCGAGATGGCTGGAACCAAAAAAGTAGTGCGCTGAAATCATAAACACGCATTTATTTTACGATTCATGACTTAAAAGCTAGTAGCGTTATCAAGAAGGTAACAGCTATGGCTGTTGACTATAGGCAAGAAGGCAGAATTGCCATTATCACTCTTAACCGTCCTGAGGTACTTAATGCTATCAATGCTGAACTAGGCAAAGAATTAACCAGCTATATAGTAGATTTCCGCGATAACCCCTACCCTTTGGGTCGCTATCATTTGTGGGGCTGGTAGAGCGTTTTGCGTAGGAGCAGATATAAAACAACGTGGGTCCGGTGTACTAGGTAGGCAAACAGGATTGGATGATACAGTGCGTCCGGATCAGATTTGGAAGCCGTTCATTGCAGCGATACAGGGCTATTGTTTAGGGGCTGGCTTTGAGCTAACACTGACCTGTGACCTTAGGATAGCGGCGGAAGACGCACGGTTTGGCCAACCTGAAGTGAATATGGGTGTTATCCCTGGGGCAGGTGGTACTCAGGCTGCCCCGATTTATATCTCGTGCTAAAGCGGCAGAACTAATACTGATGGGACAGCAGATAGATGCTCAGGAAGCATATCGCATCGGGCTGGTAAATAAAGTGGTACCACCCGAGCAGCTTATGACAACCGCAATGCAATGGGCGGAGTTAATTTCTCAAGCAGGACCTTTACAGGTCAGAGCCGCCAAAGAGGCTATGTTGAGAGGGTATAACGTTCCTTTGGAAGAGGGTTTACGGATAGAAAGAGAATTGCATAACCGTGCCGCCGCTACTGAAGATTTCAAAGAGGCAGGGAGAGCCTTTGTTGAAAAGAGAAAACCTAACTGGCAGGGGAAATAATTACTTGAGTAAAACTAAAGCTAAGTCAGCAGATGTCCCATATTGTAGTGAGATGTATTGCAGCCATAGACTCAGAGAGGTGGAGGGTAGGGCAATATAGACACTGCCCAGTTAGTTTGGTAAGGAGGTAAATGGCAAATTCATTTTATCTTAATTAGGTACACCCAAGTTTTTAATTATGAAACACTTCTTGTTGGATGAGATGTGTAATAGGAAAACAAAAATGGATGAATTATTTGACTTAACCGGGAAAGTGGCAATTATCACCGGTGGGACCGGTAGTATAGGTCGTACTATTGCTCTGGCTTTGGCTAATCGTAGCGCTAATATTGTGGTCACCAATCGCGACCCTAAAAACTCGAAGCGGTAGCTGAAGAGATACGAAGTTCAGGCAAAAATG
This sequence comes from uncultured Chloroflexia bacterium, assembly GCA_963775935.1. Lineage (GTDB taxonomy): Bacteria > Chloroflexota > Dehalococcoidia > GIF9 > UBA5629 > JBBIPA01. Next base: position 3,727 of record CAVZKR010000001.1, on the reverse strand, counting down.
CGTTAGCCATAGTTTCTAATGTTACAGATGAGAAGTCTGTAACCAGCATGGTGGAGCGCGTTGTCAAAGTGTTTTTGCGCATTGATGTACTGTTCAATGCTGCCGGAGCAACCATTCGTAAATCAGCTGTGGATATGACAGTTGACGATTGGCGACAGATTATGGAACTGAATGCAATGGGGACCTTTATTTGCTGTAGAGCCGTGGGCAAAGTCATGATGCAGCAAAAAGGCGGTAAGATTATTAATATTTTTTCCATAAGAGGTAGATTTGGGGTTTCCACCTTTGCAGCTGCCTATAGTCCGAGCAAGGGTGCGGTAGATTCACTAACCAGAACACTTGCCCTTGAGTGGGGGAAATATAACATTTATGTTAACGCTCTAGCTCCTTCGCTTATCAAAACTGAGTTAACGCGCTCACTTTTTGAAGACCCTGCTAGAGCCAAGGAAATTGTTGCTCAGAATGCACTAGTACGTGTGGCTGAACTGGACGATATCGTTGGACCTGCTATATTCCTGGCTTCAAAGGCTTCCAGTTTCGTCAATGGTCAGATTATCTATATTGATGGTGGTATCAGTGCTGGTTCTATGACAAAATAGTTTCCTAAGCGACTGCTGACAGTAATAGGAAGGAATTATGGATTATCAAACAATTATTTTGGAAAAGACAGATGAGATAGCCACAATAACGCTAAATCGTCCCCAAAGACGTAATGCATTTAATTCTCAGCTACTGAGCGAGTTTACCAATGCGACAGAAGATGCTGCAGGAGACCCGGGGGTAAAAGTCCTGATTATTACTGGTGCGGGAAGTGCTTTTTGCTCTGGCAATGATTTTACCGGAGATGCGCCATCTCAGGTGAATATGCCGGAGGCTATGAAAATGAGACAAGAAATAGCTTCCCAGGAAAAGCATATGCTTGACTTGAGGAAAATACCCAAGCCAGTGATTGCTATGGTGAATGGCCCGGCAATTGGGGCAGGTCTGGGCTTCTGTTTATCCAGCGATATAATAATAGCTTCAGAAGACGCGACTTTTGGCTTCGGCTTTGTCAGGCTTGGACTTCATCCTGAAGTGGGACTCACTTTTATCCTGCCGCGTATAGTAGGGATAGCTAAGGCCTGCGAACTGCTTTTCCTGGGAAAAGTCATTGACGCCAAAGAAGCCGAAAGAATGGGGTTGGTTAATCTTGTAACACCTAAGGACAAATTATTAAGTGCTACCAGAGAACTTGCTATACACCTGGCTAAAGGTCCCTCCATAGCTATCGGTCTGACGAAGATATCTCTCTATCAATCGTGGGGTGAGGGTTTGAGATCCGCGTTGGAAAACGAGGCAAGGGCCAATGCTATCTGTGTATCAACCGAAGATTTCAAGAACGCTGTAAGAGCCTTCCGTGAAAAGAGGCCACCGAATATAACCTAAAGTTAATCATCTGCTTTTCATTAGTATAAAGCCTTTACTTTGGATTAATTAATATGTGTGAAAGAAAAATCAAGCGAGTTGCCATCGTCGGTTCAGGGCAGATGGGCAGCGGTATCGGACTGGAGTTTGCTCGGTTTGGTTATTATGTCTGTCTGCAAGATACCAAGACCGAGGCTCTCCAGCATTCTATGCAGACTATTCGTGAAGACCCTGATTTAATGGTAGAGACGGAATTAATAACTGCTATGAGGCAAAAGCGGCGCTCGGCCAAATCAGGACAACTACAGATATGACTGATGCTGTAAATGATGCCCACCATGTAGTAGAAGCAGTCCCAGAAAACTTAGCTTTAAAGCAGCAGGTTTTTGCTCAACTCGATGCTCTTTGCCCTCCGGATGTGACTCTTGCTACCAACTCATCCGCGATGAGAGTTGAAGACTGTGCCGCCAAGGTTAATAATCACCCGGAGCGAATATTAATAACGCACTACTGGCATCCGGCGCCATTCATTCCTCTGGTAGAGGTCATCGGTGGGAAAAGGACCGATCCGGCAATTCTGGAACAAATTGCGAAGCTTTTACGAAGCATGAACAAAAGAGTAGTCCTCCAGAAACTTGAACTACCGACCAGACCGGCGGGGTGGGGTAATACCCTGCAAAACCCTATGGAGGAAATCGCCCGTAAAATGGTTGAAGAAAGAGGCTGCGATCCCAAGGTTGTCGATGATTTGATTCGGTTTGGATTTGGCCGGCGTCTGCCTTTCACCGCAATCTTCCTTCGCTACGATATGATAGGATTGGATTTCTTTTATAATGCCTCCAAAGCGCAGGGTGAGAAACCGTGGAGCTCTTTCAAGGAACAAGTGGAGCGAGGAGAACTTGATATGAAGAGTGGTAATGGCTTTTACGACTGGCCGGCTGACTCGGCGAAGCGATACCTCCGTTATTTCTATATTGAACTTATCCACCTTATGAAGAAAGACCTGGAAAGGGGAGATATTTAGCTGACAAACTGCGCCCGATGCCTGGTTTGTCAGCATATGATTTTGGTAACCAAATTTAAAAAGCTAAAGAGGTGAGGAGCTATGTCAATCAAAGAAGAATTAGTAAAAATTGCAGGTGATGGAAACGTTTTTGATGATGCGGATAGGCTCAGACCATATGCTAAGGATTATAGTCTGAGTTCACCAAGCATGCCCAGCTACGTAGTTTTGCCAAAAAATGCCGAAGAAGTACAAAGGCTCGTTAGACTGGCGAATGAAAAAAGGTTGCCCGTGACACCATGTAGTTCCGGAGTTCACTTCTACGGTAATACCATCCCGGTCCAAGCTGGAATAGTCTTGGACTTAAAGCGGATGAACAAGATCTTGGCTATTGACGACCGTAACAGAATGGTAAGGATTGAGCCTGGTGTAACCTGGAGCGAATTACAATTAGAATTGCAGAAGCACGACTTAATGGCAATGGTGCCGCTATTTCCTCATCCATTGAAATCCGCTTTAGCGAGCCATCTTGATAGAGAACCTACGCTCATTCCTAAATTTGAATATACGGATACCCTGGTTACTATGGAAATGGTTTTACCGGATGGAGAGCTGTTTAGAACCGGCTCAGCTTGCGTTCCGGGATTTCCTGATAAAAGTCTAGCCCAAGGAGTTAACCCTTCTGGTCCAGGTGACTTTATGTGGAACCGCTTGTTCCAGGGTGCTCAGGGCACACTAGGTGTGGCGACTTGGGTGCAGTGCAAAATAGAATACCGACCCAAAATTAATAAAACTTTTTGCATTCCATTCAATAATCTCGCCGATGCTGTTAATTTTACGTATAAATTACAACGGCGTATGGTAGGTGAGGAATGCTTGATACTGAATAAGTTCAACCTGGCGGCTATGCTTGCTCGAAAATGGAACAGCGACTTCGATACCCTCAAGGAAGCCTTCGCCCCTGGACGTTGATTTTGATTTTAGGTGGTGGTAAGAGGCTTCCGGAGGCGAAAATTGAGTACGAGGAAGAGGCTCTCCAAGAGGTTGCTGCTGAATTATCCATCGCAAGTCTGCCCACCTCACTACCCGGTCTGCCCGGGCTTGAAAGACAATTACCGGATATGCTGCGTACCGCTTGGCCTAAGGGAAAAATCTACTGGAAATTTGCCTACAAAGGTTCTAGCGAAGATCTTTTCTTCCTTACAAAACTAAATGAAACGCCAGGATTCTTTAACACCGTGAGTGTGATAGCCGCTAAATATGGCTATCCTATTCGGGATTTGGGATTCTATATTCAGCCGATTGCTTATGGCGGCGCTT